>NZ_CAXUTF020000004.1:0-661249 GCF_964254315.1 Allobosea sp. LjRoot90
CCTTCCGGCTATGACGCGTTACCCCACCGGCCGCTCGTCGGCGATGACCTTGCCGTCGTTCGGCAGGGCGCCGAGCGGCAGCACCTCGACCGCGCCTTTCAGCTTGGTGACCTGCTGCAGGGTCGAGGACACCGCGTCGACGAAGCCGTTCGGTTCGGCATAGATCTCGGCCTTGAGCGTCATGGTGTCGAGCTCGTTGGCGCGGCCGATGACGAGGCGCAGTTTGGCGATCTCGCTGTGGCGGCGGGCGATCTCGGCGACCTGCTCGGGCCGCACGAACATGCCCTTGATCTTTGCCGTCTGGTCGGCGCGGCCGAGCCAGCCCTTGATCCTCGCATTGGTCCGCCCGGAGGCACTGACCCCCGGCAGGATCGCGGTCAGGTCACCGACGGCGAGGCGGATCTGCGGGTGGTGTGGGTCGAGATTGGTGACGACAATCTCGCCGACTTCGCCCTCGGTAACGGGATCACCGGTGCCGGGACGGACGATCTCGACGATCAGGTTCTCGTTGAGGACCATGCCGTCGCGGGCGCTGGTCTCATAGGCGATCAGGCCGATATCGGCGGTGGCGTAGAGCTGGTAGGCGTCGATGCCACGCCCCTGTACCCAGGCCTGAAGCGAAGGCGGGAAGGCGGCGCCCGAGACGATGGCGCGCTTCAGGCAGGAGGTATCGACGCCGCGGCTGTCGGCCGCCTCGATCAGCAGCTTGAGGAAATCCGGCGTGCCAGTATAGGCGCTCGGTCGATAGGCGCCGATCACCTCCATCTGCTGCTCTGTGTTGCCGGGGCCGGCCGGGATGACGGCGCAGCCGATGGCCCGCGCGGCCGAATCCATGATGAAACCGCCCGGCGTCAGATGGTAGCCGAAGGTGTTGAGCACGACGTCGCCCTTGCGGAAACCGGCGGCGTAAAGGCCGCGCGCCGTGCCCCAGGGGTCGCTGCCGGTGCCTTCCGGTTCGAAGATCGGGCCGGGCGAGGTGAAGAGCCGGCCGAAGGAGCCCAGCGGCGTATTGGCGAGACCGCCGAAAGGTGGGCTTTCCCTGTGCAGCGCCGGGAGGTCGGCCTTGCGCAGCACCGGGAGCTTGGCGAGTGCGGCGCGATCGGTGATCTCGGCCGGATCGACACCTTTCAGGTGCGCGGCATAGCCCGGCGTCCCCAACGCGGCGGCGAGGACGGCCGGCAGCCTGGCGAAGAGGTCTGCCTCGCGCTGCGCAGGCGACCGGGTCTCGAGATCATCGTAGTGCTGGTTCATCGCTCGTGCCCCGGTGCGAACCTATCGGCGCAGAATGCGCAGGAAATTGAGCAGCCCCATCAGCGACGCGGCGACATAGGTCATCGCCGCGGCCCGCAGCACGCCGCGCGCAGCGGGCATGTCGTCAGGGTGCAGGTAGTTCTCATGCTGCAGGATCGGCAGCGCCTTACCGAAGCTGGCGTCGAACTCGACCGGCAGCGTGACGAGATGGACGACGAGGCCGATGCCGAGCAAAGCGAGCGCGGCGCCGAACTGGAACAGGCCGACAGCCGGCACGCGGGTCAGGATCATCACCACCGGAGCGGTGATCAGGATCACCATCGCGACCTTGTCGACCATGCCAAGGAAGCGAGCCAATCCGGTGCGGATGCTGAAGAGCCGGCTGCCCTGCGCATGCTGGACGGCGTGGGCGACCTCATGGGCGGCGACGGCGACGGCGGTGATCGAGCGGCCGTCATGATTCCTCGGCGACAGCCGCACAGTGCGCGCGTCGGGATCATAGTGGTCGCCACCAGCGGCGGTGGTCTCGACGGCGACCGAGGCCAGGCCGAAACGATCGAGCAGATGGCGCGCGAGCTCGCCCCCGGTGCCGGGCAGATCGGGCCTGTCTGCGGCGTGCCTGTCCATTTCGTAGCGGACCCAGAATTGCGGACCGAAGATCAGGGCGGCGAGGAGGAGGGCGATGACGAGGTAGAGCATGAGCCTGAAATGCCGCGCCGAAGCGGGCCGGACTATGACAGCCAGCGCTTGCGACGCTTGTAGCTCTTGACCTCGCGGAAGGATTTCTTGTTGCCCTCGGCGACGCCGAGATAGAATTCCTTCACGTCTTCGTTCTCGCGCAGCATCTGGGCCTGCCCGTCCATGACGACGCGGCCGGTCTCCATGATGTAGCCATAGGTCGCGTAGCGCAGGGCCATGTTGGTGTTTTGCTCGGCGACGAGGAAGGAGACGCCCTCCTCGGCGTTGAGGCGGCGGACGATCTCGAAGATCTCCTCGACGATCTGCGGCGCCAGCCCCATGGAGGGCTCGTCGAGCAGGATCATCTTGGGCTTCGACATCATGGCGCGGCCGACCGCGCACATCTGCTGCTCGCCGCCGGAGGTGTAGCCGGCCTGCGAGTTGCGGCGCTGCTTCAGGCGCGGGAAGAGCTCGTAGATCTTCTCGAGGTCGCGCTTGATCGCGGCGTTGCCGTCGCGGCGCGTGAAGGCGCCGGTCAGCAAATTCTCCTCGATCGAGAGATGGCCGAAGCAATGCCGGCCCTCCATCACCTGGATGCAGCCGCGCCGGACGAGTTCGCTCGGCGACATCTTGTCGACGCGCTCGCCGTCGAAGACGATCGAGCCCTTGGTGACCTCGCCGCGCTCGGCCTTGAGCAAATTGGAGATCGCCTTCAGCGTCGTGGTCTTGCCGGCGCCATTGGCACCAAGGATCGCGACGATGCCCTTGCGCGGAACGGTCAGCGAGACGCCCTTCAGCACCAGGATGACGTGATCGTAGATCACCTCGATGTTGTTGAGCGACAGGATGGTGTCCGTTGCAGCGGCGGCTGCCGGGGGCTTTTCGAGGGTGGCGGTCGACATCTTGCGCTCCTTCCTTCTCCCCTCGAGGGAGAAGGTGGCCCGGCGTCAGCCGGGTCGGATGAGGGAAGGACGGATGAGAGCGAGTGACTTCCCTCATCCGTCAGCGCTGCGCGCTGCCACCTTCTCCCCCGGAGGGGAGAAGGAAGCGCGCTGTCAGATCAGGACGACTTCTCGCAGGACTCGGTCCGCTTCGGCCAATTGCCGGCCTTCTCGGCATAGTCCTTGGCGTTGGCCTCGATCAGCGGCCGGACTTCGTCCTTCAACGGCTCCATCCAGTCCGAGCCCTTGGTCCACTTGGTGCCGTCCCATTCGGCGACATAGGCCTTGTGGTGGCCGTTATGATCGCCGCAGGCGACCTTGATGGCGCCGGCGAAGCCTTCCATCCCGATCTCCTTGAGCCGGGCCTCGCTGATGTTGAGCGATTCCAGCCCGCGCCGCACGTCCTCGGCGGTGACGACCTTCTTGCCGGTGAGCTTCTGGGCGTTGCGGATCGCCTCGGCGATCAGCATCGAGTTGTAGACGCCGCGATTGTAGAGGTTCTCGCCGACCTTCTCCTTCGGCGCCAGGCTCTTACCCTTCTCCACGACGTGCTTGACGATGTCCTGGATGACCGGGAAATTGGTGCCGGCCGCGTTGAAGTTCAGCGACTTGTAGCCCTTGGCCTCGGCCCCACCGGCGCGCGCATCGTCATCACCGCCCGCCCACCAGACGCCGACCAGCTTGCCGATCGGGAAGTTGTTCTTGATGGCTTCCTTGACCGCGGTCGGGTTCATCGCGCCCCAGCCCTGGTTGTAGAGATAGTCCGGGCGGTCGCGGCGGATCGAGAGCCAGAGCGAGCCCTGGTTCTGCATGTCGGCGGCGGCGACCGGGTAGAGCTTGAGTTCAAAGCCGTATTTCTTGGCGAGGTTCTCGAGCACCGGGATCGGCTCCTTGCCGAAGGGCGCGTCGAGATGGATCAGGCCGAGCTTCTTGCCCTTGAGCTTGTCCATGCCGCCGAGCTCGTTCGCCATGTGGCGGACCATGATCGAGGCGCCGTCCCAATAGGTCAGCGGCGGGTTGAAGACCCAGGGGAAGGTGTTGCCGTCGGCCGAGGCCGAGAGGCCATAGGCCATCGACAGGATCGGGATCTTGTCGATATGGGCGCGCGGGATGGCGGCCAGCGTCGCGCCGGTCGACCAGGGCGAATAGATCACGGTGTTCTTCGACTTGGCCTGCTCGTAGCACTCGATCGACTTCTTGGTGTCGTAACCGGTCTCGCATTCCTCGAAGTTGATCTTGACGCCGCCGATGCCGCCATCGCGCTCGTTCAGCATCGTGAAATAGTCACGCATGCCGTCGCCGATCGGAATGCCAGAGCCCGAGAACGGGCCGGTGCGATAGGCGTTGTTGGCGACGTAGATGCTGTCTTGCGCATTAGCCGGCGCTGCGATCGCGCCGGCGGCAAGGAGCGCGCCGAGGGCGACGCTCCTGATGATGCTGCTCTTCTTCATTGCTTCCTCCGTTGGTTTCAGTCGGATGCGGCCGGGCCGCCCCGTCTTGCTGCCTGCGGCTTCAAGGTTTGCCGCAGGTCGTTTCCTTTGGACCTCCTCCCCGGCTCAGTAGGGGAAAGGCCACGTCCGCAATTTCTGCTTTCCGATCTGCCAGAGCCGCGCCAGCCCGTGCGGCTCGACGATCAGGAAGAAGATGATCAAGGCGCCGACCAGCATGAAGGTGACATGTTCGGCGGTGGCGCCGGTGAGCGGCACGCCCAGCGCCGGCAGGCCGAACTTCAGGATCGTCGGCAGGCTGGCGATAAAGGCCGCGCCGAAGAAGGAGCCGATCAGGGAGCCAAGGCCGCCGATGATCACCATGAACAGGATGTTGAAGGAGAGGCGGATGGTGAAGACGTCATTGGCTTCGCCGCCGCCATACCAGAGGAAGATCATCATCGCCCCGGCGACGCCGGCGAAATAGGACGAGACGGCGAAGGCGGTGAGCTTGGCGTTGAGCAGCTTGATACCCATCAGCTCGGCGGCGATGTCCATGTCGCGCACCGCCATCCAGGAGCGGCCGAGCTTGCCGTGCACGAGGTTCGAGGCGAACCAGGTCAGCACCACGACGAGGCCGAGGCAGACGAAATAGCGCGTCTCGGGCGTCGCGGAGGCGCCAGTGATGGGCAGGCCGAACAGCGTGCGCTGCGGCACCTCGATCGCGCCCGAGGCATTGTAGTTGAACAGCCAGGGCACCCGCACGAAGGCCCATTGCAGGAAGAACTGCGCCGCGAGCGTCGCGACGGCGAGATAGAAGCCCTTGATCCGCAGCGAGGGCAGGCCGAAGAGCACGCCGATCGCGGCCGAGAACAGGCCCGACACCAGGATCAGGACGATGACGTTCACGCCCGGGAAGAAGGTGGTCAGCTTGTAGCAGGAATAGGCGCCGACGCCCATGAAGGCGGCGGTGCCGAGCGAGATCAGCCCGGTATAGCCGGTCAGGATGTTGAGCCCGATCGCCGCCAGCGAGAAAATCAGGAACGGGATCATCACCGAGGCGATGAAGAAGTCGTTGCCGATCAGCGGGATGCCGACGAGAGCGATGCCTAAGATGACGGCGATGCCGATCCGGTCCTGCCGAAGCGGGAACACGGCCATGTCGGCGGCGTAGTTGGTCTTGTATTGGCCGGCTTCGCGGTAAAACACGGGTCAGCCTCTCAGATGCGTTCGATGATTTTGTCGCCGAACAGGCCCTGCGGCCGGAACAGCAGGAAGCCCAGCGCGATGAAATAGGCGAGCCAGCTCTCGATGCCGCCGCCGATCAGCGGACCCCAGTAGAACTCGCCGAGCTTCTCGCCGATACCGATGATCAGCCCGCCGACGATGGCGCCGGGGATCGAGGTGAAGCCGCCGAGGATCAGCACGGGAAGCGCCTTCAGCGCCACGATCTCGAGCGCGAAGGAAACGTCCGAGCGCGCGCCCCACATGATGCCGGTGATCAGCGCGACGATGCCGGCGGTGAACCAGACGATCACCCAGATCTGGTTGAGCGAGATGCCGACCGAAAGCGCTGCCTTATGGCTGTCGGCCACCGCCCGCAGGGCGCGGCCGATGCGCGTGTACTGGAAAAACAGCGCCAGCGCCGCGATCATCAGCGACGCGATGATGGCAGCGGCGATGTCGATCTTCTGCAGCGAGACGATGCCGCCGAGGATCTTCAGGTCGATCGCGCCCTTGGGCAAATAGAGCTGATCGGCGATCATCTGCTTTGGGCTGCCGCCGAAGAGGGATTCGCCGAAACCGATCAGGAAATAGGTGATCCCAAAGGTCGCCATGAACAGGATGATGTCGGGCTGGTTGACCAGCGGGCGCAGCACCACGCGCTCGATCGTCACGGCGAGGGCGAACATCACACCGAGCGTCAGGATGACGGCGAGGAAGGCCGGCACGCCCTTCTCGTAGAGGCCGACCAGGGTCAGCGCGGCGAACACCACCATGATGCCCTGGGCGAAGTTGAAGACGCCAGAGGCCTTGAAAATCAGCACGAAGCCGAGCGCGATCAGGGCATAGAGCACGCCCGAGACCAGCCCCTCCCAGATGGTCTGGGCGAGCAGATCAGGCGCCTGCGCCATCTGATTGAAGGGATCGACGAAGATGGCGTGGATCGTGCCGGTGGGGTCGATACGGGCGCCGACGATCGCGGCGACGACGAGGCCGATCGCGATCAGGCCTGACTTGATCCAGCCATTGGCAAGGAGATTGGGCGCAGGCTGCGCGGCGACGTCGCTCATGCGCTTTGATCCTTGATTGCAGCGGCGGCCATCAGTGCGCAACTCCGAGATAGGCGTCGATCACGCGCTGGTCGGCCTTGACCTCACCCGGCGTGCCGTCGGCGATCTTGCGGCCGTATTCGAGCACGACGACGCGGTCGGAGAGGTCCATGACCACGCCCATATCGTGCTCGATCAAAGCGATGGTGGTGCCGAACTGGTTGTTCACGTCGAGGATGAAGCGGCACATGTCCTCCTTCTCCTCGAGGTTCATGCCGGCCATCGGCTCGTCGAGCAGCAGGAGCTCGGGTTCCATGGCGAGCGCCCGGCCGAGCTCGACGCGCTTTTGCAGGCCATAGGGCAATTTGCCGACCGGCAGCTTGCGGATGTGCTGGATCTGCAGGAAGTCGATGATGTCCTCGACGACCTTGCGATGCTCGATCTCCTCGGTCATCGCCGGACCGTGCCGCAGCGCCTGCCAGAAGAAGCCTTTGCGCATCTTCAGCGTGCGGCCGGTCATGATGTTGTCGAGCGTCGACATGCCCTTGAACAAAGCGACGTTCTGGAAGGTGCGGGCAATGCCGGCGGCGGCGGCCCGGTGCGGCCGCATCCTGTCGCGGCGAACGCCCTTATAGGTGATCTGGCCTTCCTGGGGTTGGTAGAAGCCGTTGATGCAGTTGAGCATCGAGGTCTTGCCGGCGCCGTTGGGGCCGATGATGGCGCGGACCTCGCCCTTGCGGATGTCGAAGGAGACATCGCTGATCGCCTTCACGCCGCCAAAGCGCAGCGAGACGTTCTCGACCGAGAGCAGCACCTCGCCCTTATGCGTGACCGGCGCGCCGGCGACAGCCATGGTATGCGCGTTCATGCCGCCTCCTTCGTCGCCGGGGCGATTGCCGGGGCCGTGACCGGATAGACCTTGCAGTCGACGACCTTGACCGTCGCCGAGATCACGCCCTTGCGGCCGTCCTCGAAGGTGACTTCCGTCGAGATGTCGGCCTCGGTCGCGCCGTTGTAGAGCGCCTCGACCAGCGGAGCGTAGCGCTCGGCGATGAAGCCGCGGCGGACTTTCTGGGTCCGGGTGAGCTCGCCGTCGTCGGCATCGAGTTCCTTGTGCAGGATCAGGAAGCGCTTGATCTGGGCGCCGCCCATCATCGGCTCGGCCGCGAGCGAGCGGTTCACCTCGTCGACGTGCTTGGCCATCATCTCATAGACCTGCGGATGGCCGGCGAGCTCCTGATAGGAGGCGTAGACGACATTGTTGCGCTCGGCCCAGTTGCCGACGGCGGTCAGGTCGATGTTGAGCGCGGCGGTCGCGTAGTCGCGGCCCTGGCCGAAGGCGACGACCTCCTTGATATTCGGATAGAACTTGAGCTTGTTCTCGATGTATTTCGGCGGGAACAGCTCGCCGGAGTTGAGCTTGCCGACATCCTTGGCGCGGTCGATGATCTTGAGGTGGCCGCTCTCATCAAAGAAGCCGGCGTCGCCGGAGCGGACGAAGCCGTCAGGCGTCATCGTCTCGGCGGTCTTCTCGTCGTCCTTGTAGTAGCCGCGGAAGATCGAGGGCGAGCGATAGAGCACCTCGCCATTGTCGGCGATCCTGATCTCGACCTGCGGCGCCGGCTTGCCGACGGTGTCGGCCTTGATCTCGCCGTCCGGCTGCATGGTGATGTAGACGCCGGCCTCGGTCTGTCCGTAGAGCTGCTTCAGGTTGACGCCGATCGAGCGGTAGAAGCGGAAGAGCTCGGGGCCGATCGCTTCGCCGGCGGTGTAGCCGACCTTGATGTTGGTCAGGCCGAAGCGATTGCGCAGGGGCGCATAGATCAGAATGTCGCCGAGCTTGTAGAGCAGGCGGGCGGAAAGCGGCACGGGCTCGCGGTTCAGGATCTTCTCGCCATGCTCCTTCGCGACGCCGAGGAAGTAATGGAAGACCTTCCGCATCAGCGGACCGGCATCCTCCATGCGCACCATGGTGAGCGTCAGCATGGTCTCGAAGACGCGCGGCGGCGCGAAGGCATAGGTCGTGCCGATCTCGCGGCGGTCGTCGACGACGGTCTCGGGACCTTCCGGGCAATTGACGCAGAAGCCGGCGATGATCGCCTGCGCATAGGAGAAGACGTGGTCGCCGACCCAGGCGATCGGCAGATAGGCGATGATCTCGTCGTTCTCGTTCAGCCCGTCGAAGCCGCAGCCGATCTCGGCGGCAGTGATGACGTTGTAATGGGTGAGCATCACGCCCTTGGGGCGCCCGGTCGTGCCGGAGGTGTAGAGGATGATGGCGAGATCAGCGCTCGCGCCCTGCTCCATCTCGCGGTCATGCGCGGCTGAAACTGCGGCGCCCTTGAGCGCGCTGCGCCCGGTCTCGATCACATCGCCGATGTCGTGCAGCTTGGCGTGGTCGTAGTCGCGCAGGCCGCGCGGCTCGTCATAGAGCATGTGGCGCAAGGCCGGCAGGCGCTCGATGACGGAGAGCACCTTGTCGACCTGCTCCTGATCCTGCACGCAGGCGAAGACCGCGCCGGCATGGTCGAGCACATAGGCCATCTCGTCGGCGACGCTGTCGGCATAGACCGGCACGGGTATCGCGCCGAGCCATTGCGCCGCGGCCATCGACCAATAGAGGCGTGGGCGGTTGTAGCCGATGATCGCGACCTTCTCGCCGCGCTTCAGGCCGAGCTGCTCAAGACCCCTGGCATAGGCGCGGATCTGCTCGGCGACCTCGGCCCAGGTCCAGGACTGCCAGATGCCGAGATCCTTGTGACGGAAGGCCGTGCGTGCGCCGCGCTCCCGCGCATTGCGCAGCACGAGCTTGGGAAAGGTATCCGCCTGGCCGGCGGCTGCGCTTGCCACGATCGTCGTCTCCACCCTGTCGCCCCGTCTGCTGCGGGTTTGTCCGGACGCTAGGCCCTTATGCGATCATGCAAGCTTTGCAGGAGCGTCAGCACTGTGCAAGGAGCCACTTGACAGACAAGTCGATATTTGGTGGCTATCGTCCCGCCGAGGTTTGACTTGGCCCCTTGGCTTGCTCTTCGCCGGGCAAATTCCCCGACATCGCAGTGATCGCAGGCGCCCGGTTTTACGGGACTGGCGCAGCGCCTTGCATCCGCCTCGTTCAGGCCGGAAGCTCGCAGTGGGGGCTGGCCGATGCGCGCTTCTGCCTGGATCACGATTGCGATCATGCTCGCCGCATATGCGACGCCGACGCATGCGCATCAGGCGCGCAGCGGCTGGGACTATCCGTTCGAATGCTGCTCGGAGGCCGATTGCGCGCGGATCGACGCCGGCACCGTCCGTGAGGTCCGATCTGGCTTTGTCGTCACGATCGCGCCCGGCCGCCATCCGATGTGGCCGACGGAGCGCCGCGAGCCGCTGGTGCTCGACATCCCCCATCAAAAGGCCCGCCAGTCGCCGGATGGGTTCTGGCATTTGTGCATCAACGATGCGGGGGAGCTGCTGTGCTTTTATGCTCCGGGTGGGGACTCGTAGTGCTGACGTTGGTTGAGGGCGGGAAGCCGACATTCCGCCGCCCGGCCCTGCGGGGCATATTCTGGGCCAAAGCCCGCGCTTGGCAGGACATTAATCATCACCCGACATCTAGAGCATTTTCGAGCGAAGTGGGCACCGGGTCGCGTGAAGAAAATGCGACAAAACAAATAGTTAGAGCGTTTCCGCGATTCGGAGAAACGCGAAAACGCTCTAGACATAGCCTACAGGATCGGCTGCGTGGCGCCCGCCCCGAGCGATCTTTGCACCATGACGCTGTCGGACCATTTGCCGTAGCGATAGGCGACACCCGGCAGCAGCCCCACCCGGGCGAAGCCGAAGCGCTCGTGCAAGGCCAGCGAAGCGCCGTTCTCCGCGTCGATATAGCCGATCATCTGGCGAAAGCCCGCGGCGGCGCAGGCGTCGATCAGCGCCTGCATCAGAAGCCGTCCGATACCGCGGCCGAGATGCTCGTGGTGGACGTAGATCGAGTGCTTCACCGTGAAGCGATAGGCCGGCCGCTTGCGGAAAAGCACGACATAGGCATAGCCGACGACCTCGCCGCCGCGGGTCGCCACCAGATGCGGCAGCTTGCGGTTGCGCAGGTTCTTGCGTCGGTCGCGTAGATCGTCGGGCTGCGGCGTTCCGGTGTCCTCGACGCCGGCCTCGATGCCGCGCTGGATATGCCGGCGATAGATCGCCAGCATGGGCTCGACATCGGTATCGCGCGAGGGGCGGATGATGATGGGTGCGTCGGTCTCCATGCGTCGCCGTGGCCCTCAGCCCTGCGTCGGCTCGTTGGCGACATAGGTGTGGAGCCGCACCTGCCCGGCGGAATCGGTTTCGCGATAGACGCCCTGAATCTCGACCTCGAAGCCGGGGAAGGCATTGAAGCAGGCCTCGAACATCTTCAAGTAGTCGAGCATCGGCTGGGCGCGCTCGGTCAGTCGCTCGCCAGGCACGATGGTGGCGATGCCGGGCGGATAGACGACGAAGGGCGTCGTCGCGATCCGCCCGGCGATGGCATCGATCGGCAGGTAGTCGACATCGTTGCGTACCAGGCAACGCGCCGCATCATGCGGTGACATCGCCATCTCCGGCAGATGCTCGGGCGAGAACTGCCGGTTCTGCAACCCACTGACATCGTGGTCGCGGAAAAAGCGGTGCATCTCACCACACAGGTCGCGCAGCCGCACGCCGCCATAGCGCCCCGGGCGGCGCCGATAGAATTCGGGGATCGCCTCTTCCAGCAGGGCGTTGTCGTCATGCAGCTTCTTGAAGGCGACGAGCCCGCTGATCAGCGTGCCGGCCTTGCTGGCCTCGACACCCGGCGTCAGCAAAAACAGCAGCGAGTTCAGATCGTTCTTCTCGGCGACGATCCGGTTCTCGCGCAGGAACTGCGCGACGACCGGAGCCGGGATGCCGTGTTCTGCATAGGCGCCGGTCTCGCGATCGAAGCCCGGCGTGAGCAAGGTCAGCTTGTTGGGGTCGGTCATGGCGAAGCCCGGCTCCATCCGCGTGAAGCCGTGCCAGCCTGCATCGGGCGCGAGCTGCCAATAGGTGGGATTGCTGGCGAGCTGGTCGGTCGCGACCATTTCCCAGGCGACATCGTGGACTGCGCCCTCGCGCGCGGCGTCAGGGATGCTGACCCGGTCCGGCACGAAGGGCTCGAAGAACCAGCGCCGCTCCGGCCGGGTCTCCTTCTCCTCGAATTCGCGGCGCACGGCCCGGATCTTCTTGCGCAGTTCGATGCCGAGCCGGATGGTGTCGTCCCAGAGCACTTCGCCGGAACGGCCCTTCATCATCTGCGCGCCGACGTCGAGCGAGGCGAACAGCGGATAGAAGGGCGAGGTCGAGGCGTATTGCATGAAGCTCTCGTTGAAGCGCCGGTGCTCGACCCGCCGCTTCTGGCCCCTGATGTGCCTGTCCTTGATATGGATCTGCGAGGCCTGGCTGAAGCTTGCGAGCTGCTTGTGGGTCGATTGCGTCGCGATGATCCCCGGCGAATCCGGCCCCAGCCCGGTAAGTCCCATGGCGAAGCGCCCGGCATAGAGCGGGTGGAACTTCATGAAGCCGGCCCAGGCCTCGTCGAAGAGGATGTATTCGCAGAGATGGCCGATCTTATCGAGGATCATCTGGGCGCTATGGATCGTGCCGTCATAGGTGCACTGCTCGACCACGGCGACGCGGAACGGGCGCGGCTTCTTCCAGGCCCCTGGATCCTTGACCAGCGGGTTGGTGCGGATGCGCTCGCGCAGCGCCTCCTCGTCGAAACTCTCCCAGCGCATCGGGCCGATCAGCCCCCAGGCGTTGCGTGCCGTCGGGATATAGACCGGGATGCCGCCGGCGATCAGCAGCGCGCCGTGATGCGCGGCCTTGTGGTTGTTGCGGTCGAACAGGACGAGGTCACCATCGGTGACCAGCGCAGCGAGCGCGACCTTGTTCGAGGTCGAGGTGCCGTTCAGGACGAAATAGGTCTTCTCGGCCCCGAAGATCTGCGCCGCTTCCTTCTGCGCCTTCAGGGCCGGGCCCTCATGGGTGAGCAGATCGCCGAGATCGAGCACCGAATTGTCGAGGTCATCGCGGAACACCGCCTCGCCGAGATGCTCCATGAAGACGCGGCCGATCGGGCTGCGGCTGTAGAACACGCCGCCGTTGTGGCCGGGGCAGGTCCAGAGATGATTGCCTTCCTCGGCATAGTCGACGAGCGCGCCGAAAAACGGCGTCTTGAGCGTCTCGGCATATTGCTTCAGGCGGCTGATCAGGCTCTTGGCGATGAAGGGCGGCGTCTCCTCCGAAAGGAAGATGTAGCCGTCGATGAAGTCGAGCACCTCGACCGGGACGTCCTCGAAGCGCTTGCGGCGGATCAGCAGGATGATCGGGAAGTCGAGGCCGCGCCGGCGCATCAGGTTGATCAGCGCAGCCGTCTTGCCTTCCAGTCCCTTCTTGCCCCAGTCGACCACCATGCAGCCGATGGCGGCATCGGTCTGGACCGCGATCTCGGCATCCTCGAGCTTGCGGGCCTTCACCACCTCGAAGCCAGATCGTTCGATCTCCTCGACGATCTGATTGAAGCGGATTCCTTCAAGGTCCTCGGCATCGAAGTTCGGGGTCGCGAACAGGAAGGTGAAGCGTCTGAAATAGTCCATGCCGGCTCCGCTGGCGTGAACTCGCAACATTGGGTGAGTCTTGCGACAATCCGGCGACCATGGAGCCAGCTGAAGAGCCAGGCGAGGTTGCGGGCGATGTGGCCGACCGAGCGCCGCCAGCCGGCCGTGCTCGATATCCCCTATCAGAAGGCCCGCCTCTCGCCGGACGGGTTCTTCCACCTGTGCATAAACGATGCGGGCGAACTGCTCTGCTTTTTCTTGTCAGGCGGGGGTTCGTAGCGAGTTTGGCGGAATAGTATGATGCGAAGCTGTTACCGCCCCCGGGGCGGCTGGCTTTTCAAGGAATGGCTATATCCGCCATGCATGGATTGTCGGCATTTGGCTCAGCGAGTAGCTCGCAGTTTGGCTTGGAGCGTTTATTGGGAGGAGATTTCAGCAATGAGTTTCGCGGTGCCTATAAAGAATTCCACCCTTCGCGTAACATATGAATTTGGCTTAATGGCCGAGCGCAATGGGTGGTTTATGGAGATTTCGGTAAACGACAAATTCTTTATGATAATCGAGAAAGATGATATTCAAGAATTTGTCATCGATTTCGCGCCTCATGTAAAGGATAGATATGAGGAGCGCATTTCGGTGGATGATCTGTCCGATATTGTATCGAGTTCGATACAATGCTATTTATCTCATAATGTATCCCATTTTGATTATGAGTTGCTAAAACTTCAGTAGTGTCGAGCGGGGGGGCGGCGTGGTCTTTGCCAGCGACCCCGCGCCTATCGGCCTAGCTACCCCTCGTACCGCGCCAGCCGTTCCAGATCCAAGATCGTCACCTCGTTGTGGCCGACCTCGACGAGGCCGAGCTCGGCGAGCTTGGCGAGGCTCTGATTGGCCATCTGCCGGGAGATGCCGGCGAGCAGGCCGAGCTCCTCCTGCGAGATCGTCAGCGTCCGGTCCTTGTTCGGATAGAGGATCGGGTTGAACAGCCAGGCGAGGTTGCGGGCGAGGCGCCCGGTGGCCCCTAACATGCGGTCGTATTCGGCGAGGCCGATGAACTGGGCCAGGCGCTCGTTGAACTGGTGGACCAGGAAGCGGTTGAAGGCGGCCGAGTGCTCGAACAGCCAGAAGAAGGTCTGGCGCCGCATCAGCGCGACCTTGCTCTCGCGCAGCGCGACGAGGTCGTAGCGCCGCGGCTCGTTCTTGATGATCGTGCCCTCGCCGAACCAGGCACCGCCGCGCAGGCCCGCGAGCGTCGCCGATTTGCCGCTGCGCGAGGTCGTGCTCATCTTGAGCAGGCCGTCGGCGACGCCGGTCCAGGATTCGAGCCGGTCGCCGACATGGCAGACATGGGCGCCCTTGCCATAGGCCTTGATGCTGGTGCCGCGCCGCGCCTCCTCGAACTCCTCCGGCGTCAGGTCGTTCGACCAGGCGGCGATGCGGCGCAGCTCGTCCTCGGAAATCAAAGCTCGCCGGCCCCTCGATCGTCCGCACGGATGGACGCGCACTATGGGCCGGCAATGGCAGCGAACTCAACCGCGCCTTATGGCGAGGGAAGGAGCGGCATCACCATCTGATCGCGGCGGCGAGCGAGGCGATCAGCAGCGCCGCGAAGACCAGGTTGACGATGCGGTTGCTCCGGGGATCGCGGAACAGGCCGGTCAGGCCGGAGCCGGCCAGCAGCCAGGCGATGTTGACGGCGGCGATCACGAGCAGGAGCACGCCGATCTTGAGGATCGCATCGAGCGCCGGTTGTTGCGGCAGCAGCGCGAAGCCGGAGAACAGCGCGGCCATCGCCGCATAGCCCTTGGGATTGACCAGCGAGAGCGCGAAGCCGGCAGCGAAGGACGGTGCAGCTGCATCGCTGTTCGCCTCGGCGAGCGGCGCCGCCGTCGCGATACGGAAGGCGAGATAGAGGAAATAGAGCGCCGCCAGAATCGTGACGATCGGTGCCAGGCCCGGCAGCGCCAGGATGACGGCGACGACGCCGCTTGCCGTCAAGGCCATCACCGCGAGCATGCCGAGCGTGATGCCGGCGCCATAGCCGAGGCCGCTGCGGATGCCGAAGGCGGCGCCCGTTGCGGTCAGGCTCAGGGTCGCCGGGCCGGGGCTGCCGGTGAGAGCGATGCCGGCGAGCAGAAATCCGGCCAGTCCGTCCATGATCCGTCTCCGCACATCGCTTTGCAGCGAGCGCGAAGAAAAGCGGGGGAATCGCCGCAGGTCTTGAACGTTCGTGCGGCTACTCCGCGGCCTTCGGCATCGCCAACGCCTCTGCCGAGCCGTCGCGCAGGCGCTTCAGTAGCTCGGCTTCTTCGGCCCTGGCGGCTTGAAGGTGGCGCTCCTTGACGTGGCCGAAGCCGCGGATCTTCTCGGGGATCGCGGCGAGGGCGACGCAGAGTGCGTGGTTCTGCGGCGTCAGCTTATCCAGGATCTCGGCGACCAGCGCCTCGTAATCGGCGATCAGCCGGCGCTCGGTCCTGCGCTCCTCGCTGTAGCCGAAGATGTCGAAGACGCCGCCGCGCAGGCCCTTCAGCTTCGCGAGCAGGCCGAAAGCGCCCATCATCCATGGGCCGAAGCTCATCTTGCGCGGCAGGCCGGTATTGGGATCGCGCTTCGCCAGCAATGGCGGGGCGAGGTGGAATTCGAGGCGTACGGGCTCGCCCGAGGCGCTGTCCTTTTCGAAGGTCGCGGCGAGCTGCTTGCGGAAGGCGCCGTCGCTGTAGAGCCGGGCGACCTCGTATTCGTCCTTGTAGGCCATCAGCTTGAAGAGATAGCGCGCGACGGTCTCAGCGAGCGCGCTCTGGTCGGGGAGGACGCCCGCTTCTTTCGCGCGGACCTTTTCGACGAGACCGCGATAGCGCGCCGCATAGGCGGCGTTCTGGTAGCCGGCGAGGAAGTCGACGCGGCGGGCGATGATCTCGTCGAGGCTCTGCGAGATCTGGCGGGCGTCCGTCGGCGCCTTGGCCTCGGCGAGGGTGGCGGCGAGCGCTTCGGGATCATGCGCGGCGCGGCGTCCAAGCTCGAAGGCCTGCTTGTTCATTGGCACGGCTTCGCCGTTGAGCTCGATCGCCCGCAGCAGCGACGCCCGCGAGAGCGGCACTGCGCCGAACTGCCAAGCGTAGCCGAGCATGAACATGTTGGCGGCGATGGCATTGCCGAGGAAGGTGGTTGCTGCCGCGGTCGCATCGACGAGATGAGTGTTGTCGCGCCCGGCGGCGGAGAGGATCGCGCGCTTCAGCCGTTCGGTCGGCAGCGAGAAATCGGCGTTGCGGGTGAAATCGCCGGGCATCGACTCGGCGGTGTTGACGACGACGGCCGAGCCCGGGCGGATCGCGCCCAGCACCTTCTTCGAGCCGGTGACGGTGAGGTCGCAGCCGAGCACGAGATCGGCCTGGCCGGCGGCGACGCGGATGGCGTGGATCTCGTCGGGCGTCGGCGCGAGGCGGACATGGCTGAAGACCGCGCCGCCCTTCTGGGCGAGGCCGGCCATGTCGATCATGCCGCAGCCCTTGCCTTCGAGATGCGCGGCCATGCCGAGGATCGCGCCGATGGTGACGACGCCGGTGCCGCCGACGCCGGTGACGACGACAGCGAAGTTGCGGTCGAGCGCCGGCACCTTGGGCTCGGGCAGTTCGCCGGCGCCGAGGGCCGAGGCATCCATTGTGCGCGGCTCTGCCTTCTTCGGCCGCGCACCATGCACGGTGACGAAGGAGGGGCAGAAGCCCTTCACGCAGGAAAAGTCCTTGTTGCAGTTCGACTGATCGATCTGGCGCTTGCGGCCGAACTCGGTCTCGAGCGGCTGGACCGAGACGCAGTTCGACTTGACGCCGCAATCACCGCAGCCCTCGCAGACCAGCTCGTTGACGATGATGCGCTTGTCCGGATCGGGATAGGCGCCGCGCTTGCGCCGGCGGCGCTTCTCGGTGGCGCAGGTCTGGTCGTAGAGCAGCAGCGAGACGCCGGAGACGGTGGCAAGCTCGCGCTGGACGGCGTCGAGATCGTCGCGATGATGCAGGGTCGTAGCTGGCGGCCAGAGCGTGCCTGCCGGATATTTATCGGGATCGTCTGAGACCACTGCGATGCGGGTCACGCCCTCGGCCGCGACCTGGCGCGCCATCTGGTCGGGCGAAAGGTGCCCCTCCGCCTGCTGGCCGCCGGTCATCGCGACGGCGTCATTGTAGAGCAGCTTGTAGGTGATGTTGACGCCCGACGCGACGGCCCAGCGGATCGCGAGCGAGCCGGAGTGGGTGTAGGTGCCGTCGCCGAGGTTCTGGAAGACGTGCTGCCTAGTCGAGAATGGGGCTTCGCCGACCCAGTTGGCGCCTTCGCCGCCCATCTGGGTGAAGCCCGTGGTGTCGCGGTCCATCCACTGCACCATGTAGTGGCAGCCGATGCCGGCATAGGCGCGCGAGCCCTCGGGCACGACAGTTGAGGAATTATGCGGGCAGCCCGAGCAGAAATAGGGCGTGCGCTTGGCGACTTCGATCGCCTCGGCGAGCCGGCCCTGCGCCGCGGCGATCTCCTCGAGGCGCGCGCGCAAAGCAGGGTCGTCCCGATACTGGAGCAGCCGGGCGCCGAGCGCGATGGCGATGTCGTTCGGATCGAGCGCGCCATGGACCGGGAAGAGCCACTCGCCCTTTTCGTCCTTCTTGCCGATCACCATCGGCTGGTGGGCGGTCCCGTAGAGCTCCTCGCGCAGCTGGACCTCGATCAGCGAGCGCTTCTCCTCGACCACCATCACGAGGTCGAGTCCGGCGGCGAAGTCCTTCAGCTCCTGCGGATCGAGCGGCCATGGGCAGGCGATCTTGAACAGGCGGATGCCGAGATCGTTGGCGCGGACCTCGTCGAGGCCGAGTTCCTCCAGCGCCTGGCGCACGTCGAGATAGGATTTGCCGACGGTGATGATGCCGATGCGCGGCGTCTGCCCGCCCGAGAGGATGGTCTGGTTGAGCTTGTTGGCTCGGAGATAAGCCAGGATCGCGGCGCGCTTGTAGAGATGCAGGCGCTTTTCCTGATCGAGAAAGTCGAGCTCGCGGCGGATGCTGAGGCCGCCCGGCGGCATGACGAAATCATCGGGGATCGCGATGCTGACGCGGGCGACCGAGCCATCGACCGAGGCAGTCGATTCGATGTTGTCCTTGACGCATTTGAGCCCGACCCAGACGCCGGCGAAGCGCGAGAGCGCAAAGCCGTGCAGCGAATAGTCCATGATCTCCTGGACGCCGGCCGGGTTGAGGATCGGCATCATCCGGTCGACCAGGACGAACTCGGTCTGGTGGGCGTTGGTCGAGCTCTCGGCGGTGTGGTCGTCGCCGAGCAGGCAGAGCACGCCGCCATGGCGCGAGGTGCCGGCCATGTTGCCATGACGGAAGACGTCGCCGGTGCGGTCGACGCCCGGGCCCTTGCCGTACCAGAGCGCGAAAACGCCATCATACTTGCCCTCGCCGGAGAGCTCGGCCTGCTGCGTGCCCCAGATCGCGGTGGCGGCGAGGTCCTCGTTGAGCCCAGGCTGGAAGACGATGTTGGCGGGCTTGAGCTGCTTGCCGGCGCGGGCGAGCTGCTGGTCGAGCCCGCCGAGCGGCGAGCCGCGATAGCCGGAGACGAAGCCGGCGGTGTTGAGGCCGGCGCGGCGGTCGCGCTCATGCTGGACCAGCAGCATGCGGGCGATAGCCTGCGTGCCGGTGAGGAAGATCTGTTGCTTGGTGAGGTCATATTTGTCGTCGAGCGCAACCGATCTCAGGCCGGCTTCGCCGGTTGCGGCGCTCTGCGAAGTCTGCTGCGTACCGGCCATGGCCGACCTCCCGACGATCGCATATCCATCGACTATGGGACCGGTACGGCCGGCCTCCAATCTGATATTATGTCAACAAGGCTGACATAACTGACGTGATATCGTCAAATCACTCTGGGCTAATTCCAGACTGGTCGATAGCGCGGCGCCGCGATTTGGCCGCCTTTGCGGGCGATGCCGGCAGGAGTTCCAGCACGAGATTGCAGGGTAGTCGCGGCGGGCGCGTTTTTGTATGAAGGCCCGGCCGGATTCGCCGCAGATTCGAGGAAATTGCCGCGTGCCGCGATACTCGACGATTCTCACCCTGTTCGCCGCCGCATTCGCCTGGCTCGGCCTCGCATTGCCGGCGCTGGCGCATCCGCACGTCTTCGTGACGTCGCGCACCGAAATCCTCTACGGCGCCGACGGCGCGGTGAAGGCGCTGCGGCATCGCTGGAGCTTCGACGAGGCCTATTCGGCCTATATGGTCCAGGGCCTCGACAAGAACGGCGACGGCAAGCTGACCTCCGACGAGCTCGCCGAGCTTGCCAAGGTCAACATGGAATCGCTGCCGGATGTCGGCTTCTTCACCATCGCCAAGGCGAACGGCAAGCCGCAGGAATTCGGCACGCCGAGCGAGGCGTCGCTGTCCTACGAGAACAAGACCCTGACGCTGACCTATACGCTGCCGCTCAAGAGCCCGGCCACGGCCAACCGCTCCTTCGGCATCGAGATCGGCGACCCCACTTATTTCGTCGCCTTCGAGATCGGCGAAGAGGCCGATGCGGTGGCGGCGCGCGATGCTCCGAAGGGCTGCATCGTCCGGATCATGCGCCCGCCCAAGCTCGATTCGGCGACGCAGCAGCGGCTGGCGCAGGAGGACATTACCGCGACGCCGGATATGAGCGCCTATCAGGTGACGACCCGGGCGCTGGTGGCATGTCCCTGAGCGCTCCCGCCGCGCTGAGCTTGTCCGCCTGGCCGCGACGGCTGCTCGTCGCGCTGCTGGCGCTGGCCCTGGTCGCTGGCGTGCTCGGGGCTGTCGCCTGGCTCCTCAGCCTCTATATGCCCCCGCCGCCCCCGTCGCCACGTAATCCGTTCGGCACGGCGCTGCCGCGTGAGGCGCTGCCGGCGACGACCGGGATCGGCGCGGTCATTCTCGCCTGGCAGTCGAGCTTCTATCGCGAATTGACCGCGACGCTGAAGGCGATCGCGCAATCGCCGGCGGCGTTGCCCGGCCTGCTCGGGCTCGCCTTCGCCTATGGCGTCTTCCACGCCGCCGGCCCCGGCCACGGCAAGGCGGTGATCTCGGGCTATATCGTCGCCGACAACCGCAGCCTGAAGCGCGGGCTGGCGCTCTCCTTCGCGGCGGCGATCGTGCAGGCGCTGGTGGCGATCGGGCTGGTCGGCACGCTGACGCTGGCGCTCAACGCAACGGCGAAGACCATGGCCTCGACGACCTTCGTGATCGAGCAAGGC
Organism: Allobosea sp. LjRoot90; assembly: GCF_964254315.1. Taxonomy (NCBI): domain Bacteria; kingdom Pseudomonadati; phylum Pseudomonadota; class Alphaproteobacteria; order Hyphomicrobiales; family Alloboseaceae; genus Allobosea; species Allobosea sp. LjRoot90. The sequence continues at coordinate 20,410 of NZ_CAXUTF020000004.1, forward strand.
AGTTTCGCGCTGGTGGCGCTGGTCGGGCTCTACGTGCTCTGGCGCAAGGCCGGCAGCCTTGTCACACTCGGCGGCGGCGCGGCGCACGACCCTGCCGCCTGCGACCATGTCCACATGCCGGGGGCGGACGAGGTTTCGCGTTTGCGCTCGTTCCGCGAGATGGCCGGGGTCGTGCTGGCGGCGGGCCTGCGCCCTTGTGCGGGAGCGCTGATCATCCTCGTCTTCGCCAATGCGCAGGGCCTGCTCTGGGCCGGCATCGCCGCGACCTTCGCCATGGCGCTCGGCACGGCGCTGACCACTGGGGCGCTGGCGGCGCTGGCGGTGTTCTTCAAGTTCGCGGCGCTGCGCTTCGCCGGCGGCGGTTCATTGAAAGGAGCCCGGATCATCGCCGGGCTCGAAGTGCTGGCGGCCGCCTTCGTCGCGGTGCTGGGCGGGGCGCTGTTCTTCGGCCTGTGGATCGGCGGGCAGGGGAGCTAGTCGTACCGTCATGCTCGCCCTTGTGGCGAGCATCCACGCCTTGAACAGCACACTTCATGGAGGAAGACGTGGATGGTCGGGACAAGCCCGACCATGACGGGAAGGCGGTTGCGAGCCAACCCTACTTCGCCGCGGCCTCGTAGACGAACAGCGTCGATTTATCGTCGTCCGGCATGAAATAGGCGCGCACGCCTTCGCCCGATGGTTCGACCCAGAACGGGTTCTGCGTCATCGGCAGGCCTGAGGGCGACCAGAGCTCGACCGGCATCTGGAAGACCGGGCGATTGTCCTTGAGGTCGACGATCTCGAAGCCACCGAGCCGGAAGAGCGGGCCGTCCTTGGTCGCCCGGTAATTGTTGAGCCCGGAGCAGAGCATCCGGCTCATGCCGATGAAGTGGCAGTCCTGATAGTCGATGTAGAGCGCCGGGTTGGCGACGCGCAGCGTCTCGGGGGCAGCGGTGGCGTTGGTGATCTTGCCGTCGGCGCCGAGCGGCCAAGCGTAGAAGCGGCGCGAGCCCCAGCTGACGCCGTGCAGCGACTTGCCGTCGGTGTTGTGGACGATGCCGCCGACATGGTCCTTGAAGCGGAAGACCTCGGTCGCCTTCAGCGTCGCGGGATCGACCTTGTAGACGATCGACTGGCTGTTCGGGCGATATTCGGCGACCGGGACCCAGAGGTCCTTGCCGTCGAAGTCGATGCCGCCGGGATGATAGATCGAGCCCTCGCCGAGCGTGACACTGGCCAGGAGCTTGCCCTGCGCATCGACCTTGAAGAGATGGCCCACGCCCTCGCCGGTGTCGCGGTCATAGCCATCTTGAGGCGCAGGGTAGCGTGTCGTCGGCTTCCTGATCTCGACCGAGGAGATGAAGAAGGCGTCGCCGATCTTGACCATCCCCTGCGGATGGTGGGTCGGGAACTGCAGCTCAAGCGCGGCAACCTGCGTCCACGGCGTGGCGCGCGTCAGCTTCGGGATCAGCGTGTTGAGCGCGGGGTCGGCGGCCTGTGCCGTCGTCGCCAGTGCCGTGGCGGCGAGCGCCATCAATACGGTCCTCATCGCGATCCTCCTTCAGCAGCCCAGTCACCGGGCGTTGCCGGGATACTCGCGCTTCGTGACGGAGATGCAAAGCCTGGATCAGCGCAGCGGATCGTTCTCCAGCAGGATCGGCTTGCCGTGCGGCGTCGCCTCGGCCGCTCGCTCCCAGGCGGCGGCGCGGGCGTCGACGCCGTCATGGGAGGCGAGGCCCTTTTCGATCAGCAGGTGCTCCAGCGCCTCGCACCAGCGCTCGTAATAATCCGAGCCGTCGCGGCAGCCGCCATTGGCCAGGGCTTCGCGGATCTCGGCGCCGAGCGCCTGGGCCCATTCATCCGCGCTGAAGACGCCGCGGTTCTGCAGGGCGACGACGAGGGCGAAGGCCTGCGCCTGCCAGGGCTCGGCGAAGACCGGACCTTCGGCGTCGCGCGGGATCGGCGTGCCGGCGGCGAGCGCGTCGGCGAGCGCGGCGTCAGGCCGGCTCAAGATAGCTCTCCCAGGCCTCGATGCTGACGCTCGAGGTCGGATCGGCATCGCGACCCCAGAGCTCCGGCCCGGTGAAGACGACGGTGTAGAGCCATTGCGCCGTCTCGGGTGCGCCATGGGCGCCGGTGTCGGGGAAGACATGGCAGCCGGTAACCAGCTCGACGACGCCCTGCTTGCCGCGGGCATAGCGCGGCAGGCGGGTATGATGCTGCGGGTGCATCACGATGGTGCGGACCTTGTCGCCGACCTTGAAGCGGGCCGGTGCAGGTGCCTCGCGCTCATAGGGGAAGCCGCGACGCAGCACGGTCGGGACGTCCTCGCCCTTCAGAACGCGCTTGGGCTCCCGGCGCGCGCTGCCGGCGATACCCGATGCCAACTCGTCCTTGCTCAGGAAGCCCTGCTCGACCAGCACCTTGTCGAGCGCCGCCAGCCAGATCTGGTAATAGCTCGACGACAGGTACTGTGCCGGCGGCAGGCTCTCGCGGGCATGGCGGATGCCGTCGATCGTCCAGGCGCCCATCGCACCGGCAGCGACATTGATCGCCAGAACCTTCTTCTCCCAATCGGCATGGAAGATCGGCTCGTCCCTCTCCGGAACGACCGGGCCGAAGCCCATCTGGCCGCCGAGATCATGGGCGCTGTTCATGGCCGATCCTCTGGGGTGGGCAGGCCGACGCCGATCATGGAGTCTCGGCTGACGATCGCTGCCAGCTCGTCCTCGCTCCAGCCTTCCGTGCCCTCTGGGCGCATGGGTACGACGATGAAGCGGGTCTCGGCGGTCGAATCCCAGACGCGGATGCGCTGGCCTTCGGGCAAGGTCACGCCGAAATCGGCGAGCGTGCCGCGCGGATCGATCACCGCCTTGGAGCGATAGGGCGGCGACTTGTACCAGACCGGCGGCAGGCCGAGCACCGGCCACGGATAGCAAGAGCACAGGGTGCAGACGATGAGGTTGTGCTCTTCCGGCGTATTGAAGCAGGCGACGATGTGCTCGCCGCCGCGCCCGCCATAGCCGAGCTCTGCGACGGCGGCGGTGCCGTCCGCCTTTAGCCGCTGCGCATAGGCCGGATCGCTCCAGGCCTTGGCAACGACGCGGGCACCGTTGCGCGGGCCGATCTTGGTCTCGTAGGTGTCGATGATCGCGTCGAGCGCGCTGGGGTCGACATAGCCCTTCTCGACCATCAGCGATTCCAGCGCCTTCACCCGCGCTTCGATCGGAGTGAAATGGTTGTCGTGCTCGTGGTCATGATGGTGGTGATGGTCGTGGCCGCTCATCGCATCCTCCCTGTCATGCCAGTCTGATCCGCGCCGCCCGCTCGAATTTCACCGCGAAGGCTGCGAGCGACTTGTCCGAACCCTTCGGTCCGATCACCGAGAGCCCGAGCGGGGCATCGTCGCGATGGGCGACGGGAATCGAAATCTGCGGGAAGCCGGAGAGCCCCGCAAGGCAGAGCAGGCGCAGGGCACGGTTGCGGAAATCCTCGAGCTCGGGCTCGCCGGCGCCGATCAGCGGCGCGACATCGGGCACCGTCGGCAACATCAGCACGCCATCCTTGCCGAGGAGGCGCGCCAGCTTCGAGCGGAACGTCTTGCGCACGCTCTCGCCACGGGCGAATTCGGCATCGCTGACGGCCTTGCCGAAAGCGAAGCGCTCGGCGACACCGGGGCCGAGTGGCGGCGCATGGCGTTCGATCATCGCGCCATCCGAAGCCCAGGCCTCGCGGCCCTGGATCCAGCGGAAGGCCCAGTAGAGCGCGTCCATGTCGCTGACGGCACGCACCGTCTCGGGCTGGCCGAGGATCGGCACGATGCGCTGCACGACATTGCGCAGGATGCGCTCGGCCTCAGGTACGGCCTGGGCGAAGAGGTCGTCGGCGAGCAGAAGGCGCGGCGTCTCCGGCAGCGTCAGCCGGTCCTTGCCGAGCACCGCATTGGCAGCGCGGGCGAAGACCTCGCCATCCCGCGCGAAGAAGCCGGCGGTGTCGAGGCTCTCGGCCAGCGGCCAGGCGCGCTTCAGCGACAGCCTTCCATGGGTCGGGCGGATACCGAACAGGCCGCCATAGCTCGCCGGTGCCCGGACCGAGCCGCCGGTGTCGGAGCCGAGCGCGATGTCGGCCAGTCGGCCGGCGACCGCCGCCATCGAGCCCGAGGACGAGCCGCCGGTGATGCGGTCAGGAGCGGCCGGGTTTACGGGTGAGCCGAAATGGGCGTTCTTGCCATTGAGCGAGAAGGCGAGCTCGTCGGTATGGGTCTTGCCGACAAAGCGGGCGCCGGCCTCCAGGAACGCCTTCACGATCGGCGCCGTCTTGGTCTTGGTCCCCGACAGCGCCAGCACAGTCGGCGATCCAGCGCCGGTCGGATAGCCCTTGACGTCGAAGAGGTCCTTGACCGCGAGGGTCAGCCCGGAGAGCGGGCCGGAGGAGGCATGCTTCACCGGGGCTTCGGGATAAGGCACGAAGCAGCGGAACGGGTCGTTCTCGATCATGGTGTTCTCAGATTCCCCCAGATCCCAATCAGATACCTTTGGCGTCGCCGTCCGAGCGCGGATCATGCGTCGCCTCGACATGGCCTTTCTGATGCTTGACCAGCATGCCGGCATGGCCGAACTGGTCGGAATAGGCCTCGCTGTATTCCTCGACCGGGTGACCGGCAGCCGTGAGCCTTGCCAGCAGCATCGGGTCGAAGCGGTTCTCCAGCTTGAGCGAGATCGAGCCGGCGCCCCAGGTGCGGCCGAAGAGCCAACGCGGCGCATCGACGGCGTCGGCGACGCCCTGGCCGAAACGATAGCGCGACAGGATCTGGGCCTGGAATTGCGGCTGGCCGTCGCCGCCCATCGCGCCATAGCTCACGATCCGGCCATCGTCGAAGCAGGCGAGCGGCGGGTTGAGCGTGTGGAAGGGCTTGCGCCCGGGCGTCAGCGGATTGAGCGCCTTTTTATCGAGCGAGAAGGAGACGCCGCGATTCTGCCAATTGACGCCGGTCTTCGGCAGGATGCAGCCGGAGCCGTATTCCCAGTAGAGCGACTGGATATAGGAGACGGCGAGGCCGGAGCCGTCGATCGCGCCCATCCAGATCGTGTCGCCCTCGCCGGGCCGGAACGGCCAGCTCGCGGCGCGCTTGCGGTCGATCTTCGTAGCCTCGCGCTCCAGGGCGGCATCGGTGAGGAGGCTCGCCGGATCGACCGTCATGAAGGCCGGGTCGGTGACGACCTTGTCGCGGATGGCGAGCGCCCGCTTCACCGCCTCGACCAGCCCGTGATGATGGTCGAAGCTCTCGGCCCGGCTCACGCCGAGCTTCTCGAAGATGCCGAGGATCATCAGGGCAGTCAGGCCCTGCGTCGGCGGCGGGAAATTGTAGACCGTGAGCCCCGGCAGCTTCAGCGCCAGCGGCTGGACGCGCCGGGCGCGGAAGGCTTCGAGATCGGCGCGGGTGATCGGAGCGCCCAAGCGGCCGAGATCCTCGGCGAGCTCGCGGCCGATGTCGCCGCGATAGAAATCGTCGAGCCCGGCATGGGCGAGCTGCTGCAGTGTCGCGCCGAGCGCCGCCGGTTTGCGCCGGTCGCCGGCCTTGGGCCGCTCGCCGCCCGGCCAGAAGAACTCGCTGAAGCCGGGCGCGGCCTTCACCGCCTCGACCTCCTGCGGCCAGGTGCGCAGCTCGGAGTCCGAGATGTCGTAGCCCTCGGTACAATGGCGGATGGCGTCGGCGAGCAGGTCCTTCAACGGCAACCTGCCGCCGAGGCTTTGGGACAGCGCGTGCGCCGCCTGCCAGCCGCCGATCGCGCCGGCGACGGTGATCGCCGCGTCCGGGCCGCGCGCCGGGAGCGTGTCATGGCCCTTCTCGCGATAGCGCTCGATCGTGGCGAGGCTGCCTGCCGGACCGCAGGCCTCGATGGCGTGGACCCTGCCGCCGGGCTCGTGCACCAGCCAGAAGCCGTCGCCGCCGATGGCGTTCATGTGGGGATAGACGACCGCGATGGTCGCGGCCATGGCGACCATCGCCTCGATCGCATTGCCGCCTTCGGCCAGGATGGCGCGGCCGGCTTCCGAGGCGAGACGATGAGGCGCCGCAACGGCGGCCGAGTTGAAAACCGGAGAATCGGGCATCAGGTTCTTTTCGTTCGGGGCGGGCGTGACCATTTTGCCGGAAGGCGCGATTTTGTTGCATGCCGCCGCCGCCTAGGCTAGGCGGTCCGTGCATGGGTTCCGAGGGTAAAAGCATGGCGGCTGGCCGCACCAATTGGCGCAATGTGATCATGGTGGTGTCGCTCGCCATCCTGATCGCGGTCGAGATCTTCGGCGTCGCGCTGGCTTCCGGCTGGGCGCTGGCCGGCCTGTTCGAGCTTGGGCCCATCGTCGCCTATGTGCTGATGGGGCTGTTCTCGGTGCTGGCCGCCTATGGCCTGCTGAATTTCATGCGCCGGGTCGTGAAGATCGAGCGCCTGACCCATCGCGGCTGAGGCTCAGCCGCAAGGGCGCATCACCACCGGATCGGCCTCGGCCGGCAGCAATTCATCGAGCGAGCGGCAGCGGCCTTCCACGCAGACCCGCCAGTCGGCGGTCGCGCCCGAGCGACGCATAACGACCTCCCGCAACGCCGGCAGGTCGGGTCGCCAGCGCCAGAAGCCATCGACGAGTTTCGCGCCATCAGGCGGGTCCATGCCCGCGCCCGAGCCCTGGATGCGCGCTTCGGCGAGGACGAGGCCCTCGGGGGTTTCGCGCCAGATCTCTTCCCACAGCGATTTCTGCACCGAGTGCCGCCAGGAGAGCGTGATCTCACTCGCGCCGAGCGAGATCACAAGCGCGCCGGCAGCAAGGCAGATCATGCCGGCCGGGCTGCAATCGCCTCGCGATTGGTCCACCAATGGCGGCCGACGATCGCGGCGGCGAGGGCGTAGCCGAGCGGATCGCTGTATGGAAATTCGCCGAACAGGAAGACCGCGGCGGCGAAGCTGAGCACGCGTTCGGCTACGCTGAGCCTAGCGAACAGGAAGCCGATCGCGACCATGCCGAACAGGCCGATGGCGACGCTGGCCTTGATCACCGCATAGACCACGGACGGCCAGAAGCCGATCAGGTTCGACATCGGATCGCCCGGCTGCAGCATCAGCGCCGGCGAATAGACCGCGATGAACGGGATGACGTAGCCGGCGAGCGCGACGCGCATCGCCTCCCAGCCGATCTTGTCCGGGTTCTCCTTGGCGATCGGCGCGGCCGCCAATGCCGCCAGTGCCACTGGAGGCGAGAGGTCGGCCATGATGCCGTAGTAGAAGGCGAACATGTGGCTGACGATCAGCGGCACGCCGAGCTTTTCCAGCGCCGGGGCGGCGAGCGCCGCGACGATGATGTAGGTCGGGATCGTCGGGATGCCGGTGCCGAGCAGGATCGACAGGATCATGGTCAGGACCAGCGCCAGGAACAGGCTGGTCTTGCCGAGCCCGATGATCCAGGCGCCGAAGGTGGTGCCGATGCCGGTCTGGGTCATCAGGCCGATGATGGTGCCGACGATGGCGCAGGCGATGCCGACCGGCAGCGCCGTCTTGGCGGCGTCGGCGAGCGCGTCACGGCAGATGGCGAGCGTGGCGCGGCCGCCGATGGTGAGGGCGTTGAGCAGGACGAGCACCAGGATGAGGCCGGCGACGACGCGGACATCCATGCCCTCGCGCAATAGCGCCCCGGCGATCAGCCCCAGGCCGACCCAGAAGATCACCCGCAGCGTCGTCGTCTTGAAGCCGAGGGCGACGCCGGTGCCGAGCAAGAGGCCGACGGTGAGCGCAAGACCGATCGTGCCGGCGAAGAGCGGCGTGAAGCCGTGGAACAGCATGAAGACCAGCACGGCGAGTGGCAGCGCCAGATACCAGCGCTCGCGCAGTGCCCGGAGCGGGCTCGGCAGCAAGGCGCGCTCGATGCCCTTGAGGCCGTGCTTGCCGGCTTCCAGATGCACCATCCAGAAGGCCGAGGCGAAATAGAGCACGGCGGGGATCGCGGCCGCCTTGACGATCTCGGAATAATCGACGCCGAGCGTCTCGGCCATGATGAAGGCAGCGGCGCCCATCACCGGCGGCATGATCTGGCCGCCCATCGAGGCGGTGGCCTCGACGCCGGCGGCGAAGGCGCGCCGGTAGCCGAACTTGATCATCAGCGGAATCGTGAACTGGCCGACGGTGACGACGTTGGCGACGCCGGAGCCCGAGATCATCCCCATCATCCCTGACGAGAACACCGCAACCTTGGCCGGCCCGCCGCGGGCGCCGCCGAACAGGCCGAGCGAGACGTCGTTGAAGAGGTGGATCATCCCGGCCTTCTCGAGGAAGGCGCCGAAGACGATGAACAGGAAGATGTAGGTGGCCGAGACATAGGTCGGCACGCCGTAGAGCCCTTCGGTGCCGAAGGAGAGATGGCCGATGATCTGGTCGAAGCCGTAGCCGCGATGGTTGAACGGCGAAGGCAAATACTGGCCGAAGAACCAGTAGAGCAGGCAGGCGCCGCACATGATCGGCAAGGCATTGCCCATCAGCCGGCGTGCAGCCTCGAAGACGAGGATGGCGAGCAGGGAGCCGACGACGAGGTCGAGCGTTGTCGGGTCGCCGTCGCGCAGGATCAGGTCGGCATAGAAGATCAGCTGGTAGAGGCCGATGAGAAAGCCGAGCGCACCGATCGCCCAGCCGAGCCAGCGGCCCGCATCGGTCTTGGCCTTGAAATTGGCGACGAGGCCGAAGGAGAGCAGCAGCAGGAAGCCGACATGGACGCCGCGGACCGCCTGGCTCGGCAGGAAGTGCCAAGCCGATATCAGGATCTGGAAGGAGGCGAAGGCGAGCGCGACGGCATAGGCGAGCAGGCCCCATCTGCCGGGGCCGAAGCCGGGCGGGAAGCCGTGCTCGAAATTGTCGAGCGCTTCGTTCTCGATCGGCGCGCCGCTGGCTCCGGAGAGTTCGTGCAGCCGATCGGTATCGGCTCCCGCCACTGTGGTCTGCTGCGTCATTGCCCCATTCCCGGTCATGCGACGACGCCGGCCCTGGTTGAGCCGGCGTCGCTTATCCCCTCGCTCATGCAGCGGGTCAGGAGCCGACCTTCAGGCCCTTTTCCTTGAGATAGCGCGCGGCGCCCGGATGCAGCGGCACCGGCATGCCGTCGAGCGCGTTCTCGAGCTTGATCGACTTGCCGGCCGAATGCGACGAGCCGAGTTCGCCGAGATTCTCGAAGATGTTCTTGGTCATCTGGTAGACCAGTTCCTCCTTCACGCCGTCATGCGTGACGAGGTAGTTCACGACGGCGGCGGTGTTCACGTCCGTGGTCTGGCCGCCATAGGTGTTGGCCGGGATCGGCGTGCTGATGAAGGGCGGACCGGCCTTGTCGATTACTGCCTTCGGCACCTCGACGACGACGATCTCGACCGAGCTCGCGAGATCGCGGATCGAGGCGACGCCGAGGCCGGCCGATTGCAGGGTCGCGTCGAGCTGGCGGTTCTTCATCAGCTCGACGGATTCGGCGAAGGGCAAATACTCGATCTTACCGAGATCCTTATAGGCGATGCCGGCCGCGCCGAGGATGGCGCGGGCGTTGAGCTCGGTGCCGGATTTCGGCGCGCCGACCGAGAGGCGCTTGCCCTTGAGATCGGCCAGCGTCTTGATGCCACTTTCCTTCGAGGCGACGATCTGGACATAGTTCGGATAGATCGCAGTGATGCCGCGCAGCTTCTTCAGCGGGCTCTTGAAACCGGCCTCTTCGTCGCCCTTCCAGGCGGCGTCGAGGGAGTCTCCGAGGGTGAAGGCGATCTCGCCGCGCCCCTGCTGCAGCAGAACGAGATTTTCGACCGAGGCCTTCGTCGCCTGCACCGAGGGGCGGGTATTGGCGATCTTGTCGCCATAGATTTTCGAGAGCGCGACGCCCATCGGATAGTAGACGCCGGAGGTGCCACCGGTCAGGACGTTGATGAAGTCCTGGGCCTTTGCCGCGACCGGCGTCACGGCGATGATCACGGCAGTCATGAGGCCGGCAAACCTGCGGCCAGCGAGCAGCGTCGTCATGATTCCTCCCGAAACTTGCTCCGGCTCGAACGGCCGGACTTTTCCTGTTGTAGGCGGTTCGTGGCGGGAAAGAAAAGTTGTTCCAAAGCCGTAATGCTCGCAGTGCCGCGATTGCGCGCGATTTCCGCCCTGCTGGCGCCAGGAAGCTCAGGAGATTGCCCTCGCCGGCTGGACAGGCTAGCCGGAAACACCATCTTCCAGCTGATCTTTCTCGATGGAGCGCCCCGCCCGATGCAGCCGCGACAGCCGACCACGCCCCTGATCGACCGCCGCACGCTGCTTGCGGGCGCCGCCGGCACGGCTGCCCTCGCCGCAGCGGGTTTCTCCGGCCAGGCGCTGGCGCAGCAGGGGCTGAAGCTCGGCACGGCCGAAGCTTTCTCCTTCGACGGGCTGAAGGCGCGGGCGCGCGATCTCGCCGGCAAGCCCTATGAGCCGCCGCCGAACCCGAAGCCGGACGTGCTCGAGAAAATCGACTACGACGCGCATGGCAAGATCAGGTTCAAGCCGGAGCTGGCGCTCTGGGCCAATGGGCCCTCGCCCTGGCCGGTGACCTTCTTCCATCTCGGCCGCTACTTCCAGAAGCCGGTGCGGATGCACGTCCTCGACGACGGCAAGGCGCGCGAGATCGTCTACGACGAGAGCTATTTCGAGATGCCGGCCGATTCACCGGCCAAGCAATTGCCGCCGGGCGCGGGCTTTGCCGGCTTCCGCTTCCAGGAGAGCCGCTCGGGCCATCCCGGTCGCAAGGGCGAGAAGCTCGACTGGCAGAAGAACGACTGGGTCGCCTTCCTTGGCGCCTCCTATTTCCGCGCCATCGGTGAGCTCTACCAGTACGGGCTCTCGGCCCGCGGCCTCGCGATCGACCCCGCGGTCGGCGACCGGCCGGAGGAGTTTCCCGACTTCACCCATGTCTGGCTGGAGACGCCGCCCGAGGCTGCCGAGCATGTGATCATCTACGCGCTGCTATCCGGGCCGAGCGTCGCCGGTGCCTTCCGCTTCCGGATGCATCGCGGCAAGGGCGTCACCATGGAGATCGAGCAGGAGTTGCACCTGCGCAAGGATGTGGTGCGGCTCGGCATCGCGCCGCTGACCTCGATGTACTGGTATTCGGAGACCGCCAAGGCGACGATGGTCGACTGGCGGCCGGAGGTGCACGATTCCGACGGGCTGGCGCTCTGGACCGGCCGCGGCGAGCGCGCCTGGCGCCCGCTCAACAATCCCCAGCGCACCGTCGCCTCGTCCTTCGTCGACGACAATCCGCGCGGCTTCGGCCTGATGCAGCGCGACCGCGAAATCGGCCACTACCTCGACGGCGTCTTCTATGAGCGCCGGCCGAGCCTCTGGATTGAGACTCTCGGCCAATGGGGAAAGGGCGCGGTCCAGCTGGTCGAGATCCCGACCGACGACGAGATCCACGACAACATCGTCGCGATGTGGGTGCCCGAGGCCCCTGCGAAGGTCGGCAACGCCTATAATTTCCGCTACCGCCTGCACTGGCTCGCCGACGAGCCCTTCCCGCCGACGCTCGGCCGTGTCGTCGCGACCCGGCTCGGGAATGGTGGCCAGCCGGGCACGGTGAGACCCAGGGGCGTGCGCAAGTTCATGATCGAGTTCAAGGGGCCGGCGCTCGAGGAGATTCCATTCGGGGTCAAGCCCGAGGTCGTGCTCTCGGCCTCGCGCGGCAGCTTTTCCTACACCTTCGCCGAAGCCGTGCCGAACGATGTGCCGGGCCATTGGCGGGCGCAGTTCGACCTCACTGTCGACGGGATGGACCCGGTCGAGATGCGCTGCTTCCTGCGCGGCGGCGACAAGGTGCTGACCGAGACCTGGCTGTACCAGTACTGGCCCACGTAAGGGGCGAGCACCTAACCCTCGATCTGGCGCTTCTGGACCCGGTCGACGGAGATGAACAGCGTGTTGGCCGCGCCGGGCTCGACGCAGAATACATCGAAGCTCGGCGTCTGCGGGTCATCGGCGGGCATATGCAGGGTGGCGGAGCCATTTCGGCCGGCGAAAGCCATGATCCGGAAGCTGAGGCCGTCAGGCAGGACGACCTCGATCGCATCGGTTGCGATCTCGGTCGCGACGCCGTCGCGTATCGCTTTGAAGGTCACCCGCTCGGTACTCACGCATGCACTCCCATCCGGCTGCAGTCGGCGAGAATGGATATCGACGCGCTTCGGCACTGGTGACAAGCGTCATCGTGCTTGCTCGCGGCCATGCGTAACATTATATCATTCGATATGGCTCATGATCATGCCCATCACCGCCATGCGGTCTCCGACGCCCCCGGCTGGTCGCTGCTGCGGCTCTCGGCTGGGCAACGGCTCGGTCTGGCGCTCGGCGTGATCCTGATGCTGTGGGCGGCGACCTTCGCCGTCATTGTGTGATGAAGAATCTGGCGTGAACAAGAGTACCGAACCCGTGCCCGCCATTCGTTTCAGCGATCTGACGCTCGGCTATGACCGCCACCCGGCGGTGCATCATCTCTCGGGCGAGATCGCGCCGGGCAGCCTGATCGCCATTGTCGGTCCGAACGGCGCTGGCAAGTCGACCCTGCTCAAGGCCATCGCCGGCGCGCTCGCGCCGCTCGACGGAACGGTGACGCTCGCGAAGGGCAAGCGCCTCGCCTATCTGCCGCAATCGGCTGAGCTCGACCGCTCCTTCCCGATCCATGTCTACGATCTCGTCGCCGTGGGGCTATGGGGCACGGCCGGCATCTTCGGTCGGATCGGCTTTGGCCAGCGCAGCAAGATCGAGGCGGCGATCGCCGCGGTCGGCCTCACCGGCTTCGAGGGGCGCAGCATCGGCACGCTCTCGGGCGGGCAGATGCAGCGCGCGCTGTTCGCCCGGCTCCTGCTGCAGGATGCCGACATCATCCTGCTCGACGAGCCTTTCACGGCGATCGATGCCCGGACCAGCGCCGATCTGCTCGCGCTGGTCCAGCGCTGGCATGGCGAGAACCGCACTGTCGTCGCCGTGCTGCACGATATCGAGACGGTGAAGCGCGCCTTCCCGCAGACGCTGCTTTTGGCGCGCGAGGCGATCGCCTGGGGTGAGACCGGCGAGGTGCTGACGGCGAACAATCTGCTCAAGGCGCGCCGCATGGTCGAGGCTTTCGACAGCCACGCCGCGCCCTGCGCCGCCTGAGCGCAGCGACAAAAGACAAGGCCAATGCTCTACGACCTCCTGATCGGCCCCTTCGCCGAATTCGACTTCATGCGCCGGGCGCTGATCGGCGTGATCGCGCTGTCGGTCTCCGGCGCGCCGGTCGGCGTCTTCCTGATGCTGCGGCGGATGAGCCTGACCGGCGACGCCATGGCGCATGCGATCCTGCCAGGCGCGGCGCTCGGCTATCTCGTCGCTGGCTTCTCGCTGCCGGCGATGACACTGGGTGGGCTCGTGGCCGGTTTTGCCGTCGCGCTCGCCGCCGGCGCTGTCGCCCGCCTGACAGTGCTTAAGGAAGACGCCTCGCTCGCCGCCTTCTACCTGATCTCGTTGGCGCTCGGCGTCACCCTGGTCTCGCTGCGCGGCTCGGCGGTCGATCTTTTCCACGTGTTGTTCGGCAATGTGCTGGCGCTCGACGACGACGTGCTGGTGCTGCTCTCCAGCGTCGCCAGCCTGACGCTGGGCGTGCTGGCGCTGGTCTACCGCCCGCTCGTACTCGAATGCGTCGATCCCGGCTTCCTGCGTTCGGTCAGCCGGTCCGGCGGCGTCGTGCATCTGACCTTCCTCGGCCTCGTCGTGCTCAACCTCGTCGCTGGCTTTCACGCGCTCGGCACTTTGCTCGCGGTCGGGTTGATGATGCTGCCAGCCGCTGCTGCCCGCTTCTGGACCGCCGATATCACGAGGCTGATCCTGCTCGCCTCCGGCTTCGGCATGGCCTCCGGCTATATCGGCCTCGTCGCCTCCTATGCCGCCGGCAGCAATCTCCCGGCCGGACCGGCGATCATCCTGTCGGCTGGGGCGCTCTATCTCGGCTCGCTCCTGCTGGGATCGCAGGGCGGCCTTGCGCGACGGCTCTTGCCGAGGGCCCATCTCCAGCGCTAGTTATGTTATAGTGTTTCATATAGCGCGAGAGTCATCATGCTGAACCGCCGCTCCGTTCTCCTCGGCCTTGCCGCCGGCGTTGCCCTGCCGCTGCCGGGCCTCGCCCAGGAAAAACTGCCCGTCGTCGCGAGCTTCTCGATCCTCGGGGATTTCGTGCGCGAGATCGGTGGCGAGCGGGTCGCGGTGGCGCAGCTGGTCGGGCCCGATGGCGACGCCCATGTCTATTCGCCGACGCCGGCCGATGCGAAGACCGTCGCGGGCGCAAAGCTCGTCGTCGTCAATGGGTTGAAATTCGAGGGCTGGCTGACCCGGCTGATCAAGTCGTCGGGCACCAAGGCGACGATCGCGACTGCGACCACCGGCATCACGCCGCTCAAGATGGCCGATGATCACGGCCACGGTCATGGCGGCGAGGATCCGCATGCCTGGCAGAGCGTCGCCAATGCCAGAATCTATGTCGGCAATGTCCGCGATGCGCTGGTTGCCGCTGATCCGGCCGGCAAGGGGTCTTACGAGGCCAATGCCGCCGCCTACCTCGCGAAGCTCGATGCCCTAGAAAGCGAGATCAAGGCGACTGTCGCGCGCATTCCGGCGGAGCGGCGCAAGGCGATCACCTCGCACGACGCCTTCGGCTATTTCGCCAAGGCCTATGGCATCGCGTTCATCGCGCCGCAGGGCGTCTCGACCGAAGCCGAGGCCTCGGCCAAGGATGTCGCGCGCATCATTCGCCAGATCAAGGCGGAGAAGGTGCCGGCGGTCTTCCTCGAAAACATCACCAATCCGCGCCTCGCCGAGCAGATCGCCAGGGAGAGCGGGGCGAAGATCGGCGGGCGGCTCTATTCGGATGCGCTCTCGGCTGCGAACGGTCCGGCCGGGACTTACATCGCGATGATGAAACACAATATAAGCCAGATCGAGAAGGCGCTCGTCGCCGGCCCGGCCTGACCGGACCGCGATCGCAGCAGCGCCGCCAACCAGGTTCTAGTCATGTCCGAGAAGATTCCCGTCACGGTGCTCACCGGCTATCTGGGCGCCGGCAAGACCACGCTCCTCAACCGCATCCTCACCGAGGACCACGGCAAGAAGTTCGCCGTGATCGTCAACGAGTTCGGCGAGACCGGCATCGATGGCGACCTCGTCGTCGGCGCCGACGAGGAAGTGTTCGAGATGAACAATGGCTGCATCTGCTGCACGGTGCGCGGCGACCTGATCCGCATCCTCGACGGGCTGATGAAGCGCAAGGGCAAGTTCGACGCGATCATCGTCGAGACCACTGGCCTCGCCGACCCGGCGCCGGTGGCGCAGACCTTCTTCGTCGACCAGGACGTCGGCGACGCCACCAAGCTCGACGCCGTCGTGACCGTGACTGATGCGAAGTGGCTGAAAGACAGGCTCAAGGATGCGCCGGAGGCGAAGAACCAGATCGCCTTCGCCGACGTGATCATCCTGAACAAGACCGATCTCGTTAGCGCCGATGAGCTCGCCGAGGTCGAGGCGGCGATCCGCGCGATCAACCCCTACGCCAAGCTGCACAAGACGACGCGCTGCGATTTGCCGATCGCCGAGCTGCTCGACCGCAACGCCTTCGATCTCGACCGCATCCTCGACATCGAGCCGGACTTCCTCGAAGCCGGCCACCATCATCATCACTCGGATGAGATCCGCTCGATGTCATTCACGCTTCCCGGCGATGTCGATCCGGACAAGTTCATGCCCTGGATCAACGATATCAGCCAGGTGCAGGGCCCGAACATCCTGCGCTCCAAGGGCATCCTCGCCTTCAAGGACGAGCCGCGCCGCTTTGTCTTCCAGGGCGTGCACATGATCCTGGACGGCGACCTGCAGCGCGACTGGAAGTCGGGCGAGACGCGCAATTCGCGCCTGGTCTTCATCGGCCGCGATCTCGACGAGGCGGCGTTGCGAAAGGGGTTCATGGCCTGCGCGGCTTGAGCTAAAGCCAAGGCCATGGAGACCATCACAAAACCCGTCTCGCTGCGCGAGCATGTCGTTGCCATCGAAGCCGGCGAGCATGTCGTCGGCGCCTTCTGGCTGAAGCAGACGCTGGCCTTCGCACTCTCGGACGGGCGCGTGCTGCGCTGGCGCGATGGCGAGACGCTCAGTGTCGAGGCCAATCGCGGCGGCCTGCTCTCCGCCGTGTCGGATGGCGAACGCCTGATCAGTGGCGGCGATGACGGCCGCGTCGTTGCGACATCAGCCGATGGCGAGCCGCAAGAGCTCGCACTCGATCCGAAGCGGCGCTGGATCGACGCCGTGACGGTCGCCTCTTCCGGCAGTCTCGCCTGGAACACAGGCCGCACCGTCCATTCGCGCGACGACAAGGGCAAGCTCAGGTCGATCGAGGTCGCGTCAACGCCGCAGGGTCTCGCCTTCGCGCCCAAGGGCTATCGGCTCGCCATCGCGCAGATGAACGGCGTGCTGCTCTGGTATCCGAACACCGAAGCCAAACCCGATTTCCTCGACTGGAAGGGCTCGCATCTCGAGGTGACCTGGTCGCCAGACGGGCGCTTCGTCGTCAGCGCGATGCAGGAGAACGCGCTGCATGGTTGGCGGCTCGGCGACAAGCCGAGCCATATGCGCATGACCGGCTATCCGGCCAAGCCGCGCTCGCTGTCCTGGTCGCATGACGGGCTCTGGCTCGCATCGTCGGGAGCCGACGCCGCGATCATCTGGCCCTTCCAGGGTGATGGACCGACCGGCAAGGCGCCGCGCGAATGCGGGGCGCGCCACGCCAAGGTCACCCGCGTCGCCTTCCATCCCAAGGCGCTGGTGCTGGCCGTCGGTTACGATGACGGCTGCATCCTGATGATCCGCCTCACCGACGCCTCCGAACTCCTGGTTCGGCCGGCGCAGCGCGGCAGCGGCATCACCGCCTTCGCCTGGGACAAGCTCGGCAAGCGCCTCGCCTTCGGGGCCGAGGACGGCGCTGCCGGCGTGCTGACCCTGCCGGGCGGCTGAGAGGCGATGCGCTTTGGCCTGTTCGGCAAGGACAAGCGCGACGCCGCCGGGGCTGATGCCGCGGCGCAGGTCAAACGGCAGGTGCGCGAGCTGCTTCACCTGCCCGAGAACGCCGTGATCGCCGTCAACGAGATTCTCTGCGCCGATCCGGCCTGCCCGGGCACCGAGACGGTGATCCTGGTGATGAAGCCCGGCGAGAAGACCAGGGCTTTCAAGGTCCAGATGGGGCTGGCGGAGCTGACGCCGGAGGCACTGGCGGAAGCGCTGTCTGCGGCGGACTAGGCAGCCGAGGAAAGACCACCGCCATGATGTGTCAGTAGGTGGCGGGGGAGTGCCTTACCCTTTGGCGGTGGCATGGCTAGCTTGCCATCATGGCGACGCGACCCCGAAAAATCCTGAAGCTCGACAAGGTGCAAGCGCGCCGGATCTGGCTCAAGGCCCAGAAACTAGATGCGCGCGAGCCGTTCGGCTCCGGGCCTGAGGCGACGGCGGCCGCGGTTAGCCATCTCGGCTATGTCCAGATCGACACGATCAACGTGGTCGAGCGCTGCCACCACCACATCCTCTACAGCCGCATCCCCGGTTACCGCCGCGATGACCTCGCGCAGGCGCAGTCACTGGACAAGTCGGTGTTCGAGTACTGGACGCATGCTCTGTCCTATGCGCCCACAGCCGACCTCCGCTATTTCCTGCCGGCGATGAAGGCGCATCGCGCCGAGCCGAAGCGCTGGGCCGCGGTCGGCAGCGGCGAGGAGACCCGCAAGCTGCTGCGTCGCATCCGCAAGGATGGTGCGCTTACCATCCGCGACATCGATACCGACGTGCTGGTCGAGAAGACGCATCTGTGGGCGAGCAAGAAGCCGTCCAAGGGGCTGCTCGAACGCGCCTTCTACGATGGCGAACTCGCGATCTCGGCTCGTTCGGGCATGCTCAAGACCTATGAGCTTCTGGATCGGCATTTTGGCTGGGAGAAGCGGCCAACGCCGGCTTCGGAGCGACAGATCGCCGCCTACAAGCTCGACCGTGCCTTGCAGGCGCAGGGCATCGTCAGCCTCGATTCGATCTGCCATCTCGATGCGCCCAGCAAGAAGGCGGTTGCCGAGCTGATCGCCGGGCGGATGAGGCGCAAGGAGCTTGTGCCGGTCGCGATCGAGGGCGCGGAGAGGACGCCGCATTGGGCGAAGCTGGAGGCCTTGAAGTCCGCCGAGTCGTCCGACGACAGTCTCGTCCACATCCTCTCGCCGTTCGATCCGCTGATCATCCAGCGCAAGCGGCTGAAGCTGTTCTTCGGCTATGACCACGTTTTCGAGGCTTATCTGCCGAAGGAGAAGCGCATTTTCGGCTATTTCGGCCTGCCGGTTCTGGCGGGAGACCGCATCGTCGCTGTCACCGACCTCAAGACCGACCGGGCGGCGCGCAAGCTCCTGGTGCAGCAATGGACCTGGCTGGATCCCGAGCCTTCTCCGGAGCTGCGGCGGCAGGTCGACGAGGAGATGCAGCGCTTCGAACGGTTTCAGTTGGGGTGAGCAATGCTCTAGCGTATTTTTTAGTTTTACTCGCACTCATATACCGTTTAAGCCAACTTACTAAATCAAATATCAATAGTAAAAATATAGCTGCAGCAGTGCCAATTAAGTTATAGCTATAATAATAGGAGCTAGTTCCGCAAAAAGCGATTATCGAAACCAATATTATTTTTTGTTTTAATCTCTCTTCTGTCAGAAGGCAGTAAATTGAAGCAAAAGATGTAACTAATAATGGGTTTCCGAGGAAATTAATGATGCTTTCGAAGGTCAAGGTCATATCTTTCGGCCTTCCTCCGATAGAGCCCATTGATGTTCGCTTTCAGCAGGCGAATTTAGAATTTTGCTAGTTCCTCGGCCAGCTGAAATCGTCGGCGCGGCCCGGTCGTGGATCGGGTGCGATGCCCTGGCCGAAGACACGGTCGAGCCCTGCCGCGACATCGCCGCGCCCGCGCGCCTCCTGAACCGAAGTAATGAGAGCTGCGTCACCGCTGCCCGCAATCGCGCCGGTCAACGGCAAGATCGGCCCGGCCAGTGGCCTTGGCGGGACGACCGGGACGAGCTGGAGATCGGCGGGCAGGCCGCTGACCATGCGGTCGATCAGGCGCTCGACGCCACCCGGCTGCAATTCGGGCGTGAGCGGGGCGCCGGTCTCGAGCGAAGTCGGCAGGGCGATGACGTTCTGCGTCGGTGCACCCTCGAGCAGGCGGCGGATGACGACATCGACGAAATGCGCGGCCTTGCGGGCGCCGGCCTTGGTGAAATGGACGCCATCGCCGAGCCGGAGCTTGGCGACCTGGCCGTTCACATCCGGCCCGGTTGCCGTATAGCGGTTCTCGCCATCGACATAGGCGCCCCAGAGGTCGACATACTGGCCGCCGCCCGCTTCCGCGCCCTTGCGGAAGAGGTCGTTCAACGTGATCAGGTCGGCCGATAGCCGGGGATTCTGCATCGGCGGTGCACCAACCCAGATCAGCGGTACCCGCCTGGCGCTGAAGGCGGAGGCAATGGCGTCGATCCTGGCTTTGTAGAGTTGGAGCCAGCGCTCGCTCAGCGGCTCGTGCGTGACGTCGCCTTCGCGGATCACCTGGCGGTCGTTCGGGCCGAGGATGATGACCCCGACCATCACCTTGGCGTCGGCTGCCAGCAGCTCACCGGCTGCCTTCGGCCAATCGTAGAAATCGGTGCGCACCAGCCCGCTATCGGCTTTGGCCTTGCTCACCACGGCGACATCGGCACGGTCGCCGAGACTGTCCTCGAGCCCTTCGGCGATCTGCCCGGCCAGCGTGTCGCCGATCACCAGCACATGGTGGTTGACGTCGACCTTCGGGATGACCGGGTCGTCGCGGACGACGACGCGGGTCGGCGTCCGACGCTGGACCGGCGCGACGCGCTCGCGGGGCTGCCGTTGCTGGACCGCCGGCTTCTCCGGAATCTGCCAGAACATGTTGAACAGGCTGCGGCCCTGCGGCGGCGCCGACGGTATCCGACCTGGCGGCACCGGGTTCTGGGCGATCGAGGTCGGCCCGCCCGTCGCGAGCAGGGTGAGGGCCGCTACCAGAACCATGAAGAGCGAACGCAGGCGCATCGTGCTCTCGATCGGCGCCGGTCAGAAGGAGGCGCCGCCAGGCAATATAGTCGCGATCGCCCGGTTCGTCAGCGGGGAGCCTTCATCCGCGCCAGCAGCGCCGGCGTCGGGTAGCCGTCGGCGAGCATGCCGACGCGCAGTTGGTACTGCCTGACCGCTTCCCGCGTACCGGTGCCGATGCGCCCGTCGGCATCGTGATTGTAGAGACCGAGGGCTTTCAGCCGGCGCTGGACGTCGGTGGTGCCGGCCTTGTCGAGCCGCGGCGCCTTCACCGGCCATTCGCCCTGCAAGGCTGGCTTGCCTACGATCCGGTCACCGAGATGCCCGACGGCGAGGGCATAAGCGTCGGAGGAGTTGTACTTCTTGATGACGTCGAAATTAGCGGTCAGCAGCATGGCCGGGCCGGTATGGCCGGCGGGATAGAACAGCCTCGCCTCGCCCGAGGAGGGGAGCGAGCCGCCATCGGCGCGGCGGACGCCGGCCGAGCGGAAGGACGAGAAGCTGGCGCGGTAGAGGTTGTGGTCGAAGCCGTCGGGCACCACGACCTCGATGCCCCAGGGCAGGCCGGGGGTCCAGCCATAGCCTTTCAGGTAGTTGGCGGTCGAGGCGATGGCGTCGCTGGTCGAGGTCCAGATGTCGGCATGACCGTCGCCGGTCTGGTCGACCGCGTATTTCAGATAGCTCGACGGCATGAACTGGGTGTGGCCCATGGCGCCCGCCCAGGAGCCGCGCAGTTCGCGGCGCTCGACATGACCCTTCTCGATCAGTTCGAGCGCGGTCAGCAGCTCGTCGCGGAAGAAGTCGCCGCGATAGCGGATGCTGGCGAGGGTGGCGAGCGAGCGGATCACGTCCTTGTCGCCCTTGAACGAGCCGTAATTGGTCTCCATCCCCCAGATGCCGAGGATGATCTCCTTGGGAACGCCATAGCGGGATTCGGCCTGCGCCAGCACGCTCGCATGAGCCTCCAGCATCTCGCGGCCGCGCGAGATGCGGCCGCCGCCGACGGCGCTGTTGAGATAGTTCCAGATCGGCGCGACGAATTCCGATTGCTTGCGGGTCAGGACGACGATGCTGGGGTCCGGCGTCAGGCCCTGGAAGGCGAGATCAAATGTTTGGCGCGAGATGCCGCGCGCCTGCGCCATCGGCCACAGCGTCCGCAGGAAGCCGTCGAAGCCCGGTGCGGCCGGGCGCGCCTCGGGTTTCGGTGTCTGCGCCCGCGCCGGATTGATCGAACCCGTCGTCTGCGCGAGTGCCGGCCCAAGGCCGAGCGCCACGGCGAAGGCGAGAACGGTGACGGGGCGCATGGTTGCTCCTCTGGCTCGGTCGCGGGTTCTTTCCACCACAGCGCCCGAACGAAGTTAACCATGGGTTAACGCCGCGCCAAATCGCTTTCGCTTCTGATCTGGAGACCGTTTTACCGATCAGCTTGGGGTGCAAGCTGATCGGAACGGGCTCTGGTCAGCTGGCGTTGCGCTTACGCAGGCTTTCTTCCCAGGCCAGCGCCTGGGTGACGATTTCGGTCAGGTCATCATGCTCCGGCTGCCAGCCGAGCTCGGCGCGGATGCGGTCGGCCTTGGCGACCAGCGCGGCCGGGTCGCCGTCGCGGCGCGGCGAAAGCCGGACCGGGAAATCGACGCCTGAGACCTGCTTCACCACCTCGACGACTTCCTTGACCGAATAGCCGCGGCCATAGCCGCAATTCAGCGTCAGGTTCTCGCCGCCAGCACGCAGATGATCGAGCGCTGCCAGATGGGCGCGGGCGAGATCGGTGACGTGGATGTAGTCGCGCACGCAAGTGCCGTCCGGCGTCGCGTAGTCGGTGCCGAAGATATCGAGCCCGGCGCGCTGGCCGAGCGCCGCCTGGCTCGCGACCTTGATCAGATGCGTGGCGTTGGCGCTGGACTGGCCGGAGCGGCCCCTCGGATCAGCGCCGGCGACGTTGAAATACCGCAGGGCGACATAGGTCAGGCCATGGGCGCGGGCGACGTCGCCGAGCATCCATTCGCTCATCAGCTTGGAGCGGCCATAGGGGTTGATCGGATTGAGCGCGATCTCCTCCGGCACCGGCGAGACCGGCGGCTCGCCATAGACGGCGGCCGTCGAGGAGAAGATCACGTGCTTCACGCCACCGCGCACGGCGCTTTCCAGCAGGGCACGCGTCTTGACGGTGTTGTTGAGGTAATATCCGAGTGGGTCGGACACTGAATCCGGGACGACGATCCTGGCGGCGAAATGGGCGATCTCGGTGATGCCGTGCTCAACGATGGTGCGTTCGACCAGAGCCTGGTCGCCCATGTCGCCGCGCACGAGGGTCGCCTCCTGCGGCACGGCCCACCAGAAGCCGGTCGAGAGATCGTCGAGCACGACGACCTTCTCGCCACGGTCCAGGAGCTCAAGGACCATGTGGCTGCCGATATAGCCGGCACCGCCCGAAACCAGAATCGCCATCTTCGTCTCCTCGTCACGTGATCCGCATAAACCGGAATCACGACAGTTCGAACTACCCTGTCCGCCGCACATGGCTAATCTCGGGCATCGCCCTGGTGAAGCCATGCAAGAATGGTGGCCAGGGCGGCAAATCCAGTAATCTACAGCAAGAGCATTGACGTATCGGCAAGGCCCGACTGGTATTCGAAAGCGGGGCCGGCCCGGCTTTCGCCAGATTCACGGGCCAGCTTGCCACCGGCCGGCATGAACGGGGCGAAGCCGGCTCCTCCCGAAGCCCTCAGATCTTCAGCAGGCGCGCGCGGCAAGCGCGCGAGATGGACGCGCATGATCAAGAAAATCCGCAAGGCGGTCTTCCCAGTCGCTGGTCTCGGCACCCGTTTCCTGCCTGCCACCAAGGCGATCCCGAAGGAGATGCTGACCATCGTCGACCGGCCGGTGGTCCAGCACGTGGTCGACGAGGCGCGCGCCGCCGGGATCGAGCATTTCGTCTTCGTCACCGGCCGCAACAAGGGCGTGATCGAGGACCATTTCGACATGGCCTACGAACTCGACGATACGCTGGCCAAACGCGGCAAGACCAAGGAGCTGGAGGCGCTCAAGCACGATTTGCCGGCCGCTGGCGCCACGAGCTTCACCCGCCAGCAGGCGCCGCTCGGCCTCGGCCACGCCGTCTGGTGCGCGCGCGACATCATTGGCGACGAGCCTTTCGCGCTGCTCCTGCCCGACATGCTGCATCACACCAGCGGCAAGGGCTGCCTCGCCGAGATGATCGAGGCCCATGCGGAACATGGCGGCAACCACATTGCGGTGGCGCCGGTGCCTGATGACCAGACCCATCAATACGGCATCGTCGGCGTCCATGACGCCAAGGCAAAGGTCTCGCAGATCACCGGGATGGTCGAGAAGCCGCCGAAGGGCACGGCGCCATCGAACCTGCACATCACCGGCCGCTACATCCTGCAGCCGACGATCTTCGACCTGCTCGCCAAGCAGGAGAAGGGCGCCGGCGGCGAGATCCAGCTCACCGATTCGATGATCGCGCTGGCAAAGCTCGAGAAGTTCTTCGCGGTGCGCTTCGACGGTGACATCTACGATACCGGCTCGAAGATCGGCTTCCTCTCAGCCAATGTCGCCTATGCGCTGGAGCGCGGCGATCTCGGCCCGCAACTGCGCGGCGAGATCGAGCGGCTGCTGGGGCGGTAATACCCTTCTTTTCGTCATGGTCGGGCTTGTCCCGACCATCCACGCCTGGGCTAGTCGATGGCGGCGTTCAAGACGTGGATGCTCGCCACAAGGGCGAGCATGACGAGCTGGAGCAGCGGCCTGATCATGAAGGATGACGTGATCAGAACTGCACCCGCAACCCGACTTGCGCGATGTTCGCGGTGTAGTCCGAGCCCTGGTTGGTCGAGTTCAGGCGCTCATGGGTGAAGCTGGCGCGGACCGAGAAGGTCCGGGTCAGCTTGTATTCGAGCCGCGCGCCGATGGTCGACAGGTTCTCGCGCAGGTCCTGGCCGTCATATTCGGTGCGGCCATAGCCGGCGAAGCCGGTGACGGTGATGTTGCGCCGTAGCGCATGCGCCACTTCGAGATTGACGCGGCGTGCCGTCGTGCCGCTCGAGCCGGGGATGGTGGTGTCTCCGAGCTCGGAGGTGCCGCGCAGTGTTACCGTGGTCAGTGGTGTCGGCGTCCACAGGATCGCGGCGTCGCCGATGATGCCGCGCAGGTTCTTCAGCCGGCCATCCTCGTACTTGCGGTCCTGATAGCCGACCGAGACCTCGGCGGTGAGCATCCGGCTGATCTCGAAGGTCGAGCCGAGGCGGGCGGTGTAGCCGTCGGAGGAGCGCATATAACCGCTGGAATCGACCTTCTCGTCGAACTGGCGGGTGTCGACCTCTGCCTGGACGAAGGGTTTGAAGCCGGGCGTCACCTCATAGGCCGCGCGCAGGCGCAGGCCATATTGCGTCTGGTTGCGGTCGGCCTGGCTCAGCTTGCGTCCATTGCTGAGTTCGGCGTCCTCATAGTCTTGCCGGTCGACCGCGCCGCGCAGGGTGAACTGCAGGCGGTTGACGTCATGGGTGACGCCGGCCGCGGCGCCATAGTTCCAGGTGATCGGCCGGCCCTGCACGGCAGCCGACAGATCGGGCGAGCCCGGCCGCTGCGTGTCGAGACGCAGGCGCGATTCGAGCAGGATGCGGGTGTCGCGGGTCGCGTCGAGGCGAAGCGACATGTTGCCTTCCGCATCCGGGCGCGAGGCGGTGTCGTCGCGATAGTAGCGGCTGTAGCCGCCGCGCAGCATGCCGGTGAGCTCGTGCACGTTCCAGTCGGACTGGATGCCGAGCTCGCCCTCGGTGCGGCTGAACAGCGAGCCTTTGCTCGCCCCGGACACGCGCGAGGGATTGCTGTCATAGCCGCCGGAGCCGGTGATCGCCGGGCGCAGGATGACATTGCCAAGGCGCAGGCCGAGCGGCGCGTAAGGGTCTTCCTCCGGCCGTTTGCGCTTGCGCGGCTCGGGTGCCGGCGGAAGCGGCGCCGGCAGGGCGGTTATCGTCGGTTGCGGCGCGCGGATATCGCGCTGGGTGATGCCGCGCAGGCGCGAGGACCGTACCGGCTGGCTGGCGCGAGGCGGCTGGCCAGAGGAGATCGCGCCCGAGCGGCGACGGGTTGCGGCGGAAGGCTCGTCGCCCCCGTCCGGAGAGGTGGTCTGGTTGCGGCCGATCGACGTCTGGGTCGCCTGTGTCTGCCCGACATTACTGGGGGTGCCGGTGCGCAAGGCCGGCGCGCCGGGCCGGTTTGATGATGTCGTCTGCCGGTCGGAGGTCTGGGCAGTCGCCTGCTCCGGCCAGGTCGTCAGCCCGGCAACGACGCCGCAGCTTGCGACGCCTGCCAGCCAGCAGATCTTGGCGAAACGGGACACTGGCGCGACGACGCTCCGGCGAGGCAAAGGCTCTCGCGCGCCAGAAGGGCGCGCATGGTTAATGGAGTTAGAACGAAGAGGGTTAATGCTGCGTCAACGCTGGTACGGCGGTGGCCAGCTAGCCTCCCGCCATGCTAGAGGCGCGCTCCATGACCGCGACCATCAGCGCTTCCGCCCTGCGGACCATCGCCACCGAACGCGCCGGGCTCGACGCCTTGCACGAAGCGATCGGCAATGGCCTCGCCGAACCCTTCACTGCCGCCGTCGAGATGATCCGGGCTGCCTCGGGCCGGGTGATCGTCACCGGCATGGGCAAATCCGGCCATGTCGCCAGAAAGATCGTGGCGACGCTGGCTTCGACCGGCACGCCCTCCTATTTCGTCCATCCGGCCGAGGCCAGCCATGGCGATCTCGGCATGGTCCAGCCCGAGGATGTCGTCGTTGCCCTGTCCTGGTCGGGCGAGGCGGCCGAGCTTTCGGCGATCGTCGGCTATACCCGCCGCTTCCGGGTCGGGCTGATCGCGATCACCGCCAATCGCGACAGCGCACTCGGTCGCGAGGCCGATATCGCGCTCGTCCTGCCGAAGGCTGAAGAGGCCTGCCCGAACGGGCTTGCGCCGACGACCTCGACGACGATGCAGATGGCGCTTGGCGACGCGCTCGCGGTCGCGCTGCTCGAGGCACGCGGCTTCTCGCGCCAGGATTTCTACGTCTACCACCCCGGCGGCAAGCTCGGGGCGCAGCTCAAGACCGTCGCCACCATCATGCATTCCGGTGAGCGCCTGCCGGTCGTCGGCGAGATGGCGGCGATGGCCGATGTCGTCGCGATGATCACCGCCAAGGGCTTCGGCTGCGCCATCGTCATCGATGCCGACGGCAAGCTCGCCGGCGTCGTCACCGATGGCGACCTGCGCCGCAAGCTCGGCGCCGGCTGGGGCGGACGAGTGGCGCGCGACGTGATGACGAAGGATCCGCGCCGGATCGCGCCGGACGCGCTCACCGCCGAGGCGCTAGAGATGGTCAACCGGCTGCGCGTCACCGCGCTGATCGTCGCCGATGCCGACGGCAAGCCGGTCGGCCTCGTCCATGTCCACGACCTCCTGGCGCTGGGCGTCGCCTAGCTCGTAGCATCTTGCGAGGAGGCTCATGGCCGCGCTCGAATGGGATGATCTGCGCTATGTGCTGGCCGTCGCAGAGGCCGGCTCGCTGGCCGGCGCGGCGCGCGAATTGCGCGTCAACCATTCGACCGTGCTGCGGCGCATCGCCGCCTTCGAGCAGCAGCTGGGTCTGCGCCTGTTCGAGCGCCTGCCGACCGGCTATGTGCTGACGGCCGGCGGCGAGGAGCTGGTCGCGGCGGCCCGCAGCATCTCAGGCACCGTCACCGAACTCGAACGCAGGATCGCCGGACAGGATCTACGCCTTTCCGGCACGCTTCGGGTCACGGCGACCGACACGTTGATGGGTTCGATCCTGCCGGAGATCCTCGCCGAGTTCGGTGAAGCCCATCCCGGCATCGCCCTCGAGGTCGCCGTCTCCAATCTGATGTTCAACCTGACCAAGCGCGATGCCGATGTCGCGCTGCGTACTGCCGACAATCCGCCGGTGACGCTGGTCGGCCGGCGGGTCGGCAAGATCGCCTTCGCGATCTACGCCGCTCCCGCCTATCTTTCGCGGCACGATCAGGCCGATCTTTCCGAACATCGCTGGGTCGGGCCGGACGATACGCTCGGCGGAACCTCGGTGGCGCGCTGGATGCAGGCGAAGCTGCCGAAGAGCGAGATCGTATTGCGGGCCGATTCGTTGCTGGCGATGCAGCAGGCGGCGGTGGCCGGTCTCGGCCTGGTGGCACTGCCCTGCTATCTCGGCGACAGCGTGCCGTCCCTGACCTGCGTGCGCCGGCCGATCCCGGAGATGGAGACGGCGCTCTGGATCCTGACCCATGAGGATCTGCGTGCCGCGGCGCGGGTCCGTGCCTTTACCGAGTTCGCTTATGGCGCCTTCAGGAAGCGCCGCGCGCTTTTGGAAGGCGAAGGCGCGCCGGCAGGCTGAGAACTCAGGCCTCGACCAGCTTGAGGCCGACCACGCCGATCAGGATCAGCGCGAGCAGTCCGAGGCGCATGGGCGAAGCGCTTTCGCCGAAGGCGACGATGCCGGCGAGGGCGACGCCGAGCGCCCCGATGCCGACCCAGACCGCATAGGCGGTACCAACCGGCAATTGCTTCAGGGCCAGCGACAGCATGACGAAGCTGACGACCGCCGAGACGATGCCGATCACGCTTGGCCACAGCCGTGTGAAACCGCCAGCCTGTTTCAGAGCGATCGCCCAGACGATTTCGAGCAACCCGGCTCCGGTGAGCAGCAACCAGGACATTGGATATCTCCGAAAAGGCGAGGACGGCGCCGGATCGGCGCCGTCGGGAGGAGCCGAGTTCAGAACATCTTGATCGCGGCGACGCCGAGCAGAAGGACCGCAACGCCGGCAAAGCGCAGGGCCGAGATCTCGCGCTGGGGCAAACGGAACCAGCCATAACGGTCGACGAAGAGCGAGATGATCTGCTGGCCGGCAACGGTCAGGCCGACGGTCGCGGCAGTGCCGATCGCCGGGATCGCGGTGAACACCGTGGTGACATAGGTCGCGCCGCAGACGGCGCCGATCCAGCCCCACCAGGGCATGGCCTTCAGGCCGCCGAGCTGCGGCCTGGCGCCGCTCATCAGCAGCAGTGTCACCAGGAGCACGACCAGCATCGACAGGGTCGCGACCACGAAGCTGATCGTGCCGACCACGAAGGGCGCGCCGAGATCGTTCCGCAGCAGGCCGTTGATCGCGCCCTGGATGGGCAGCACCGCGCCGGCGACGAGGGCGAGCAGCATCCAGCCGAGCTTGGAGCCGGAGAGCTCCTTGGTCGCGCCCTTCTGGCCGAAGACGATCGCGGTCACGCCGACCAGCACGGCAGCGGTGCCGAGCAGCGTGGCGGCTTTGGGCGCCTGCTGGGGAACGCCGAGCACGCCGAAGCTGTCGAGGCCGAGCGAGGCCAGCATCTGGCCGGCGATGAACAGCCCGACCGCGACGACCGCGCCGAGCCGCGGGAAGACCAGAATCGTCGACGCGACATAGAGCGCCGTCGCGACGCCGCCGACCGCATGCCACCAAGGTACGCCGGAGAGCCCACCGAAGGCGGCGGCTGTGCCGGTCGCGACCGCGACGATCAGCAGCAGGATGGCGGCGAGGACGACCTGGATCGTCGTCGCGGCGAAGGGGCTGCCGGTCGCTTTCGACAGTTGCGCGTTGGCGCCGGCCTGCACGGCCAGCAAGCCGCCGGCGGCAAGAGACAGGGGGATGAAGAGGGTTTCCATGACGAGAAGTCCTGTCGGGCCGGGCGCGGTCAGGCGTCGGCGTGTTCGAGTGCCGGCACGGCAAGGCCGCGTTGCACGGCGGGGCGGGCGGCGATCGTCTCGTGCCAGCGCTGCAGATGAGGGGTGTCGGCGAGGCTCAGGCCGAGCTTGGGCAGGGCGTCGATCCAGGGCCAGACCATGATGTCGGCGATGCCGTAGCTCGCTTCGACGAGGTAAGGCCGCAATGCCAGCTCGCCGTCGAGGACACGCAGGATGCGGGCGGTCTCGCGCTCATAGCGCTCGATCGCGTAGGGCAGCGTCTCCTTGGCGAAGACCTTGAAATGCCAGAGCTGGCCGATCATCGGCCCGACATGCGCAGCCTGGAAGAAACTCCATTGCAGTGTCTTGCCGAAGGCATGAGGGCCGTTCGGCTGCAGCACGCCCGAGCGCTCGGCCAGGTAGAACAGGATCGCGCCGGATTCGAAGATGGTCCGATCATGCTCATGGTCGACGATGACCGGGATCTTGTTGTTCGGGTTGAGCGCCAGGAAGCTCGGCCGATGCTGGTCGCCCGCCTCGATGTCGATGAGGCTGACGGCATAGGGCAGCCCGGTTTCCTCGAGCATGATCGAGGCCTTGTGGCCGTTCGGGGTCTGGTAGGTGTAGAGGTCGATCGGGGTCATCGGCTTGCTCCGAAGTTTGGATGCCGATGAGATAGCTTGTGCAACTGCGCATCACGATGTGTGATGTGGCTTCATAAAAATGCGAAATTGCACAGCTTGTGAGATGGACGTGCGATTCCCGTTATGGTCGGGCTTGGGCCGACTATCCCCATCTTGGACACCGGAGACCGGTCGTCTGGCGCAGGGCTCAGCCGCGCTCGTAGAGCAGGCGGGCGCGGACCGTGCCGTCGAGGGCACGGATCTCCTCGATGATCTCGCGCGCCGCTTCGCCGACCGGATCAGCCTCCATCACGACATAGCCGATTTCGCCATCGGTCTGGAAATTCTGGGCGGCGATGTTGATGTTGCGGCTGGCGAAGACGTCGTTGAGGCGACGCAGCATGCCGGGCGCGTTGCGTTGGACCTGGATGAAGCGGGTGCCGGCCGGGCGCGCCGGCAATTGGACCTGTGGGAAGTTGACCGCGCCGACGGTCGAGCCGACATCGGAATAATCGACCAGCTTGCGGGCCACCTCGGCGCCGATGCGCTCCTGCGCCTCCTCGGTCGAACCGCCGATATGCGGGGTCAGGATGACGTTGGGCAGGCCCTGAAGCGGCGAGACGAAGCGCTCGACATTGGAGGCCGGCTCTTTCGGGAAGACGTCGACTGCGGCCCCGGCGAGGTGCCCGCTCTTCAGCGCCTCGGCGAGGGCGTCGAGATCGACGATCGTGCCGCGCGAATTGTTGATGAGATAGGCGCCCTTGCGCATGGCGGCGATCTCGACCTTGCCGATCATGTTGTATGTGGCAGGCGTCTCCGGCACGTGCAGCGAGACGACGTCGCTGCCCGCGAGCAGGGCGTTCAGGCTCTCGACCGGCTCGGTGTTGCCGTGGCGCAGGCGATCGGTGTGATCGTAGTAGATCACCCGCATGCCCATCGCCTCGGCGATGTTCGAGAGCTGGCTGCCGATATTGCCGTAGCCGACGATGCCGAGGACCTTGCCGCGGACCTCGAACGAGCCATTGGCCGATTTGTCCCAACCACCGACATGGGCCGAGACCGAGCGGTCGGTGATCCGGCGCAGCAGCATGACGATCTCGCCGATGGTCAGTTCGGCGACGCTGCGGGTATTGGAGAAGGGCGCGTTGAAGACCGGTACGCCGCGCAGGCGCGCTGCGTCGAGATCGACCTGGTTCGTGCCGACCGAGAAGCAGCCGACGGCGAAGAGGCGCTTAGCGGCGGCAAAGACCGGCTCGGTCAGCTGGGTGCGCGAGCGGATGCCGAGGATATGCGTCTTCTCGATCGCCTCGACCAGCTGCGCCTCATCCAGCGCCTTCGGCAGGCGCGTGAGATTGGTGTAGCCGGCCTGCTGCAGGGCTGCGACGGCGGAATCGTTGATGCCTTCGAGCAGCAGGACGCGGAGGCGGTCCTTCGGGAAGGAAAGCCGGTCGGTGGGGAGGTTCATGGTGCGCTCGGCGGTCCAGCGATGCGCCTGCCGACCAAGGGCCAGGCGGGCGACGGAGAGCCCGCTATAGACCTGTTATCGCAGCGCACAACCGCAAAATTGTCGCGCCGGGTTGGCGCTATGCGCTTGCGGCGCGCAGCGGCACCACGCCTCCCGGTGGGACCGGGGTCAGATGCTGCTGCGGCAGCAGGAAAGGCTGGCCGGCCGGTGGCAGGCGGCTGAAGGAGAGAGAGACGCGGAAGACGCCGCGCAGGAGGTTGTCGTCGAGGATCGTCGCCGGCTCGCCCTGGGCGACAATCGCGCCCTCATGCATCACCACCAGCTTGTCGGCATAGGTCACGGCGAGGTTGAGGTCGTGCAGCACCACCAGGACGGCTGCGCCCTGCGCCGCGATGGTGCGGGCCGCGTCGAGTAGAGAGAGCTGGTGGCAAAGGTCGAGGCTGGCGATCGGCTCGTCGAGGAAGAGGATCTGGCGTTGCGCGACGCTGCGCCCGGCCTCGAGCTGGCAGAGCGCCCGGGCGAACTGGACGCGCTGCTGCTCGCCGCCGGACAGCGTCTGGTACTGCCGGCCGGCGAGGCCGATGACGCCGGCGGTCTCGAGCGCCTGGGCGATGATCTGCTCCTTGCGGGCACGCGGATGCGCGCGGCCGACGCCTTCGAGCCCGAGCCGGGCGACCTCGTAGACGCTGAAGGGGAAGGCGAGGCGCTGGTTCTGCACCATCACGGCGCGGCGACAGGCGAGCTCCCAGCCGGGAATCTGCGGCAGCGCTGTGCCATCGAGGCGGACCGTGCCTTGCGAGGGCGAGAGCTCGCCGGTGAGGAGCTTGAGCAAGGTTGATTTGCCGGCACCATTGGGGCCGACGACGATGGTGGTCGCACCCTCTTCGAGCGCCAGCGAGGCGCCGCGCACCAAAGTGCTGGTACGCACCGAAAAGCTGAGATCATCCGCTTCGAGGATCGCGGCCATGCTTGTCTCTTCTGTTACGCAATTCCGGACGCAGAACCGCTGCACACTTCTGCTGGAATTGCTTAGAGCTCCGCGATCCGGCCGCGGCGCAGCAGCAGCCAGAGGAAGAAGGGTGCGCCGATGAAGGCGGTGACGATGCCGATCGGCAGTTCGGCGGGTACGACGACGAGGCGGGCGACGATGTCGGCACCGACCAGCAGGGCGGCGCCGCCGATCGCCGAAAGCGGGAGCAGCAGGCGGTGATCGGGCCCGATCGAGAGCCGGATCAGATGCGGCACGACGATGCCGACGAAGCCGATCACGCCGGCCGAGGCGACGCTGGCGCCAACGGCGAGCGCGACCAGCAGGATCGCGAGCGCCTTGATGCGCTGGACGGGCACGCCGAGATGATAGGCCTCGGCCTCGCCGAGCATCAGGGTGTTGAGGCCGCGTGCGAGCAAGGGCACGGCGAACAGCAGCGGCAGCACGATCGGCGCCACCACCGAGAGCTTGGTCCAGCTCGCGCCGCCGAGACTGCCGAGCGACCAGAAGGTCAGGTCGCGCAACTGCCGATCATCGGAGATGAAGGCGAGCAGGCCGGTGAGCGAGCCGGCGAGCGCGCCGAGAGCGACACCGGCAAGCAGCATGGTCGCGACCGAGGTGCGGCCCTGGCGGGTCGCGATCAGGTAGAGCGCCAGCGTCGAGACCAGCCCGCCGAAGAAGGCGCCGAAAGGCAGCATTGCGAAGGGCAGCTTCATCGCGAACGCCGAGAGGAAGAGGCGGTCGCCGAGGACGATCGTCGCCGCAGCGGCAAGGCCCGCGCCGGCCGAGACGCCGACGAGGCCGGGATCGGCGAGCGGATTGCGGAACAGCCCCTGCATCAGGGCGCCCGAGATCGCGAGCGCCGCTCCGACCAGCGCACCGAGCAGCAGGCGTGGCATGCGAATGTTGAGCACCACCAGCGCCTCGCGGCTGTCGAGCAGATCGGCGGGCCCGAAGCTGAGCTTCGCGAAGAGGATGTCGGCGACGCGGCCGGGTGCGATCGCGAAGGCGCCCGCGCCGAGCGAGAGCAGCATCAGCAGCAAACAGAACGCGACCAGCGCCGAGACGGCGATGATGCTCTTGCGTCGATGGCCGGCGGTGAGGACAGCCAGCGCGGCGGCGCTCGCGACCGGCGACTGCTTCCTGGCGAGTGTCATTTCGCAGCGGAGAGCTGGGCGACCTTGGCCTCGGGATAGAGCTCGGCCATCAGATCGCGGGCCGCGTTGGGCGTGCGTGGGCCGAAGCCGAGCAAATAGAGCCCGTCCATCCGGATCAGCGATTTCTGCTTTGCGGCCGGCGTCTGCGAGAAGGCCGGCATGACGAAGAGCTCGTCGGGCGTCGCGTTGTGGGCGCTGCTGAAACGCATCATCAACACGACGTCCGGCGCTGCGGTGATGATCGCCTCGTCGGTCATCGGCTTGAAGCCCTCGACCGCGCTCGCGGCGTTGATGCCGCCGGCGAGCGCAATGATCGCATCGGCCGTGCTGTTGCGCCCGCCGACCATGGTGCGGCCGTTCTGCAGCGAGAGCACGAACAGGACGCGCTTCTGCTTCGGCAGACCGATGCGCAGCCGGTCGAGCTCATCGAAGCGGGTCTTGACCGTGGCGGCGAGCTGCTGTGCCGGCTCGGCGGCGCCGGCAGCCTTGCCGATCGCGGCGATCTTGGCGACGACGGCCTCCGGCGTCAGCGCCTCCGGGATCATCGTGATCGGGGTGCCGGATTCCTTCAGCAGCGCGAGCGCATCGGGCGGACCGGCGCCTTCGACCGCAATGATCTGCGAGGGCTTCAGCGAGAGCACGCCTTCGGCCGAGAGCGCCCGGACATAGCCGACGCTCTTCTTGTCCTTCTGCGCTTCGGGCGGCCACTGGCTGGTGGTGTCGACGCCGACGACCTTGTCCTGCAGGCCGAGCGCGTAGAGCACCTCGGTGACGATGCCGCCGGCCGCGACGATGCGCTCCGTGGTCTGGGCCTGAGCGGTGGCGATGAAGCTGCCGGAGCGAAGCTCGCCCGCGAAGCCGAGGGCAGCCAGCGCGCTGAGGCCGATCGCCGCGGCGAGCTCGCGGTCGAGGCGTTTCGCCTTCAGGCCGGCGAGTGGGGTTGGTGCAGAGGATGACAGGTCGTGCATGAGCATCTCGGGGCTCGCCGCAGCGCGGCAAGCGGCCTGGCAGCGGCAGCTTCCCACTCTACAGTCATTCCAAAGTATTGGCTCAATTTATAATCGTTCAAAACAGCGATTACCGAGCCGTTGTTGACGGTGATATTCGGCTTTACTAAGGAGGGTCAAGAGCGGCGCGGGCCGCCCCCGATCACCTGTTCCGGAACCGCCGAGGATTTCCCGATGTTCATCGCCATGAACCGCTTCAAGGTCGTCAAGGGGGAGGAAGAAGCCTTCGAGACGATCTGGTCCTCGCGCAAGACGCGCCTCGACGAGATGCCGGGCTTCATCGCCTTCCACCTGCTCAAGGGGCCGGAGAAGGAGGATCACACCCTCTATTCCTCCCACACCACCTGGGCCTCGAAGGACGACTTCACCGCCTGGACCAAGTCAGAGCAGTTCCGCGAGTCGCATCGCAATGCCGGCCAGCCGCGGCCGACGCCGCTCTATCTCGGCCATCCGGAGTTCGAGGGCTTCGAGACGATCCTGACCGAGCGCAATCCGCATCTGCCGCGCCAGGCGGCCGAGTGAGGAGCTGAGGATTATGTCGCTCGCTGAGACGCTGGTGCCGGCCGCCCCCGCCGACGCCATGGAAAAAGTCCGGGCGGCACTTGCCGCCAAGCCGGACGGGGTGATCGAGGCGGTGGCGCGCGAGCATGGTGTCTCGACGCTTGCCGTGCTGGAGGCGACGCCGGACGAGCAGCGCCTCTACATTGCGGCCGAGCGCTTCGAAGCGCTCTGGCAGGAGCTTTCGAGCTGGGGCACGGTGCTGTTCATCGTGCACACGCCCGACATCGTGCTCGAATGCGAGGGCTCGCTGCCGGTCGGCTCTTTCGGCCATGGCTACTACAACATCCATGGCGACAGCCCGATCGGCGGGCATATCAAGGCGGGCAATTGCAAGGCGATCTATCTGGTCGACCGCGCCTTCCATGGCCGCCGCTCCTGTTCGGTGCAGTTCTTCAACGGTGCCGGCGAGGCGATGTTCAAGGTTTTCGCCCGCCGCGACGAGGCGCGCGAGTTGCTGCCCGATCAGCTCGAACGCTTCGAGGCGCTGCAGAGAAGCTTCGCCTGATCATTGCCGGCTCTCGGCCAGATCGGCGAACTTTTGAGGCCTTCACCGTCTGCTGGTGGAGGCCTTCTTCGTTGGTGCAGGCGAAGGGTCGCAGCCCGATCACTGACAAATGACGTCAATCGCCACGTTTCCGCCATAAGCCGCGCGCGATACGGGGGCGGCCGCAATATCATGGAAGTTCAGGGATTTACCAAGCGTTAACCATAAAGGCGCAGCCTCTTGCCCGCGGAGCGATGTGACGTGATCGACCCGATCGATCGCATAAAGGCTCCGCCAGGCGAGCGCCGTAGCCAGCGGGCAAGCGCGGACGACCTGCCCGAGCTTCCGGCGGAGGACGCGGATATGGCAGCGCAGCTTGCCTTGACTCGGGTTAGCCTGGCCAAGGATCTGATCGGCCTGACGTCGGCTGCGGCGGCGCCGAAGGCGGCGGTCGCGTCGCTCAGCAAGCGTGCCGGCTTTCGCGATGGAGCGATGTTGGCGCTACGTTTCGTGCAGGCGCGCTTTCTATCGGTCTGGGGACTGTTGCTGGCGGCCGCGCTCTGCCCGCCCAAGGTCTTCGCCGATTTCGCGATCTTTGCGGCGTTGGCGAATTTCGTCTCGATTGCCGCACTGCTGCGCTTCGAAGCGGTCTTCTTCCAGACCAGTGGCCGCCAGCATCTCGGCCGCGCTTTCCGGCTCGCACTGGCTGCCGGTGTGATCTTCCTGAGCGCGATGGCGGTCGCGATCCTGTTCGCGGCGGCGGAAGGCTGGGTTCTGCGCGGCTTCGGAGCGCTCTTCCTGATCTCGCTGGCGAGCCGGGCCGCGATCCGGCTCATCCTGGCCGAAGCGACCGCCGAGGGTGATTTCGCCACGATCGGCAACAGCAACATCGTGCAGGCGCTGGTCCAGCCTGGGATGATGCTGCTCCTGATCTGGCCGCTGGGGCCGACGGCGCTGGCGCTGTTCGCGGCAGATGCCTTCGGCCATGCCGTGGCTGCCATCTATCTCGCCTGGCGCCGGCGCCATTCGCTGCTGCCGCTGATGCATCCGTTGCGTTGGTCGCGTGCCGAGCTGCACATTTCCGGCCGGCAGTGGAAGAACTCGCCGACCTATCTGCTGCCGTCGGCGCTGCTTTCGTTCGGCTTCTCGGCTGCGCCGCTGCTGGCTCTGCCGCTGGCGAGCAATCCGGTGCTGGCGGCGCATGTGGCACTGGCGACGCGCCTGCTCGACATGCCGGCGCAGATGTTCGGTGCGGTGACGATTCCACTGGTGATGAGCGACTTGCGCAAGCAGGAAGGCCATGATCGCCAGAGGCGGGCGCGTCTGCTGACATTGGGGATGGCGGCGATCGTGGCGACGCTGTTCCTCGCCATCGCGCTCGTCGCGATCAGCGCGGACGAGCTCATCCTCGGCGGCACCAAATGGGGCGGCATCGGCGACGTGATGGCGATCATGGCGCTGTTCTACGGCTGCAGCGCCCTGGTCGGGCCGTTGCAGGAAATGGGGACGTTCTCGTCGCGCCCACACGACCAGATGACCGCCAATGCGATCGCGCTGGCGGCGGCGGCGGCCGTGATCTGGGGGGTCGGCAGCTTGTCTCCGGCCGTGCTCGTCGCGATCGGCCTGGTTTCACTGGCGCGGCTATTGCTGCATTTGCGCCTGACCTGGACCGGGATCGGCGACGCGCGGCCAATCGGCGCGCGCGCCTGAGCGCTACTCCCGGCGGATCAGCCGGTCGGCGAGCAGGGACGAGAAGAAGCCGGGCTTGAACTCGCGCTCGAGCCGCTCGGGATCGTAATCTCTGGCGACCCAGTCAAGGAACGGCGTGCCCTTGCTGGCGCCTTCGCGGGCATAGGTCTCGAAGAAGGCGTCGAGGATGCCGGTCTTGGCGAAGCGGAAATGACCATAGCGCAGTGAGAGCTCGGCCATCGCCTCGGCGAGCGGCCGCTTTTCGTAGACGAGCAGATAGAGCGCGGCGAAGAAGCCGGCCCGATCTGCACCGGATTTGCAGTGCACAAGCGCAGGCGTCTTCAGCCCCGCGAAGAAAGCCGGCGCGGCGAGAAGGGTGTCGCGGTCGGGCGCGCCGCGCGAGCGCAGCACGAACTCGACCAGCGCGATGCCGTGACGCTCGCAGGCTTCCTTCTGCAGTGGCCAGGCGCCGTGCTCGCGGCCGCCGCGCAGATTGACGATGGCCTTGACGCCCTGGCGGGCGAACCAGGCGATGTCGGTAGGTGCCGGCTGGGCGGCGCGCCAGAGCTGCGGCGTGACGCGATGGGCGTTGAGATAGGCGAGCCGGAAAATGCCGTGGTCGGCCAAAAGCATGTTGGCCCAGGCGCGGGTGCGATCGAGCCGACCGCTCAAGGGGCGGTCCCAGCGCGCGATCCGCGCCATGCGCCGGGCATAACGGTCTTCCGGCCGTCGCCAGCGGTTCAGCATGGAATCGTACCTGTCATGCCGGCCCGATAGCAGCGCCCGCCGGCTTGCGCAAATCGGTAACCCCTTGCGACTAAAGCCCGGGCTTGGCCTTTGCGGCTGGAACGCGCATAAGGCGCCCGAAGTTTTGTCATCGATAGGTCAGGTACATGCGGCTCGACGCCATCGCCATCGGCAAGAATCCCCCGGAAGAAGTCAACGTCGTGATCGAGGTCGCCATCGGCGGCGAGCCGATCAAGTACGAGATGGACAAGGAAGCGGGCACGCTCTTCGTCGACCGCTTCCTCTATACGCCGATGCGCTACCCGGGGAATTACGGCTTCATCCCGCATACGCTGTCGGAGGACGGCGATCCTTGCGATGTTCTGGTGGCCAATACGCGCCCGCTGGTGCCGGGCTCCTATATCGCGGTCAGGCCGATCGGCGTGATGATGATGGAGGACGAGGGCGGCGGCGACGAGAAGATCATCGCCGTGCCGGTGCCGAAGCTGACCAAGCGCTACGAGAACGTGACGAACTACACCGATCTGCCGCAGATCACGCTCGACCAGATCCAGCATTTCTTCGAGCACTACAAGGATCTCGAGCCTGGCAAGTGGGTGAAGCTCGCCGGCTGGGGCGACGCGGCCAAGGCCAAGCAGCTGATCGTCGAAGCGATCGAACGGGCCAAGGCAGCCAAGAAGGGCTGAGTCACCGCGTCATTCTCGGGCGAAGCGAAGCGCAGACCCGAGAATCTCAGGACCAGAGGGCGCCGACTGGAGCCTCCTTGTGACGAGATGCTCGGGTCTGCGCCCGAGCGTCGGCAATCAGCCCTCGTACTTCTCCAGGAATGCCTCGACCGGCAGCGCCCGGAAGTCGTCGAGCGCGGCCCGCAATGCGGCATGCTCCCAATCCCACCAGCCGAGCGCCTTCAGCCGCTCGGCAACATCCTCCGGGAAGCGCCGGCGGATGATGCGGGCCGGATTACCGCCGACGATGGTGTAGTCCGGCACGTCCTTGGTCACGACCGCGCCGCCCGCGACGACCGCGCCGGTGCCGATGCTGCGGCCGGCGAGCACGATGGCGCCATGGCCGATCCAGACATCATGGCCGATTGTCACCGGCGTCGAGCGACGCCAGGCGAAGAAGGCGGCGTCGTCCTGCGCATCCTCGAAATAGGCGCTGGCGCGATAGGTGAAATGCGACTGGGTCGCCCGTTGCATCGGATGGTTGCCCGGGTTGATGCGGGTATGGGCCGCGATCGAGCAGAACTTGCCGATCGTCGTGTAGATGACGTCGGAGTCGTTCACGACATAGGAGTAGTCGCCGAGTGTCGACTCCGCGAAGGAGGTGCGGGCGCCGATCTCGGTATAGCGGCCGAGCACGGCGTCGCGGACCTTCGCGGTCGGGTCGATTAGGGGCTCGAGTCCAAGCTTCTTGCCTGCCATGACGGGCTTCCCTGGAGGATGCGTTAACCGAGCGGGATGCTGTCGAGCAGCACGAAGCGGCTGGTGCGGCTCTCCTGCTTGAAGATGGCGACTTGGTCGATCAGGACCGGGCCGGCCGGCACCGCCTGCGCATGGGCCTGCACCAGCGCCGCCTTGATCGGCGCGACCTGCGCGTCCGGCAAGGAGCCGGTCAGCGTCATATGGAAGCGAAAGGCGTCGCCGACATAAGGATAGCCATAGGCTTCGAGATAGGCCCGGTGTGCCGGCGTCAGCGGGCTTTGCAGCCGCCGCTCAAGGTCGGCCGGCGAGAGAGGCGCCCGGAAGGGCTCGAATGCCTGGACCAGCTCGAAGGCAGAGCGCTGCAGCTCTTCACTCGACTCGGATGGCGTCAGGGCGATGAAGCGGCCGAGCGCATTAACGGAGAGTCCAGCGAGCTGAACGGGCGGGCGCCCGGCGACATAGTTGCGGGCGAAAGCGCGCAGCGCCCCCTCGTTGCGGCCATTGGCGAGCTCGAATGGCGCTTTCAGCGTCGCATGGAAGCCGTAGCGACGCGGCTCGGCAGTGAGGTCCGGCCAGTCGAGCCCTTCGCAGCCGGAGGGGATCGCGAAGTCGATATCAGCACCGGCGATGGCGTCATAGCCCAGCGTCGCGCTGCCGAAGCGCCAGAGGGCGCTGTCGGCGGCGGGGGTGTAATAAAGCGCGTAGCGTGGCGCGGTTCCGGTCATGCGGCGCTCAGAAGGCCCGGCGTCCCTGCGACCAGACGGTGGTGATCACCGGGGTCGCGCCCAGCGCCCGGAAGCGCACGAGATCGGCGCGCAGGCCGGCTTTCAGATGGCCGCGATCCCTGAGGCCGAGAATGTCGGCGACCTTCCAGGTGACCTTGGCCATTGCCGCGGGCAGGGCGATGCCGTGATTGTCGCTGAGCTTGAGCACGGCCTGCAGCAAGCTTGCCGGGACATAGTCGGAGGAAAGCCCGTCGAGCAGGTCTTTTTCGGCCAGCTCGGCCACGGAGACGCCGCCGGAATGCGAGCCGCCGCGGACCACGTTCGGAGCGCCGGCGATGGTGGCGAGGCCGCGCTGCTTGGCGGCCTGCGCCGCCTCGACGGTGGTCGGGAATTCCGAGATCACGGCGCCGGAGGCGATGCCGGCCTCGACATGTTCGACCGTGGTGTCGTCATGGGTTGCGATCGGGATGCCGCGCGCCTGGAACATCTCGACCACGGCGCTCCAGTTGTGGCCGACATTCTCGGAGCCTTCGCGCTGGCGGACGACGACGTCCTCCTCGAACTCGGCTTCGGTCTTGCCGTTGCCAAGCGAATAGGTGCGCAGATGCGCGATATCGCGCCATTGCCGCTGGCCGGGCGTGTGGTCCATCAGCGAGACGAGCTGGACCAGGGCATCGTCCTGGTAGGGCTCGATATCCCCAAGCAGGTCAGGGCTGGTCAGTTCGCAACGCATGTGGATGCGGTGGTCGATGCGGAAGACGCCCTCGGCGGTGCCGAGCCGCAGCGCATCCATCACATCGGCGAAGATGTCCTTGCGGTAGTCCTTGGCCGAGAAGG
The DNA here is from genome assembly GCF_964254315.1 of Allobosea sp. LjRoot90. Classification (NCBI taxonomy): domain Bacteria; kingdom Pseudomonadati; phylum Pseudomonadota; class Alphaproteobacteria; order Hyphomicrobiales; family Alloboseaceae; genus Allobosea; species Allobosea sp. LjRoot90. The sequence goes on from NZ_CAXUTF020000004.1 coordinate 61,007, forward strand.
GCGTGCCGGCGCAGATCGCGTCATAGACGGTGGTGACGCCGGCGGCCGCCATCTGCGCGTCATGGACCAAAGCCGCCGCGAGCCCGTTCGGCCAGAAGACCTTCGGGCGGGGCATGAAATGCTTTTCCATGTTGTCGGTGTGCATCTCGACGAGGCCGGGCGCGACATAGTCGCCCTGGACGTCGATCGCTTCCGGCAGGGAGGAGCGGCCCTGATCGACCGAGAGAATGCCGCTCTCGTCGAAGGCGATGGTCCCGGTGACGACCTCGTCCTCGAGGATCAAGCGGGCATTGGTCAGGATGGTGGACATCAGGCGGCCTTCCGGAAATCGGTGATGTCGAGATAGCGGGTTGCGACAGCCTCTCGCACGGCCTCGTCATGGAAGATACCGACGATGGCGGAGCCCTGTTCGCGCGCCTCGGCGATCAGCTTGACAACGACATTGCGGTTGTTAGCGTCGAGCGAGGCGGTCGGCTCGTCGATCAACATGATCGGCGAGGGGTCGACGAAGGAGCGGGCGATGTTGACGCGCTGCTGCTCGCCGCCGGAGAAGGTCGCCGGGGCGAGGTCCCAGAGCCGTTGCGGCAGGTTGAGGCGTGCCAGCATGGTTTTGGCGCGTTCGCTAGCCTCCTCGGGCGAGGCGCCACGGGCGAGCAGAGGATCGCGGACGATGTCGAGCGCCGAGACGCGCGGGATGACCCGCAGGAACTGCGAGACGAAGCCGAGCGTGCGGCGGCGGATGTCGAGCACGGTGCGCGGCACCGCCGAGACGATGTCGATGGGGCGGCCGGCATGGGTGATGGCGATGGTGCCGGAGGTCGGCCGGTAATTGCCGTAGAGGATGCGCAGCAGGCTCGATTTGCCGGCGCCCGAGGCGCCAGCCAGCACCAGCGCCTCACCGGCGGCGACCGTAAAGTTGACGTTGTCGAACACCGACAGGCGCACGCCGCCCTGATTGTGCAGGGTGAATTCCTTGGCGACGTTCTCGACGTGAATCATCGTGGTCATGGTCGCACTGCCTTGCGGGCTCGGGGTGACGCGGTTGTGACGGCGCTCATACGGTGAGCACCGCCGATGTCAGCAATTGCGTGTAGGCGTGGTGGGGGTCGTCGAGGACCTGGTCGGTCAAGCCCTGCTCGACGACGCGGCCATCCTTCATCACCATCAAGCGGTCGGTGAGCAGGCGGGCGACGGCGAGGTCATGGGTGACGATGATCGCGGCGAGGCCGAGATCGCGCACCAGCACGCGAAGCAGGTCGAGCAGGCGGGCCTGGACGGAGACGTCGAGGCCGCCGGTCGGCTCGTCCATGAAGACGAGCTTGGGCTCGGAGACCAATACGCGGGCGATCTGCAGGCGCTGCTGCATGCCGCCGGAGAACTGGCGCGGCCGATCGTCGATGCGATTACCGGCGATCTCGACGCGCTGCAGCCAGTCGAGCGCAGTCTCGCGGATCTTGCCGTAATGGCGGGCGCCATTGTCCATCAGGCGCTCGCCGACATTGCCGCCGGCCGAGACGTCCATGCGCAGGCCGTCGCGCGGGTTCTGGTGGACGATGCCCCAGGCGGTGCGCATCAGCCGGCGCCGCTCCTGCTCGGCGACCGAATAGATGTCGAGTGGTTCGGTCCCACCTCTGAACAGCACCTCGCCCTGGTCGGGCTTGTCGATGCCGGCGAGGCAGCGCAGCAGGGTCGACTTGCCCGAGCCGGATTCGCCGACGATCCCCAGCACCTCGCCCGGCCAGAGGTCGAAGGAGACATCGGCGCAGCCGATGCGCTCGCCATAGAAGCGGTTGACATTGGCGACGGAGAGCAAGGGCTCGGGATCGAGCGTCAATTGCTGCGGATTGACCTGCATGTTCATGGCTTATCCTCGACCAGATGCAGCGCCGAGGCGTCGGCGAGCATGGCGCCTCGATGGCCCTCGGCCCGCCGTGTCTCGCAATGATGGCTGTCGGAGCAGACGAACATCCGCCCGCCCTGGTCGTCGATCACGACCTCGTCGAGATAGGAATCGGCCGCGCCGCAGAGGGCGCAGGGCTGTTCCCAGCTCTGGATGCGGAAGGGGTGATCCTCGAAATCGAGGCTGCGCACGCTGGTATGCGGCGGCACCGCATAGATGCGCTTCTCGCGGCCGGCGCCGAAGAGCTGGAGCGCCGGCGACATCTGCATCTTCGGATTGTCGAATTTCGGGATCGGCGAGGGCGCCATCACATAGCGGCCATTGACCATGACCGGGTAGTCATAGGTCGTCGTCACCTCGCCGAAGCGGGCGATGTTCTCGTAGAGCTTGACCTGCATCAGCCCGTATTCGGCCCAGGCGTGCATCTTGCGCGTCTCGGCCTCGTGCGGCTCGAGCTTCCGCAGCGGTTCGGGCTGCGGCACCTGATAGACCATGATCTGCCCGCTCTTCAGCGGCGCCTCGGGGATGCGGTGACGGGTCTGGATGATCGTCGCCTCATCCGTCGCCTCGGTCGTCCTGGCATCGGCGGTGCGCTCGAAGAAGCGGCGGATCGAGACGGCGTTGGTGGTGTCGTCGGCGCCCTGGTCGATGACCTTGAGCGTATCGTCCGGCCCGATGATCGCGGCGGTCACCTGGATGCCGCCCGTGCCCCAGCCGCGGGCGAGCGGCATCTCGCGCGAGCCGAACGGCACCTGGTAGCCGGGGACCGCGACCGCCTTGAGCAGCGCGCGGCGGATCATCCGCTTGGTCTGCTCGTCAAGATAGGCGTAGTTGTAGGCCTGCTTGGTCTCGTCGCTGATGCTCTGGTGCACGGTCATTCCGCGGCCTCCGGCAGGGCTTGGTTCGCTTGATCGGCGAGACGCTGTTCGCGTTCTCGGCGGATGCGGCGGATCAGCTCGAGCTCGCCCTGGAAATCGACATAGTGCGGCAGTTTGAGATGCTCGACGAAGCCGGCCGCCTCGACATTGTCGGAGTGGTAGAGGACGAATTCGTCCTGCTGCGCCGGATAGGTCGCCGCCTCGCCGAACTCGCGCGCCTTCAGCGCCCGGTCGACCAGCGACATCGACATCGCCTTGCGTTCGCTATGGCCGAAGGAGAGCCCATAGCCGCGGGTGAACTGCGGCGGCACGTCCTTGGAGCCGGCGAACTGGTTGACCATCTGGCATTCCGTCAGCGTGATCTCGCCGAGATCGACGGAAAAGCCGAGCTCCTCCGGCACGAACTCGACCGCGACCTCGCCGACCCGGACCTCGCCGACGAAGGGGTGGCTGTTGCCGAAGCCGCGCTGCACCGAATAGCCGAGGCCGAGCATGAAGCCTTCATCGCCGCGCGCCATCGCCTGCAGGCGGACATCGCGGTCGGCTGGGAAGCTGACGGGCTCGCGGGTCAGGTCGAAGGGCCGCGGATCGCCTTCCGGCGGCGCCTCCTCCTCCATCAGGCCCTCGGCGCCGAGGATGTCGGGCACGCGCGGCATGAAGGCGTCGAGCGGCTGCGTGGCCGGACGGGCCTGCTGCTCCTCGCCCGGGGCCGCCTGATCCATCAGCGTGAAGTCGAAGAGCCGGTGGGTGTAATCATAGGTCGGGCCGAGTACCTGGCCGCCGGGCAGATCCTTGTAGGTCGCCGAGACGCGGCGGCGGATCGCCATCGTCGCCGTGTCGAGCGGCTCGGATGAGCCGAAGCGCGGCAGCGTCGTGCGATAGGCGCGCATCAGGAAGGCAGCCTCGATCGCATCGCCCTGCGCCTGCTTCAGCGCCAGCGCGGCGAGATCGGGATCGTAGAGCGAGCCCTCGTTCATCACACGGGCGCAGGCGAGGCCCATCTGCTCGCGGATCTGCGCGACGGCGAGCTCCGGCACGCTCTCATCGCCGCGGCGCGCCTCGGCGACGAGATCATGGGTGGCGAGGATGGCGGCTTCACCGCCCTTGACCGCGACATACATTAGTAAAGCTCCCGGCGGGGCATCAGCGGGCCTCCACGATTTGGGTCGAGCGCGGCAGGCCGAGCGCCTGCGTGCCATGGACCAGCAGAAGGTCGACACCGAGGGGGTAGAGCGTGGCGTTGCCCTCGACCTCGGCCCAGAAGCCCGGGCGCAGCCCGGCAGGGGCGATCGTCCGGCGTCCGGCGATGCCGGGGCCTTCGAGCGTGACCGTCTCGCCGCCGTCGAGCGCGGCGCACTGGACGAGCACCGTGGTCGAGCGGTCGGGGAACTGATCGTCACCGGCGTTGAAGGAAGAGAGGAGCGGTTCGGCAGCGACGCCGTCGATCACCGCGAAGGCGGCACGGGAAGGATCCTCGACCAGGGCCGCGGCGCAATGGAAGCGCAGCCAGGCGCCGGCCGGACCATCGCGCAGAGAAGCCGGCAACCAGATCGGCGTCTCGTAATCGGCGAGCGTCAGCAGCGCGACCGCCGTGGCCGGATCGAGTCCGGTCGGCGCCTCCATCGCATCGCCGAGATCGCGAACAAGGCCCGGTTCCGAGAGCGCCGCCAGCAAAGCGCGGAACGCTCCCTGCGACTGGAAAACCGGGTCGGAGAAGCCTGCGTGGATCTGATTGCCGTCCTGCATCGTCACGCTCCCCTGACCAGGGTGAAGAAATCGACCTTGGTGGCCGCAGCCTTGCGCGAAGCGAGCTCCCGGGCCGCCTGCTGCTTGTCGGCGAGCGTCCGCACGCCATGTCGCAACGGGCCGGCCTCGGCCTCGCCCTGCAGGAGCGCGTCGGTAATCGCTGCCAACCGCGCCTTGCGAGCATCGCGGCCTAGTGCGTAGGAGAAGCCCATGGCGCCGCTCTCGAGGCGGACGACGCAGCGCGTCACCGTGGCTTCGCCGAGATTGAAGCGGCGGCCGGCGCCGCCAGCCCTGCCCTCGACCATCACGGTTCCGGTTTCGGGGGCTTTCAGCACCTCATGCGCCGGCAATGGCCCCGCCTGCTGCAGCAGCGCATCGACCTCGCCCCGTGTGGCGCGTGCGAGGACGGCCATCCAGTGCTGACGTGTCGCGGTTTCGGTCATACCGTGTCGGCCTCTCGCCAAGCGCTAATGTCTAGACTATAATAAGCTCGTCGCTGCAAAAGGTCTATACATTTTGGATGAAATTTTGATGACACCGGGCATGCCGGGCATGCCGGGCAATCAGGGCAGCGATGGTGGCACGGCATGGCGTCGGATCGCCGACGCGCTCGCCGCCTCGATCGAGCAGGGCGAGTACGAGCCCGGCGACACCCTGCCGGCCTCGGTCGCGCTGGCCGAGCGCTACGGCGTGCACCGGCATACGGTGCGCCAGGCTTTCCGGCATCTCGCCGAGCGCGGACTGGTGACCGTGTCACGCGGGCGCGGCACGCAAGTGACGGCGCCGCGGTTCCCCTACAAGCTCGGCCGCCGGGTCAGCATGCGCACCAATTTCGGCGCGGCCGGTATCGCCGTGTCCGGAGCGGTATTGGCGTCCGAGGTCGCCGCCGGCGAGGCGGAGCATTGCGCTCTGCTCGGCCTGCCGGAAGGCACGCCGCTCTGGGCGATCGAGACCTTGAGCCGGGCCGGGGGTACGCCGGTGGGCACCGGCATCCATTATCTCAGCGTTGAGCGCTTTCCGCGCTTCGACGAGATTCTGACGGGAGCGGGGTCATCGATCACCGCCGCCTTCAAGGCCTGCGGCATTGCCGACTATGTCCGGCGCTCGACGCGGCTGGCGGCCCGGCTCGCCAGCGAGCGCGAGGCAGCGCTGCTCAAGATCGAGCCGGGCGCGGCGGTGCTGACCTCGGACGCGATCGATGCGCTGCCGGACCTGACGCCGATCCACATCGTCAACAGCGTCTTCGCCGGCGAGCGGATGGAGATGGTGGTCGAGCCGTTCGGGGAGTAGGCGCTGCGGGCTACTTCCTCGCGGCCCGCCGCTTTTGTGATCGCAAGGCCTAGCCTGACGCCTTGCCTCGCATCGGACGAGGCGCAATCCTTCGCCGGAGCCGACGGGCGCAACATCACGATTGCGCCGGGCCGGGACGAGGAAACGCCATGATCATCGCAAGCTCGCCGCTGCGCGCGGCAGTGATTGCCGTCTCTTGCTGCCTGTCCTGGCTGGCACAGGCGGCGGAGTATCCGGCGCCAAAGCGCGGTACCTTCACCGTCAAGGATTTCCGCTTCAGTACTGGAGAGACCCTGCCGGAGCTCAAGCTCGGCTATGCGACGGTGGGTGAGCCGTCCGGCGAGCCGGTGGTGATCCTGCACGGCACGGCGGGTTCCGCCGCGAGCATGCTGACCCCCGCCTTCGCCGGCGAGCTCTTCGGGGCCGGGCAGCCGCTCGACGCGGCGAAGTATTTCATCATCCTGCCCGATGCGATCGGCGCCGGAACCTCGTCGAAGCCGTCCGACGGGCTGCGGGCGAAGTTCCCGCGCTACAATTACGACGACATGGTCGAGGCCCAGTATCGGCTGGTGAAGGAGGGCCTCGGCGTCCGCCATGTCCGTCTCGTGCTCGGCAATTCGATGGGTGGCATGCACAGCTGGATGTGGGGCGCGAAGTATCCCGATTTCATGGACGCGCTCGCGCCGATGGCCTCGCAGCCGACCGAGATGTCCAGCCGCAACTGGATGATGCGGCGGATGATCATCGATGCCGTGCGCAACGATCCGGAATGGAAGGGCGGCGACTACAGCGCGCAACCGCAGGGCTTCCGGGTCGCCAACGTCTTCTTCGGCATCGCTACCAGTGGCGGCACGCTCGCCTATCAGAAGCTGGCTCCGACCCGCGAGGCGGCCGACAAGCTGCTCGACGACCGGCTCAAGGCGGCGTTCAGCGCCGACGCCAACGACTTCCTCTACCAGTGGGATTCCTCGCGCGACTACAACGCCTCGCCGAAACTCGAGGCGATCAAAGTGCCGCTGCTGGCGATCAACTCGGCAGATGACGAGCGCAACCCGCCTGAGACCGGCATCATGGAGCAGGAGCTCAAGCGATTGCCGAATGCGAAGCTGCTGCTGATCCCAGCGAGCGCCGAGACGCGCGGCCACGGCACAACCGGCATGGCGAGGTTCTGGGCGAAGGACCTCGCGGCCTGGCTCGCGACTGTGCCGAAGCGCGCCGCCGGCCAGAACTGACCCGGCGGCCGACCTCAGACCGCGCGCTTGCCGATAATGGCGAAACGCAGCTTGTTCGAGAGGAAGTCGATCGCGGTCACCGCTGCCAGGACCAGCAGGATCAGGAACGAGACCTGCTGCCATTCGAGCGTGCGGATGGTCTCGGCGAGATAGAGGCCGATGCCGCCGGCGCCGACTATGCCGATGATGGTCGAGGAGCGGGTGTTCGACTCGATGTAGTAGAGCACCTGGCTGGCGATCACCGGCAGCACCTGCGGGATCAGCCCGAAGCGGATCTCGTGGAGTTTGCTGCCGCCGACCGAGGTGACGCCCTCGACGGGCTTGCGGTCAACGGATTCGATCGCCTCGGAGAACAGCTTGCCGAAGGCGCCAAGGTCGCTGGTCATGATCGCGAGCATGCCGGCGAAGGGACCGAGGCCCACGACATTGACCCAGATCAGCGCCCAGATCAGCGCGTCGACGCCGCGCACCGTGTCCATCGAGCGCCGGGCCAGGAAATGCACGATCCGGTTGGCGACGACGTTCTTGGCGGCGAGGAAGCCGAGCGGGAAGGCGAGGATCGCCGCCAGGATCGTGCCGAGGAAAGCGATGGCGATGGTCTCGAACAGCGCCTTGACGAAGATGATGGCGCGGGCGAACGAGCCGGGATCGGGCGGCAGCATCAGCACCACGAAGGTGCCAAGATTGGCGAAGCCGGCGATGATCTTCCAGAGCGAGGTTTCGAGCGTCGTCAGCCCATAGAGGAAGAGCCCGACGAGGCCGCCGATGACGGCGATGGTGATGAGCTTGGTCTTCAGCGAGCCGTCGATCGCCGCCTTGTGGCGGGCGATCAGCGCGTTGCGGTCGGCAGCGGAGAGGGCGAGTGTCATTTGCCGTGCTCCAGGCTGAGCAGCGCATGGCGCAGGCGCTCGGTTCCGTAGTCGATCAACATGACCGTGACGATGATCAGCAGCAGGATGGCGCTGACATCGGTGAAGTAGAATTTGCGGATCGCCTCGATCAAATCCTGGCCGATGCCGCCGGCGCCGACGAAGCCCATGATCGACGCGCCGCGGACATTGATCTCGAAGCGCAGCAGCGCGTAGCTGGCGAAGTTCGACAGCACCTGCGGCACCACCGCGAAGCGGATGATCTGCCACCAGCCGGCGCCGGTGGCGGTCAGGCCGTCGACCGGCTTCATGTCGATGTTCTCGACCACTTCGGAGAAAAGCTTGCCCATCGCGCCCATGGTGTGGATGGCGATGGCGAGGACGCCCGGCAGCGGGCCGAGGCCGAAGGCGATCACGAAGATCAGCGCGAAGACGATCTCGGGGACGGTGCGGCAGAATTCGAGGAAGCGGCGCGTGGCCCAGCGCAGCCCGGCCGAGCGGCCGAGATTGCTGGCGGCGGCAAAGCAGAGCAGGAAGCCGCCGACCGCGCCGAGCACGGTGCCGACATAGGCGATCAGCAGGGTCTGCCAGAGCAGCTTCAGCCAGCCATTGAGGCCCCAGTACCATTCCTTGAGGTCGGCGCCGAGCGTCGCAAAGCGCAGCGTCGGCATAGTCTCGAGGATGTATTTCGGGAAGCGCCAGGCGTTGGCGGCGAATTTCGCGAAGTCGACCTCGGCGCCGATGCCGGCGAGCAGGACGCAGGCGACGAAGATTGCCGCTCCGAACAGGGTCTGCAGCCGCTTCGCCGCCATTTCGCGCCGGTAGAGATCGGCGTGGGCGGTGATGGCGGGATCGTTGCGGTCGATCGCAAGTGTCATGGAATGTCCGTCGCCGAAGAGGTGGCGGAGAGCCTGCCACCGTCATGCTCGCCCTTTGGGAGAGCATCCACGTCTTGAGCGCTGCGCGAGATCAGCGAAGCGAAGACGAGGATGGTCGGGACAAGCCCGACCATGACGGATAGCGATGGCGAGATTTATGAGGACTTCTTCTTGCGAAGCGCGTCGACGAACTTGTTCAGCTCGATGATCGGGTCATAGGCCTTGTTGTCGACGGCGACGAGCGGGCCCTGCTTGCCTTCATAGATCTTGTCGAAGGCGGCCTTGTCCTTGGTCGCGAGGTTGAGGACGGTGTCGCGGATTTTGCCCTTCAGCTCTTCCGGCAGCTCGGTGAGATAGGCCATCGGCGAGTTCACGATCTGCTGCGACTTGTAGATGATGCGGAAATCGTCCGCCTTGACCATCTTCTTGCGGTCCATGCGCAGGAGGTTCGATTCCTGCTCGTCATTCCACCAGTTGGCGGCGACGTCGACGGTGCCCTGGCCGAGCGCGATCACCGCGTTCTCGTGGCTGCCGGTGTAGACGACCTTGCCGAAGAAGGTCTCGGGCTCGATCTTCATGCCGTCGAGCGCGAAGCGCGGGACATTGTTGCCGGAGGTCGAGTTCGGGTCGACGAGGCCGAGATTCTTGCCCTTGAGGTCCTCGACCTTCTGATAGGGCGAATCCTTCTTCACGTAGAAGACCGAGTAGTAGCCCTTGGTGCCGTCGATATTGGTCTCAATCGCGAAGGCGTCGATCTTGGCGCCGGTCATCAGCGCGCGAGCGAAGGAGGCCGGGCCGTACATGCCGATGTGGATGTTGCCGGCGCGCTGGCCCTCGATGATCGCGGCGTAGTCGTTGGCGATGCGCAGGGTCACCTTGGTGCCGAGTTCCTTCGCGAGATAGTTGACGAAGGGGGTGTAGCGCTCGACGACGCCAGACGCGTTCTCGGACGGGATGATGGCGAAGACGAGCTCGGGATACTTCGCCTTCCAATCCTGGGCGAAAGCCGGAGCGGCGAGCGTCGCGGCAAGGCCGGCTGCGGCAAGCGTGAGCGTATGACGACGGGTCAGCATGAGAGTGCTCCTTTTTTAAAAGATCGGCGATGAAAGGTCAGACGTAAGTGCAGGCTCGGGCGCGCCGCCGGCTGTTTCAGGCGACGTTCTGCTTGGCGCGCTGGGCTTCTTCGGTGGCGATGGCGTCGAGTTGGTCGAGCGCCTCGGCTCCGGCATCCTTGGCCTCGATGCCGTAGAGCTCTGCGGCGAGCTCGCTGGTCAGCGCATGCGGGGGGCCGTCGAATACGACCTTGCCGGCGGCCATGCCGATCAGCCGGTCGCAGTACTTCGCGGCGATGTCGAGGTGGTGGAGATTGCAGATCACCGTGATGCCGTCCTCGCGATTGATGCGGAACAGCGCGTCCATGACGATTTGCGTATTGCGTGGATCGAGCGAGGCGATCGGCTCGTCGGCGAGGATGATCTTCGGCTCCTGCACCAGCGCGCGGGCGATGGCGACGCGCTGCTGCTGGCCGCCGGAGAGGGTCTCGGCGCGCTGCGACAGCAGATGCCCCATATCGAGCCGCTCGAGTGCCGCGATGGCACGGACCTTGTCGTCCTGCGAGAAGCTCTTGACCAGCGTCAGCGCGGCGGAGCGATGGTTCAGGCGGCCGAGCAGGACATTGGTCAGCACGTCGAGCCGGCCGACCAGGTTGAACTGCTGGAAGATCATCGCCGTGTCGCGCCGCCAGCCCCTGAGCGCAGCGCCACGCAGGGCGGTGACGTCGCGCTCCTCGCTGAGGATGCGGCCGTCGCTGGCGTCGGCGAGGCGGTTCAGCATGCGCAGCAGCGTCGACTTGCCGGCGCCCGAGCGGCCGATGATGCCGACCATCTCGCCGCGCGGAATCGACAGGTTGACGTTGTCGACGGCGGCCTTGCCACCGAAACGCTTGGTCAGACCTTCGATACGCAGCATCAACTACTCTCCCGCGATTGCGGGATGATGCGGTATCGGCGACAGATGACAGCGCCGTGACAGGAGGGGTGTTTCGGGGCGCCGAAGGGGCAGACGGTCATCGGCCGTCAACCATATCGTCGCGCGAGCCGCTGGAGCGGCGTGGCGTCAGGCCGCTCGCAGCAGCAGGTCGACGCAGGCGGCGACGTAGGATTTGCGCTCAGCCGATGGAACGGCGGCGATGCCGAGCAGGCCGCGAACCTGATGGAAGCCGCGGAGCATGCCGATGAACTGCTCGGCCAGCATCACTGGCTCGCCAGCGGTCAGGGGACGCGACAGACCATCACCGGATCGTGAACGCTCCTCCAGCAAAGCGGCGAGATCCGTGATCATGCGCCCTGCGCCGGTATCGTAGGCGGCCTGTCCGAGTTCGGGAAAACGCGCGGCCGCCCCGACGATCAGGCGATGCAGATCGAGCGAGGCGGGGTGCAGCATCATCGCCAGAGCGTCCTCGCCGAGACGCAGCAGGATGGCCCGCAGATCGCCGGTTTCGCTGCGCGGACGGCGCAATGGAATCGTCAGCTTTTCAGTGAGTTCGGTGCAGATCGCCAGGAACAGCGCCTGCTTGTCGGCGAAATGGCTGTAGATGGTCTGCTTGGAGACGCCGGCGCGCTGGGCGATCTGGTCGAGGCTGGCCCGGTCGAAGCCCTCGGCCAGGAACGTCTCCGAAGCGGCCCGGGTGATCGCGTCATGTTTGTCCGGCCGTGATTTTTCGGCCGGCATCGCTTTTGCTTCTGCAGCGGCGGCGCTAGTGCGTCCGTGCATTGATCATTCCGTCACGCTTCCGCCCTTAAAGGGTGCTTATCAAACTAGACCGTCCAGTCTAGAATATGTCCGCGGTACCGGAGCGTCCAGCCTGATGAAGCGTTTTCTCCTCCTTATCCTTGTCGCCGGGCTGGCGGGCGGTGGGTACTATGGCTACCGCTACCACTATAAGCCGACCAATCAGCAGGCGCAGGCGCAAGGCGTCGCCAGCGCGCCGAACCCCGCCGTCCCTGTCGAAGTCGGGACGATCGAGCTCGCCACGGTCGCCGAAGAGGTCGAGGCCCTCGGGACACTCGCGGCCGAAGAATCCGTCGTGATCGCTCCCGAGATTGCCGGCCGCGTCGTCGCGCTCGGCTTCAAGGAGGGCGAGCGGGTCAGTAAGGACCAGCCGCTGGTCATGCTCGACACCGCCATCCTCGACGCAGAGCAGAAGCAGTCCCAGGCCGATCTCTCGCTGGCGCGCGACACCTATGACCGCAACCGCTCGCTGGTTCAGCGCGGCGCCGGGACCCAGGTCGCGCTCGAGCAGGCGACGGCGCAGCTCGCCTCGCAGGAGGCGCGCCTGCAGCTCGCCCAGGCCAAGCTCGCGCTGGCGACGATCAAGGCGCCGTTCAACGGCGTGGTCGGCCTGCGCGCCGTCGGCGTCGGCGACTATGTCTCGATCGGCAAGCAGCTGATCACGCTGACCAGTATCGACCCGATCAAGGTCGATTTCCGCGTGCCGGAGATCTACCTGACCCAGCTCAAGGTCGGCCAGCCGATCCAGCTCAAGGTCGATGCGGTGCCCGATCGGCCCTTCACCGGTAAGATTTTCGCGATCGATCCGGTCGTCGACGTCAATGGCCGGGCGGTCAAGCTGCGCGCCTTCGTGCCCAATGCCGACCTCGTCCTGAAGCCCGGCCTGTTCGCCCGCGTGACGATCATGGTCGACAAGCGGGAGAACGCGCTGGTCGTGCCGGAAACCGCGGTCGTGCCGGACGGGCTCGGCAAGACGGTCTTCATCATCGAGAACGGCAAGGCCAAGCGCGTGCCGGTCGAACTCGGCAAGCGCCTGACCGGCAAGGTCGAGGTGGTCAAGGGCCTCAAGCCCGGCATGCAGATCGTCACCGCCGGGCAGATGCGCCTGCGCGAGGGCTCGACCGTCCTGATCAAGGAGAAGGCCGCAGTCCAGACCAGCTCGCTGCCGGGCGCCGTGCAGCGATGAGCCTGTTCGAGCTCTTCGTCCGCCGGCCGGTCCTCTCGACCGTCCTCAGCCTGCTCGTCATCCTGATCGGCTTTGTCTCCTATACGCGCCTGACGGTGCGCGAGTATCCGAACATCGACGAGCCGATCGTCTCGGTGCAGACCGTCTATCGCGGCGCCAGCGCCGAGATCATCGAGACGCAGGTCACGCAGATCCTGGAGAACTCGATCGCCGGCATCGAAGGCATCGAGATCATCACCTCGACCAGCCGCCAGGAGCGCAGCCAGATCTCGGTGCGCTTCCGGCCGGATGTCGACCCCGATGTCGCAGCCTCCGACGTGCGCGACCGCGTCAGCCGCGTGCGCGGCCGCATGCCGGACGAGATCGACGAGCCGATCATCGCCAAGGTCGAGGCCGACGCGCAGCCGGTGATGTATCTGTCGCTGACCAGCTCGCGGCATTCGCCGCTGGAGCTGACCGACTTCGCCGACCGCTTCATCGCCGACCGTGTCCAGAACATCACCGGCGTCGCCGAGGTCCGCATCCTCGGCCAGCGCCAATATGCCATGCGCATCTGGCTCGATCGTGCCCGGCTTGCCGCCTACAACATCACCGTCCAGGAGATCGAGGCGGCGCTGCGAGCGCAGAACATCGAGATTCCCTCCGGCCGGATCGAGAGCAACGACCGCGAGTTCACGGTGCTGTCGCAGACCAGCCTGAACACGCCCGAGCAGTTCCGCGAGATCACGGTCAAGGACGCCAACGGCTTCCCGGTCAAGCTGCGCGACATCGCCAAGGTCGAGCTCGGCGCCCGCGAGGAGCGCAATGCCGCCTGGTTCGGCGGCCAGCCTTCGGTGACGATCGGCATCGTCAAGCAGGCGACGGCGAATCCGCTCGACGTCTCCTCCGGCGTGGTCGCAGCGCTGCCGAGCATCCGCGAGGATCTGCCCGACGGCATGTCGATCGCGACCTCCTACGACACCTCGATCTTCATCGATCGTTCGATCAAGGCAGTCTACACGACGATCGGCGAGGCGGTTGTCCTCGTCGTGCTGATCATCTTCCTGTTCCTGCGTTCGCTCAGAGCGACACTGATCCCGCTCGTCACCATCCCGGTCTCGCTGATTGGCGCCTTCGCGCTGATGTATGCGCTCGGATTCACGGTGAACACGCTGACCTTGCTCTCGATGGTGCTCGCCATCGGCCTTGTGGTCGACGACGCCATCGTCGTGCTCGAGAACGTGCACCGCCATATCGAGGACGGGGTCGAGCCGACCAGGGCGGCGATCAAGGGCATCAACGAGATCGCCTTCGCGGTGGTGGCGATGACGCTGACGCTGGTTGCGGTCTATGCGCCGATGGCGTTCTCGACCGGGCGGACCGGCAAGCTCTTCGTCGAGTTCGCGCTGACGCTGGCAGGCGCGGTGCTGGTTTCCGGCTTCGTCGCGCTGACGCTGACGCCGATGATGTGCGCCAAGCTTCTGAAGCACCACGAGAAGCACAACTTCGTCTACAACGCGCTGGAGCGCTTCTTCGAGGCACTGTCCAGCGGCTATCGCCGCTCACTGCGCTTTGCGTTGTCGGTCAGGCCCTTGATCGTGCTGCTGGCGCTGCTGGTCGCCGGCGGCAGCTATTTCTTCTTCACCAATCTGCGCTCCGAGCTCGCACCGGTCGAGGATCGTGGCACGATCACCGCGATCGGCGTCGCGCCGGAAGGCGCGACCATGACCTTCACCGCCGACTATGCCCGGCGTGTCGAGACCTATTTCAGCAAGATCCAGGAGGTCGACAGCTATCTCGTCATCGTCGGCTTCCCGGACGTGACGCGGGCGATCGCCTTTGCGCGCCTGAAGCCCTGGGAAGAGCGCCACCGCAAGCAGCAGGACCTCGTCGCCGAGATCAACAAGGGGTTGTCGCAGATCCCGGGCATCCGCCTGTTCGCGACCAACCCGCCCTCGCTCGGCCAGGGCGGCGCCAACAGCAAGCCGGTCGAGTTCGTGCTGCGCTCGTCGGAGCCTTACGTCACCATCAAGGAAAACGTCGACAAGCTGATCGCCGAGGTCCAGGGCAATCCGGCGCTGACCAATATCGAGACCAACCTCATCCTCGACAAGCCGCAGATCAAGGTCTCGATCGACCGGCAGCGCGCCTCCGATCTCGGCGTCGGCGTCGATGTGATCGGCCGCACCATGGAGACCCTGCTGGGCGGGCGCCAGGTCACGCGTTTCAACATGAACGGCGAACAGTATGACGTCATGCTGCAGGTCGCCGGCGCCGAGCGCAGCACGCCGCAGGCGCTGCAATCGATCTATCTGATGGGCCGGGGCGGCCAGGCGGTGCAGCTCTCCAGCCTCGTCCAGATCGAGGAGAACGTCGCGCCCAAGGAACTGATCCGCTTCAACCAGCTACGCTCTGCGACGATCACGGCCGTGCCCGGACCGGGCTACTCGCTCGGCGATGCGCTGGGCGTGCTCGAGCAGGCGGCTGCCAAGGTGCTGCCGCCTTCGTTCCAGACCGATTATTCCGGCCAGAGCCGCGAGTTCAAGCAGTCGGGGTCCTCGATCCTGCTCGTCTTCCTGCTGGCGCTCGGCTTCATTTATCTGGTGCTCGCGGCGCAGTTCGAGAGCTTCGTCGACCCCGTGGTGATCATGGTCTCGGTGCCGCTCTCGCTCACCGGCGCGCTCGCGGCGCTCTATTTCTCCGGCGGCACGCTCAACGTCTACAGCCAGATCGGCCTGATCACGCTGGTCGGCCTGATCACCAAGCACGGCATCCTGATCCTCGAATTCACCAACCAGCTGCGCGAGGAGGGCCGGGAGTTGATCGATGCTCTGGTCGATGCGGCGGAATTGCGCCTGCGGCCGATCCTGATGACCACGGGCGCGATGGTGCTGGGCGCGGTGCCGCTGGCGCTGGCGGAAGGCGCCGGCGCCGAAAGCCGCTCGCAGATCGGCTGGGTCATCGTCGGCGGCATGAGCTTCGGCACGCTGCTCACGCTCTATGTCGTGCCGGTGGCCTATAGCTACATGGCGCGGAGCAAGCACGGCTCGCGCCACGCGCCGGCCGAGGCGCATCCGCAGCCGGCGGAATAAGCGGCTGTCCGGGTAGAGGATATCCGGATAGCCCTTAGCGGAAACGTCTATTCGCTTTCGCTCCCGCCCGAGGCTAACCGTCCGGGCGGGAGCGCCAAAGAGCAAGAACTCAGGCGCCGCCCGTGACATGAACGGGAGGAACGGCATGAGGATTGGCACCAGATTCTGGCTCAAAGCGGCGTGCGCCGCTGGCATGGCAGCCGCGGCTTCGATCGCGCAGGCTCAAAGCTTCCCGAGCAAGCCGGTCACCATGCTGATTCCGTTCGCGGCGGGCGGACCGACCGATGTCGTCGGACGCCTCGTCGGCGAGCATATGAGCCGCTCACTCGGCCAGCCTGTGATCATCGAGAACGCGGTCGGCGCCGCCGGTACGCTCGCCGGACAACGGTTGATGGCCTCTTCCGCCGATGGCCACGTCATCCTGATCGGCCATACCGGCACGCATGCTGCGGCCGTCTCGCTCAACCCGAACCTGAAATACCGGCCGGTCGAGGATTTCGCAGCCATCGGGCTGGTCAACACCAACCCGATCTTCCTGACCGTGCGCAAGACCCATCCGAGCGGCACGCTCAGCGAGTTCGTCACTTGGCTGAAGGCCAATGAAAAAGCGGCGAGCAACGCCCATGCCGGCGTCGGCTCGGTCAGCCATACCACCTGCCTGCTGTTCAACACCGTCCTCGGGGTCAAGCCGAACGGCGTGCCCTATCGCGGCACGGGCCCGGCGATGAACGACCTCGTCGGCGGCCAGGTCGACTATCTCTGCGACCAGGCGGTGAATGTGGCGCCGCAGCACCGCGCCGGTACGATCAAGACGCTCGCCGTCGCCTCGACCGCCCGGGCGACGGCGCTGCCGGACGTGCCGACCAGCACGGAAGGTGGCGTTCCCGATTTCAAGGTCGAGGTCTGGAACGCGATGTTCGCGCCCAAGGACACGCCCGCTCCGGTGGTGGCCAGGCTGAACCAGGCGCTGAAGGCGGCGCTCGCCGATGCGACGGTGAAGGCCAAGCTCAACGAGCTCGGCGCCGAAATCCCCTCGGCCGAATTGCAGGAGCCGGCCGGCCTGCGCGCCTTCGTGGGGGCCGAGATCGAGCGCTGGGCGCCGATCATCAAGGCGAGCGGCGTCAAGATCGAGTGACCTTGCCGGCTATTGCAGCCTGACCGAGACGCTCTCGCTGGCGCCGGCGGCGTCGATCACCGAAATCCGCATGAAGCCCTTGCCGGGCGGCTGCCAGGAGGCTTCGCGGCGCTTCACCGCCGCGATCACCGGGGCGCCGTCGACCAGCCAGGTGAAGGGCGCGACGCCGCCAGCCACCTTGAGATTGAGCTGCGCCGTACCGTCGACCGTCGAGGCGGCGAGATCGATCCTGGCGCCCTCCGGCGGGAAAGCGAGCTTCAGGCCCGGTGTCGCCAGCGCTGCAACCGTCTTCGGCACGTCCTGGCGCAGATGCCGCAGCGGCGGCGGCAGGGTGGCACTGGTCGCGGCGATCGTGCCGGGCGGTTGCACGAAGGGGCGCGGGTCGAGGCCGATGCGGGCGAAGGCGTCGAACAGGATCGGCGCCGCGACGACACGACCGACGAGGCCGGGCACTGCGCCATTATCGGCACGGCCGACCCAGACGCCGATGGTGTGCTTGCGGTCGAAACCAACGGCCCAGGCGTCACGATAGCCATAGGAGGTGCCGGTCTTGTAGGCGATCCGGCCGGGCGGGGCGTTGAGCGGCGGCGGCGCGCCGAGCAAGGTATCGGCGACATACCAGGCGGCGACCGGCTCGACGAGGCGCAGCGGCGGCTCGGCAGCGCCGCTTGTCGGCTTCACATGCAACGGCACGACCTCGCCGCCGCGGGCAAGGCCGACATAGAGCCGCGTCAGGTCGGAGAGCGTGATGCCGAGTCCGCCGAGGCCGATGGCGAGACCGGGCGCACCGCCATCCCTGGGCATGGCGATCGTGGCACCGGCATCCTTCAATCGCGACAGGAAGCGCTGGGGGCCGAGCGCCGAGAGCAGCTCGACCGCCGGCAAATTAAGCGAGAGCTGCAAGGCCTTGCGAGCGCTGACCATGCCCTGGAAGCCGAGATCGAAATTCTCGGGCACATAGAGGCCGTAACGGGTCGGTCGGTCCTCCAGCATGGTCTCGGGGTGGGCGATGCCATTGTCGAAGGCGAGCGCGTAGATGAAGGGCTTCAGCGCCGAGCCGGGCGAACGCAGCGCCTGCGTCAGGTCGAGCGAGCCGGCGCGCCCGGCGTCGAAATAGTCGACGCCGCCGACCGAGGCCCGGATCTCGCCGGTCTCGTTGTCGGCGACGAGGATGGCGATCGAGAGCTGCGGTCCCTGGCCGGTAGCGCGCTCGCGCGCGAGCTGTTCCAGGCTCGCCTGCCAGCGTGCGTCGATGGTCAGGCGCTGGCTGCGCTGCTCGGGAGCCTCCGCGACGACCTGCTCGGCTGTATGCGGGGCGAGATTGGGGAAAGGCTTGCGCGTGGTCGGGATCGTTTCCTCGCGCGCGGCGACGACCTCGTCGGCCGTTGCGAGCCCGGCAACCTCGGCCCGGGCAAGCACACGCTCGCGGGCTTTGCGGGCCGCTTCCGGGAAACGGTCGGGCCGGCGCGTCTCGGGCGATTGCGGCAGGGCGACCAGCAGCGCCGCCTCGGCGGTAGAGAGCCGCTTCGGCTCCTTGCCGAAATAGGCGAAGCTCGCGGCACGCACCCCTTCGAGATTGCCGCCGAAGGGAGCGAGGGTCAGGTAGAGGTCCAGAATCTCAGTCTTGCTGAAGCGCCGTTCCAACTCGATCGCGCGCACCGCCTGTCTCAGCTTGGCCGAGAGCGAGCGCTCCTGGCGCGGCTCGAGCAGGCGGGCGACCTGCATGGTCAACGTCGAGCCACCCGAGACGATGCGGCCATTGCCCAGCATCTGCCCTGCTGCTCGCAAGGCTCCGAGCGGGTCGATGCCGGCATGGTCGTCGAAGCGCTTGTCCTCGAAGGCCTTGAGCATGGACAAGTAGCGCGGGTCGACGTCGTTGGCGCCGACCGGCAGCTTCCAGCGCCCATCGGCGGTGACGAAGGGGCGCAGCAGCTTGCCCTCGCGGTCGAGCACCACAGTCGAGCGGTCGCGGGCGGCGGCGAGGTCGAGCGGGGGAAGGGCCGAGGCGTACCAGAAGAGGGAGGCGGCGGTGGCGGCCGCTAGAGCGAAGGCGCCGGCTCCTGCGTAAGCAAGCCGCCGCGGCCACCAGGACTTGCCTTCTCCCCTTGCGGGAGAAGGTGGCCCGAAGGGCCGGATGAGGGGTCGCGCAACGCTTCCAATCACGCTGTTCGAGATGAGGCGCCAACGATCAAGCGCAGCGCGACCCCTCACCCCAACCCTCTCCCACAAGGGGAGAGGGGATGATGTCGCGTTCCGCTCGTCTGGTCGCGCCCTCATGGCGTTACCTTGCCGAGGTGATCTCGACCGTACCGAAGGCCGTCCGGCCGAAACGGTCGGGCCGATACATGTCCTCGATCACTGCCGCCGGCGAGACATAGCGGCCCGGCGAGACGGCCCGGGCGATATAGGCCACCGTGTAGCTCAGCGGCTCGTTCTTGCCGCCATTGCGCTGGAAGGCTGCGACGAAGCGGTCATCGCGCGCCTCGGTGTGGACGGGCGGGACCTCCTGCTTCAGCCAGTTGAGCCCTTCGACCGAGGCGCCCTCGGTCAGCTTGGCGTTCTCGATCTCCAGGCCGGCCGGGACGGGATCGACCATCAGCAGCCGGCCATAGCGCGCCGTGGGCTCGGTGACCTTGAGCGCCACGACATAGCGCTCGTTCTGGCGCAGGCGCGCGGGATCGACCCGCTCGCCCTTCATGGTGAAGAGCGTGCGCTCCAGCGCAAAGCCCTGGTTCAGCGCCGGTTCCGGCGTCGTCGGGATGCCGGAGACGCTGATCACGGCATTGGCCGAAGCGGTGCCGGGATTGCCGATGACCAGCGGCTTGGCCTCCAGCGCCGCCTGCGGGATGGTGCGGTAGAGGGCGCCCTTGCGCTCGGCGCCGTCGACGGTCAGCAACATGCCGTCCGCCTCCTTGGCCATCGCCGCGGCGGCCATCGCCATCCACATATTCTCCTGCGTCGAGGTGTAGCGCGCATTCTGGCGCGCGTTCTGGACGACGTCGGCGGCGCGGGAGAGATCGACGCGCTCGCCATTGCTCTCGGCGATCAAGGTCAGGATGCCGGCGCCGTCGCGCAGCCGCGAGCCATAATCGGCGCGCGACAGGCCATCGTCGCTGACCTGCTGCAAGGTGCCGAGCGCGCTGGTGAAAGCGGCGCGGCCGCGGGTGCGGTCGCCGAGCAGCGAGAGCGCGGCGCCGATCTGGGCGCGGGCGAGCGGCGAGCCGAAATCGCCGAGCTTGTTGTCGGCGAGATAGCGCAGATCGCCCATCACCGGCCGGCCGTTGCGAGCCAGCACATAGAGCGCATAGGCGATGCCGGCCGCGTCCTCCTTGTTGATCTCGCTGGTGTTGACGACCTGGTTGCGCAGCCGGTCGAGCGCCATGTTGAACGCCGTCTGCGGCACGGCGAACTGGCGCTCGCGGGCGCGGGTCAGGAAGTCGGTGACGAAGGCGTCGAGCCAGAGATCCTCGCCGCCGACACTCCAGAGGCCGAAGGAACCGTTATTGCCCTGGCGGGTAAGCACGCGCTCGATCGCAGCGTTGACGCGCTCATCGGCATTGCCGTCGAGCGCAAGGCTTTCCATGGTCGCGAGCCGGTTGACGACGAGCAGCGGCAGCGCCCGGCTGATCGTCTGTTCGGTGCAGCCATAGGGGTAGCGGTCGAGCGCTGCGAGCACCGCGGCGACATCGAGCGCCGCGACCGGCGAGACCGAGACGGAGACCGCGCCGGAATCGGGCACGAGATCGGCCATCAGATCGGAGGAGACGGTGAGCGAGCCGCCGCCCGGAATCGGGCGGACGATCCGGCGCGCGATCGTCTGGGTCGAGGGCTGCACGCGCACTGCCAGGTTCTGCACCGTACCGATGCCGTTCGGGCCGGTGATCCTGACGTCGAAGGAGGCGCGGCCGAGCCCGGCGGCGGTGACCGGGATCGTCAGGGAGCTCTTGGCTCCGGCAGCCATGGTCAGGCTGCGGCGGGTCGCGTCGGCGGCGACGATGACGGGGCCCTTGACGTCGAGATCGACGAGATAGGAGCCGGCCGGGCCCTCGACATTGTCGATCTGCAGATGGAAGCGCGACTGGTCGCCGAGCGCGAGGAAGCGCGGCAGCGTCGCCTGCGCCACGATCTGGTCGCGCACGAAGACGTCGGCGCTGGCCTGGCTGGTACGGCCGGCACTCCAGGCGACGGCCATGAGGCGGACCGAGCCGTTGAAGGCCGGCAGTTCGAAATCGACCTTGGCGGTGCCGTCCGGACCGAGCTTGACCACGCCGGAATAGCGCGCCAGCGGCTCCTGCGTCGGGGCCTCGCCATTGAGCTGCGGGGCGCCGTCGCCGCCGGAGCGGATCGCGCCGCGCACGCCCTGCATGCCGTCGATCAGATAGCCGTAGAGATCGCGCAGTTCGTGGCCGAGCTGGCGCTGGCCGAAGAAGTACTTGCTCGGGTCGGGGCTTTCGAAGCGGGTCAGGTTGAGGATGCCGACATCGACCGCGGCGACGGTGATGAAGGCCTCCTCGCCGGCCTTGGCACCCGTCACCTTGACGGGGAGGGAGAGGGTCGAGAGCGGGCGCACGAGATTGGGCGCGCCGAGATCGATGGCGAGGTTGCGTTCCTCCTTGCCGACACTGAACCAGGAAAGGCCGATGGCGCGGCCGGACATGCGCTGCGCCTGGCTGTCCATCGGGCGATGGGCGAGCACGACGAGATAGGCGCTGGCGCCCCAGTCCGACTTGGCCGGGATCGTCACTGTCGTGCCGGAGGCCGGCACGTCGATGGTGCGGATCTCGGCGACGCGGTCGCTCATCACCGCGAGCGTCGCCTTGCCGGCGAAGCGCGGGGTCAGGCGCACCTGCATGCTCTCGCCATTGGCATAGGACGCCTTGTCGAGTGCGACATCGAGCACATCGGGCTGGTCGGCAGTCTTGTCGGTTTCATAGCCGACACTGAAGGAGACGCTGGTCTCGGTCGCCTCGGCGCCATCGGCGCTGACGTCGAGCCGGTAATTGCCCCATTGCACGGGAGCGGCGATGCGCGCCGGCGTGGCCTCGGCGACGGCGACCTCGCCATCGGCGACACGGCGGGTCGTCTTCACGCCCTCATAGTTCCAGCGGCCGTCCTGGTAGAACCACTGATAATTGCGGGTGACCTTGGACAGCGTCCATTTCAGGCCCTGGCGGGCGATGCGGCGGCCGTCGCCCTGGGCCATGATCACGTCGAAGGTCGCGGTCTGGCCGTTGCCGAGCTCGCCGTCCTTGAAGGCCTTGCGCACGCCGATGGCGGCGCCCTTGGGCACGATCGGCATGGTGACGGAACGGGCGATGGCGCGCCCGCCCGGCTCGCCGACGCGCACCGTCAATTCGACTTCGAGCGGACGGTTGGTTTCAGGCTGGGCGACCGGGTTGGCGATGGTGACCTTGCCATCGGGGCCCGTCTTGGCGGTGTCCTCGAAATCGGCCTGCTGCGGCTCGAAGGCCTCGTCGGTCAGGCCGACCTCGTAGCCGGAAAAGCCGGGAATCGCGGTCTGCGCCGCTGAGCGCACGGTCATCGAGCCGGTGACGTCGAGATCGGAGCCCGGCGCGCCGTAGAGATAGCGGGCGTTGACGTCGATCTCGGCCGGCTCGCCGGCCTGCAGAACCGGCTTCTTCGGGGCGAGCGTCAACTCCAGCCGCTCGGGAACATAGTCCTCGACCAGGAAGGAGATTTCGCCGATCGCCGCGCCTTTCGGGTCGGAATAGGCCTGGACGCGCCAGGTGCCGGTCTGGGCGCCGGAGATCAGCGGGATCGAATGGGCGCGCCCGCCGGCGCCCTGGTCCTCGACCTGGCGGCGGCGATATTCGACGCCGTCCGGCCGCCTGACGACGAGCGTCAGCGGCAGGCCGGAGACGGCCGCGCCCTTGGCGTCGCGCAGCAGCGTCGTCAGGTAGACAGTCTCGCCGGAGCGATAGACGCCGCGCTCGGTATAGAGGAAGGCGTCGAGGCCGGCGGGGGCGACACGGCCCTTCACGCCGCGATCCGAGAGATCGAACGCGGTCTGCTTCAGGTCGAGGAAGCCGTAATCCTCGGCGAGCGCAGCGGTGACGAGGCCGGGCGCATTGCCGCCCTGGCCCTTGGCGAGGCCTGCGTCGAAGCGGGCATAGCCGTTGCCGTCGGAGCGGATGGTCGCCAGCACCTCGTTGTTGCGGGCGATCAGGCGGAGCTCCGCATTGGCGATCGGCGAGGCATCGGCGAGCGAACGCACCAGCACGTGCACGCCGTCCGGCCCGGAAAATGAGGTCAGGCCGAGATCGGAGACGACGAACCATTGCGTCGCCCGCGTCGTGCCGTCGTCATAGTCGCCGTCGCTGTCCGAGCCGCTCGCGGTTCGGGTGCTGCCGGTCGGCTTGGCGAACATCACATAGACGCCGGGCTGGAGCCGGCCGACGGCTTCCAGCACCGGGAAGGCGGTGGTGACGTCCTTGTTGAGCTCGGACTTCACCGCCATCGTGCCCTTCCAGACGCTCGAGCCCTTGTCCGAGGCAATCTGATTGGCGTTGGAGCTGCCGAGCTGGCTGAGGAAGTCCTCGGAATGGACCGAGCCGATCAGGTTGCGGTCGCCGATGCGCATCACTTCGAGATCGAGGCTATCGGCATTGACCGAGACGACCGGCACGCCCTGCTGGCCGGTGCGCGGCAGCACGTAATTCTTGCCGGTGAAGCGGACCGAGGGAGCGCGGTCGCGGACATAGACCTCGTAATCGGCCGATTTCAGCAGCTTCTCGTCAGGGATGGCGGAAGGCACGCCCTGGCGGATGACGAAGCCGTAGCGCTCGCCATGGCGCAGGCCATCGACGCAGAGCTGGCGCTCCTCGCCGCTGACGGCAAAATCGCCCTTGCCGGTGATGGCGACATAAGGCGCGAAGTCGACGCGGCCGCGCGACAAGGCTTCCGAGAACTCGAAGCAGGCGCGCGGGCTCGCCGCATCGGAATCGACCTTGTTGGAGGTGAGGCGGAAGCCGCGCTGGGCCCGCAGCGCCTCGTAATCGGTGCGCAGCGAGGCGTTGTCGGCAAGGTCAAGGCTGAGCCGATAGGTCGTCAGCGCTGGGCGCCAGAGCTCATGCTTCTCGAAGACGCGGGCGAGCACGCCGAGCGAGGAGGCTTCGTCGGGGCGCGAGGTCGAGCGCTGATAGGCGAGGTAGGCAGCACTGACGGCGCGTTCGCGCAGTTCATAGCGCTCGCGATAATCGCGCGGCTCGATGCCGCTCGCTGCCTGCGCCATCAGGCGCCAGCCGCCGGGATTGGCGGGATCGGCGACGGCGGCGGCATTGGCGAGCGGCAATGCGGCGCGGGCGTCGCCGCGATTAAGGGCGGCACTACCGTCGCGCAGCAAGGTGGCGAAGGGGCGTTGGCCGACCGAGACCTCGCGCTTCAGCCGTTCCTCCAGGCGCTGGCCGTCGCTGGCGAGATCGGGCCGGACATAGGCCTTCTGAGCGAAAGCGGGTCCGGCGGCGACAGTCAGGCCGAGCAGGAGGGCGAGACGGACGAGATGGCGCATGGCTCGGTCTCCGAAAAGGCGGGCGGCCCGATAGTTGCCGCGGCAGGCGTCGACGCGATGACGGGTCATCGCATTGCGCTGCGCGAAGCTAGCACCGGGCGCGTCGGGCGCAACTCGGCTTGCGATCGCTTGAGCCCTTCTCGCCTCTTGCCTCTGGAGCCCGTTCCGATCAGCTTGCATCGCAAGCTGATCGGAAAAACGGTCTCCTTACTTTAAGTTTGGAGACGGATTCACCGATCAGGTTGGTCCAACCTGATCGGATCCGGCTCCAGGGCAAGGCTGACGCTGAATGGCGCCGCGTCGCGGCGCGACCTGAGAAAGACGGAGATGCTCGTGTTCAAGGTTCCCGCGCTGATCGGCATCGCCGCCGTCCTCACATGCCTTGGCGCTGCCCAGGCGCAGCAGCCGGCCGATCCGCGGCTCGCAGTGGCAACGCAGGCCTATGCCGCGTTGCCTGAGACCGAGCGCAAGGCGATCCAGTCCGACCTGATCTGGACCGGCCATCTCAACAGCGCGGCGACGGGCAGTTTCGGACCGCTGACCTTCCGCGCCGTGAACGGCTTCAAGGCAGGGCGTGGCCAACCCGACGGGCAATTGAGCGCGGCCGAGCGGCAGGAACTGGCGCGGCTTGCCAAGACGGCGCGTGATGCGGCGGGCTTTGCCGTGATCACCGATCAGCCCACCGGCGTGCGCGTCGGCATTCCGCAGAAGCTGCTGCCGAAGCGCGAGGCGACCGCAGCCGGTGGCAGCCGCTGGCAGAGCGCCGATGGCAAGGTCACGCTCGATGTCAGCGCAAGCCCGGCGACCGAGCCGCTCCAGGCGATCTTCGAGCGCGCCATCGCGGTCAATCCGAACATCCAGCGCAAGGTCACCTACAAGCTGCTGCAGCCGAACTTCTTCGTCGTCGCCGGTGAGACGCCGACCGGAAAGTTCTTCCGGCGCCAGGCATTGGGGCCAACGGGCTTGCGCGGCTTCTCGATCGGCTACGACAAGAGCATGGCTACGACCTTCGACAAGGTGGTGACCGCGATCGCAGACAGCTTCGAGCCATTCCCGAGTGGAGCCGCGCCGGCTCCCGCTCCGGTGCCTGGAGCACCCGGAGCGCCGCTAGTGGCGGCCGCCCCTGCGCAGCCGGCAACCGAGCGTTTCGGTGTCGGCCTCGTCGTCGGCAAGGAGCTGGTGCTGACGGCGCGCGCTGCGGTCGATCCCTGCAAGGGGCTCAAGGTCGGCTCGCGTCCGGCGAAATTGCGGCTCCAGGACCAGGCGAGCGGGCTCGCGCTGCTCGATGTGCCCGGATTGCCTTTCAGCGCCGTGCCGGGGCTGCGTGAGAACGCACCAGCGGCGCGGGAGGCCGTGGTCGTGCTGGCTTATGATGCTACGGCTGCCTCGCGCATCGCGGTAGCGCTGCCGGGCGAGGTCGCGAGCGATGCGGTGCTCGCGCCCTTGCAGCCGGGCGGCGCAGGTAGCCCCCTCTTCGATCGGCAGGGCCGCCTGGCCGGGCTGGTTACCGCTAATCCCTCGGACAAAGGGCTGATTGCCGGAGTCGCGCCGCAGCGCAATCATGCGATTGCCGGCGTCGCGCAGCTCAGGGCGATGCTGGAGAAGATCGATGCCAAGCCGGCCGCTGCCGCAGCAGGTGGGGAGCTGAGCACCGGAGCGATTGCGGAGGCCGCCGGCAAGAGCGTCGTGCCCGTGGCTTGCGGGCTCTGAGGTTCACTACACGGCTCGTGCATACTGCATACAAAGACGGTTGCCTCGCCAGCGGCAATCGGCTCTGATAGCGAGAATACCGAGGAAGCCGCGCCGTGAGGCGAAGAAGCTTTTAAATTTTAAATCGATTGAACGGGAGGGATATGGAATGAGCAGAATCAGCAGACGTTCGGTCCTCAAAGGCGCGGCAGCGGCCGGCGCGGCGGGATTGATCACAGGCCCGGCGATCGGCCAGGCGCAGTATCCGAGCCGGCCGGTGACCTTGATCTGCCCCTGGGGCGCAGGCGGCGGCACCGACGCGACGGCGCGCATCGTCGCGCAATTGCTGGAGAAGGATCTCGGCCAGCCCTTCAACGTAGTGAACCGCACCGGCGGCTCCGGCGTCGTCGGGCACCAGGCGATCGCGTCGGCCCCGGCTGACGGCTACACGGTCGGCATGCTGACGGTCGAGATCGCGATGATGCGCCATCAGGGCCTGACCGAGCTGAAGTCGGGTGATTATGCCGCGCTCGGCCTGATGAACGAGGACCCGCCGGGTGTGCAGGTCTCGGCCTCGAGCCCGTACAAGGACATTAAGGAGCTGGCGGCGGCGATCAAGGCCGCGCCTCACGGCAAGCTCAAGGCATCCGGCACGGGCCAGGGCGGCATCTGGCACCTCGCGCTGGTCGGCTGGCTGGTCGCGATGGGTCTCAAGCCCGACCATGTCGCCTGGGTTCCGTCGAACGGTGCTGCGCCCGGCATGCAGGATCTGGCGGCCGGCGGCATCGACATCGTCACCTGCTCGGTGCCGGAAGCGCGGGCGATGATCGACGCCGGCAAGGCGAAGGCGCTGGCGATCATGGCGAGCGCACGCAATCCGCAGTTCAAGGATGTGCCGACGCTGAACGAATCGCTCGGCATCAACTACTCGGTCGGCGCCTGGCGCGGCATCGGCGCGCCCAAGGCCGTGCCGGCCGACATCCAGGCGAAGCTGACGGCGTCGCTGAAGAAGGCCTTCGACTCCAAGGAGTACCAGGACTTCATGAACTCGCGCGGCTTCGGCATGAAGTTCGCCGACGGGCCGGGCTTCGCCAAATTCATGGCCGACAGCGACATTTCGATGGCGTCGGCGATGAAAGCTGCCGGTCTGGCCAAGGCCTGACCTCTCCGAAATGGGGCGGATTGGCGAAGGTGCCCGTCCGCCCCGTCCGTTTCAGAGTGCGCCGGCGCGGCGCGATGCCAGTTCGACGAGATTCCACAGCATGTTGTTGTCAGACCGCTTGACCGGGGGCGTGATCGCGACGCTCGGCGCCGCCGCCTTCTTCTACGGCTCGAAACTGCCGCCGGTGCCCGGCCAGCAGGTCGGCCCCTCGGCCTTCCCGATGGTCGTCGGCGGCGGGCTGGTGCTCTGCGGCGTGATGATCGTGCTCGGCATAGGCCGACGCTTCGAAGAGGTCGCCGAAGCCGACGTCGTGAGCCACAGCGCGCCCGAACTGCTCGAGCCGCTGCCGGCCTGGCGCAACTGGCTGGCGCTGCTGCCGCCGGCGCTGCTGCTGTTCTACGCCTTCGCCTCCGAGACGCTCGGCTTCCTGCCGACGGCGGCGATCATGGTGCTGATCGCGAGCCTCGCCTTCGGCGCCAAGCCCAAGCTCGCGGTGCCGCTCGCTTTGATCGCGCCGTTCGTCATCAATCTGATCTTCCTGAAGCTGCTGCGCGTGCCACTGCCCGGCGGCCTTTTGCCCTTCCCCTGGTGAGGCCGCGATGAACACCGTCATCCAGGCCTTCGGCCTCGTCTTCCAGACGGATGTGATGATCGCGATCGTCGCCTCCGCCTTCTATGGGCTCACCGTCGGTGCGCTGCCCGGCCTGTCGGCGACGATGGCGACGGCGCTGCTGGTGCCCGTCACCTTCTATCTCTCGCCGATCGCGGCGGTCGCCACCATCATCACCGCTTCGGCGATGGCGATCTTCTCGGGCGATATTCCCGGCTGCCTCCTGCGCATCCCGGGCACGCCCGCTTCCGCCGCCTATACCGACGAAGCCTATGCGATGACGCGCAAGGGCGAGGCCGAGACGGCGCTCGGCATCTGCCTGTGGTTCTCGGCGCTCGGCGGCATCGCCGGCACGCTCTCGCTGATCCTGATCGCGCCGCTGCTGGCGGAGATGGCGCTGTCCTTCTCGACCTATGAGAACTTCTGGCTCGCCATGCTCGGGCTGATGTGCTCGACGCTGGTGGCGCGCTCCTCGCCGATCAAGGCGATCGCGGCGATGCTGCTCGGCCTGCTGATCACCTGCGTCGGCATCGACAATCCCGGCGGCGTGCCGCGCTTTACCCTTGGCTCGACCGACCTGCTCGGGGGTATCGAGGTGATCCCGGCGCTGGTCGGCGTCTTCGCTTTGGCCGAGGTGATGCGGGCCTTGACCGAGCGCGAGCCGCCGAAGCTGGAGAACCGCCGGCTCGGCTCGATCCTGAAGGGCCAGTGGGAGCTGACCAAGAAATATCCGAAGCAACAGGCGCGCGGGAACCTGATCGGCATCATCATCGGCGTGCTGCCCGGCGCCGGCGCCGACATGGCGGCCTGGGTCAGCTATGCCATGGCCAAGCGCTTCTCGAAGACGCCGGAGAAATTCGGCACAGGCCATCCGGAAGGGCTGATCGAGGCCGGCGCCTCCAACAACGCCTCGCTGGCGTCGGGCTGGGTGCCGGCGCTGCTCTTCGGCATCCCCGGCGACACGATCACCGCGATCGCGATCGGCGTGCTCTACATGAAGGGGCTCAACCCCGGCCCGACGCTGTTCACATCGCAGGCGTCGAGCATGTACGCGCTCTACATCATCTTCATCATCGCCAATATCATCATGATCCCGCTTGGCATCGTCATGATCAGGCTGGCGAGCAAGGTCGTCGGGGCGCCGCGCTCGGCGGTGATGCCGGTGATCATGATCTTCTGCGCGGTCGGCGCCTTCGCCACGGCGGGCAACAACCTGTTCGCGGTCTATTGCGTCGCCATCTTCGGGCTGATCGGCTTCGTGATGGAGAAGAACGGCTATCCGGTTGCGGCGATGGTGCTCGGCATCGTCATGGGCACGATGGTCGAGCAGAGCTTCGTGACCTCGCTGATCAAGTCGGACGGCTCGATCCTGCCCTTCTTCAGCCGGCCGGTCTCGTCGGTGCTGGCGGCGATGACCTTCGGCGCGCTGCTCTGGCCGATCTTCGTCTGGACGACGCGCAAGCTCATGGCGCAGCGGCCAGCGACCGCCTGACGACTGCTGCCGGCCACCGCCCCGAATCAGTGCTAGAGACGGGCGCATGGACGATGCGCTCGACGAAGGGCAGGGCGGCGGCACGGTCGAGGTGCTGATCCCGCTCGGCCTCGACCAGGCCTATAGCTACGCCGTGCCGCCCGGGCTCACGCTCGCGCCGGGCGATGTCGTGCAGGTGCCGCTCGGCCCGCGCGAGACGGTCGGCGTCGTCTGGGAGGCAGGCTCAGGCCGCGGCGGCAACCTGAAGAAAGT
The DNA here is from genome assembly GCF_964254315.1 of Allobosea sp. LjRoot90. Lineage (NCBI taxonomy): Bacteria > Pseudomonadati > Pseudomonadota > Alphaproteobacteria > Hyphomicrobiales > Alloboseaceae > Allobosea > Allobosea sp. LjRoot90. The sequence goes on from NZ_CAXUTF020000004.1 coordinate 90,715, forward strand.
AGTCGGCAAGCTCGACATGCCGCCGCTCGATCCGGCCTTGCGCAAACTGGTCGACTGGGTCGCCTGGTATACGCTCGCCGCCAAGGGCTCGGTGCTGGCACTCGCCCTGCGGCGCCCACCAGACGACACGCCGGAGCGCCCGAAGCTTGGTGTCAGGCTGGCCGGCCAGCCGCCGGCACGGATGACGCCCGGCCGGGCGCGCGCCATCGCCGCTGCCGAGGGCGGGCTGCTGATCGGCAAGTCGGCGCTGGCCGAGATGGCATCGGTCAGCACAGCGGTGATCGATTCCCTCGTCGATGCCGGTACCTTTTCCGTGGAGGCACTGCCGCAGGAGGCAATCGCGGCGCGGCCCGACCCCGATCATGCCAAACCGCAGCTGTCGGAGGATCAGCAGGCGGTGGGCGAGGCGCTCGCTGAGCTCGTGCGCAAGAAGTCCTGGCAGGTCGCGCTGCTCGAGGGCGTCACCGGTTCCGGCAAGACCGAGGTCTATTTCGAGGCGGTGGCCGAAGCGATCCGGCTCGGGCGGCAGAGCGTGATCCTGATGCCGGAGATCGCGCTCACCGCGCAATTCATCGACCGGTTCGAGGCGCGCTTCGGCGTCCGGCCGGGGCTGTGGCATTCAGGCGTGAGCGGGCGAAGGCGCGAGCGCCTGCAGGCGGCGATCGCCAAGGGCGAGGCGCTGGTGGTGGCGGGCGCGCGCTCGGCGCTGTTCCTGCCCTATCGCGATCTCGGCCTGATCATCGTCGATGAGGAGCACGAGGCCGCCTACAAGCAGGAGGACGGCGTCGCCTACCATGCCCGCGACATGGCGGTGGTGCGCGGCAAGATCGAGAACGCGCCGGTGGTGCTGGCGTCCGCCACGCCCTCGCTGGAAACCCGCGTCAATGCCGAGCGCGGCCGCTACACCCATCTCAAGCTGCCGGAGCGCTATGGCGGGCGCGAGTTGCCGACGCTCGGCCTCGTCGACCTGCGCAAGGACAAGCCGGAGCGCGGGCGCTGGCTTTCGTCCGCGTTGGTCAAGGCAGTCGAGGCGAATCTCGAGGCGAAGGAGCAGTCGCTGCTCTTCCTCAACCGACGCGGCTATGCGCCGCTGACTTTGTGCCGCGATTGCGGCCACCGCTTCCAATGCAAGAACTGCTCGGCCTGGCTGGTCGATCATCGCTTCCGGCGCGCGCTGGTCTGTCATCATTGCGGTCATGTCGAGCGCCGGCCGCATGAATGCCCGGCCTGCCATCAGCCCGAAAGTCTGGTCGCCTGCGGGCCGGGCGTCGAGCGCCTCGCCGAGGAGGTCGCGACGTTGTTCCCGCAGGCGCGTTCGATCGTGCTGTCGAGCGATTTTCCCGGTGGAACCGAGCGCCTGAAGCAAGAGCTGATGGCGGTGGCCGAAGGCGAGTTCGACATCGTCATCGGCACGCAGCTCGTCGCCAAGGGTCATAATTTCCCGGGGATGACGCTGGTCGGGGTGATCGACGCCGATCTCGGCCTGACCTCTGGCGACCCACGCGCCGCCGAGCGCACCTTCCAGGTCTTGAGGCAGGTCACCGGCCGGGCCGGGCGCGGCGAGAAGCCGGGGCGGGCGCTGCTGCAGACGCACGACCCTAACCATCCGGTGCTGAAAGCGCTGATCTCGGGCGATCCCGAGCGCTTCTACGCGGCCGAGACGGCGTCGCGCGAGGCGGCCGGCCTGCCGCCCTTCGGCCGGCTCGCGGCGCTGATCGTCTCGGCCAATGCGCAGGCCGAGGCGGAAACGCATGCGCGGGCGCTGGCGCGCTGTGCAGAAGCGCCGGCTGGTGTCGCCGTGCTCGGGCCGGCCGAGGCGCCGCTTGCGATCCTGCGCGGGCGTCACCGCATGCGCCTGATCGTCAGGACGGCGCGCGAGATCAATCTCCAGGATTATCTGCGTGCCTGGATCAAGCGCGCGCCAAAACCGAAAGGCTCGGTCAGGGTCGCGGTCGACGTCGATCCGCAGAGCTTCCTTTAGCCGGATTCGCAGTGCGCGGGCGTGCAGGCCACCGCGCACTGCGCCGGCTGCTTCTTTCGACCGCATCCAAAGCATGAGAGGCGGGTACTTCGTCGGTTGCGCCCCCCGAAACCCCATGCTATCGCACCGCCGCAATCCAAGCGCCGAAAGCCCTGGAACAGGCTCATCGTGCGCTTGATCACCGCAGCGTCGGGGATATGCACTCCACCTTCATCAGAAGGTCGCCGGAGCAGTCCCCTGGAAGAGAGAGCGAGAGCGTGGCCGAGGGCGGATCGCAGGAACAATCCCCTGTCTCGGGCGTGGCCGAGCGCTATGCGACGGCTCTGTTCGAACTGGCCAGCGAGGCCAAGACGGTCGACGCCGTCGCCAAGGATCTCGACACCTTCAGCGCGATGATCGCCGAGAGCGACGATCTCAAGCGCATGATCGGAAGCCCCGCCTTCTCCACGCAGGACCAGGTTTCCGCCGTCGCCGCGCTCACCGCAAAGGCCGGCATCTCCGGCAGCGCCGCCAATTTCATCGGCTTCGTCGCCAGCAAGCGCCGCCTGTTCGCGCTGCCGGGCATGATCCGCGCCTTCCGTGCCAAGGTCGCCGAGGCCAAGGGTGTGGTCAGCGCCGAGGTCACGCTCGCCGAGCAGCCCTCGGCCGCCCAGCTCAAGGACATCGCCGCGACCCTCAAGGATGTCGCCGGCAAGGATGTCGACGTTTCCGTGAAGGTCGACCCGGCCATCATCGGCGGTCTCATCGTCAAGATGGGCTCGCGCATGGTCGACGCGTCCCTGAAAACCAAGCTCAATTCTATTCGTCTTGCAATGAAAGAGGTCGGCTGATGGACATCCGCGCCGCTGAAATCTCCGCGATCCTGAAGACCCAGATCTCGAACTTTGGCTCGGAAGCCTCGGTCACCGAGGTCGGTCAGGTTCTCTCCGTCGGCGACGGCATCGCCCGCGTCTACGGCCTCGACAAGGTCCAGGCCGGTGAGATGGTCGAGTTCGAGTCGGGCGTGCGCGGCATGGCCCTCAACCTCGAGAGCGACAATGTCGGCGTCGTGATCTTCGGCTCCGACCGCGAGATCAAGGAAGGCCAGACCGTCAAGCGCACCGGCGCCATCGTCGACGTGCCGGTCGGCAAGGAGATGCTGGGCCGCGTCGTCGACGCGCTCGGCAACCCGATCGACGGCAAGGGCCCGATCAAGACCAAGACCCGTTCGCGCGTCGACGTGAAGGCGCCCGGCATCATCCCGCGCAAGTCGGTGCACGAGCCGATGGCGACCGGCCTCAAGGCGATCGACGCCCTGATCCCGATCGGCCGCGGCCAGCGCGAGCTGATCATCGGTGATCGCCAGACCGGCAAGACCGCCGTGGCGCTCGACACGATTCTGAACCAGAAGGCGATCAACGAAGGCACGGACGAGGGCCAGAAGCTCTATTGCGTCTATGTCGCGATCGGCCAGAAGCGTTCGACCGTCGCCCAGTTCGTGAAGGTGCTCGAAGAGCGCGGCGCGCTTGAGTACTCGATCATCGTCGCGGCCACCGCCTCGGACGCCGCCCCGATGCAGTTCCTGGCGCCCTTCGCCGGCTGCGCCATGGGCGAGTATTTCCGCGACAACGGCATGCACGCCGTGATCATCTATGACGACCTCTCGAAGCAGGCCGTCGCCTATCGCCAGATGTCGCTGCTGCTGCGCCGCCCGCCGGGCCGCGAAGCCTATCCTGGCGACGTGTTCTATCTGCACTCCCGCCTGCTCGAGCGCGCCGCCAAGATGGGCGACGCTGCCGGCAACGGCTCGCTGACGGCGCTGCCGGTCATCGAGACCCAGGCCAACGACGTCTCGGCCTATATCCCGACCAACGTGATCTCGATCACCGACGGCCAGATCTTCCTGGAGACCGACCTGTTCTACCAGGGCATCCGCCCGGCGGTGAACGTCGGCCTCTCGGTGTCGCGCGTCGGCTCGGCCGCCCAGACCAAGGCGACCAAGAAGGTTGCGGGCAAGATCAAGGGCGAGCTCGCCCAGTATCGCGAGATGGCGGCCTTCGCCCAGTTCGGCTCCGACCTCGATGCCGTCACGCAGCGCCTGCTCAACCGCGGCGCCCGCCTGACCGAGCTCCTGAAGCAGGGCCAGTTCTCGCCGCTGAAGATGGAAGAGCAGACGGTCGTGATCTATGCCGGCGTCAACGGCTATCTCGACCCGCTGCCGGTCAACAAGGTCCGCGCGTTCGAGGACGGGCTGCTCTCGCTGGTGCGCGGCAAGCATGCCGACCTGCTGAACGAGATCGGCTCGTCGAAGGACCTTTCGGACGCGAACGCCGCGAAGCTGAAGGGCATCGTCGAGGCCTACGCCAAGTCGTTCGCCTGATTATTGCGAGCGGAGCGAAGCAATCCAGCCTCGCTCCGCCAGTCGTCTGGATTGCTTCGTCGCTGCGCTTCTCGCAATGACGGGTAGGGGATAGAGATCGAATGCCCTCCCTGAAGGACCTTAGAAACCGCATCGCCTCGGTGAAGGCGACGCAGAAGATCACCAAGGCCATGCAGATGGTCGCGGCGGCAAAGCTGCGCCGCGCGCAGACGGCCGCCGAGGCCGCGCGTCCCTATGCCGAGCGCATGGAGGCGGTGCTGGCCAATCTCGCCGGTGGTCTCGCCAATGGCAGCGCGCCGCGCCTGATCGCCGGCACGGGCTCCGACAAGGTCCAGCTGCTCGTGGTCTGCACGGCCGAGCGCGGCCTGTGCGGCGCCTTCAACTCCTCGATCGCCCGTCTCGCCCGCGACAAGGCGAACGCGCTGAAGGCCGAGGGCAAGACGGTCAAGATCATCTGCGTCGGCAAGAAGGGCTTCGACATCCTGCGCCGGCAGTTCGCCGCCGACATCATCGAAGTCGTCGACCTGCGCGCTTTCAAGCAGCTCGGCTTCGCCAATGCCGAGGCGATCGCGCAGAACATCCTGACGTGCTTTGCCGCCGGCGAGTTCGATGTCGCGACGCTGTTCTTCTCGAAGTTCAAGTCGGTGATCTCGCAGATCCCGACCGCGCAGCAGATCATTCCGGCCGAGATTCCGGCCGGTGCCAAGACGACTGACGCAGTCTACGATTACGAGCCGGAAGAGAGCGAGATCCTCGAGACCCTGCTGCCGCGCAATCTGACGGTGCAGGTGCTGCGGGCGATCCTGGAGAATGCCGCCTCCGAGCAGGGCGCGCGCATGTCGGCGATGGACTCTGCCACGCGCAACGCCGGCGAGATGATCAAGAAGCAGACGCAGCTCTACAACCGCTCGCGCCAGGCGATGATCACCAAGGAACTGATCGAGATCATCTCCGGCGCGGAAGCGCTCTAACCGCCTAACTTTGGGCCGGCGCGCCGGCCGCCCGACACGCTGAACGCGAATCCGAGGTTCGAACCATGGCCAAAGCCGCTACCAAGACCAAGACCGCCGACAAGCCCGCCAACACCGGCACCGGCCGCGTCACGCAGGTCATCGGCGCCGTCGTCGACGTCCAGTTCGACGGCGCGCTGCCGGAGATCCTGAACGCGCTTGAGACGCAGAATCTCGGCAACCGCCTGGTGCTCGAGGTGGCCCAGCATCTCGGTGAGAACACCGTGCGCTGCATCGCGATGGACGCCAGCGAAGGCCTGGTCCGCGGCCAGTCGGTGACCGACACCGGCGCGCCGATCGCGGTTCCGGTCGGCGATGAATGCCTCGGGCGCATCATGAACGTCATCGGCGAGCCGGTCGACGAGGCCGGCCCGATCCTGACCGCCAATACCCGCGGCATCCACCAGCCGGCGCCCTCCTATGCCGAGCAGGCGACGGAAGCGCAGATCCTGGTCACCGGCATCAAGGTCGTCGATCTCCTGGCGCCCTACGCCAAGGGCGGCAAGATCGGCCTGTTCGGCGGCGCCGGTGTCGGCAAGACCGTGCTGATCATGGAGCTGATCAACAACGTCGCGAAGGCCCATGGCGGCTACTCGGTGTTCGCCGGCGTCGGCGAGCGCACCCGCGAGGGCAACGACCTCTATCACGAGATGATCGAGTCGGGCGTGAACAAGAAGGGCGGCGGCGAAGGCTCCAAGTGCGCCCTCGTCTATGGCCAGATGAACGAGCCCCCGGGCGCCCGCATGCGCGTCGCCCTCTCGGGCCTGACCGTCGCCGAGGACTTCCGCGACCGTGGCCAGGACGTGCTGTTCTTCGTCGACAACATCTTCCGCTTCACCCAGGCCGGCTCGGAAGTGTCGGCGCTGCTCGGCCGCATTCCTTCGGCGGTGGGCTATCAGCCGACGCTCGCCACGGACATGGGCAATCTGCAGGAGCGCATCACCACCACCAATAAGGGCTCGATCACCTCGGTGCAGGCGATCTACGTGCCCGCCGACGACCTGACCGACCCGGCGCCGGCGACCTCCTTCGCCCACCTGGACGCCACGACCGTGCTCTCGCGCTCGATCGCGGAAAAGGGCATCTACCCGGCGGTCGACCCGCTCGACTCGACCTCGCGCATGCTCTCGGCCGCGATCGTCGGTGACGAGCATTACAACATCGCCCGCCAGGTCCAGCAGATCCTCCAGCGCTACAAGGCCCTGCAGGACATCATCGCGATCCTGGGCATGGACGAGCTCTCGGAAGAGGACAAGATCTCGGTCGCCCGCGCCCGCAAGATCGAGCGCTTCCTGTCGCAGCCGTTCTTCGTCGCCGAAGTCTTCACCGGCTCGCCGGGCAAGCTCGTCGCGCTCGAAGACACGATCAAGGGCTTCAAGGGCCTGGTCGAGGGCAAGTACGACCACCTGCCGGAAGCGGCCTTCTACATGGTCGGCTCGATCGACGAGGCAGTCGAGAAGGCCCAGCGCCTGGCTGCCGAAGCGGCGTAAGGCTGCCGACTCGCGTCATCAAGGGCGTCATTCTCGGGCTTGTCCCGAGAATCTCCCGACCAGAGGGCGCTGGTTTCCGAGATGGTCGGGTCAAGCCCGACCATGACGAGCCGAGGAAAGAGATACGATGGCCAACTTCAAGTTCGAACTCGTCTCGCCGGAGCGCATCCTGTTCTCGGGCGATGCCGTCAGCGTCATCGTGCCGTCGGTCGAGGGCGAGATGACCGTGCTCGCCGGCCATGCTCCGGTCGTCGCCGTGCTGAAGCCGGGCATCGTCCTGGTCCAGACCGGCGCCAGCAACGGCAAGGAATTCTTCGTCTCGGGCGGCCTCGCCGAGGTCAACGCGACGAGCGTCACCATCCTGGCCGAGCAGGCCCGCTTCATCGAGGACGTCGACAACGCCGTGCTCGATCAGGAAATCCTCACCGCCGAGACCCGCCATGCCGGCTCGCATGACGAGGCCGAGAAGAAGCGCCTGCACGACCAGCTCGTGCAGCTGCGCGAATTCAAGGGCGTGTTCGAGCAGCGCAAGGCGGCCTGAGCCGCCTCCCCCATCGGAAGAATTGGAAAAGGGCCGGGAGTTTCCTCCCGGCCCTTTCTGTATTTGGACTCTGTTGGGCTGGTCAGGCCGCGATTGCTTCCGCCAGCGCGACGACGCGCTTGGCCATTTCGGCGTGCAGGCGCTCGACCATGCGGCCGTCGAGCTGGATTGCGCCCTTGTCGGCGTTCCCAGGCTCGGAGAAGGCGGAGATGATGGCGCGGGCCCGGGTCAGCTCGGCTTCCTCCGGTGCGAAGGCGCCGTTGGCGATTGCCACCTGGTTCGGATGGATCAGCGTCTTGCCGTCGAAGCCGAGATCGCGGGCCTGCTCGCATTCCGCCTTGAATCCGGCCTCGTCCTTGAGATCGTTGTAGACGCCGTCGACGACGTCGACGCCATGGGCGCGGGCGGCGAGGATCGCCGTGGTCAGCCAGGGCAGCATCGGCGCGCGGCCGGGCACGAAGCGGGCCCGCGTCTCCTTGGCGAGATCGTTGGTGCCGAGCACGAAGCAGGCGAGGCGTGTCGCGGGCTCGCGGGCGGCACGCGCGATCTTCTCGCAGTCGAGGATGGCGAGCGGCGTCTCGATCATCGCCCAGATTTGCGTTTCCGGCTTGGCCCAGAGCCCGGTCAAACGGTGGCCGATCTCGACCAGCGTCTCGGGCGAAGAAATCTTCGGGATCAGGATCGCATCAGGCGCCGCTTCGGTCGCGGCGGCGAGATCGGCGTCGAACCAGGGCGTGTCGATGCCGTTGATGCGGATGACGAGCTCGCGCCTGCCATAGCCGCCGGCCTTCACCGCGGCGCAGACCTGATCGCGGGCCAGTTGCTTGGCGTCCGGGGCGACCGCGTCTTCCAGATCGAGGATCAACGCGTCGGCAGCGATCTCGCGGGCCTTCTCCAGCGCGCGGGCATTGGAGCCGGGCATATAGAGGACGCTGCGGCGCGGGCGGATGTCGGTCATATTGTCTCTCCGGATTGAGGGTCGCCGGGTTCGCTGCAGTGCACAGTAGATCGCGCCGCAATGCAATGTCAGTTCTGCAAAAGATGGATGACAGGGCTGTGATGGGCTGGATTGCGGGCGTCGACGGCTGCAAGGCGGGTTGGATCGCGGCGTTCCTCGATATGTCGGGGCAGGAAGCGCCGTTCTTTCGGATTTTCGCGCGCTGGAGCGATCTGCTCGCGGGCTCTCCTGCACCAGCACTGATCGCAGTCGACATGCCGATCGGGCTGCCGGACCGGATCATCGGGTCCGGGCGCGGGCCGGAGCAGGCGGTACGGGCGCTGCTCGGCGAGCGGCAATCCTCGGTGTTCTCGATTCCCTCGCGCAGTGCGGTCCAGGCGGAAGACTATCGCGAGGTTTGCCGCCTGGCGCTGGCGACCTCCGAGCCGCCGCGCAAGGTCTCGAAGCAGGGCTTTCACCTCTTCCCGCGCATCCGCGAGATCGATGCGTTGCTACGGGCCGAACCGGACTGGCGCGAGCGCATCTTTGAGACGCATCCGGAACTGGCCTTCCGGACCATGCGTGGCGCGCCGCTGATCCACCCGAAGAAGATCAAGGGCGTGGTCAATCCGGCCGGCATGGCCGAGCGCCGCGCCTTGCTGCTGACGGCAGGGCTTCCGGAGGGAATCGTCCATGCGAAGCCGCCGCGCGGCGCCGCTGCCGACGATGCGCTCGACGCGCTCGCGGCGCTGGTCGTCGCCCGGCACATTGCCGCCGGGCGCGGCAGGCCCTTTCCCGATCCGCCGGGACGCGATAGCCACGGTCTACCTATCGCGATCTGGACCTGTGTCACGGATCGCTCCCTCGTCCAGGATCCCGCCATGACAGAGAAGCCTGTGCCGCGCCCGATGATCGAGGCTGCGGCCGACCGTATTGCCGGCCATGCCCGCACTACTCCGGTGATGCGCCTCGGTACCGGCGCCTTCGGCTCGCGCGCCGATGTCTCGCTCAAGCTCGAATGCCTGCAGCATGCCGGCTCGTTCAAGACGCGCGGCGCCTTCAACAACCTGCTCTCGCTCGATGTGCCTGCTGCCGGCGTTGCCGCGGCCTCGGGCGGTAACCATGGCGCCGCTGTCGCCTATGCCGCCGGCAAGCGTGGCGTGAAGGCGACGATCTTCGTGCCGGAGATCTCGCCGGCAGCGAAAATCGAGGCGATCCGGCGCTTTGGCGCCGAGGTCCGGATCGGCGGCGCGCAATACGACGATGCGCAGGCAGCTTGCGACAAGTTCGTGGCTGAGACCGGCGCGCTGAAGATCCACCCGTTCTCCGCCAAGGAGACGGTTGCCGGCCAGGGCACGCTCGGCCGTGAATGGCAGAGCCAGGAGCCCGATCTCGACACTGTCCTCGTCGCGGTCGGCGGTGGCGGGCTGATCTCGGGTATCGCCGCCTGGTTCGCCGGTACCAGCGTCAAGGTCGTCGGCGTCGAGCCGGAAGGCTCAAGGGCGCTGCAGGCTGCCCTCGAGGCCAAGGGGCCGGTGACAGTGACAGTCGCCTCTGTCGCGGCGGATTCGCTTGGCGCCCGCAATGTCGGCCAGCTGGTCTATGACGTCTGCAAGGATACGGTCGATCATGTCGCCCTCGTCCCGGACGCGGCGATCACCGAGGCTCAAGCCGTGCTCTGGCGCGATTTCCGCCTGGCGGTCGAGCCCGGTGGCGCTGCGGCGCTCGGCGCGCTGATCAGCGGCGCCTACAAGCCGAAACCGGGCGAGCGGCTCGGCGTGCTGGTCTGCGGCGCCAATATCGACCTTAACAAGCTCGCCGGGATCACCGGATGAGCAAGCGGGGCATCGCGAAGGGCGGCAAGGCGGTCTATGGCGCGCCGCTCGGCGTGCTGATGTTGGAGGCGCGCTTTCCGCGCATTCTCGGCGACATGGGCAATGCCGCGACCTGGCCCTTCCCGGTGCTCTACCGCGTCGTGCAAGGCGCGAGCCCCGAGAAGGTGGTGCTGAAGGGTGCGGCCGGGCTGCTGCCCGATTTCGTCGCGGCGGCGCAGGAGCTGGTCCGCCTCGGCGCCGAGGCGATCACCACCAATTGCGGCTTCCTCTCGCTGTTTCAGCGTGAGTTGGCGGCTGCCATAAACGTGCCGGTCGCGACCTCCTCGCTGATGCAGGTGCCCTGGGTGCAGGCGACGCTGCCGCCGGGCAAGCGCGTCGGCCTCGTCACCGTCTCGGCAGCGACACTGACGCCGCAGCATCTGACGGCTGTCGGCGTTCCCGCCGATACGCCGGTGACCGGCACCGAGAATGGCCGCGAGTTCTTCCGCGTCCTGATCAGGGCGGAGAAGGAGGAGATGGATATCGACCTTGCCGAGCAGGATGTGGTCGAAGCGGCACTGCGGTTGATCCGGGAACATCCCGAGGTCGGCGCGATCGTGCTCGAATGCACCAACATGCCGCCCTATGCGGCTTCGGTGCAGGCGGCGACGGGGCTGCCGGTCTACGACATCTACTCGATGATCACATGGTTCCATGCCGGCCTCAGGCCACGCGACTTCCGCTAGCCTTCGACGTCGGACCAGCTTTACGCCAGCCCTTGCGGCAGCGCACAATGATGCCCCGCCATGAGGCCAAGCCGATGTCCGACAGTCCGACCAAGACCAATCTAGGCCGCTTCTTCGAGGATTTCCGGCTGGGCGAGACGATTGTGCACGCAACGCCGCGCACGGTAACCGCCGGCGACGTCTCGCTCTACACGGCGCTCTACGGGCCGCGCGTCGCGGTACAATCCTCCGATGCCTTCGCCAAGGCGATCGGCTATCCGGCGGCGCCGGTCGATGATCTGCTCGTCTTCCACATCGTCTTCGGCAAGACGGTGCCGGACATCTCGCTCAATGCGGTCGCCAATCTCGGCTATGCCGATGGCCGCTTCCTCACGCCGGTCTTTCCGGGTGACACGCTGTCGACGACGTCGGAGGTGATCGGGCTGAAGCAGACCTCGGGCGGCGATGCCGGCATCGTCTATGTCCGCTCGATCGGGCGGAACCAGAACGCCGAGATCGTGCTGAGCTATGCCCGCTGGGTGCTGGTGCGCAAGCGCCAGCCCGGCACGCCGGCGGCGTTCGAGCAGGTGCCGGAGCTGCCGAAGAGCGTCGCGCCGGAAGCGCTGGGCGAGGGCTGTCCGCCGCTGCATCTGGCAGCCTATGACGACGCCCTCGCCGGCTCGTCCTTCCGCTGGGGCGATTACCAGGCGGGCGAGCGCATCGACCATGTCGATGGCATGACCGTTGAGGAGGCCGAGCACCAGATTGCGACCCGGCTCTACCAGAACACCGCCAAGGTGCATTTCGACGCCTATGGCGCGCGCGAAACCCGTTTCGGCAAGCGCCTGATCTATGGCGGCCACGTCATCAGCCTGGCGCGGGCGCTCTCCTTCAATGGTCTCGGCAACGCCTTCCACATCGCCGCGATCAATGCCGGGCGTCATGTCTCGCCGCTGTTCGCCGGCGATACCGTCTTTGCCTGGAGCGAGGTGCTCGAGGCGGCCGAGTTGCCGGGGCGCGAGGATGTCGGGGCGCTGCGCCTGCGCCTCGTCGCGACCAAGAACCTGCCTTGCAACGAATACCCGCTGAAGCACGCCGACCAGTACGCCGACGGCGTGATCCTCGACTTCGATTATTGGGCCTTGCTGCCGCGCTGACCCCGAGGGGAACCTTACTGGGTGCCTTCGCCGGTCTTCTTGACGCTGACCTTGCCCTTGCCGTCGACCGTCGCCTCGTAGGTCAGGAGGTCGATGCGCTCCTCCTGCGAGATCGAGACGGTGAAGGAGGTCGTCGAGTTCTGCTTGATCGCGCTGATCCCGCCGCCGCCGACCTGCTTATAGGTCCGGCTGATATCGGCGAGGATCGCCTCGATGATGCATTTGGAGCGTTCGATCGCGTTCATCTGGCAGCGCTTTCCTGTGGCGTGGGCGGGGCCGAGCAGGCCGGCCATTCCGCTCAGAACGAGAATGAGCATCGAAAGGTTTCGTGAGGCGGTTCGTGGCATGGCGGTCCAGCCGGGTTGAGTAAGCTTACTTGCGCAAGGGCCGGTGCGTGAGCATGGCGTTGCTGGCGACCTCGGCGGGAATGCGCGGATAGATGCGCTGCGTCTTCGCCTCCCAGTCGGTCGCCGTCAGCGCGTTGCCCTTGCCGGAGAGCGCGACCATCGCCTTGCGCCAGGGCATGGCGTGGCTCAGGCGCAGCTGCATGCCCTGGCCCATGACGGAATACTTGTCGACGTCGGCGACGCCGTAGCAATTCGAGGCGTTGGTATCGCCGCCGGGCGGGCAATGCGCCTTGCCGATGTCGACATGGCCCAGCCCGAGCAGGTGGCCGACCTCGTGGACATGAGCGCGCTGCATGATCGCCTTGCCCTTGCTGTCGGTGCCCTTCTGCACCGAGTTGGTGTCGAGGCTGTCATAGAGCTTGGCATGCGAGCCGAACCAGGTCTCGCTCCTGTGCAGGCGGACCACGTCGATGACGTGATGGTGGCCGCCCAGCGCGATGTCGCGATCCTCGATCTTGAACAGGCACCAGATGTTGGGTCGGTATTTGATACCGTTCTTCTCGATCTCGTAGACTGGGAAGTTGTTGGACAGCCAGAATTTGCCGTTCCAGAAGCGGGCCGCGGTGTCGACGAAGTTCTTCCGCCACAGATTCCAGCTGCCAACCGTCCATTTGACGATCTTGCGGTTTGGCGCGGTGGCGCGGCCATAGTCGTGATAGGTGCCTTCGGCGGCTCCTGCAGCCGGATTAACCTGCCGGAAGCCGAGCTTGAGGGTCAGCGTCAGCTCGGCATTGTTGTAGGGATCGCACATGTCGGTGTTCAGTTCGGCGTCGGATTGTGGAAGGCTCATGCCCAGTTTCATGGATGGTCCTCGCCCTGTGCTATACGGTCCTGAGGAAGGTGGTGAGCTGCGCTTGTCCGGCTTTAGGTGCTTTTCGCCGACAGGCCTTTGGGCTGGTGGAGGATCAGGTGAAGTTACAGATTTTATTTTCTGTAACCGACCATTCGCTTGCCGCATTGCAGCACGAGGATGGTTTCGTTAGACAGCCATTCACTCTAGAACGATACCAAGCGATCTTCGCTTTGTGAGCTTGAAGGGTCGGGAGTTTCGAACTTGGCCGAGTCCAGACCGGCGGCGCGCCCGCTTTCCCCACATCTGCAGATCTACCGCTGGTCCTGGACCATGGCGATGTCGATCGCCCACCGCGTCACCGGCACTGCGCTCTATGGCGGTACTCTGCTGATCGCGCTCTGGCTCATCGCCGCCGCGTCCGGTCCCGCCGCCTACGAGACCGCGCAGTGGATCGCCGGCTCCATCCTCGGCAAGCTCGTGCTGTTCGGCTATACCTTCGTGCTGCTGCACCACATGGTCGGCGGTCTCCGCCATTTCGTCTGGGACCTCGGCCATGGCTACGAGCCGCAGACCCGCACGAATCTGGCGAAATACAGCGTCGTCGTCTCCGGCGGGCTCACCCTGCTGGTCTGGATCGTCGCGCTGACGCGCTGAGGACAAAGCCGATGCTCTCCAACTCCTCGATGCGCACTCCGCTCGGCCGCGTTCGCGGTCTCGGTTCTGCCAAATCCGGCACCGGCCATTTCTGGCTGCAGCGCGTCACCGCCGTCGCCAACGTCATCCTGACGCTCGCCTTCCTGTGCATCGTCATCTCGCTGATCGGAAAGCCCTATGCGGTTGCCGTCGCGACGCTGGCCAAGCCGCATGTCGCGATCCTGATGCTGCTCTTCACCGTCTCCGGCGCCGTCCATATGCGCCTCGGCATGCAGGTCATCATCGAGGACTACGTCCAGCACGAGGTGCTGAAGATCCTCGCCGTGATGGCCAATACCTTCTTTGCGATCGCGGTTGGCGCCGCCTGCGCCTTCGCGCTCCTGAAGATCTCGTTCGGAGGCTGACCATGGCGATCACCCGCGCCCGCCCCGTCCCGGCCTATACCGGCCAGGCCTACGCCATCACCGACCACACCTTCGACGTCGTCGTCGTCGGCGCCGGCGGCGCCGGGCTTCGCGCCACGGTCGGCTGTTCGCAGGCCGGCCTGCGCACCGCCTGCATCAGCAAGGTCTTCCCGACCCGCTCGCACACGGTCGCGGCCCAGGGCGGCGTCGCCGCCTCGCTCGGCAATATGGGCAAGGACACCTGGCAGTGGCACATGTACGACACCGTCAAGGGGTCGGACTGGCTCGGTGACCAGGACGCGATCGAATACCTCGTGCGCAACGCGCCGGCCGCCGTCTACGAGCTCGAGCATTGGGGCGTGCCGTTCTCGCGCACCGAGAGCGGCAAGATCTACCAGCGCCCCTTCGGCGGCATGACCACCGATTTCGGCAACGGCCCGCCGGCGCAGCGCACCTGCGCCGCCGCCGACCGTACCGGCCATGCCATGCTGCACACGCTCTATGGCCAGGCGCTGCGCTACAACACCGAATTCTTCATCGAGTACTTCGCCATCGACCTGATCATGGACGAGGACGGCCATTGCCGCGGCGTGCTCGCGCTCAAGCTCGATGACGGCACGCTGCACCGCTTCCGCTCGCAGCAGACGATCCTGGCGACCGGCGGCTATGGCCGCGCCTATTTCTCGGCGACCTCGGCCCATACCTGCACCGGCGACGGCGGCGGCATGGTGCTGCGCGCCGGCCTGCCGATGCAGGACATGGAGTTCGTGCAGTTCCACCCGACCGGCATCTACGGCTCGGGCTGCCTGATCACCGAGGGCGCGCGCGGCGAGGGCGGCTATCTCACCAATTCCGAGGGCGAGCGCTTCATGGAGCGCTACGCCCCCTCGGCCAAGGACCTCGCTTCGCGCGACGTCGTCTCACGCTCGATGACGATGGAGATCCGGGCCGGTCGCGGCGTCGGCAAGAGCAAGGACCACATCTACCTGCATCTCGACCATCTCGACCCGAAGATCCTGCATGAGCGCCTGCCCGGCATCTCGGAGAGCGCCAAGATCTTCGCCGGCGTCGACGTCACCCGCGAGCCGATCCCGGTGATTCCGACGGTGCACTACAACATGGGCGGCATCCCCACGAACTTCCACGGCGAGGTGCTGACCAAGGTCGATGGCGATCCGGACCGGGTCGTGCCGGGCCTGATGGCGATCGGCGAAGCCGCCTGCGTCTCCGTGCACGGCGCCAACCGCCTCGGCTCGAACTCGCTGATCGACCTCGTGGTCTTTGGCCGGGCGGCAGGCCTGCGCTGCGCCGAGACGGTCAAGGCCGGCGAGAAGCAGCCGGAGCTGCCGGCGAACTCGGCCGATCTGTCGCTGACCCGGCTCGACAAGTACCGCAACGCCAAGGGTGGCACGCCGACGGCGGTGCTGCGCGACAAGATGCAGCGGATCATGCAGGACAACTGCGCAGTCTACCGCACCGGCGAGACGCTGGAAGAAGGCCACAAGCTGATCCACGAGGTCTGGGGCGGCATCACCGACATCGGCACGACAGATCGCTCGCTGATCTGGAATTCAGACCTGATCGAGACGCTGGAATTCGACAACCTGATCACCCAGGCGGTCGTCACCATGGACTCGGCGCTACAGCGTCCCGAAAGCCGCGGCGCCCATGCGCGCGAGGACTATCCGGACCGCGACGACAAGGACTGGATGAAGCACACGCTCGCCTGGATCGACGACGAGAAGCGTACCATCGCGCTCGATGACCGTCCGGTGCACACCTACACGCTCTCGAACGACATCGAATACATCAAGCCGAAGGCGCGGGTGTATTGAACGCCGGCACCAACACGATGCGTCTCTCCGCTCATGTATTTGGCTGCATTCTGGTAGGGGCGCTGACCTGCGGCCCTGCCTATGCTGCCGGTGGAGAGATGCCGTCGCTGTTTGGTTTCCTTACCCTCGGCATTTTGCTGGTAGTCGGCTTTGCGCTGTATGCCGTTCCACCAAAATACACGGTGATGCTTGTCGCCGCTCTCTGGATCGGTGGACTGGCTCTCGCGGGAACCCAGTACGGCATCTCGGGTACGGCGCTCCGGGCTACAAAATTTGGATTGCTAATGGCCTGTCTCACTTTGCCGATCGCCGCCGGATGGCTGCTGGGTCACGTCGCAAGAAAGCGCTTTTCTCAAATCGGAACGCGTCATGGCTGAATTCACTCTCCCGCAGAACTCCCGCCTGACCGAAGGCAAGGCCTGGCCGAAGCCGGCCGCCGCCAAGAAGGTCACCGAGTTCAAGATCTATCGCTGGAACCCCGACGACACCGCCAATCCGCGCACCGACACCTATTATGTCGATCGCGACGATTGCGGGCCGATGGTCCTCGACGCGCTGATCTGGATCAAGAACAAGGTCGATCCGACGCTGACCTTCCGGCGCTCCTGCCGCGAGGGCATCTGCGGTTCCTGCGCCATGAACATGGACGGCAAGAACGGGCTCGCCTGCACCACCGGCATCGACGAGTGCGGGGCGAAGGGCAAGATCGCGATCTACCCACTGCCGCACATGCCGGTGGTCAAGGATCTCGTTCCCGATCTCACCCGCTTCTACGCCCAGCACGCCTCGATCGAGCCCTGGCTCAAGACGACGACGCCGGCGCCCGAAAAGGAATGGTCGCAGGCCAAGGACGACCGCGAGAAGCTCGACGGGCTCTATGAGTGCATCCTGTGCGCCTGCTGCTCGACCTCGTGCCCGAGCTATTGGTGGAACGGCGATCGCTATCTCGGCCCGGCGGCGCTGCTGCAGGCCTATCGCTGGCTGATCGACAGCCGCGACGAAGCCACCGGCGAGCGCCTCGACAATCTCGAGGACCCGTTCCGGCTCTATCGTTGCCACACCATCATGAACTGCGCCAACGCCTGCCCGAAGGGCCTCAACCCGGCCAAGGCGATCGCGGAAGTGAAGATGATGATGGTGACCCGCCAGGTCTGAGGTGGGGCCTGAATTCTACTGGCGCGGCCGGAGTGGTCGCGCGTCATGCTCGGGCTTGACCCGAGCATCTCAGACCGGATGAAGTTCCGGTCGGCGCTCTCTCGTCACGAGATTCTCGGGTCTGCGCTTCGCTTCGCCCGAGAATGACGCAGGGGCCTCGGCGAGACCTGAATCGTCACCCCAATTCCGCCGCCGATTCCGCTGGTTTCGGCCCTCAATCGATCACGCCCGCGACAAGACGCCGCGCTCTCCTGGTGACGCTAAGTCACTGCATGAGGGCGAATCATGTCGCAAGAGCAACAGAACGAGAGCAAGCCCGAACCCCCGGCCTTTCCGGCCGGAATCAATCCGAGGCGGTTCGGGCGCAGCCCCGGCCTGAAATTCTTCGTCATCGGCTTCCTGGCGCTGCTGCTGCTGATCCCGTTGATGTTCGTCTCGGGGCTGCGCAGCGAGCGCTCGGCCACCGCCGGCCAAGCGGCGCGCGAGATCGGCGAGGCCTGGGGCCGCGAGCAGGTCGTCGGCGGGCCGGCGCTGCTGGTGCCCTATCTGGTGCCGGCCAAGATCGCCAATGCCGCGCCGACGCGCGAGGTCGCGGTCTTCCTGGCCGACGATCTCCAGGCGAGCTCCGAGGCCCAGACCGAAATCCGGCGCCGCTCGATCTTCGATGTGCCGGTCTATCGCGGCAAGGTCGCGCTGAACGCGCGCTTCCTGCCGCCCGATTTCAAGGCGATCACCTCCGAGACGGTGCAGCCGCTCTGGAACGAGGCGGTGCTCGCCGTCGGCGTCGCCGATGTCCGCGGCCTGAAGAACCGCGCCACGGCGCAAATTCGCGATGGCGCGGCAATCGAGTTCGAGCCGACCTTCGGCGCTGGTATCCGCGAGGGCAGCGGCATCCATGCCGCCCTGCGCGATGCCGACCTGACTAGGCCGTTTTCGGTTTCGATCGGGCTCGATCTCAACGGCTCGCGCAGCCTGTCGATCGTGCCGCTGGCCAAGAACAGCGCGATCCGGATGAGCTCGAACTGGGAGCATCCGAGCTTCTCCGGCGCGCATCTGCCGGATGACCGGGTGATCGACGCCAACGGCTTCTCGGCCTCCTGGCGGGTCTCGCATCTGGCGCGCAACCTGCCGCTGGCCTTCAGCCATGACAACCGGCGTGCCGATGCGACCTTCCTCAATGGCGGCGTCGGCGCCCGCTTCTACCAGCCGGTCGATCTCTACCAGCTGGTCGATCGGGCCATCAAATACGGCGTGCTGTTCGTCGGCGCGGTCTTCCTCGCCGTGTTCGGGCTGGAGCTGGTGGCGCGCGGTAACCTCCATGCCGTGCAGTACACGCTCGTCGGCTTCGCGCTGGTGCTGTTCTATGTGCTGCTATTGTCGCTGGCGGAGCATCTCGGCTTCCTGACCGCATATCTCACCGCGGCAGCTGCGACGACGGCGCTGATTGCGCTCTATATCGGTCTCGTCCTGCGCAGTTTTGCGCGCGGCGCCGTGCTTGGGCTGATCCTCGCCACCGGCTACGGGCTGGTCTATGCGCTGCTGAAATCCGAGGATTTCGCCTTGCTCGCCGGGGCGATCGGCGGCTTCGTCGCGCTGGCGACGCTGATGCTGGCGACGGCCAGGGTCAACTGGTCGGGCCTTGGTGATAGCGTGGCAAAGAGTGTCACAAGCGATCCGGCGCGGCCGACTGCGCCGGTATGACGCCTAGGACAGGTAGCGGCCCGGCGCGAAAGGCGCCGGGTCGGCCGGAGCCTGTTCGCCGCAGACCATCGCGGCGAGGATCTCCCCCGTCACGGGGCCGGTCGAGAAGCCGATATGCTGGTTGCCGAAAGCGAGCCAGAGACCGGGATTGCGCGGCGCCTCTCCGATCATCGGCAGCGAATCCGGCAGGGTCGGGCGCGAGCCGCGCCATGTGGTGTCCTCAGCCGGTTCGGTCAGCGGAAAGGCTTCGCGGGCGCGCGGCAGTACCTGATCGATCTGGGCATGGTTGTCGGGCGCGTCGCGGTGGGCAAGCTCGACGCCGCTGGTCAGGCGCAGGCCGAGCTCCATCGGCGCCAGCATATAGGAGGCCTCGACATCGTAGATCGGGCGGTTGAGGAAGCGCCCCTGCGCCGGCTTGTAGTGGCGGTGATAGCCGCGCTCGACATTGAGCGGGACCTTGAGCCCGAGCGGCCGGAGCAGGTCGGCGCTCCAGGGGCCGAGCGCCACGACCGCGAGATCGGCCTCGTGCTGCGTGTCCTTGCCGGTGGCGCGCCAGCCATCGCCCTGCTTCGACAGCGCAGTCACCTCGTCGCGCAGGACCGTGCCGCCACGGGCGGCGAACAGCGCGGCATAGGCTTCAACCACCGCGCCCGGCCAATCGACCGAGGCGCTGTCCTTGTGCAGCAGCGCCGCCGAGAAGATCGGGTTGAGGCTCGGCTCCAGCGCCGACAGCGCCTGGCGGTCGAGCGCCTCGACGCGCACGCCATGATCCTCGAGGAAGGTCCGGCGTGCCTCGGCAGCGGCCAACCCGGCCTCGCTGCGCCAGAGTTCGAGGAACCCGGTGTCGCGAAGGCGCCAGGCGATGCCGGCTTCGGTCATAAGCCGCTTGTGCAGGGGCAAGGCAGGCGCGGTCAGGCTTTGCAGCGCGGCGACGCGGTGGCTAAGCCGGTTCGGCCTGGCTTCGTTGAGGAAGCCGAGGGTCCAGCCGGGATTAACAAGGAGATGGCCGAGCCGGTAGCGCACCGCCGCATGCCGGTTGCTCAGGTATTTCGGCAGGTTCTTCCACAGGCCGGGATTGTTGAGCGGCATGATGGAGGAGCGGCTGATCACGCCGGCATTGCCATAGGAGGTCTCGCGGCCGGGTTCGCGCCGGTCGATCAGCGTCACCTTGAGGCCGCGCTTCTGCAGCGCGAGCGCGCAGGAGACGCCGACCATGCCGGCGCCGATAACGATGACGCTGCGACTCACTTCGCCAGGTCCGGGGAGAGGGCTGGTTCGGCGAGCCAGTGATCGAGGAAGCCGTCGAGCCAGGCGCGCACGGCAGGATCGTACTGATACCAGCCGGCGAGGTGCTGGTGGCGCAATTGTGCGCCCGGCATCAGCGTGCGCTCATGCGCGCGCACCGACCAGCGGCACATCATCGCCAGCGTCACTTCGGGATGGAATTGCAGGCCGTAGGCCTTGCGACCGACGCGGACCGCCTGGACCGGGAAATCGCCGCCGGTCGCCAGGCATTCAGCGCCGGTCGGGCAATCGAAGCCCTCGCGGTGCCATTGATAGACCGTTCCCGGCCAGATGCTGCTGGTCGTGGCGGCGTCGGCATGGCCGGCTTCCGTCAGGCTGAGCGGGTAGTAGCCGATCTCGGCCCGGCCCTCTGCATGCGTGTAGACGGTCGCGCCGAGATGGCGGGCCAGCATCTGCGCGCCGAGGCAGAGGCCGAGGAAGGGCGCTTCCTCCTTGAGGCAGACGCCGATCCAGTCGATCTCGGCCTTGACGAAATCGTCGGGGTCGTTGGCGCTCATCGGGCCACCGAAGATCACGGCGCCGGCATGACCCTGCATGGTCTGCGGCAGCGGATCGCCGAAGCGGGGCCTGCGGATGTCGAGGGCGTGGCCGCGCTCGGCGATGAGGCGGCCGACGCGGCCGGGCGTCGAATGCTCCTGATGAAGCACGATCAGCACCGGCTTGCGCGGTGGCAGAACGGCGTCGAGGCGGTTGCGGAGCCGGCGACGGGTCGGGAAGCGATAGGACAGATCGTTCATCGCGATGGTCGATTGCGCTCCCGAACCGGATTCTCCGCGCCGGATCACCTTAAAATGCGGTTTGCCGACCCTCGCGGCAAGCAAATTATGAGCCATGGCGGGCATGGCGGACGCCAACGCCGTGCATGCTTCGTGCAATCTTCCGTCAATACTCCTCTGGCAATGCAACTCCTAGTGACGACGCTGATTGACTCCCAGGTCAGGTTCAGGCATGAGAATGAACGTTCATTCTCATCTTTCAAAAGAAGCATGTCGCAGGTCGTCAACACTTCCTCGGCCGAGCGCGGCCCTTCAGAGCGCCATGTCCGCATTCTCGATGCGGCCGAACGCGTCTTCGCGCGCGCCGGGTTCCATGCGGCGACGATGAACGACATCGCCCTCGAGGCGGGGATGAGTCCGGGGAATCTCTACCGGTACTTCTCCTCGAAGGACGCGATCATCGCCGGGATGAGCGAACGCGACCGCATGGAGATCGCGGCCGACTTCGCCCAGCTCGATCCAAGCAAGGGTCGGTTGCTCGATCAGCTTGATGAGCTCGGCCGCCAGCATATGGTGCGCAAGCCGCGCGAGAAGGCGATCATCGCGTTGCAGATTTGGGCGGAAGCCTCTCGTACGCCCGCTATGGCGCAGATTTGCGCCGGCTTCGACGAAACGGTCGAGCAGGGGCTCGGCGCAGCTGTCGAGGCTGCCAAGGCGAGCGGCGAACTGCCGAGCAATCTCGATCAAGCGCGCTTCCTGCTGGCGCTGTTCATGATGGCCGACGGCTTCTTCTGCCGGCGCGCCGTCGATCCCGATTTCGACGCCGCAGCCGGCGCCGAAGCCCTGTTCGCCGCGATGCGGGGTCTGGCGCAGACCATGCTGCTGCCGCCCGCCGACGGCCAAACCTCGTAAGAAGACGTAACCATGCCCATCTCGACCAGAAACCTGATCCTGCTGCCGCTCGTCGCACTCGCCTGCGCGCCTGGGGTAGCTTTTGCCCAGGCTCCGGCCTCTGCCGCCACCACCCAGCAGCCTTCCGCCGGACCGGCGATCACGGTGACATCGGCCAAGCGCGACGAGATCGTGCAGAGCGTCGTCGTGTCCGGTTCGATGATCGCGCGCGACGAGGTGCTGGTCGCACCCGAGATCGACGGCGTCGTCATCACCGAATTGCTCGCCGAGGAAGGCGACCGTGTCGCCGCCGGCCAGGTGCTGGCGCGGCTGTCGCGCACCACGCTCGAAGTGCAGCGCTCCCAGAACGAGGCGCAGATCAAGCGTGCAGAGGCAGCAGTAGACCAGGCCAAGGCGCAAATCGTCGAGGCCGAGGCCAATCTCGTCCAGGCCAACAATGCCTTCGACCGGACCAAGGCGTTGCGCGACAACGGCAATGCGAGCCTCGAGACCTTCGACCAGCGCGCCGCCGCGGCGCGGGGCGGGCAGGCACGATTGAACTCGATGAAGCAGGCGCTTGCGATCACCACTGCCGACCTGGCGCTGGCCCAGGCCCAGGGGCGCGACATCGAGGTCAAGCTGGCGCGGACGGAGATCAAAGCGCCCAAGGCCGGCATCGTCAGCCGCCGCAACGCCCGGCTCGGCGCGATGGCGACGATGGCGGCTGCTGAGCCGCTGTTCAGGATCATCGCCGATGGCGCGATCGAGCTTGAGGCTGATGTCGCCGAGGTCGAACTGCCCAATCTCAAGATCGGGCAGGTGGTTGCGGTCACGCCGGCAGGTGCCGACAAGCCGCTTACCGGCCAGATCCGGCTGATCTCGCCCGAGGTCGAAAAGGCCTCGCGGCTTGGGCGGCTGCGTATTTCGCTCATCGACAACCCGCCGGTCGCCATCGGCTCCTTCGCGCGCGGCGTGATCGAGACCGGCCGCAAGACCAGCATCCTCCTGCCGCTTTCGGCGATCACCTATTCGCGCGGCGGCGCGATGGTGCAGTCCGTCAAGGATGGCCGGGTGACGACGAAGAAGGTGACGCTCGGGCTGATCGGCGGCGGGCGCGCTGAGATCGCGTCCGGCCTCGCCGAAGGCGAAAGCGTAGTGGCGCGTGCTGGCACCTTCGTGCGTGACGGCGACATGATCACGCCGATCGCGACGAACTGACGGAGCCTCGCGTGAACGTCAATTTCTCCGCCTGGTCGATCCGGAAACCGGTTCCGGCGATCCTGCTTTTCGTCGTGCTCTGCGTGCTCGGGCTGCTTTCGTTCTCGAAGCTGCCGGTGACGCGCTTCCCGAACATCGACGTGCCTTTCGTCTCGGTGACGGTGACCCAGTCCGGCGCCGCCCCGGCCGAGTTGGAGAGCCAGGTCAGCAAGCGCGTCGAGGACGCGGTCGCCAACATCACCGGCGTCAAGCATGTGATGTCGACGCTGACCGACGGCTCTTCGGTGACGCTGGTCGAGTTCAGGCTCGAAACCAATACCGACCGCGCCGTCAACGACGTCAAGGATGCGATCGCCAAGATCAGGGCCGAATTGCCGCGTACCATCGACGAGCCGGTGATCCAGCGCATCGATGTCGAGGGCCAGTCGATCCTGACCTATGGCGCTTCCTCGCCCGGCATGACGCTGGAGCAGATCTCCTGGCATGTCGACGATGTCGTCTCGCGCGAATTGCAGGGGCTGAAAGGCGTCGGCCGGGTCGAGCGCTATGGCGGCGTCGATCGCGAGATCCGGATCTCGCTCGATCCCGACCGCTTGCTGGCGCTCGGCACCACCGCCGGTGAGGTCAACCGCCAGATCCGCGCCACCAATGTCGACCTCGCCGGCGGGCGCGGCGAGGTCGGCGGCCAGGAGCAGGCGATCCGCACGCTCGCCAGCGCGAAGACCGTCGCGGAGCTCGCCGACAGCAAGATCCAGCTCACCGGCGGACGCGAGGTGCGCCTGAAGGAGCTCGGCCGGGTCGAGGATTCCAGTTCGGAGCCGCGCGCCTTCGGCCGGCTGAACAAGCAGCCGGTCGTCTCCTTCGCCGTATTCCGCTCGAAGGGCTCGAGCGAGCTCTCGGTCAAGGACGTCGTCGCGGCCAAGCTCGACGATCTCAACAAGCGCTATCCGACGATCGCGATCAAATCGATCGACGATGCCGTCGCCTACACCCATGGCAACTACAAGGCGGCGATGGAGACGCTGCTGGAGGGCGCAGCGCTGGCCGTGCTCGTCGTCTTCGTCTTCCTGCGCAACTGGCGCGCGACGCTGATTACTGCGATTGCCCTGCCACTTTCGGCCATCCCGACCTTCTGGGCGATGGAGCTGCTCGGCTTCTCGCTCAACCTGGTCAGCCTGCTCGGCATCACCCTGGTGACCGGCATCCTGGTCGACGACGCCATCGTCGAGATCGAGAACATCGTCCGGCACATGAAGATGGGCAAATCGCCCTATCGCGCCGCGATGGAGGCGGCCGACGAGATCGGCCTCGCGGTCATCGCGATCACGCTGACCATCGTCGCGATCTTCGCGCCGGTCTCGTTCATGGGCGGCATCGCCGGCCAGTATTTCCGCCAGTTCGGCCTGACGGTCGCGATCGCGGTGCTGTTCTCGCTCTTGGTCGCACGCCTGATCACGCCGATGATGGCGGCTTATCTGTTCAAGCCGGTGAAGCACCAGGATGCCAAAGACGGCTTCGTGATGCGCGCCTATTCCTGGCTGCTCGAAGCCTCGCTCAGGAAGCGCCGCATCCCGATCTTGCCGCGCTTCGACGGCTCGCGGACATGGCGGAGGCTGCCGTTCAATACGGCCTATCTGACGCTGATCGCCGGCTTCGGCTTCCTCTTCATCTCGATCCAGGCGACGGCGCTGCTGCCGACCGGCTTCTTCCCGGAGGAAGACACCGCCCGCATCGTCGCATCGGTCGAATTGCCGCCCGGCGCGACGCTGGAGGACACCACTGTCGCCACCGACAAGATCGTCGACAAGCTGCGCGAGATTCCGCAGGTGACGAACGTCTTCGTGCTCGGCGGGGCTTCGCCGACCGGGCAGCGCGAGGTCCGCCGCGCCTCCGTCTTCATCCTGCTGACGCCGAAGGCCGAGCGCGACGTCCCCCAGAAGGAGCTCAAGGTCACCATCGCCGAGAAGCTGGCTGGTGTGCCCGATGTCCGCGCCTGGTACGTCAACGAGCGCGGCGAGCGCGAGATGGCTTTCTCGATCCTGTCCAAGGATGGTGATGCGCTCGACGAGACGGTGGCGAAGATCGAGGCGCGCATGCGCCAGGTCGACGGCTATCTCAACGTCGCGACCGCCGGCTCGCTGAGTCGGCCGGAGATGCGCGTCACGCCGAAGCTGGAGCAGGCCGCCAACCTCGGCGTTACGCCCGAGGCGATCTCGGAGGCGCTGCGCGTCGCCACGATCGGCGACATCGGCCCCAACCTCGCCAAGTTCAACGCCGGTGACCGGCTGGTGCCGATCCGCGTCCAGCTCGACGAGCAGGCTCGCACCGACATCCGCAACATCGCGGCGCTGCGCGTTACCAGCGCGTCGGGCGTCTCGATCCCGCTCACCGCGGTGGCCGAGATCGGCTTCGGCGAAGGCCCGTCCTCGATCGACCGCTATGACCGCGTTCGGCGCGCCGCCATCGGCGCCGACCTGAAGCGCGGCTTCGAGCTCGGCACGGCGCAGGAGAAGTTCCAGGAGATCGTCAAGGAGGTCGGCCTGCCCGAGGGCGTACGCATCGCCGCCACCGGTGACGCCGAGATCCAGGGCGAGGTCGTCGAGGGCTTCATCACCGCGATGACCACCGGCCTGATGCTGGTGCTCGCCGTGCTGATCCTGCTGTTCGGCTCGGTCTTCCAGCCGATCACCATCCTGCTCTCGCTGCCGCTCTCCTTCGGCGGCGTGGTGATTGCGCTGCTCGCCACCCATAACCCGGTCTCGATGCCGGTCTATATCGGCCTGCTGATGCTGATGGGCATCGTCACCAAGAACGCGATCATGCTGGTCGACTTCGCGGTCGAGGAGGTCGCGCGCGGCAAGGACCGGCTGACGGCGCTGCTCGAAGCCGGCCACAAGCGGGCGCGTCCGATCGTGATGACCACGATCGCGATGGCCGCCGGCATGCTGCCTTCGGCCTATGGCGTCGGCGATGGCGGCGAGTTCCGCGCGCCGATGGCGATCGCGGTGATCGGCGGCCTGATCGTCTCGACCGTGCTTTCCCTCGTCTTCGTGCCGTCCTTCTATGTGGTGATGGATGACCTCGGCCGCCTCACCGGCTGGATCTTCGGCCGTTTCCTCGGCAAGGCCGAGGACGAAAGCACCTGGGCTCCGATGAGCGACGAGGAGACCCCCGGCGAAGCCAGTGCCAAGGCGATGGCGGGCAAGCTGCCGCCGCCAAGGCTGGCAGCGGAGTGAGAAGGGTTGTGCTCTTCTAAGGCAAAATTCGGAGTGGCTGCGTATGGAAACAATCTCCGCCGCTCCCTGGCCATTGATCACGATCGCGATCGAGCCGAAGTCGAAGGCCGACCAGGAGAAGCTTGGCCTGGCGCTGTCGAAGCTCGCGAACGAGGATCCGTCCTTCCGCGTCTCGACCGACCAGGAGAGCGGCCAGACCATTCTCAAGGGCATGGGCGAGCTGCATCTCGACATCAAGGTCGACATCCTGCGCCGGACCTACAAGGTCGATGCCAATATCGGCGCGCCGCAGGTTGCCTATCGCGAGACGCTGACCAAGAAGGCCGAGATCGACTACACCCACAAGAAGCAGACCGGCGGTACGGGCCAGTTCGCCCGCGTCAAGCTGATCATCGAGCCGAACGAGACCGGCAAGGGCTTCGAGTTCGAGTCGAAGGTCGTCGGCGGCTCGGTGCCGAAGGAGTATATCCCCGGCGTCGAGAAGGGCCTCAACTCGGTCATCGGTTCCGGCGTGCTCGCCGGTTTCCCGGTCGTCGACGTCAAGGTCACGCTGATCGACGGCGCCTTCCACGAGGTCGATTCGTCGGCTCTCTCCTTCGAGATCGCGTCCCGCGCTGCTCTGCGCGAGGGCCTGCAGAAGGGCGGCTCGGTGCTGCTCGAGCCGATCATGAAGGTCGAGGTGGTGACGCCTGAAGACTATACCGGCTCGGTCATCGGCGACCTGAACTCCCGGCGCGGCCAGATCCAAGGCCAGGACATGCGCGGCAACGCCGTCGTCGTCAACGCGATGGTGCCGCTGGCCAACATGTTCGGCTTCCACAATTCACTTGCAGCCAACTCTCAGGGCAGAGCGGCGTTTTCGATGGAGTATGCGGGCTACCTGCCTGTGCCGCGGCCAAGCGAAAGGCCACTCCCTCCAGCGGGGGCGTCAGCGCTCGTTGCCTGACGGCTGAGCCAAGTTGTCCCTTCCGGACCGCAGGCACAGCGAACGCCGTCCTAATTCTCCCGCAGCGACAGGTCGAGGTTCTGCCCCTGGCCCGGCTGGCTGCCACGCAGCGTCAGCGCCACGCGGTCCTGCTGGCGGGAGATCGTCAGGGTCGCGGGCGGGTTCGGGCGGACGCTTTCTGCCGTCTCGTTGAAGGCGAGCGTCAGCCGCTGGCCCTGCCGCACGCCGGCTAGGTTCGCCACCGTCCCGGTGCTCTCCTTGAACGTCCCGGCATAGCGTCCGGTCTTCGGATCGTGGCGCAGTTCGATCCGTATCGTGGCGCTGAGGATGGCCGCGGTGGTGCAGCTGCCGTCGAGGCTCAGGCGGGAGCCTTCCTGGTCGCCATTGAACTCGCACTTCAGCGAGCGGCTGCTGCCGCCGGCATTCTGGAGTGTGCCATTGCCGCTGAAGCGGCCTTCGAGGGAACTCAGGAAACTCGCCTCGCTGCTGCCGGCTTCCTGCTCTGCGGCGCCCGGCTGAGCCAGCACGAACAGTGCCGCCGCGGCGAGCGCCTTCGTCATGCGATGTCGCGTCATGATCATTTCCTCCTGCCGGCTAAACGTCTCAGGAGGGGTTTTGATCAATCTGCCTGCGAGATGGCTCAATCGGGCGGGCTTCACACCGCTTCCGGTTCGGCGTCGGCCGCGCGCTTGCGCTCCACCGCGCAGCGATAGGCCTCGGTCAGCTCATCGAGCACGGATTGGGCCGGTCGCGGCGCGTCGAGATGGAGAAAGCGCAGCTCCGCCATGAACTTCTGCCAGAGCGCCGGGCCGCCCTCGGCCAGGATCTCGGCGCGGATCGACATCTCCGGCGTCACCGGCAGGAAGCGCCGGCCCCAGTCGGCCATCGCTGCGAAGACCGGCACCAGCGAAATCCCCATCTCGGTCAGGCTGTAGATGCCTTTCTGCTTGTGGCTGGCGTCGTCGCGACGCGAGATCAGCTCGTTCTCAAGCAGGCGCTTTAGCCGGTCGGCGAGGATGTTCGAGGCGATGCCCTCGTCCGATTTCGCCAGCAATTCACGGAAGTGCCGGCGATTGCCGAACATCATGTCGCGCAGGACGATCAGGCTCCAGCGATCCCCGAGGATTTCCAGTGTCAGATTGATCGGGCAGCCCGAGCGGCCGGTCTCTCTCATGTGCGTCTCCAAAACTGCTTGCATTCTACAATCGGTTTCGCTAGAAGCCAACTGCTTGCAAATCGCAAGCGGTTTTGGTGGCGCCGAGACGGCGCCTGCATGGAGGATCTGATGGCCAAGGTGATCGCCTGGAACCTCGTGACACTCGACGGATATTTCGAAGGCACGGAAAAGTGGGACCTCTCGTTTCACAACGAGGCCTGGGGCGAGGAGCTCGACGCGCTCAGCAAGGAATTCGGCCAGCGCGCCCAGCTTCTCGTCTTCGGCCGCGTCACCCATGACGGGATGAGGGCCTATTGGGAGACGGCCGAGGACAGCGAGGTCGCGCGCTACATGAATGCGCTGCCCAAGCTGGTTGCCTCGCGCACGCTCACGGGCTCGGACTGGAACAACACCCGCGTCACCGCCGACATTGCAGCCGAGATCGCCAAGCTGCGGGCTGTGCCGGGCAAGGACATCTTGATCTTTGGCAGCGCCGAACTGGTCGATGCCTTGCTGAAGGAAAAGCAGATCGACGAGCTGATGCTGGCGGTGGCGCCGCTGCGGCTCGGTGCGGGCACGCCGTTCTTCAAGCCCAGTAGCGAGCTGCAGAAGCTCGATCTGCTCGAGAACCGCCCGCTCAAGAACGGCACGGTGATTCTGCGCTACGCGCCGGCAAACTGATGGAACGACGATCCGCTGCGGACGGGACGGAGTTCCAACCCTCCGCAGCATCAGCCTGCCGGGCTTGCGCGGCCGCGGCGGCCTATTGCTTGAAGCCGATCAGCACGCCATCGGCGCCGAGCGAGAGCTGCAGGCCCCGGCGCTTCGTGGCGAGGCGCATGACCACGCCCTTGGCATTGCGAAGCCAGAGTGTACCGCGGCCTTCATCGCCGATCGCCCAGCCCTCGCGGATCTGGATGTACGCGCCGGTGAAATCCTCGACATTGGCCAGGCGGTAGACCGAACCGGTCGCGGTCAGGCGCGAGGCGCCGATGCCACCAATACCGAGGCCGCCGACGGTGATGTCGTAACTGCGCTTGTTGAAGCGGAGCGTGCCGCCGCCGATCGCGCCCGAGCCGATAAAGGCGACTTGCACCTGCCGGATGGAGACGGTTCCGGTCGCTGGACCAAACTGCCGCGACTGCGCGCTTGCTGGAGCGCTGACTAAGAGGCAAGTGAAGACAAAAGCGGAAACCCGAGCGATCATGGTTAGCTCTCCCCCGCCTCTGGATGAGGCAGAGCAGACTGTGCGCCGGAAATATCAGCGGTCAAACGGCATTTTAGTTTGCATTGTGTCAATTCGACTACGCGAGCGGTAGAGAGCGGCGCGATGAACCCGCTCTCGTCGCCGTTTGATCCCGCGGTTCGAGGCTGGTTTCAGCCCTTCCGCACCATCAGCACCGCCGCCAGGATTGCGACGCCGCCAAAAGCCTGCGCAGGCGAGGGCTGCTCGGCGAAGATCGCCCAGGCTGCCAGCACCGAGACCAGCGCCGGCCAGACCATGACCAGCGAGGCGGCATTGGCGCCGTAATGGCCGAGCGCCAGCGTGATCAGGCCCTGGCCCATGGCGTGCGAGATGAGGCCGAGCGCGGCGACGGCGAGCCAGCCGGTGAGGCTCTGCGGCAGGATGGTCTCGCCGAGGCCGAGCGCTGCGACGAGGCAGAACACGGCGCAGATGGCGCTGGAGATCAGGCTGATACGCCCGGCGGCGGCACGGTTGCGGGCGCGGCGCACGGCGAGGATATAGGCCGCGTAGGAGAAGGCGGCGCCGATGGCGAGGCCGTCACCGAACAGGCCGGTGCCTGAGAGCGGCGTCACTGCGCTTCCCGACAGCTTTGGCAGCACGAGCATGCCGGCGCCGCCGACGGCGAGCAGCAGTGCGCCGAGGATGCGCCGCGTCGGCTTTTCGCGGAACAGCAGCCAGCCGCCGAGGATGACGCCGACCGGCGAGAGATTGCCGAGCAGCGACGCATTGACGATCGAGGTGAAGCCGATCGAGGCATTGTAGAGAACGACATCGACGCCGAAGGCGAGGCCGGCAAGCGCGATCGGCAGCATGGCGCCGGACCTGACGCCGTTCGTGTTGCCGCCGCGATCCTCCAGAGCCATCCAGGCGGCGAGGACCGGCAGGGCGAAGGCCATGCGCCAGAAGCCGGCCGCGGCCGGGCCGACATCGGCGAAGCGCACGAAGATGCCGGAGAAGCCGATGCAGGTCGTGCCGAGCAGCAGCGCCAGGAACATGGCGAGCGCGGGTGTGGCGGGACGATCGGGCACGGCAAGGCTCGGGGCGGACATCGGACGGCTTTCGGTAGCGGCCAGGATCGACCGATTGCGACAGGACGCCGTCATTCCGGCCGGAGCGCAGTCAAGCACCGGAATCCATCCGAGGCTTCTACGCCTCCTGATGGACTTCGGAGCTGCGCCGCTGCGCGGCCTATCTGGAAGGACGGTCAACCTATCCCCGGAATATAAGGCGCTTCCGGCAATCGGAAAAACGGATTATTCTGATTCATCTATCGTCATTTCCGTTGGAGCGATGATGTCGACCCATCTCGATCTCGATGCGCTCGCCATGCTCGTCGCCGTCGCCGAGACCGGCGGCTTCACCGCGGCCGGTCAAAGGCTCGGACGCACGCAATCGGCGGTTTCCGGCCGCATCCAGGATCTCGAGGCTGCGCTCGGCAAGCAGTTGCTGGAGCGCTCGCGCCGCGGCGTCACGCCGACGCAGGCGGGCGAGCGCTTGCTCGCCCAGGCCCGCCGCCTGCTCGCGATCGAACGTGAGGCGCGGGCCGAGCTAGAGGGCGACAAGGCCGTGGGACGCCTGCGCATCGGGCTGCCGGACGATTATGTCGACGCTTACCTCAGGCCGCTGATCGTGCGCTTCGCCGAGGAGCATCCGCGTGTCGAGATCGAGGTGCATTGCGAGCTCTCGAAGCGGATCGAGCCGGCAGTAGCGGCAGGCGAGCTCGATCTTGCGGTGATCACGCAGGACCCCGGCCGACCAAAGGGCGAGCGCCTCAGGCGCGAGCCGCTGGTCTGGGTCGCGGCCCGTGGCCACCGGCCGGAACTCAGCGAAGTGCTGCCGCTCGGCCTGTTCAACGAGGGCTGCCGGGCGCGTCCGCGCATCCTGAGCGCGCTGCAGGCGTCGGAGCGGCCGCACCGGCTGGTGTTCTCGTCATCGCATATGGCCGGTTTGCTCTCGGCGGTGGAAGCGGGCCTGTGCGTCACCGCAATCACCGAGAGTGCCGCGCCGGCGTCCCTGCGCCGGCTCGAGCCATCCGAGAACCTGCCGTCGCTGTTCGAGCTCTCGGTCGCGCTGGTGATCGCGCCGCAGGCGAGCATCGCCGCACGTCATTTCGCGCAGGCGCTGCGCGAGGCGATGGCCTTATCGAGGTTGGCGGCGTGATGCGCTAGACCGCGATCCGCTCGGGCTCGTCGGCGTCGAAGCCAGTCTCCTTGGCGAGAATGCGCTGCATCCGGTTTTCGTCGAGCGAGTTCTCCCATTTCGAGACGACGATGGTGGCGACGCCGTTGCCGATCAGGTTGGTGAGCGCGCGCGCCTCCGACATGAAGCGATCGATGCCGAGGATCAGCGCGATCGAGGCGACCGGGATATGGCCGACCGTGGCGAGCGTTGCGGCGAGCACGATGAAGCCCGAGCCGGTGACGCCGGCTGCGCCCTTCGAGGTCAAGAGTAGGACGGCGATGATGCCGATCTCCTGCGACAGGGAAAGGTCGGTATTTGTCGCCTGCGCCAGGAAGACGGCGGCCATGGTCAGATAGATGCAGGTGCCATCGAGATTGAAGGAATAGCCGGTCGGGATCACCAAGCCGACCACGCTCTCCTTGCAGCCGAGATGGGTCATCTTGGCGATCATGCGCGGCAGCACGCTCTCGGAGGAGGAGGTGCCGAGCACGATCAGGAGCTCCTCCTTGATGAAGGCGATGAACTTCAGGATCGAGAAGCCGGCGAGCCGCGCGATCGTGCCGAGCACCAGGAAGATGAAGATCAGGCAGGTCGTGTAGAACGCGGCCATGAACGAGCCGAGCGAGAGCAGGGTCCCGACACCGAACTTGCCGATGGTGAAGGCCATGGCGCCGAAGGCGCCGATTGGGGCGGCCTTCATGATGATGCCGACGATCTTGAAGAAGATCTGGGCGATGTCGTCGATGAAGTGCAGCACCGCCTTGCCGCGCTCGCCCAGCATCTGCAGGCCGAAGGCGAAGAGCAGGGCGAAGAACAGCACCTGCAGGATTTCGCCATTGGCGAAGGCGCCGACCACCGTCTCGGGGATGATCCCCATCAGGAAGGCGAGGGTGCTCTGGTCATGCGCCTTGGCGGTGAAGGCGGCGATGCCGGAGGTGTTGATCGTCGAGGGATCGACGTTCATGCCGGCGCCCGGCTTCCAGAGATTGACCACGACGAGGCCGACGATCAGCGCCAGCGTGGTGACGGCCTCGAAATAGATCAGCGCTTTCAGGCCGACCCGGCCGACCTTCTTCATGTCGTCCATCGAGGCGACGCCGTGAACGACGGTAAGGAAGATGATCGGGGCGATGATCATCTTGATCGCCTTGATAAAGGCGTCGCCCAGCGGCTTCATCGCTTCGCCGGTCTGGGGATAGAAATGGCCGAGCAGCACGCCGATGGCGATCGCGGTCAGCACCTGGACATAGAGATGGGTCCACCATGGGCCCTGATGGCCCCGCAAGACCTCTGCCGACGCTGTCGCCATGGTCGTTTTCCCTAGCTGCGCGCCTTTTTGGGCCGGCGCATCGACAAAGGGCTACGCCCATTCCAGGGAGGCGGCAAGGTCAGGTCAAAGCCAGCATGATCACGTGAAAGAGAGGATCTTCTCCCGCTTGTGCGGGAGAAGATTGCAAGGATTCGCAGGGCGAATCCGCTACTCCGCCGCTTGCGGCTTCAGCACGCCGCGGCGGATCTGATCTTCCTCGATCGACTCGAACAGAGCGCGGAAATTGCCCTCGCCGAAGCCGTCATCGCCCTTGCGCTGGATGAACTCGAAGAAGATCGGCCCGACCACGGTGGCAGAGAAGATCTGCAGCAGCACCTTGCTCATCCGGCCGGCCTTGTCGCCGAGCGCGACCGCGCCCTCGCCGTCGATCAGGATGCCATTCTGCTTCAACCGCGGCACCGGCTCGCCATGGTTCGGCACGCGGCCGTCGATCTTCTCGTAATAGGTCTCGGGCGGTGAGGGCATGAAGGGCAGGCCGTTGTGCCGGAGCTGCTCGACACTGGCGTAGATGTCGCGCGCACCGAGCGCGACGTGCTGGATGCCCTCGCCCTTGTACTGGCGCAGGTACTCCTCGATCTGACTCTTGTCGTCGAGGGATTCGTTGATCGGGATGCGGATCTTGCCGCAGGGCGAGGTCAGCGCCCGCGAGATCAGGCCGGTGAGCTTGCCCTCGATGTTGAAGAAACGGATCTCGCGGAAATTGAAGAGATCGCCATACCAACCGGCCCAATAGTCCATGCGGCCGCGCATGACGTTATGGGTGAGGTGGTCGAGATAATACATTCCGGCCTGCTCGGGATGCGGATCCGTCTCGCCGAGCCATTCGAAGTCGACGTCGTAGATCGAGCCCTTCTCGCCGTAGCGATCGACGAAATAGAGCAGCGAGCCGCCGATGCCTTTCACAGCCGGGATTTGCAGTTCGCCGGGGCCGACCTTGCTCTCATAGGGTTCGGCGCCGAGCGACACCGCGCGCTCGAAGGCGTGCTTGGCATCGACGACGCGGAAGGCCATGGCGCAAGCGCAGGGGCCGTGCTCAGCAGCGAAGCCCTGCGCGAAGGAATCCGGCTCGGCGTTGACGATGAAATTGACGTCGCCCTGGCGATAGAGCGTCACGTTCTTGGAGCGATGCCTGGCGACCTTGGTGAAGCCCATGGTCTTAAAGAGTTCGCCGAGCTTCTCGGGCTCGGGATGGGCGTATTCAACGAATTCGAAGCCGTCGGTGCCCATCGGGTTGGCGTCGGAAATGGCCGGCGGGGCTGAGTCGTGCGGGAACGGTCCCATGCGGTGTCCTCCTGAGAATGCTTGGTTGACCGATCCTCGCGCATTCGGATGGCGAAGAGTTTGCAAAACTCTGGACTCTCGGGTTGAATTCGCACGGATCGTGCATGAAAGTGCAGGAGGGCTCACGGAATGCCGCAGCTCGACGCTTTCGACTGGCGCCTGCTCGAAGCCCTGCAGCAGGATGCCTCGCTGACCAATGGCGCCCTCGCCGAACGCGTCGGCCTCTCCGCCAGCCAGGTCTCGCGGCGGCGGCAGGCGCTGGAAAACGCGGGCACCATCCGCGGCTATCGCGCGCTGATCGATCCAGAGGCGATCGGACTCTCGGTCACCGTCTTCATTCATGTCGCGCTCAACACCCATTCGCGCGACAATGCCCGGCGCTTTCGCGACCTGGTGAAGCTGACGCCGGCCGTGCTCGAGGCGCACGCCCTGACCGGCGAGGCCGATTACATGCTGAAAGTCGCAGTCGGCGATCTCAAGGAGCTGGCGCGCCTCGTCAACGAGGTGCTGCTGCCGCATGAGAGCGTGGCGCGGGTGCGCTCGGAGATCGCGCTGGAGACGCTGAAGGAGCCGGGACTTCTGCCCCTGGCGATGGTGTGAGGATGCCCCTTCCGCCGGCGCAGCGGCGCGCTATAACTCGGTCATGGTCGTTCTCAATCGCATCTACACCCGCACCGGCGACGACGGCACCACGGCGCTCGCCAGCGGCGCTCGCCGGGCCAAGTTCGACCTGCGCGTTTCCGCCTACGGCACTGTCGACGAGACCAATGCCTGTATCGGTCTGGCGCGGCTGCATTGTGCGAGCGAAGATCCGGAGCTCGACGCGATGCTCGGGCGCATCCAGAACGACCTGTTCGACCTCGGCGCCGAGCTCGCCTCGCCCGATACCGGCGAGAAGCCGGCCTTCGAGCCGCTCAGAATCCTGCAGACTCAGGTTGACCGGCTCGAGGCCGAGATCGACCAGCTCAACCGGCCGCTCGGGACGCTGCGCTCCTTCGTGCTGCCCGGCGGCACGCCGGGCGCGGCCAGCTTGCATCTCGCCCGTACGGTCAGCCGGCGGGCGGAGCGGCTGATGGTCGAATTGTCGCAGGGCGAGGGCGAGAATGTCGCCCAGCCGGCGCTGAAGTTCATCAACCGGCTCTCGGATTTCCTCTTCGTCGCCTCCCGCCACCTCAATGCCAGGGCAGGGGGCGACGTGCTCTGGACCCCCGGCCAGAACCGCTGATCCGATGTTCGTGCCGCTGCATGACGGCGTGCCGATGCGCTTCATCCGCGTCGCCTATGTCACCTATGCGCTGATCGCGATCTGCATCGTGCTGCGGCTCATGCTGATGCACTGGACCAGCGAGGCGAGCGAGATCGCGGTCATGGCCGGCTTCGGCACGATTCCCTCGGTGCTGTTCGGCGAAGCGCAATTGCCGCCGGAGCTGCTCAGGGCGCCGGCCTGGCTGACGCTCATGACCGGCATCATGCTGCACGCCAGCTTCGCGCATCTGATCGGCAACATGCTGTTTCTCTGGGTCTTCGGCGACAATGTCGAGGATGCGATGGGACATCTGCGCTTCCTCGTCTTCTTTCTGCTCTGCGGCATGGCCGGGGCGTTGTTGCACGCGTTGATGAACCCCGAATCGGAGCAGCCGCTGATCGGTGCGTCCGGCGCCATCTCCGGCGTGATCGCCTCCTATCTCATGCTCTATCCGCGCGTGCGGATCTGGGGCCTCGCCTTCAAATGGATCCCGCTGCACATCCCGGCGATGTATGCGCTCGGTGCCTGGATCCTGTTCCAGTTGCTCTCGGCGCTGTTCGACCAGCAGGGCGCTGTCGGCTGGTGGGCGCATCTCGGCGGGCTCGGCGCCGGAGCGGCGCTGACGCCGCTG
Organism: Allobosea sp. LjRoot90; assembly: GCF_964254315.1. Lineage (NCBI taxonomy): Bacteria > Pseudomonadati > Pseudomonadota > Alphaproteobacteria > Hyphomicrobiales > Alloboseaceae > Allobosea > Allobosea sp. LjRoot90. Next base: position 127,061 of record NZ_CAXUTF020000004.1, read on the forward strand.
CTGATCCGGCGCGAGTTGCGCCTGTTTGGCCGCGTCGTGCCGGGCAAGCCGTGACTTTCATGGCGTTGACAAGCCCAAATCCCCGTCGCTACGGTCCGTCCGCATTTCAGCCGAGAGCCGCGATGCCGACCATCGCCGTCTCGGGCGGATCGGCCTCCATCTCTCCGTAACCGGTGAAGCGCCCATGAAGATTCTTGTCCCCGTCAAGCGGGTAGTCGATTTCAATGTGAAGATCCGCGTGAAGGGGGACGGCTCGGGCGTCGAGCTGGCCAATGTGAAGATGTCGATGAACCCGTTCGACGAGATCGCGGTCGAAGAGGCGCTGCGGCTGAAGGAAGCGGGCAAGGCGACCGAGGTGATCGTCGTGTCGGTCGGGCCGGCGCAGGCGGCCGAGACGATCCGCACCGGCCTCGCCATGGGCGCCGATCGCGGCATCCTGGTCAAAGTCGACGGCATCGTCGAGCCCCTGGCGGTGGCCAAGCTGCTGAAGAAGATCGTCGAGCAGGAGACGCCGGAACTCGTCATCCTGGGCAAGCAGGCGATCGACGACGACTGCAACCAGACTGGCCAGATGCTGGCGGCGCTGCTCGGCTGGCCGCAAGGCACGTTCGCCTCGAAGGTCGTGATCGGCGACGGTTCGGCTGACGTCACCCGCGAGGTCGATGGCGGCCTGCAGACCGTCTCCCTCAAGCTGCCGGCGATCGTGACCACGGACCTGCGCCTGAACGAGCCGCGCTATGCCTCGCTGCCCAACATCATGAAGGCCAAGAAGAAGCCGCTCGACGAAACCACGCCGGAGACGCTCGGCGTCGACGTCGCGCCGCGCCTCAAGGTGATCAAGACCAGCGAGCCCGCCGGCCGCTCGGCCGGCATCAAGGTGGCGAACGCTGCCGAACTCGTCTCCAAGCTCAAGACTGCCGGGGTGATCTGATGCCGACCCTTCTGCTCGCCAAGCACGACAACAAGAGCCTGAACGAAGCCACCCGCAAGGCGCTGACCGCAGCCAAGCAGCTCGGCGCGCCCGTGCATGTGCTGGTCGCCGGTCACAATGCCAAGGCCGTCGCCGAGGCCGCTGCAAAGCTCGACGGCGTCGAGAAGGTACTGCTTGCCGACGATGCGTCTTACGAGCATCGCCTCGCCGAGCCGCTGGCGGCGCTGATCGTCTCGCTCGCGCCCGGCTATGACGCGCTCGTCGCGCCCGGCACCACCACCGGCAAGAACGTGATGCCGCGCGTCGCCGCGCTGCTCGACGTGATGCAGGTCTCGGAAGTCACCAAGATCGTCTCGGCCGACACCTTCGAGCGGCCGATCTATGCCGGCAACGCCATCCAGACGGTGCAGTCCGCTGACTCCAAGAAGGTCATCACCGTGCGCGGCGCTTCCTTCCAGGCGACCGGCGACGGGGCGGCCTCCGCACCGATCGAGAATGCGGCGACGGCTGAGAACCCGGGCACCTCGTCCTTCAAGGGCGAAGAGGTCGCCAAGTCCGATCGGCCTGAGCTGGCCTCGGCCAAGATCATTGTCTCGGGTGGGCGCGCGCTCGCCTCGGCCGAGAACTTCGCCAAGGTGATCGAGCCGGTGGCGGATCGCCTGGGCGCGGCAATGGGCGCTTCGCGCGCTGCGGTCGACGCCGGCTACGCTCCGAACGACTGGCAGGTTGGCCAGACCGGCAAGGTGGTGGCGCCGGACCTTTATGTCGCGGTCGGCATCTCCGGCGCGATCCAGCATCTGGCCGGCATGAAGGACTCCAAGGTCATCGTCGCCATCAACAAGGACGAGGAGGCGCCGATCTTCCAGATCGCCGATTACGGCCTCGTCGGCGACCTCTTCACCATCCTGCCCGAGCTCGACAAAGAACTCGAAAAAGTCGGCAAGTAAGTCGCGCCGCGGGCGGCCATCCGGCCGCCTGCGCCAGCTCCCTCGGGGAACAGAAGCGTCACATGGACCAACAGATCAGGACCGTCGGCATCATCGGCGCAGGGCAGATGGGCAACGGCATCGCCCATGTCGCGTCGGTCGCGGGCTTTAACATCAAGCTGCACGACCTCGCCGAGGAGCGCATCAACGCAGCGCTCGCGACGATCGACGGCAATATGGCCCGGCAGGTCAGCAAGGGCGCAATCGCCGACGAGGACCGCCGTACAGCGATGGCCCGAATCACGTCGGCGCCGAAGCTGGAGGATCTGGGCACTTGCGATCTGGTGATCGAGGCCGCGACCGAGAGCGAGGAGGTGAAGCGCAAGATCTTCACCGCGATCTGCCCGCATCTGCGGCCGGATGCACTGCTCGCGTCCAATACCTCGTCGATCTCGATCACCCGGCTTGCCGCCGCGACCGACCGGCCCGAGCGCTTCATCGGCATCCATTTTATGAATCCGGTGCCATTGATGCAGCTCGTCGAGCTGATCCGCGGCATTGCGACCGACGACCACACCTTCGAGCTCGCCAAGGAGTTCGTCGCCAAGCTGCACAAGACGGCGTCGGTGTCGGAGGATTTCCCGGCTTTCATCGTCAACCGTATCCTGCTGCCGATGATCAACGAGGCCGTCTACACCCTCTATGAGGGCGTCGGCTCGGTCGAGGCGATCGACACGGCGATGCGGCTCGGCGCGAATCACCCGATGGGCCCGCTCCAGCTCGCCGATTTCATCGGCCTCGACACCTGCCTGTCGGTGATGCAGGTGCTGCATGACGGGCTGGCCGATTCGAAGTACCGGCCCTGCCCGCTGCTGGTGAAATATGTCGAGGCCGGCTGGCTCGGCCGCAAGGCCGGGCGCGGCTTCTACGATTATCGTGGCGAGAAGCCCGTTCCGACGCGCTGAGATCCGCACGTCATGCTCGGCCTTGAGCCGAGCATCTCGGAATCCAGTTCCTCCTTCTGCACGAGATTCCCGGGTCTGCGCTGCGCTTCGCCCGTGAATGACGGCTGACGCCTACGCTTAGAGCCGGATCCGATCAGATTGATTCAATCTGATCGGATCCGGCTCTCGCTTTGAGTTTAGAGACCGTTTTTCCGATCAACTTGTGGTGCAAGTTGATCGGAACGGGCTCTAGCGCCGCAACATCGCGGCTTCACATTCCTGTCGTCTCGCGCTTACATTGATGCGTTACGGGATTCGTGCGGCCCAGCAGGCGGAGGCGCGATACGGGTGACGGCGCATGTGATGCATCCGATGGCCTCGCCGGACGGTTGTCCGGCGCTGGTGCTCAACGCCGATTTTCGGCCGTTGAGCTACTATCCGCTTTCGTTATGGAGCTGGCAGGACGCGATCAAGGCGGTCTTCATGGACCGCGTCAACATCGTCTCCGAATACGACACCGTGGTGCACAGCCCGAGCTTCAACATGAAGCTGCCCTCGGTGGTTTCGCTCAAAACCTATATCAAGCCCTCGCGCATCCCGGCTTTCACCCGCTTCAACGTCTTCCTGCGCGACCGCTTTGCTTGCCAATATTGCGGCACGCGCGATGAACTGACCTTCGACCATGTCGTGCCGCGCTCGAAGGGCGGGCTCACCACCTGGGAGAACGTCGTCGCAGCCTGCTCGCCCTGCAATCTGATGAAGGGCGACAAGATGCCGACGGCGGTCGGGATGATCCCGATGCAGAAGCCGTTCGCGCCGTCGATCAACGACCTCCACCGCAACGGCAAGCTGTTCCCGCCGAACTATCTGCACGAGAGCTGGCTCGATTATCTCTACTGGGATTCCGAACTCGAGCCCTGAGAGCGGCTCTCGGTTCTACCAGCGCGGCCGCTTGACGCGACCGCCCGCGCTTCCGGTGCTCACGGAGATTAATCCGCTGCGCGCCGGTTCTCGGCGATCACGCCAATCGACTCACGCTGGCGAACCGCCAGCCACTCTCACCGCGCTCTTCAGCCCTAGCACCGCCGCGACGAGCAGTCCCAGCGACGCCAGCGCGTTCCAGCCGGCGAGCGAGAGGCCGAGAAAGCGCCAGGCGGCTTCCGTGCAGGAGACGATGCGGGTCGTCTGCAGCTGCTTCATCAGGTCCTGGACGCCGGCTGCCGCCGGGGCAGGCGTTCCGCCGCAATCATTCGGGCCGGCGAAGACACCCCATTCGACGCCGGAGTGATAGACGCCGAGCCCGGTGCTCCAGGCCATCAGCAGCGCCAGGCCGATCAGCGCGGCGATCTGGAGCCGGGGCGAGCGGGCGAAGACCAGGGCGATCGCGGCCAGTCCGATCGCGGCGTAGTGCGGCGCCCGCTGCTCGAGACAGAGCTTGCAGGGACGCAGGTGCAGGACCAGCTCGAAGAACCAGGCGCCTGCGATCAAAGCGAGGCTCGCGAGCCCGATCAACGCGATCAGGCGGCGGGGATCGGCGAGGAGGCGCGGGAAAAAGCCGGTCATGGCATAACTCAGCAGGAGAGGAGCTGGCCCGAGCCTGTCAGCAGCTTGAGGCCGAAATAGAGCAGGATCAGGAGGGCAGCGCCGCCGAGCGCGATCAGCTTCAGCCGCTTCTCGATGAAATGCCGGATCGTCTCGCCATAACGGCGCAGCAGGAAGGCGAGCGCGAAGAAGCGGGCGCCACGCGCGAGCACGCAGGAGAGCACGAAGAAGCCGAGCCCGATATGGACGGCGCCGGCCAGGATGGTCACGACCTTGATCGGCGGCAGATGCGCCAGGCCGGAGGTGGTCAACAGGATCAGCGTCGTATCGGGACCGGCGCAGGCGCGCAATTGCTCGAAGGCGTCGAGCTTGCCGTAGAAGGCGAGCACCGGCCGCGCCAGCGCGTCGAAGGCATAGTAGCCGAGCGCGTAGCCGGCGATGCCGCCGAGCGTCGAGAAGATGGTCGCAATCAAGGCAAGGCGATAGGCCCGCTCGGGCTTTGCCAGTGCCATCGGTACGAACAGCACGTCGGCCGGAATCAGGAAGAAGGAGCTCTCGATGAAAGCGACGATGGCGAGCCAGGCTTGCGCACTGCGGCGCGCGGCGAGCGAGAGCGTCCAGAGATAAAGTCGTTCGAACATCGCCGCCCCTTAGCGGGCGCGCGAGCGCCCGTCCATGGGGCAGACGTTACATCAACGGGTGTTCACGCGAGATTGACCGGCCCTCGGCGATCGCTATAGTCCGCCCCGCCCGAAAGGGGCCCCTGTGGCGGAATTGGTAGACGCGCTCGACTCAAAATCGAGTTCCGCAAGGAGTGCTGGTTCGATTCCGGCCAGGGGCACCATTATGCGGCTGACGGCTTAGCTGGCCATGCCGCTTCCATCTGGATAATCGACCTTCCAGACCCCTTTTTCATCGATGCTCAGCAGGTCCTGCCGGCCCCAAGGCAGCTTCCGATGCAGCGGAGCTGTGAGCAAGGCTGTGCATGCCGGGCTGTGGGCCCGGCATGATCCTTGTCCTGCCGTTCAGATCACGCGGCGCGGGTCGAGCGCATCGCGCAGGCCGTCGCCGATGAAATTGATCGACAGCACGGTCAGGAAGATCGCCGCGCCGGGGAACAGGGCCCAGTGCGGGGCGGTATCGAGGTGGTCCTTGGCGTCGAAGAGCAGGCGCCCCCAGGTCGGGATATCCGGCGGGAAGCCGAGGCCGAGGAAGGACAGCGTCGATTCCGCGATAATCGCCGAGGAGACCTCGATCGTCGAGGCGACGATGACCGGGCCGACCGCGTTGGGCAGGATATGGCGCGTCATCTGGCGGTACTTGGTGGCGCCCTGGGCCTTGGCGGCCTCGACGAATTCCTTCTCGCGCAGCGACAGGAACTGCGCCCGCACCAGCCGGGCGACCGGCATCCAGCGCAGGCCGCCGATGACGACGACGATCAGGATGAAGACGCCGCCCTCGACGCCGAAGACCGCCTTCAGCTGCTCGCGGAACAGGTAGATGATCAGCAGCAGCAGCGGCAGCTGTGGCAGCGACAGGAACAGATCGGTCACCCACATCAGCGCAGGGTCGGCGATCTTGCGCGACATGCCGGCCGAGGCGCCGATTACGACGCCGACGATGGTCGCGACCACCATCGCGGCGAGGCCGACGGCGAGCGAGATGCGCCCGCCATACATCATCCGCGCCAGGATATCCTGACCGAGATCGTCGGTGCCCAGGGGATGCGCCCAGGACGGACCCTGCAGCTGCGCCGAGAAATCGATGTCGTTGATCGGCACGGGCCAGAGCCATGGGCCGACGACGACGCCGAAGATCAGCGAGGCGAGGATGACCGCGCTGGCCATGGCGAGCCGGTGGCGGCGGAAGCGCCGCCAGGTTTCGCGACCGGGCGAGACCGATACGTTTCCCGCGGCGGCGGCCACGGCCGGATCAGCCGAAGGAGATGCGAGGGTCGAGCCAGCCATAGAGCAAATCCGCGATGAGGTTGAAGAGGACGACCAGGCAGGCAAAGACGAAGGTGACGGCCATGATCACGGGGGTGTCGTTGGCGAGGATCGCATCGATCAGCAGCGAACCGATGCCCGGAATCCGGAAGATCTGCTCGGTGACGATGGCACCGCCGAAGACCGCCGGCATCTGCAGCGCGACCAGGGTCACCACCGGGATCAGCGCATTGCGGGTGATGTGGCGCAATGTGACGGTCTTCTCGCCGAGCCCCTTGGCGCGCGCCGTGGTGACGTAATCCAGCCGGATCACGTCGAGCACCGCCGAGCGGACATAGCGCGTATAGGAAGCCGCCTGGAACAGGCCGAGCACCGTGATCGGCATGATCGCCTGCCGGAACATCTCCCAGTACCAGCGCCAGCCGCTCGCGGCGATGTCGGAGCGGTAGACGAAGGGGAACCAGTCGAGCTTGATCGAGAACAGCAGGATCAGCAGCAGGCCGGTGAAGAAGGTCGGCAGCGAGAAGCCGACGAAGGCGAGCGTGTTGGCGATCTGGTCGAAGACTGAATAAGGCCGCGTCGCCGCGTAGATCCCGACCGGCAGCGCAATGCACAGCGCCAGGATCTGCGAGGTGCCGACGACGAAGAGAGTGGTCGGCACACGCTGCAGGATCAGGGTGTCGACATTGATGCGGCTGGCGAAGGAGAAGCCCCAATCGCCCTGCACCATCGCGGAGAGCCAGCGCAGATAGCGCACCATGACCGGGTCGTTGAGACCGAAGCTGGCACGCAGGGCCTCGCGCACCTCGGGCGGCACGTTGGGGTTCGTCGCCATTTCCGAGAACGGATCGCCCGGCGCCAACGCCAGAACCGTGAACAGGATCAGGCTGATGCCGAGCAGGCTCGGAATGGCGATCAGCAATCGCCGCAGAAGATAAGTCGCCATCTAGGATTCCCGTGAAGCGGGGTGTCGCTGGAGCAAGCCGCGCGAGCTAATGGCGATGAGACACCATCGGGCCGAGGCGGTCTGAGCGGAAGCGGCAGAGGGCCGCTCGCGGACGGCGTCCGTCGTCCGCGAGCGGTTTAGCCTGCGTCAGCTGCGATACCAGGCGGCCACGTTCCAGGTGTCGACGTCCCAGCCGCTGTGATCATGCATCAGGTTGGTCACCGAGGCGGCGACGCGGGTGCGCGAGAGCAGCGGCAGGATCACGTTTGCTTCACAGAAGATCTCGTTGACCTTGATCAGCAGCGCGGCGCGCTTGACCGGGTCGAGCTCCTTCTGGGCAGCCTTGTAGGCCTTGTCGGCCTCCGGGTCGGAATAACGCGAGACGTTCCGGCCCAGCCATTTGTTCTCCTTGGTGGCGACCTCCCAGGAGACGAACTGGTTGAGGAAGCGTTCCGGATCGGGCTGCGGCTGGGTGGTCGTGTACATTTCGATATCGACATAGAGCTTGGTGTAGGTGTCGGGGTTGGCGACGTCGGAGGAGAAGAACACCGACGCCGTCACCGACTTCAGCTCGAGATCGATGCCGGCCTTCTGGCAGGCCTGCTTGATGATCGCCTGCGTCTTTTGGCGCGGAGCGTTGATCGAGGTCTGGTAGACGTACTTGAGCTTCTTGCCGTCCTTCTCGCGGATGCCGTCCGGGCCCTTCTTGTAGCCGGCGTCGTCGAGGATCTTGTTGGCCTTGTCGACGTTGAATTCGTATTTGAGCTTCTGCGACTTGAACTGCTTGGGCTCGTTGACGAAGCTCGCCGTCGCGGTGCCGCCGCGGCCATAGATGAATTTCTGGATGGAATCGCGGTCGATCAGCAGGTTGAACGCCTCGCGGACCTTGGGATCCGAAAGGGTCGGGTGCTTGGTCTTGACGCTGGAGCGCTCGCCATCGACCTCGGTCCATGGGTCGGTGGTGTTGAGGATGATGAACTCGATGTCGCCTGAGGCGACCGCGCTGACCTTGCCGCGGCCGCCGGTCTCCATGCGCTTGAGGACCTCGTCCTCGACCTGCAGGTTCCAAGCATAGTCGAATTCGCCGGTCTGCAGCACGGCCCGGGCCGCCGAGACCGCGTCGCCGCCGCCCTTGACCTCGATCGTGTCGAAATGCGGCTGGTTCTTGACGTGATAGTCTTCGTTCCGCGCGCCGATGAGAATGTCACCCGGCTTGAAGTCGACGAACTTGTACGGGCCGGTGCCGACCGGCTTTAGATTGGCCGGCGCCTCGCGCGACTTGGCGCCCTTGTACTCGCCGAAATGGTGCTTGGGCAGAATCTGGCCGACGACGCCGACGAAGGGATCGGCCCAGAACGGCGTTGCTTCCTTGAAGATGACCTTGACGGTGTGGTCGTCGACCTTCTCGACCTTGATGTTGGTGTAGGAGCCGGTGGTGTAGGCGGCGGTCGCCGGGTCGGCGGCGTATTCCCAGGTGAAGACGACGTCGTCGGCGGTGAAGGGCTTGCCGTCATGCCATTTGACGCCCTGCTTCAGCTTCCACGTCACGACGGTGCCGTCGGCGGAGAGCCCGCCATTAGCCCGCGTCGGAACCTCGGCCGCCAGCTGCGGCGTCAGGTTGCCGTCCTTGTCCCAGCCGGCGAGCGGCTCGAAGAAGATGCGGCCGGCGATCTGATCCTTGGTGCCGCTGGCGAAATGCGGGTTGAGCAGCGTCGGCGCCTGCCAGAGCAGGAGCTTGAGCGGCCCGCCGCCGCCGGCCTTGGTCGGCTTGTAGGCCAGCGAGGCCTGCGCCATCGCGACGTCGTTCCAGGCCAGAATCTGCGAGGCGATCGGCGCGGTGATGCCGACGGCAGCCAATCGCTGAATGAAGGCGCGCCGCGAAACAGCACCGTCCTTTACGCCCGCAACCAGCTCGCGCAACTTGTGTTCATCCATCGTTGATCCCCACTGCTGATGTCGATCGGTCTGATCTGAACGAGGCCTTCGCCTCTTTTTTCTTCGTCAGGGGCGGCAGCAAGACATGTGCCACAAAAAGCGTCAACAGGGGTCGTGAGGCATCGTCGCCTTTGCGTGGCGGTCAAGGTGCCGGGACGCTCCTGCAACATCGCTGCTCGGCCGCCCTAAAATCGCCGCCCGCCCCGGCTCTGTCTTGCGCCCTGAATCGATCTTTCAGGTTTTGAGGAGACAGACATGAGGGCACTCGCCATCATCGCCGCGGCCAGCATTCTCGGGTCCGTTCCGGCATCCGCCGAGGAACTTCCGCAGCGCAAAGCCGGATTGTGGGAGACCAAATCGACCGGCGCCGAGGGCGAGACGAGCGCCAAGCAATGCGTGGGTCCTGGTACCGACCGCGCCATGCTGGGCGGCATGACCGGCGGTGCCTGTTCGAAGATCGAGGTCAAGAAGACCGCGACCGGCTATGCTGTCGCGACGGAATGCACGATCGGCCAGATCACGGCGGTCGGCAGCAGCGTCGTCACCGGGGATTTCCAGGCGACAGTCCGTACCGAAGGCACCACCAAGCTCACCGGCATGCCCGGGCAGCCGGGGCCGGTCGAGCGTAAGCTCGTGGTCGAAGCCAAGCGCGTCGGCGATTGCGGGCCGGGTCAGAAGCCGGGCGATATCATCCTGCCCGACGGCAAGGTGATCTCGATGCCGGGGACCGGAGCGAAGCCGTAGCGCGGAACGGCGTCGGCGGCCCGGTCCATTTCGCAAAAAAGTTCTGTTGGCATGTCACAACAGGCTGAGCCGCCTCGTCCTTGTAGAAAGCGCTTCAGCGGCTCTGCCGCCTCCGGAAGCGCATATCACTGGACGAGGACGAACCATGGAACAGGATATTCTTCTGGCTGACGCGGCGGGTGTCGCTGGACGGCTGCTCCTGGGCGGGACCTTCGCCTTCGCCGCCCTGCGCAACATCATCAACAGGAATTTGCTGACGAGCCTGATCGGCGCGCGCGGCGTGCCGCTGCCGGCCGCGACATTGTGGCTGGGGATCGCCTGGCAACTCGTCGCCGGCGTCATGATCCTGTGCGGCGTTCAGGTCGCACTGGCGTCAGGGATGCTGCTCGCCTTCCTCCTGGCCGCGACGCCGATGTTCAACAATTTCTGGGATCATCAGGGGCTGGACCGGGCCAACCGCATCAACGGCTTCGTCGCCAATCTTGCGATCGCCGGCGGGTTTCTGGCTCTGATCGGTCAGGGTTGAGCCATTCAGCCCGGCTCGCCCGCGATCACGCCCTTGCGGAACAGGAAGCAGCCATAGGGGCGGGGATCGCCGACCTGCACCACCGCGAAGGCCTGCTTCGCCGCCTCATAGAAGGCAAAGCGCTCGATGCCGGCGAGCGGCTCGGTGCGGCCGAGCGCGCGGTCGAGTTCGGCCTGAACCTGGCGCTGGACGTCCGGGATCGCGGCGGCATCGCCGACCACCAGCATGCGCCGGGCAGGCTGAGGCTCGAATTCGTCGATTGGCAGCACCGAGAGGATGGCCCGGGCCGCCCGCGCCATGCTGAGGCTTGGCAAGCGCACCAGCCGACCGCTCGTGGTGGCACGCGCGATCGTTTCCGCCGGGTGATTGGCGTCGACGAGGGCAAGGTCGTCGCCATGGCCCATGGCGGCGAGCACCCAGAGCAGGTCGGCGGACAGGACCGGGTCGATATCCTTGAGCATGTCACTGACGTCCGCGCTGCGAGAGGTAGAGTTTTGCGGCATTGCCGCCAAAGACGGCAGCGCGCTGCGCCTCGGTGAGGTCGGCGAGGAGAATTGCGGCAGTCTCGAACCATTGTGCATAGGAGGCACGCAGCGTCACCACCGGCCAGTCGCTACCGAAGATCAGCCGCTCCGGCCCGAAGGTGGCAAGGAGGTGGCCGATAACGGGGCGCAGCGTCTCCGGCGTCCAGTCCGGGCCGGCTTCGGTGACGAGGCCGGAGAGCTTGCAGGTGAGGCCCGGATGGGCGGCGAGCGCCGACATACCGTCCCGCCAGCCGGCGAGATCGCCAGTGATGAGATCAGGCTTGGCGCCATGGTCGATGACGCAGGCGAGGTCCGGCTGGCGCTCCAGCAGCGTCAGCATTGGCGCGATGTGGCGCGGCTTCAGCAACGCGTCGAAAACGAGGTGGTGGGCCGCCATCGCTTCGAAAGCCGGGGCCAACGCGGGTTGCGCCAGCCAGTCATCGTCTTCGATGTCCTGCACCATCGGCCGCAGCCCGACGAGGAGCGGATCGCCGGCGAAGGCAGCGATCCGTTCTGCGATATCGGATGCGTCGAAATCGGCCCAGCCGACGACGCCGGCGACGAAGGGCGTCTTCGCCGCGATATCGAGCAGGAAAGCGGTCTCGGCCTGTGTCGGTGCGGCCTGGACCAGGATGGTGCGGTCGATGCCATGCTGTGCCAGCAGGGGCGCGAGATCGGCGGGGCTGAAATCGCGATGGATCGGGCCAAGGGCCGGCGTCAGCCAGCCATAATCGCTGCGCGCGAGGCTCCAGAAATGCTGATGGGCGTCGATGCGCATGGCGTCAGCGCGGAACCGGGACATCGGCGCCCAAAAGACCCTCGCTCTTCAGCTCCGCCCAGAGGGCGGCCGGAATCTCGGCCGCGAGCTCGGCGGCCTGATCCTCGACCTCCTCCGGCTTGACGGCACCCATCACCAGGCTCGCCACGGCCGGGTGGCCGAGCGGGAACTGCAAGGCGGCGCGGCGCAGCGGCACGCCATGGCGGGTGCAGACCGCTTCGATCGCCGCGACGCGGGCGAGGATATCCGGCGGCGCCGGCTGGTAATTGTACTTGGCGCCGGCCACCGGCCCCGTGGCGAGGATGCCGGAGTTGAAGACGCCGCCAAGCATCAGGCCGATGCCCTTCTTCTGCGCCAGAGGCATGAAGGAGGCGAGCCCCGGCTGCTCCAGCAGGGAATAGCGCCCCGCAAGCAGCATGGTGTCGAAATCGCCGGCATTTGCGAAGCGCTCGCACATTTCGGCTTCGTTGACGCCGACCCCGATCGCCTTGACCGCTCCGGCGGAGCGCAGCCTGTCGAGCGCACGATAGGCGCCGGCCATTGCCTCGACGAAGCGGTTCTCGATCTGGTCGGCCCCGTGCGTCCAGACGTCGACGTCGTGGATCAGGACCACGTCGATGCGGTCGACGCCGAGGCGCAGCGCCGACTGCTCAAGCGAGCGCATGGTGCCATCATAGGAATAGTCGAAGCGAAGTCCGTGGGGCAGGCCGCCGAGATAGCCGGAGCCGTCGCCGCGGCCGGCGAAGGGCTCGGCGATCCGGCCGACCTTGGTCGAAATCACCACGTCCTTGCGCCCCGAGCGGCGTAAGCCCGCTCCGATGCGATGCTCGGAGAGGCCGTGGCCATAAAGCGGCGAGGTGTCGATGAGATTGACCCCGGCTGCGAGCGCCGCCTCGACGGTCGCGACCGCGGTCGCCTCGTCGAGGCGGGCAAAGAGATCGCCGAGCGGCGCGCCACCGAAGCCGAGCGTGGTGACCTCAAGACCGGAGCGGCCAAGAGGTCGAACAGGAAGTGTGGAAGTCGTCATCGGGGGCCGGGTTCTCGGTCGTGTTGCATCACTATGTGCACGCCAACATGTCAGCTTGCAACCATCTTCGATCCGCACTAGCCTGCGCTCCATTCCCGCGGCTTGGCAATGGAGAGCCTGCTTGCCGGAACGGGATCAAGACGGCCGGCAACGGCCGCATCAGTCCAGGGAGGACGTCCATGACCGAAATTCTCAAGCCGACGCGGCGTGGCCTGCTGCGCGGAGCCGCCGCGCTCGGCGCGACCGGAGCGATCGCCTCGCCGCTGGTGCTGCGCGAGGCCCGCGCCCAGGCGGCGTTCAACTGGAAGCGCTTCTCAGGCACGACGATCGACGTGCTGCTGGTAAAGAATCCGCGCTCCGACCTGATGCAGGCGGCCGAGAAGGAGTTCACCGAGCTCACCGGCATCAAGGTCTCGGCCGAGCAGGTGCCGGAGCAGCAGCAGCGCCAGAAGGCGGTGATCGAGTTCGCTTCGGGCAAGCCGAGCTTCGACGTCAGCGGCATCTCGCTGCATGTACAAAAGCGCATGGCTGCCAAGGGCAAGTGGTTCGAGGACCTGCGGCCCTATATCGCCGACGCCTCGCTGACCGCACCTGATTTCGACTTCGCCGATTTCGGTGCCGGCCCGGTGGCCTATGCCCGCCAGGCCGATGGATCGCTCGATACCATCCCGTTCTTCGTCGACTACTGGATGGTCTACTACAACAAGGAACTCTTCGACGCGAAGGGCGTGGCCTATCCCAAGACCATGGAGGAGATGGCGACCGTCGCGGCGAAGCTGCACGATCCGGCCAAGGGCATCGCCGGCTTCGTCTCGCGCGGCTTGAAGAACGCCAACGTCCCGGTCTGGGCCAGCCTGGTGCTCGGCCAGGGCATCGAGACGACCTCGCCGGACGGCAAGCTGCAGACCGACACGCCGGAAGCGGTCTGGGCCGGCGAGCTCTACAAGAAGCTCAACAAGGAAACCGGCCCGGCCGGCCAGGTCGGCTTCAATTGGAACGAGTGCCAGACCACCTTCATGCAGGGCCGCGCCGCGATGTGGCTCGACGGCATCGGCTTCGCTACGCCGCTGGAGGATCCCTCGAAGTCGCGCATCGTCGGCAAGGTCGGCTACGGCATCACGCCGCCGGGGCCGAAGGCCCACCATGCCGGCATGTTCGCCGATGGCATGGGCATCTCGCGCGGCTCGCAGAAGAAGCAGGCCGCCTGGCTCTACCTGCAGTTCATGACCAACAAGGCCAACCAGATCGCGATGCTGAAGGCCGGCGCCGGCGCGCCCGGTCGCGCCTCGGCCTATCTCGACAAGGAGACGATCGCCCAGTCGAGGTTCGGCGCGCAGTATTTCGAGTGCCTGCTCGGCTCGGCCAAGATCGCCCGCGCCGCGCTGCCGCAGATCGTCCCGGTCACCGAGTTCCGTGATGTCTTCGGCGTGGCGCTGACCAATGCGATCGGCGGCGCCGATGTCGCGACCGAATTGAAGAAGGCGACGGAAGCCTTCGCGCCGGTACTGGTCAAGAGCGAGCAGGGCTGAGGCGTTTCATCACGCGTCATGGCCGGGCCTGGCCCGGCCATGACGCGACCAGCGTGCACCTTTGAAGAGATGCCCGGGTCAGCGCGGGCATGACGGTTCCAACACATGACCAGCACCACCTTGCCAGCCAGAAGCCTTGCGACCCCGGCGCAGATCCCTGCGACGGATTCGCGGGATTTCACGCCGCGCTATTGGCTGTTTTCGCTTCCGGCGGTGCTGATCATCGCCGGCGTGATCGTCTTCCCCTGGCTGTTCACGCTCTACATGTCGAGCCAGGACTGGAAGATCGGCGGCGGGCCGGAATTCGTCGGTCTGCAGAACTTCGCCGAGCTCTTCCGCGATGCGCGCTTCATCGAATCGATGGGGCACACCTTCTACTTCACCGTGCTCGCGGTCGTGCTGCCGATCCTGTTCGGCACCGCGGCGGCGCTGGTCTTCCATCGCGAATTCCCGTTCCGCGGCCTGCTGCGCACCATTTTCGTGATGCCGATGATGGCGACGCCGGTCGCGGTCGCGCTGGTCTGGACGATGATGTTCCACCCCCAGCTCGGCGTGCTGAACTATCTGCTCTCGCTCATCGGCATCGGCCCGCAGGCCTGGGTCTATTCGCCCAACACGGTGATCCCGACGCTGATCCTGGTCGAGGTCTGGCACTGGACGCCGCTGGTCATGCTGATCGTGCTCGGCGGGTTGGCGGGGCTGCCTAGAGAACCCTATGAATCCGCGCTGATCGACGGCGCCAATGCCTGGCACATGTTCCGCCACATCACGCTGCCGCTGGTCTGGCCCTTCATCATGGTCGCGATCGTGATCCGCACCATCGACGCGCTGAAGGCCTTCGACACGATCTTCGTGATCACCCAGGGCGGGCCGGGAACGGCGTCCGAGACCCTCAACATCTTCCTCTATCTGCAGGCCTTCCAGTTCTACAAGATCGGCTACGCCTCCGCCGTCGTGGTGATCTTCTTCGTGATCATCATCATGCTGTCGCTGCTGCTGCTCTATGCGCGCCAGAAGTCGAAGTGGAACGCGTGATGAAGCGCCTCGCCACCAAGCTCGGCTTCTACGCCTCCGTCTTCGTGCTGGTCTCGCCGGCGGTGCTGGTCTTCCTCTGGATGATCTCGCTCTCGTTCAAGAACGAGCTCGACAACACCGCCTTCCCGCCGGTGTTCATTCCGAGCCCGCCGACGCTGGCGAACTATGTCGACGTCTTCGCTAAGAACAATTTCGCGCTCTATCTCTGGAATTCGATCCTGGTGACGGGCGGGGCAGTGCTGATCGGCCTCGCCGTCGGCGTGCCGGCCGGCTACGGCATCGCGCGCGGCAAGGCGCACAAGTTCGCGATCCTGATCCTGGTCGCGCGCATGACGCCGGCGCTGTCTTATCTGATCCCGCTCTTCCTGCTCTTCCAGATTACCGGCCTTGTCGGCACGGTGACCGCGCTGGTGATCACCCATCTCGTCATCACCATCCCGATCATCGTCTGGATCATGATCGGTTACTTTGAAAACGTTCCCATGGAGCTCGAAGACGCGGCCCGGATCGACGGCGCCACGACCTGGCAGGCCTTCCGCCATGTCGCGCTGCCGCTGGCGCGGCCCGGCATCGTCGTCGGCGGCATCCTCGCCTTCATCTTCTCCTGGAATAACTTCATCTTCTCGGTGGTGCTCGGCGGCAAGAACAGCCGCACGCTGCCCTCGGCCGTCTACAACTCGCTGACCTTCGAGCAGATCTCCTGGGGCCCGCTCGCCGCCGCCGCCCTGCTCGTCACCTTGCCCGTCCTGCTGCTGACCGTGCTCGCCCAGCGCGAGATCGTCGCCGGCCTCTCCGCCGGAGGGCTCAAGGATGGCTGACATCGCTGGCGCTGATCTTGCTGCGCCCCTGACTTTCTCAACGCCTCAACTGGACATCTCACGGAAAGACGCTTCGCAATGGCTCTGAATCCCAATCGCTTCGGCCTCTCTTGCGCCATCACCACGCCGATGCGGGAAGGCGGCGCCGTCGACCTGCCGCGGCTCGTCCATCATGCCCGCCATGTTCTCGCCAATGGCTGCGACTCGGTCACGCTGTTCGGCACGACCGGCGAGGGCGCTGCGCTCGGCAGCCCGGCCCGCACTGCCATGCTCGGCGCGCTCGTCGGAGCCGGTATCGACCCGGCGACGCAGATCTATGCCGGCGTCGCCGCCTCCTCGCTGCACGAGGCGGTCGACCAGGCGCAGACGGCGCTGAATATCGGGGCGAAGGGTCTGCTGGTCGCGCCGCCCTTCTACTTCAAGGGCGTCAGCGACGAGGGCCTCTATGCCTGGTTCTCGCAGTTCTTCGAGAAGCTCGGCGGCGCGGCCCGCAACACCATTCTCTACCACATCCCCTCGGTCACGGCGGTCGACATCTCGGTTGGCTTGGTCGAGCGGCTGAAGAAGGCGTTTCCGGGCATCGTCACCGGCATCAAGGATTCCTCCGGCGACTATGCGACGACGGAAGCCTTCCTGAAGGCGCATGGCGAGCTCGCCATCCTGGTTGGCGATGAGCGCCAGCTCGCCCGCGCCGTGCGCAACGGCGCCCAGGGCACGATCTGCGGCCTCTCCAACCTGACGCCGCATCTGCTGCGGCCGATGGTCTATGAGGGCGCCGAGAGTGCGGTGGTGAACGAGCTTGTCGACGAGATCTGCTCCTATCCGGTGCTGCCGGCGGTGAAGGCACTGGTCGGTCATCTCCATGGCGATGACGGCTACGGCCCGATGCGGGCGCCGCTGACCGCGCTCGACGAAGGCCAGCGCAAGGCGCTGTTTGCCGCGTTCGATCGGATCACCCGAGCCAAGGCTGCCTGAGGAGGATGTGATGAGCCAGCCCGATCCGGACCGCGACGGCGAACCGCTGAAGCTCAGGGAGCGGGCCTATGCCAGCTTCACCGAGCGGCTGCTCGCCCGCGAGATCCGGCCGGGCCAGTTCGTCACCCAGCGCGAGCTCGTCGCGATGACGGGCTTCCCGCTTGGCGCGATCCGCGAACTGATCCCGCGGCTCGAGGCGGAGGGGCTGATCAAGACGGTGCCGCAGCGCGGCATGCAGGTCGCCCATGTCGACCTCAACCTGATCCGCAACGCCTTCCAGTTCCGCCTCTTTCTCGAGAAGGAGGCGACGGCGGCCTACACCACGAACGCGACCGACGCCGAGATCGCCGAGCAGCGCGAGCGGCACGAGGCGATCATCCGCCGGGCCGAGGCCGGTGGCGACGAGACGCTGATCGAGGATGCCGAGGATGTCGACCGGCTGATGCATGAGGCGATCATCGACCATCTCGACAACGACATCGTCAGCCAGGCCTTCCGCGTCACATGGCTGAAGATCAGGCTGATCCGGCAATACGAGACGCGCATCCAGAACCACATCCTGATCCCGGTGATGCAGGACCATCTCAAGATCATCGCCGCGATCGAAGCGCGAAATCCGGACGCTGCGGCAGCGGAGATGAGCGCGCACATCAGCAACGCCCGGACGAGGGCGATGAGCTACTGACCACGATCAGGCGCCGATCGAAAAAGGCGCTAGAACAGCGAGCCGGAAAACCGGCCGCGCAGGGAGGAGAACGATGATGATCAAGCTGACGAAACGCGCCTTTCTCGCAGGCTCAACTGCAGCCGGCACAGCGATCGCGATGCCGAGTGTGCTGCGTGCGCAGGCCACTGTGATGCGTTGGGGCGAGATGCTGCCGATCACCCATCCGCAGGTGCAGATGGTCGATCGCATCGCCAAGGAGGTGAAGGAGAAAACCTCGGGCCGCGTCGACATCCAGTCCTTCCCGGCCGGCCAGCTCGGCTCCGGCAAGGATATGATGGAATCGGTCGCTTCGGGCGCGCTGACCATGACGACCGACGGCGCCGCTGCGCTCGGCTCGTTCCTGCCGCAGCTCTCGGTGGTCGAGGCGCCCTATCTCTGGCGCGACCCGGCTCATATGAGCAAGGTCGCCAAGGCGCCGGTCTTCACCCAGATGAACGAGGAGCTCATCAAGAAGCGCGGCATGCGCATGGCGGCGGTGACCTATTACGGCAAGCGCCACCTGACCACCGGCTCGAAGGTGGTGAAGAGCGCCGCCGATGTCGCCGGCCTCAAGCTGCGGGTACCGCCGGTCGACACCTTCCGCGCCATGGTCGAGGCCTGGGGCGCAAAGGCGACGCCGGTCAACTTCAACGAGCTCTATCTGGCTCTGAGCCAGGGCGCGGTCGATGGCCAGGAAAACCCGCTGCCGACGATCCACAGTGCCAAGCTGCAGGAGGTGCAGAAGCACCTGATCCTGACTGGCCACATCATCACGCCGCGCCTGATCGTCATCAACGAGGAGTTTTGGAAGGGGCTGAAGGACGCCGACCGCACGATCGTGGAAGCCGCCATCGCCAATGGCGTCACCTGGCAGGATGCCGAGCTTTCGAGCCAGGAGGGCAGCCTTGTCGCGACGCTGAAGGCCGCTGGAATGAGCGTCACGGAACCGGACCTGGAAAGCTTCAGCAAGCCGGTGCTCGCCACTCTGCCGAAGCAGTTCGAGAGCAAATGGGGCAAGGGCACCTGGGATGCGCTTGCGGCGCTGTGAGCGACTTGTCGGGCGCTTCACCGTCATGGTCGGGCTTGTCCCGACCATCCACGTCTTCGCCTCGCTGATCGAACGCGATGTTCAAGACGTGGATGCTCGCCACAAGGGCGAGCATGACGGCGCGCCTCCCTTTCGTATGGCATCAAGACTGAGGTCGGTCGTTCCGTGAAATCCCTTATCGCCCTCTCCGACCGCCTCGTGCGCGCCGCCGCGGTGGGCTTATTGCTCGCACTGCTCGTCGCCGTGCTGCTCGGTGTCGCCTCGCGTCAGCTCAACGCCCCGCTGGCCTGGACCGACGAGCTCGCCCAGTATCTGCTCGTCTGGACCGGTTTCGTCGGCTGGATCATCGCGGCGCGGCGTCGCTCGCATATCCGCATCACGGTCTTCGCCGACCTCTTGCCGAAATCGACTGGCCGGCTGTTCGAGATTGCGACGCAAGCCGCGATCATCCTCTTCGCCGCGATCCTGGTCCGCTATTCCTTCGGCCTGATCGAGCGGACCTGGGATGTCGAATCGATCGCGCTGCCGGTTTCGAGCGCGGCGCTTTACGTCGTGATGCCGCTCGCTGGCCTCGCGCTGATCCTCCAGGCACTGGCCGAGATCGGCGATGTCCTCGCCGGCCGCAAGATCGAGACCGCCGAGCCGGGGACGCAGCCGCTATGACGACGCTGATGCTGCAGATCCTGCCGGTCTGGTTCATCGCCCTGCTGATGGGCGTGCCGCTCTTCGTCTCGATGGGTCTGGCGGCGGTCGCCTTCGCCTTCTTCGGCGGCTTCCCGCTCGGGATCGTGCCGCAGAAGATCGCGCAATCGGCCAACTCCTTCCCGCTGCTGGCGGCGCCCCTCTTCATCCTGATGGGCAACATCATGAATTCGGCCGGGATCACCGACCGGATCTTCGCCTTTGCCACCGCCTGCGTCGGTTGGCTGCGCGGCGGGCTCTGCCATGCCAACATCCTCGCCAGCGTGATCTTCGCCGGCATGTCGGGCTCGGCGGTGGCCGATGCCGGCGGCGTCGGCACGCTCGAGATCAAGGCGATGCAGGACGAGGGCTACGACGCCGAGACGGCGGCAGCTATCACCGCCGCTTCCGCCACGATCGGGCCGATCATCCCGCCCTCGCTGCCGATGGTGATCTACGGCGTTTCGGCCGACGTCTCGATCGGCGGGCTCTTCCTCGCCGGCGTCATCCCGGGCCTGCTGATGGCCGGCGCGCTGATGGCGATGGTGGTCTATATCGCCAGGAAGCGCGATCTACCGCGCCATCCCTTCCCCGGCGCGGCGCAGCTCTGGGTCGCCTACAAGGAAGCGCATTGGGCGCTGATGACGCCGGTGATCCTGTTCGGCGGGATGATGGCCGGTATTTTCACGCCGACGGAAGCCGCGGCGGTCGCGACCGCCTATGCGATCGTGCTCGGTCTCTTCGTCTACAGGAGCTTCTCGCTCAACAACCTGCCCGAGCTGGTGGTGCAGACGGTAGAGACCACCGGCGTCGTGCTGGCGCTGGTGATGACCGCCGCAGCGCTCGGCTGGTGTCTGTCGATCTCGCGCATCCCGCAGACGGTTGGGCCGATGATCGTCGATCTCGCTGGCAATCCGCTGATGTTCCTCTTGATCGTCAACCTGCTCCTGCTCTTCGTCGGCTGCTTCATGGAAGCGCTGGCGGCGATGCTGATCCTGATCCCGATCCTGACGCCCGCAGCAGCGCAGTTCGGCATCGACCCGATCCAGTTCGGCCTGATCTTCGTGCTCAACCTGATGATCGGCACAATCACGCCGCCGGTCGGGGTCGTGCTGTTCGTGACCTCGAAAATCGCCAAGATCTCGTTCGAGGCGATGTCGCGCGCGATCGTGCCTTGGCTGATCCCGCTGCTCGCAGTGCTGGCCGCAATCACGCTCTGGCCGCCGCTGACGACTTGGCTGCCGAACCTGGTGCTCGGCAAGTGAGACAGGCTCACACCGTCCGCGTCACCTTGGAGAGGTGAGGCGGACGGTCGGGGTCGAGGCCGCGGCTCTCAGCCAGCGCTGCGACAGCGCCGTAGAAGGCGCGAACCTGCGCCAGCGGCAGCAAGGCGGCTGGCAGGCCTGGCGGCAGCGGCAGGGTTTCTCCAGGGCCGGTGCCGCCACCGGCATAGCGGAGATCGGCGCCGAGGCTCGTGAAGGCCGTAGCTGCGGCGCGCACGCTCTCGCTGCCCTCGTCGCCTGGGTCGAGCGCCAGCGCCGGGAAGCCAGGGCCGACCAGCGCCAGCGGGCCGTGCAGCACCTCGGCGGCGCTGAAGGCCTCGGCATGGATGCGGCAGGTCTCCTTGAACTTGAGCGCGATCTCCTGGGCAATGCCGAAGGAGAGGCCGCGACCGATCACATAGAGACTGCGCGCCTCGCGCCAAGACAGCAGGGCCGGCTTCCAGTCGCAACGTCCGGCGGCGTCGAGCGCCTCGGGGGCCAGTGTCAGGGCGGTGGATAAGGCTTCGTCCCGTGCCCATTCCGCCGTCAGATGCAGGAAAGCGAGGCAAGTGGCGAGGAAGCTCTTGGTCGCGGCGACGCTGCGCTCGGGGCCCGCCCGCAGCGGCACGAGCATATCGACCATGCCGGCGAGGGGCGACGTCTCATCGTTGACGAAGCCGACCACGAATGCCCCGGCCCGCTTCGCCGCCTCTGTCAACAGCAGCGCATCGGGGCTGCGCCCGGACTGCGAGACGGCGATGAACAGAGCGCGAGAGAGGTCGAGTTCGCCGCCATAGACCGAGGCGAGGCTCGGCCCCAGCGAGGCGACGGGCAGGCCGAGCGCGCGCTCGATCAGGTATTTGCCATAGGTCGCGGCATGGTCGGAGGAACCGCGGGCGCAGGTGGCGACGAAAGCCGGCCGCTTGATGCGCAGGCGTTCGACGAGATCGGCGACGATCGCGCCGTTCTCCATGAATTGCCGGCGCGCGACAGCAGCGGCTTCCGCCGCCTCGCAAGTGAGCAGGGCTTCAGCCATGGCGGCGCAAGGGCCCTTCGAGCAATTGATCGGCGATGAGAGCGACCTGGCGCGGGTCCAGCTTGCGGCCGGCGCCGCCGACACTCTGGACCGAAAGCGTACCACAGGCGATGCCTTCGGCGAGGGCGCGCTCAGGCATCCTCCCGGCGAGCCAGGCGGCGAGGAAGCCGGCGTTGAAGGCGTCACCCGCGCCGGTGGTGTCGAGCACGGCCTGGCACGGCGCGGCGGGAAGCGTAAGGCACTCGTTGCCCTGATAGAGGCGGGCGCCGGCTCCGCCATCCTTGATTGCCACCAACGAAAAATGCCGGGCGAGCCGCCGTCCTGCTTCGTCGAGATCGTCACAGGCCGCAATCGTGCGGGCTTCGGACGCATTCGGCAGGAAGACATCGACGCCGGTGCAGCGCGCGACGAGATCGGGCGAGCGGATCAGCGTGTCGTCCCAGCTCGGATCGAGCGAGACGGTGAGGCCATGATGCCTGGCGTCGGTCACCAGAGGCGGGATCTCGGCTAGCGTCGCGAATTCGGCGATATGGAGGTGGCAGGCGCGGACATCGCCGAGTGCAGCGGGAAGCGTCGCGGGACGAGCCGAGCCAGCGCGGCGGGAGAGGAAGGCGCGCTCGCCGTCCTGCACCATGGCGACGGTGAGTTGAGGCCCGGCATCGACGGCACGCTCCAGAAAGTTAAGATCGACGCCACTGCCTTCGAGCGCCGGCAGGAGCGATTGCGAGAACGGGTCTTCGCCAAGGCGCGCCAGCAAAGCGGCAGCGCGGCCGAGCCCGACGAGATGCGCGGCGGTGATGAAGCCGCCGCCACCCGGCACGACCGCGACCTCATCGGCGAAGCGCTCCTCGCCAAGGCGCGGCATCGCATCCAGCCCGCGGAAAACGAGATCGCAATAGAGCCGGCCGGTGCTCAGGACCAGGCCGTCCGGCCGAGATAGCCGGGACGTCACAAGGCGCGCTCGCTCTTGGCGTCGAACAGGCGCAGCGCCGAGGCCGAGGCGCCGAGCCTGACGGCGCTGCCAACGGCAGGCGGGTGCTTGGCCGAAGCCGAGGCGAGCAGCAGCCCGCCTTCAGCCTCGACATGGACGAAAGTCTCCGGGCCGAGCGGCTCGACGACCACGACCGTGCCGGAGAGCACGAGGTCGGCGCCTTCGCCTTGCTCCAGGACGCGCAGCTCCTGCGGTCGGACGCCGACGAGGACATCGGCCGGCAGTGCGCTGGGCCATCCAAGCGGGGTTTCACCGAGCTGCAGCATGCTGCGCCCGGCTTCAGCGGTCGCCTTTGCCGGCACGACGTTCATGGTCGGCGAGCCGATGAAGCGGGCGGTGAAGACGTCGGCCGGCTTCTCGTAGAGCTCCATCGGCGCGCCGACCTGGAGGATATGGCCGTCGCGCATCACCACGATCCGGTCAGCCAGCGTCATCGCCTCGACCTGGTCATGGGTGACGAAGACGATGGTGGTCCCGAGCCGCTGGTGCAGGCGCTTGATCTCGAGCCGCATCTGCGCGCGCAACTGCGCGTCGAGATTGGAGAGCGGCTCGTCGAAGAGGAAGACGGCGGGGTCGCGCACCATGGCGCGGCCGATGGCGACACGCTGGCGCTGGCCGCCCGAAAGCGCCGAAGGGCGGCGTTCCAGCAGCAGCGTCAGGCCGAGTACCTCGGCAACCTCTTCGACGCGCTTGCGCTTTTTCGCCTTGTCGAGCCCGGAGGTGTAGAGGCCGAAGGCGATGTTCTCGGCGACGCTCATATGCGGGTAGATCGCGTAGTTCTGGAACACCATCGCGATGTTCCGCTCTTTCGGCTCGAGCCGGTTCACGACCTGGCCGCCGATCGAGATCGTGCCGTCGTTGATGTCCTCGAGCCCGGCAATCATGCGCAAGGTCGTCGACTTGCCGCAGCCGGAGGGGCCGACGAAGACGACGAACTCGCCATCCTCGATCGTCAGGTCGATGCCGTGCACGACCTGCGTCGCGCCATAGCGCTTGACCAGCTTGTCGATCGCGATCCCGGCCATCAGGCGGCTCCTGCAAGGGCGGTGAAAGCGGCGTCGAGCTCGTCGCGTGCGGCCCGCTCGCGCTTCGCGGTGGCTGCGGCGACATCTTCGGCTGCGGCGAGCTCGGTGCGGTAGCCGGCGAGCGCTGCGCCCAGCGCCTTCGGGCCCGGGCCGCCGAAGCGCTCGCGCAGGGCGACGAAGTTCTCGGGCGAGACGGCGGTGGTGAAATCCTCGCGGCTGAGATTTGGCTCGCGGCCGGCGGTGTGGCGGAAGGCTTCGGCGAACGGTTCGTAGCCATCGCGCGGCAGGTCGCCATCGCGAGCGACGACGGCGCGCGCCACCGCCGAGGCGACCTCATGGGCGGCGCGGAAGGAAAGGTTCTCCTTGCGCACCAGGGTGTCGGCGAGCTCGGTGATGGTGATGCAGGAGCGGCGGATGGTCTCAGCGACGCGGCGGCTGTCGACCGAGAGCGCTGGCAGCAGGGCCGCGAGCAGATCGAGCACGCGCCCGCCGCTCTCGAAGCTCTGGTAGCCGGCTTCCTGGGTCTCACCCTCAGAGTCGTTCATGTCGGTGAACGGCGTGTTGTGGACGACGTCGCGCACGAGCCGGGCGCGACTCACCGTCTGCGAGGCAAGATGGCGCAGATGCTCGATCGGCACCGGATTGCGCTTCTGCGGCATGATCGAGGAGATCTGCACGAAAGCGTTGGGCACATAGATCTGGCCGACCTCGAAGGCAGTCCAGAACTGCAGGTCCTGGATCAGCCGGCCGAGATGCAGGAAGACCAGCTCGACCGCGCTGAAGACGCCGGTGACGTAATCGACTGCGGCGATGCAGCCATAGGAATTCTGCAGGGGCGCCTTGAAGCCGAGCAGATGGGCGGTGCGGTGGCGGTCGAGCGGGAAGCCCGAGGTGGTGATCGCTGCGGCCCCTAACGGGCAGAGATCGAGAAGTTCGCGTGCCTGCACCAGGCGCCGGTGGTCGCGCAGCATCACCTCGATCGCAGCTGAGAGATAATGCCCGAGCGTCGAGGGCTGGGCCGGCTGGCCATGGGTATAGGCGACGATCAATGTCGCCTTTTCGCGTTCGGCCAGTGTCAACGCGGCGGCGATCAAGGCGCGCAGGCGGGTGGCGAGCTTGTCGAGCCGGGGCTTCAGCGCCAGCTTGAACAGAGTGTGCTCGATATCGTTGCGCGAGCGGCCGGTATGCAAACGGCCATTGTCGTCGGCTTTCAGGCGCTTGCGCAGCTCGGCCTCGACCAAGAAGAAATAATCCTCGACCTCGCCGGTATAGGTCAGCGTCGCCGGGTCGATCTCGCGCTCGATCTCGATCAGGGCGCGGGCGATCTCGGCCGCGGTGGCGCGCGGGAGGATGCCGGTCTCGGCCAGCATGACGAGATGGGCGCGATCGACGGCGCGGAAGCCCTCGACATGATGGGTCTTCACCGCGTCGAAGAGCGGGCGCAGCACCGTCTCCTTGTAGACCGGATCGGGGAAGACGGAACTGTCGCTGGTGCGCGGATCGGTGTGGGCGGTCATCGCAACTATCCCTTGAGCCCGGCGAGCACGACGCCGCGGACGATGTAGCGCTGGAGCAGCAGGAAGACGGCGAGCGTCGGGATCGTCGCCAGCGCCGCGCCGGTCATGATCAGCTCCCACTGGATCTGGGATTCGACCGCGAAGGAGGCGAGCCCGACGGGGAGCGTGTAGAGTTCCTTGCTGGTGGTGACGATCAGCGGCCAGATGAAGGCCGTCCAGTTGCTGAGGAAGGTGAAGATCGCGAGCGCCGACAGCGCCGGCGTCACCAGCGGCAAGGCGATGCGCCAGAAGATCGCGAACTCGTTGAGGCCGTCGACGCGCGCCGCCTCGAGGAAGTCGTTGGGCACCGTCTCGAAGAACTGCTTCATCAGGAAGGTGCCGAAGGCCGTCATCATGCCCGGGAACATGATGCCCCAGTAGCTGTCGAGCCAGCCGAAGTTCTTGGCCATGACGTACCAGGGGATGACCAGCATCTCGGTCGGGATCATCAGCGTCGACAGGATCGCGAGGAAGACGAGATAGCGGCCGCGGAACTGGAACTTGGCCAGGGTGTAGCCGACCAGACTGTCGAAGAAGACGTTCGACAGGGTGACGATGGTGGCGATCGCCAGCGAGTTCCAGAACCAGCGCAGGAAGCGCCCGTCCGAGAGCACGGTCTTGTAGTTGTCGAGCGTCGGCGCAGCCGGGATCAGCCGGAGATCGTAGATATCGGCTGAATCCTTCAGCGAGGTCGAGAACATGAAGAGCAGCGGCGTCAGCATCAGGAGGCCGCCGGCGAGCAGCAGCAGCCAGACGAGGACGCGGCCGGGCGCGAAGCGGTGCATGAGAGAGGAGCCGGTCATCAGCGATCCCTCAGCAGGCGCAGCTGCAGCAGCGAAACGCAGAGCAGGACGAGGAAGAGCACGACGGTCTGCGCCGCCGCATAGCCCATGTCGAAAGAGGAGAATGCGGTCTGATAGATCATCAGCACCAGCGGCTTGGTCGCGTTGAGCGGGCCGCCGGGATCGCCGCTGGTCATGTTGTAGACTTGGTCGAAGATGCGCAGGAAGCCGATCGAGGAGAAGACGACGAGGAAGATGATCGTCGGCTTGAGCAGGGGCAGCGTGATCTTGCGCAGGATGGCGAAGTCGGAGACGCCGTCGATGCGGGCCGCCTCGTAATAGGTCGTCGGAATGGCGCGCAGGCCGGCGAGGAAGATCACCACCTGGAAGCCGAGGCCGGCCCAGATCGCCGGGGCCAGCACGGCTGGCAGCGCCTGCGTCGTCGAGCGCAGGAAGGGCTGCTGGGAGAAGCCGAAGGAAGAGATGACGTCGTTGATCAGGCCGATCGGCACCGGCTGGTAGAACCAGCGCCAGACCCAGGCCATCGCCGCCGCTGTGGTCAGGAACGGCAGGAAATAGAGCGCCCGGATGAAGCTGTGCATGAAGCGGACGCGGTCGAGATGATAGGCGATGGTGAAGGCGAGGAAGAGGCTGACCGGCGTGCCGATGATCAGGTAGAGGAAGGTGTTGCGGAACACCTGCCAGAACACCGGATCGGCCATCAGCCGCTTGAAGTTCGCCAGCCCAACAAAGGACGGCGAGTTCATCAGATTCCAGTTCGTGGTCGAGATCACGAAGGCTTCGACCGTCGGGTAGAAGCGGATCAGCCCGTAGAACAGGATTGGCACGGCCAGGAAGGCCCAGGCCCAGACCACCTGCTTCTGCTGCAGGCTGAGGCCCTGCCAGAGGCGCCCGCCGGAGCGGGCGACTTGGGTGTTGGCGGTCATGGCGCGTCCTGCCGTGCTGGGGCTTCAGGCAGCCGCGATCACTTCTTGTAGAAGCGGTCGAGGATCGCCTGCTCGGCCTTGGCGGATTCGGCCAGCGAGGCCTTGGCGTCCTGGTTCTGGATGAACACCCGGTTGGCCATGTCGAGCCCGACCTGGCGCTGCGCCAGCTCGTCGACGAAGACCGTCGCCTGCGAATAGTTCAATGCCTTCAGGAACGGGCCGTAGATCGGATGGCTAAGGTTCTTCTCGGTCTCGGCCGCGGCCTTGCGGGCGGGAAGCTCGCCGACCATGTCGAGCCAGACCTGCATCGCCTCCGGCGAGGTGGTGAAGGCCATGAACTTCTTGGCAGCTTCGAGCTTGGCGCCGGTCGGCTTGCCGGTGATGGCGTTGACCCAGTAGCTGGCGAAGTTCGAGCGCTTGCCGTCGGCGCTCGCCGGCAGCTCGGTCACGCCCCATTCGAAGTTCTTGATGCCGCCGAAGGCGCCGAGGCGGAAGGAGCCGTCGACCGTCATCGCGGCGCGGCCGGCGCGGAAGGCGGCCTGGCCCTCGTCCATGAAGCCGGCCTGGCCGACCTTGTGAACGCGCTGCAGGTCGGCATACCAGTTCAGCGCCTTGGCGCCGGCCTCGCTGTCATAGGCGACGGTCTTGTTGTCGTCGGAATAGGGCTTGCCGCCCATCTGGCGCAGCAGCACCTCACGCCACCAGTGCAGGTCCTGGCCGGGCATGTCGATCACGGCGCCGGCCGAGAGCATGTTGCCGGAGGCGTCGCGCTTTACCGTCTTCTTGGCGGCTTCGAGGTACTCGTCGAGGGTCTGCGGCGGCTTGTTCGGGTCGAGCCCGGCCTCCTGGAACAGCTTCTTGTTGTAGAACAGCGCCAGCGTGCGGACCGCGGTCGGCAGGCCGTAATACTCGCCGTCGCGCTTCATCGTCTGGACGATCGGATAGAATTCCTTCTCGATCACATCGTGCGGGAAGGCGTCGCGCGGCAGCGGCTGGATGAATTTGGCGCCGACGAAATTATCGAGCCAGCCATAATAGAGCTGGACCACGTCCGGCCCCTGGCCGGCGGGAACGGCGGCGGCGATCTTGGTCTGGTAGTCGGCATAGGGGAAGGTCGTGTGCTTGACCTTGATGCCGGGATTGGCGGCCTCGAAGCGTTTGATCAGCTCGTTCATCGCCTTGATGCGGGCGTCGAACACATATTGCCAGTACTCGATCTCGACCGCCTGGGCGCGGGCGCCGGCAATGGCGCCGACCGACATCAACACACCCAAAACCAGTCCGCGAAAGCCGCGCATGATCTGCCCTCCCCATCTCGTTGCGACGTCCGCCCGCATGCTCGCTCCCGGCTGCTGGACGTTCGGACCATATGCTTTCCCGCCGCCTCTTGACTGTCAATAGATTAATTCACTTGAGTTTGATTAATGGCCGTCGCAGCTTGTGCAGACAGGACGGGCCGACCCACAATGCCGCACCGCAAGCCTCCAGCCGCGCAGAGCGTCGCCCTCGGCGCCAATCCCGAACGAGGACGCCGGCATAACCGACGCGTCGTGCTCGAGACATTGCGGCAGCATGGCCGGCTCGGCCGTTCCGACATCGCCAATCTGACGCGGCTGACGGCGCAGGCGGTCTCGAACATCGTCGCCGAATTGCTGGAAGAGGGCTTCCTGATCGAGTTGGGGCGTCGGCGTACGGCGCGCGGCCAGCCGCCGGTCGAGTTCGCCCTCAACGCCGATGGCGGGGTGACCGCCGGCATGGAAATCGCCGCCGATCACATCACCACCGTGCTGGTCGATCTCACCGGCGAGGTCAGGGCGCAGCGCGTCGTGCCGTTGCCGGATATTTCGGTCGACGCAGTGCAGGCGCTGGCGGCGGCAGAGCTCAAGCGGGCGCGGGCAACGAGAGGCCTGCCGGAGCGCCTGCTCGGCTGCGGGGTGGTGATGCCCGGCCCATTCGATTTCGAGGGGACGATCACTGTCGGTTCGACGGCGCTGCCTGGCTGGACGGGGCGCGACGTGACGGCGTTGATGAGCGCCGCGCTGGCGACCTCCGTGACCGTCGAGAACGATGCGACGGCGGCGGCCGTCGGCGAGCATCTCTATGGTATCGGCCGCAACCTCCGGCATTTCTGCCTGGTCTATTTCGGCCTCGGGCTCGGCCTCGGGCTGATGCTCGGCGGCGAGCCTTATCGCGGCGCCTTCGGCAATGCCGGCGAACTCGGTCATGTTCCGGTGGTGCCGCAGGGGCTGCCTTGCGTCTGCGGTCGGCAGGGCTGCCTTGAAAGCTATGTCTCGCCCTCGGCCCTGCAGGAAACGCTGCGCCAAGCCGGGATCACTCAGGTCGATGCGGCCAGCATCGCCGGACTTCACGCCGAAGGACATCCGGCCCTGCTCGGCTGGATCGCTCAGGCTGGGTCACTGCTCGCACCGGTGCTCGCCATGCTGGAGAACCTGTTCGATCCGGAGACGATCATCCTGGGAGGTGCGTTGCCGGACAGCGTCATCGATGCGCTGATCGCAACAGCCGAGCCGTTGCCGCTATCCGTCGCCAGGCGCGATGGGCGAGCCATTCCGCGCCTCCAACGCGGCACGACTGGTCAGCTCACGGCGGCGCTCGGCGCTGCGGCACTGCCCTTGCTCGATGCGATAGCGCCGAGGCTGGTGCGGAACGCCGCCATGGCCGAGCCTGCCGTACCGAGTACCGCTGCTGCGTCATAGGCGGCCGACCGCGATGTCGCAGACGTGACGAGCTGCAGGCTGCGCCGGTCCGGTTTTTCCGCTAACGCTCAGTCAGGCGAGTCGTTTGCCCGGGGCCGATCGAACCGTTGCGCCTTTCGGGAATTGATCTTGGCAAGGCTCTTGCTAACGAGCCAGGGCGAACGATTGGAGATGCCGGCTCGATGCTAGAGTTCGAAGGGCGCGGCCTGCGCCGGATCCGGGCGCTGCGCCCACCGCAGATGTCGAGCTGGACGCGCGAGACCGTCGGACAGCAGGCGCTTGCAAGCGCACCGCCGGCCGCGGAACTGAGGATCGCCTCCTACAACATCCATAAGGCGGTGGGGCGTGACCGCCGTTTCGACCCGGATCGGATCATCGAGGTGCTCCGGCAGATTGATGCCGATGTGGTGGCGTTGCAGGAGGCCGACCAACGCTTCGGTGAGCGCTCCGGCCTGCTCGACCTCGTTCGCCTCGAGCGCCGCACGGGGCTGAAGCCGGTGCCGGTGCAGAGCGCCTGGCAGGGGCATGGCTGGCACGGCAATGTCGTGCTCTTCCGTGATGGGGCGGTTACCGCGACGCGGCAGCTCGTCCTGCCCGGCGTCGAGCCGCGCGGCGCACTGATCGCCGATCTGACCATCGCCCGCGCGCCGATCCGCGTGGTCGCGGCCCATCTCGGCCTGTTGCGCCGTTCGCGCTCGCGCCAGGTCGAGACGTTGATCGCCGCTTCCAAGCCGACCGATGGACGGCCGATCTTCCTGATGGGCGACCTGAACGAGTGGCGGATCGGCAAAAAATCGACGCTGCATGGATTGGCGCCTAAATTCGGGCCGCTGCAGGCCGCGATCCCGAGCTTTCCCTCGCGTTTCCCGATCTGGGCGCTCGACCGCATCGTCGCCTACCCGGCCGAGACCATCACCCAGGTTGAGTTGCACGACACAGCCTTGTCGCGGCTGGCCTCCGACCACCTGCCGATCAAGGCGGTGGTGCACCTGCCGGGCGAGGACCGCCAGGCGCATTGAGACGCCTTTGCAGCGAACGGGGTGCGCGAGCTTGCTTGACAATATTATATAGGAATCCTATTCAAATGACATGACCCCCTTCGATGCCAACTCCGAGCCCCTGCCACGCCGTCTTCGCGACGGATTGGAGCGGCTGGCGAGCGTGCTTAAGGCCGATCAATGGTCGGCGGCCAATGCGGTCGGCCTCAATCCGACACAGGCCCATGTCCTGGCCTTTCTTGCCGGCCGCGGCGAAGCGGGATTGCGGGTCAAGGCGATCGCCGAGCATCTCGGCGTGACGCAGCCGACCGCGACGGATTCGATCGCGGCGCTGGAGCGCAAGGGGCTGGTCGCCAAAGGGCCCGACGCCAGCGATGCGCGGGCCGTCGCGGTGAAGGTGACGCAGGCCGGGCGCGACGCGGTCAAGGCGATCGGGCTCTCGACGATGGCGACGGATACGGCGCTCGCCCGCCTGTCCGCTGCCGAGCAGGCCGATCTGCTGCTGCTCGTAGTCAAGCTGATCCGCTCGCTGCAACTCGCCGGCGCGCTGCCAGAGCAGCGCACCTGTGTGACCTGCCGCCATTTCCGGCCGAACGCCCATCCCGGCGCCGACGCGCCGCATCATTGCGTCTTCGTGAACGCCGCTTTCGGGACCCGGCATCTCCGGCTCGATTGCGGCGAGCATGAAACCGCGGAGCCGTCCGCCCAGGCTGCCACCTGGCGGGCTTTCACCGAGGCTTCCGCGCCCCTCCAGACGAACCGCTAGGCAGGAAGGAACTTAGATCATGAAGAGTTTTGGGCTGCGGGGCATCGGCCTCGCCGCAACGGTCGTGCTCGGCCTGATCGGCGCGGCCGGGGCACATGAGATCAAGAGCGCCAGCAACGCCGCGGTGCAGGCGTCATTCGACATTGTCGAGACGACGATCACCACCGATCACGGCCATGCCGTCTTCCGCAGCCGCCTGCGTGGCGACGCGGGGGTAGCCAAGCCTGCGGCGACCGGAAATTTCGCCGGCTCCGAGGTCTACGCCTATGTCTGGCCGACCTCGCTCAACAGCGCCGAGGTTGGCTTCGACAAGGGCCAGGGCATCGTCGCCCTCGCCGTCACCTTCCACCCCGATTTCGACGACGGCGCCAAGGGCGCGAAGAACCGTGATGTCTGGCATCCGCACTGGGTCGTGCTGGCCGAAGACAAGGCCTGCGGCGGCGGGCTGAAAGTGCGCGACATTCCGGCAGGGGCGAAGCCGCGTCTCCCCGAGACCTGGCCTGGCGTGCCGCTCTTGATCGACAGCCCTGCCTACAAGACCGCACTCGCCGGCAGCACGGTCGAGGTCCATGTCCCGCTCGACAAGCTCGGCGCGCTGAAAGCCGCCTCCTTCGACGGCGTCACCGCGGGCCTGCGTGTCAACGCCAACCTGCACGCGCCGCTTCTCTGCGTCGCCAATGTTTTCAAGGTCGCCTCGGGCAATCTCAGCCTGCCCGGCAAGGTCGCGCCGGCGAAGTGACGCTGGCAGATATCCGCCGGTGAATCCGGCCGGATGGGCGGCGCGCCGACTGCCATCGACGCACCGCCCGGATTTCCCCCTCCAGACGATAGAGAAGGAGCGGGAAGCCTCGCACGGAACGGCTCGGTCGATCCAGCAGGACGACGCAGCCGGGATCGACGCGCGGCGCGGAGCCGTTCCGCATCGCGGGGCGATGACCTTTCCGGACATGCGTGCCACGATGCCGGTCGCCATCATCCTAGACCGAGACCGTCATGCCCACAGCCGCGCCGCACCGTGCCTATCGCACCCAGAACTGGAGCCTGACCAAGCCGTCGGCGCGGGGGCGCAATGGCGTCGTCGTCTCGCAGAACCACGAGGCGGCTGCAGCTGGCGCGGCGATCCTCGAAGCCGGCGGCAACGCGGCGGATGCAGCGGTCGCGGCCGCCTTTGCGCTGGCTGCGGTCGAGCCCTGGAACAGCGGGCTCGGCGGCATTGGCTTCGGTGTCGTGCTGAAGGCCGGCGAGAGCAGGGCGCAGGTTGTCGATTTCGGCCCGGTCGCGCCACGCCGCGCCGATCCGGCCGATTATCCGCTGACCGGCGAGATGAAGCTCGACCTGTTCGCCTGGCCGGGTGTGGTCGACGATCGCAACATCCATGGCCCGCTCTCCTTCTGCATTCCGTCCTCGGTCGCCGGCTACGCCAAGCTGAAAGAGGCGTTCGGGACCAGCATGCCTGTCTCCGAACTGCTCCAACCCGCGATCGCATTGGCCCGCCGGGGGTTGGCACAGGACTGGTATACGACGCTGAAGATCGCCTCCTCGGCCTCGGTGCTGCGACTCTACGAGGAGAGTGCCCGCATCTACCTGCCTGACGGCTTGCCGCCGGTGCCGCCCTATCAGGGCGTGCCCGGTTTCAGGAAACTCGGCAATCTCGGCGCGACGCTGGAGCATCTCGCCAAGGCCGGGCTCGACGATTTCTATCGCGGCGACCTCGCCGCGCGGCTGGCAGCCGACGTCGCCGGTGCCGGCGGGGTGGTCGATGCGCAGGATCTGGCGGATTGCCGGGCGACCGTCCGCGAGGCGCCGATGATCGACTGGCGCGGCACGCATCGCATCCACACGGCCGGCGGTTTGACGGCGGCGCCGACCTTGCAGGCGGTGATCGAGGGCATGGCTTCAAGCCCGCCGCCGGACGGAGGACCGGACTCGGCCTGGTTCGCCAGGCTCTCGCAAGTGATACGCGAGGCCTATGCCAGCCGGCTCGAAGGGCTCGGCGCGGCGCAAGCTGCGAAGGAGTCGGCCGAGACCTGCACCACGCATCTCACCGTGGTCGATGGCGAGGGCACGATCGTTTCGCTGACGACGACGCTGCTATCGTCGATGGGCAGCCGTTTCGTCCTGCCCGAGACCGGCGTGCTGATGAACAACGGCATGATGTGGTTCGACCCGCGTCCGGGCAGCGCCAATGCGATCGCCCCTGGCGCGCGCCCGCTCTGCAATATGTGCCCGGTCGTGGTGACCCCGGCCGATGGCGGCTTTCCGCGTTACGGCGCCGGCGCCTCGGGCGGGCGGCGCATCCTCGCCAGCGTCTACCAGATGCTGGCCTTCACCCTCGACAGCGGCATGAGCCTGGAGGATGCCGCGCACCAGCCACGCATCGATGTCTCTGGGCCGGATGGCACCAGCGCCGACGCCCGCCTGCCGGAAGGTACACTCGATGCGCTGGCCGCAGCTGGCCCGTTGACGGTCGTCGAGCACGGCGTGCTGCCGCTCAACTTCGCCTGCCCGAACATGGTGCGGGCCGGGCAAAGCGAGCAGGAGGGCATCAGCGACGCGGCTTCGCCCTGGTCGGCGGCGGTGGCGGCGTCGTAAGGCTCGTCATGCGGAGCCGCTCTTTCCTTCTCCCCTTGCGGGAGAAGGTGGCCCGCAAGGGCCGGATGAGGGGTCGCGCAGGACTTCCCGTCATGCTCGTCCTTGTGGCGAGCATCCACGTCTTGGACACCGTACTCGATCATGAAAGGCGTGGATGGTCGGGACGAGCCCGACCATGACGAGGAAGCGTCGCGCGACCCCTCACCCTAGCCCTCTCCCGCAAGGGGAGAGGGGATCTGTTGCGCCTGTTCGCTAGCGGTGCTTCACACCCGCTTCAGCCCCCACGGATAAGGCGCCGAGCCCGGCAGCATGCCGGTCAGGCCCTTGCGGTAGGCCGTCTTGATGACGAACTGGCCGAGCGGGATCGTGGCGCATTCCTCCAGCGCCAGCCGGCCGAGCGTCACCGCCGCCTGCTTCTGTTTGGCCTCGTCCGGTGCATAGAGCCACTCTTCCGCCAGTTCCTCCGCCTTGGCGTTGGTCCACCAACCGAACCAGCCCTTCTCGCCCGGGCCGCGCACGATATTGGACAGAGCGGGGTTGCCCCAGCCGACCGCCGCGCCGGTGGTGTGGAAGATGCTCCAGCCACCCTTCTCGACCGGCTCGCGGCTGTTGCGGCGCTGGATCACGGTGCCCCAGTCGCTCGCCATCATCTCGACATTCATGCCGATTGATTTGAGCAGCTCGTAGGTGACGTCGCCGAGAGGGCCGATATCGGGGAAGTCGGTCGGGTTGATGATGACGACCTTCTCGCCCTTGTAGCCGGACTCCTTCAGCGCCGCCTTGGCCTTGTCGACGCTCTGCGGCATCAGGTCCTCGAGCTCGCCGGTGTAGTAGGGCGTGCCGCGCCACCACAGGTTCCGGCAGATCTGCCAGCTCGTGGTGTCGTCGCCCTGGGAGGCGCGCATATAGTCTTCCTGGTTGACCGCGAGGCGGACTGCGGCGCGCACCTTCGGATTGTTGAAGGGCGGCTGGAGATGGTTCAGCCGCATGATCGAGCCGCGGCCATTCTTGTCGATGACCTCGCGCGTGATGTCGGGGCTCTTCGCGAGCAAGGGCTGGAGGTCGGCGAGCGGGCGCTCCCACCAGTCGATCTCGCCTTTGGTCAGCGCGGCGGCGGCGGTCGCCGGATCGGGCAGGATCGGCCATTCGATGCGCTTGAAGTGCGCGACCTTGCCGCCGGCATTGCGGCTCGGCGGTTCGCTGCGCGGCTTGTAGGCCTCGTTCTTCTCATAGACGACGCGGCTGCCGGAGACGTATTCGCTGGCCACGAACTTGTACGGACCGGAGCCGACCATCTCCGTCACCTGCTTGGTCGCATCGGTCTTGGCCAGGCGTTCCGGCATGATGAAGGGCGGGTTGTCGGCCTTGGCCATGCAGTCGAGCATCATCGGGAAGGGTCGGGTCAGCTTGATCTCGATGGTGCGCTCATCCGGGGCGCCCCAGGCTTCGACCGCCTTGATCAGGAGCTGGCCGTAAGGGTCGCGCTGGCACCAGCGCTTCAGGCTCTCGATGCAGTCGGCCGACCGGACCGGCTGGCCGTCATGGAAGGCGAGGCCCTCGCGCAGCTTGATCTTCCAGGTCTTGCCGTCGGCCGAGATCTCGTGGCCCTCGGCCATTTGCGGCTGCGGCTTCAGGTTGAGATCGCCGCCATAGAGCGTGTCGTAGACGTAGTAGCCGTGATTGTTGGTGACGGTCGCAGTCGTCCAGATCGGATCGAGCGAGGTGAGATTGGCTTGAGGCGCCATCTTGAGCACGCTCGCGCTAGGTGCTTGCGCCAAGGCCTCCCGGGCAAGCGTTGGAGCGAACAGGGCGGCAGCTGCCGTGCCCTGCAGGAACTGACGGCGCTTCATATGGTCTCTCCCCTTTTATGATTGGATAGTACGGCTACAAACCCTGCTCGTCCTGCTGTCGTGGCTTGGAAAACTGCATGCTTCGCCTAGTCGAAGCCGAGGAAATTCGGGCTGTCCTTGAGCTTCGGGGCTTTCTTGAGCCCGGCGATATCCGGCACAGGGCGCGCCGTCAGCGGATCGCCCGCCAAGAGTGACTCGAGCGCGGCGGCAACAGCAAGCACCTTGGCGTCTCCGCCGCGCGGGCCGACGATCTGCAGGCCGAAGGGCAGGCCGTTGCGATCGAGCCCGACCGGCAGCGAGATCGCGGGATGGCCGACGATCGTCACCGCATAAGCCATGGCGAGCCAGTGGAAGTAAGTTCGCGTCGGCTTGCCGTCGATCTCGGCCGGATAGAGCTCCGACCAGGGCCGCGGCGAGAGCGTCATCGCGGGTGAGAGGATGACGTCGTAGCGTTCGAAGAAGCGCTGCCACTCATGGTAGAGCACCGTCTGCTGCTTGAGGGCGCGGGTAATGTCGAGCGCACCATAGCGCAGGCCTTCCTCGACATTGGCGCGGACATTGGGGCCGACCTGGTCGGGCGTGTCGCGTACCCGCTCATATTGCCCGGCGAGGAAGTTGACGGCGCGCAGCACCTCGAAGCTCTCATCGGTGCCGGCGCAATTGGGCGTCGCCTCATCCGCACGGCCGAAGACCTTGCTGAAACGCCCAATTTTGTCGGCAAAGACCTCGCGGATGTGCTTCTCGGTCGGGGCGAAGCCGAAATCCGGGGTGAGGGCCACCTTGAGCGAAGCGAGATCGCAGTGGTCCGGCCGGGCGAAGTCTTCGGGCCGCCTGACCTGCTTGCCATGGATCGTGGTCGCCAGCGGATCGACGCCGTCGTCGCTCACCATGGTGGAGAGCAGCAGGCAGAGATCTGGCACAGTGCGCGCCATCGGGCCGAGCACCGAAAGCGGATTCCAGCCGAGCGCGCGCTTGTCGCTGGGCACCAGCCCCGGCGACGGGCGGAAGCCGACGATGCCGTTGAAGGCGGCCGGGTTGCGCAGCGAGCCGCCAGTGTCCGAGCCGGTGGCGATCGGCACCATATTGGTCGCGAGCGCGACGCCCGAGCCACCGGAGGAACCGGCGGCCGAGCGCGAGGGATCGAACGGGTTGCCGGTGACGCCGTAGACGGCGTTGCGGGTATTGGCGCCGGCGCCCCATTCGGGCGTGTTGGTCTTGCCGACAATGACGGCGCCGGCCTTGCGCACGGAAGCGACGATGCCCTGGTCCTTTGTCGGGACATGCTCGGCGAAGAGCGGGCTGCCATAGGTGGTGCGCAGGCCCGCGACGTCCTCGAGATCCTTGATGCCGATCGGCAGGCCGTGCAGCGCCGGCAGGTCGTCGCCGCGCATGGTGGCCGCGTCGGCCGCCTTAGCGGTGGCGCGGGCTCGCTCGTCGTCGCGCGCCACCATGGCGTTGACGGCTGGGTCGACGGCGTCGATCCGGGCGAGGCAACTTTCGAGCAGTTCGGTCGCCGAGAGCTTCTTCTCGCCGATCAGGCGGCGGGCGGTGACGGCATTAAGATCGCAGGGTTCGGTCACGGCAGAAAGCTCCGGCAGTCAGCGCGGGCCGTCGCGGCCCGCGCTGCCAGTCGAAGCGGCCTCAGCCGCTACGTCAACCCTCGCCGGGTTGAGTCCCGGCCTGCGTTCGCCTCAGATGTGCAGTGCGTGACCAAGCGCTTTGAGCGCCGATTCCTGGAAGGCCTCGCCCAAGGTCGGATGGGCGTGGATGGTGCCGGCGATGTCCTCCAACCTTGCCCCCATCTCGATGGCGAGGCCGAAGGCGGCAGAAAGCTCCGAGACGCCCTGCCCGACGGCCTGGATGCCGAGGACGAGGTGGTTGTCGGCCCGGGCGACGACACGGACGAAGCCGGCCTCGCCATGGCGGGTCATGGCGCGGCCATTGGCCTGGAAGGGGAACTGGCCGACCTTGGTCTCGAAGCCGGCGTTCTTGGCTTCTGCCGGCGAGAGGCCGGCCGAGACGATCTCGGGATCGGTGAAGCAGATCGCCGGGATCGCGGCCTTGTCCCAGATTCGCGGCTCGCCGGCGACGATCTCTGCGACCATCTCGCCCTGCGCCATGGCGCGATGCGCCAGCATCGGCTCGCCGGTGACGTCGCCGATGGCGTAGATGCCGCGCATCGAGGTCTCGCAGCGCTCGCCGATGCGGATGAAGCGGCCGTCCATATCAAGCACCAGCTCATCGAGGCCGAGCTTGCTTGTCGCAGGCGCGCGGCCGACCGTGACCAGGATCTTGTCGGCCGGCAGCTCGTGCTCCTTGCCGTCGGCGGTCTCTATCCGCAGGCCATCCCCCTTGGCGGTCGGGCCAAGCGCCTTCGCGCCGAGCAGGACCTCGACGCCGAGCGCTGACAGGCTCTTGGCGACGGGCGTGGTCAATTCGGCATCGTAGAGCGGCAGGATCTTGTCCTGCGCCTCGACCACGGTGACCTTGCTGCCGAGCTTGGCGAAGGCAGTGCCGAGCTCGAGCCCGATATAGCCGCCGCCGACCACGACGAGGCGCTTCGGCAATTCGGTCAGCGCCAGCGCGCCGGTCGAGGAGATGACGTTGCCGCCGAAGGGCAGGAAGGGCAATTCGACCGGAAGGGAGCCGGTCGCGATCACGATCGTCTCGGCCTTGATCACCTTCGGACCGGTCTCGGTCTCGACCGCGACGGTCTTGCCGTCGCGGAAACGGGCCTGGCCATGGACGATCTTGACCTTGGCCTTGCGCAAGAGACCGGCGACGCCATTGTTGAGGCGCTGGACGATGCCGTCCTTCCAGGCGACGGCCTGCTTCAGGTCGAGTTTCGGCTCGGCCGCCGTCAGGCCGAACGGCGTCTTGCCGGCGGCGGCATGGGCGGCCTTTTCGAACTCCTCGGCGACATGGATCATCGCCTTGGAGGGGATGCAGCCGACATTGAGGCAGCTGCCGCCGAGCTTGCCGCTCTCGACGATGACTGTGTCGATGCCGAGCTGGCCGGCGCGGATGGCGCAGACATAGCCGCCCGGACCGGCGCCGATGACGAGCAGCTTACAGGTGATCTCGGTCATGTCGCGCGTCCCGGCTCAGATATCGACGAACAAGGTCGCCGGCGTCTCCAGCAGTTCCTTCAGCCGCTGCACGAAGACGGCGGCGTCCCAACCGTCGATGACACGGTGGTCGAAGCTGGAGGAGAGGTTCATCATCTTGCGCGGCACGAAGGTCGTGCCGTCCCAGACGGGTCTGACCGCCATCTTGTTGACGCCGACGATTGCGACCTCGGGGTGGTTGATCACCGGTGTGGTGGCGATGCCCCCCAATGCGCCGAGCGAGGTGATGGTGATGGTCGAGCCGGTGAGCTCGTCGCGGGTCGCACTGCCGTCGCGGGCACGCTCGGCGAGGCGGGAGAGCTCGATGGCGCAGCCCCAGAGGTCGCGCGCCTCGGCATGCTTGACCACCGGCACCATCAAGCCGGAGGGAGCCTGCGTCGCGATGCCGATATGGATGCCGGCATGCTGGTGGACGATGCCGGCCTCGTCGTCATAGAGCGCGTTGAGGCTGGGCTGCTCGCCGAGCGCCTTGACCATGGCCCGCATCAGGAAGGGCAGCAGCGTCAGCTTCGGCCGCTCGGCCGTCGGCTTCTTGTTGAGCGCTGCGCGCAAATCTTCCAGTGCCGAAACATCGACCTCCTCGACGATGGTGATGTGCGGGATGCGCGACTTCGACAGCGCCATCTTCTCGGCGATGCGGCGGCGCAGGCCGACGACCTTGACGTCGGTGACCGCAGTCTTCGGCGCGAGCCTGCCCGCGACCGGGGCCTCCGGGCCGCGCTGGATGAAGGCGTCGATATCTTCGTGAGTGATCCGGCCGGCCGGGCCCGAGCCCTGGACCTGGCGCAGGTCGACACCGGCCTCGCGCGCCTTCAGGCGGACGGCGGGTGATGCCAGCGGCTTCTCGCCGACGGGGCGGCGTTGGGCGGGCGTGGCGAGGATCGGCGCTGGGCGCGCCGAGGCCGCAGCCGGCTTCGGGGTCGGCATTGGCTTGGGGGCAGGCTCCGATATGGGCGCGGGCTCCGGCGTTGCCGCAACAGCCGGCTTTGCCTTCGGTGCTTCGGCCGGTGTCTCGATCTCCGCCGGTTCCTCGGCAGCGCCGCTACCACCGGCGACCTTGAGCTTGACCAGCGCCGAGCCGATCGCGACGGTGTCGCCGATCTCGGCGCCGACCCAGGTGACCTCACCCTCGACCGGCGAGGGAATCTCGACGGTCGCCTTGTCGGTCATCACGGCGGCGAGTAGATCGTCCTCCCGGACGATGTCGCCGACCTTGACGTGCCACTCGACCAGCTCCGCCTCGGCGATGCCCTCGCCAACATCGGGCAGCTTGATGATGCGCTCGGCCATCAGCGGCTCTCCATGATCTCGCGCAGCGCGGCGCCGACGCGGCCGGGGCCGGGGAAATAGGCCCATTCCTGGGCATGCGGATAGGGCGTGTCCCAGCCGGTGACGCGCACGACCGGCGCCTCCAGATGGTAGAAGCAGTGCTGCTGCACCAGCGCGGCCAGCTCCGCACCGAACCCTGAGGTCAGCGTCGCTTCGTGCAGGACGATGCAGCGGCCGGTCTTCGAGACGGAGTCGATGATCGCGTCGAGATCGAGCGGCACCAGGGTGCGCAGGTCGATGATCTCGGCGTCGATGCCGGTCTCCTCGGTGGCCGCCTGCGCGACATGGACCATGGTGCCGTAGGTGACGATGGTGACGGCCGAGCCCTCGCGGCGGATCGCGGCCTTGCCGAGCGGGATCGTGTAATGGCCCTCGTCGACCTCGCCGAGCTCATGCTTCGACCAGGGCGTGACCGGGCGGTCGTGATGACCGTCGAAAGGCCCGTTATAGAGCCGCTTCGGTTCGAGGAAGATCACCGGATCGGGATCCTCGATCGCGGCGATCAGCAGGCCCTTGGCATCGCGCGGATT
Source organism: Allobosea sp. LjRoot90 (assembly GCF_964254315.1). Lineage (NCBI taxonomy): Bacteria > Pseudomonadati > Pseudomonadota > Alphaproteobacteria > Hyphomicrobiales > Alloboseaceae > Allobosea > Allobosea sp. LjRoot90. The sequence continues at coordinate 168,131 of NZ_CAXUTF020000004.1, forward strand.
GGACGGCACCACCGTCTTCAGGCCGGCGACATGGGTGAACAGGGCTTCCGGGCTCTGGCTATGGGTCTGGCCGCCGAAGATGCCGCCGCCGGTCGGCATGCGGATCACCAGCGGGCAGGTGAAGTCGCCGGCCGAGCGGTAACGCAGGCGGGCGGCTTCCGAGACGATCTGGTCATAGGCCGGGTACATGTAGTCGGCGAACTGGATCTCGACGCAAGGTCGGAGGCCATAGGCCGCCATGCCGACCGCGGTGCCGACGATGCCGAGCTCGCTGATCGGGGCATCGAAGCAGCGGTTGACGCCGTATTTCTGCTGGAGGCCGTGGGTGCAGCGGAAGACGCCGCCGAAGAAGCCGACATCCTCGCCAAAGACGACGACGTTGTCGTCGCGGCCCATCGAGACGTCGAGGGCCGAGCGGATCGCCTCGATCATGGTCATGCGGGCCATGGCGTCAGACTCCGATCTGCTGGCGCTGGCGGCGCAGATGCGGCGGCAGCTCGGCATAGACGTCTTCGAACATGTCGCGCGAGGAGGGCTTGCCGCCGGCGTGCAGCGTGCCGAAGCTTTCCGCTTCCTTCTGCGCGGCGATCACGGTCGCGAGGATCTCGGCCTCGGTCTGCTTGTGACGCTCCTCCGACCAGGCGCCGATCCCGATCAGGTGCTGCTTCAGCCGGACGACCGGGTCGCCGAGCGGCCAGTCGTCGGATTCGTGCTTGGGCCGGTAGGCGGAAGGATCGTCAGAAGTCGAATGGGCGCCGGCACGATAGGTGACGTACTCGACCAGCGTCGGTCCGAGATTGCGGCGGGCGCGCTCGATCGCCCATTGCGCCACGGCATAGGTCGCAAGGTAGTCATTGCCGTCGACGCGCAAGGCCGGGATGCCGAAGCCGAGGCCGCGGGCGGCGAAGGTGCCGGAGCCGCCGCGCGCGATGCCCTGGAAGGTCGAGATCGCCCACTGGTTGTTGACGACGTTGAGGACGACGGGCGCCTTGTAGGTCGAGGCGAAGACGAGCGCCGCGTGGAAATCCGATTCCGCCGTCGAGCCGTCGCCGACCCAGGCGGCGGCGATCTTGTTGTCGCCCTTGATCGCCGAGGCCATCGCCCAGCCGACGGCCTGGACGTATTGGGTGGTGAGGTTGCCCGAGATCGAGAAGAAGCCGTTCTCCTTGGAGGAGTACATCACCGGCAATTGCCGGCCCTTCATCGGATCGCGCTCGTTCGAGTAGATCTGGCACATCATCTCGACGAGCGGGTAGTCATGCGCGATCAAGAGCCCGGCCTGGCGATAGGTCGGGAAGTTCATGTCGCCCTTGCCGAGTGCGATGCGGAAGGCGCAGCTCACGGCCTCCTCGCCGGTGTGCTGCATATAGAACGAGGTCTTGCCCTGGCGCTGGGCCATCTGCATGCGCGCATCGAAGGCGCGCAACGTCAGCATGTGGCGGAGGCCCCGGATCAGGTCGTCCTTGGAGAGATCGGGCACCCAGGGACCGACCGCCTCGCCCTCGCGATCGAGCACGCGGATGATTGAATAGGCGAGGTCGCGGATCTCGCGGGGATCGACATCGACCGGCGGGCGCTGCACCGAGCCGGCCTTGGGGATCACGACATGCGAGAAATCGGGCTTCTCGCCGGGGCGGCTGGCCGGGACGGGAACATGGAACCGAAGCGGTGAGGGGTCTGTCATGTCCGCGCTCCCTAGGCTCTGTTCGACCCAGCATTCCGCCATGCGGTCCCCGCCGCAAGGCACGTTTGCGGGGGCGCCTGTCGAACCGCCGTCGTTATTCGGGCATGTTAGGGTGGTGCATCGTCGATTTCTTGCCGAAGTAGCCTTGAGATTCGGTCATGATCAGAGGATTATTCTGCAATCTTGGCATTTGGCGGAAAATTTAATCGATGGCAGTCAAAGCGCGGCGCGGCGAGGAAATCGACCAGATAGACCGGCGCATCCTCTCGGCGCTGAACGAGGACGGCCGGCTGACGATCAATGCGCTGGCCGAAAAGGTCGGCCTCTCACCCTCGCCATGCTGGACGCGGGTGAAGCGGCTCGAGGAGAGCGGTGCGATCGAGAAATACGTCGCGGTGCTCAATCACCGTGCGCTCGGGCTCGACAATGTCGTCTTCATCGAGATCACGCTCGACAAGCATGACGACAAGCTGCTCGACAGCTTCGGCGAGGCGCTGGCGCGGATTCCCGAGGTGGTCGAGGCCTATCTCGTCACCGGCGAATACGACTACCTGGTCAAGGCCGTGGTCAGCGGCACCGAGCATTATGAGCGCTTCCTGCGCGAGAAGATCTACCGCCTGCCGGGGATGCGGCAATCACGCACGACCTTCGGCCTGCGCGCGCTGAAACGGGCGATCTCGGTCGACCCGCTGCAGATCGCGCCGGTGTGAGCGGAGTTACGCCGGCACCGAGATCGCCATGCCGTCGCGCTGCGGGTCGGCGCCGCCGGTCGCGAGCCCGTCTTTGATCTTGACGCCGTGGAGCGCGGCGAAGGGGTAGCTCTGGGCCGAGCGCTTGACGTCGTAGCCGGTGGACTTGAGTTCGGCCTCGACGCTGCGGCGGATGCGGTTGCTGATGTCGATGGAATTCGAGACGCCCATGACGCGCGGCGCCGCCACCGCCTCCAGCATCGACATCTCGAAATCGATGACGTTGCTGATGCCTTGCGCCATCGCCGGGGCGATATAGCTGCCGCCCGGCGCGCCCATGACGATGAAGGGCTTGTCGTCCTTGAAGACGATCGTCGGTGCGGCCGACGATGAACGGCGCTTGCCGGGCGCGATCGACCCGGCGCGGCCGGGGCGCGGGTCGAAGCGGCTCATCGTGCCGTTGTAGATGAAGCCGAGGCCCTCGGTGATCGCGCCGGACGGGCTGCCGAGCGTATGGGTCAGCGCGACCGCGTTGCCGTGGCGGTCGACCACCGTGACATGGGTGGTCTCCCGCGACGATGAGCGTTCCAGCCGCTTCACATCGGCCCGCTCGCCGCGGCGGATGCTCTCGGCCTGCTCCGCCGCATGCTCCTTCGAGATCAGGTGCTCGACCGGGACGTCGACATAAGCGGGGTCGCCCATGAACTGGTCCTTGTCGATGGTCATGCGCTTCATCGCCTCGGCCAGCAGCCGGACATGCTCCGCGCCGCCATGGCTGAGCGCGCCGATGTCGAAGGCCTCCAACATGTGCAGGATCTGCAGCATCGACATGCCGCTCGCGGGAGGTGGCGAGGTCGAGATGCGGTGGCCGCGATAGGAGCCCCAGATCGGCTTGGCGACGGAGAGCTCGTAGCGGGCGAGGTCCTCGCGTGAGATCAGCCCACCATGCCTGGCGAAGTCGGCGGCGATCTCCTCGGCCAGTTCGCCATGGTAGAACAGGTCGGCACCGCCTTTCGCCAGCCGCTCCAGCGTGTTGGCCATGTCGGCGTTGACGATAATGTCGCCGGGGCGCTTGGCGCTGCCGTCGGGGCGGAAATAGAGCTTCTTGCCGGTTTCGCTGTAGCGCAGCTTGTCTGATGTGTTGACCTGGCCGGCGCCGCTCTGATCCTGCGACCAGAACCAGTGCATATGCGGGCGCACCAGCACGCCCTCGCGTGCCTGTTTGATCGCCGGAGCGATGACATCGGCCCAGTCCATCGTGCCGAAGCGCGAGAGCACGTGGTCATAGCCCTTGACGCTGCCCGGCGTGCAGACGGCGAGGTGGCCGAACTCGCTGATGCCGCCTTCGAGCAGGAAGGCGAAGCCGTCGCGCGACTGGCCCTGCAATTTGTCGAGCCACATGTCCGGCTTCGCCGCATAGGAGGCGCGGGCATAGAACTCGACGATCTCATGGACGCCCTTGCCGGGCATGTAGAGCTGCATCGAGCCGAAGCCGCCGATGCCGGACATCAGCGGATCGACCACGCCCTGCATGAAGGCACAGGCGATCGCCGCATCGATCGCATTGCCGCCGCGCTCCAGCACGGCGGCGCCAGCCTCCACGGCCTCCGGCTGCGGGGCGACGATCATTCCGTTCTTCATGGGCAAGGTCTCATTCTCGGTAGTCGCTCACGCCGGCTCGCCGAGCCGCCAGAACAGCCTGACACCGCCATCCGCCATGCTCTCCAGTCCCGGCACGGCCGAGAGCAGCTTGCGGGTGTAGTCGTGTTGGGGGGCGTCGAAGATCTGGTCGCGCGTGCCTTCCTCGACGATGCGGCCCTCATGCATGACGATGACGCGATCGGAGACCTGCTCGACCACGCCGAGATCATGGCTGATGAACAGGCAAGAGAAGCCGTGCTTCCTCTGCAATTCGGCGAAGAGCTCCAGCACCTGCGCGCGCACGGTGACGTCGAGCGCCGAGACCGGCTCGTCGGCGATGACGAAGCTTGGCCGGCGGATGATGGCGCGGGCGATGGCGACGCGCTGGCGCTGGCCGCCGGAGAGTTCGTGCGGATAGCGTTCGGCGAAGCCGTCGCCGAGCCCGACCTCGCCCAGAACTTCGGCGAGCCGCGCTCTCCGCTCGGCGGCGCTCATGCCCTTCACCAGCCGCAAGGGTTCGCCGACGAGCTCGCCGATGGTCATGCGCGGGTCGAGCGAGGAATACGGGTCCTGGAAGACCATCTGGCAGTTCAGCCGATAGTCCCAATAGGCCGTCTCGCTCTTGTCGATCGGCTTGCCGTTGAACAGGATCGCGCCCCCGCTCGGCTTGAGCAGCCCGGCGATGGCGTGGCCGAGCGTGGTCTTGCCCGAGCCCGAACCGCCGACGACCGAGACGACCTCGCCCGGCTTGACCGAGAGGCTGATGCCGTGCAGCGCCCGCTTGGGTTGCTCCTTGCGGAAGAAGCCCTGGCGGCCGCCATAGTCGACGACGAGGTTGTTGACCGCGACGAGCGGCGTCCCCGCCTCCGGCACCTCGCGCGCCGGCTCGCGATGCGGCATCGCCGCCAGCAGCTTGCGGGTATAGGGGTGCTGCGGGCGGGCAAGGATGTCTTCGCTGTTGCCGTGCTCGACGACGTCGCCCTGGCACATCACGACGATGCGGCTGCAATAGCGCGCGACCATGCCGAGATCATGCGAGATCAGCAGTACGGCAGTGCCGTTCTCCTTGGTCAGGTCGACCATCAGTTCCATGACGTCGCGCTGGACGACGGCGTCTAGCGCCGTGGTCGGCTCGTCGGCGAGGAGCAGCGCCGGCTTCAGCAGCATCACCGAGGCCAGCATGATGCGCTGGCGCATGCCGCCGGAATACTGGTGCGGATAGGCGTTGAAGGCGCCCTCGGGATCGCGGATGCCGACGCGCCGGAGCATGTCGAGGATGAGTTCGCGCCGGCCGGCGGCGTCGAGCTTGCGATGCAGCGCGAGGCCCTCCTCGAGCTGGCGGCCGATCAGCATGGAGGGGTTGAGCGAGGTCATCGGCTCCTGGAAGACCATGCCGACCCTGGCGCCGCGGATGGCGCGCAGGCGCTTCGGGGCCATGGTCGTGACCTCCTCGCCGTCGAAGCGGATCGAGCCTGAGATCAGGCGCACCGCCGGCGGGATGAAGCCCATCACGGCGCGGGCGGCGAGCGTCTTGCCCGAGCCAGATTCGCCGACGATGCCGACGATCTCGCCGGGCGAGACCGAGAAGCTGACATTGTTGACGACGGTGCGGCCGCTCGCGCCGATCCTGAGGGTGAGGCCATCGACCTCAAGCAGCGGTTTGGTGGAGGTCATCGCGCACCCCTCATCCGCGGGTCGAGCTTGTCGCGCAGCGCATCGCCGAGCAGGTTGATGCCGAGCAGCGTCAGCGAGATGCACAGGCCCGGGAAGATGCCGAGCCAGACGGCCTGGCCGATATAGGGCCGCGAGCCCGCCAGCATGTTGCCCCAGGTCGGCGCCGGCGGCGGTACGCCGAGGCCGAGGAAGGAGAGCGAGCTCTCCGCAAGCAGCACCCAGCCGAACATCGAGGTCGCCAGCACGGTCAGCGGCGCGATGCAGTTCGGGAGGATGTGGCGCAGCATGGTGAAGCCCTCAGAATTGCCCATCACCCGCGAGGCCGAGATGAACTCGCGCTCGCGCAGCGAGAGCACGGTGCCGCGCACGATGCGGGCGACCGAGGGCGCATAGGCGATGCCGAGCGCGAGGATGATGCCGTATTTGTTGGCGCCGACGACGGCGAGCAGGCCGAGCGCCAAGAGGATGCCGGGGAAGGCGAGCAGCGCGTCGTTGAAGGCCATGATGGTGCGGTCGACCCAGCCGCGGACATAGCCGGAGAACAGGCCGATGAGCGTGCCGAGCGAGACGGCGAGTGTGACGGTCAGCAGGCTGATCCAGACTGATGTCGCGGCGCCCGCCATCAGCCGCGAGAGCACGTCGCGGCCGAACTCGTCGGTGCCGAGCCAGTGCATCGCTGAAGGTGCAGCGAGCTTGGCCCGGAAGGAGAGCCGCAACGGATCATAGGGCGTCCAGAGCGCGCTGACCGAAGCGACGATGGCGAGGAAGCCGATCAGCGTGCCGCCGACCAGAGCGTTGGGAGCTGGCAGTTTCATTGCGCCGTCACCCTCGGATCGAAGATCGGATAGCAGAGGTCGATCACGAGATTGACCAGCACATAGGTGAAGGCGACGAAAAGCATGCAGCCCTGGATCACCGGATAGTCGCGGGCGAAGATTGAATCGACCAGCAGGCGGCCGAGTCCGGGGATGGTGAAGACCGTCTCGACCACGGCGATGCCGCCGAGGAGATTGCCGAGCACCAGGCCGATCAGCGTCCAGGTCGGGCCGAAGGCGTTCTTGAAGGCGTGGTTCCAGAGGACGGCGCTCTCGGTCAGGCCCTTGGCGCGGGCATGGGTGATGTAGTCGAGCCTGAGCACCTCGAGCGTCGAGGCGCGCGCCATGCGCAGGATCACGCCGATCTCATGCAGGAACAGCGTCATGATCGGCATGATCAGGTAGAGGATGCCGGCCCAGGGGTTCTCGGCGATCGAGACGTAGCCGACCACCGGCAGCCATTCGAGCTTGAGCCCGAAGAAGAGCAGCAGCAGCAGGCCGAGCCAGAAGGTCGGGATCGAGAGCAGCAGCGTCGCGACGGCGACCAGCGAGAGATCGAGCGAGGTATCCTGCTTCCAGGCGGCGAGCACGCCGGCCGGCACCGCGACGAGGCTGGCGAGGATGACCGCGATGAGCACGATCTGGGCCGAAATCCAGAAGCGCTGCAGGATCAGCGGCAGCACGGCCTGCTGCGAGTTGATCGACTGGCCGAGATCGCCCTTGAGCAGGTTGCCGAACCAGATGCCGAACTGGACCGGCACGCTCTGGTCGAGGCCGAGCCGCGCCTGCAGGTCGGCGATCGAGGCCGGGGTCGCCAGATCCCCCAGCATCAGCGAGGCCGGATCGCCCGGAATCAGTCGAATCAACCCGAAGACCGCGACCGACACGATCAGCAATGTCGGCACGGACATCAGAATGCGCGTCAGCGCAAAGCGCAGCATCGGCTTCCTCCCGGTGTGCGGACGGTACGGGTGACGTTAGTTCGCCAGCGTCACTTCCCACATGCGCAGCTTCGACTGCCACGGCTTGAAGCCCTGGACGCGCTTGGCGTGAGCGATGATGTCGAGGCCGTTGAAGGCGAAGATCATCGGCACTTCGTCGATAACGCGCTTGTGCAGTTCGTCGACGATCTTCTGGCGCTCGGCCCGGTCGGAGGTCACGTAGAGCTTGTCGATCTGCTTCTGCGCCTCCGGATTGTCCCAGGTCTTGCGCGGCTGCTTGTCCTTCGGTCCCGAGAACTGCTCGAAGGCGATCGCAGGGTCGAAGCGGGCCGAAAAGGAGAAGGACTGCATCTGGTAGTTGCCCTTGTTGAAGCGGTCGAGCTGGGTCGCCCAGTCGAGCACCTCGATCTCGGCGTTGACGCCAACGGCCTGCAGCATCTGCTGCGCCACCACCGCAGCCGGGAAGCTCGGCACGACCGGGCGCTTGTTGGCGAGGATCACGATCTTCTCGCCCTTGTAGCCGGCCTCCTGCAGCAGCTTCTTGGCGCGGGCCGCATCGTAAACATGGCCCTTCTTCTCGACCTCGCGGAAATAGCTCGAGCCGGAATAGATCGGCGAGGTGTTGGGCTTGCCGAGGTCGTTGTAGAAGGCCGCGACGATCTCATCCATGTCGAGTGCGGCGGCGATCGCCTGGCGGACCTTCTGGTTGCCCATCACCGCGTCCTTGGTCTGGATCAGGAAGACGTGGCGGACGGCGTTGGGCTCGACCGCGACGGCGAGCTTCGGGTTCTTCTTCAACTCGACAGCGTCGCTCGGCAGGATGTCGGCCATGTCGAGCGCGCCGGAGAGCAGGCCCGCCTTCACCGTCGCCGGATCCTTGACGATCAGGAACTTGATCTCCTTGAGCAGCGGCCGCTTGGAGCCGACATAGCCGTCGGCCTTGCCGCCATCTTTCGGCGATTTGTAGCCGTCGAAGGCGGTCATGGTGAAATACTCGCCGCGCTTCCACTCGCCGAACTTGTAGGGGCCGGTCCCGATTGGCTTGTCCCAGGAACCGTCGGCCTTGACCGAATCCTTGTGCAGGATCGCGGTCATGGCGCAGTCGGTGCGGGCGAGCGTGTCGAGGAAGAGCGCGTTCGGCTTTTCGATCTGCATCACCACGGTGCGCGCGTCCGGCGCCGTCACGGACTCGACCTTCAGGCCGGAGCGGCCGTCGAATTCCGAGGTGCAGCGCCAGTCGGTCTTGGCGTCCATGTAGCGGGTCCAGTTCCACAGCACGTCGGCTGAGGAGAGCTCGGCGCCGTTGTGGAACTTGACGCCCTGGCGCAGCGTGAAGGTGTAGGTCTTGCCGTCGGCAGAGAGGTCGACCTTCTCGGCAAGCAGCGGCGTCGCGACGCCACCCTCATTGTAGCCGACGAGGCCCTCGACCAATTGCAGCGCGAAATCATCGGTGTTGTCGTCGCGATTGACGCCGGGATTGTTGCTGCGGATGTCGGCGGCGACCGCGACGGTGATCGATTGGGCCGCGGCCGGCACGGCGAAGGCGGCGGTGGCGATGAGTGCGGCGGCCGGCGCAAAAAGATACTTCATCTCGGTCCCCTGTCGTTTTTTCGTTTGTCGTTGTGATCGTCAGGCCGCCGCGTCCGCGACGGCTCAATTGGCGAGGCCGACCTCCCAGAGCCGCGGCTTCGAGGCGACCCAGGGCGCAAAGCCCTGCAGGCGCTTCGAGACCACAGCCGTGTCGACTTGGTTGTAGAGGAAGATCAGCGGCGCATCGGCGAGCATCAGCTTGTGCAGCTCGTCGAACAGCTTCTGGCGCTCGCCCTCGTCGGCGATGATGGTCGACTTCTCGATCAGCTCGTCGGCGCGCCGGCTGTCCCAGGCCTTGGACGGGTAGGTGTCCTTGGGGCCGCTGAACTGATTGTAGCTCTGGGCCGGATCGAGGCGGGCGGAATAGCTGAAGGACATCATCTGGTAGTTGCCCTTGGTGTAGCGGTCGAGCTGCGTCGCCCACTCCAGCACTTCGATCTCGCTGTTGATGCCGGCCGCCTGCAGCATGGCCTGTGCCATGATCGCGACCGGGAAGCTCGGCACGGTCGAGCGCTTGTTGGCGATCAGCTTGATCGTCTGGCCCTTGTAGCCGGCCTCCGCGAGCAGCTTTTTCACACGCGCCGGGTCGTGGCGGTAACGCTGGCGCTGGACCTCGCTGTAATAGGGCGAGCTGACATAGACTGCGGAATTGTTGGTGGTGCCGAGCTCGTTCGAGGCCTGGGCGACGAGTTCATCGAGATCGAGCGCGGCCGCGATCGCCTGGCGCATCCTGACATCACCGAGCAGCGGATCGCGGCTCTGGAGAAGCAGCGCGTGCTTGGTTGCGCTGGGGGCGCTCAGCACCTGCAGGGTCGGGACCTTCCTCATCTCCGGCATGTCGGCATCGGGAATATCCGCGACATGCAGCGCGCCTGAGATCAGGCCGGCCTTGACGGTCGCCCCGTCGGCGATGGCGAGGAACTTGACCTCCGGCACCAGGGCGCGCTTGCGGCCGACATAGCCGTCGCGCTTGTCGCCCGGTGGCGAGACATAGCTGTCGAAGCGTTTCAGCGAGACGAACTCGCCGCGGCGCCAGTCGCCGAGCATGAAGGGGCCGGTGCCGATCGGCCTGTCGAAGCTGCCATCGGGCTTCAGCGAGTCCTTGTGGATGATGGCGACCATGGCGCAGTCGGTCCGCGCCATCGTGTCGAGGAAGAGGGCGCTCGGCTTCTCCAGCGTCATCACGAAGGTCGCCGGATCGGGCGCGGCGACGCCGGTCACCTTCATGCCGATGCGGCCGTCGAACTCGCTGCGGCAGCGCCAGTCGGTCTTGGGCTCCATGTAGCGGGTCCAGTTCCACATGACGTCGGCCGAGGTCAGTTCGGCGCCGTTGTGGAACTTGACGCCCTTGCGCAGCGTGAAGGTGTAGGTCAGCCCATCTGCGGAAGTTGATACCTTCTCTGCCAGCAGCGGCGCGACGGCGCCGTTCTCGCGATAGCCGACCAGGCCCTCGACCATGTGCAGGACGACCGCGTCGGTGTTGTCGTCGCGGTTGACGCCGGGATTGGTCGAGCGAATGTCGGCGTTGAGCGCGACATTGATCGTCTGCGCCGCAGCGGGGCTCGCGAGAGCGAGCAAAGCGAAAGCGGAGGCGAGCCGGCGCTTCATTGTCGTTCCCCTCGTTGTCCGTCTTCCTGGTCCTGACGGGTCAGGCTGCCCTGGCCGCGCCGGTGCGGCGCTTGGCGAGCACATCGGCGAAGAAGTCTTCTACCCGCGGGACGGCTTTCAGCCCGTCATGCGGCATGTTCGGCACGAGATCGAAACGCACGGTGACGCCGTGCTCTTCGAAATTCCGGCGTAAGGAGTCCAGCCGTTCCGGGCGGTTCGCGCCGGCATGGTTGGCGTCCGGCATCCAGCTGGCGTTGCCGGGTTGGTGGGTGATCTCCCAGGTCTCGAGATCGGCGGCGCCGACGATCATCTGGACCGGAACCTGGCGCATCGCCTCGATATCGGGGGCAGCGCCGAAGAGTTCGGCCATGTTGCGGGTGCCGACCCACCAGTCGCGCGTCGGGTCGAGCAGGGTCACCGAGCCGGGCGCGCCGATCGAGGCGGCCCAGAGCTTCTTTGGCTGCAGCATCAGGAAGCGATGGGTGAAGTGGCCGCCGCCGGAATAGCCGAACAGGGCGAAGCGGTCGAAGCGCAAGCCATAGGCCTGGGCGACCTCCTCGACCATGGCGAGGAGGATGTGGTCGTAGCGGACCTCGCCCTCGCGCATGTATTTGAAGCCGTTGCGGTTACCGTCGCCCATCACGCCGATCGGGAAGAGCGGGGCGAGGATGATGCAGTTGTTCCAGCGGCCGAAGGCCTCGAAGGCATCACGATAGCCGGTGAAGCCGCGGCCGGTGCCGTGCATGGCGACGACGAGTTCGGGCGCCTGGCCGCCCTTGCCGAGAGTTTTCGGCACATAGAGGCAATAGCTGAAGCGCGGATCGGCCTTGCAGGCGGTGACCGGCGTCGGGCCGAGGTCATAAAGCGCGCGGCCGCGGGCCGCTGCGTCGTCCTGCTTGGCGGGGCTTGCGACGGGAGCGGTCATGCGGCTTCTCGCGATTGGTTATAAGATTGGCGCCAATTTTGTTGCATGATATGCTTGATGCCGCAAGCCGGATTCGACAAGGGCAGCGCCGGCTGTGCGCGATGCGGGCGAACCAGTTCACAAGCGTCGTTGAAATGCTCTAGAGACCCGTCATGGCCACCCGCCCCAAGACCCAGCGCGCCAAGGGCGAACTCGCCAACGAGATCGCCCGGGCGATCCATGGCCGCGCCTATCGGCCGGGCGAGTGGCTGCGGCAGATCGATCTCGAAGAGGCCTTCCAGGCGACGCGCTTCGATGTCCGCGCCGCGCTCGACGAACTTTCCGTGCGCAAGACGATCGAGCATGTGCCTAATCGCGGCTATCGGGTGGCCGAGATCGATATCGCCACCTATCGCGCCATCCGCGACACCCGCATCATCCTGGAGAGCGCCGCATCCCGCCTCGTGATCGGCAGGATGGACGATGACGTGATCGCCAGGCTCGATGCGCTCGCCCATGAGTTCAGCGAGGCGGTGCGGAGCGGGACGCGCCCGCAGCAGAGCGAGATCAACCGCGCCTTCCATAGCCTGATCTATGCCCATTGCGGCAATCCGGTGCTGGCGGAGACGATCTGGAGCTTGCGCGACCGTTCGCGCGGCTCGGCGGTGACGGTCTGGGCCTCGCATCAGGCCCTGCTCGCCAGTGACGCCGACCACCATGCCATGGTCGCGGCGATCCAGGCGGGGGACGGCGAGCGCCTGGCCGAGCTCACCGCCCATCACATCATCAAGGACCTCATCGAGGTCAACGGCGCGGCCTAGAACTCGCCTCGAAACTCTACTCCAGCGGCCATCTAGCGGCATTTTCTGCGCTTCCGGTGCTCACGGAACAATGTCCGCTGCGCTCCGGTTCTCGAAAACACCGCCATCTGGCGTGCCGGAGCGAGTTTCGAAACGAGTTCTTAGTCGGCGACCGTGACCTCCCAGAGCCGCGGCTTCGACAGGATCGAGGATTTGTAGCCCTTGATCCGCTTGCCATAGGCGCCGGCGTCGATGCCGTTATAGAGCATCACCATCGGCACCTCGGCGATGAAGCGCTGGTGCAGTTCGTCGAACAGCTTCTGGCGCTCGGCCTTGTCCGAAACGACCATCGATTTGTCGAGCAGCGCCTGCGCTTCGGGGTTGTCCCAGACCTTGCGCGGTTGGGTCGCCTTCGGGCCGGTCACGGATTCGAACGAGAGCGCCGGATCGAGCCTTGCCGAATAGGGGAAGGCCTGGAGCTGGTAATTGCCCTTGGAATAGCGGTCGAGCTGCGTCGCCCATTCGAGCACCTCGATCTGGACGTTGATGCCGGCGGCCTGCAGCATCTGCTGCGAGACCACGGCGGCATCGAAGCTCTGCGGGTAGCGCTTGTTGGCAAGCATCACCAAAGGCTCGCCCTTGTAGCCAGCTTCCGCGAGCAGCTTCTTGGCGGTGGCGAGGTCGTATTTATAGCCCTTGGCCTGGACCGCGTCGTAATAGGATGACAGCGACGGCACGATCGAGTTGTTGCGCTTGCCGAGCCCGTCGGTGACCTGGGCGACCAGTTCCTCGGTGTCGAGCGCCGCCGCGATCGCCTGGCGCAGCTTGACGTTGCCGAGCAGGGGATCGCGGGTCTGCAGGAGGATGCCGACCAGGCCCATATTGGTCGTGATCGAGAGCTCGACGCGCGGGTCCTTCTTGAGCTCCTTGACCTCGGCATTGGCGACGTCGGGGACGATGTCGATGTCGCCGCGCAGCAGGGCCGCCTTGGCGGTCGCGCCGTCGGGAATGACCATGAAGCGGACTTCGTCGACGAGCGGACGCTTGCCGCCGGTATAGCCGTCCGGCGCGCCCGGCAGGCTGGCATAGGCCTCGTTGCGGGTCAGGCGGATGTATTCGCCGCGCTTCCACTCGCCGAGCTTGTAGGGGCCGGTGCCGATCGGCTTGTCGAAAGAGCCGTCGGCCTTGACCGAGTCCTTGTGCAGGATCGCGGTCATCGCGCAGTCGGTGCGGGCGATGTTGGCGAGGAAGAGCGAGCTCGGCTTGTCGAGCTTGAAGACCACGGTCGCCGGATCGGGCGCGGTGACCTCCTCGACCTTGGCGCGGCCGCGGCCGTCGAACTCCGACAGGCAGCGCCAGTCGGTCTTCGGATCCATGTAGCGGTTCCAGCTCCAGACCACGTCGGCTGCGGTCAATTCGGCGCCGTTGTGGAACTTGACGCCCTTGCGCAGGGTGAAGCGGTAGCTCAGCCCGTCCGGCGACACCTCCACCTTCTCGGCCAGCAGCGGCTTGACCTCGGAATCCTCGCCATAGGCGACAAGGCCCTCGACGACATGCAGGACGACCGAATCGGTGTTGTCGTCGCGATTGACGCCGGGGTTGATGCTGCGGATGTCGGCGTTGAGATGGACGCGCAACGTCGCGGCTGCAGCCGGCAAGGCGATTGCAGCCGCAACGCCGAGCGTTGCGAAAGCGAGGGAAAGGCGGCGTCGGCTATGCATCGGCAAGTTCCCCTTGTTTTATGATCTGGACGTTTCGCTGCCGCCTTATTCGGCGGCTTGTGCGAGCGTCATTGGTTCATCGGTGAGGCTGTAGCGGGTGAAGATGCGGTTGAGGGCTGGCAGCGGCGCGACCTCCATCGTGCCCTTGGCCGGCTGCATGATCACCATCGAGACGGTCGCAGAGAGATTGCCGGTATCGTTGAGGCGCGGCGGCCGGCAGACCGAATGCGGGGTCAGGAAATCGTCGAAGAAGGCCTGCTTCAGATCGTCGACGGTGAGCTTGCGGCCGGCCTCGTTCAGGAGCTTCCGGACGCGCCAGTCGCGATAGAAGCTCTCGGGCACGCGCGGGATGCCAGTATCGGTGATCTTGGTCAGCGCGACCTGTCCGACCCAGTGATTGGCGTGAACGATCAGCCCATCCTCGGGGTAGAGCGGGAAGGCGGCATCGGGCGCGCATTCGAAGTCAATGCCGAAGCCGGCGACGGTCGAGAGCATCATGTTGTTCGAGCAGGCCTTCGGCGTGGTCGCGACCGCCTTAATCGCGAAGGCGAAATGCCCCTGCTCCAGCACCTTACGGCGGATCAGCGCCAGCGGCACGCCGGCTTGGGTGAAGTCGCGCTCGCTTTCGAGATAGTTGGCGGTGATCGAGATGCCGGCGGCGTTCATGCCGCAACGGGCGAGGCCGCCGGCCTCGACGAAGGTCAGGAAATCCGGACCGTCATCGCGGCGCACGCGCAGCACGATCGCGGTCTCCGCGCATTCGGCCTTCCAGTCCCAGTTCTGGCCGTGGATCAATTCGCCTGAGGCGCTGCGCTCGGGCAGGATGATCGCACCGGTGCAGCCATCGTCGAGTTCTTCCTCCGCCGCGACCGGCTTGTTCTTCTCCAGCTTTGCCTTGGCGATGACCTCGGTGCGGGCATTGATCATGATGACGTCTTCGAGCGTGACGCCGGCGCCGTCGGCGATGCCGCGCATCTCCTCGATGTAATGCGCGCCAAAGGCCTCGATCTCGCGGGCGAACTCCCCAATCAGGCGCGATTTGGCAGCGGCGTCGTAGCCGAGATCACCGAGCTGGCCGCCATAAAGCTCGATCGAGCGCTTGACGCGCTTGGGGACCGCCTGACCATGCTGGCGACCGCGCTCGAAAGGCGTGCCCGAGACATCGACGAAGGGAAAGGGCTCGACCATGACCGGATCTCCGCGGTTCGCGCTGGCGCTATCTCGATCCATAATGTATTTCATTTCGAACTAAGACAATCAAGAGCCTTTCGATGACATCTCCGACACGGCTGCAGCAGGAGATCGCCGAACGCCTCCTGCAAATGGTGCGGGAGGACGGGCTGCAGGCCGGCGCCTGGCTCAACGAGAACAGCGCGGCGCGCCGTCTCAACGTCTCACGCACGCCGGTCCGCGCCGCGATCGACCATCTGGCGCGGCAGGGGCTGGTGCGTCGGCATCCGAACAAGGGCGTCGAGCTCCTGAGCGCGCCGGCGCCGTCCGGCGATGGTGCTACGCCGGCCGACGCGACCGAGCTCGCCATGGTCAAGGTCGCGCAGGATCGCCATGGCGGGCGCCTGCCGGACGAGATCTCGGAGCTCGAGCTGATGCGGCGCTATGAGCTCGGCCGCCCCGAGGTGCAGCGCTTGATGGCGCGGCTCGCCGATCTCGACATGGTCGAGCGCAAGCGCGGCTATGGCTGGCGTTTCCTGCATGAAGCGCGCGACCAGTCGGCGCATGACGAGCGCTATCGCTTCCGCCTGCTGATCGAGCCGATGGTCTTCCTCGAGCCCGGTTTTTCGCTCGAGCAGGGCTGGATCGACGAGATGCGAGCCCGGCACGAATTGACCCTGTCGCAGCCCTGGAAGGAAAGCTCGGCGATCGGCTTCTACGAGATGAACGCGGATTTCCATGAAGGGCTGGCCGCGGCCTCGGGCAACCGCTTCATCCATTCGGCGGTGCGCCGGCAGAACCAGATGCGCCGGCTGTCCAATTACGACTGGACCTATGGCTATGAGCGCGTCGTGGTGAACAGCCGCGAGCATCTGCAGATGCTGGCGACGCTGGAGGCCGGCGACCGCCAACTCGCCAGCGCCCTGATGCGCAGCCATCTCCAGCGCGCGATGCAGTTGCGCCGTCCGGATGGGCTCGACTGAAAAGCAGTCTCGGTCTCTATTGTCTTTTGAACATAAGAAAGACATCATACGGTAATCGACAGCGAGGACTCGCCGATGACCGCGCACGCACTTGCCCCTGAAAGCCGCCGCGACAACGCGCCCGATGCTTTCTGGATGCCATTCACGCCGATGCGCGCCTTCCGCCAGGCGCCGCTGCTGTTCGAACGGGCGGAAGGCATGCACTACGTCACGCCGGACGGGCGGCGCGTGCTCGACGGCATGGCCGGGCTCTGGTGCGTCAATGCCGGGCATGGTCAGACCAGGATCACCGAAGCGATCCGCGAAGCCGCCGGCCGGCTCGATTTCGTCTCCTCCTTCAAGATGAGCCACCCCGATGCGCAGGCCTATGCGGCGCGGCTCTGCGACTTCGCGCCTGAAGGCATCGACCACGTCTTCTTCGTCAACTCCGGCTCGGAGGCGGTCGACACCGCGTTGAAGATCGCGCGCGCCTATCATCAGGCCCGCGGCCAGGCTTCGCGAACCAAGCTGATCGGCCGGGCCAAGGGCTATCACGGCATGGGCTGGGGCGGGCTGTCGGTCTCCGGCATCGGCCGGCACAAGGCCGCCTTCGGGCCGCTCTTGCCCGATGTCGCGCATCTGCCGCTACCCTATGACCGCGCCAGCATGGCCTTCTCGCGCGGTCGGCCGGAAGGTGGCCTTGCCGCGGCCGAGGCGCTGGAGAGCCTGCTGCAGATCCATGATCCCCAGACGGTCGCAGCGGTGATCGTCGAGCCGGTGACCGGCTCGGGTGGGGTCTACCCGCCGCCGAAAGGTTATCTCGAACGCCTGCGCGCGATCTGCGACCGGCACGGCATCCTCCTGATCTTCGACGAGGTCATCACCGGCTTCGGCCGGCTCGGCAGCCCCTTCGCGGCGCAGGCCTATGGCGTCAGGCCCGATCTGATGAGCTGCGCCAAGGGCATGACCAATGGCGCGGTGCCGATGGGGGGCGTGCTCGTCGCTGGTCCTGTCTATGATGCCTTCATGGCCGGCCCGCCCGAGGCGATCGAGCTCTTGCACGGCTATACCTATTCGGCGCATCCACTCGCCTGCGCCGCCGGTCTCGCGACGCTCGACGTCTTCGCCGAGCAGGACATTTTGGGCGGGCTCGCCAAGGTGCTGCCGCTCTGGGAGGAACGAGCGCACCGGCTCAAGGGCTCCGCGCATGTCGTCGACATCCGCACCGCCGGCCTGCTCTGCGCGATCGACCTGTCGCCGCGCCCGGGCGCGGATGGCGCCCGGGGCGGAGAGGCCAACAAGCTCTGCCTCGATGCCGGCGTGCTGATCCGCAATGCCGGCGACACGCTGGTGCTGTCGCCGCCACTGGTCATCGCGCCCGCCGAGATCGAGACGATCTTCGCCGCGATCGAACAGGCACTGGGGCAGATCGACTAGCTCAGCTGGAAGCAGTCAGCGAAAAACCTTCGTCGATCCAGCCGGTGACGCCGCCGATCATCGGCTTGACCGGTAGGCCGAGGCGCGAGAGCCGGACTGCGGCGCGGTTGGCGCCGTTGCAGTGCGGTCCGGCGCAATAGACCACAAAGGTCTTTCCGGCCGGGAATTCCGCCATCTTTGAGGCTGTCATCTTGCCGTGCGGCAGGTTGATCGCGCCGTCGACATGGCCTTCCGCATAGAGCGCGGGTGAGCGCACATCGACCAGGATGAAGTCGCGATCATTCGCCTTCAGGGCGTCATGCGTGTCCCAGCAATCGGTCTCGAAGGTCAGCAGCGCCTCGAAATGGGCGCGGGCGATATGCGAGGGAGCGGCGGGTATTTCGGTGATGGCAGTGGCCATGGCGATCCTCATCGGCTTGCGATGACGAGAGGGGTAGCGGCCGGTCGCGATTTGCGGCAGTAGCGGAAATGACAATGTCTGGTAGGTTTTCGCCAAATGAGCGCCGACGCCGAAATGAACCGTATCGGAGTGCCGCACGAGGTCGTCGCCGTCGCCTATGACGGCCTGTGCACCTTCGAGTTCGGCATCGTCGTCGAGGCCTTCGCTTTGCCGCGCCCGGAGTTCGACTTCAGCTGGTACCGGTTCCGCGTCGCTGCCGCAGAGCGACCGATCCGGGCGATGGGCGGCTTTTCGCTGCAGGTCGATGCCGGGCTGGAGATCCTCAGCGAAGCGCAGACCATCGTCATCCCCGGCTGGCGCAATCGCGACGAGCCGCCGCCGGCGGCGCTGGTCGAAGCGCTGCGGGCGGCGCATCAGCGCGGGGCGCGGCTGCTTTCGATCTGCTCCGGCGCCTTCGTGCTGGCGGCAGCCGGACTGCTCGATGGCCGGCGGGCGACGACGCATTGGCGGCACGCGCCGCACCTCGCCGATGCTTGTCCCGGCGCGACGCTGGTCGACGACGTGCTCTATGTCGAGGATGAGGGCATCGTCACCTCGGCCGGCAGCAGCGCCGGCATCGACGCTTGCCTGCACCTGATCCGGGCCGATCATGGCGCGAAGGTTGCCAATATCGTCGCGCGCCGGCTGGTGATGCCGCCGCATCGCGATGGCGGCCAGGCGCAATATGTCGAGGCGCCGATCCAGGTAAGGCCCGGCCGCTCGATCGCCGCGGTGCTCGACTGGGCGCGCGAGCGGCTCGCCGAGCCGCCGGAAATCGGCGCGATGGCGCGCCATGCCGGCCTCAGCGAACGCACCTTCCTGCGCCGCTTCCGCGACGGCACCGGGGTGACGCCGCTGAAATGGCTCAGGCGCGAGCGCATCGGCCGGGCGATGAAGCTGCTCGAGGAGAGCGAGCTTTCCCTGGCCGATGTCGGCACCGCCTGTGGCTTCGCTTCGCCCGAGAGCTTCCGAAAGGCCTTCTTCGAGATCGCAAGGACCTCACCGGCGGCCTATCGCAACCGCTTCAGGCGCTGAGCCTCAGGCCCATTCGCCCTTACGGAAGACTGCAACACGGCTGCCGTCCGGCTTGATGCCGTCGATGTCGACCTCGCCGGAGCCGATCATCCAGTCGATGTGGATCAGGCTGCGGTTGCCGCCCTGCGCCGCGATCTGCTCCGGCATCAGCTTGGTGCCGTCGACGAAGCACTTCGAATAGCACTGGCCGAGCGCGATGTGGCAGGAGGCATTCTCGTCGAAGAGCGTGTTGTAGAACAGGATGCCGCTCTGCGAGATCGGCGAGGAGTGCGGCACCAGCGCGACCTCGCCGAGCCGGCGGGCGCCCTCGTCGGTGTCGAGCACCTTGTTCAGCACCTCCTCGCCGCGGCTCGCCTTGGCCTCGACGATGCGGCCTTCTTCGAAACGCACCTGGATGTTGTCGATCAGCGTGCCCTGATAGGAGAGCGGCTTGGTCGAGGAGACATGCCCGTCGACACGGCGCGCATGCGGGGTGGTGAAGACCTCCTCGGTCGGGATGTTGGCGTTGCAGGTGACGCCGTTCTTCGCGGTGGAGGCGCCGCCCTGCCATTCATGCCCGTCGGCGAGGCCGATGGTGAGATTGGTGCCCGGCCCGGTGAAATGCAGCGCCGAAAAGCACTGGCCGTTCAGCCATTTTGTCCGCAGCGCCAGCGCGGCGTTGTGCTCGTCCCAGGCGGCAATCGGGTCGTCGCGGTCGACGCGCGAGGCCGCGAAGATCGCCTCGGCGAGACGGGCGACGGCGACCTCCTCAGCATCCGCGGGGAAAACCTGCTGCGCCCAGGCCGCGCCGGGATAGGCGACGATGTTCCAGTTGATGTCGAAATTGGCGATCTTCTCCAGCGCCGGCTGGTAGGCGATCGAATTGGCCTTGTTGGCGCGGGCGACCTTGGCCGAATCCTGCTCGGACAGCAGCATCGGGTTGTCGCCGACGATGGCGAGCCGGGCGGTATTGGCCGAGAAGGCTTTGGCGACGCCCTCATAGAGCCATGACGGGGCGCGGTCGAAGCCTGCATCCTGGCCGAAGCGATAGCGCGCCAGCGTCACCGCCTCGTCCGAGAGGATCGGCGTGACGAGGCCGGCGCCGGCCTTGTAGGCGTGCTCGGCGATGCGCCGGACCAAGGGCAGCGCCGCGCTCGGGGCGGTCAGGAACAGGTCCTGCCCGGGCTGCAGGTTGAGGCCGACCTTGATCGCGACCTCGGCCAACCGGTCGAGCTTGGCGGCATCGATGCCGGAGACGTGCTTGTTCATGAGGGCCTCGTCGGACTGATTTTCGAGGCCGCATTGCTGGCGGAAATCCGCCGCGGGTCAACCACTCCGGCGCAGGTAATGCATTCGTTCAGCGCCGGGCGGGCCGGGTACGCCGCGCCCTTGAGCGGTCGCCGCGCCAATCGGCGACGGACATGGTCGGCAGGTCGAAATAGTCGCGCGTCGTGGCGTAGCCATGCCCACCCATGCGGCCGATCGCGTCGAGCGCGACCGGATCGACATAGTGCTTCACCCGATCGACCGTGTCGGCGCGGAAATGGGCGTAGACGACCTCGCCCAGGATGATCTCGCGCGAATTGCCGATGCCGAGCGTGGTGTGGTGGCGGCATTCGAATGCGGCCGGCGCCTGACCGATCCAGGGGCAGGGCACCTTGACGCCGGGCATGGCGGTAAGGCCGGCCTCGGCGAGCTCGTCCGTGCCGGGCTCGAACGGCACGGCGCAAGCGTTCATGCCGTCGAGCAATGCGTCCGAGACGATGTTGACGGTGAAGGCGAGGCTCTCGCGGACATTGCGGCCGGTATCCTTCTGCCCGCCGGTCTGACGGTATTCGACGCCGAGCGCCAGGATAGCCGGGTCGGCCGAGAGGCAGTTGAAGAACGAGAACGGCGCGGCGTTGACGACGCCGTTGGCGTCGATCGTCGTCACCAGAGCAATCGGACGTGGCACCACGGCGCCGATCAAGAGCTTGTAGCGCTCGCGCGGGGTCAACGCAGCGAAGTCGAAGGTGACGATCTCGGCGGCAGCCGACCGATCCTGCGTCAGCGTCTGAGTCACGATGGGGTCAATCCTTCACTCAAGGCATAGGGGGCGAGCACGTCGCGGATGTCGCGCTCGGCGCGAGGGGCCAGCAAGGCACGCGTGACGACGGATTGGAGATGGTGGTCCATCAGGGCGGCGGCGCGGGCGGCGTCGCCGCTGCGCAGGGCCTCGATCAATTGGCGATGCTCCGATACGGCGCATTCCGAGGAATGCGGCCGGCCGTAGATGGCGAGGATCAGCGAACAGCGTGACGAGGCTTCCTGGACATAACGCAGGAGCAGGGCGTTGCCGGTCATCTCGGCAAGCTTGATGTGGAATTCGCCGGAAAGCCGGATCGATTCAGGCCCATCCTGACCGTGCGCCTTCTCCTCGAGCCGGACATGGGCCTCGAGCTCGGCCGCCTGCGCCGCGGTCAGCCGCCCCGCCAGGTTCTCGGCGACGAGCCGCTCCAGTCCGCGGCGGACATCGAAGACGTCGCGCGCCTCCTCCAGCGTCGGATAGGCGACATTGGCGCCGCGATTGGGCTTGAGCTCGACCAGGCCCTCGACGGCGAGCCGCCCGAAGGCCTCGCGCACCAAGGTGCGACTGACGCCGAGCTGTTCGCCGATCGAATCCTCCGGCAGCTTCATGCCGGGCTTCAGCGCCTGCTCGATGATGGCGCGTCGCAGCGCCTTGTAGACCGCCTGCGCACGCGGCACCGGCCCGCGCGTCTCGGTCTCCTTGCCATTGGTCATCGGCTTGTTCGCCAGGGATGGGCGGGTAGGGCGCGGCATCGGCTGAGTTTCCGCTTGTCTTCAATAATCGCATACAATACGATCCTTGTATCGTATGCAAGTATGCTCAATGATCGCACACGAGATGGCGCGGAAAGCGCCACGATGATCACAGAGGTGGCAACTGAACGGCATTCCCCGGTGCGCAAGGCGGGCCGGCGGCAAGCAATAAAAGGGGAGAGTTCGATGAAGAAGGCCTGGTTGCTGGCGGCTGTCGCCGCTTTCGCATTGAACGGCGCAGTCGAAGCCAAGACGCTGAAATGGGGCTCGGCGCGCGAGATCGCCTCGCTCGACCCCTACTCCTTCGGCGAGACCTTCACGCTCTCGGTCCTGAATCATGTCTATGAGGGGCTGGTGCGCTACACCGGCGATCTCAAGATCGAGCCGGCGCTGGCGGAATCCTGGGAGACGGTGTCGCCGACCATCTGGCGCTTCAAGCTGCGCCAGGGCGTCAAGTTCCACAACGGCAACCCATTCACGGCCGACGACGTGATCGCCTCGCTCCAGCGCGTCACCCACGACACTTCGCCGCTGAAGGGCAATCTGCCGGCCTATAAGAGCTCGAAGAAGATCGACGACTACACCGTCGAGATCGAGGTCAACGGCCCCTACCCGCTGCTGCTGAACGACCTCACCAACATCTTCATCTTCGACAAGGAGTGGATGGAGGCGAACAATTCGCTGCTGCCGACCGATTCCGGCAAGGGCGTGAAGGGCTATGCCACCGACAACGCCAACGGCACCGGCCCGTTCAAGGTCGAGAGCCGGCGCGCCGACTCCAAGACGATCTTCGCCAAGAACGCGAGCTGGTGGGACAAGCCGCAGCACAACATCGATGTGATCGAGTTCATCCCGATTACCTCATCCTCGACCCGCGTCGCGGCGATGCTCTCCGGCGAGATCGACTTCACAAATGTCGCGCCGCTGCAGGACCTGCCGCGCCTCACGGCCTCATCCGAGGTCAAGGTGCTGCAGACCAACGAACTGCGTTCGGTCTTCTTCGCCTTCAATCTCGGTGACAAGCTGGTCGAGAGCGACGTCAAGGACAAGAACCCCTTCAAGGACATCAAGGTGCGCGAGGCGCTCTACCGCGCCATCGACATCGACGCGGTGCAGAAGCGGGCGATGCGGGGCCTCTCGCGCAATACCGGCGCGCTCGTCGCCCCGGCGATCCCCGGCTACGAGCCGTCGCAGGACGAGCGCCTGCCCTTCGATCTTGCCGGCGCCAAGAAGCTGCTCGCCGATGCCGGCTATCCGAACGGCTTCTCCTTCGTGATGAACTGCCAGAGCGACTCGCTCGTCAACGAGGAGGAGTTCTGCCAGGCGGTGGCGGCGATGTGGTCGCGCGCCGGCCTGAAGCCGAATCTCAGCCTCGCGCCGCGTAGCCAGCAGGCGCCAAAGCGGGTGAAGGGCGATTTCGACGCGATCTCCTTCGGCTGGGCCAATGAGCCGATGATCGACGCCTATTCGCTCTTGGTGCAGGTGCTGCGCTCGAAGAGCGGCACGGGCGGCGTGTTCAACTGGGGCAATTGGGGCGATCCACGCATTGACGCGCTGGTCGACAAGTCCGGCGTCGAGCTCGATACGCCAAAGCGCATCGAGATGATGAAGGAGGCGCTGAAGATCGCCAAGGCCGAGCACCTCTTCATCCCGCTGCACCAGCAGCCGATGGCCTGGGCGATGCGCAACACGATCGCCTCGACGGTCCAGGCCTCGGACAACAAGCCGCGCCTGTGGCTGACCACGATGAAGTGAACGACCGGAGCGTCATGGCCGGGCTTGACCCGGCCATCTCGGAAACCAGCGCCTTCCCGTCCTGAGATTCTCGGGTCTTCGCTACGCTACGCCCGAGAATGACGACGGAAGACAGGAGCAACCGATGCCGGCCTTCCTCTTCAAGCGCTTCATCAATGCCGCCGGCGTCATGCTGGCGGTGGCGTTCCTCGCCTTTCTGACCTTCCGCTTCGTCGGCGATCCCGTCGAATTGATGCTGAACGAGCAGGCGAGCCAGGCGCAGCGCGACGAACTCCGCGTCCGGCTCGGGCTCGACAAGGGCTTCCTGCTGCAGTTCGCGACCTTCGTCGGCAACGCCGTACGCGGTGATTTCGGCATCTCCTACCGCAATCAGCAGGAGGTGTTCACGCTGATCGCCGAGCGTTTCCCGGCGACCTTCGAGCTGGTGCTGGTCGCGACCTTCCTGTCGCTGGCGGTCGGGATTCCGCTTGGGGTCTACACCGCGATTAAGCGCGACAGCCTGCTCGCCAAGGCGCTGCAATTCATCTCGGTGCTCGGCGTCTCCCTGCCGAGCTTCGCGCTCGGCATCCTGTTCATCCTGGTCTTCTCGGTGACGCTGCAATGGCTGCCGGCCTTCGGGCGCGGCGAAGTTGTGCAGCTCGGCTGGTGGAGCACCGGGCTGCTGACGGCGTCCGGCCGCAAGGCGCTGATCCTGCCCGGCATCACGCTCTCGCTGTTCCAGATCACGCTGGTGATGCGGTTGGTGCGCGCCGAGATGCTGGAGACGATGCGGACAGATTTCATCCGCTTCGCCCGCGCCAGGGGCTTGCCCTCTCGCTCGGTCCATTTCCGCCATGCCCTGCGCAATTGCCTGATGCCGGTGATCACCGTTACCGGCCTGCAGATCGGCAATCTGATCGCCTTCGCGCTGGTGACCGAGACAGTGTTCCAGTGGCCGGGCATGGGCATGCTCTTCGTCCAGGCGGTCACTTTCGTCGATATCCCGGTGATGGCGGCCTACCTGATCGTCGTCTCCTTCATCTTCGTCTCGCTCAACACGCTGGTCGACCTGACCTATGCCTGGGTCGACCCGCGGCTGCGCGAGGATGCGCTGACGGGAGGCGCCAATGCCCGCTGAAGCCGCCGCCAAGCCCGGATATCTCCGCCGCTTCCTCGACAGCGATGTCGGCTGGAGTTTCCGGCGCACGCCTGCCGCCTGGCTCTCGGCGCTGGTGCTGGCGATCCTGATCCTGACCGCATTGTTCTGCCCGCTGATCGCGCCGCAGAACCCGCACGATCTCGCCCAGATCTTCATCGACAAGGCCGAGATCCCGCCGATCTGGTCGCAGGACGGCGAATGGCCGTTCCTGCTCGGCACCGATCCGCAAGGGCGCGACGTCTTCTCCGCCATCCTCTACGGCACGCGGGTCTCGCTGATCATCGGCTTTTCGGCGGTTATGGTCTCGATGGTGATCGGCGTCTCGCTCGGGCTGATCTCCGGCTTCTATGGCGGGCGGATCGACAACCTGCTGATGCGGCTCGGCGACACCGTGCTGTCGATCCCGACGCTGCTGATGGCGATCCTGGTCTCGGCGATCTTCCGCGAGTTGCTGCCGCCCGGCCTGCGCGATCCCTTCGCCGCGGCGGTGCTCGTCGTCTCGATCGCGCTGACGAACTGGGTGCAATATGCCCGTACGGTGCGCGCCTCGACCATGGTCGAGCGGCGCAAGGAGTATGTACTGGCGGCGCGGATCATCAAGGTTCCCGCCAACCGGATCATGCGCCGGCACATCCTGCCGAACACGCTGACCCCGGTGATGGTCGCCGCCACCCTCAATCTCGGCCTCGCCATCCTGTCGGAAGCGACGCTGTCCTTCCTCGGCGTCGGCATGCCGATCACCCAGCCCTCGCTCGGGACGCTGATCCGGATCGGCAACCAGTATCTGTTCTCCGGCTCCTGGTGGCTCGTCGTCTTCCCCTCGCTGCAGCTCGGCCTGATCGTCCTTTCGGTCAACCTGCTCGGCGACTGGCTGCGCGACGCCCTGAACCCGAAGCTGCGCTGACGACAAGAAACGAAAAGAGGATACGCCTGCGATGACCGCCTCCCTGCTGCTGCGCAATGTCCGTCCCTATGCCGGCAAGGCCGTCGACCTGCTGATCGAGAACGGCAAGATCACGCAGGTCGGTGCGAATCTGTCAGCGCCCGCCGGCGTCGCAGTCGAGGATGGCAAGGGCGAGATCGTCATTCCCGGTCTGGTCGAGGCCCATACCCATCTCGACAAGAGCCTCTTGGGCCTACCCTGGTACGTAAACGAGGTCGGCCCCAAGCTGCTCGACAAGATCGACAATGAGCGGATGAACAAGAAGCGGCTCGATATCGATCCCGCGCGCCAGTCCGCCCGCCAGAGCATCCTCTCCTCGCTCAAGGGCACGACCCATATCCGCAGCCATGTCGATGTCGACACCGAGCACGGCATGTGGGGCGTCGAGGGTGTGATGGCGACCCGCGATGCCTATCGCGACATCGTCGACATCGAGCTCGTCGCCTTCCCGCAATCGGGGCTGCTGCGTCGGCCGGGCACGCTCGAACTGATGGATCAGGCGATGAAGGCCGGCTGCGAGATCGTCGGCGGGCTCGACCCCTGCACGATCGACCGCGACCCAAAGGGCCATCTCGATGCCGTCTTCGAGCTCTGCCAGCGCTATGGCAAGCCGCTCGACATCCATCTGCACGAGCCGGGCGAGGTCGGCGCTTTCTCGCTCGACATGATCATCGAGCGCACTCGCGCGCTCGGGATGACCGGCAAGGTCACGGTCAGCCACGCCTTCTGCCTGGGCACGCCCGACCCCGCTTTGATCGACCCGTTGATCGATCAGCTCGCCGAGCTCGACATCGCGATCATGACGACAGCGCCGGCGAGCCGTCCGGCCCCGCCGGTGAAGAAGCTGCTCCAGGCCGGTGTGCGTGTCTGCTCCGGCTCCGACGGCATCCGCGACACCTGGAGCCCGTATGGCAATGGCGACATGCTGGAACGGGCGATGTTCGTCGGCCTGCGCAACAACTTCCGCCGCGACGACGAGGTCAGGCTGGCGCTCGATGTCTGCACGACGGAAGGCGCCAAGGTGATGGAGATCGAGGGCTATGGGCTCGCTGTCGGCTGCGTCGCCGATCTCGTCCTGCTGCCGACCGAATCGATCGCCGAAGCCGTCGCGACCCGCCCGCCGCAGCGCCGCGTGATCAAGCGCGGCAAGGTCGTCGCCCGCGACGGCGTCTCGATCAGGACCACGCCGTGACCCTGCAAGCCGCCAAACGGCCGGAAGGCCGCATCCTGCTGACGGCGCGCTGGCTCGTCGGCCACCGCGACGGGCGCCATCGCCTCTATGAGAATGGCGAGATCGTCTTCGAAGATGGCGAGGTCGTCTTCACCGGCCATCGTTTCCTCGGCGAAGTCGCCAGGAGGATCGATTATGGTAACGCCGTGATCGGGCCGGGCTTCGTCGATCTCGACGCGCTCTCCGATCTCGACACCACCATCCTCGCCTATGACAACCAGCCGGCCTGGAAGAAAGGCCGGGTCTGGCCGCGCAGCTATCTCGAGGCCGGCCCCTACGAGATGTATTCGCGCGAGGAGCTTGCTTTCCAGAAGAAGCACGCCTTCGCGACCTTGATCCGCAACGGCATCACCACGGCGCTGCCGATCGCCTCGCTATTCTACCGGGCCTGGGGCGAGACCGTCGAGGAGTTCGAAGATGCGGCCGAGGTTGCCGCGACCTTGGGCCTGCGGGCCTATCTCGGCCCGGGCTATCGCACCGGCAACCAGCTGGTTGAGGCCGATGGCCGCATCGTCACCCACTACGACGAGGAACGCGGCCTCGCCGAACTCGATGGCGCGCTCGACTTCTGTGAGCGTCATGAAGGCGCGGCCGGCGGGCTGATCCGCACCATGCTGGCGCCGGACCGGATCGAGACGTCGACCACCGAGCTTTTGCGCCGCACGGCGGCGGCCGGGCGCGATCTCGATGTGCCGGTGCGCCTGCATTGCTGCCAGTCGAAGATCGAATACGACCTCGTCCTCGCCCAGCACGGCATGAGCCCGCCGGAATGGCTGGAGAGTCTCGGCTTCTTGAGCGAGCGCTGCCTGCTGCCGCATGGCACGGTCGTCTCCGGCAGCCGCCTTGTCGAGCGTCCTGGCCGCGATCTCGAGATCATCCGCGATGCCGGCGCGGCGATCGTGCACTGCCCGCTGGTCTCCGGCCGGCACGGCAATGCCATCGACCATTTCGGCCGCTACCGCGCCATGGGCCTCAAGATCGGCATGGGCACCGACACCAGCCCGCCCGATATGATCATGAACCTGCAGGTCGGCATGATCCTGGCCCGGACCATGGCCGGCAGCGCAACAGCTGTGCGCAGCGAGGATTATTACGATGCGGCCACCATCGGCGGAGCGGACGCGCTCGGCCGGCCCGATCTCGGCCGGCTTCAGCCGGGTGCGCGCGCCGACATCACCGTCTTCGCGCTCGACCGGCCGCATAGCGGTCAGGTGATCGACCCGATCCAGACCATGCTGCTCACCGGCCATGGCCGCGACGTCTCGACCGCGATTATCGACGGGCGCTTCGTCATGGAGGACCGCGTCATCCCCGGCATCGATGAGGCCGCCGACAATGCCCGTGCGCAAAAGCAGTTCGAGGGCGTGATGGCACGCTATCCGCAGCGCACCTTCGGCAACCCGCCAATGAGCGAGATCTTCTCGTCGAGCTACGCGATTGAACGCCGGGAGGACGCCGCGTGAACGCCCAAACAGCGCTGCTATCGGTCCGCGATCTGCGCATCGTCTTCGACGGGCGGCGCGGGCCGCTGACGGCGCTCGACGGCGTCTCCTTCGAGATCGCGCCAGGCGAGATTCTCGGTGTCGTCGGCGAGTCCGGCGCTGGCAAGTCACTGACCGGTACGGCGGTGATCGGCCTGCTCGATCCGCCAGGAGGGCTGGCGGGCGGCGAGATCAAGCTGTCGGGCCAGCGCATCGACAATCTGCCGGCCGAGGCGATGCGCAAGCTGCGCGGCCGCCGGATCGGCGCGATCTTCCAGGATCCGCTGACCTCGCTGCACCCGCTGCTGACCGTCGGCGAGCAATTGATCGAGACGATCACGACGCATCTGCCGGTCGGCAAGGCCGAGGCACGCAAGCGCGCGCTCGACCTGCTCAAGGAGGTCGGCATCCCCGCGGCCGAAACGCGGATCGACCATTACCCGCACCAGTTCTCCGGCGGCATGCGCCAGCGCGTGGTGATCGCGCTGGCGCTCTGCGCCGAGCCGATATTGATCATCGCCGACGAGCCGACGACGGCGCTCGACGTCTCGATCCAGGCGCAGATCACGACGCTGCTGAAGCGGCTCTGCCGCGAGCACGGCACGGCGATCATGCTGGTGACCCACGATATGGGCGTGATCGCCGAGACGGCCGATCGGGTCGCTGTGATGTATGCCGGGCGCATCGTCGAGATCGGCCCGGTCGAGGAGGTGACGCGCCGGCCGCGCCACCCCTATACCGCCGGTTTGATGGCCTCGATCCCGAGCGTCCATCGCCGCAATGCCGAGCTCAACCAGATCGACGGCTCGATGCCGCGGCTGAACGCCATTCCCGCTGGCTGCGCCTTCAATCCGCGCTGCGGCTTCGCCACCGATTTCTGCCGCGAGAACAAGCCCGGCCTGCCGGTCTCCGGCCATGCCGCCGCCTGCCATTTCCCGCTTCAGGAGGCGGCTCATGGCTGAGGCGAACACCATCCTCGAAGTCGCATCCGCCTCCTGCCGCTTCGATGTCTCGGCGCCGGCCCTGTCGCGGCTGTTCTCGCACGAGCCGCGTCGCATCCTACGGGCGGTCGAGAATGTCTCCTTCAGCGTTCAACGCGGCACGACCTTCAGCATCGTCGGCGAATCCGGCTGCGGGAAGTCGACGCTGGCGCGCATGGTCGTCGGGCTGCAGCGGCCGACGCAGGGCATGCTGGATTTCAAGGACATCAAGCGCGCCGACGGCTCGGTCGGGCCGCCGCGCGTACAGATGATCTTCCAGGACCCTTACGCCTCGCTCAATCCGCGCTGGCGTGTCGGCGACATCATCGCCGAGCCGATCCGCGAACTGAAGCTGCGCAAGGACGAGAACGAGACGGCCAGCCGCGTCGGCGACCTCCTGGAGATCGTCGGCCTGTCGCGGGCAGATGCGAGCCGCTTCCCGCACGAGTTCTCCGGCGGCCAGCGCCAGCGCATCTCGATCGCCCGGGCGCTGGCGACCGAGGCGGACTTTTTGGTCTGCGACGAGCCGACCTCGGCGCTCGACGTCTCCGTCCAGGCGCAGATCCTCAATTTGATGGTCCGCCTGCAGAAGGAATTCGGGCTGACCTATCTCTTCATCAGCCATAACCTCTCGGTGGTCCGGCATATGTCCGACCATCTCGCCATCATGTATCTCGGCCGCTTCGTCGAGAGCGGTCCGGCAGAAGAGGTCTTCGCCCGGCCGCGCCATCCCTATACGCGGCTGCTGCTCGACACGATCCCCGATGTCGAGAAGCCGAACCGCGAGCGCCGGCCGATGTCGGGCGAGGTGCCGAGCCCGATCGCGCCGCCGCCGGGCTGCGCCTTCCATCCGCGCTGCGTGCAGGCGGTCGAGCGCTGCCGCGTCGAGGCGCCGGTACTGCGCCGGGACGGCGCGCTCGAAATCGCCTGTCACCTGGCCTGAGGCCGCTCAGCAGAAGTCGAAATCGACGCCCTCGTCGGCCTGGAGCACGTGCTCGTCATAGAGCCGGTCATAGCCGCGGCGTGCCTTCGCGACCGGCTGCGGCAGCGCTGCCCGGCGCGCCGTAAGCTCGGCCTCGTCGACCAGCAGATCGAGCCGCCGCTCACGCACGCTGAGCCGGATGCGATCGCCATTACGGACCAAAGCAAGCGGACCGCCGACCGCCGCCTCCGGCGCGACATGCAGCACGATTGCGCCATAGGCGGTGCCGGACATGCGGGCGTCGGAGATCCGGACCATGTCCTTGACGCCCTTGGCCGCGAGCTTGCGCGGGATCGGCAGATAGCCGGCTTCCGGCATGGCGGCGGCGCTTTTCGGGCCGGCGTTCTGCAGGACGAGGATGTCATCGGCCGTGACATCGAGATCGGGATCGTCGATGCGGGCGGCGAGGTCTTCCAATGACGAGAAGACGACGGCGCGGCCCTCATGCTCGAGCAGGCGCTTCTCGGCCGCGGCGCGCTTGACGATCGCGCCGCGCGGAGCGAGCGAGCCGAACACCGCGACGAGGCCGCCATCGGGATCGACCGGGTCTTCACGCGAGCGGATGATCGTGCGGTCGAGCTGGTCGATCAGGGGCTCGTCGATCAATTCGCCCAGCGTCTTGCCGGTGATCGTCATGCAGTCGAGATGCAGGAGATCACGCAACTCGCGGAGCACGGCCGGCACGCCGCCGCCGGCGAAGAAGTCCTCCATGTAGTTGTCGCCAACCGGCTTGAGGTTCACCAGCACCGGGGTCTCGTCGGAAAGCTGGTTGAGGCGGTTGAGGTCGACCTTGATGCCGGCGCGGCGGGCGATGGCGGCGAGATGCACCACGGCGTTGGTCGAGCCGGAGATCGCCAGCAGCATGCGCCAGGCGTTTTCGATCGCCTGCTCGGTGACGATCTGGCGCGGCAGCAGGGTCTGCGTGCCGATCAGTTCGACCGCGCGCTTGCCGCTCGCCTCGGCGCAGCGCAGCCGGTCGGCATGGACAGCAGGGATCGCAGCCGAGCGCGGCAAAGCGAGCCCCAGCGTCTCGGCGATGCAGGCCATGGTCGAGGCGGTGCCCATCACGGCGCAGGTGCCGGCGGTGGTCGCAAGCCGCCCTTCGACAACGTCGATCTCCTCCTGGTCGATCTCGCCGGCGCGGAAACGGGCCCAGAAGCGGCGGCAATCGGTACAGGCGCCGAGGCGTTCGCCCTTGTGGCGGCCGGTCGACATCGGCCCGGCGACGAGCTCGACGGTCGGGACATTGGCGGAGAGCGCCGCCATCAATTGCGCCGGCACGGTCTTGTCGCAGCCGCCCATCAGCACGACGGCGTCGATCGGCTGGGCCCGGATCATCTCCTCGGTGCCCATCGCCATCAGGTTGCGGAACTTGAGGCTGGTCGGGTTGAGGAAGACCTCGCCGAGCGAGATCGTCGGGAACTCGACGGGGAGGCCGCCGGCCATCAGCACGCCGCGCTTCACCGCCTCCAGCAACTCGGGGAAATGCCGGTGGCAGTTGTTGAAGCCGCTATAGGTGTTGGCGATGCCGACGATCGGCCGCGCCAGCGCCTCGTCGGAATAGCCCATGGAGCGGGCGAAGGAGCGGCGCAGATAGGCGGCGAACTCCGGGTCGCCGTAATTGGTCAGCCCGCCGGCGATGCCGCGTCGCTTTGGTTCGTCGCCCGCCATGCCCGCTTCTCCCTCGACTTGTTCTGAGGAGAAGCTTGCCGGGATCGCCGGCGCTGTCGAGGCCGCCCCATGCAGGGCGGCCTCGCGCTGGGTTCAGTAGCCGAGGGCGCAACCATCCTTGCGCGGGTCGGAGCCGCCGGTCAGCGTGCCCTTCTCCCAATCGATCCAGATCGCCTGGGCGCCGCCCATCGGCGATTTCGGCGGCTGGACGTCGAAGCCGCGCGCCGTGAGCGCCGCGCCGACGCTGTCGCGCAGGCGGCTTTCAGTCTCCACGGTGTTCGTACCAGGCAACGGGAAGAGGCGGGGCAGGTCGATCGCCTCCTGCAGATCGAGGCCATGATCGAACAGCTTGGCCAGGAAATGGGCGTGACCCATCGCCTGGTAGTGTCCGCCCATGACGCCGAAGGGCATGACGACGCGGCCATTCTCGGCGAGCATGCCGGGGATGATCGTATGCATCGGCCGCTTGCGCGGGGCAATCGCATTGGGATGGCCCTGCTTCAGCACGAAGCTCTGGCCGCGATTATGGAAGAGCACGCCGGACTTCTTGGTCATCAGCCCGCTGCCATAAGGCGAGAAGATCGAGTTGATGAAGGAGACGGCGTTGCGGTCCTTGTCGACGACGCTGATGTAGACGGTGTCCTTGTGCTCGGCGCCGCCGGGGATGGCCGGCAGCGGGTCGAGCGCACGCTGCGGATCGATCATCCCGGCGAGCTCGTCGGCGAGCTTGTCCGACAGTAGATGCTCGACCGGCACCTCGGCCTTGCTGGGATCGGCGAGGAAACGATCGCGGGCGGCGTAGGCGAGGCGGGTTGCCTCCAGCTCGATGTGGAGGTTCTCGACCGCGAGCGGCCCACCCTTGGGCTGGAAGCGCTCGAGGATCTTCATGATCAGCAGCGCGATGACACCCTGACCATTGGGCGGGCACTCATAGACAGTGCGGCCGCGGAAGCTGGCGCTGATCGGCTTGACGTATTCGCCCTCGGCTGCGGCGAAGTCGTCGAGGGTATGCAGGCCACCGGCAGCCTTGAGATAGTCGACCATCTCCCGGGCGATCTCGCCGCGATAGAAGGCGTCGCGGCCTTCGCGGCCGATCGCCTCAAAGGTCTCGGCCAGGGCCGGCTGGCGCTGGACGGTGCCGGCCGGCGGGGCCTGCCCGCCGACCAGGAAGGTCGCGGCGGCGTTGGGGTCCTGGATCAGCAGGTCGCGCTGGGCGGCGAGGTCGTAGGCGACGCGCGGCGTCAGGGCATAGCCATCGCGGGCATAGGCGATGGCCGACGCGAGGATCTCCGAGAGCGGCAGGCGGCCATGATCCTTGTTGAGGCGCGTCCAGGCATCGATCGCGCCCGGCACGGTGACGACATGCGGCGAGTGCCGTTCCAGCGTGGTGATGCCGGCCTTCTCGTACCAATCCAGCGTCGCGGCGGCAGGCGTGCGGCCAGAGCCGTTATAGGCGATGACGTCGGTCGAGCCGCCACGCGAATGGAGCACGAAGCAGTCGCCGCCGATGCCGGTCGAACCGGCTTCGACGACGCATTGCACGGCGCAGGCGGCGATGGCGGCGTCGATCGCATTGCCGCCGGCCTTCATGATGTCGAGCGCGGCGAGCGTCGAGGCGGGATGCGAGGTCGCTGCCATCGCGTTGCGGCTGATGGCGAGGGAGCGACCGGGAAGCTCTAGATCACGCATGGAAGAGGCTTTCGTGGAAACGTGGCCGGCATTGGTTGCCGGCCATTGAGGCAGGGAGCGAAGGGCGTTCAGCCCTTGCGCAGATTGGTGAAGACCGGGACGCCGTTCAGCATGCCCGTCAGGTTCTTGCGATAGGCAACCGGCTGCAGGTACTGGCCGGCTGGGACATAGGGCACGTCCTGCACCGCCTGGAGCTCGATCTCGCGGGCGATCGCCTTTTGCTGGGTGGGATCGGCGGCGGCGAGCCAGCGGGCGCGCAGCGCCTCGATCTGCGGGCTGTCGGGCCAGCCCGGGCTGCCCTTGGCGCCGTTGCCGCGCAGCGGGGAACTCGTCGCCGGCGAGCCGAGATCGAGCCCGGACCAGTAAGTGATGTAGCAGCTCCAGCCGCCCTGCTCGACCGGGCTGCGATTGCCGATGCGCTGCAGCACCGTGCCCCAGTCGGCTGCGACGAAGTCGACATTGACGCCGATCTTATTCAGCGCATCGGCCGCGACATCGCAGACCAGGGCGATGCGCGGCACATCCTGCGCTGCGAGGAACACCACTCTCTCGCCCTTGTAGCCTGCGGCAACGAGTTCCTGCTTGAGCTTGCCGAAATCCTTCGGTCCCTTCAGAGCCGGAGCGACGACATCCGAAGCCATGGGCGAGTTGTTCGGGAAGAAGCCGATGCTGCCGCGCTCGACCTGCGGATCGCCGCCGCAGACCGCGTTCATGCAGTCCTCCTGGTCGATCG
This sequence comes from Allobosea sp. LjRoot90, assembly GCF_964254315.1. NCBI lineage: Bacteria > Pseudomonadati > Pseudomonadota > Alphaproteobacteria > Hyphomicrobiales > Alloboseaceae > Allobosea > Allobosea sp. LjRoot90. The sequence continues at coordinate 202,643 of NZ_CAXUTF020000004.1, forward strand.
CCTTGAGGATGACGCGGCGGATCGCCGGGTTGTTGAAGGGCGGCTGCAGATGGTTCAGCCGCAGCTGCCCGGCCATACCGGTCCGGTCCTTCACCTCGACCACGATGTTCGGATCCTTCCGCAGCAGCGGCAGGAGATCGATGATCGGCTGTTCGACCCAGTCGACCGCGCCGGTCTGCAGCGCCGAGACCGCGGTCGCGGCATCGGGCATGACGTTGAATTCGATGCGGTCGAGATAGGGCGTGCGCGGCCCTGCGGTGAAGCTCGGCGTGCCGCCGGAACGTGGGACGTAACCTTCGTGCCGGGCATAGACATGGCGGGCGCCGGCGATGCGCTCGGCGGTGAGATAGCGATAGGGGCCGCTGCCGATCGCCTCAGGGATCTGCTTGAACGGGTCGGTCTGTGCGAGGCGCTCCGGCATGATCGCGGCGACGAGCGCGCTCGGGCGGGCGAGCGCCGCCGGCAGATGCGGGAAGGGCGCCTTCAGCCGGAAGACGATGGTGCGGTCGTCCGGTGCCGAGATCTCGTCGGTCGCGGCCATCAGCGCCTGGCCGAAGGTGTCGCGCACGCCCCAGCGCCTGATCGAGGCGACGGCGTCGCGCGCCAGCACCTTGCTGCCATCATGGAAGACGAGGCCGGGCCGCAGCGTCAGCGTCCAGCGCTTGCCGTCATCCTCGACGACATGGCCCTCGACCATTTGGGGCTGTGGCTGGAACTGGTCGTCGAGCCCGTAGAGCGTGTCCCAGACGAGCAGCGCATGGGTGCGCGTCGAGTAGCCGTTGGTCCAGATCGGATCGATGATCGCGACGTCGGAATAGGGCACGAAGCGCAGGGTCTTGGCATCCTGCGCGCTGGCGAGATGCGGTGCTGCCGGCAGGAAGACCGTCGCGGCAGAGGCTTTCAGGAATTGGCGTCGATCCATTGTGATTCCCCTCGTTCTTTTGGCTGATCCTCGGGCGTCCTCGGGATAGCGGCCTTCTTGCGAGCCGCCGCGTCGTTTGGTTCAGATCTGCGCGCTGGCCGGCAGGGTCGATGGAACGCCTGCCGCCTGGCCGCGGCTGCGCAGGAACTCGGCGAGGCGCGGCGCAGTGCGCAGGACGTGGTCGCGCATCACCGCCTCGGCATGCTCGGCGTCACCGGTCCTGATCGCCTCGACGACCTCGTCCTGGCGCTCGGTGGCGTGAGCGGGCTGGGCGACGTGGTGGAGCCAGACGCGCATGTACGGCTCGACGGCGATGTGCAGCGCGGCGATCTGGGAGATCAGCTTCGGCCGCCCGCTCAAGCCGCAGATATAGGCGTGGAAGGCCTGGTGCTTGCCGAGCCAGTCGGCGCCGCCGGCCGCGCCGGCGCGATGCATGCGAACGACATGGTCGTCGAGCTCGGCCAGCGCCGCTGCGTCGAAGCGCGGCATGGCGAGACGAACCGCAAGACCTTCGAGTACGGAGCGGATCTCGAAGAGCTCGTAGATCTCCTCGATGGTCAGGCCGGAGACGATGCAGCCGCGATTGGGACGGATGAGGACGAGGCCCTCATTGGCGAGGCGCTGAAAGGCCTCGCGCACCGGCATGCGGCTCATGGCGAGCTCGCGCGCGATCGTCTCCGGGATCAATCGTTCGGCAGGCTGGTAGCGGCCGCTGCGGATGTCCTGCAGGATGGCCCGGTAAGCCTCGTCCTGCGCCGTTGCGGCCATCCCCTTGGAGGCGAAGCTCATCCCGTTCCCCTGCGACTCGCTGGCACTCAATCAGCAATTTTGTATGAGTGTATCCACTATTACAAAGCCAGAAATCGACCGCGCGCAAGGGCTTCCTTGCGTCGGCGGAGAGTGGTTGCGTCGAGGGGTCAGAGCGCCGCGGCGTAGAACTCGAGATAGCGGCGGGTGACCTCGTTCCAGGAATAGGATGCGAGGTCAGACAGGCGTGGGCGCGTATTGCCGGGGAAGCGGACGAGATCGGCATGGGCCTGCTCGACGGCCGCCGCTGCTTCCTCCGGATCGGCGAAGTCCACTGTCCGCACGACGGGAAACTTGCTGGCGAGGCCTGCGAAGGCGGCATTGGGCTGCACGATCGGCACGAGGCCGGCGCTCATCGCCTCGACCAGAGCGAGCCCGAAGCCCTCGAATTCGGAGGCCGAGACGAAGAGCGAGGCACGGCTCATCACCGCCCTCGCCGCGGCATCGTCGAGCCCGAGATGCAGCGTCACGTTCTGTTCCATGCCGGCGCTTGCGATCGCCGTCCGCAGCGCGTCCTCAGTCCAGTCCGAGGCGACGCCGAGCATGTCGAGATGCCAGTTCGGCTCGCGCCGCGCCAGCGCCACCATCGTCGCGATCAGCCGGTCCGGGCGCTTGTTCTTGGAGAAGCGCCCGATGCTGACGAGGCGGCGCTGCGGCTCGGGGCTGGAGGCGCCGGCAAACTTGTCGAGATCGACACCGTTCTCGATCACCCGGACCTTGCCCGGCGCGATGCGTTCGAACATGCGGGCATCGTTGCTGCTGCAGCCGGCGATGGCGCGATAGGCCTGGGCCGAGAGCCGCGTCGGGCCGTTGAACCAGAGCTTCTTCAGGCTGGCGAAATCGCCGGTGTGGAAGAAGCCGCCATGGGTGGTGGCGACGAGCGGCTTGCGATGCAGCAGCCAGCAGAGAGCCAGCGCATCGAAGAAGAAATCGACCGCATGGACATGGACGAGGTCGGCATCGCGCAGATGGGCAAAGACCTGCGGTGCGAGCGGATAGCGCGTCGAGCCGCGGAAGGGGATGCGGGTGACGGGAATGCCGTCGATGATGTCGCTCGCCGGCAGGGCGAGGTCCGGCTGCGAGAACAGGCGATCGAGCGTCACCACGGATGGTCGCAGGCCGACGGCCAGCTGTGCCCGGCAGAGATTGGCGACGACATCCTCGAGCCCGCCGCGATTGGGCAGGAACTGGCGCACGACATGGACGATGCGCGTGCCGGCCGGTACTGCGGGCGCCGAGCGGTGGGAGAACGGGACGGTCACGGCTTGGCCTCCGGGCCGCACATAGCAGTAGGCTTCTTCGCCTTGAAGCGCTGAGCCAGCAGCTTCATCTGCGGGCGCTCGCCGGCCGGGGTCGGATCCAGGTTGAAGACATAGTCCGCCGGCCACCAGGCCCCGGCGCCCCAGGCTGTCCAGCCCAGCCATTGCTGCGGGCTGGCGTCGAGCTTCGTCACCATCTGCCTGAGCGCAGTCAGGCATTCCGGTTTGTTCGAGGCGGCGAACTCGCCGAGAAAGCCGCGGCGGCCGTTCGCCTTGAGCCAGGCTGTGACGTCGTCGATCCCCTTCAGCGCGCCGGCAGCGGCCGAGCATTCCGCGGCGCGGCCGGAATAGTCGGCGTCGAGATATTGATGGAAGTCGTAGGCGTAGCGGTCGAGCGGGTCGACGACGCCGAGCAGATCGCGGCCGTTGTTGCCGACGGGGAGGTCGGAGGTCCAGCTATGGGCACCGCCGAAGGCCGTGCCGGTGACCAGGAGGAGCTGCTTGGCGCCTGCCTTGCGGATCGCGGCGATGGCGGTGTTCTGGATCTTGGTCCAGTTCGCGCTGTTGATGTCGTAGGGCTCGTTCATCAGCGAGAAGACGAGCTTGGGACGGTCGCGGTAATGCTGTGCGAGCTTGCCCCAGATATCGGCCAGCGCTTCGGCCGGGAGCTCGGCCGAGCCGAGCTGCTTCTTGGCGTAATAGCCGTAATTATGCAGGTCGATGATGGCGACGAGCCCGGCCTCCTCGATCCGGCGGACCGTCTGGTCGAGATAGGCGAGCTCCATGATCTCCAGCGAGCCGTTGAGCTGCGGCTGGAGGCGCTCCCAGCGGAAGGGCAGGCGGATGGCGCTCATGCCGAGCTTGCCGAGGCGCTGGATCGCCGCCTCGCTCGGATACGTATAGTCGGTATCGACCTTGCCCGGCAGGTCGCCGAACTCGGCACCCGACAGGTTGACGCCGCGCAGGCAGATTTCGGCTTGCGCGGGCAAGGCGGCGACCAGCGCCAAAGCGAGAAGGACTGACCTCACGGCGCGACGATCCTGAGCAGCGCATCGAGCAGGCGTTGCCCAGCGGCGAGGTGCGTGAAGTTGTGGTCGGCGTCCGGGATCATCGTCAGCGAGGCGTTGGGATAGACGGCGAGGCCCTTGCCGGCCTCGCCGAAATAGGTCTGGAGCTCGGCCAGCCCGACATCGCCATCGGCATAGAGTAGCGATAGTGCGACCTTGCGCTCGGCCAGCACGGCGAAATGGCGATGGCATTGATGATGGAGCCGGCCATGCTTGGTCAGTCGGCCGAGCATGGGCGCGAGCTTGACCGAAAGCTTCTTGCGATAGCGGTAGATGAGATAGCGCCCGGCCGGTCCGACACGGAGCTTTCCGGTGAGCAGGCGGCGCAGTCCGTCCTTGCGGGCCAGCGTTGCGCCGAGATCGCCGGCGCTGCGATGGGCATAGCGGATCGCATCCTCGACGCTTTCGTCGGGGTCCCAGACGAAGCGCTCATTGTTGACGATGACGAGGCGGCGGATGCGCGCGTCGATGACGGCGGCATGGAAGGCGGCATAGGCGCCGCTGCAGCGGCCGATCAGGACCGGAGCGTCGAAGCCGCGCGCCTGCATGGCGTCGATGGCGAGGCGGACATCGTCGATCTGCGCCTGCGAATAGAGAATCTCCTCCGGACCGTCGGCAGCCACTCCGCTGTCGCCGACGCTGCTGGCATCGAAGCGCAGCGAGGCGGTGCCACGCACTGCGAAGGCGCGCGCCTGGCTCACGCTGACCCGGGCCCAGCCGATATGATAGTCGCGGCCGGCATTGACGAAGATGATGGGCTCGCGCGCCGCCGGCCCGAGTGGCTCGCAAAGCACGCCGAAGAGGCGGCCGTTCGGGCCGAAGCGGATCGGGCGTTCGACGAAGCTGTCGCCGAGCACGCCTTCCGCCGGGCCGGGCAACTGGGGCGTCCTGATGCCGACGGGAGCAGAGCCCGTCGCCTCGGCTCGTTCCACGATCCAGTCGACGATACCAGCGATCGTCGCCTTGGGCGGGCGGGCCGCAGTCGGATCAGTGGTCAGCGTCTCGTAGCCTTGATAGACGCGCTGCGTCACGGCGGCGCCGAGGCCGGTGAGCGCTTCGGCCAGGGCCGCGTCGCCGCCATGACCGGATCGAGACAGTAGCAGGACCTGTTCGGACGGCGCTTGCCGGAGCGCGCTTGTTCCGAGCGTCGCGATTGCCGGCAGGCGGCCGGGCGCGATGCGCAGGCCGGCCACGGCGCAGCGGGTGTCGTCATCTGGGTCGGTGCCGATGCCGATCCGGTCCGAGACGATCCGCGTCCAGGCCGCAAGCTCGCGCAGATAGCGCTTGCCATTGCCGACCGGCGCCATGAGGACGGTTGCCGCGATCGGCGCGAGATCTTCGGCGAGCTTGAGCGCCAGCGTTCCGCCGAGTCCCTGGCCGAGCAGGACGAGGCGCTCACAGCCGCTGGAACGGCGCAGCAACTCCGCGGCGGCGCGGACCGTCTCGAACCAATCGTCCAGTCCTTGCGGATCGGCGGCTTCTTGCGCATCGCCCTGACCGGGATAGTCGAAGCGCAGGCAGGCGATGCCCTTGTCCGCCAGCGCCTGTGCCAGGCTGCGCCAGGTCGCGCGCAAGCAGAGCTCCTCATAGCCGACGGCGCCGAGCATCAGCACCGCGAACGGGGTATGGCCGGCATGGAAGACACCCATGCTGCGGCCGAAGCTCACCGGCGTGCCGAAGGGCGAGGGCGCCGTCGCGGACAGCTCGCTGGCCGGCTCCATGCGATAGGCTGCGGCTACCGTCATCGACCGGCTCCCTCAGTGGCACGGTCCGTCGGCAGCGGGGTTGCCTTGTCCGCCGGCGCGCCGCCGAAGAGGAAGGGCCGGATGAAGGCGGTGGCCATATTGTCGATCCGCCATTTCTCTTTGATCCAATACCAGGCGGCGAGGCTCGAGGCGGTGCTGAAGATCAGTCCGGCGATGGCGATGCCCATCAGCCCGCCGACCCGCGCCAGCCCGTAGAGCAGGCCGAGATAGATGACGAACATGATCGCCCGCGCGATCAGGAAGAAACGCTCGCCGCCGCCGATCATCAGCAGCCAGGAGCCGGGGCCGAAGAAGGACAGCGAGACCGAGAGCACGCAAAGCGCGGTGAGCACATCGGCATGCCGGACGAACTCCGGATTGAACAGGTGCAAGATGAAGGGCGCGACGACGGTGAGCGCCAGCGCGCCCAGCAACGAGATGCAGAAGCTCGCAAAGGAGAGCCGGCCGATCAGCAACTGCGCGCCGGCCGTGTCGGATTTCTGGAAGCGGGCGGCGATCATCGGGATGCCGACGGTGTCGATCGCCGCGAGAGGCAGCAGCAGCAGCATGGCGATGCGCAGTGCGACGAAATAGAAACCGGCCTCGTTCAGGCCGAGCAGGGCGCCGATCAGGATGGTCTCGAGATAGGCCGAGGCGGAATTCAGGACGTTGTTGGCGATGAAGTAGCCGCTCTCGCGGCGCCAGTCCGCATGTGTCTGCGATGGGATCCGCCGGTGCGCGCCGAGCCAGCTCAACCCCTCGTCACGAAGAAACATCACGCCCTGATAGAGCGTGGTGGCGGCAAGCAGGCCCGTGGCGATCGCCATCGCCCCCGCGCCACCTGTCAGGATGCCACCGAAGCCGGCGGCGGCGATGCACAGGATTGAGCTGCCGCGCCAGACGATCTCGCGCGGCACCAGCGACATGTTGATGCGGCCGTGGATGCGGAAATAGTTCTGCAGGTATTCGCTGAGCGCGAAGATCGCGGCGAAGACGAAAGCGAGCCAGAGATAATGATAGGTCGGCGGCAGCCGCTCGGCGAAGAGCCAGAGCGGCAGGGCCGCAGCCAGCAGCACGAAACAGCCGAGCGCGAGCCAGCGGGCATTGACCCCGAGAAGCGCCTGGTTGAGCGGGTGGCCGCTCGCCTCGGTCCGGCGGTAATGCTTGACGACGAGGATCTGCTGGCCGAGCACCGCGATCAGCCCGAGCGCGCTGCCGATCGAGAACAGGAAGACGTAGAGCCCGTATTCCTGCGTCGGCAGGAAATGGCTCGCGACCAGAAGCACGAAGAAGCTCAGCAGCGTGCTGCTGAAGCGCGAAGAGAAGGCGGGCAGGAAGCGGCCTGCTCCGGTCCATGCCAGCTCCAGCAACGCCTTCACGTCCGGACCTCCCGCGGTTGCAGGAGGGTGCCTTCGGCCGGCTTGCCGACTAGGCTGTCGAAGACGGCGCCATAGGCAGCGGCAATGCGGTCCGGCGTATAGCGCGCCGCCGCGGCAAGCGCGCCGGCCGATTGCGTCGCGACGAGCGTGCGGTCGCGGGCAAAGGCCATGATCGCTTCCGCCAGCGCCGCATCGTCGCCGGGCTCGAACAGGGCGCCGTTGACACCAGGCTGGATCGTTTCGGGGATGCCGCCGGATTTTGCGCCGATCACCGGGACGCCATCGGCGAAGGCCTCGATCACCACCCGGCCGAAAGGCTCGCGGAACAGCGAGGGGGCGGCCAGGACATCGATCTGCGGCAGGAACTCGTCCGGCTTGGTCCAGCCGAGGAAGCGGGTGTTATGGGCCGGGAAGCGGCCGGGCAGCGCCTCGGCGTACTCGCTCTGGCCACTGCCGGCGATCAGGAACTCGACCGGCTCGGCCTGCAGCCTGTGGGCCGCGGCGGCGAGCGTGTCGAGGCCCTTGATCGGATCGTGAACGCCGATGAAGCCGACGCGCAGCGGGCGGCCAATGGGCGGTGCGGTGCGAGGCAGGGCGCCGGGCACAGGCGCGATCGCGCCGGGGATCGGGTGCGTGGTCGCGTTCGGGAAATAGCCGTGCTCGAGATGACGGCCGATGATGAAATTCGTCTCGCCGATGACAGCATCGACGAAGCGCGAACTGAGCTTCTTGCCGTACGAGGTCGCCTGGCAAGACGTGCAGGCGCGGCCGCAATTGTCGCCGCCACGCCACATGCTGCCCTTCCAGCAGAGCAAGAAGGTGCTGCGCAGGATATGTGCGATGGGTACGCCGCAGCTGTTCGCCGCCGCCCAAGTCGCGACATTGATGTTCTCGATCGAGTCGGTCAGCACGATGTCCGGGCGCAGGCGCCTGATCTCGCGGCGCATGACCAGGAAGGCGCGCGGGTTGAAATTCTCGAGCGCATGCCAGATCGCCTTCTTCCAGGTCGGGCGCGGCAGCCGGTAGTTCCAGTCGATGTTGAGCGAGCGCAGGCGATGCACCGGCACGCCGTCATAGATCTCGTGCCGGTCCTCGCCGGAGACGTTCACCACGGTCAGATCATGGCCGGCGGCACGCAGCAGCTTGGCGACAATCATCGCCGAGATCGGCCCGCCACCGTCGATGAAAGGCGGGAAAGCTGCACAGGCCATCAGGATACGCATGCGGTCTGGACCTGTCCTCGTCACGGCGCGTTTGCTGGGCCGGCCTTTCCCTTTGGTAGGGATACCCGGCACGAGCTAAGCAAACGTTGGCGTGGCCGGGGGATTTCTTCCTGTTGTAAACGGGGCGTGAACGGGATCGCGCGGATCGCGGCTGCGCAATCGAAAAGGGCGTCTGATACCGCCAACTTTCGTAAATATTGATCTATCATCGACTGCAGCAAAGCGAAATATTCCTTTTGCATGCGCTGGTTATTTAGTTAATTTTCAAATATTCATGACCTCTAATATTTGGATAGAATTGTAATTAGTTTGTTACCGAAATATTAACCACAGCTCGACAGGATGCGCGGTGGAATTCCAGCCGAGCCCGTCGGCGCGTCCGGCCGCGGATGCGCGTCGGATCGGGACAGGTCGAGGAGATTTGCGGTGCCGGCTGCGCTCGAGGCAGGTGGAAGAGACGACGCGCCCGCGACGGGCCGGCTCTCTGCTGCCTTCAGCCTGCCCGAACTGCTCCAGCTGCTGCGTCGGCGCCGCTGGCTGGTGATCGCGAGCGCAGTCCTCTGCCTGCTGCTCGCACTCGCCTATCTTTCGGTCCAGACCCCGATCTACCGGGCCACGGCGGAGCTCCTCGTCGATCCGCAGGCGCTGCAGGTCGTCGGCAAGGACATCGTTCGTACCGATACTTCGGCCTCGATCGACTTCGCCAATGTCGACAGCCAGGCGCTGGTGATGACCTCGACCGGCGTGCTGCGCCAGGTCATCGAGGATCTCGACCTCGAGAATGATCCGGCCTTCGCCCGCCCGCCCGGCCTGATCTCCCGGTTGCTCGGCCGGCTGGTGCAGCCGACGCCCGACCAGCGCCAGGCGCAGATGGTCGACGCGCTCAAGAAGTCGATCGTGATCCAGCGCGTCGAGAACTCGCTGGTCTTCCGCATCATCGTCTCGCATCCGCGGGCGCAGAAGGCGGCCGATATCGCCAATGGGCTGGCGCTGGTCTATTTCCGCCAGGGCAATGACGGACGCCGCTCCGTCGTCGAACGCGCCAACGTGACGCTGATCGACCAGATCTCCGGCCTGCGGACGCAGCTCGATACGGCGGAGCGCGCCGTCCAGGGCTTCCGCAGCCAGCATGGCCTCGTCAGCACTGGCGAAGGCGGGCTCATCATCTCGCAGCAATTGCGCGACCTCTATGGCCAGATCAGCCAGGCCGAAGCGGAATCCGCACGCCAGCAAGCCCGGCGCGACCAGCTGGGCCGCTATCAAAACCGCGATCCGCTTTCCGACACGCTGCCGGAGGCGCTCACCTCCTCGGTCGTGACCTCGCTCAGGGCACAATATGCCCAGAGCGCGCGCGAGGCGGCGAGCCTTGCCCAGACGCTCGCGCCGCAGCACCCGCGCCTGATCGAGATCCGGGCCGAGCTCGCCGAGACGCGCCGGCTTCTCGCCGGGGAGCTGGTCCGCCTGCGTGCCACGGTGCAGGAAGGCTATCGTCAGGCCGAGGCCAATCTCGCCAATCTCAGGAAGCGGGCGACTGAGCTGACCAAGTCGCAGGAGGTCAGCGGTGCCGCCCAGATCAAGCTGCGTCAGCTCGAAAGTGAGGCCGAAGCGGTCCGCGTGGTCTATAGCGCCTCGCTGCAACGCGCCAAGGAGCTCGAGCAGCAGAAGCGGATCGAGACCAACAACTCGCGCATGCTGTCCGAGGCCGTCGCGCCGGCGGTCGCCAGCCAGCCGCCGGCTCTGCTGGTGATTGCAGCGGCGCTGCTCTTCGGCAGCTGCGCCGGGCTCGGGGCAGCCTATCTCATCGAATGGCTGCCGACGTCGCGGCTCCTGCCCCAGATGGCGAAGCCGCTCACGCCGGAAGCGGCCGGCCGGGCGATCGGCGTCGGCACCGTGATATCGCTGCCGGCCAGGGCCGCCGGCCGTGAAGATGCGCTCCTTCCGATCACGCGGCTGTTGCAGAAGACGCTCGGCCCGCATCTGCCGGCTTCGGTGATGATCGCTGGCTCGGTCGACGATGCCACGCAGGCGGCGCTCGCCGAGCACCTCGCCAACAGCCTGGCGGCGCATGGCGAGAGCGTGCTGCTTTGCCAGGACGGGACTGGCCGCGACATGAACATCCGCCGGATCGAGCCCGCCGGGGCTATGCCGGCTCGACCGGGGCGGCCGCGCAACTTCATCGTCATGCGGCGGACCGCGCAGGCCGACGGCAAGGCGAGCGCACGGCCGGACGCGATCGTGTTCGCAACCTCGCTCGCCGGTGAAACCACCCGCAGCCTCGTCGATCAGGCGGCTGCGATCGACCCGGCCGGGGAGCACATTGTCGCGCTCGTCGTTCCCGAGAGCGCGGGAGCCGGTGTGTCCAGCGTGGCGGCCCGCTGGCTGCGGCGTCCGGCGCAGGCGGCCGCGTGAGCAGGCCCTCGGCCATGGCTGACGGCTTCGATCCGAGCCGGCCTCTCCCGACCCTGCCGATCGCGCTGCTGATCGGCGCGCTCACCTTCAACATGGCGCTGTGCTTCATCAACACAAACGTCATGGGCATCAACGACACCATGGTGATGGGCTGCGAGGTGGTGCTGGTCGCGGCCGCGCTCTATCTTGGCCTCGGACGGAACGCGGCGCCCTATCTGCTGCTGGCGATCTTCTTTTCCTATGCCGTCCTGCTGATGGCGATGCGGCCGCTGATCGATCCCAAGGCGGTACGCGATTTCCTGATCCCGATCGCCTTCTATCTGCTCGGCAAGAGCTGCAATGATATAAGATTGGCCGACCGTGCCGCCCTCGTCTGCGGGCTCATCGTCGTCGCCTTCGGCCTGTTCGAGTTCCTCGCGCTCGATGTCTACGTCTCCTATTTCAACATCATCAAATATTATGTGGCGCGCGGCACGGTGGCGCCGAGCGACGTCAGCAGCCAGACCGGCGCGCTCTTCGCCAGCGGCCTCAGACCCGACTCGCGCACGCTTCTGCCGTTCCTCGGGCCGCACCGGGCATCCTCGGTCTTCCTCGAGCCGATCTCGACCGGCAATTTCGGTGCGATCCTCTATATCTGGACGCTCAACCGACCGGGCATGGCCAAGCGCTGGCTGACCATGGCGACGGGGCTGGCGGCGATCGTCCTCAGTGACTCGCGCTTCGGCGCCAATGTCTGCATCGTCGCGACGATCGCTTACTTGGTGGCGCCGCGCACGCCGCGCTTCATCTGGCTGGTGGCGCCCTTCGTCGCCCTGATCGGGCTTGCGATCTATGGCTTCACCAGCGCCGAGGTGAACTGGCAGAATAACTTCATGGGTCGCATGCTCTGGACGGCGCGGCTCATCACCTCGCTTTCGCCCGCAGCGGTCTGGGGCCTGTCGCCGGACAAGCCCTTCCTCTCCGATTCCGGCTACGCCTATTCGCTCAACCAGATCGGGCTCATCGGCGTGATCGGCTTCTGGAGCCTGTTCATCTTCGCTCCGGAGCGATCGCCCCGCGCCTGGCGCTTCAAGGTCTGTGTCGCGACCTATATCTGCCTGCTGATGATCGTCAGCGACTCCGTCTACTCGATCAAGACGGCCGCATTGCTCTGGTTCATGACTGGATCGAGCGATGCTGCTGTGGGTGCAGAACCTGCCAAGGCCGTAGAGCGCGACGCTGAACCAGCCTATTCCGTGGCGGCAACCGGCTGAACCGGCTGCATCTCAGCTATTCGAGCAACCAGCTATTTACCACATGTCCAAACGTCAGCCAGTAAAGCGCATTGCCGGTGCTTTCCGTGATGCACGCAAGGCAACTTTAAATTTTATGCGTTAGGCCTGACGTAACGAACGACACGGCGTCACACCAATCGACGGAAAGCCTCACGACGGATACTGCGACCGCGCCCTGCGCGAGCGTTTACCTCCGTATGCCGAGGCTAGGCCGCTGCGACGCCACGCCAGTGATACGGGACAGGGCAGGACGAGAGATGAAGACCAGGATCCGCGAAATCCTCAAGACCACCGGCAAGCTCCCGGTCGACGTCGCCACGCTCGGCGACGAGGCCGATCTCTACAATGCCGGCCTCACCTCCTTCGGCACGGTCGAGCTGATGATGGCGCTCGAGGATGCCTTCGAGGTTGAATTCCCGGACATGATGATGAACCGGCGCAACTTCGCCTCGATCGCCGCGATCGAGAGCGCGATCCGCACCATCCAGAGCGAGCACGTTTGATGACGACGCTCGCCCGCCTCGCTGAAGCCGGCTACCAGCTCACCTCCGAGATGCCCGGCGCCAGCGCCGAAGCGCAGAAGGCGATGGTCGCCAAGGCGCGCAAGATCGCCAAGCTCGCGGCCGAGCATGCGGCGGATGTCGATGCGAACTCGCGCTTCCCGCAGGAGGTGTTCGAGGCGCTGAAGCAGGAGCGCCTGCTCGGCATCATGATCCCGGCTGCCCATGGCGGCGAAGAGGCGAGCCATTCGACGATCTCGGAGATATGCGCCGTGCTGGGGCAAGCCTGCGCCTCGAGCGGCATGATCTACGCGATGCACCAGATCAAGGTGTCGAGCCTGGTGGTGCATTGCGGTGATGATCCCTGGCACAGCGCCTTCATGGCCCGCATCGCTCGCGAGCAGCTCCTGCTGGCGTCGGCGACGACCGAGGGCGGTGGCGTCGGCGGCGACCTGCGCTCTTCGATCTGCGGCGTGGTGCGCGAGGGCGACGATTTCACGCTCGATAAGGAAGGCTGCCTGATCTCCTATGGCGCGCAGGCCGATGCCATTCTGATCACCTCGCGGCGCACGCCCGAGGCCCCGCCTTCCGACCAGGTCATGTCCGTCCTGACCAGCGACCAGTACCGGCTCGAGCGCAGCGCCGCCTGGGACACGATGGGCATGCGCGGCACCTGCTCCGACAACTTCACCTTCGCCGGCCGGGCCCCGGCCGAGCAGATCATCCCGGTGCCCTTCGCCGAGATCGCGGCGCAGTCGATGCTGCCCAACGCGCATCTGCTCTGGGCTTCGGTCTGGTACGGCATTGCGGCGGAGGCGGTGGCCCGCGCCGAAGGCTTCGTGCGCAGCGAGGCGCGCAAGCGTCCAGGCTCGACCCCGCCGAGCGCGCTACGCCTCGCCGAGCTGCTCGCCCGCCTGCAGCAATTCAAGGCGCTGGTCGTCGCCGGGCTCGACCGCTACGAGCGCGCCCGCGGCGATGCAGACGAACTCTCCTCGATGGGCTTCGTCGTGGCGATGAACAGCATCAAGGTCGTCGCCTCGCAAAGCGTCGGCGAGATCGTGATGCAGGCCTTCCTGATCTGCGGCATCCAGGGCTATCGCAATGACAGCCCGGCGAGCCTGGCGCGCCTGATGCGCGATGCGCTCTCGGCGCCGATCATGATCAACAACGACCGAATCCTCGGCAACACCTCCAACCTGCTGGCGGTCTACAAACACGACCCCAGCCTTTCCCGGTGATCGCATGTGCCAGAATTGCCCCCAGCCGCAGGGTTTCCTTGCGGAGCTGATCGATAACGGCCTGCTGATCGACACGGGTGTCGACGGGCTCTATGGCCGCAGCGGCCTGTTCGAGGAGGTCGTCGCCCAGTTCGACCTGCTGATCACCCGCTATGGCGGAAAGGACGGCGCCGAAGTCGCGCGCTTTCCGCCGGCGATGAGCCGCAGCGCTTTCGAGAAGAGCGGCTATCTCAAGAGCTTCCCGCAGCTCGCCGGCACCGTGCACGCCTTCGACGGTGACGAGCGCGCCCATGCCGAATTGCTGCACAACGTCGCCGAAGGGCATGACTGGACCGGTGGCCAGAAGTCGACCGACGTCGTGCTGACGCCGGCCGCCTGCTACGTGCTCTACCCGGTGGTCGCCAAGCGCGGGCCGCTCAAGCCGGACGGCGCGCTGTTCGACCTGCAATCCTACTGCTTCCGGCACGAGCCCTCGAAGGACCCGGCCCGGATGCAGCTCTTCCGGATGCGCGAATATGTCCGCTTCGGCACGCCCGAGCAGGTCACGGATTTCCGTGCACTCTGGCTCGAGCGCGGCCAGGAGATGATGGCCTCGCTCGGCGTGCCCTTGCATGTCGATGTCGCCAACGATCCGTTCTTCGGCCGCGCCGGGCGCATGCTCGCCAACAACCAGCGCGACCAGCGCCTGAAGTTCGAGCTCCTGATCCCGATCGAGAGCGAGGAGAAGCCGACCGCCTGCCTCTCCTTCAACTATCACCAGGACCATTTCGGCACGACCTGGGGCATTGAGACCTCCGCCGGCGAGACCGCGCATACGGCTTGCGTCGGTTTCGGCATGGAGCGGGTCGCGCTCGCTTTGTTCAAGCACCATGGCTACGACGTCGCGCGCTGGCCGACCGCGGTCCGCGACGTGCTCTGGCCGTGAGTGCCATGACGGCCCAGCGCAAGATCGCCGAGCCTGCTGGTTTGGCCGGCCGGCTGCTGCCGGTCGACCCGCTCGCCTATATCAGGCATGCTATGCATGCCGGCGAGCGGCACTGGCCGCAGACCAATTGCTATGCTGACCTCTGGATCGAGATCCTCAACGCGCTGGGGCTGGAGCCGGCTGCCGCCTTCGGCTTCACCGTCACCCAGGATTTCGAGGGCGATCAGTTCACCTTCTTCAAGCCGCCGCTCGAGGACCTCGAGGCGCTCTACGGTCTGAAGGTGACGGAGCTTGCGCTCTATGACGAGCTGATCGGCCATATCGAGCAGCAGATCGTACTCGGCCGGCTGGTGCTGCTCGAACTCGATTCCTTCTACATGCCCGACACGCGCGGGGTCTCCTATCGGGAGAGCCACGGCAAGACGACGATCGCGGTGAACCGGCTCGACCGCGTCACCCGCGAGCTCGACTACTTCCACAATGACGGCCTGCACCGGGCCGAAGGCGAGGACTTTGACGGGCTGTTCCGGCTTCTGCCGGGGCAAATGCGCGAGGACACGCTCTTCCCCTATGCCGAGATGGTGCGGCTGCCGCAGCGCCGGCCGGACGAAGCGGCCTTGCGCGCGACGGCGCTGAGGCTGCTCGCCCGCCATGTCGCGCGCCGGCCGCAGGGCAATCCGGTCGCGGCCTTCCGCGTCGTGGCGACCGCACAGGCTGAGGCGTTGGCCGAGCGTCCGGGCGCGGCCTTCCATCACTACGCCTTCAACACGCTGCGCCAGCTCGGCGCCAATTTCGAACTGCTCGCCAGCCATCTGTCCTGGCTCGGCCAGTCGGTCGATGGGCTGGAGGTCGCCCGCGATGGCTCCCTGCGCATTGCCGAGGGCGCCAAGGTGGCGCAGTTCCACCTCGCCAGGGCGATGAAGCAGAAGCGCTTCGAGCGTCTTGACGCGACGCTTGCCGGGCTCGTCGGCGAATACGATCAGGTCAGCGAAGCGCTCGGCCAGCGCTTCCCCGGCTGAGGCGATGGCCCGCATCGTCGCGCGCTCCGGCGAACGCGTCGAGCAACTGGACGGCTGGTCCTGGCTCGCGACAGCGGCCGATGCCGCCGCGACGCCGGCCGATCTGCTGGGTTACGGCAACTGGCAAGAGGCCGCGGTGCCGGGCACGGTCGCCGGGACATTGCGCAGCCTTGGCCGGCTCGATGACGCCAGCGCCGATGCGATCGGCTTGCAGGACCACTGGTATCGCACGCAGCTGGCCCGACCTTTGAGCGGACGCCTGCGCTTCGACGGACTGGCGACGGTCAGCGAAATCTGGATTGACGGCGTCAAGCGAGCCGAAAGCTCGTCAATGTTCGCAGCCGTCGAGCTCGACGTCGACTGCGCGGCCGGGACCGAGATTGCGCTGTGCTTCCGCGCGTTGGCGCCAAAGCTCGCCGCCGCCCCGCGCCGCGCCCGCTGGCGGCCGACGATGATCCAGCCCAACGGCCTGCGCTGGTTCCGTACCAGCGCGCTCGGTTCGATGCCGGGCTGGTGCCCGCCCGGCCTGCCGACCGGGCCTTATCGCCCGGTGCTGCGGATCGAGAGCAAGGCGGGTACAGCGCGGATAGAGGCCGTCGATCTGCGCACGAGCTATGAGGGTGGCGTCGGCACTGTTGCGCTCAGCTTGACGCTTGCCGCGAATGCGTCGCTGCCAGGTAGCGCCATCATGCGCTGCGCCGGCGGCGAAGTGGCTTTGCAGGTGGATGGCGAAGAGAAATTAGCCGGAACATTGTCTTTGCCCGGCATCACTCCCTGGTTCCCACACACCCATGGCGAGCCGACGCTGCACGATCTCACACTGACGCTCGATGACGAGACGATCGGTCTCGGCCGCATCGGCTTCCGTTCGCTCGAGGTCGATCGCGGCGCCGATGGCGAGGGTTTTGGCCTCATCGTCAACGGCGTGCCGGTTTTCTGTCGCGGCGCCTGCTGGAGCAATGCCGACGTCACGACGCTGGCCGGCGGCCGCGCGACTTACGAGCCCTGGCTCCGGTTGGCGCGCGGCGCGGGCATGAACATGATCCGCCTGCCCGGCGTGATGAGCTATGAGGACGACGCCTTCTTCGCGCTCTGCGACGAGCTCGGCATCATGGTCTGGCAGGAGATGATGCTGGCCAATTTCGATTATCCGCAGGGCGATGCCGGGTTCCGTGCGACGATCGCGGCGGAGGTCGAGACTCTGCTCAATAGGACGCAGGGCTCGCCATGCCTCGCCGTGCTCTGTGGCGGCAGCGAGGTCTTCCAGCAATCGGCGATGCTCGGCGCGCCGCCCGAAGCCTGGTCCGGCCCGGTCTTCGACGAGATCCTGCCGGCGGCGGTCGCCACTTTACGACCCGATATCGCCTATGTCCCGAATTCGCCCTCGGGCGGGCCGCTGCCCTTCGTCGCCGACAAGGGCGTCACGCATTATTACGGCGTCGGCGCCTATATGCGCGGCCTCGACGATGCCCGCCGCGCCAATGTGCGCTTCGCCGCCGAGAGCCTCGCCTTCGCCAACGTGCCGGAAGAGATCTCGCTGCGCAGCGGCACGCCTCCGGCGATCACCCATCATCCCGACTGGAAGCGCGCCGTGCCGCGTGATGCGGGCGCCTCCTGGGATTTCGAGGATGTGCGCGACCGTTACCTCGAACGCCTCTATGGGCTCGACCCGGCGCTGCTCCGGCGCGAGGATCCGGAGCGCTATTTCGCCTTGTCGCGCGCGACCGTCGCCGAGGTGATGGAGGAGACCTTCGCCGAATGGCGCCGGCCGGGCTCGCCGACGCGCGGCGCGCTGGTCTGGCTGCTGCAAGATCTCCAGCCCGGCGCAGGCTGGGGCGTGATCGCCAGCGATGGCGAACCGAAATCAGCCTGGCATGGGCTCGCCCGTGCCTTCCGGCCGGTCCAGCTCGTGCTCACCGATGAGGGCGTGAATGGGCTCGCCTTGCATGTCATCAACGAACGGCCCGAGTCGTTGGCCGCGATAGTGGAGCTGACCTGCTGGCGCGCCGGTGAGGTTGCCGTCGTGCAAGCGAAGCGCGAGGTCGCGCTCGGTCCGCGCTCGGCGACGACGCTGTCGGCCTTCGAGCTGATCGGCCGCTTCTTCGACATCGCCTATGCCTATCGCTTCGGCCCGCCCGGCCATGGCGTGACCTCGGCGGTGCTGAGGGATACCACGAGCGGCGAGGTGCTGGCGGAGGCCTTCCACTTCCCGCTTGGGCGCGGCCATGAGCGGCACCCGTGCCGACTTGCCGCGCAGCTGGAGCGCGAGGGCGACGAGTGGAGCCTGGTTCTCTCGGCCCAGCGCTTCGCGCAATCGGTCGAGATTGTCGACCATGGCTGGCGGCCGGAGCGGAACTGGTTCCACATGGCGCCGGGTGAGCCGCGGCGCGTCCGCCTGCTGCAACGCGCAGGGGCCAGCGGTGAGCCGACTGGCGAAGTCCGTGCCGTCAACGCCATCGACCGTGTGAGCTATTCCGCCGAGGTCTGAGCTTGAGTCAGACAGGTATGGCAAAGCCACGCTGCGGCGAGTTGGGCGCCCGTAGCTTACGGGCGCCACCCGATTTGGAATGTAGTGGCCGGAAGCACCCGCCGCGGAGCGCTTCCGACCGGTTTGTGCTCGCTCAGCGGAACAGCGCCAGCGACTTGCTCAGCGTGATCCAGACGCCCCAGGCGAGTGGCAACCCGACCACGGCCCAGGCGAGCAGCGCCGCGCCATCGACGCCGCCCTTCCCGATGCCGTAGGAACCGTACTGGACGGTGGCATTGGCGCTGGCGCTCCTGGCCTGCAGGGCCGCGACCTCCGCATCCTTCATGAACCATCTGGTCGCGACAGGGCGGACGAGCAGGTTGCAGATGAAGCCGAGGACCAGCATGCCGGCGAGGATATAGAGCGTGCGGTCATAGACCTGCGCGCGCGGCACGCCGGCGGCGATCTGCGCCTCGCGGATGTAGTTGACCACCACCGGGCCGACGATGCCGGCCGTCGACCACGCGGTGAGCAGCCGGCCATGGATCGCGCCGACGAACTGCGTGCCGAACATGTCGGCGAGATAGGCCGGGACCGTCGCGAAGCCGCCGCCATACATCGACAGGATGATGCAGAAGAAGGCGACGAAGAGCGCCAGAGAGCCGGCATGCGCTGCCCATGGCGAGAGCCCGTACATCAGGATGCCGAGCCCGAAGAAGGTGGCGTAGGTCAGCTTGCGGCCGAGCTTGTCCGACAGCGAGGCCCAGAAGAAGCGGCCGACGATGTTGAACAGCGAGAGCAAGCCGACGAAGGCCGCGGCGATCGTCGCGATCTGCTTCTTCTGCTCGGCGTCGAGCGCGGCGAAGCCGATCTCGGGCTTGCCGATCAACGAGCCCGCGAAGATCTCCTGCAGCATCGGCGAGGCCATGCCGATGACGCCGATGCCGGCCGAGACGTTGAGGCAGAGCACGGCCCAGATCAGCCAGAACTGCTTCGTCTTGTGCGCCTCCTTGAGATGGACATGGCCGGAGGTGATCATCGCGTTCTGCGTCGCCGGCGGGGTCCAGCCTTCCGGGCGCCAGCCCGAGGGCGGGATGCGGTAGCCGAAGGTGCCGGCCATCATGAAGACGAAGTAGATTCCGGCCATCACGACGAAGGTCTGCCAGACGCCGACCGAGGTCGGGGTCTTGAACATGTTCATCAGGATGTCGGCGAGCGGCGAGCCGATCATGGCACCGCCGCCGAAGCCCATGATCGCCATGCCGGTCGCCATGCCACGCCGGTCGGGGAACCATTTCACCAGGGTCGAGACCGGCGAGATGTAGCCGAGGCCAAGCCCGATGCCGCCGATCACGCCGGAGCCGAGCCACATCAGCCAGAGCTGGTGCGTGTAGACGCCGAAGGCCGAAATCACGAGGCCGCCGCACCAGCACAAGGTCGAGACGAAGGCAGCCTTGCGCGGGCCGACGCGCTCGAGCCAGCCGCCCCAGATCGCCGCGGAGGAGCCGAGCAGCACGAAGAACAGCGTGTACATCCAGCCGAGATCGGCGACCTTCCAGTCGCAGGAGGTGGTGAACAGCGAGGCGAGGAGACCGACATCGGCGGCGCAGGCGACCGGCTTGGTCACGCCGATAGCCTGGCTGAGCGGCAGCCAGAACACCGAGAAGCCATAGGCCATGCCGATGCACAGATGGATGCACAGCGCCGCCGGCGGCACGAGCCAGCGGTTGAAGCCGGCCTTGGCGATGATCCTCTCGCGGTCGAGCAACCCTATCCCGGGAGCCGTCTCGCCGATTCCTTGTGCGATGCTCATCCCTCGTTCCCTTTCCCCAAAGCACTGCCGGTCGCGCCGGGGCATGTCCCCGGCCCGTTGCAAAGCTGTTCGCGACGATTTCGGCTGCCGCGGCCCTCTACCCGCTTGGCGCGGGCCTTATCTTGGCGCGCGCCTGCCGCACGAGAGGCGACAGGGTTGACGCATCCTTCTCGAAGCCGGCGCGGAAATCCTCGCGCATGCGCTTCGTCCAGAACTGGTTGATGTGATCGGCGATCGAAGCGACCGCCTGCTCGTCCGGATAGGACTTGAAGAAGTCGCCGATCTGGTTGGCCATGAGGGCGAGCTTGGCGAGGTTCTCGCTCGCATGATCCCGGGTCATCGCTTCGCTGCTCTTCGCCTCGATCATCTCGCTTCGCTCTCAACGGGGTCGGCGAGGCGTCCGGCAAAGACGGTGGCGGAGTCGGCGCGCGCGATGCAGACCAGGGTCAGGCCGAGCGCGTTCGCCCGTTCGATCGCCAGCGAGGTCGGCGCCGAGAGCGAGACCAGCGTGCCAGCCCCGAAGATCGCGGCCTTCTCGACCATTTCGAAGGAAGCGCGGCTGGTGACCAGGACGAAGCCATCGCTCGCATCGTGGCCGGCGCGCAGGCGCGCGCCGATCAGCTTGTCGAGGGCGTTGTGGCGGCCGACATCCTCGCGCACCGCCAGGATCGCGCCGTCGCGGTCGCACCAGGCGGCGGCATGGACCGAGCGGGTCAGGCGGTGCAACGGCTGCTGGCGCTCGAGCGTGGACAGTGCTGCACCGATCGCCGCGGGTGCGATCGGCCTCGCCGCGGCAGTGCGCGCCTCGGCTGTTGGCAGGTCGGCGAGGCCCTCGACGCCGCAAAGCCCGCAGGAGGTTCGGCCCGAGAGGTTGCGACGGCGGGCGAGATGCTCGCGGAAGCGGCCGGGCGCGAGCTCGACGGTAACGACGAGACCCTCCGCCTGCGGCGCGAGCGCAATCCCCCTGATCTCGTCGACGTTGCGGACGATGCCTTCGGTCAGGCTGAAGCCGGCGACGAAATCCTCGATGTCCGACGGCGTCGCCATCATCACCGCATAGGGCAGGTTGCCGTAGACGATGTTGATGGGCGACTCGACGGCGACCTCGGCGCTCGCGTCGAGGGCTGGATCGGCCGCGCCGAAGCGCACGGTCCGGACGCGGACCGCATGACTCGCCGGCGGCTGTGCGGGCGGGCTATTCCGCGGCATCGGGCAAGCGCCCCGCGATCAGGCGCAGCGAGACGTCCTGCTCGCGATTGCGCTCCTGCCATTCGGAATAATAGTTCGTCCGCCGAACCTCGACCGCCGTGACCTTGTATTCCGGGCAGTTCGTCGCCCAGTCGGAATAGTCGGTGGTGATGACGTTGGCGCCAGTCTCGGCGTGGTGGAAGGTGGTGTAGACCACGCCGGGCTGCACCCGCTCGGTGATTTCGGCGCGCAGCGAGATGTCGCCGGAGCGGCTGGCGAGCGCGACGAGATCGCCGTCATTGATGCCGCGGCTCTCGGCGTCGAAGGGGTGGATCTCCAGCATGTCCTCGTCATGCCAGGCCTGGTTCTCGGTGCGCCTGGTCTGCGCCCCGACATTGTATTGCGAGAGAATGCGGCCGGTGGTCAGGATCAGCGGATAACGCGGGCCGGTACGCTCCTGCGTCGGCACGTACTCCGTGATCATGAACTTGCCCTTGCCGCGCACGAAGCGGTCGACATGCATCAGCGGCGTGCCGGTCGGTGCCTTGTCGTTGCAGGGCCACTGCACCGAGCCGAGCTTCTCGAGCTTGTCGTAGCTCACGCCGGCGAAGCTCGGCGTCAGTCTGGCGATCTCGTCCATGATCTCGCTCGGATGGCCATAGGCCATCTCGTAGCCAAGCGCGCTGGCGAGATCGATCGTCGCCTGCCATTCCGACTTACCCGAGAGCGGCGCCATCACCTGGCGGACGCGGTTGATGCGGCGCTCGGCATTGGTGAAGGTGCCGTCCTTCTCCAGGAAGGAGGAGCCCGGCAGGAAGACATGGGCGTATTTCGCCGTCTCGTTCAGGAACAGGTCCTGGATGACGACGCATTCCATCGCGGCGAGGCCGGCCGTGACATGCTGGGTATTCGGATCGGACTGGGCGATGTCCTCGCCCTGGACATAGAGGCCCTTGAAGCTGCCGCCGACGGCTTCGTCGAGCATGTTGGGGATGCGCAGGCCCTGCTCGGCGTCGAGCGGCACGCCCCACATCATCTCGAAGACCTGCCTCGTCGCGTCATCCGAGACGTGGCGATAGCCGGTGAACTCGTGCGGGAAGGAGCCCATGTCGCAAGCGCCCTGGACGTTGTTCTGCCCGCGCAGCGGATTGATGCCGACGCCGTCGCGGCCGATATTGCCGGTCGCCATGGCAAGATTCGCCATCGCCATCACCGTGGTCGAGCCCTGGCTGTGCTCGGTGACGCCCAAGCCGTAATAGATCGCGCCATTGCCGCCCAGGGCGTAGAGCCGCGCCGCGGCGCGGACATCGGCCGCCGGCACGCCGGTGAACTCCTCGCTCGCTTCCGGCGAGTTGCGCTCCTCGGCGACAAAACGGGCCCAGAGCTCGAAATCGGCGAGGTCGCAGCGCTCGCGGACATAAGTCTCGGCGATCAGCCCCTCGGTCACCACGACATGGGAGATGGCGTTGAGGAGCGCGACATTGGTGCCGGGCTTCAGTTGCAGATGGTAGTCGGCCTTGACGTGCGGCGACTTGACGAGGTCGATCCGGCGCGGATCGGCGACGATCAGCCTGGCGCCCTGGCGCAGGCGCTTCTTCATCCTGGAGGCGAAGACCGGGTGGCCGTCGGTCGGATTGGCGCCGATGACGATGATGACGTCGGATTTGGCGACCGACTTGAAATCCTGCGTGCCGGCCGAGGTGCCGAGCGTCGTCTTCAGGCCATAGCCGGTCGGCGAATGGCAGACGCGGGCGCAGGTATCGACATTGTTGTTGCGGAAGGCGGCACGCACCAGCTTCTGGACGAGGAAGACCTCCTCATTGGTGCAGCGCGAGGAGGTGATGGCGCCGACCGACTCGCGCCCATACGTCGTCTGAATGCGCTTGAACTCGCTGGCGGCGTAGCCGATCGCCTCTTCCCACGACACTTCGCGCCAGGGATCGGTGATCTTCTCGCGGATCATCGGCTTGGTCATGCGGTCCTGATGGGTCGCATAGCCCCAGGCAAAGCGGCCCTTCACGCAGGAATGGCCTTCGTTCGCCTTGCCGTCCTTGTAGGGCACCATGCGCACGACACGATCGCCCTGCATCTCGGCCTTGAACGAGCAACCGACGCCGCAATAGGCGCAGGTCGTGACCTTGGAATGCTCGGGCTGGCCGAGCTCGATCACCTTGTTCTCCATCAGCGTCGCCGTTGGGCAGGCCTGGACACAGGCGCCGCAGGAGACGCATTCGGAGCCGAGGAAATCGGTCGGACCCGCCGCGACGCGTGAATCGAAGCCGCGGCCGGTGATCGTCAGCGCGAAGGTGCCCTGCACCTCGGCGCAGGCGCGCACGCAACGATTGCAGACGATGCACTTGGTCGGATCGTAGGTGAAATAGGGGTTGGAGGTGTCCTTGGGCAGCCAGTTCTCGTTGGCGTAGCCCTCGGAAGTCGCCGGCTTGACGTGATTCTCGCCGTCATAGCCGTAGCGGACCTCGCGCAGACCGACCGCCCCGGCCATGTCCTGCAATTCGCAATCGCCATTGGCGGAGCAGGTCAGGCAGTCGAGCGGGTGATCGGAGATGTACAGCTCCATCACGCCCTTGCGCAGCGAGGAGAGGTTCTCCGTTTGGGTCCGCACGACCATGCCGTCCTCGGCCGGCGTGGTGCAGGACGAGGGCGTGCCGCGTCTGCCTTCGATCTCGACCAGGCAAAGCCGGCAGGAACCGAAGGGTTCGAGCGAGTCGGTGGCACAGAGCTTGGGAATCTTGGTGCCGAGACTCATCGCCGCCGCCATCACCGAGGTGCCGGCCGGGACCGTGACGCTCTCGCCGTCGATCGTCAGCGTCACCGTCTTCTCGGCGACCCGGATCGGCGTTCCGAAATCGATCTCCTTGATCAGGCTCATTTCGGGCTCCTCATTCGGCTGCCAACGGCAACGGCGGTGCCGGCGGGCGGTCGAAATCCTCGAAGAAGTGGTTGAGCGCGCTCATCACCGGCATCGGGGTGAGGCCGCCCATGGCGCAGAGCGACGCGTCGGTCATCAGCTTGTTGAGATCGCGCAGCACGGCGAGGTTCTTCGGCCGCTCGTGGCCTGCAATGATCCTGTCGACCAGCTCGACGCCGCGCGTCGCGCCGATGCGGCAGGGCGTGCACTTGCCGCAGCTCTCCTTGGCGCAGAACTCGAAGGCGAAGCGCGCCTGCTTGGCCATATCGACGCTGTCGTCGAAGACGACGATGCCGCCATGGCCGAGCATGGCGCGGATGCCAGCCAGCGCCTCATAATCCATCGGCGTATCGAGCTGATCTGCGGTGAGATAGGCGCCGAGCGGGCCGCCGACCTGAACGGCCCGGATCGGCCGGCCCGACAGCGTGCCGCCGCCCATGTCCTCGATGATCTCGCGAAGCGAAATGCCGAAGGCGAGTTCGATCAATCCGCCGCGCTTGACGTTGCCGCCGAGCTGCACCGGCAGCGTGCCGCGCGAGCGGCCCATGCCGTAATCGGCATAGGCCTTGGCGCCATGGGTCAGGATCCAGGGCACGGCGGCGAAGGAGAGCACGTTGTTGACGATGGTCGGCTTGCCGAACAGGCCCTGCAAAGCCGGGATCGGCGGCTTGGCCCGCACGATGGCGCGCTTGCCCTCGAGGCTCTCCAGCAGCGAGGTCTCCTCGCCGCAGATATAGGCGCCGGCTCCCAACCGGACCTCGAGCTCGAAGGCCTTGCCCGAGCCGAGCACGGATTGGCCGAGGACGCCGGCATTGCGCGCCTTCAGGATCGCTCTTTGCAGCGCTTTGTGGGCGTGCGGATATTCCGAGCGCAGATAGATGTAGCCTTTGGTCGCGCCAACGGCGATGGCAGCGATCGCCATGCCCTCGATCAGCAGAAAGGGATCGCCTTCCATCAGCATCCGGTCAGCGAAGGTGCCGCTGTCGCCCTCGTCGGCATTGCAGACGATATATTTCTGCTCGGCCCTGGCGTCGTGGACGGTCTTCCATTTGATCCCGGTCGGGAAACCGGCGCCGCCGCGGCCGCGCAGGCCGGATGCCTTGACCTCTTCGACGATCGCGGTGCCGGTGAGCGAGAGCGCCTTCTCCAGGCCTTTCAGCCCGTCATAAGCGCGATAGTCGGCAAGGGAGAGCGGATCGGTGACGCCGACGCGGGCGAAGGTCAGGCGCTGTTGGCGCTTCAGCCAGTCGAGCTCATCGACCGGGCCGAGGCGCAGGCCATGTGCGCCGCCATTCTGGAAGCCGGCCCCGAACAGCGTGGCAACGTCCTTGGCCGCGACCGGGCCATAGGCGATCCGGCCGTCCGCGGTCTCGACCTCGACCATGGGTTCGAGCCAGAGCATGCCGCGCGAGCCGTTGCGGATGATCTCGACCGCGATGCCGCGCGCTTGCGCCTCTTTCGCAATGGCCTGCGCGACGGCCTCGGCGCCGATCGAGAGGGCGGCGGCGTCGATCGGGACGTAGATGCGGATCGCTTCGCTCATTGCCGTGCTCCGCACAGCGCCGCGACGCGGTCGGCATCGACCCGGCCGATCAATTCGCCTTCGATCAGGGCGGAGGGGCCAAGCGCGCAATTGCCCAGGCAATAGACCGTTTCGACCACCGCATCGCGGTTGCCATCGTGGCTGTCGACGACGATGCCGTGCTCGCGCGCGAGGTCCTCGACCAGCGCCTCGCAGCCGAGCGCCTGGCAGGCCTCGGCGCGGCAGAGCTTGACGATATGGCGCGGCGGGGGAGCGGTCCGGAAGTCATGGTAGAAGGAGATGGTGCCGTGCACATCGGCCCGCGACAGGTTGAGCGCCTCAGCAATCAGCGGCACGGCCTTGGGATCGACATAACCGAACTCCTCCTGCAGCGCGTGCAGGATCGGGAGAGTCGCTCCTTCGAGATGCGAGAGGCCCGCAATGATCAGACGCGCGCCGTCTTCGTCCCAGGCCGGGTATGCCGCCATGTTTCCTCCGTCCCCAGCCGCTTTTCGGCTCTCGATTGGAGGAATTGAGAACTAAGCTTGGAACAGGTTCAAATCGTTTGTTCCAACTGTATGATAGATAAAAACTATCAAAAATAACCGGATCGCGGATGAGCCTAAAAATTTATAGCACGATCTGGCCGATAAGCATCGATTATCGCGTGATTTTGCGACGCACAAAAAGCAGGTGACTTAACGCGATAGAGGAGACCTATCGTACGATCGGCCGCCTCGGCAGCGCGGCTTCGACTACCGGGCGGGTCATCATCAGGAGGTTGCGCGCCAGGGGCGCGAAGGGCTGCCGGTCGGCGACGATCAGGCCGATGGTGCGCTGCGCGGCCGGCTCGATCAGCGGCAGCGCCTTGGTGCCGATCGGCACGCCGAAGAATTCGAGCAGCTGGGTCGAGACGATGCTGGCGACGCCCTGGATGCCGGCATGGGAGCAGAGATTGAAGATCGAATTGGTCTCGATTGCCGGCCGCGGCGCGGCGCCGACCGAGCGGAAGATGCCGTCGATGATGCGCCGGTTCTGCATGTCGGAGGTCAGCAGGCAGAGCTTGAGCTCGGCGGCTTCCGCCCAGGTGATCGAGTCGCGCTCGCCGAATTCGCCGTCCTCGCGCGTCAGCAGCACGTAGGATTCCAGATAGATCGGTTTCGAGATCACCCGGTCGAGCGGCTCGTTGTCGAGATAGGTCAGGCCGACATCGAGCTCGAAATTGTCGATGCGCTGCTGGATTTCCGTCGAGGTCAGCGACAGCACTGTCAGCGAGACGTCCGGGTAGCGCGTCGAGAACGGCGCGGTGATGTGGGCGATCATCGGCAGCGCCGTCGGGATCGCGCCCAGCCGGATGCGGCCGCTGATGCCCTCGCGCAGCTCCGCGATCGATTCCTTCATCAGGTCGGCTTCGGCGAGGATGCGCCTGGCATGGGCGAGCACGGCCTCGCCCTCCTTGGTCAGGCCCTGGAAGCGCCGGCCACGCTCGACGATCATCACGCCGAGCTCTTCCTCAAGTTGGACGATCGCGGCCGAGAGCGTCGGCTGCGAGACATGGCAGGCCTCGGCCGCCTTGCGGAAATGCTTCTCGCGGGCAAGTGCGTCGAGATAGACGAGCTGGCGGATGATCATGGCCGCATCTCAGGCGTTCCTGTCGAACGGCGTCAATTCCGGCTCAACTCCCAATTCGCGCGGCGCGCCGCGGCCAGTCTTTCCAGATTCTGGCGGTTTCCGATAGGCGCAGCAAAAAGGGGCCGCGATGGCGGCCCCTTCCCGAGGACTGTCCTGGCGCTCAGTTGTGGTGCGGCAACACGCCTGCGTCGCGCCCCGGTTGGGCCTCCACGCCTTTGAAGTGGTCGTGGTAGGCGAGGTACTGGGCCTGCTCGGCGAGAGCACGCTGGTTCTGGGCCTGCTCATGCACGATGCTCTCGGCACCAAGCTCGGTGGCGTAAGCCATGGATCTCGCTCCCGAAAGCAGAAGAGCCGCTGCGATGGCGATGGTCCTGCGTGAAAGCATGACAATCTCCTGTTTGACTTAGTCGCCTTGCGGATGAGCTAATCAGCGCAGCGCGCTTTCCAACAGCACTGCGCCGATTGCGGGCTCACATTCCCGTTACGCTCCGCTTCAGCGGCTTTTCGAGACGTTCCAGTAGACCGGGACGCCGGGGGAGAGCAGGCCGTTGAGGCTGGCCTGCCGGCCACGCACCAGCCAAAACTGCCCGACGGGCACATAGGGCACGGTCTCGACGGCGCGCTCCTGGATCTTGCGTGCGATCGCCTTGCGGGCATCGAGATCGGGCGCCATCGTGAATTCGGCCCGCAGCTTCTCGATCGCCTCGTCGCAAGGCCAGCCGAACCACGCATTCTCGCAGTTCGAGCGCAGCGCCAGATGGCCGACAGGCTCCGTCATGTCAGGCGCTGCCGGTCCGGAGGCGAAGGTGGACCAGCCGCCTTGCGTCACCGGGTTCTTGCTGGTGCGCCGGCTCGACAAGGTGCCCCAGTCCATAGCCTGATAATCGACGTTGAGGCCGACATCGCGCATCAGCTGCGAGACGACGAGGGTCTGGGGGCTGAGCGCGGTCTCGGTGGCGTCGAGCACCACGATCTTCTCGCCCTTGTAGCCGCTTTCTGCGATCAGCTTCTTCGCTGCCGCCAGATCGGGCTTGGGCCAGGCCGCATCGGTGAAATAGGGCGAGTCGCACATGTAGAAGGACGGGCAGACCGTGTAGAGCGCCTTGTCGTCGACATAGGCGCGTACCGCCTGCTCCTGGTCGACGAGGTGCAGCATCGCCTGGCGGAGCTTCGGATTGTTGAACGGCGGCTGCGACTGGTTCATCCGGAAGACGCCCTGCAGCGCCGCGAGCTTCGAGACGGTGATCTTCGAATTGCCCTTCACCAGCGAGATCATGTCCGGCGGCATCTCCTCGAAGATGTCGATCTCGCCGGCCTGCAGCGCGTTCAGTGCCGTCTGCGCATCCGGCATGATCAGCCATTCGACGCGGTCGACATTCGCCAGCTTGCCGCCGGACAGGCCATCGGGAGCTTCCTTGCGCGGCTGGTAGGTCGGCGCCTTGGCGTAGACGATCTTCGAGCCCGGCGACCATTGCTCCTTGACCAGCATGAACGGGCCCGAACCCGTCGCATCGGTGATGTTCTGGTTCGAAGGCGTGGCGGCAATGCGGGCCGGCATGATCACGGGCACCATCGAGCTCGGCTTGCCGAGCGCATCGAGCACCAGGCCCCAGCGATCCTTGAGCACGAGCGTCACGGTCTTCGGGTCGGTGGCCGTCAGCGAGGCGGTGTGGGCCAGGAGCTGCTGGCCAAGGCCGTCACGCTCGCCCCAGCGCTTCAGTGAGGCGACGACATCCGTGCTCGTCACCGGCGTGTTGTCGTGGAATTTCAGGCCCTCGCGCAACACGAAGGTCCAGGTCAAGCCGTCGGCGGAGGTGGTGAAGCTCTCCGCCATCTGCGGCTTGATCAGGCCCTTGGCGTCGACCGCAAAGAGCGTGTCGTAGACCATGTAGGCGTGGTTGCGGACCATGTAGTCCGAGGTCGTCATCGGATCGAGCGTGCGCAGGTCGCCGAAGGGGCGCACCTTCAGCACGGTCTGGGCGGCAGCCGGCAGCGCTGCCAGCGGCAATGCCAAGCCTGCTACAAGGGCCAGTCGTCTCGTCAGGCTTGTCATCTTTTTCCTCCCTCTGAATGGCTTTGCGGTTCTTGTTGTCGGCTGCTGGCGTCACGTCCGGAGCTTGCGGGCGAGCCGCGGGTCGATGGCGTCGCGCAGCGCGTCGCCGAGCACGTTGACGGTGAGCACGAGGAGCGCGAGCGCCACGCCCGGGAAGGCGATCATCCAGGGCGCGCGCTGCATGAAGGGGCGGGCCTCGGCCAGCATGTTGCCCCAGCTCGGGATCGTCGGCGGCGTGCCGGCGCCGAGGAAGGACAGGATCGATTCCACGATCATCGCCGAGGCGAAGACGTAAGTTGCCTGGACGATCACGGGCGCGGCCGCATTGGGCAGGATGTGACGCAGCAGCATTCGCGCCAGGCCGGCGCCGTTGGTGATCGCCGCCTCGACATAGGTCTGCTCGCGCAGCACGAGCACCGAGGAGCGGACGACGCGGGCCATCCGCGGAATCTCGGCGATACCGATCGCGATGACGACGTTCTGGACGCTCGACCCGAACAGCGACATCAGCGCGATCGCGAGCAGGATGCCGGGGATCGCCATGAGGCCGTCCATGACGCGCATCACGGTGCCGTCGAGCCAGCGCACATAGCCGGCGACGAGGCCGATGAGCAGGCCGAAGGTGACGGTCAGGAGCGTGACGAGCGCGCCGATCGTCAGCGAGATCCGGGTGCCGTTCAGGGTTCGCGACAAGGTCGAACGGCCGAGCTGGTCGGTCCCGAACAGGAATTCGGCTCCCGGCGGGCGCAGGCGCTGGATCGGATTCACCCGGACCGGATCAGGCAGGATGTAGGGCGCGATCAGCGCGACGAGGGTGAAGGCGGCCAGGACGGCAAGGCCGACGAGAATGGTCGGATTCATGCGCAGGAAGCGGCGCATGGCATCCAAGGCGTTGGGCGCCTTCGCGACGGGGCCGACCACGGTCATCGTCACGGCGCCCTCAATAGCGGATGCGCGGGTCGAACAGCACATAGCTGAGGTCGACCAGCAGGTTGACGGTGACGTAGACGAGCGAGAAGACGAGGATCAGCCCCTGCACCACCGGATAGTCGCGCCGCAGGATCGCGTCGGTGGTCAGGCGGCCGAGACCGGGGATGTTGAACACGGTCTCGGTCACCACCACGCCGCCGAGCAGCGCGGCGATGCCGACGCCGACCACGGTCACGACCGGGATCGCGGCGTTCTTCAGCGCATGGCGCAGCACGACCATGCGAGGCTTGAGGCCCTTGGCATGGGCGGTGCGGACAAAATCCTCCGCCAGGATCTCGAGCAGGCTCGCCCGCGTGACCCGCGCCAGCAACGCCGCATAGAGCATGGCAAGGGCGAGCCCGGGCAGGACGAGGCTGTTCAGGCAAGGCAGCAGGCCCTGCGAGAGCGGCACATAGCCCTGTGTCGGGAACCAGCCGAGCGTCAGCGCGAAAACATAGACCAGGAAGAAGGCGACGACGAAGACCGGAGAGGAGAAACCGACCATGGCGAAGGCCATGACCATCCGGTCGATCCGGCTGCCGGCCTTGAGCGCGCTCAAGGTTCCGAGCGGAAGCGCGATGGCGAGGGCCATCAGGATCGCGACGAGCGCCAGCATCGCCGTCGGCTCGATCCGCATCCCGATCAGCCGCGTCACTTCCATATCGGAGAAGACCGAGCGGCCGAGATTGCCCTGGGCGAGCTGGCCGGCCCAGGCGAAGAGCTGCTCGGTCAGCGGCTTGTCGAGGCCAAGCTGGGTCCGGACCGAGGCGATCTGCTCGATTGTCGCCTGGTCGCCCGCGATCAGGATCGCAGGGTCACCGGGCGTCAGCCGCAGCAGGAAGAAGACGAAGAGCCCGACGAAGGCCAACACCGGGACCGTCGCGGCGAGCCGACGCAGGACATAGGAGATCATGACCGTGCCCGGCTGTCCGCGGCGGAAACATGCGCGCCCATCATCTCGCCTCCCAGCTAATTTTGTAACGTTTCAATCAAGCTCTCACACAGCCAGAAGCGCCGCAAGTGGCTTTTGAGTTGGAGATTGCGCTTGCGATTTGTGAGATGGTCCGCAAAGCTGGATTCAAGTTTTGAACCGTTTCATTCGTGAGGCTAGATGGCAACGATCCGTGATGTAGCGCGCTTGGCTGATGTGTCGGTGGCGACCGTGTCGAACGTGCTCAACAGCGCCGATCGCGTCAGTCCCGAGCTTCTGGCGCGAGTCCGCGCCGCGATGGAGAAGCTGAGCTATACGCCCCATGCCGGGGCGCGTTCGCTGCGCAAGCGTTCGAGCGGGCTGATCGGCCTCGTCGTCGGCGATATCACCAACCCGTTCTTCTCGGATCTGTTCGAGGCCGTCGAGGATGCAGCAGCGGCCAGCGGCCATCTCGTGCTGCTATGCAATTCGAACGAGCGCAGTGAGCGCGAGGAGGCGCATCTGCGCATGCTGCGCACGCAGCGCATCGATGGGCTCATCCTGGCGCCGACGGGCGCGGTCTCGATGAACCGAGCCTCGCTGCTGGCGCAGCTCGAGGTGCCCATCGTCCTGGTCGACCGCGCCATGGAAGGGTTGGGCTACGACGCGGTCGTCCTCGACAACCGGCGCGCAGGCTTCGAGGCGACCCAGCATCTGATCGGCTGCGGCCACAGGCGCATCGGGCTGGTCAATGGGCCGGAGGTTCTGCGCACGGCCGCCGAGCGTCTTGCCGGCTATCGCGAGGCGCTGCTCGCGGCAGGCCTTTCCTTGGATCCTGATCTCATCCGCGACGCCGGCTTCCGCCAGCATCCGGCCGAGCAGGCAATGGCCGAGCTGCTGGCCTTGCCGCAGCCGCCAAGCGCCGTCTTCGCCACCAACAACCTGATGACGGTCGGTGTGGTGAAGGCGCTGGCGGATCGGGGGCTTGCCTGCCCGCAGGACATCTCGGTCATCGGCATCGACGATCTGCCCTGGGCCGAGGCGGTCTCGCCCAGGCTCAGCGCCGTCGCCCAGCCGGTCCGCGCCATGGGGGAGGCTGCGCTCGATCTCCTGCTCCGGCGTCTTGCCGGCACCTTGTCCGGCCCCGGAACGACTACCGTGATGGCGCCACGCCTCGTCATCCGCCGCTCCTGCGGCGCGCCTGCCAGCGGATTGCCTGCCCATGTCGAATGAACTCACCAAGCTCAGCGCGCTCGCCGTACGCGATCTCCTCATGGCCGGCGAGGTCAGCTCGGTGGAGCTCGTCGAAGCTGCCGCCGCGCGTCTCGCCATCGTCGAGCCGCAGCTGAACGCCGTGCCGACGCTCTGCCTCGACCGGGCGCGAGATCAGGCGCACGCGGCCGATGCGGCGCGGCGGGCTGGGCGAGCGAGCCTGCTCGGCGGGCTGCCGATCGTCGTCAAGGACAACAACGACGTCGCGGGCGTGCGCAACACCGGCGGCACGTCGATCTTCCGCGATCGCATTTCGGCCGAATCGGATCGGACCGTCGCATTGATGGAGGCGAACGGCGCCATCACCCTCGGCAAGTCGAACCTGTCCGAGCTCGGCGGCGCGCAGACCACCAACAGCGTTCATGGCACGACGCGGAACCCCTATGACCGGCGCCTGACCTGTGGCGGCTCCTCGGGCGGCGCGGCGGTGGCGCTTGCGACCGGCGAGGCCTGGCTCGCCCACGGCAACGACTACGGTGGCAGCCTGCGCATCCCGGCCGCGTTCTGCAATGTGACGGGCCTGCGGCCGACGCCGGGCCGGGTGCCGCGCAAGCGGCTGGCCGACCCGTTTGATACCATTGCGGTCGAAGGCCCGATGGCGCGCGATGTCGCCGATCTCGCGCTCTTCTTCGATGCGATGACCGGCTATGATCCCGGCGATATCCTGACGGCGCCGACCGGCGAGGCACCGTTCCTTGATGCCGCGCAGGCGCCGCGCAAACCTGGGCGCATTGCCATATCGGCCGATCTCGGCCTGCTGCCGATCGAGGAACCGATCAGGCAGGTGCTTTCGGATTTCACCGCGCTGCTGGAAAAGGCGGGTATCGCGGTTTCGCGCAGTGCGCCGGATGTGGCTGGCGCAATGGAGGCTTTCCGCGTGCTGCGGGGTGAGGGCTTCTATGCCACCTTCGAGCCGGTCTTCGACACGCATCGCGCCATGTTTCCGGCGCCGGTCCTGGCCGATCTGCTGCGTGGCCGCGACCAACCGGGCCATGCCATCGTCACGGCCAACCGCTATCGCAGCGAGCTCTACCGCCGGACGGTCGACTTTCTCGACGAGCATGATTTCCTGATCTGCCCGGCGACGCAGGCCATGCCCTTTGCCGTCGAGACGCTGTTCCCGGCGGCCGTCGACGGGCGGCCGATGCAGGACTATGTCGACTGGATCTCGATCACTGCGATCTGGTCGCTCACCGGCCTGCCGGCCATCGCCATCCCGATCGGCTTCTCGCGCGAAGGCCTGCCGATCGGCATCCAGATCCTGTCGCATGCCCGGCGCGAGGCCGATCTGTTCCGGCTGGCGGCCTGGATCGAGCGGGAACTCGCCTTGCCGAAGGTGCCGATCGACCCGCGCTAGGCGAAAGCGCGTTCAGGCCGTCGCCGACGCGCTCAATAAAGCTGCCGAGGCGAGCCTCTTCTGCCGCAATTCGGGATGCTCGTCGAAGGGCTGGAGCGGCGTCATCCAGCGCCGGAGCGTCTGCTTGGTGTCAATCCGGGCGGTGAAGGGATCCTGGCCGTGCACGGTCCAGGCGATCGTCTCGCCCAGCTCGAGCAGGGCAAAGGCGCCGGCCGGTCCCGGCAGGGTGGTAAAGCTCTCGGTCAGTGACTGCAGGGTCAGATGCGGGATGGCGTCGACGGTGGTCAGCGTGTTCCAGTGGACATGGCCAGCGATGCAGACCATCGGCACCTTCGCCCGGGCGAGCACGGCGCGGACGCGCTCGGCGCCGGGATAGGTCGAGGAGGCCGGATTGCGCTCGAAGTAATAATTGCCGGTCTGGCCATGGCCGGAGACGGGAACATGGCTCATCACCACGAGCGGGCGGTCAGCCGCCTCGATCGTCGCGGCGAGCCAGATCAGATCGGCCTCGCGCAGCACGAAGCCGCCCGGCCGGTGAATGCGCGAATCCGCAGCCCAGAGCACGAGGCGCCAGTCACCGAGATCGACGGTGCGATGGCCGAGCGGTTGGCCGAGGATCTCCTCGTTCTCGGCGACGCTGAGATGGTCGCGGTCGTGATTGCCGCAGAGATGGAAGCGCGGTGCCGTGATCGGCGCGAAGGCCTCCGCGACCTCGCGCTCCAACCTGAGGTCGGTGGCGTGGTCGACATCGGAGATGCGGTCGCCGAGATCGATCACGGCGTCGGGCCTGGTCTCGGCGACGAAGCGGCGGAATTCGCCCATCAGCGGCAGGGCTGCGCTGCCGACCTTGGTGAAGCTGTTCTCGCCGTGATGGATATCGGCGACGAAGGCGAGGCGGAGGGGTCGGGTCATGGCGGGGCTCGTCGAGCAGGATCGGAGAATAGGGGCGAGAGCCGGCGATGCCGGCTCTCGCGGGGACATCAGCGTGCGGCGAGCGTCACGCGGCCGGCGCGGAAATCGAGCACATAGGGGATGTGCCCCTGCAGCGGCCGCCAGGCGAGCGAGCGCTTCATGCCGTATGATTCAAAGGGCTGATAGAGCGGCAGCACCGGCGGGTCGTTCTTGATCGCCTGCATCAGCGCGGCATAGGCCTGCTTGCGTTCGGCGAGGTCGGTCGAGTAGCGGAACTTGTCCCAGAGGGCGATGTAAGCGTCGTCGGCCTTGAAGCGGCCTTCCGAGGCGGAGTTGCCGGTCGGCGCCCACATGATGCCGAACGCGCCGGCGGGATCGGGGAAATACATCGGGTTCGACCAGCCGCGCGCCATCATGGTCGGGTCGGAGCCGGTCCACTGCTCGGTGACGTTGAGCTGCATCTTGACGCCGACGGCGCCCCACATCTCCTGGATCGCCTGCGCCGCGAGCAGGCCGTTGGTGTAGTAGGCGGCCTGGATGTCGTAGCGGATCGGCGTGCCGTCATAGCCGGCTTCCTTGAGCAGCGCCTTGGCTTTGGCCGGGTCGTACTCGAAGGTGGCGAGCTCGGGCATGTAGAGCGGGCCGAACTGCGCGAATGTGTGCGAGGTCGGCACCTTGGCCTTGCCGAACCAGAGCGCCTCGTTGAGCGTCTTGCGGTCGATGGCGTAGGAGAGCGCCTGGCGCAGCTTGGGATTGGCCATCTTCGGGTTCTGGGTGTTGAAGATGACGACGTGGAAGAGCGGCGTCTGCATGCCCTCGACCTTGAGCTTCGGATCGGCGGCGATCGGCTCGAGCTGGTCCGGCGGGACGTTGGTGATGAGATCGACCTCGCTGTTCTTGAGCGCGGTCAGGCGCCCCGAAAGCTCGGGGATGCGGGTCACGGTGACCTTCTGGAACGGGGCCTTCTCGCCCCAGAAGCCGTCGAAGCGCTCATAGACGAGGCGCTGGTTCGGCACGAATTCGGCGATCTTGTAGGGACCGGTGCCGACAGGCTTCAGCGCGAAGGCCTCGAAATCGGAGGCTTCGGCGACGTTCGGATCGCCGGTCAGGGCCATCACGTACTTCTTTGGCACGATCATGCCCTGCTGGACGTTGAGCAGCGTCTCGAACAGCGGCTCGGGCCTGGTCGCGGTGACGCGCACCGTCTCGCCATCGACGGCCTCGACCTTGGCCATGTTCGGCAGCGTGTCGCGCTTGCGGATGCCATAGGGCGGGAAGGTCGCGTTGATGATCCGGTCGAAGGAGAAGACGACGTCCTCGACCGTCATCGGGTCGCCATTGTGGAATTTTACGCCCTGGCGGATCTTGAGCTCGATCACCGTCGGCGAGACCTGCGTCCAGCTCGTTGCGATGCCCGGCTGCCAGACGCTTTCGGCGCGGGTGGCATCCTTGCCGATCAGCGGGTCGAAGGCGTTGAAATAGAACTGCGAGCCGACATTCGAGAAATCGCGGCCGGGGTCGAGCCAGGGCGCCATGTTCTGGACGCCGACCTTCAATTCCTGCGCTTGGGCGAGGCTGATGAGAGCGGTCGCCGAGAGCGCGGCGAGCGTCAGTGTCTTCAAGGTCTTGCGCATGATTGTCTGTCCCTTGTTCGGGTGAACGGCATGAACGGCGAGTAGGTAGTCAGCGCCCGCGCAGGCGCGGGTCGAGGCGG
Source organism: Allobosea sp. LjRoot90 (assembly GCF_964254315.1). Taxonomy (NCBI): domain Bacteria; kingdom Pseudomonadati; phylum Pseudomonadota; class Alphaproteobacteria; order Hyphomicrobiales; family Alloboseaceae; genus Allobosea; species Allobosea sp. LjRoot90. The sequence continues at coordinate 239,148 of NZ_CAXUTF020000004.1, forward strand.
TCGCGCAGCGCATCCCCGAGCAGCATGGCGACGAGGCTGACGAGGACGATGAAGAGGGCGGGGATGGCGACGATCCAGGGCGCGGAGGCCATGTAGTCTCGGCCCTGACCGACCATCGAGCCGAGCGTCGCGGTCGGCGGCTGCACGCCAAGGCCGAGGAAGGAGAGCGCCGATTCCAGCAGGATCAGGTTCGAGAAGTTGAGGCTCGCCATGACCACGACCGGCGAGATCAGGTTCGGGATCATATGGACGGTGGCAATGCGCCAGGGACCGGCGCCGGCAGCCCGGGCGGCCTCGACGAAAGGCATCTCGCGCAAGCTCAGCACCTGGGCCCGGATCAACCTCGCGAAATGCGCCCAGTAGGCGATACCGAGGACGCAGATCAGCACGGTGACGTCAGTGCCGGCGAGCGCCACCACGAAGAGCGCGACCAGCGTGAAGGGCAGCGACATCATGATGTCGACGAGGCCCATGATCAGCGCATCGGCCCAGCCCCGCAGCAGCCCCGCGGCGAGGCCGAGTGCCGCGCCGATGGCAAGGCCGAGCAGGCTGCCGAACAGCGCGAGCGCGAGTGTCAGGCGCAGGCCATAAAGACAACGCGACAGCAGATCGCGGCCGAGCTGGTCGGTGCCGAGCCAATAGAGCGGGTTGGAGCCGGTGCTGCCGATAGGAGGCTTCAGCCGCGCCAAGAGCCGCTGCTGATCGGGCTCGAACGGCGAGACCAGCGGCGCGAGTACGGCGAGCGCGAGCAGCAGCAGTCCGAGCAGCGCCGCTGCCGTGACCAGCATGTTGGCTCCGCCTAGCGATGGGAGCTTCACGCGCGGCAGCCGGCGTGGCGGGAGCATCAGCTTGGCGCCTGCGATCTCGGTCATGGCGGGTCAGGCTCCGACGAGGCGCACGCGCGGATCGGACGCGGCATAGGCAAGGTCGATCGCGAAATTGACGAGGATGACGGTGCTGGCGACGACGAGGACGCCGAACTGCAGCACCGGATAGTCGCGGCGCAGCGTCGCGCCGACCAGCAGGTCGCCGACCCCGTTCCAGGCGAAGACGGTCTCGACCACGACGGCACCCGAGACGAGCGTGGTGATCTGCAGGCCGAGCACGGTGATCACCGGGATCAAGGCATTGCGCAGCCCGTGCCGCAGGATGATGGCGCGCTCGGACAGGCCCTTGGCGCGGGCGGTGCGCATATAGTCCTCGGAGAGGACGTCGAGCATGGCGTTGCGAGTGTAGCGGGTGAGCGCCGCGACGAAATAGGCGGCGAGCGCGACGGTCGGCATCAGATAGTGGAGCGCGGTGGCGGAGCCGGCGCTCGGCAGCCAGTGCAGGGTGTAGGAGAAGACGAGCAGCAACAGGATGGCGAGGACGAAGTTCGGGACCGCGTAACCCAGGAAGGCGACGAAGAGCACGCCCTGGCCGCGCGGTTGCCCGCGCCAGAGCGCGGCGAGAATGCCGAGCGGCACGCCGACCGCGATGGTCAGTGCGAGCGTCGCAAGCAGCAGGGAAGCGCTCTGCCAGAGCCGTTCGCCGAAGATCACCGCGACCGGCCGCCGCTCCATCAGGCCGAGCCCGAAATCGCCTGAGAGCAGGGACTTCCAGAACAGCAGGTATTGCTCGGCGATCGGGCGGTCGAGGCCCCAATAGGCGATCATCTCGGCCCGCGAAACGGCATCGAGACCCTCCGGCATCAGGAAGTCGATCGGATTGCCGGTCAGCCGCGTCGCCAGGAAGACGGCGGTGATGATCGCCCAGAGGGTGATGGTCATGCGCAGGAGACGGCTGCCTAGGAATGCGAGCATGGCGTCCTCTGGGACGGGCTGCGGATGTCGCCACGCGGCCGGTTGGGCCAGCCGAGACCCGAGCCTTCTGGCAGCCTTCCATGACAGAGTTATGAATATAACTCATTCAACATCAAGTTTGACACTGAGACAATCTCAGTTCATGCATGCCCGACTTCGACGCGGAGTTAGCGGTGCACGCAGCGGACGATATTCGTGGCTGGCTGATCGATCTCGACGGCACATTGATCTGCGGTGGCCGGGCGATGCCCGGTGCCGGCGCCTTTCTCGACGCCTGCGCCGGCCGCTTCGTCGTGGTCTCGAATGATGCCGAGCACACGCCGGCGGAACTGGCGAGCCGCCTGCGGCGGATGGGGCTCGACGTCCCGGCGAGCCGTATCGTGCTGGCGGGAACAGTCGCGCTCGACGAGATCGCTACGCGCCGGCCCGGAGCGCGCGTACTCGTGCTGGCGAGCGACGCCCTGGTGCGCCATGCGCGCGACTGCGGCCTCGTGCCGGTCCGGACGCGGCCCGATATCGTTTTTCTCGGCCGCGACCGGCGCTTCAGCCATGCGCGGCTGGCGCTCGCCGCCAATGCCGTGCGGGCGGGAGCCGAGCTCGTCGTTGCCAACCCGGACCTCGTGCATCCGGGCCCTGACGATGCGGTCGTGCCGGAAACTGGAGCGCTGCTAGCCGCGCTCCTCGCCTGCACCGGCCCGGTGAGTTATCGCCTCGTCGGCAAGCCGGAGCCGACTTTGTTCGCCGCCGGGCTCGCCTTGCTCGACCTGCCGAAACGGATGGTCGCGATGCTCGGCGACAATCCCAGAACCGATGGCGAGGGAGCCCGCCGCTTCGGCCTGCGTTATGTCGAGGTCGCCGGTGGGGTTTTCCCGCAAGGGTATGTCGAGACGACTTGCCCGCGGGAGGAAGGCGTGATCGCCTTGCCGGCATGACCACCTCTCAACGCAAGCCGGATACCGACGCCATGACGGAAAACCCCGAGCGGGCGCGCAATGGCGGACATGACGGCTTCGATGGCGTGATCGAGCGGCTGACGGCGCTGCGCCCGACGCTGCCTCCCACGGCAGCTCGCATCGCCGACGTCTTCCTCGCCCATGCGGCCGAAGTCGTGCACATGTCGGTGACGGAGGTGGCCGAGCGGGCGGAGGCCAGCGAAGGCAGCGTGATCTCGCTTTGCCGGCAGATCGGCGCGCGCGGCTTCCAGCAGGTCAAGATCGCGCTGGCTCGCGACCTCGTGCAGCCGGTGCAGTTCATCCATGAGGATCTCGCCCGCACCGACGACACCGGCACCGTGATCGAGAAGATCTTCGGCAGCGACCTGCAGGCGCTGCACGACACCATGAAGGTGCTCGATCGGGCGGCGATGGAGCGCGCGGTCGCCGCGATCCGTGGGGCGCGCCGCGTCGAGCTCTACGGCATCGGCAGTGCCGCCCCGATCGCGGAGGACGCCAATTACCGCCTGCTGCGCATCGGCGTCGAATCCAAGGTCGTGGTCGATTCGCACGTTCAGGCAATCAGCGCCGCGCTGACCGGGCCGGATGTCGCGACAATCACGATCTCGCATTCGGGCTCGACGCATGAGACCGTCACCGCGACCAGGCTCGCCCGAGAGGCCGGGGCGACTACGATCTGCATCACGAATTTTGGCAAGTCACCGCTGCTCGCCTATGCCGACATCGTCTTGAACACCATGGCGCGCGAGACCCAGTTCCGCACCGAGGCGATGACGAGCCGCATCGCGCAGCTCGCCGTCATCGACGCCCTGATCGCCTGCCTGTCGCTGGCCGATTACGATAAGGCGGTGGCGACGATCGGGCGGACCTTCGACGTGCTTTCGACCAAGCGGTTCTAGAGCACTTCCGCGTTTCTCCGAATCGCGGAAAAGCTCTAGATCTTTGTTTTATCGCATTTTCTTCACGCGAACCGGTACCCACTTCGCTCGAAAATGCTCTAGCCGCAGGCTCTGCACGTCAGGCGAAGAGCGCTCCTGGGTTCGGCGTGTATTTGGCGAGCTTGTTGCGATCGATGGTGACGCCGAGGCCCGGCAGGTCGGGGATCGTCAGCCAGCCCTCCGCGTCGAGGTCGAAGGGCCTCGCGAGGATGCCGTCGACATAGGGGCTGCCGCCGATGAACTCGACGAGATCGGCATCGGGGAAGGCGGTCGCCATCTGCAGGTCGGCGGCGAGGCCGAGCGCCGTGTTCCAGCCATGGCCGACATATCTGATGCCGAGGTCATAGGCCATCCAGGCGATGCGGCGCTGCTCCGAGATGCCGCCGACCTTGGTGACATCAGGCTGGACGATGTCGACGGCGCCGGTTGTCAGCCAGGGGATGAAGCTCTGGCGCCTTGTCAGGACCTCGCAGCCGGCGATCGGGACCGGCGACGAGCGGCGGAGCTCACGGTAGTCGTCGATCGCGTCCGGCCGGACCGGCTCCTCGAACCAGCCGACATCGTAGTCCGCGAGCATCTCGGCGGTGCGCTTGGCCCATTTCAGCCCGTGCGGCCAGAGCGCATCGCTGGCACCGGCATCGACGAAGAGCTTGGAGCGCTCGCCGGCCGCTTCGCGTGCGGCGCGCACGATCGCCTCGTCGAGCTTGGTGTCGAGGGCCCGGCCGAACGGGCCCCAGCCGATCTTGAAGGCGGTGAAACCCTTGTCGCGATAGCTCGCGACGACGTCCCGCATCGCGTCGGGCTCTTCCATCAGCAGCGAGCAATAGGGCTGGACGCGCTCGCGATAGCGGCCGCCGAGCAATCGGCCGACGCTGAGGCCGGTGGCCTGGCCGAGAATGTCCCAGAGCGCGATGTCGATGCCGCTGATCGTGTGCGTCAGGGTGCCGCCACGGCCCATCCAGAAGGTGTTCTGGTGCAGCTTCTCGCTGACGAAGTCGGGCGAGAGCGCATCCGCGCCTAGAAAGAGCGGCTCCAGCACCTTGAGCCCGGCCTGAACGAGGCGTCCGTCGGTGAAGACGCTGCCATAGCCGGTGACGCCCTGGTCGGTGTGCACCGCGATCAGGGCATGGATCGAATCCTCGGGCCGGATCTCGGCGGACCAGCCGCCCTTCGGGCTCTCGCCGAAAAGCGGGGCGGCCTCGATGCGGGTTATCCTGAACGGCGGCAACGCTGCCGGCCGACTGGCCGTGCGTGTCTGCGGAAGAGCCTGATCGTTCACTGTGCGTCCCTTTCCCTGCGGCGCTTGGCGACGATGGCCTCGTAGTCCATCGCGTGGTTCATCACGGTGATGTGCTCGTCGAGCGTGCGCTCGATCGCCGCGATGTCGCCGGCCTCGAAGACGGCGAGGAGATCGACGTGTTCCTCGACGACGCCGGCCATCGGCTTGCCGAAGGTGGCGAGGCCGAAAATGATCGTGCATTGCGGCGCCAGCGTCTCCCACAGGTCGAGGGTGACGCTGTTGCCGCCGAGCCGGCAGAGCGCGCGGTGGAAGCGCGTGTCGGCAACCGCGACGCCATAGGCGCTGCCGCGTGCCGCCATCAGCTCCATCTCGGAGACGGCGCTGCGCAGTTCGTCGAGATGGCTGCCGCGATTGCGCCCGGCGGCGACGGCGCGGGCGGTCGCACTGGCCTCGAGCGCGATGCGCGCCTCGATCAGGTCGGAGACGCGTTCATTGGTGACGGGGCGCAGCCTGATGCCCTTATAGGCCTCGCTGACGACGACGCCCTGGCTCTCCAGCAGGCGTAACGCCTCCCGCACCGGCACACGGCTGACGCCCAGCTTGCGGGCGAGCTCGACCTCGACGATGCGATCGCCCGGCAGGATCAGCCCCGCCGCCCCACCGGCGATGATCGCTTCGATGGTGTGGTCGACGAGGGTCTGCGGCTGGAGCGGCTGCCAGTCCGGGGCAGGGCTTCCCATCCGATGCGCTGCCGCCGCCTCGGTCGCTCCCATACGTTCGTCCGCCTCCGGCATGCAACTCTCTCTCGCTTGACATGTCGTATGATCGTATACAATCATACGATAACAAGAACAAGGAGGGGTTCTCGATGTCGTCCACAAGCCGGGTTCGCTGCGAGATCGATTTCGAAGCGAGCGGCCGTCAGGCCGGCTATCTGCGTGCGCCGCTCTCCCGCAACACCTCCGGCTGGGGCGTCGTCGAGATCCCGGTCGTCAGCGTGAAGAACGGCAGCGGCCCGACCATCCTGTTCACCGGCGGCGTCCATGGCGACGAGTACGAAGGCCCGATCGCCATCTCCCGGCTCGCCCGCAGTCTCGACCCGGCTTCGATTCAGGGCCGGGTCATCATGATCCCGGCGCTCAACATCCCGGCGGTGATGAACGACACGCGGCTCTCGCCGGTCGACAACCGCGACATGAACCGCTGCTTTCCCGGTAATCCGAAGGGCACCTTCTCGGAAATGCTGGCTCATTTCGTCGACGAGATGCTGCTGCCGCTCGTCGATATCTCGGTCGATCTACATACGGCTGGCCACTCGGGCGACTCTGCCCTGTCCACCAACATGCATTATGTCGCGGATACCGCCCTGCGCGAGCGCACCATGGCGGCGGCCGCGGCCTTCGGCGCGCCCTACAACGTCGTATTCTGGGGCGTCGACGAGGGCGCGACGCTGACCTCATCGGTCGAGCGGCGCGGCATCCTCTCGCTCGGCACCGAGCTCGGCGGCTGGGGGCGCGTCAATGTCGAGGGCGTGCGCATCGCCGACCGGGCCCTGACCAATATCCTCAAGCATTTCGGGCTGATGGAGGGCGAGCCGGAGACGCGCCAGCGCGACGGCTCTCCCGGGACGCGCCATATGATGGTGCGGGATTCAGCCGGCTATTCCTTCGCGCCTGCGGGCGGTCTGTTCGAGCCGCGCAACGTCGTCGGCGATACCTGCCGCACCGGCGAGCTCGCCGGATACCTGCATTTCGTCGAGGACATCGACCGCGCGCCGCTGGAGGTGCGCTATCGCCGCGACGGGGTGCTGTGGATGTCGGCGGGACCCGGCCGCGTGCAGCGCGGCGATGCCGTGGCCGTGCTGATGGAGGATTACGACGCGCTACGCGCCGCGGCCTGACTGTCTTCGTGCCTGACCATCAATCCGGAGGGGATAAGAACATGGCAAAGCACCTGATTCTCAAAGCAGCTGTTATCGCTGCCATCGCCCTGGGAGGGGCTCAAGGAGCACTGGCCCAGCGCAAGGGCGGCGAGGTCACGATCGGCATCAGCCAGGCGCCGCCCTCGCTCGATGCCCAGATCACCTCGGCGCAGGCGTCGCGCAACGTCACGCTGCACATCTTCGAGACGCTCTATGCCCGCGACGAGAACGCCAAGCCGGTGCCGGAGCTGGCCGAGGGCGTCGCCATCTCGCCGGATGGCAAGAGCTATGTCTTCCCGATCCGCAAGGACGTGACCTTCCACAACGGCAAGAAGCTCGACGCCGCCGATGTCGTCGCCTCGCTCGAACGCTATCGCAAGATCGGCGCGTCGCCCGCGCTCGTCGCCGCCATCGATACGGTCAAGGCGAGCGGCGAGCATGAGGTCACGGTCACGCTGAAGCAGGCCCAGTCGACCTTCCTCGACAATCTCTCGTCGCCGCGGGCGCCGATCGCGATCTATCCGGCGAGCGAGGCCGCCAAGGAAGCCGGCAAGATTGAGATCATCGGCACCGGTCCCTACAAGTTCGTCGAGTACAAGCCGGACAGCCATGTGAAGCTCACTCGCTATGACGGCTACGCGCCCAATCCGAAGGGCACCGGCCGCGACGGGTTCGCTGGCAAGAAGGAGGCCTTCCTCGACAGCGTGATCTTCCGCTTCATGCCCGAGGGCGGCGCCCGCACAGCGGCGCTCGAAGCCGGTCAGATCCAGTTCAACGAAACCGTCGACGGGCCGACGGCCAAGCGGCTCGGCAGCGACGCACGCTTCACCATCCATAAGGTGATGCCGTTCGGCCTGCAGGTGATCAAGTTCAACCAGGCGCAGCCGCCGGCCAACGACGTCAACTTCCGCCTTGCCGTGCAGGCGGCGCTCGACATGGAGGAGATCATGGCGATCTCCTATGCCGACATCTACCAGATGGACCCGAGCTGGCTCTATCCCGGCGCGGCCTTCCACTCGGCGACTGGCAGCGACAAATACAACAAGGCCGACCTGAAGCTCGCCAAGGAGCTGCTCGGCAAGTCCTCCTACAAGGGCGGCAAGGTCACCTTCATCGTCGACAACCTGCGCGCCAATGTCGACACCGCGACAGTGGTTCAGCAGAAGCTCAAGGAGATCGGCATCGAGGTCGACATCGCCGTGTCCGATTGGCCGACCGTTTCCAAGATGGGCTTCACGCCGACGAACTGGACCTTCTGGACGCATGGCTTCGGCATCGAGCCCTATGAGGGGCCGGGCTCGGTGATGGCGCCCTGGGTGAACGGGCTTTCGCAGCAGGCCAAGGACCCGGAGATCGACCGCATCGCGGCTGCCTTCAATGCCGAGCTGGACGAGAGCAAGCGCAAGGCGCTCTACGATGCCTTCCAGAAGCATATGTATGACGCCGCCGTTGCCATGAAGGCCGGCAATTACGGGATCTTCCAGGCCTCCACGGCCAAGCTCAAGAACTTCAAGCCCTATCGCATTCCCCGGATGTGGGGCGTCTGGCTAGAGCCGTGAGCTCGAGCGGCTGAACTCCACCTGCGGGATCAAGTCCCGCAGGCTGTGCCGGCGGCGGCTGCCGTCACTTCGTTGATTGAGGAGCGGCATGGGTAGCTTCCTGATCCGCCGTCTGGCGGGCGCCTTCGTCGTGCTCGCGCTGGTATCGCTGATGTCCTTCGCGTTGATCTGGCTGGTGCCGGGCGATCCGGCGGCGGCCTTTCTCGACGCCTCGGCCACACCGGCGCAGATCGCCACGCTGCGCCGCGCGCTCGGGCTCGACCTGTCGCTGCCGCAGCAGATGATCGGATGGTACGGGCGGATTCTGAGCGGCGATCTCGGCCAGTCGATCCTGCTCAACCGCTCGGTCAGCGCAGCCCTGATCGAGCGCCTGCCGGTGACGCTGGCGCTGGCGGCGCTCGCGCTCGCCTTCGCGGTGGTGGTCGGCGTCACGGCCGGCCTCGTCGCCGCGGTCAACCATAATCGCTGGCCCGACCAGGCGGTGATGACGGCGGCGCTGTTCGGTCTGTCGGTTCCCGATTTCTGGCTCGGCCTGGTGATGGTCCTGGTCTTCGCGGTGTCGCTCGGCTGGCTGCCGAGCGGCGGCTTCACCGCCTTCACGCAATCGCCCAGTGAGTGGCTGCGCTGCATGATCCTGCCGGCGTTGACGCTCGGGCTCGTCCAGGTCGGTTTCATCGCCCGGATGGCGCGCGCCTCGATGCTCGACACGCTCGGGCAGGATTATGTCCGCACCGCCGACGCCAAGGGGCTGGCGAAGCTGCGTGTCGTGCTGCGGCACGCTCTGCCCAATGCCCTGATCCCGATCCTGACGGTGATCGGCATCGTCTCCGGCGCGCTGCTCGGCGGGGCCGTCATCGTCGAGCAGGTCTTCTCGATCCCGGGGATCGGTCGCCTGATCGTCGGTGCCATCGCTGCACGCGATTTTCCGGTGCTCCAAGGCGGGCTTTTGTTCCTCGCCGTCGTCTATCTCTCGATCAATCTCGTCGTCGACGTCCTCTACGCCGTCGTCGATCCGCGGGTGAGACTGGCATGAGCGCCGGCCAACCGCTCGTCGGTCGCGCCGCCTGGCAGCGCCTGCTGCGCCATCGCTCCTTCATGATCGGGGGCGTGCTCGTGCTCGCCATGGTGCTGGTCGCGCTCGCTGCCGGCCTGCTCTCGCCCTTCGATCCGCTGCGCAGCAATGTCCGCGCCAGGCTGGTGGCGCCGGATGTCGTCCATTGGTTCGGCACCGACCATTTCGGCCGCGACATCCTCTCGCGCGTAATGATCGGGGCCCGCATCTCGCTCGCCATCGGTGCGCTCACCGCCATTCTCGCCGGCATCGCCGGCACGCTGAGCGGCGCGGTCGCCGGCTTCTTCCCACGCCTCGACCAGCCGATCATGCGGGTGATGGACGCGCTGATGGCGTTCCCCTCGATCGTGCTCGCCATGGTGGTTTCGGCCGTGCTCGGCGCCTCCCTCACCAATGTCGTGATCGCGCTCGCCATCGCCACGACGCCGCACACCGCCCGGATCGTGCGCGCCTCGGTGCTGCTGGAGCGCGAGCTGGACTATGTCTCTGCCGCGCGTTCGATCGGCGCCGGCGAACTGACCATCCTGTTCAAACATGTGCTGCGCAATGCGGCCGGGCCGCTGATCGTGCGGCTGACCTATGTCTTTGCCATCGCGGTGCTGGCCGAGGCGGCGCTCTCCTTTGTCGGCGCCGGGCCGCCGCCGCCGGCCGCCTCCTTCGGCTCGATCATTGCCCAGGGCCGCGATTTCATGCGCGAAGCGCCGTGGATCACGGTGTTCCCGGGCCTCGCGATCATCGTCTGCGTGCTCGGCCTCAACCTGCTCGGTGACGGCCTGCGCGACGTACTCGACCCCCGCCTGAAATTCTGACCTGCCGGAGCCTGCGATGAAACGCATCCTGATCGCCGACTGCAAACAGGAGATCTCGTCCTTCAACCCGCTGCCGTCGCAATACGACAACTTCCTGATCCGCCATGGCGAGGGGCTCTACGAGCAGCGCGGCAATAACCAGGAGCTCGGCGGGGCGCTCGCGGTCTTCGAGGCGCAGCCCGACATCGCGGTCGTGCCGACGATCTGTGCGCGCGCCGGCAGCGCCGGCCTGCTCTCGGCGGAAGGCTGGAAGAGGCTCTCCGAGGAGGTGCTGGCCGCGATCTTCGCCAAACTCGATGGCATCGACGGCATCTATGTCTCGCTGCACGGCGCAATGGGCGCCGATGGCGAGCTCGATCCGGAAGGCTACCTGCTGGAGAAGCTGCGCGAGCGCGTCGGGCCGGAGATGCCGATCGTCATCTCGCTCGACCTGCACGGCATCCTGACCGACCGCATGCTGCGCCAGGTCGACGGCTTTGCCATCTACTGGACCTATCCGCATGTCGACTTCGCCGATACCGGGCGGCGCGCAGCTGAATTGCTGCTGAAGCTGATGGCTGGCGACGTCAGGCCGGTCGCAGCCCGCGTCGTCATTCCGGCACTGGTCCGTGGCGACGAGCTCATCACCAAGACCGGCTGCTATGGCGAATTGCTTGCCGAATGCCGCCGGCTCGAGGAAGAGGGGCGGGCGCTCGCGGCCGGCATCATGATCGGCAATCCCTTCACCGACGTGCCGGAGCTGTGCTCGCAGGTCCTGATCCTCACCGATGGCGACCCGGCGGCCGCCGAGCGCGAGGCGACGAGACTGGCGCAGGAGTTCTGGCCGTTGCGCTTCCGCATGCAGGGCAAGCTCGTGCCGTTGGGGCGCGCCATCGCCCAGGCGCGCAGCATCGACGGGCCGGTGATCTTCACCGACGCCGCCGATGCGACCTCCTCGGGCGCCTCGGGCGACAGCAATGCGATCCTCGCCGCGTTGCGTGAGGCCAGCTACGGCAAGCGGGTACTGGCCCAGATCGTCGATGCGCCGGCCGCGGCTGCGGCACATGCGGCCGGTGTCGGCGCGAAGTTATCGCTGACGCTTGGCGGCTCGATCGATCCGGCCCGGTTCCCAGCGATGCAGGTGACGGCGACGGTCAAATTGCTCTCGGATGGCGAAGCCTCGCTCGAGACGATGAAGGCGCCGCTCCGGGCCGGCCCGACCGCGGTGCTCACCTACGACAATGTCACCGTCGTGGTGATGAGCCACTCGGTCAGCCTGTTCGACCGGGCGATGTATTACGCCAACGGGCTCGATCCGGAGGATTTCGACCTGATCGTGGTGAAATCGCCCCACACCGAATTCCACATGTTCGACCAGTGGTGCGCGCGCAATTTCAACGTCGACGCGCTCGGTGCGACCTCGGCGAACCTCAGGACGCTCGGCCACCGCATCTGCGCCCGCCCCGTCTATCCGCTCGACGACAACGTCACCTTCGCGCCGCGCGCGACGATCTACGAACTGTGAGGACCATGCTCGTGCCCAGGATCGAGGCTGTCGATTTCTTCTACCTCGCCATGCCCGTCGTCACCGACGAAGCTGATGGCAGCCAAGACGCGCTCTTGGTGCGTGTCGCCGCCGGCGGCCATGTCGGCTGGGGCGAATGCGAGGCGGCGCCGCTGCCCTCGATCGCCGCCTTCATCTGCCCGATGTCGCATGGGGTCTGCCGGCCCGTCGCCGATTCCGTCCTCGGCCAGGCACTGGATGGCCCGGAGGACATCGCCCGCATCGCCGCGGCGGTCGCCTACAACTCGATGGACCTGTTGCAGGCGCCGCATACCTTCTCCGGCGTCGAGATGGCCTTATGGGACATCCTCGGAAAGCTGCGCTCCGAGCCGGTCTGGCGCCTGCTCGGCTATCGCCAGAGCCATCCCAAGACGCCTTATGCGTCCGTTCTGTTCGGCGACACGCCGCAGGAGACGCTGGAGCGTGCGCGGGATGCCAGGAAGCGGAATTTCCGTGCCGCCAAGTTCGGCTGGGGACCGATCGGCCGCGGCAGCGTCGAGGCTGATGCCGAGCATTTCGTCGCGGCTCGGGAAGGGCTCGGAGCGGATGGAATCCTTTTGGTCGATACCGGCCAGATCTTCATCGAGGACGTGGAGCGCGCGGCCGCCCGCTTGCCGGCGATGGAAAAGGCGGATGTCCGTTGGTTCGAGGAGCCCTTCCACGCCAGTGCTCTCGAAGCCTATGGCGCGCTCGCCAGGCGCAGCCCAAAGGTGCGCCTGGCTGGTGGCGAGGGCGCCCATAACGAATCCATGGCCAAGCAGCTCATCGACTATGGCGCCATCGGCTATGTCCAGATCGATTGCGGCCGGATCGGCGGCATTGGCCCGTCGAAGGCGGTGGCCGATTATGCGGTGGCGAAAGGCGTGACCTTCGTCAATCACACCTTCACCTCGCATCTCGCCCTCTCGGCCTCGCTGCAGCCTTATGCGGGGCTCGCCGATCACGAGATCTGCGAATACCCGGCGATGCCGAAGCCGCTCGCCACGGCGATCTCCGCCAACCATCTGGAGCGCGATGCGCAGGGGCAGGTCGCGGCGCCGGATGCGCCCGGCCTCGGCATCGAGGTCGCGACCACGGCGCTGCAAGGCTACCTCCAGGACGTCGAAATCTCGGTCCAGGGCAAGCGGCTCTACAGCACGCCCAGTCTCTGAGCGGCGCTTGACGGCGCGGTCCCGCCTTATAGGGTAGCCGTGATCGAGGTTCTCCGGGTTGCTTCCGGAGCTAAGAGGGAATTCGGTGAGGCGCGCTTGCGCCAAAGCCGAGGCTGCCCCCGCAACTGTAAGCGGCGAGCCCTCCGTCCATCGTCCACTGGCGCTCCTTGCGCCGGGAAGGCCGGGCGGAGCCAGCGTCGACCCGCGAGCCAGGAGACCTGCCCCGATCGTCGAAGACGTCTTTCGGGCGGGGTGTCCCGGAGGTGTGCATCGGTGGCGGTCGTCCGAGCCCGCCATCTGTCCACATCCCCTGCGCAGCTCCCATCCGTCATCTCGGGGAGCGATGAAGTCCATGTCCATGGCGACCGCCATGCGCGCGACCGCGCAGAGCTTGACGGCTGCGTGCCGTCCACTCTATCAGAAATGCAACATTGTTACATTTGAGGTTCGTCCCGTGCCGACTGCGCGTCAATTCGCCCGCCTGCTGCAATGGCCCGCCGCGGCGCTTCTCGGCACTTTGCTCGCGGGCGCAGCCTCAGCCGCGCCGACGCAGTATCCGCTGACATTGGAGAACTGCCGCGAGAGCGTGACCTTCAGTGCGCCGCCCAAGCGCGTCGTCGCGATTGGCCAGACGCAGACGGAGATTCTCTACGCGCTCGGCCTCGGCGACCGTGTCGTCGGCACTGCCGTCTGGTTCTCGCCGGTCGCCAAGCCTTATGAGGCCACCAACGCCAAGGTGAAGCGCCTCGCAGACAATGATCCGAGCTTCGAGGCGGTGCTGGCGCAGGAGCCGGATCTCGTCACCGCGATGTTCGAATGGCATGTCGGGCCCAACGGCATCGTCGGCAAGCGCGACCAGTTCGCGAAGGTCAAGGTCCCGACTTACGTCTCGCCGACCGATTGCGTCGGCAAGGACAATTCCGGCGCCGGCGATGGCGTGCGCACCCAGATGTTCACGATGGAGCTGGTCTATCGCAACATCCGCGAGTTCGGGCAGATCTTCGACGTCGCCGACCGGGCCGAGACGCTCGTTGTCGAGCTCAAGGCACGCGAGGACAAGGCGGTCCAGGCGGTGGCGAACGTCAAGGCCAAGGACGTGCCGGTCGTCGTCTGGTTCTCCAGCAAGGACATCAAGGGCGACGGCTTCATGGCCGGCAGGAACGGCGTGCCCGCCTATATCCTGTCGAAGCTCGGCGCCCGCAACGTCATCAGCACCAATGAGGAATGGCCGCTGGTCGGCTGGGAGAGCATCGCCGCCGCCAACCCCGCGGTGATCGTCACGGTGAAGATGGATCGCCGCCGCTTTCCGGCTGACGATATCGAGAAGAAGCTCGACTTCCTGAAGACCGACCCCGTCGCCAGTAAGCTCGATGCGGTGAAGAACAACCGCGTCGTCATCCTGGATGTCGGCGCGACCCGCGCCGGTCTCGACACGGTTGATGGCATCGAGACTCTCGCCAAGGCGATCGCCGGCTTCGGCCTTTCTCCTTGAGCCACGCCGTCCACGGCCCCAACTGGCCGGCGCGGATCGCCATCGCGCTGGCTTCTCTCGCCGCGCTCACCTTCTCGGTGGCGCTGGCGGTGACGATCGGCGAGATGCGCATCCCGCTGGAGACGGCGCTGCGGGCGCTCGGCAACGGTTTGTTCGACCTCGATTTCCCGGTGAGCGCGATCCAGCAGGGCGTGATCTTCGATTATCGCCTGAGCCGGGCGCTGATGGCGGGCTTGTGTGGCGGGGCTCTCGCGCTCTCGGGCGCGATCCTGCAGGCACTGCTGCGCAATCCGCTGGCGGAGCCCTATGTTCTCGGCATCTCGGCCGGCGCCTCGACCGGCGCCGTCGCGGTGCTGATCCTCGGCGTCGGCATTGGCGGCACGGCGCTGACGGTCTCCGCCGGCGCCTTCATTGGCTCCTGCGCCGCGCTTGCCGTGGTCGCGCTGCTGGCGACGGGTGCTGGCGGGGCCAGCGATCGCGTCATCCTCGCCGGCGTCGCCACCTCGCAACTCTTCAACGCGGCCACCGCGACGATCGTGACTACGCTGGCCAGCGCCGAGCAGGCGCGCGGCGTGATGTTCTGGCTCCTGGGGAATTTCGGTGGCGTACGCTGGCCCGACCTTTGGATCGCGGCCCCGGTCGCCTTCACCGGCTTTTTCATCTGCATGCTGCACGCCAAGGTGCTCGACGCCTTCGCCTTCGGCGTCGATGCCGCGGCCTCGCTCGGTGTTGCGGTTATCAGGGTGAAGGTCGTCCTCTTGGCCACGACCGCGGTGATGACCGCGGTGATGGTCTCAATCGTCGGCACGGTCGGCTTTGTCGGGCTGATCATTCCCCATGCCGCCCGTTTCCTCGTCGGCTCAGGCCATGCCCGTTTGTTGCCGGCCTGCCTCGTCATCGGTGCGATCTTCATGATCCTTGCCGACATCCTGTCCCGAATCCTGATCCCGCAGCAGATCCTGCCGATCGGCGTGGTGACCGCGCTGTTCGGTGCGCCGGTCTTCGCCCTGATCCTCTATCGCGCCAGGAGACCCACATGAGGCAGCCGGCATGACGCTCGCGACCCGCGAGGCGCGGTGGGGTGCCGCCGGCCGGATGATCATCGACGGGGTGACGCTGCAGGCTGCTCCCGGACGGGTGCTCGGCCTGATCGGTCCGAATGGCTCGGGCAAATCGAGCCTCTTGCGGCTGCTCTGCCGACTGCGCAATGTCGCGAGCGGCGTCGTCATGCTCGATGGACGCGACATTGCCGCCGTGGCGCGACGCGAGCTCGCCCGTCGCCTCGCCTTCGTCGAACAGCAGGCGACGACCGAGATCCAGCTTTCCGTCTGCGATGTCGTCCGCCTCGGCCGCACGCCGCATCGCGCCGCGCTCGCTTCATGGAACGACGCCGACGAGGCGGCGGTGAACGAGGCGCTGGCAAGGGTCGGCCTCACGGAGCGGCACGACCAGTTCTGGCACACGCTTTCGGGTGGCGAGCGCCAGCGGGTCCATATTGCGCGGGCGTTGGCACAGGAACCGAGCGAGCTCATCCTGGACGAGCCGACCAACCACCTCGACATCCAGCATCAGCTCTCGATCCTGGGGCTGGTCCGCCGCCTCGGCATCACCTGCATCATGGCGCTGCACGATCTCAACCTCGCGGCGATGTTCTGCGACGAGATCGCGCTGCTACATGAGGGGCGGCTGCAAGCGGCAGGGCCCCCGGACGAGGTTCTGACAGCCGAAGCGATCCAGCGCATCTTTGGCGTCGCGGTCTCGATCCGCGAGGGGGCGTCGGGGCGCCGGCACATCGAATATCTGGTCGAGACGGAGCGGAGGCGGTCATGAAAGCAGCTGAGGCACAGGCCCAGGTTTCCGACTACTGGACCCGGCGCGCACCGGCATTCGATGGGGTGGCCTCCCACATCGCGCAGGCTTCGCTCTGGCGCGACGTTCTTGCAGCCGCCTTCGAGACCCAAGGCACGAAGGATGTGGTCGATCTCGGCACTGGCACTGGCGCCTGTGCGCTCATCGCCGCCTCGCTAGGGCATCGCGTGCGCGCCTGCGATGGCTCGGCGGGCATGCTCGCCGCGGCCCGGCAAGCCGCCGAGGCGTCCGGGCTCGAGGTCACCTTCGAACAGGCCCTGATCGAGGAGGCGACGTTCGCGCCGGAATCCGCCGATATCGTGACGCTGCGCAATGTGCTCTGGACGCTTCCCGAGCCGATGGCGGCGCTGCGCAAGGCTCATCTGATCCTGCGCCAGGGTGGTCTGGTGCTCGTCTCGGATGGGCTCTGGTCGGTCGCGGCGCAATATCGCTCGACCTACCCCGACACGCTGGCCGCCAGCCTGCCGCGCCATGACGGGCTGACCGAGGACGAGGCGCGGGCGATGCTGAGCGAAGCGGGCTTCGGACCTGCGCGGAGCTGGCAGCATCTCTTTCCGGCGTCGCCCTATCCCGGCGACGTGCCGATGTTCGTGCTGACGGCGCGAAAGGGCTGAAGCAGCCGGCGATCCTCGGCGGCGGGAAGCTTGCGGTTTCTGCTCAAGACGGGGTGAACGAAGCCATCCAGAGCACGAACAAGATCGCAACCGGAGCCGCTAGGCTTCGGTTCCATTCTGTCCGGCAATGTCCTGGAAACACTGTGCTCTAAACCGAGCTAGGTAATGGCGCGCCCGAAAGGATTCGAACCTCTGACCCTCAGATTCGTAGTCTGATGCTCTATCCAGCTGAGCTACGGGCGCGTGACAGCAGAGCGGTTTTAAAGGCCGCCGGGGCTGACGAAAGCCGACTTAAAGGCTCGCGCCGCGCTTGGCAAGCCCCGTTCTATCCGCTTCGTTCGCTTTCTCTCGGAGCCCGGACCTAGCGGCTGCCAAGAAGCCGTCAGCGGTGCTTGCCATGGAGCAGGAGCGGATGTGGGGCTTCGCGCTGTGTCCCGTCCTTGCTTGTCTCGCCGACCGGCGGCTGGCCGCCATGCCGGGATTTCGGCAGCTTCTCGGCGATGCCGTAAAGCTCCTCGCGCCGATCCATCTCGCGCCAGACCTCGCCCGGTGTGATGCCGAGCTCGCTCCACAGCACGACGAGATTATAGACAAGGTCGGCGCTTTCGCGGACGACCGCCGGGCGATTGTTCTGCACCGCCTCGATGCCGACCTCGACCGCTTCCTCGCCGAGCTTCTTGGCCATTTTCGGCACGCCTTCGCGGATCAGCTTGGCGGTTCGGGATCTGGCCGGATCACGGGCGCGGGCGGAAAGGACGGCGGCGTAGAGCTTCTGCACCGAATCGGTCATCGCAGCAGAATCGGGCCGCCATGTAAGGGTTTCGTGACGGTCCCGCCTTCTGCGCCGGGCGCTCACGGCGTTAGCCCTGCGAACAGGCGCGCGACCTCGCGGTAGACATCGCGCTTGAACGGGATGATCAGCTCCGGCGTCTGCGCCAGCTCGGTCCAGCGCCAGGCATCGAATTCCGCCTTGTGGCCGCCAGCCGGAGCGAGAATGTTGATTTCGTTCTCGTCGCCTTCGAAGCGGAAGGCGAACCATTTCTGCGACTGGCCGCGATAGCGGCCGCGCCAGGCCTCCTTGCCGATCTCGCGCGGCAGGTCGTAGCTCAGCCAGTCAGGCGCCTCGGCGAGCAGCGAGACGGACGAGACATTGGTCTCCTCGCGCAACTCGCGGTAGGCGGCCTCGATCGGCTGTTCGCCGGCATCGATGCCGCCTTGCGGCATCTGCCATTCATGGCCCGGCGCGACATGCTCGCGCTGGCTGCGGTTGGCGCGGCGTCCGATGAAGACGAGGCCGGCCGGGTTGAACAGGGCAAGGCCGACACAGGGGCGGTAGCCGGCGGGAGGTTTCATCATCGCAGCGAGCCGGTGGTCGAAGGGTTGCGGAAGCCGCGGGCGGCGCTGACCGGGACGATGACCAGGTTCTTGCCCTCGAGCGTACGGGCCCAGCGGGTGATGCGCTCGACGGTGACCGGCAGGGCGCTGGCGATGGCGACGACTGCGCCCTGGTCGCGGGCAAGCGTCTCCAGCCGCTGCAATTCCTTGTCGATCGCCTCGGCGCGCGGGACGGCGTCGAGGGCGAGGTCGGCCTTGAGTGCTGGAATCTGGGCCTTCGTCGCTGCCGATGCGAGCAGGCTGCGCGGCGAGGAGCCATCGTCGACGACCATCAGTCCGCGTCCGGCGAGCTCGCGCAGCAGAGGCGTCAGCGCCGTATCGTCGGCCGTCAGGCGACCGCCGAGGAAGTTGACGATGCCGACATAGCCGGTGACGCGGCCGAGCACCCATTGCAGCCGGTCGAGATTATCGCTGCCCTTCGGCCCGGTGAGCAGAGTATGCGGCCCCGGATCGTTGTCGGGGTAGTCGAACGGCTCCATCGGTACCTGCAGGAAGACCTCGTGGCCCTCGCTGCGCGCCCGCTGAACGGTTTTCTCCAGCTCGGCGCCATAGGGGGCAAAGGCGAGCGAGACGGCTCCCGGCAGGCGCGCGATCGCCTCGCTTGTCGAGCTCTGGCTGATGCCGAGGCCGCCGACGAGGATCGCGATTCGGCCGGCTGGCTTGCTGGCGGGAGCGGGGCCGAGCGGGCGGGCATAGACCTGCATCGGCGTCGCGCCGTCGGGGCCGATCTTCGGCAGCAGGCCATGGCGGGTGCGTTCGATGAGTCGTTTATCTGGTGCCGGCGCGAGCTTGATAGCGCCATCGTCGGGCACGGTGATGATGATCGCGCCGGGGGCGTCGGCACCCGGCCGAACGACGGTGACGCCGGATTCGGTTTCGAGCTGGCTGGCGCTGGCGGGGCCGCGTCTTTCCTCAGCTATGGCGGGCTGAAGTGGGGCCTTGGCGATATCGGGAGCCGCGGGGCGGATCATGGCGGTCGCGATCGGCTCGCCACCGACGGGATCGCGCTTCAGCACCGCGTAGAGGGCAAGACCGGCGAAAGTGACGGCCAGAGCACTGCTCAGGCCGCGCCAGAGCCAGCGCCCATAGGGCCAAGCCGCGCGCGCACGCTTCGCCTGCCCGAGCGGCTGGTCGAGTTCGCTGAGCGGCAATCCAACCAAGAAGCGCCGTCCTCTTCGACGTCATCACGCATGCGAATCAGTTCGCATCGCTAGAGTCGGATGATTCGGGCGGGAATCAATCGCCAATCGGCCGCAGGGAAAACAATCTCCTGCGGCCGTTGCACAAGTGCCGAGTTACCGGACGGGAAGTCCAGCGGCTCAGTCGGACTTGCTCAGTCCGACTTGCCGGCCTCCGGAGCGGGCGCAGGTGTCGGAGCGGGAGCCGGAGTGGCGGGCGATGCCACGTCCTTCTTGCCACGCAGCAGGTTGAGCGCCGCGGCGAGCTGGGTGTCCTTGGTCGGATCGATCGGAACATAGGACGGCGAGCCGGCCTGTTCCTCCTTGCCGTCGCCATTGCGGAGATGGCCCTTGAGCGAGGCCTCACCCTTATTCTCGGCCTTGTCCTTCAGCTCGGTGGGCACGTCCTGGATGATCTCGATGTCGGGCGTGATGCCCTTGGCCTGGATCGAGTTGCCGGACGGGGTGTAGTAGCGCGCCGTGGTCAGTCGCAGGCCGCCATTGTCGCCGAGGCGGATGACGGTCTGCACCGAGCCCTTGCCGAAGGAGCGCGAGCCCATGACGGTGGCGCGCTTGTGGTCCTGCAGGGCGCCAGCGACGATCTCGGCGGCGGAGGCGGAGGAGCCGTTGATCAGCACGACGACCGGCTTGCCCTTGGCCAGGTCGCCCGACTTGGCGTTGAAGACCTGGGTCTCCTCGGCGTTGCGGCCGCGCGTCGAGACGATCTTGCCGCGCTCGAGGAAGGCGTCGGAGACCAGAACCGACTGGTCGAGGCGACCGCCGCGGTTGTTGCGCAGGTCGATGACGTAGCCCTTGACCTTGTCGAAGCCGATCTCGGCATTGACCTTGTCGAGCGCCTTGCGCAGGCCCTCATAGGTCTGCTCGCTGAAGGTGCCGATGCGGACATAGCCGACATCGTTCTCGACGCGTTCCTCGACCGCCGGCACGACGATGTTGGACCGGGTCAGGGTGAATTCCAGCGGCTCGGTCTTGCCGGGGCGCTCGATCTTGAGTTTCACCTGCGTGTTGATGATGCCGCGCATCTTCTCGACGGCCTGGTTGAGGCTCAGGCCCTTGACCTCGTCGCCATCGATCTGGCGGATCATGTCGCCGGCGAGGATGCCCGCCTTCGAGGCGGGCGTGTCGCGAATCGGCTTGGCGACCTTGAGGACGCCGTCCTCCATGGTGACCTCGATGCCGAGCCCGCCGAACTGGCCGCGCATGTCGATGTCCATGTCGCGGAAGCTCTTGGCATCGAGATAAGCCGAGTGCGGATCGAGCGAGGAGACCATGCCGTTGATGGCGGCCTCGATCAGCTTCTGCTCATCCGGCTTCTCGACATAGTCGGTGCGGATCTTCTCGAAGATGTCGCCGAACAGATTGAGGCTGCGATAGACCTCGGCCGAAGCCGCGACCGCGCTGGTCGAGGAGAACAGCCTCGTCTGCGTCGCGACACCAGTGAGCCCCGCGCCGGCGATGGCGCCGACCAGAACGAGAGAAACCTTGCGCATCATCCGCGAACCTTTTCGCCTTGCGATTTCGTCCACCACGGCGTCGGATCGATCGAGACGCCGTCTTTCCTGAATTCGACATAAAGGACCGGCTCGCCGGTCCCCGCTCCCACATTCGTCGCAGCCGCTTCCGCGGTCTCGCCCATTACCGCGATCGGCTCTCCCGCCAGCACAAACTGGTTCAACGAAACATCGATGCGCTGCATGCCCGCCAGAAGAACATAGTAACCATTGCCGGCATTGAGGATCAAGAGTTGGCCAAAAGAGCGGAACGGCCCAGCGTAGACCACCCAGCCATCGGAAGGTGACGAAACCACGGCATTGCGCCGGGTTGAAAGCGAAATTCCGCGAGCGGCGCCGCCAACGTCGTCAGTTGCACCGAATCCACGCAATTGTGAACCCGCGACCGGCAAGGGCAGCATACCGCGCAATTCCTGGAAGGCCGCCTTGGGGGCGAGCCGGGCAGGGTCGCGGAAGGCGAGCTGCGCCATGCGCTGGCGTTGCTCCTGCGTCTCGGCCTCGATCGCCCGGCGGGCGGCTTCGGCGGCGCGGGTGGTGGAAGAGATGTCCTTCTCGATACGTTCGACGAGGTCGCGCAGGGTCCTGGCCTGTCCCGCGAGCTCACTGCCGGCGGCACGCTGCGTCTCGATGTCCTGTGTGGCGCTCGCCTCGCGGACGCGCCTGGCCTCGATCAGCGATGCCAGGCGCTGGCGCTCGCCGGCCAATCCCTCCATCTCGCCGGCGATCGCCTTGCGCTCTTCGGCGATGCGCTCGCGCAGACGCACCAGCTCGCCGAGATCGGTGCCGAGAATCGCGATCTCCTGGCGCAGATCGGGCACGACCGCGCCAAGCAGCATCGAGGCGCGCACCGCTTCAAGGATATCCTCCGGCCGGACCAGCACCGCCGGAGGCGGCCGGCGGCCGATGCGCTGGAGCGCGGCGAGCACCTCGCCGATCAGGCCGCGTCGGCTTTCCAGCGAGCGCCGGATCGCGGTTTCGCTGGTCTGCAGCAAGGAAAGGCGCTGTTCGAGCCCCCCGATGCGGCCTTCGGCGCCTTGCGTGCGGGCGGTGGTGTCGAGCAGGGCCTGGTTCAGCTTGGTGCGGTCGGCGCGGATGCCGGCGATCTCGGCTTCCAGCCTGGCGCGGGCCTCGGCGCTGCCGGCGAGCCGGTCCTCGATCGCCTTGAGCTCGGCCTCGCGGGCACGCTTCTCCTCGCGTTTCTGCTCGGTCTCGCGGGCGGTCTGCTCCGAATCAGGGGCGGGAGCCGTCTGGGCCAGGACAGCGCCGGCAGCGAGACAGGCGCAAAGCAGCGCCGGCCAGGGCCGGAGTGTGCGCGAAATCCGAATCAGCCGGGACAGGCGGGTCATGCCCGATGATAGGGGTGGCCGGCCATGATCGTCATCGCCCGATAGAGCTGTTCGAGCACGAGAGCCCGGACGATCTGGTGCGGAATGGTCAGCGCACCGAACGAAAGTACCAGCGTGGCACGCTCGCGCAGCTCGGTATCGAGCCCGTCGGCGCCGCCGATCAGCAGGGTCGCGGCCGGAGTTCCGGCGTCGCGCGCGGTAGCGAGCCGAGTGGCGAACGCGTCGCTGTCCAGGCTCTTGCCGCGCTCGTCCAGGGCGATGACGAGCCCGGAAGGCGGCAAGCGCTCCGCGATCAGTCTGGCCTCGTCGCGGCGGCGCTCCTCGGTGCGGCGGCCGCGGCTTTCGGCGAGTTCGACGACATCAGGCCCGCTCAGGCCAAGCCCGCGGGCAAGGCCCTGGGCGCGTTCCTGATAACGGGCGCAAAGATCGCGCTCCGGCCCATCCTTGAGGCGGCCGACGGCGATGACCGAAAGGCGCACGAAAACTAGGGCTCAGCCGTCAAGGCGCTCGCGCGGCCGATCGGCGCCCCACATCTTCTCGAGATTGTAGAACTGGCGCACTTCCGGCCGGAAGATGTGGATGATCAGGTCCCCGGTATCGATCAGGACCCAGTCGCAAGCGGGGAAGCCCTCGACCTTCGGCGTCTCGTGGCCGGCCTTCTTGAAGGCTTCGACGAGGCTGTCGGAGATCGAGCCGACATGGCGGTTGACCCGGCCGGAAGCGATGATCATGGCGTCGGCCAGTGAGGTCTTGCCGACCAGATCGATCACGGTGGCGTCCTCGGCCTTCATGTCGTCCAGGACCTGGAGCGCGAGCGCAATGCTGGACGCGGCCGGGTTGTCGGTCAGGGCAGCCGGGGGAAGCGGCGTGATGGCAGCTTCGCCGATCGATTGACGGTCCAGAGTCGTATCCTCACGTGACAGCGCGCTCACCGCGCAATGGCGCAATTTAAGCGCCGGGGGGGTGAAATTCAATTGTTTTCGGCGAGCTCGCGCAGATAGGTCGAGGATAGCTCGGAGCGCCGGCCGTGCAGGAAGATCCAGGCCGGCGGCGTGCGCACCGGCAAGGCTGCCCCTTGATTCTCCGGCAAACGCCAGCGCGCCATCCAGTTGGCGGCGGGGGATGCGACCGAATGGAGGGTCGAGCCCGGGCGGTCGATCACCGCGATCGGCATCATCCTGGCGATGGCGCGCCATTCGTTCCAATGATGGAAATTCGCCAGATTGTCCGACCCCATGATCCAGACGAAGCGCACGCCGGGGCAGCGGCGCTTCAGCTGGCGCAGCGTGTCGGCGGTGTAGCGGGTGCGCAGGGTCGCCTCGATGCCAGTGACATTGATGTGGCCGTGATTGGCGAGCGCCCGGGCCGTCGCGATGCGCTGCGTGAGCGGCGGCAAGGCGTGGTTGTCCTTCAAAGGGTTGCCGGGCGTGACCAGCCACCAGACCCGGTCGAGCTGGAGCCGGCGCAGAGCGGTCAAGCTCGCCATGCGGTGGCCGTCATGGGCCGGGTTAAAGGTGCCGCCGAACAGCCCGATGCGCAAACCGGGCGCGTGCGGCGGCAGGCGCAGCTCCTCGGCGCTCACGGGCGGACCTGACCTCGGCCATGGACCCGATATTTGAAGGAGCAGAGCTGCTCGACCCCGACGGGCCCGCGCGCATGCATGCGACCGGTGGCGATGCCGATCTCGGCACCGAAGCCGAACTCGCCGCCATCGGCGAACTGGGTCGAGGCGTTGTGCAGGACGATCGCCGAATCGACTTCGGCGAGGAAACGGGCGGCAGCGGCCTCGTCCCCCGTCACGATCGCGTCGGTGTGGTGCGAGCCGTAGGTCTCGATATGGGTGATCGCGGCGTCGAGGCCAGGAACCACCTTCACCGCGATGATGCGGTCGAGATATTCGGTGCGCCAGTCTTCCTCGCTCGCCGGTGTGACGCGCGGATCGATGCCTAGCGCCGCCATATCGCCGCGCACGGCGCAGCCTTCGTCGAGCAGGGCGGTGACGAGCGGCTTCAGGTGCGTTGTGGCGCAGGCTTCGTCGACCAGGAGAGTCTCAGCGGCACCGCAGACTCCGGTACGGCGCAGCTTGGCGTTGAGCAGGATAGAGCGGGCCATGTCGAGATCGGCTTCGCCATGGACATAGACATGGCAGTTGCCGTCGAGATGGGCGAAGACCGGCACGCGCGCTTCCTTCTGCACCCGCGCAACGAGACTCTTGCCGCCGCGCGGCACGACCACGTCGATCGTGCCATTGAGCCCCGTGAGGATCTCGCCGACGGCGGCGCGGTCGCGGCTCGGCACGAGCTGGATCGCCTCGCGCGGCAGGCCGGCGGCGGTAAGCCCGTCCTGCATGGCGGCGGCGATCTCGCTCGATGTCCGGAAGCTGTCGGAGCCGGCGCGCAGGATCGCGACATTGCCGCTCTTCAGGCAGAGCGCGCCGGCATCGGCCGTGACGTTGGGCCGGCTCTCGAAGATCACGGCGACGACGCCGAGCGGAGTCGCGACGCGCTCGAAGAACAAGCCATTGGGCTGCGTCCAGCTCGCCAGCACGCGGCCGACCGGGTCGGGCAGGGTCGCAATATCGGCGACGGCCTGGGCGATCGCCTCCAGGCGGGCCTCATCAAGGGTAAGCCGGTCGATAAAGGAGGCGGCGAGGCCGGCTGCCTGCCCATCAGCAAGATCCTGACGATTGGCGGCAAGGATCGCCGGCGCGCGCTCGCGCAGGGTCGCCGCCATCGCGGTGAGCGCGCGGTTACGCTGCTCAGCCGACGACGTGCCGACCCGACGCGCCGCGGCGCGAGCGCCCCGGCCGAGCGCGCTCATCAGCGCGGCGACGCCGCCGTTCTCGTTGTCAGGCGCGGGCACGCGCCGGGCGCTTTCGCTGGTCATTATGGGCCTGAAGTTTCCTCACTTGCCCGGATCGTAGCCGAGGCGCAGCGCCATGTCGTCCCGGTGAATCATCTCGGCGCGGCCGGGATAGCCGAGCACTGCCTCGATATCGCGCGAGGCCTTGCCGAGCACGCGCGCCGCCTCCTCCGCATCATAGGCGACGAGGCCGCGGCCGAGCTCGCTGCCGTCGCCGGCGCGGATCACCACGGCATCGCCGCGGCTGAAGGCGCCTTCGATCCGGGTCACGCCGACCGGCAGCAGGCTTGCGCCGCCGCGCAGCGCCCGGGCGGCGCCGTCGTCGACATGGAGCGTGCCGCGCGGCTCGAGCGAGCCGGCGATCCAGGTCTTGCGCGCCGTGGCGGGGGTGGAAGCACTGAGGAACCAGGAGCAGCGGGCGCCTTCTGCGACAGCGCGCAGCGGGTTCTTGGAGCGGCCGTCGGCGATCAGCATATGGGCGCCGCCGGCGGTCGCGATCTTGCCGGCCTCGATCTTGGTGCGCATGCCGCCACGCGAAAGCTCGGAGGCGGCGCCGCCGGCCATCGCCTCGATCGCAGGCGTGATCGCCGGGATGACCGGAATGTGCTTGGCGTCCGGGCTGGACAGAGGCGGGGCGGTGTAGAGCCCGTCGATGTCGGAAAACAGCACCAGGAGATCGGCGCCGGCCATGGTGGCGACGCGGGCGGCGAGCCGGTCATTGTCGCCATAGCGGATCTCGGAGGTGGCGACGGTGTCGTTCTCGTTGATCACAGGGACGGCGCGCAGGTCGAGCAGCCGGCCGAGCGTCGCACGCGCATTGAGATAGCGTCGGCGCTCTTCGGTGTCGGCGAGCGTCAGCAGGATCTGGCCGGCATTGAGTCCGTGATGGCCGAGCGCTTCCGACCAATTGCGCGCCAGCGCGATCTGGCCGATCGCGGCGGAGGCTTGGCTTTCCTCGAGCTTGAGCGGGCCGGCCGGCAATTTCAGCACGGTGCGGCCGAGCGCGATCGCACCGGAGGAGACGACGAGCACATCGGCGCCGCGGCCGTGCAGTTCGGCGAGGTCCTCGGCGAGCGCGGCGAGCCAGGCATGGCGCAGGCGCCCCTGCGCCCGGTCGACGAGCAGGGAGGATCCGACCTTGACGACGATGCGGCGGAA
The DNA here is from genome assembly GCF_964254315.1 of Allobosea sp. LjRoot90. Lineage (NCBI taxonomy): Bacteria > Pseudomonadati > Pseudomonadota > Alphaproteobacteria > Hyphomicrobiales > Alloboseaceae > Allobosea > Allobosea sp. LjRoot90. Next base: position 265,582 of record NZ_CAXUTF020000004.1, read on the forward strand.
CTGATCGAGGGCAGGCAGGTTCACGGCGGGACCGGGCTTCAAGGCGGGCAAGACAGTGCCTGTCGCCGTTCCTTGGCCAAATCGCCGGCATTGTAAAGCAGCGCGGGCGCATTGCCGCTGCGCCCCCTGTGGTAGAGGCGCGTCAGACCGGCGCGCCGAGCACCCGGACGATCCAGTAGGCCTGGTAGGCGATGTGGAGCAACGCCGTTGCGAGCTGCAGGCGCTTGTTGGCGAAGAGCGAGGCAAGCAGGCAGAGCCCGAGGCCGAGCGGGACCTGGACGAGATAATCGGCGCTGTAATGGCTCCAGCGCTCGGAGCCCTTGATCGCGGTATCGACGACGTCGAGGACGAAGGTCAGCGCGAAGAGGCCGAAGAACCAGCGCCTGCGGTTGAGGAAATAGTCCTCGTAATCGGCATATTCGTCGAGATCGTCCGGGAACAGCAGTGCACAGAGCAGGAAGAGTGTCAGCGCGTAGACGATCAGGAAGATGAAGGTGCCGAAGGTCAGGCTCGGCAGCCGGGACAGCGCGAACTCCCACCACCAGAACAAGGCGAGCTCAACGAGCAGGGAAAAGACCCACAGCAGATGAATCGCCGAGAGGCGATAGCGCTTCGGGTGCTGGATCAGCCGGGCGAGGCCGGTGAGCAGCCGCGTGATGCCGAGGCCGACCACCATGCCGATGACGACGCGGATATGGGGAAAGAGCTCGTTGGCGGCTTGCGGATCCATGGCGTCCGGCGTGATCGAAGGGAGGCGGAAGGGTGCATGGCAGGCCGTGCCATGCCAAGGGGCGCAAGGGGATGCGGGTTCGCCATGCGTGAGACGAGGCACAACAGGGGTGGCGCTGGCCGCTGAATTCTGTTACCGGGGCGCACAATTCATCAAGGGTCGGGCTCAGCCTGGCCCTTTTTCCTTCCATCCTGCAAAGCTGGAGACACGGATGCAGGTTCTCGTGCGCGACAACAATGTCGATCAGGCCATTCGCGTTCTTAAGAAGAAATTGCAGCGCGAAGGCGTGTTCCGCGAGATGAAGCGTCGCGCTTCCTATGAGAAGCCGTCCGAGCAGCGCGCCCGCGAAAAGGCCGAGGCCGTCCGCCGCGCCCGCAAGCTCGCCCGCAAGCAGGCCCAGCGCGAAGGCCTGATCGCGGCGCCGAAGCCGAAGGTGCTCAAGCCCCGCGCTGCCGGCGCAGCCGCCCCGCGCTGATTTCACTACAAAAACCTCGCGCGCTGCACTATCTGAAGCGCGCGGGCGGCATTTTCACCCGAGCAACTCCAGAAGGCCAACCTTGAAGAATCCGAACGACCGCCATTTCACCGATCGCCAGGCCAATTCGGCCAGTGCGAAGAAGGCCCTGCTTGAGCGCTTCAAGAAGCGTCCAGGGCCGGACGATCCGGTGATGGTGCAGCGTCGGGCTGAGCGCGAGGCGATCGCCGTCGCGCGGGCCGAGCGCGATGCCAAGAAGGAAGCTGAGCGCTTGGAAGCCGAGCGCCTCGCTGCCCTGGAGCGCGCAGCCCAGGAGGAGGCCGAGCGTCAGGCCGAGATCGAGCGCGAGGTGCAGCGCAAGGCCGAGCAGGCCAAGCGTGATGCCGAGCGGCCGCGCCGCGTGCTGCTCGAAGCCGTGCAGTATATGGAGATGCGGGTCGCCGGTAAGCGCCGCTGAACACGAATTCTCGATCAGACTCGTCCGATCGATGGCGGCGCCGCACTTGTGCGGCGCCGTTTTCTTTGGCGCATAGGCGTTCGCCATGCCGTTTCTTTCCGCAGGGGAACAGCACTCGTTCCCTTGGGAACATTATCCCTTGCGCCTGCAACTAAAGTGCAACGACTTCCACGCTTGCTATCTCCCCGTGCGGCCGAAACTCTGAGGGCTGGCGGCCATCAGAGCTGCAAACAATACACGCCGGCTTCAACGGCGCCGTTTCTCCGGGGAGAGAACCATGACGTCCGAAGCGACGAAGACACGCGCCAATAGGCGCAATTTCCTGAAAGTGGCCGGGCTCGCAGGCGCAGGCGCAATCGCCATGCCGCAGGTCAGCCGGGCGCAGACCGTGACCTGGAAATTCCAGTCGACCTGGCCAACCAAGGACATTTTCCACGAATTCGCCAGCGACTTTGCCAAGCGCATCAACGACATGTCGGGCGGGCGGCTCAAGGTCGACGTGCTCGCCGCCGGCGCTGTCGTGCCGGCCTTCCAGATGCAGGACGCGGTCGCAGCCGGCATCCTCGATGGCGGCCATGGTGTTTCGGCCTACTGGTACGGCAAGAACAAAGCCTTCTCGCTGTTCGGCACGCCGCCGGCGCTCGGCTGGGACGCCACCAACTTCCTCGGCTGGATGAACTATGGCGGCGGCTACGACCTCTACAACGACCTCGTCCAAACCCAGCTCAAGCTCAACCTCGTCGGCTTCTTCTCCGGGCCGATGCCGTGCCAGCCGCTCGGCTGGTTCAAGAAGGAGTTGAAGACGGCCGACGACTTCAAGGGCCTGAAATACCGCACCGTCGGGCTCGCCGCCGACTTGATGCGCGAGATGGGCGCGGCCGTCACCATCCTCGCCGGCGGCGAGATCGTGCCGGCGCTGGAGCGCGGCGTCATCGACGGGGCCGAGTTCAATAATCCGTCCTCGGATTCGATGCTCGGCTTCCAGGACGTCGCCAAGGTCTACATGCTGCAGAGCTACCATCAGGCGGCGGAGAGCTTCGAACTGCTCTTCAACAAGACCAAATTCGACGCGCTCTCGCCCGAGCTGAAGGCGATCGTGAAGTACTCGGCCGAGTCGGCCTCCTCCGACATGATCTGGAAGGCGCTCGACCGCTACTCCAAGGATCTCGAGATGCTGCGGGCCAAGGGCGTCAACATCGTCGCGACGCCGGAGCCGATCCTCAAGGCGCAGCTCGCCGCCTGGGACAAGGTGCTGGAGAAGCTCGGCGGCGAGAGCCCGTTCTTCAAGAAGGTGGTCGACAGCCAGAAGGACTGGGTCAAGCGCACCGTTTCCTATCAGCGCGTCAACGAACCCTCACGCGACCTCGCCTTCAACCACTTCTTCAAGACCTGAAGGCCGTCGCCCTCGACAACGCCGCGCCCGCCATCGTCCCCGGTGGCGGGCGCTCTTTGCCCGAGAAGCAGCAGCAGGCGCGCATGGGACTGATCCTGGCGATCGACAAGTTCAACACGGCCATCGGCAAGCTCGCCGGCTGGACGATCCTGATCCTGACCCTGGCGATCAGCTACGAGGTCTTCGCCCGCTACGTGCTGCGTGCGCCGACCGAATGGGCGTTCGACGTCAGCTACATTCTCTATGGCACGCTGTTCATGCTGGCCGGCCCCTATGCGCTCGCCCGCAACGCCCATGTCCGTGGCGATTTCCTCTACCGCGAGTGGAGCCCGCGGACGCAGGCCAGGCTCGACCTCGCGCTCTATTTTCTCTTCTTCTTCCCGGGCATCATCGCGCTGGCCTGGGCGGGTTACAAATTCGCGGCTTTCTCCTGGATGATCGGCGAGCATTCCTCGAACTCGCCGAACGGGCCGCCGCTCTATCATTTCAAGTCGCTGATCCCGATCGCCGGCGTGCTGATGACGCTGCAGGGGTTAGCCGAGGTGGCGCGCTGCATCATCTGCCTGCGCACCGGGGAGTGGCCGCAGCGGCTGCACGATGTCGAGGAAACCGAGAAGCTCATTCTCGAACAGGCCGCGGCTGCGCAGGGCGCGCCCGATGCGGGGAAAGCGATCTGATGCTGGGCATGGGCAATCCGGAACTGGGCGTGCTGATGCTCGTCCTGTTCATCTTTTTCATCATGCTCGGCTTCCCGATCGCCTTCACGCTGATGGCTCTCGGCGTCGGTTTCGGCTACTGGGCGATGGGCGACATCGTCTTCAACCTGGTGGTCCAGCGCACCTATTCGGTGATGGCCAACGACGTCCTGGTCTCGATTCCGCTCTTCATCTTCATGGGCTATATCATCGAGCGGGCGAACATCCTCGACAAGCTGTTCCACTCGATCCAGCTCGCGCTCGGCAATGTGCCGGGCTCGCTCGCCATCGCGACATTGGCGACCTGCGCGATCTTCGCGACCGCGACCGGCATCGTCGGCGCGGTGGTGACGCTGATGGGGCTGCTCGCCTTTCCGGCGATGCTGCGCGCCGGCTACGACGTCAAGCTCTCGGCCGGCGTCGTCTGCGCCGGCGGCTGCCTCGGCATCCTGATCCCGCCCTCGGTGATGCTGATTCTCTACGGCGCGACCGCCGGCGTCTCCGTGCCGAAGCTCTATGCGGGTGCGCTGTTCCCCGGTCTGCTGCTCGCCGGGCTCTACATGCTCTATGTGCTGATCCGCTGCTGGCTCAACCCGGCGCTGGCGCCGAAGCTGCCGAAGGAGCAGACCGACGTGCCGTGGACGACGGTGGTCTGGGCGCTGCTGACCAGCTTCTTTCCGCTCACCATCCTGATCATGTCGGTGCTGGGCGCGATCTTCTTCGGCCTGGCGACACCGACCGAGGCAGCCGCGATCGGCTCGCTCGGCAGCCTGATCCTGGCCGCGGCCTACCGCTCGCTCTCCTTCACCAAGGTCAAGGAGTCGGTGATCCTGACGGCGCGGACCTCGGCGATGGTCTGCTGGCTCTTCGTCGGCTCCTTCATCTTCTCGTCGATCTTCGCCATCCTCGGCGGTCACGAGCCGATCAAGAACCTGGTAACGGCGCTCAACCTGTCGCCGACGATGTTCCTGATCGTGGCGCAACTGATCATCTTCGTGCTCGGCTGGCCGCTGGAATGGACCGAGATCATCGTGATCTTCGTGCCGATCTTCCTGCCGTTGCTGGAGTTCTTCAAGATCGACCCGCTGTTCTTCGGCATCCTGATCGCCTTGAACATCCAGACCTCGTTCCTGTCGCCGCCGGTGGCGATGGCGCCGTTCTATCTGAAGGGCATCGCGCCGCCGCACGTCACCATCAACCAGATCTTCTCGGGCGTGATGCCCTTCCTCTGGATCGTGCTGGTGGCGATGGTGCTGGTCTACGTCTTCCCCGGCATCGCGCTCTGGCTGCCGAAATATCTCTACGGCTGAGCTCTCAATCTTCGGAGCGGGCGTCCTGCCCGCAACGGAAGCCCTCGGCCTTCCCGTCGGCGAGACGGCGAGCTGAGTTATTGGCGTCCGGCTTGCGGGCATCGACGCTGCCGATGATGCAGGAGGCACCATCGGGCGCGAGCCGGTAGACGACGAGCCGGCTGCCATCGAGCTTGCCGACGCTCGCGCCGGTCGCATAACGCAGGATCGCCGCCTGGGGCCGCTTACCCTTCGGCCCACGCCATTCGATCGTCTTGCCGACCTCGAAGAAGACAGCCTTGTCCGAGATCGTCTCCTGCAGCGCCTTGGCGCCGAACTCGACTGCCGATGAATCGTCGTCGGCGGTCCAGGTCACGGTGAAGCCTGCCTTGCCGGGGCAGCGATGCACCGAGACCGGGTCGCCATTGCCCTTGTTGCGGCATTTGGCATAGTCGTGGGCCGTGTAGCTGCTCGTCCACTGCTCCGCGCGCAGGGGCGCTGCGAGCAGGGTTGCAAAGCCGATGGCGAGAGCGAGCCGTCCGATCGTCATGGCGCTATTTCTCCGTCCAGATGCGGTTGATCCGACGACATCCGGCCCATGTGAGCAAGCCATCGCAGCCTCGGCTCGCGGGAACCCAACGGCATTTCGAGAATTTTTTATGCGAACCGCGCGATTCCGGTCCTGCGACCGACAAGTCCGCAGCATGGCGAACAGTTCGCCACCCGGCTATCCATTCGGAGAATGAACATGACCCGCACCAAGAAGAGCTTCGCCGCCGCCGTCGCCGCTTTGGCGCTGGGCGCTTCCGTTTTCGCCGCTGATGCCGAGGCGCGCCCGCGCTATTATCGCGGCGCCGCGATCGGAGCCGGCATCGTTGGCGCGCTCGCCCTCGGCGCCCTTGCCGCCGGCGCTGCCAGCGGCCCGGCCTATGGCTACGATGACGGTTATGCCCCGGCTTACGCCTACGGCCCCGCCCCGGTCCGCCGCTGCCAGCTCGTCGACCGCGTCAACTACTACGGCGAATACGTCGGCACCCGCCGCGTCTGCCGCACCTATTACTGAGTTTTCAGGGCCTTCCTCCCCGGCCCGACATCCTAGCCCGCCGGTTCGCCCGGCGGGCCTTTTTCGTGCTTTTAGCGGATCAGCCGCCGGTCGACATGGTCAGCGGCGGCTTCACCTCGGGCGGGACCGGCGAGGTATAGCCGCCATCCGCGGCGACCCGCTTCTGGAAATCGGCCTTGGCCGCCGCCATCAGCTGGGGATCGGTCAGCACGGCTGCGCCGGTCGCCGCCATCGCCTTGGCGACCTGGATCATCGCCTTGTGCGCCGCCGGCATCTTGCCCTGCGCCACCACCTGCCAGGTGTGGAAGGGCGTGCCGATCGCGACGGTCGGAGCATGCGCCTGCACGGTCGGGACGACCCAGCTGACATCGCCGACATCGGTCGAGCCGATCGCCGGGTTGCGGGGTGCATCGAGCGGCACGGTGAAATCGGCGAGCTCGGCATCGGTCTTCGACAGGCCGATCGCGCGCCAGACGGCGGCGATGTCCTTCTGCGACAAGGTCGAGCGGATCTGCCTGGCGAACTCCTTGTCGGCGTCGTCGAAATGCGGCGGCCCGAGATCCTCCATGATGCCCTGCAGCGCCTGCTCCAGCGGACCGTTGCCGACGACGTTGGAGACGGCGCTGACGATCTTCACCTCGACCGTCGTCTCGGTCATCAGCGCCGCGCCCTCGGCGATCTTTTTGACGCGGCCGACAAGCTCGAGCATGCCGGGTAGATCGCGGGCGCGGATCGAATAGCGCACGCGGGCATGGGCCTGGACGACGTTGGGAGCAATGCCGCCGGTGTCGAGCAGAGCGTAGTGGACGCGGGCATCGCTAGGCATGTGCTCGCGCATGTAGTTGACGCCGACGCTCATCAGCTCGACGGCGTCGAGGGCGCTGCGGCCGAGCTCGGGCGAGGCGGCGGCATGCGAGGCGCGGCCGGTGAAGATGAAGTCGGCGCGGGTGTTGGCCAGCGAGAGCGGCGGCGTCACCTCCCAGAAGCTGCTCGGGTGCCAGGAAATGGCGATGTCGGCATCCTTGAAGGCGCCGGCACGAACCATGAAGGCCTTGGCAGCGCCGCCTTCCTCGGCCGGGCAGCCATAATAGCGGACGCGGCCGGGCAGCTTGTTTTCGGCAAGCCAGTCCTTCATCGCCGTCGCCGCCAGCAGGGCAGCCGAGCCGAGCAGGTTGTGGCCGCAGCCATGGCCGTGGCCGCCGGTCTCGATCTCGCTATGCTTGGCGACGCCAGCCTCCTGGCTCAGGCCCGGCAGCGCGTCGTATTCGCCGAGGAAGGCGATGACCGGGCCGCCTTCGCCGGCTTCGCCGACCACCGCGGTCGGGATGTCGGCGACATTCTCGGTGACGCGGAAGCCCTGATGCTGCAGCTCGGCGACATGCTCGGCGACCGAGCGCTTCTCGGTGTAGCAGACCTCGGGAATGGCCCAGACCCGGTCGCTCAGCTCGATGAAGCGCTGCTTGTTGGCGTCGACATGGCGCCAGAGGTCGTTGCGATTGTCCATTGTCCGTCTCGCTATCGGTGAGCTTTCGTCCCTTTCTCGCAAGCGTGGCGCCTTGCGTCCAGCAACCGCAGGGCATGGCAGCCCTGCCCGGCACTGTCCTTGGCGCTTGATTTTCCCGGCGGCATCGGCCTGATGCGCGGCATGGCCCGCCAGAAGCTGCTTTTTGTCGCCACCGAGGACTGGTTCTTCGCTTCGCATTTCCTGCCGATGGCGCGGGCAGCGGGCGAGATGGGTCTCGACGTTGCCGTAATCGCGAGGGAGCGCAACCACAGGCGCGCGATCGAGGCGACCGGCGCGAGGCTGATCGCGCTCGAGGCGGAGCGGCGCTCGCTCTCGCCGGTCGCGCTGGTTAAGCAGACCACGGCCCTGAAGCGCCTGATCGAGCGGGAGCGTCCCGACATTCTGCACTGCATCGCGCTGAAGCCGATCGCGCTCGCCGGCCTCGCCGGGCGGCTCGCGGGGGTCGAGCGCAGGGTCTACGCACTGACCGGGCTCGGTTTCCTCGGCGCGCGCGAGGGTGCCGTCGCCGATGCGGCGCGGCTGGCGACGCGGTTCTGGCTGCGCGAGGCGATCGACGGGCCGCAGGTGCGCTTCCTGTTCGAGAATCCCGACGATCCCGTGACGCTCGGGCTCGATCCGGCCGATGCCGGAAAGGTCGCGATCGTCGGCGGCGCCGGGGTCGATCCGCTGATCCTGATGCCCGAGCCGATGCCGCTGCAGCCACCGCTCAAGGTCGCGCTCGTCGCGCGCATGTTGTGGTCGAAGGGTGTCGACCTCGCGGTCGAGGCGGTGACGCTGGCGCGCAAGCAGGGCGCGCGCGTCGAGCTGACGCTGCACGGCGCGCCCGACCCCTCCAACCCCAAGGCGGTGCCGGAGGCGACCTTGCGGGAATGGTCGGCGCGGCCGGGGATCAGCTGGGCCGGACCGACGCGCGATATCGAGGATGTCTGGCGCAAGCACCATGTCTGCTGCCTGCCCTCGCGCGGCGGCGAGGGCTTGCCACGCACTTTGCTGGAAGGCGCCGCCTGCGGGCGGGCACTTTTGACCACCGACGTGCCCGGCTGCCGCTCCTTCGTCCGCACCGGCCAGGACGGCTTCGTCGTGCCGGCCAACGATATCGCCGCCCTGGCGCAGGCGCTGGTGACGCTCGCGGCCTCGCCTGGCCAGGTCGAGCGCATGGGAACGAGTGCGCGTGAGCGCCTGCTCGCCGGCTATACCGAGCGTGATGTCATGGACGGGGTGAAGGCGCTCTACCGTTCCCTGCTCGGGCAGCACCAGGCGGATCTGGTTGCGTGAGCGAGGTGGACGCGAGAAGCGATCGCCTGGCCTTCATTCGCCGCCATACAAGGCTGCTGCCGGTGCCGCATGCGCCGGAGATTTCGCTGCATGTGGCCGAGGAAGCGACCGAGCTCTGGCAGAAAACCGAGGACGAGCTGGCGACGATCGGCCTGCCGCCGCCATTCTGGGCCTTCGCCTGGGCCGGCGGGCAGGCGCTGGCGCGCTACATCCTCGACCATCCCGAAATCGTCCGCGGCCGGCGCGTGCTCGATTTCGCCAGCGGCTCCGGCCTTGTCGCCATCGCTGCGGCGAAGGCAGGGGCGGCGCAGGTGATCGCCGCCGATATCGATGCGTTCGCAGCGGCTGCGATCGGCCTCAATGCCGAGGCGAACGGGGTTTCCGTCGAAGCGCGTCTCGACGATCTCGTTGGCCTCGACCAGGGCTGGGAGGTCATTCTCGCCGGCGACATCTGCTATGAGCGCGAGCTGGCGGCGCAGGTGATCGACTGGCTCTCGGGCCTGTCGCAGCGCGGCGCCACCGTGCTGATCGGCGATCCCGGCCGCAGCTACCTGCCCAAGGACAGGCTCACCGAGGTCGCGAGCTATCAAGTGCCGGTGACGCGGGCGCTGGAGGATGCCGAGATCAAGAAGAGCTCGGTGTGGCGGTTGGCGGGCGAAGGGCGCTAGGGGGCGGAAGCTCTCGCTCAGGCGGCCCGGCTTGGCGCTTTCTCCGGGGGAATGCCGTCTTTGATGACGCTCCTGATTTGATCCCGCAATTCCGGCGTATCTTGATGCCCGTGAACCGTAACGGCATGTTGGACGGCCACCTCCAGCAGTTCGCCCTCGGTATCGGCGCCGATCGCGATTGAGCAGTTCATCTCGCTCGGAAATTCACGGCAGTCGATGAATTTGCGTCCCATGGCGTCCTCCTCGATTGGAAGATCCGGCACCCTTCAAGTCGAAGGGCTGCTTGGTCCACAATAAGCCCAGGCGCGATTGCCGCAAAAGCGATATGCAGCCCGAGGATGGCGGCAAGCGTGACTATTCGGTCTATTGCGCCATCGACCGCTGGGCTCGCTGAGTAGACCCCTGACGATGTCCGAGATGGGCTGGCAGCAGCCTCCTCCTCATCTGCGGCTTCATGTCCTGTGAAATCGCCTCCTTACAATTCCAAGGCTTCCTGCACGCTGATGTCGCTGCGCTTCAATCAGCGGCATACACCTGCTAAACATTACTGAGCTGAGATTGCCGGCCCGCGGCCAGGCTGGCGAAGCTCGAGCCTTCGCTGTGCGGGGCTCCGCCCCTACGAGATCGCCTCTTTCAAATCCAATGTGCCCTGCACCCCAATCGCCGCGTAGTTGCGCTTGAGCCATCGCTTTGCGGCAGTGCGGCCCATGTCGCGCAGGCTGAGCAGGAAGCTCCATTCGGAGTTGAGGCGTGACGAGGAGGTCAGCTGCGCCAGCGGCAGGCCGCCATCGATCCGGTGCATCAGCACGCGCTTGTAGTCGCCGGTCGAGAGCTTGCCGTCGTCGAGCAGGCGGTTGACGAAGTCGATGGCGCGCAGTTCGCGCAGCAGCGAGGCGTTGAAGGTGACCTCGTTGAGGCGGTCCTGGATCGCCCGGGCATTGGTCGGCAGTTCGCGGCGCTCGAGCGGGTTGATCTGCACCAGCATGATATCGTCGCCGCTGGCCTCGTAGAACAGCGGGAAGAGCGGCGGATTGCCCATATAGCCGCCATCCCAATAGGCCTGCCCGTCGATCTCGACCGCCTGGAACAACATCGGCAGGCAGGCTGAGGCCATGAGATGGTCGGCGGTCAGCTCCTCGCGGGTGAAGATCTTGATCTTGCCGGTGCGGACATTGGTCGCCGAGATGAACAGGTTGACGTCGGCGCAGCCCTGGACCTTGTCGAAGTCGATCAGGTCGGCGATCACGCCGCGCAGCGGATTGATGTTGAGCGGATTGACGTCGTAGGGGCTCGCCACCTTCGACAAGAGCTCGAACCAGATCAGCCCCGGCGGGCGTCCATCCGTCCAGGCGCCGAGCATGGTGTCGAGCAGCGAGCGTTCCGAGCCGCCATATTTGCCGTCGACGCTGATCCGGCGCCAGAAATTCTCCAATGCGGTGCGGGCGCCGTCGATGCCGCCGTCGAGCCAGCCCTCGGTCAGCACCACCGCGTTCATCGCGCCGGCGCTGGCGCCGGTCATCGCCTCGATGGCGAGGCGGCCATCGGCGAGGATCGCGTCGAGCACCCCCCAGGTGAAGGCGCCGTGCGCGCCGCCGCCCTGGAGCGCGAGGTTGACCGACTTCTCGGCCTTGGGGCCCGCCAGGCCCTTGACCTGGGGAACGCGCCGGCGCTTGCGGCCGGTCATGCCGCGGTCCAGCCGCCATCCATCGGCAGCGTCGTGCCGGTGATCGACTTGGCCGCGTCGGTGCAGAGGAAGATGGCGAGCGCGGCGACCTGCTCGACGGTGACGAACTCCTTGGTCGGCTGCGCCAGCAAGAGCACGTCGCTGATGACCTGCTCCTTGGTCATGTTGCGGGCCTTCATCGTGTCGGGGATCTGCTTCTCGACGAGAGGCGTCCAGACATAGCCGGGGGCGATCGCGTTGACGGTGATGCCGTTGGTCGCGACCTCGAGCGCCACCGTCTTGGTGAAGCCGGCGATGCCGTGCTTGGCGGCGACATAGGCCGATTTGAACGGCGAGGCGACGAAGGCGTGGGCGGAGGCGGTGTTGATGATCCGGCCCCAGCCCTTCGCCTTCATCTTCGGCAAAGCGGCGCGGGTGGCGTGGAAGGCCGAGGACAGGTTGATCGCGATGATCTGGTCCCATTTCTCGATCGGGAACTCGTCGACCGGGGCGACATGCTGGATGCCGGCATTGTTGACGAGGATGTCGATCGCGCCGAACTCCTTTTCGGCGTCGGCGACCATGGCGGCGATCTCGTCCGGCTTCATCATGTTGGCGGCCGAGTAGCGCGCCTTGACCTTGAAGTCGGTCTCGATGCCGGCGCGCTCCTTCTCGATCGCGTCCGCTTCGCCGAAGCCGTTGATCACGACATTGGCACCCTCTGCGGCGAGCGCGCGGGCATAGGCGAGGCCGATGCCGGAGGTGGAGCCGGTGATGAGGGCGGTACGGTCCTTGAGGAACATGGGGCGGCTCCTGACATTTGGGCTGAGAACGCTTAACTTACCGGCGGAGGCTGGCATTGCGCCAGCGAGGGAGCGTCGGTCACCAGGACGGTGCCCGATGTGCTATTGCAACGCAACATGACGAAAATGCAGCCTGCAAGCGACCATCACGATCACGACCACGCGCATGGCCAATGCCAGCACGCCCACGATCATTCGCGCCATGCCGCCGCCGGCCTGGCGCGGGCCGAGGCGGTCTGCCGCGAGCGTGGCCTGCGGCTGACGCCGATCCGGCGCAAGGCGCTGGAAGCGCTCTATGCCGACCACAAGCCGGTCGGGGCCTATGATCTCGCCGACCGGATTTCGCCGCCGGGTGGGCGCCGGCTGGCGCCGATCTCGATCTACCGGGCGCTCGACTTCCTGGTCGAGCAGGGCTTCGTGCATCGGCTGAGCTCGCGCAACGCCTTCATCGCCTGCCCGCACGGGCATGGCGCCAACGAGGCGGTCGCCTTCCTGATCTGCGAGGCCTGCGGCGGCGTCGACGAGGATGCCTCGCCGGCCATGCGCGCGGCGATCAAAGGCATGGCCGAGGGGCGCCGCTTCCGGACCTCCTACCAGGTGGTCGAGATCGTCGGGCGCTGCGAGCACTGCCGCGACGCTGCAATGGCTTGACGCCTTTGCAGCCAGGGCGCAGTTCAGCGCGATGCGTTCCCGGCCGAGGATCCGGATCTTTCCATGAGCGAACAGCCTCTAACCTGCCTGCCCAACGGCCCTGAAGCCGCACCGGCGCCGCGCAAGCGTACCGTGCCCGTGATGGTCGGTCATGTGCAGGTCGGCGGCGGCGCGCCGATCGTCGTGCAGTCGATGACCAATACCGACACCGCCGATATCCCGGCGACGGTCGGGCAGGTCGCGGCGCTGGCGCGGGCAGGTTCGGAGCTGGTGCGCATCACGGTCGATCGCGACGAGGCGGCGGCGGCCGTGCCGCATATCCGTGAGCGGCTCGACATCCTCGGCATCGACGTGCCGCTGATCGGCGATTTCCACTATATCGGCCACAAGCTGCTGACCGACCATCCGGCCTGCGCCCAGGCGCTGGCGAAATACCGGATCAATCCCGGCAATGTCGGCTTCAAGGACAAGAAGGACAAGCAGTTCGGCCAGATCGTCGAGCTCGCGATCAGGCACGGCAAGAGCGTGCGGATCGGGGCGAACTGGGGCTCGCTCGACCAGGAACTGCTGACGTCGCTGATGGACATCAACGCCGCTGCGACAAAGCCGCTCGATGCGCGCGCGGTGATGCGCGAGGCGATGGTGCAGTCTGCGCTGTTCTCGGCCGAGCGCGCCGAGGAGATCGGGCTCGGTAAGGACAAGATCATCCTCTCGGCCAAGGTCTCGGGCGTGCAGGACCTGATCGCGGTCTACCGCATGCTGGTGCAGCGCGGCGATTACGCCATCCATCTCGGCCTGACCGAGGCCGGTATGGGCTCCAAGGGCCTCGTCGCCTCCTCGGCGGCGCTCGGTGTGCTCCTGCAGGACGGGATCGGCGACACCATCCGCTTCTCGCTGACGCCGGAGCCCGGCGGCGACCGCACGCTCGAGGTGAAGGCCTCGCAGGAATTGCTGCAGACCATGGGCTTTCGCGCCTTCGTGCCGCTGGTCGCGGCCTGCCCGGGCTGCGGGCGGACGACCTCGACGGTGTTCCAGGAGCTGGCGATGGATATCCAGAGCTGGATCTCGACCTCCATGCCGGAGTGGAAGACGCGCTATCCCGGCATCGAAGCGCTCAACGTCGCGGTGATGGGCTGCATCGTCAACGGGCCCGGCGAGTCGAAGCATGCCGATATCGGCATCTCGCTGCCGGGCACGGGCGAGGTGCCGACCGCGCCGGTCTTCGTCGACGGCAAGAAGGTCGCGACGCTGCGCGGGCCTGCCATTGCCGCCGAGTTCAAGACCATGGTCGAGACTTATGTCGAGCGGCGCTACGGCGCGCGAGCTGCCGCGGCCGAATAAGCGCTTCCAGCGATCTAATCGATTCAAGCTGATCGCCGACCGAAAGTGGTTCCCACTTTTGCGGAACATGCTCGCGCGCTTTCCGTTCGGCCGAGATCGGCCGAACGAGGAGAATTCGCGCAGATTCAAAAAGCTGAGCATGTTCTTATCCCAAAAGTGGTTCCCACTTTTGGCGAACATGCTCTAGCGTCTTTGCCTGTGAGACATGCCGTGTTAGAGGCCCCGGCCTTTTCGCTGCATCGCAGCACCCGCGGAGCGACTTGATGGGTCATGACCAGCAGAAGCCGCCGGTGTCCAAGCCGGACGGTGACCGCTTCGGACTCGACGAGCCGGCCGGCAACGGCCATTCCACGCAAAGCTATGCCGTGCTCGCGCTCGGCGCGCTCGGCGTCGTCTATGGCGATATCGGCACGAGCCCGCTCTACGCGCTGCGCGAGACCGTGCTGGCGGTGGCCGGCGCGAGCGCCCATGCCGGCGCGGCAGTGCCGGCGGCCATTTCGCGCGACGCCGTGATCGGCGTGCTTTCGCTGATCCTCTGGTCGCTCGTCATCGTCGTCACGCTCAAATATGTCCTGCTGCTGATGCGGGCCGACAATAACGGCGAAGGCGGTATCCTGACGCTGGTGGCGCTGGCGCAGCGCGCGCTCGGTCGCTCGCGGAGCGGCGTCGTGCTCTTCCTCGGCATGGCCGGTGCGGCGCTGTTCTATGGCGACGCCGTGATCACGCCGGCGATCTCGGTGCTCTCGGCGGTCGAGGGCATCAAGCTGGTGACGCCGGCGCTGAACGACTATGTCGTCAGCATCGCCTCGGTGATCCTGATCGTGCTCTTCCTGGTGCAGAGCCGCGGCACGGCGGAGGTCGCCAATTTCTTCGGACCGGTGATGCTGGTCTGGTTCGCCGTGCTAGCTGGCCTCGGCATCTATCACATCGCCGACGATCTCAGCGTCTTTTCCTCGGTCAATCCCTATTACGGCCTGCGCTTCTTCGTCGATCATCCGGCCGTGTCGCTGGCCGTGCTCGGTTCTGTCTGCCTCGCGGTGACGGGAGCGGAAGCGCTCTATGCCGATATGGGCCATTTCGGGCGCGGGCCGATCCAGAGCGCCTGGATCTACCTGGTCTTCCCGGCATTGTGGCTGAACTATCTCGGCCAGGGTGCCCTGATCCTCGCCGATCCGAGCGCGATCGACAATCCGTTCTACAAGCTCGCGCCCGAGGGCTTCATCCTGCCGCTGGTGATCCTCGCGACGGTCG
Organism: Allobosea sp. LjRoot90; assembly: GCF_964254315.1. NCBI lineage: Bacteria > Pseudomonadati > Pseudomonadota > Alphaproteobacteria > Hyphomicrobiales > Alloboseaceae > Allobosea > Allobosea sp. LjRoot90. Next base: position 280,861 of record NZ_CAXUTF020000004.1, read on the forward strand.
CGACCATCATTGCGAGCCAGGCGGTGATCACCGGCGCCTACTCGCTGACCCGGCAGGCGATCCAACTGGGGCTGCTGCCTCGGCTCGAGATCCGCCACACCTCGGAGCACACCTCGGGCCAGATCTATATTCCGCGCATCAACTGGATGCTGCTCGTCGTGGTTCTGGTTCTGGTCTGGTCCTTCAGGAACTCGTCCAACCTGTCGCATGCCTATGGAATTGCGGTCTTCGGCACGATGGTGGTCAGTTCGCTGCTCGCCTTCATCGTCATCCGGAAGAGATGGGGCTGGAGCCTCATGGCCACGGTCGCGCTGATCCTGCCCTTCCTGATCATCGACGTCGCCTTCTTCGCCGCCAACCTGCTGAAGCTGTTCAGCGGCGGCTATATGCCGGTGCTGCTGGCGATCGTGCTGATCGTGCTGATGTGGACCTGGGTGCGCGGCACCAAGATCCTGTTCGACAAGACGCGCAAGACCGACGTGCCGCTGCTCGAGCTGGTCGGCATGCTCTCGAAGAGCCCGCCGGTTCGCGTCAAGGGGCTGGCGATTTTCCTGACCAGCGACCCGGAGACGGCGCCGGCTTCGCTGCTGCACAATCTCAAGCACAACAAGGTGCTGCACGAGCGCAATGTGATCCTGACCGTGCGCTCGGCCGATACCCCGCGCGTCGCCGAGAGCGAGCGCGTCCGCCTTTCGCGCATCACCGACGATTTCTGGCGGATCGAGATGGTCTACGGCTACATGGAGAGCCCGAACGTGCCGAAGGGCCTGGCCATCCTGCGCAAGCAGGGCTTCAAGTTCGACATCATGTCGACCTCGTTCTTCCTGTCGCGCCGCTCGATCAAGGCTTCGCCGCAATCGGGCATGCCGATCTGGCAGGACAATCTCTATATCGGCCTGACCAAGAGCGCGACCGACGCCACCAACTTCTTCCAGATCCCGACCGGCCGCGTCGTCGAGGTCGGCACGCAGGTCACGGTCTGAGGGCGAGAGTCCGTATTGGCTCTTCGTCATTCCGGGGCAGGCCGCAGGCCTGAGCCCGGAACCTACGAACATTGTCGTCGACGGAATGGGCGCCGACACCCGAGCATGGCTCGGCAAGCGTCGTGTTCGTGGGTTCCGGGCTCGCTGCTGCGCAGCGCCCCGGAATGACGGACGCTGTCAGCTCTTGCGCTGCGCGGTGAACTGCGCCGCCGCGCGTAGCATCGCCGCCTCCGGCCCGAACTCGGCGAGTGCCGTGATCGCCTCTTCGCTCAACCGGTCGCGCTCGCGCATGGCGGTGGGAAGGCCGAGCGCCGCGACGAGCGTGGCCTTGCCCTTGGCATCGTCCTTGGCGGTCGCCTTGCCCATCTGCTCGGCGCTCGCCTCGATGTCGAGAATGTCGTCGGCGACCTGGAAGGCGGCGCCGAGCGCCTTGCCGTAGCGCTCCAGCGCGATCATCCGCGTTGCATCGGCCTGGCCGAGACGAGCGCCGATCAGGACGCTGCCGGCGAGCAGGGCGCCGGTCTTCATCGCCTGCATCCGCCGGATCTCGGCCTCGCCGAGCCGGCCTGGAGCGTCGTCGCCAGAGAAGCGCCCTTCGGCGGCAAGATCGAGCATCTGGCCGCCGACCATGCCGCCGAGGCCGAGTGACCGCGCGAGCTGCAGGACGATCGCGGCGCGCGTCTCCCCGTCCGGATGCGTTCTTTGATCGGCGATGACGTCGAAGGCGAGCGTCAGCAGGCCGTCGCCGGCAAGGATGGCGGTCGCTTCGTCGAAGGCCTTGTGCACGGTCGGGCGGCCGCGGCGGGTATCGTCGTCGTCCATGGCCGGCAGGTCGTCATGGATCAGCGAGTAGCAATGGGCGAGTTCGACCGCGGCGCCAGCGCGCAACGCCTGCTCGGACGGCACGCCGAACAGCTTCGCCGTCTCGGCGACGAGGAAGGGCCGAAGGCGCTTGCCGCCGGCGAGCGCGCCATGGCGCATCGCCGCGAGCAGCCGGGCCGGGCGATAGATCTCACCGGTCTCAGGCTTGTCCTGCAGCAATGCTTCGAGCAGTGCCTCGATCGCCACCGCCGTTTCCGACAGGGCGCTGGCCAAAGCCGCGGCGGGGGCGGTTCGTTCCACGGAACTCATGATCACTTCTCGCGTTGGCTGGCGGAGTTTGGCGCGCGGGGCTTGCCGGAGGCGGTCGTAATCGTCAAGCGTGGGGAATGACGCGCATGGCTGACACTCCGGCACCGCGACGCGGAAGCCTTGCGGGACGGATCGCTCGCGCCCTGGTCCGGCTGGTGATGGCGCTGCTGGTCGTCTTCGCCGGCTTGCTGCTGCTCTATCGCTTCGCGCCGGCGCCCTCGACCCTGATGCTCGGCCGCTGGCTGACCTTCCGTACGGTGGAGCGCGACTGGGTGCCGCTGGCGCAGATCTCGCCGCATCTGATCCGCGCCGTGATCGCCTCGGAGGATCAGCGCTTCTGTTCGCATAGCGGCGTCGACTGGGGTGAGCTCAACGCGGTGCTGCAGGATGAGGACGGACCGAGCCGCGGCGCATCGACGCTGACCATGCAGACGGCCAAGAACCTCTTCCTGTGGCCGAGCCGTTCCTATCTGCGCAAGGGGCTGGAACTGCCGATGGCCATGGCAATCGATCTCGCCTGGCCGAAGCGACGCGTGATCGAGGTCTATCTCAACATCGCCGAATGGGGTGACGGCGTCTTCGGCGCGGAAGCTGCGGCCCAGCGCCATTTCGGCAAGTCGGCCTCGCGTTTGAGTCCGGCGGAGGCCGCCAGGCTCGCAGGGGCGCTGCCGAACCCGATCCTGCGCAATCCGTCCCGGCCGAGCCGCGCGCTGCAATCGGCGGCCGGACGGGTGCAGCGGCGAATGAACCAGCTCGGGCCGCTCGGCAATTGTGCGCTTCCTTCCTGAGGGAGCGTGCGGGCACCACTTTTTCCGCAGCATGGTCTAGCCAGCGCCCGCGCGAGCGTGTAAAGGCCAGCCCTCATCACGGATGTGACGTCGTCGCGACAGTGGTGCGGGTGAGAAGCCCCGCCTCGCGCGAAGGCATGATGGAGAGTACCGATGGCCGTTCCGAAGAGAAAGACCTCGCCGTCGAAGCGCGGCATGCGCCGCTCGGCCGACGCGCTGAAGCAGCCTACCTATATCGAAGACAAGAACTCGGGCGAGCTGCGCCGTCCGCATCATATCGACCTGAAGTCCGGCATGTACCGTGGCCGTCAGGTGCTGAAGGCCAAGACCGAGGCCTGATGCGACGGGGCCCGTCCGGGCCCCTGTCAGCAAGATCGAAGAGTGCCGGCCGCGAGGCCGGCCTTTTTTGTTTGGGCTTCAGGCCGAGTGAAGGAGCCTGCGGGGCAGGCCGCGGCTCGCGATCCCTTCATAATAGCGGCGGGCGCCAATGAATGGGGTTTCGCGGTCGCGACGGGCGAACGGGCCGATTCCGGCCTGGCTGGCGGCGAGCTGGACGAGGAAGGCGGCGGGGACGCGCGGGGTGCGCTCCTGCTCGTCGATGAAGGCTGCCTCGGGGCGTTCTGCCTCGATCATTGTACCGCTCCGGAACATTCGAGGGTTCGAGAGCGAATCCTTGCAATCCGGGCGCCAAGCTTAACCCTGCGTTAACGCAGGTGCGTGCATCGTTTCGGCACAGTTCTCGACTTTCCCACACCCAGAACGGGGCGGTTTCTTCCCCATCGCCCGAGGCAGCCGCACCCATGCCTGCGCCGTCCCTGTTCGGTTCCCGCGACGAGAGGATCGTCGAGCCGCGCAGCCTGCTCTCCTCGATCGGCGAAGTCGCCTATAGCTGGGACATCGGCAGCGACACGTTGAGCTGGGGTCCGAACGCGGCGGAGGTGCTGGGTCCGGTGCCGGCAGCGGTACTTGGGCGAGGCCTGGCTTTCGCCGGGCTGGTCGAACCCGGCAGCGGCCGCAGCCGCTATGACGCGATCTTCTCTTCGGGCGGACAGGATCTCGGTGACGGGGCGGTCTATCGCACGCGCTACGCTGCCGATCTCGCCGGCCGCAAAATGTGGATCGAGGACGCAGGGCGCTGGTTCGCCGGCATCGACGGACGCCCGGCAAGCGCGCGCGGCGTGCTCAGGCTGGAGCGTGCGGTGCGGCCGGAGGAACTCGCCATGGCCGGCAGCGATCTCTGCGATCGCGACGCCCTGGTCGAGCGTGTCGAGGAGGCTCTGGCGGAGCACCTTCCGGCGGAGCGATCCGTCGTTGTGCTGGTCGCGTCGATCGGCGAGCTTGCGCGGCTCAACAACGATTTCGGCCATGAGGGGACCGAGGAGATCGTCGAGGAGGTCAGGCAACGCCTGCATTCGGTGATGCGTCGGCGCGACCAGCTGATGCATTATGCCGGCAACCGTTTCGCCATCCTCCTCAGTAGCTGCCCGGCCAATCAGATCGAGGCGGCAGCGCAGCGATTCATCAAGGCAGTGGCGCGCTCGGCGGTTGAGACCTCGCGTGGGATCGCGCTGGCGCGGCTGCGTGTCGGGGCCGCGATCGCTCCCGATCTGTCCCGCCATGGCTCGGTGCTGGTCGACGCCGCCGAGAATGCGCTCTCCAGCGCCGAAGCGGGCGCCCGCGACGATGCCCTGATTGCGCGGCGCCCTGTCGTAGCCGAGGCCGACGCCGCTGCCCCGCGCCTTGACCTTGAGGCTGTCGCCGCGCTCAACGAACGCAAGGTGAGGCTGGCGCTCCAGCCGGTGGTGACGGCCAAGGGCCGGGTCCTCGCCTTCAACGAGGCGCTGCTGCGGGTCGAGCGCCCGCAAATCGGCGGCTTCCTCGCCGCGGCGGAGCTGGTGCCGTTGCTCGAAAGACGCGGGTTGGTCGGCCTGTTTGACCATCGCGTGTTCGAGCTTGCCATGTCGTTTCTGACGGGGCGGCCGGAGGCGGTGTTGTCGATCAACGTCTCGCCGCGTTCGCTCGCCGATCCGGACTGGATCGAGGGTTTCGAGGCAGGGGTCCGGGCGAGCCCGGCCACCGCGAAACGCCTGATCGTCGAGATCACCGAGACGGCGACGATCGAGGATCCGGCGCGGGTGGCGAAGCTGCTCAGCCGAATCAAGCAGTGTGGCCCTCGCATCGCGATCGACGATTTCGGAGCGGGCCACACCTCGCTCAGGCATCTGCGTGCCTTTCCGATCGACATCCTCAAGCTTGATGGCGCCTTCACGCAAAATCTGCGGCGCTCGACCGATGACCGCTTCTTCGTACGCACCCTGCTCGAACTCGCCCATCACCTCGGCGTTGAGACGGTCGCCGAATGGGTCGACGACGAATTGCAGGCGTCGATGCTGTGCGATTGGGGCGTGACCTATCTGCAGGGCCATCTGGTCGGCAAGGCGGAGCTCTGGACGCAAGACGCCGCCCCGCTGCGCGCCGCCGGCTGAGCTGGCGCCGGGCGCTCACCAAAGCGCTCCGGAGCATTCCTCGGCCAAAGGTCAGTCGATTGCCAATTTCGCAGGCTCCACTACGCTCCGAGCGCTCGGGAGCGTGTGCAATGCGAATGGCCGCCATGGTTCGATCGCTCGTGACCCTCGTCATCGGTTTCGGCGTGGCGCAGGCTGCGGCGCAAAGTCCTGTCGATTGCCAGCAGATCCTGTCCGGTACGGCGCCTTTTCAGCTCGATTTTTCGGACGGCACGATCTCCCAGATCTCGCGGCAATCAGATGGCCATACCGTCGTTCTGAACGGCCGAAAGGGCAGCAGGGAAGCTTTCAGCCGGCAGCTTCTCAGAAGCGGTTATCTCGTGCGGCTCGAGACCAAGGATTCCACAATAACGCTGAATCACGATGTCGATTTTCTGCAGAATCCTTATGCAGAAAAGCGAAGCTTTGTTGGGAGGGCGACGCGAACCGAAACAAAGGACGGCGTAACCAGACCGATTCCTGCCTTGAACGCAGATTATCAATTTGTCGGGAGCGATCAGAAGATCGTCGGCGCGTGCCTGGTGAAAACGGTCGTCTTTGCGGCGACGATGCCCGGACGATGCGGCGACAAGCCCATGCCACCGGTGATCCATCACCTTTCGGTCGAACTCCGAACGGCGATCTCGTCGTCCGGGCACTATTGTCGCAACGGCGAATACGTCTCTTTCGACCGCGAGGCCGAGGCCGTGCAGACCTCGATCACGCCTCTTGCGCTTCAGGGGCGTTGAGCTGAGCTCAGACGGCGCTTGCGACCGAGAGCGAGGTCATGGCCCGCTTCACTTGTCCTTGGCGAGCTTGTCCAGCCGCTCGCGCATCTCGTTGAGCTCGCGCTTGAGATTGCCGAGCTCACCGTTCTCACCCTGCGCTGCCGGAGCTTCGCTGCGCGTTTTCGCAGCGGCTGCCGCCGTGAACGGATTGAACAGCCGGAAGGCCTCGGTGAACATCGCCATGTTGGCGCGCGTCTGGGCCTGGAGCGCGTCGATCGCGCCCGTGCCGAAGGCCTTGCTCATCTGCTCGCGGATCTTGTTCTGATCCTGGGTCAGATTGTCCATCGAGAATTCGAGATAGCGCGGCACCAGCGCCTGCATGCTGTCGCCGTAGAAACGGATCAGCTGGCGCAGAAAGGCGATCGGCAGCAGGTTCTGCCCATCCTTGCTCTCTTCGTCGAAGATGATCTGGGCGAGCACCGAGCGGGTGATGTCGTCGCCGCTCTTGGCGTCATAGACGACGAAATCCTCGCCGTTGCGCACCAGGCCGGCCAGATCCTCCAATGTGACGTAGGAGCTCGTACCCGTGTGGTACAGCCGGCGATTGGCGTATTTCTTGATGACAGTCGGTTCTTTGTCGCTGGCCATCGACACCCACGCGGCTTGTTGCGGCCATAACCCGGGGATCGGGAAAGGCCGGAAATCGGTCCCGGATGTGACGATAGCTCTTCGGCCGCCTGCTGCAAGTTTTTTGAGCGCAAGGCGGGACTGTGCCGAGTTTGCCTCGAAGATGGGCTTAGCCGTCTCGCCGTCTTGACGGCGTCGCCCGCCGCTTCGAAGGTGAGGGGGAGAAGCCGTACGGCCGGATGGCCGGCGGAAGAGAACCGGAGGATGGCCCCATGGCTGAGAATGACATCGTGATCGTCGGTGCGGCGCGCACCGCCGTGGGCGCCTTCAGCGGCGCCTTCGCCAACACGCCGGCTCACGATCTCGGCTCGGCGGTGATCAAGGAGGTGCTGAGGCGTGCCAAGGTCGAGGCCGGCGAGGTCGACGAGGTCATCCTCGGGCAGGTGCTGACGGCCGCACAGGGCCAGAATCCGGCCCGCAAGGCGGCGTTCGACGCCGGCGTGCCGCAGGGCGCGACCGCCTGGGGTCTCAATCAGGTCTGCGGCTCGGGCCTGCGCGCGGTGGCCATCGGCATGCAGCAGATCGCCAATGGCGACGCCAACATCATCGTCGCCGGCGGCCAGGAATCGATGTCGCTCTCGGCCCACGCCGCTCATATGCGTTCCGGCACCAAGATGGGCGATGTGAAGTTCATCGACACCATGATCAAGGACGGTCTCTGGGACATCTTCCACGGCTATCACATGGGCACCACGGCCGAGAACGTGGCGACCAAATGGCAGATCAGCCGCGAGGAGCAGGACAAGTTCGCCGTCGGCTCGCAGAACAAGGCCGAGGCGGCCAGGAAGGCCGGCCGCTTCAAGGACGAGATCGCGCCCGTGACGGTCTCGACCCGCAAGGGCGACATCGTCGTCGACGCCGACGAGTATATCCGCGAGGGCGCGACGCTCGAGGCGATGGCCAAGCTCAGGCCCGCCTTCTCGAAGGACGGCACTGTGACCGCCGGCAATGCCTCCGGCATCAATGACGGCGCCGCCGCGCTCGTGCTGATGACGGCCAAGGAAGCGAGCAAGCGCGGGCTTACCCCGCTCGCCCGCATCGCCTCCTGGGCGACGGCCGGCGTCGATCCGGCGATCATGGGCTCGGGCCCGATCCCGGCGACCCGCAAGGCGCTGGAGAAGGCCGGCTGGAAGGTCGGCGATCTCGATCTCGTCGAGGCCAACGAGGCCTTCGCGGCGCAGGCGCTGGCGGTGAACAAGGATCTCGGCTGGGATCCCGCCATCGTCAACGTTAATGGCGGCGCGATCGCGATCGGCCATCCGATCGGCGCCTCTGGCGCGCGCGTTCTGGTGACGCTGCTGCACGAAATGGCCAAGCGCGACGCCAAGAAAGGCCTCGCGACGCTCTGCATCGGCGGCGGCATGGGCATCGCCCTGGCAGTGGAGCGCTGAGCAGCACCTCGCCATGCCAAAGCAGACCACGCTCTACCGCTATCTCACCGGCCCCGATGACGCCTCGTTCTGTCATCGGGTCTCGGAGGCCCTGAGCCGGGGCTGGGTGCTCTTCGGGCACCCGACCCTGACCTATGACGAGAAGGCGGGACGCGTGATCTGCGGCCAGGCGATCATCAAGGACGTCGACCGGACTTACGAGCCCGGTCTCGATCTCAGCAAAGAATAACGCGGCCTCGTAGCCGCGTCTAAGAGGGAGAAGACGACGATGGCTAAGGTTGCACTGGTTACGGGGGGCACGCGCGGTATCGGCGCGGCGATCTGCAAGGCTCTGCATGAAGCGGGCTACAAGGTCGCCGCGAGCTATGCCGGCAACGACGAGGCGGCAGCCAAGTTCAAGGCCGAAACCGGGATTCCGGTCTATAAATGGGATGTCGGCGACTACGATGCCTGCGCCGCCGGCATCGCCAAGGTCGAGGCCGAGGTCGGGCCGGTCGATATTCTCGTCAACAATGCTGGCATCACCAAGGACGGCTTCTTCCACAAGATGACCAAGGACCAGTGGTCGGCCGTCATCCGCACCAATCTCGATTCGCTGTTCAACATGACGCGACCGGTGATCGAAGGCATGCGCGGGCGCGGCTTTGGCCGGATCATCGTGATCTCCTCGATCAACGGCCAGAAGGGCCAGATGGGCCAGGTCAACTATTCGGCGGCCAAGGCCGGCGATATCGGCTTCGTCAAAGCGCTGGCCCAGGAGAACGCCAACAAGGGCATCACGGTGAACGCGATCACGCCGGGCTATATCGGCACCGACATGGTCGCCGCCATGCCCGAGGAGGCGCTGAAGCGCGTCGTCGCTGGCATCCCGGTCGGGCGTCTCGGCAAGCCGGAAGAGATCGCCCAGACAGTGGTCTTCCTCGCCTCCGACAACGGCGCTTTCGCCACGGGCGCGACCTTTGCGGTCAATGGCGGCCAGTACATGGCCTGAGCCGCGTCGCCTGCCGTTCATATCCGCCCGCTGCGTCCGAGAGCGCGCAGCGGGTTTTTTTACGAGATGTTGTCGGTTGCGAAATGCCGATTGCCTGGCTCCCTTCAAATCACAGCCTTTTCAGCCGCTTCCAGCAATGATGGCCTGACCGGCCCGTGGTGCCCGTTAGGGTTGCTTTAATTATCGCGGACAATTTTCGCTGGACCTGTGGTTAGAATCACTTCGACAATCGGCGGCACAGTCGACGAATCGTCCTTCGCTCGTCCGCAAGCGTTGTCCGGCGAGTCGCCAGCGACATTGCGAGGAGGGAAGTGTGCAAAGACTCGCCCGGACACGCCATCTTGCTTTGCTGTCGACTTCGTCGCTGATCGCCTGTGCGCTCTACGCCGACACTGCCCGTGCGGGCTGCGGAGCGACCACTGCCGGGAATGACATCGTCGTCTGCGATGCGGGCACGGCGCCTGATCCGACTGCCGCGCCAGTCGACCTCCAGGCCGGCAACGACACGCTGACGGTCAACAGCGGCACCTATAGCGGCGGCATCACCGGCGGCGCCGGAACCAAGACCGTGACCTTTGTCGGTGGAAGCATCGCGAACTACACGAACACCGTCGGCACCAGCCTGATCACGTTGCCCGGCGGCAGCACTGTCACCGTGACGGGCGGCGTCACGACCGGGGCGGGCGCCGATCGCTTCGAGATCAATGCCGGAACGGTCAATGGCGCCGTCAGCCAGGGCTCCGGCATCGACATTTTCATCATGACCGGCGGGACGATCGGCTCGCTGGCGCAGGGCGACCAGCGCGACACTTTCCTGATGACCGGCGGCACCATCGTCGGCGCCTTCGAGGATGGCGACGTCGCGACGATGACCGGCGGCACGATCGGCCGCGTCGACATGAAGCTCGACAACAACATCTTCAACATGTCGGGCGGCCGGATCATCGGCAATCTGGTGACGGGCTTCGGCAATGACACGATCACGGTCTCCGGCGGCTCGATCGGCGGTAATATCAGCGTCAGCGGCGGCACCGACAGCGTCACCGTGACGGGCGGGGCGATTGGCGGCGAGATCCGCATGAGCACCGGCACCGACACCTTCCTCTGGCAGGGCGGCGGCACGATCGGTGGCCTGATCGACATGGGCGATGGCGACGACACTGCGACGCTGCGCAATCTCGGCGACGCCCAGGTCTCGGCCACACAGACGATCACCGGCGGGAATGGCACCGACCTCTTGGTGCTCGCCGGCACCGGCCCCACGGTGATGAACGCCAGCCTGGTCACCGGTTTCGAGCGGCTGGACAAGATCGAGGCGGGCATTTGGACCCTGAGCGGCTCGCTGACCGATTTCCAGCTCGTCAACGTGCAACAGGGCACGCTGCGCCTGACCGGAGACAATTCCGCTTTCGCCGGGCTGACGATCGTCGATGCGACGGGCATTCTTGAGGGACCAGCCCGAGGCATCACGCCGACCGTCACCAATAACGGCCTGGTCCGCTTCACCCAGCCGGATATCGGCACCTATGCCGGTACGATCAGCGGCGTGGGCGCTGTCGAGAAGACCGGTGCGGGCACGACGGTCCTGACAGGTACCAACACCTATACCGGTGGCACGACCATCACCCAGGGGACATTGCAGCTCGGCGCCGGCGGTACGACCGGCAGCATCGTCGGCAATGTCGCCAACAACGGCACGCTCGCCTTCAACCGTTCCGATCTGGTCACCTTCGCCGGCATCATCTCAGGGACCGGCGCGGTCACGCAGGATGGTTCCGGCACGACGGTGCTGACCAGCGTCAACACCTATACCGGCGCGACGAGCGTTACGGCCGGTACGCTCGCGATCGGCGATGCGGCCAATCGCGGTGCGGCGCTGGCAGGGGGCGGGCCTGTCTCGGTCGCCGCAGGCGCGACATTCGGCGGCTATGGCCGTGTCGCCGGTTCGGTGACGAACAGCGGCAGGATTGCGGTGGCCGATGCGGTGGTCGCCTTTGCCGGTGGCGGCACGGGCAACTTCAGCATCGCGGGGACGCTGACCAATGCCGGTCTCGCGCAGGTCGGTGGCGCCGGCATCGGCAACACCCTGACCGTGTCCAATTATGTCGGGCGGGGCGGCACCGTCGGGCTCAACACCTATCTCGGCAGCGACGGTTCGCCGTCTGACCTGCTGGTGATCAATGGCGGCACGGCGAGCGGAAACTCGCGGCTCGCGATCACCAATGTCGGCGGACCGGGCGGCGCCACGGCCGGGGACGGCATCCTGGTGATCAATGCCATCAACGGGGCGACGACGAGTGCGAGCGCCTTCTCGCTGGCCGGCCCGGTCGCGGCCGGCGCTTATGAGTATATCCTGTACCATGGCAGCACGACCGGTGGATCGAGCCAGAACTGGTATCTGCGCAACACCCTCGTTCCGGAGACGGGAGGTTCGGACACGCAAACCGCGCCGGGCTCGCCGGTCCTGCCTGATGTGCCCGCCGGCTCGGCTCCCATCCCGTTGTATCGGCCTGAAGTCGCCGCCTACGCCGCCGTTCCGGCGATGGCGCGACGCCTTGGTGTGGCGACACTCGGCACCTTCCATCAGCGCCGTGGTGAGCAAGGCCTGCTGGATGCGCAAGGTAACTTCGCTGCCGGCTGGGGGCGGGTCTTCGGCGAGCGGACGGAGCAGCGCTGGTCCGGAACCGTTGATCCGGAATTCGACGGCCGCATCTGGGGGCTCCAGACCGGCCTCGACCTCTATGGCATCGACCGCCCGAGCGGCCACCGCGACCGGTTCGGCCTGTTCTTCGGCTATGGCCGCGCCGAAGGCGACATCCGCGGCTTCGCCATCGGCCAGCGGCGCAGTCCGACCGGCAAGCTCACGCTCGATTCAAAGAGCCTGGGGGCGTACTGGACACACCTTGGTCCATCCGGATGGTATGTCGATGCCGTGCTGATGCACAGCTGGCTCGATGGCGACGCACGCTCCAATCGCGGTGTGCGCGGTGACATCGGCGGCAGCTCGGTGACCGCCTCGCTGGAAGGCGGCTATCCGATTGCGCTGGGCGCCGGCTTCACGCTCGAACCACAGGCGCAACTGATCTGGCAACATCTGTCGCTGGATCGGACCCGAGACAGATTCTCGGCCGTGAGCTTCGACAACGGCGACAGCCTCACAGGCCGGATCGGCGCCCGCCTGCAGACCAGCCTCCTGCTTGGCGGCGCCGAGATCCAGCCTTATCTGACGGCGAATCTCTGGCACAATTTCAGCCGCACGGACAAAGTCCTGTTCGATGCGACCGATGTGATCCCGACGCGGTTCAAGGGAACCTCGCTCGAGGTCGGCGGCGGCGTGGTCGCCAAGATCACCGCCAATGTCAGCCTCTACGCGACGGGCGGCTATGTGACGGCACTCGGCGACGACAAGGGTCATAGCGTGCGCGGCAATCTCGGACTGCGCGTCACCTGGTGAGCTGCGCAGCCGCGGGGCGGCGGAAGGTCAGCTGCGCGCCTCGCGCGGCAGCAGGAAGGTCAAGAGGCCGAAGGCCGGCAGCCAGGCGCAGAGTGCGAAGACCTGGATGATGCCGATCTTGTCGGCGAGGGCGCCGAGCCCTGCTGCCGCCACGCCGCCGAGGCCGAAGGCGAGCCCGTAGAACAGCCCGCCGACCAGTCCGACCCGATGCGGCACCAGATCGATCGCGTAGATCAGGATCGCCGAGAAGGCGCTCGCCATGATGAAGCTGATCACCACGCTCAGGATCACGGTCCAAGCGAGATCGGCATAGGGCAGAGCGAGCGCGAAGGGCAGGCTGCCCAGGATCGAGAGCCAGATCACGCGGTGGCGGCCGATGCGGTCGCCGATCATGCCGCCGATGATCACGCCGACGGCGCCGACGACGAGATAAAGGAAGAGCAGGATCTGCGAGAGCTGCAGCGGCACCTGGAAACGCTCGATCAGGTAGAAGGTGTAATAGGAGGTGAAGGAGGCCGTATAGGCGTTCTTCGAGAACAGGATGACGATCAGCACCGCCATCGCCAGCAGGACGCGGCTGCGCGGCATGCCATGCGAGGCGACATCGTCGGTATGGCTTTGCGAGGCGGTCTGCCCGCGGCGGAAGGCGGTATAGCGCGCGCCGATCCAGGCCATCAGCAGCATGGCGACGAGTACGATGCCGGAAAACCAGGACAGGCTCTCCTGGCCGTTCGGCACGACGACGGCGGCGGCGAGCAGCGGGCCGGTCGCATAGCCGGCATGGCCGCCGACCTGGAAGACGCCCTGCGCCAGCCCTTGCCGGCCGGCGGCCGCATGGCGGGCCATGCGGGTCGCCTCGGGATGGAAGACGGCCGAGCCGGTGCCGACCAGCGCCGCCGCGACCAGCACCATCGGATAGCTATGGGCGAAGGCGAGCGAGAGCAGCCCGGCCAGCGTCGCGCCCATGCCGGCGACCATCGCGTAAGGCCAGGGCTTCTTGTCGGTCAGATAGCCGAGCACCGGCTGCAGCAGCGAGGACGTCACCTGGAAGGCGAGCGTGATCAGGCCGATCTGCACGAAGTCGAGCTGATAGGTCTCCTTGAGCAGCGGGTAGACCGCCGGAATCATCGACTGGATCAGGTCGTTGAGCAGATGGGCGACGCTGAGTGCCGCCAGGACCGGCATCAGCGGGCGGGAGGCGCTCGGCAGGGGGATCGTGGTCATGCCACGACGCTTGCCTCCGCGCGGGGGCGTGGTCAATTGCCCGGCGAAGCATCCAGCGCATGCCGGCCATCACGCCGAAGCTGGGCGGCACCAGCCTAGCGCGAGGGGACGGGACCGCTCTGGAGCTTCTCGGCCAGGGCCTGGCCGGCGTTGAGGATGTGCGTTTCCAGGGTCTGCGCCGCCTGCTCGATCCTGCCTGCCACAAGATGATCGAGAATCTGCCGGTGCTCGGCATCGGAGCGCGGCTGCCAAGCCAGGTCCCGCCAGGTCGCGAACAGGAAGCGCGCTGAGGTGCGATGCAGATCGTCGATCGTCGCGAGCAGGCGCTTCATGCGGCAGGGCGCTGTGATCGCGCGGTGGAAGCGCTCGTTGGCGCGTTGCCAGACCAGCAGCTCCCCGCTCGCTTCGGCCTCGGCAAGAGCGGCTGAGGCCTCATCGAGATCAGCCGCTGTCAACCGTGGAAAGCCCTGGCGTAGCGCCAGTGCCTCGAGCGCCGCCCGCATCGCCGTCACTTCCAGCACGAGGTCGGGTTCCAGAGGCGCGACGCGGACCCCGCGCCGCGGTTCGCTGACCAGCAACCCTTGCGCCTCGAGCGTGCGGAAGGCCTCGCGGACCGGCACATGGCTTGCGCCGAACTCGGCGGCGACATGGTCCTGCCGCAGCGGCGCGCCGGGTGCCAGCGTCCCCGTGACGATGCGCTGCGCGAGGCTGCGCGCAATGCGCCCCGCGAGCGAGTGGTCGCTGTCGGTCCGGTCTTGCAAGCTCATGGCTGGTATGATTTCATAGATAATATATGATTAGAGGTGTCCATATGCCCCGCCAAAGACCGTCACGCCTGCGCCATATCGCCGGAATCGGCGTCGATCGCATGGGATCGATCGCCGACGCGTCGGGCAAGGATTTCCTGCGCCTTGAGAATCTCGACACCGATATCCTGCCCGACGCCGAGGCGATCGCGCGTACGGTCCGCGCCGCCAGCGAGGATGCCGACAACAGCTATCTGCCTTTCGTCGGCCAGGCGCATCTGCGCGATGTCGCGGCCCGCCATGTCTCGGCAACCTCCGGCGTAAGCTATAGTGGCGAGCGCAACTGTGTGATCTCGGCGGGCGGCCTCTCCGGCATCCTCAATGTCTTGCTGGCGACGATCGAGGTCGGTGACGAGGTGATCGTCACCGATCCGACCTATGCCGGTCTGATCAACCGGGTGCGGCTCGCCGGAGGAGTGCCACGCTTCGTGCCGTTCCGGTTCGAGCCTGGCAGCGAGTGGCGGCTCGATCGCGAGGCGTTGCGCGCCAGCATCGGGCCGAAGACCACCGCCATGCTGCTGATGTCGCCGTCGATGCCGTCGGGCGGCTGCCTCGATGCCGGCGACTGGGCGCTCATTGCCGAGCTTTGCGTCGCGCATGACCTGCTGCTGATCGTCGACACGGCGATGGAACGGCTGGTTTACGACGGCAGGCCGGTGCTGCATCCGGCCGGGTTGCCGGGCATGGCGGAGCGGACGATCACCGTCGGCTCGTCGGCGAAGGAGCTGCGCATGATCGGCTGGCGGGTCGGCTGGATCGTTGCGCCGGACGCGTTCATGCCCGATCTCGTCGCGGTCTCGCTCGCCAATGTCGTGGTGCCGGTCGGCATCGGCCAGGACGCAGTCGCAGTCGCGCTCGCGAATTCGGCGACGACGCTCGCACCTTACGTCGCCGAATTGCAGGCAAGGCGCGATTGCGTGCTGGCGGAATTGCGCGGCCTCCCGGTCGGGGTTCCCGGTGGCGGCTGGTCGCTACTGCTGCGGGTCTCGGATTTCGGGCTCGACGGGGCGGCGATGTCGGAGCGTCTGCTGGAGCAAGGAGTCTGCGCCACCGCCATGGCCGGCTGGGGCGAGACCCATGGCGCGCAATATATCCGCTTCGTCTATGCCAATGAGCCGGTCGAGCGCCTGCGTGGGCTCGGCGAGCGCGTTCGCGCCGCGCTCGGCCTGTAGGGGCTAGCCGTTTGTATTCGATCGGCGGGGGCCAGGATGACGGAACTGGTCGGCTGCCTCTTCAGGCGAGGGCGACGCCGAAGCGGCGGCGATAATCGGCGGGGGCGAGCCCGGTGATGCGCTGGAACAGCTTGCGGAAGGCCGAGGCATCCTCGTAGCCGACATCCCAGGCGATCTGCGCGACCGGCCGGCGGCTCAATTCCAGCGCCTCGCGCGCCTTGGCGACGCGGATCTGCTGGGCGTATTCGGTCGGCCGCAGGCCCGTCGCCTTGCGAAAGCGGCGCAGGAAGGTGCGTTCCTCCAACCCGGCCCGCTTCGCCAGTGCCGGCACGTCATGATCCCGGGCCCCGCTCGCCTGCAGCCAGCGCTGCACCCTCAGGATCGCCGCGTCGCCATGGTCGAGCCGCGGCACGAAATGGCTGTAGGGCTGCTGCGTACGTCCGGGCGGATCGACCAGCAGGAAGCGGGCGGTCTCGAGCATCACGCTCGGTCCGAGCAAGCGCTCGACCAGCGTCAAACCGAGATCGGTCCAGGCCAGGATGCCGCCGGCTGTGATGATGTCGCCATCGTCGATCACCATGCGGTCGGTATCGACCTTCGTGGCTGGAAAGCGCGCCGCCAATTCCTTGGCGAACGCCCAATGCGTCGTCGCTTCGCGGCCCTCAAGCAGCCCGGCTTCGCCGAGCAGGAAAGCGCCGGCGCAGACCGAGCACAGCGTCGTGCCCTCGCCATGGCGCTCGGCCAGCCAGGTGGCAAAGCCGCTCATCGGCTGCATCTTCGCCGGCATGATCAGGCTCGGCGGCGCGATGAGATGGCTCGGATCGTGCGCAGCACCGGGGTGGCTGTCGAAGACGCAGTCCACACCTGCGCCGTCCGCTGCCTGACTCCAATGGCTGACCCGGATCGCGGGCGCCTCCGGGCCGCCGCGATCCCAGCTCATCTCACCGGCGATCCGGAACAGGTCGGTCAAGCCATAGACGGCCGCGAGCTGCACGTCCGGGTAGAGCAAAAGCCCGATCTCTGCGATCGTCTGCTTCCCTGTCGTCATGTTGTCAGTTTTGCCCCGCTAATTGTCGGTTCCGCCAAGCGGCACCATGCAACGCTGTGCCTATAACCGTCCACATCGAAGGGCGACGCTCCTGCCGCCCGGAAGCCCGAAGGAAGCGACAGATGAGCACGATCACCACCCAGGACGGCACCGAGATCTTCTACAAGGACTGGGGCTCGAAGGCCGCGCAGCCGGTCGTCTTCCACCATGGCTGGCCGCTCAGCGCCGACGATTGGGACAACCAGATGCTGTTCTTCCTGCATCAGGGCTTCCGGGTGATCGCGCATGACCGTCGCGGCCACGGCCGCTCCAGCCAGACCGCGACCGGCAACGAGATGGACACTTACGCTGCCGACGTCGCCGAACTCGCCGCCCATCTCGACCTCCGTAACGCTATCCATATCGGCCATTCCACCGGCGGCGGCGAGGTGGCTCACTATGTCGCCCGCGCCGAGCCCGGCCGCGTCGCCAAGGCGGTGCTGATCGGTGCGGTGCCGCCGATCATGGTCAAGTCCGAGAAGAACCCGGGCGGCCTGCCGATCGAGGTTTTCGACGGCTTCCGCGCTGCGCTCGTCGCCAATCGCGCCCAGTTCTACGTCGACGTCCCCGCCGGCCCGTTCTACGGCTTCAACCGCGAGGGCGCGAAGGTCTCGCAGGGCATCATCGACAATTGGTGGCGGCAGGGCATGATGGGCGGCGCCAAGGCGCATTACGACTGCATCAAGGCCTTCTCGGAAACCGACTTCACCGAGGATCTCAAGACGATCGAGGTGCCGGTGCTGGTGATGCATGGCGACGACGACCAGATCGTCCCGTATGCCGACTCCGCCCCGCTCGCAGTCAAGCTGCTCAAGAACGGCACGCTGAAGACCTATGCCGGCCTCCCGCACGGCATGTGCACCACCCACCCGGACGTGATCAACGCCGACCTGCTCGCCTTCATCAAGGGCTGATGCGACGAGGGGGCCAAGGCCATCGGCCTCCACGCGCCCCGACAAGATTGCCGGCACCACCATTGTGCGGCTGCCGGCAGTTTTTTGCGTGAGAGTCGGGCGATATGCCGGTGGCAAGCGGCGAACGGGCTGGCGAGGGTGCGGCGCAGCGCTTAACGGTCTCAAGCCGCAATTCTGAAGTTCGCCCCATGACCTCCCGCACCGCCACCGCGACCGGCTTCGTCGCTATCCTGCTCTGGTCGACGCTGGCGTTGTTCACCGCCATGTCCGGGCGAGTGCCGCCATTCCAGCTCGTCGGCATGACCTTCGTCATCGGCGGCGTGTTCGTGCTGGCGATCGCGGCGGCGCAGGGGCGCCTGCATCTGGCGCGGCCGACGCCGGCCTCCTTCCTGCTCGGGCTCTACGGGCCCTTCGGCGACACGGCGCTCTATTATGCTGCGGTGAAGACGGCGCCGGCGGCCGAGGCCAACCTGATCCACTATCTCTGGCCGCTCTTGATCGTGCTGTTCGCGGCGCTGCTGCCGGGCGGGGGCTTGAAGCCGCGTCATCTGGTCGGGGCGCTGATCGGCCTCGTTGCGACAGCGATGCTGATCTCAGGCAGTCTTGGCAGCGGCGGCGCCGGCATCCAGCTCGGCCATGTGCTGGCGGCGCTCGGCGCCTTCGTCTGGGCGAGCTATTCGGTACTGTCGCGGCGCTTCGCGGGAGTGCCGTCGGAGAGCCTCGCCATCACCATGCTCGGCTGCGCCATCCCCGCCTTCGCCTGCCATCTCGCCTTCGAGACGACCTTGTGGGCGCCGAGCGCCGTCGAATGGGGCGGGGTGTTCGGCCTCGGCCTCGGCTCGATCGGGCTCGCCTTCATCTGCTGGGATGTCGGCATGAAGAAGGGGGACGTCGCCTTGCTCGGCGTCGCCTCCTATGCCGCGCCGGTGCTTTCGACCGTGGTCCTGGTCATCGCCGGCTACGCGCCGGCGAGCTGGCTCCTGGCCGTTTCCTGCGTCCTCATCGTCGTCGGCGCGCTGGTTGCGAGCTTCGGGCCGGCGGCGAAAGCCGCTGCGCCGAAGGTCGCCGGAGGCTAGGCCTCAGACGTCGAGAATACGCGTCTCGTAGGCGTAGACCGTGCGGAAGCCGAGCCGGCGATACATCTCCAAGGCAAGGCCGTTGCTCTGGTCGACCTGGAGATAGGCTTGGGCACAGCCCTGTGCCGCGGCCCAGCCCATCAGCCCCAGCATCATCTGCTTGCCAAGGCCCCTGCCGCGCAAGGCTTCGTCGACGATGACGGCGCCGATCTCGGCCATGCCGCGCTCGGCGACGCACATCGCATAGGCCGCAGGACGGCCCTCATGCAGCAGCGTCGCGAAGGCGGCGGGCAGGCGCACGCCGCAGACGATAGCGGCGAGATGATCGCGGTTGCGCTTTGCGCCGATCTGGTGAGCGCAGACCCCGTCGATCCAGGCAGCGTCCGCCTGCGCTGTCGCGACGATTCCGGGATCGGGCAGGTGCAGGCCGGGATCGAGCTCGGCGACCATTCCGAAGGAGGCGGTCTCGACCCGGTAGCCGCGCTCAGTGAAGCGCTGGCGGGCGCCCTCGGCGACCAGCGGCGTGAAGCGGATGCGCGGCGGCAGACCGGCCTGGCGATAGAGGTCCTCGACGAAGGCAAGTGTCGCCTCGTCCATGTCGCCATCTTCGCGCAGCGAGGAGGCCGAGTTGGCCCGGCCGGAATAGCCATTGGCGAAGCGCACGACCCATTGGTCGACGACGAGCGTGGTCGGCGCCGGCCAGGCATTGACGATGCGGGTCTCGCAGGCGCTGACCAGCGCCATATCGATGACGGGCTTGTCCACGGTCAGCCTCCGGCGGGGCGCGGTGTAGGCCGCCAGTCGGGCGGCGCCATCTCGAAACCGGAGAAGGAGAAGCCCGGCGCGACCGTGCAGCCGACCAGCGTCCAGGCGCCGAGCGAGGTCGCGCTCTGCCAGTGCCCGGCCGGCACGACGATTTGCGGGCGCTGGCCCGCGGCGAGATCCTTGCCGAGATGGTGGGCCGAGGCGTCATGCCCGTTCGGCGAAAGCGTGATCACCAGCGGCGCGCCGGCATAGTGGTGCCAGATCTCGGCGGCATCGACGCGATGCCATTCCGAGGTCTCGCCGACATCGAGCAGGTAATAGATCGCGGTCGAGAATCCGCGTCCCTCCGGCCCGGCAGGATCGCGGAAGGTCTCGCGATAATGTCCGCCTTCGGGATGCGGCTTCAGCGCGAGCAGGCGGATGACCTCGGCGGCGCTGAGGCCGTTCAACGTGCTCATCGCGGATCAGAACCTGTTCTTGGCCTCGCGCAGCGCCGTAAAGACCTCGCCGGCCGGCTTGCCGACGATGCCGAGCGTCGCGGCGAGCGCAGGCTCACCGGCCCGGAAGAAGGGGTTGGTCGCCCTTTCCTCGCCGACCGTGGTCAGCGCCCAGAAGCGACCGTCAGCCTTCGCGGCCTCGGCCTCGGTGAGGCGGGCGGCGACGGCTGGGTTGCTCGGGTCCATGGCCGCAGCGAAGCGGGCGTTCGACAAGGTGTAGTCGTGGCCGGTGATCAGCGTGGTCGCGTCCGGCAGCACCATGATCCGCGACAGCGAGGTCCACATCGCTTCCATCCGGCCGGGCATGACGCGGCCGCAGCCCATGACGAAGACGACGTCGCCAACCAAAGCGACGTCCGCTCCGATGAAGCTGACATGGCCCTCGGCATGGCCGGGCGTCGCCCAGGTCTCGAACTCGTAGCCGCCCACAGCGACGCGGTCGCCTTCGCCGAGGACTACGTCGACGGGTGCGCCGGCGCGCGCGGCTTCCGGAGCGAACACCTTGGCGCCGGTCGCCTGCTTCAGCGCAGCGATGCCCTGGACATGGTCGGCATGCTCATGCGTCACCAGCACCTGGCTGATCGTCCAGCCCTTGGCCTTGGCGGCGGCAAGCACCTCGCCCGCATCGGGAACGTCGACGGTGGCGCAGGCACCGGTACCGGGGTCGCGCAGCAGCGCGCCGGCATTGTCGCTGAGCGTGCGGAAGACATGGATGTCGAGCGGCATGGGAAGCTCCGGCAATCAGCAGTCGAGACGCCTGCTTGAAGCAAGCCCGCGCCGGGAGCAAGCCGATCGTGCCATCAAGGGCGGCTCTTGCACTCGCGCTGCGGCTGCGCCATCTCCGTGGGCATGGCCTTGGACGTCGTCGACCTGCGCACCTTCTATGCCAGCCCGCTCGGGCATGTGGCGCGCCGGGTCGTCGGCAAGGTGATGCTGAAGCTCTGGCCCGACTGCCGGCGCCAGCGCCTGCTGGGCCTGGGCTTTGCGACGCCCTATCTGCCGCTGCTCGGCGGCGAGGCGGAGCGGGTTATCGCCTTCATGCCGGCGGCGCAGGGCGTGGTGAACTGGCCTTCTCCCGGGCTTTCCGCGTCGGCGCTGGTCGAGCCGACCCTTCTGCCGCTGCCCACCGCCTCGATCGACCGCGTGCTGATGGTGCATGCGCTCGAGGAGACCGAGAGCCCGGAAGATCTGCTCGAGGAGATTTCGCGGGTGCTGAGCCCCGGCGGGCGCCTGATCGTCGTGGTGCCGAACCGGCGCGGCCTGTGGGCGCGGATGGATACGACGCCGTTCGGCCACGGCCGGCCGTTCAGCCGCTCGCAGATCGAGGCGCTGATGCGCCGCGCCATGTTCTCGCCCGAGCACTGGGTCGAAGCCCTCTATGTGCCGCCGCTGCGCCGGCGCCTGTTCATGCGCTCGGCGATGGCCTGGGAGAAGGTCGGCGCCGGGCTGTCGCTGCCCTTCGCCGGCGTCTATGTCATCGACGCGACCAAGCAGTTCTATCGGCGCGCGCCGCTGCGTGCGACGCGGCGCAGCTTCGCCTTCCGGCCGGTGCTGCTGCCGCAGGCTCACTCCTCTTCACACCTGCCGCGGCAGGATGACGGGGGCGGGGCTGCGGGTTGACAATTTCGCCGGGGCGCGGCCAAGGTCCGCCGCCTTTTTTGACCGTTCCGTCACCGCGGCCTCAAGCCGGCGTGGTTTCCCCTGGGAAGCGGGACCAGATCTGGATGTCGATGCGAAGCTATCTTGATTTCGAAAAGCCGGTCGCCGAGCTCGAGGCGAAGGCGGATGAACTGCGTGCGCTCGACGGCAAGGGCGATGGCTATTCGCTCGCCGAGGAGATCGGCAAGCTCGAGGCCAAGGCCTCGCAGGCGCTGAAGGACCTCTATGGCACCCTGACGCCCTGGCAGAAGACGCTGGTGGCGCGCCATCCGCAGCGTCCGCATTTTCTCGACTATTGCTCGGCGCTGATCGACGAGTTCACGCCGCTCGCAGGCGACCGCGTCTTCGGCGAGGACGAGGCGATCGTCGGCGGTTTCGGCCGCTTCCGCGGCGAGCCGGTCTGCGTGATGGGCCAGGAGAAGGGCAACTCGACCGAGACCCGCATCAAGCACAATTTCGGCATGCCGAAGCCGGAAGGCTACCGCAAGGCCGTGCGCCTGATGGAAATGGCCGACCGTTTCGGCCTGCCGGTACTGAGCTTCATCGACACTGCCGGCGCCTATCCCGGCATCGAGGCCGAGGAGCGCGGCCAGGCCGAGGCGATCGCGCGCTCGACCGAGACCTGCCTTGCGCTGCGCACGCCGAGCGTCGCGCTGGTGATCGGCGAAGGTGGCTCCGGCGGGGCGATCGCCATCGCTGCCGCCAGCAAGGTGTTGATGCTGGAGCACGCGATCTATTCGGTGATCTCGCCTGAAGGCGCGGCCTCGATCCTCTGGCGCGACACGGCCCGCGCCCAGGATGCCGCGACCGGCATGAAGATCACGGCCCAGGACCTGCTGCGCTTCGGCGTCATCGACAAGATCGTCACCGAACCGACCGGCGGCGCCCATCGCGATCCGCAGGCGGCGATCGAGCGGGCCGGCTCGGCGATCCAGGCCGCGCTGTCCGATCTTGCCGGCCTGAGCGCCGACGAGATCGTCGACCGGCGGGCGCAGAAGTATCTGGCGATCGGCCGGACGCTATAGCCGGGATCGAGCCGTACCGAACCGCGCATACGGCCCCCGCGGGGGCTTTACCGCAGCTTCACCATATGGCCATCTGCAGGCTCGCTGTGGTAAGGAACGGTCAAGGCTAACGGTCCTACAACCGAGCAACGGGCATAATTTGGCCGCGTTGTATGAGGCATTGTCGGGTCTGACGCGTCCGCGCGAGATGGGATTGACGACGTGGCTGTGAGACATTTCGCGCTGGCGGCGCTCCTTGGCCTCACCTTGGCAGCTTGCGAAGAGGACCGCTATCGCGGTTCCGCGCGCCATAACATCCCGATTCCGTCCGCGACCTATACGCTGATGTCCGAGAAGGGCATGAGCAAGAGCCAGCCAATCGTGATTCGTTCCTACAAGAAGGAGTCGGAGGTCGAGGTCTGGAAGAAGCGCGGCGACGGCAAATATGCGCTGCTCAAGACCTTCCCGATGTGCCGCTGGTCCGGCCAGCTCGGCCCGAAGGTGCGCGAGGGCGACCGCATGGCGCCGGAGGGTTTCTACGCCATCAGTCCGGCGCAGATGAATCCGAACTCGTCGTTCTACGTCTCGTTCAACATGGGCTATCCCAACGCCTATGACCGCTCGCATGGCCGCACCGGTGCGCATCTGATGGTGCACGGCGCCTGCTCCTCGGCCGGCTGCTACTCGATGACCGACGACCAGATCGGTGAGCTCTACGCGCTGGTGCGCGAGGCGCAGAATGGCGGGCAGAAGGCTGTGCAGATGCAGGCTTTTCCCTTCCGGATGACGCCGGAGAATCTCGCCAAGCACCGGCTCGACCCGAACATCGCCTTCTGGAAGAACCTGAAGGAAGGTTCGGACTATTTCGAGGTGGCCAAGGACGAGCCCTCGGTCTCGGTGGCCGGCGGGCGCTACGCCTTCAACCGCGACGGCACCCAGATCGACACGTCGATCACACAGGCGCTCGCCGAGAAGCGCCAGCAGGACGAGATCCAGGTCGCGGCGCTGGTCTCGAAGGGCACGCCGGCGATCAAGCTGATCTATGACGATGGCGACCAGCATTCCTCGTTCAAGCGCATGCTGGCCCAGTCCGGTGCCGATTCGATGAACAAGTCGGTCGCCTGGGGCTCGCGCGACGTCGGCATCAGCCGCGTCGATTCGTTGATCGGCCCGCGTGTCGTCGTGCTCGACGACAAGGGTCGTACGAAGGCGACTGTCCGGGCCGAATCGGCTGACAACGAGGCAGTGCTTGCTGCCGTTAGCAGCGCTCAACAGCAGCCCGAGGTCGAAGCCAAGCCCGCGGTCGCGGTCGCGGCTGCTCCGGCAAAACCTGCAGCCCAGCCTGCGCGGGCGACGAGCGATGCGGCGACGCAGGTCGCCAAGGTCTCGCCGGGCGCTGCGACTGCTGCTCCGATCCAGACGGCTGCGGCCGAGCCGTCGCAGCCCTCCTTCTATCAGCGGGCGCTGAGCTTCGTGCCGCTTCTCGGCAGCGGCTCCTCCGAGTCGAAGGAGCCGGCGCCGGTCGTCTCCGTTGTGCCCGAGACGCCGCAGACGGTGACTGCGCCATTGCCGCCGCGCCGGGCTTCGACCCTGCGTACGTCCCAGCTGCAGCCCGACGCCTCCTATGCAAGCCAGCCCGTGGCGCGCTGAGCGGCCCGGCAATCGCTTGATGTAAAAAAGTCACGCCCGCGGCCAGCGATGGCCGCGGGCGCTTTTCTAGGCGTCTGAACAGCGAAATCCGCCAGCATTGCTCATTGCGCGGGCAGGTTGCAAAAAACCTCGCCTTGCCGATGCTGTGCCTGCGGGGGCTTAATCGTGGCGAATGCATGACGAGAATCGTGCAGGAACCTCGATGGAGTTCGCGATGGCTGCCTTGAAAACTTCCGGCTTGCTGACGGGCTTGGCGCTGGCAACGGCGCTCACTGCTTCTAGCGCTGCGCTCGCCTCGGATCTGCCGAGCCGCAAGGGTGCGCCGCCGGTGCCGGTCGCGCCGAGCATCACCTGGTTCGACATCGCCGTCAGCGTGAAGGGCATGACGGACTATAATTTCCGCGGCATCTCGCAGACCGACCGCAAGCCGGCGATCCAGGGCGGCGCCGAACTGCAGATTTACGACAATCTGTTCTATGTCGGCGTCTACGCCTCGAATGTCGATCTGGCGACCAGCCCGCCGGCCGAAATCGACTTCTACGGCGGTATCCGGCCCAAGTTCGGCCCAGTCACCGTCGATCTCGGCGTCTGGCAGTACTACTATCCGGGCGAGAAGGCCTATATCGACACGGCCGGTGTCTACTGGACGCCGAAGAACACCGATTACACCGAGGTCTATGGCAAGGTCAGCTACAACTTCGAGGACAAGCTGATCGTCGGCGCCAACCTGTTCTACGCCTGGGACTGGCTCGGGACCGGCGCCACTGGCACCTACGCTTCGGTGACGGCGAAGTACAACCTGCCCTTCCTCGAAGGGTTGTCGGTTTCGGGTGAGCTCGGCCATTACTGGCTCGGCACCACCAATCTCGCAATCTGGTCGACAGTGCCGCCGACCGACCTACCCGACTACACCTACTGGAACGCCGGCCTGTCCTACACCTGGAAGAACCTGACGGCGGATGTGCGCTATCACGACACCAGCCTGTCGAAGAGCGAGTGCTTCCTGCTGACGGCCGATCCGCGCGGCATCACCGCCGGCTCGGGTCGCTCGAAGTGGTGCAACCCGACCGTGGTGGCGACACTCTCCTTCGACATCACGGCGAGCAGCGTCGGCATCTTCGCGCCGAAGTAAGCGCTTCGATCGCACCGTTCGTTTGGTTGAGGCCGCTCGCGAGGGCGGCCTTTTCCGTTGATATAGCTCGAAGGCCAGGCGCTTGCGCAGCTACCGCGCCAACGAAGCCTTCATGTAGCTGCGCGGCGTGGTGCCGAGCCTGCGCCTGAACATGGTCGTGAACGCCGCGACATTGTCATAGCCCGCCAGCATGGCGATCCGGGTGACCGGCGCTCCTTCCGCCAGGCGCGGAAGGCAGGCGAACAGGCTGGCCTGCTGGCGCCAGGCGACGAAGCTCAAGCCGGTCTCGCGCTGGAAGAAGCGGGTAAAGGTCCGCCGGCTCATCGCCAATTTCGCGGCCCAGTCGTCGAGTCGCTCGGTGACCGACGGCGCTGCCATATAGGCGCGGCAGAGGGCGGCGAGGCGCTTGTCGGCCGGGAATGGCAGACCGAGCGGCTGGACCGGGAGCGCCGCGATCTCCGCCGTCAGCAATTCCAGGACGAGCTCGATCTTGCGGCTGCCGGGCGGAGCGTCGCGCAGGCGGATCGCCTCGGCGATCAAGGCGCGCGCCAGCTCGGTGACGCCGAGCACCTGCAGCATGCGCTCCGCCAGATCGTCATGGCCGGTAAGGAGATAGACCGACTTGATGCTGACATCGCTCAGTGTCTCGACCGAATGCTGCAACCGGGCGGGGATGAGCAGCGCATGGCCGGGCGGGATCATCCAGCAGCCACGTTCGGTCTCGATCAGCGCGACGCCGGAGAAGGCACAGAGAAGCTGGATGTGGCGATGGCAGTGCAGCGGGATCGTGTACCCGGCGGGGCTGTCCGAGCTGTAAACCAGGACGTCGCTGTCCGAGCGGGCGATCCAGTCGTGACGGCGGCGATGAGTGGCGTGAAGGGCATCGAGCTGTTGCTGTGCCAGCTTTTTCATCGAATGGCCCAAACGCGAAATAATTCGACCGAAACACGAAAGAAGGACACAGGCAAGCGCTGTAGAAGAAGCGCCGACAAGGTTCGTGCGCAGGGACATCACAATGGTTGCAACGATCGAGGGGAGCCGCCCCCGCTTCGAGAAGACGACGATCTCCGTTCTGCTGGCGGTCAGCTTCTGCCACCTCCTGAACGATGTCATGCAGTCGCTGCTGGCCTCGCTCTATCCGCTGTTCAAGGCCAACTACGCCCTGGATTTCGTCCAGATCGGCCTGCTGACCTTGGCCTTCCAGGTCACGGCGTCGCTGCTGCAGCCGGTCGTCGGCACGGTGACCGATCGCTGGCCGATGCCCTATTCGGCGCCCGTCGGAATGGCTTCGACGTTCAGCGGCCTGATCCTGCTCGGCAATGCCCATAACTTTGCGGTGCTGGTCGTGGCGGCGTGCCTGATCGGCTTGGGATCGGCGATCTTCCATCCGGAGGCGTCGCGGGTCGCCCGGCTCGCCTCGGGCGGGCGGCATGGCCTCGCGCAGTCGCTGTTCCAGGTTGGCGGTAATCTCGGCTCGGCGATGGGACCGCTGCTCGCCGCCTTCATTGTCCTGCCTTTCGGTCAGGGCAGCGTCGCCTGGCTGTCGCTCATCGCGATGGCGGGTGTCATTGTCCTCACCCGGGTCGGGCATTGGTATGCGGCCCATCGCCGGGCCCAAGCCGGCCGCCCGGCTGCCAGCCGCGCCTTGCCGCTGCCGGGGCGGCGCGTCGCCTTCGCCTTGTCCGTCCTGGTGCTGCTGACCGCGACGAAGAACGTCTACATGGCGAGCATATCGAGCTACTTCACCTTCTACGTCATCGAGCAGTTCCAACTCGGCTTCCGCGATGCGCAGCTGATGTTGTTCCTGTTCCTGGGCGCGGCCGCAGTCGGCACCTTCGCCGGCGGGCCGATCGGCGACCGCTTCGGGGCGCGCTTCGTGATCTGGTTCTCGATCCTCGGCGTCATCCCCTTCGCGCTGCTGCTGCCTTACGCCAACCTGTTCTGGACCGGCGTGCTGTGCGCGGTGATCGGGCTGATCTTCGCCTCGGCCTTCTCGGCGATCGTGGTGTTCGCGCAGGAGCTGGTTCCCGGACGCGTCGGCCTGATCGCCGGCATGTTCTTCGGCTTCGCCTTCGGCGCGGGTGGGCTGGGCGCCGCGTTCCTGGGCGGCTTTGCCGACGCCTACGGCATCGCCTTTGTCTACAAGGTCTGTTCCTGTCTGCCACTGCTGGGGCTGCTGACCATCCTGCTGCCGCGTCTGCCGCAGCGCGGATGAGGCTTTGGTAAGCCCGCCGATCGTCGTGTGAGACGCCAGACATGGAAAAGGGCTCCGCCGATGGCTGGAGCCCTTTTTATTGTGCCAGATGGCGCTGCGGTCAGACGAACTGGCCGTGGCAGTGCTTGTACTTCTTGCCGGAGCCGCAAGGGCAGAGCTCGTTGCGGCCGACCTTGCCCCAGCTCTCGGGATCGGCCGGATTGCGCTCGGCGACGGCGAGGTCGCCATCGGTCGCGGCAAATTGCGGCTGACCACTCAGGAAGCCGGCGGGTGGGGGCGGTAAGGCGCCGCCACTGCCCTGGGCGAGATCAAGGCCTTCCTCCGGCGGCGCGTCGAAGCGGACCTCGACGCGCATCAGATTGCCGGTGACCTGCTCGCGCAGGCGGCCGATCAGACTGTCGAACAGCTCGAAGGCTTCCTGCTTGTACTCGTTCAGCGGGTCGCGCTGGGCATAGCCGCGCCAGCCGATGACTTGGCGCAGATGGTCGAGCGTGACGAGATGCTCGCGCCAGAGATGGTCGAGCGTCTGCAGCAGCACCTGCTTCTCGATATAGGTCATCACCTCTTCGGTGTTGCGCTCGATGCGCGCCGTGTAGTCGTCGTCGGCCGTCTTGCGGATGCGCTCGCGCAATTCGGCGTCGGCGATGCCCTCTTCCTTGGCCCAGTCCTCGACCGGCAATTCGAGATTGAGATAGGTCGTGACATCCTCGCGCAGGCCTGCGGCATCCCACTGCTCGGGATAAGCGTCCTCGGGGATGCGCCGTGAGACGGTGTCCTCGACGACGCCGTGACGCATGTCGTCGATGGTCTCGCGCACGCTGTCGGCGCGCATGAATTCGCGGCGCTGCTCGAACACGACCTTGCGCTGGTCGTTCATGACGTCGTCGTATTTCAGGATGTTCTTGCGGATGTCGAAGTTGCGCGCCTCAACCTTGCCCTGCGCCTTCTCGACCGCCTTGTTGATCCAGGGATGGACGATCGCCTCGTCCTCCTGCAGGCCGAGCTTCTGCAGCATGCCGTCCATCCGGTCGGAGCCGAAGATGCGCATCAGGTCGTCCTGCAGCGACAGGAAGAACTTGGAGCGGCCCGGATCGCCCTGGCGACCGCCGCGGCCGCGCAGCTGGTTGTCGATGCGCCGGCTCTCATGGCGCTCGGTGCCGATGATGTAGAGGCCGCCGGGGCGGGTCATGGTCTTGGCCGGGCGCGAGCCCTTGGCCGGCTCGAGCTCGATGGTCTCGGAGGCGTTGAGGACGATCTCGCGGAAGCGCGCGACTTCCTCTTCAATCGCCTTGATCTTCGCCTGCTTCTCCGGCCCGTCCTCCATGCCGGCGGTCTCGTGCGCGACGCGCATTTCGACATTGCCGCCGAGTTTGATGTCGGTACCGCGGCCGGCCATGTTGGTCGCGATGGTGATCGCGCCGGGCACGCCGGCCTCGGCGACGATGAAGGCCTCCTGCTCATGGAAGCGGGCATTCAGAACGGCGAACTGCTTGGCGCTCTTGCCCGAGCGGGCGGCGGCGTAGAGCTTGTCCAGCGCGTCGGGCTGGGCGAAGTCGATCTGCTTGAAACCGGCCTCCACCAGCATCTCGGCGACGAGCTCGGACTTCTCGATCGAGGCGGTGCCGACCAGCACCGGCTGCAGGCGCTCGCTGGCGCGGTCGAGCTCCTTGATGATCGACTTCACCTTCTCCGGGAAGCTGCGATAGACCTCGTCGTCGTCGTCGATGCGGGCGACCGGGACATTGGTCGGGATCTCGACGACCTCGAGCTTGTAGATCTGCTCGAACTCGTCGGCCTCGGTAGCGGCCGTGCCGGTCATGCCGGCGAGCTTCTTGTAGAGGCGGAAATAGTTCTGGAAGGTGATCGAGGCCAGCGTCGCGTTCTCGGGCTGGACGGTGACGTTTTCCTTGGCCTCGAGCGCCTGGTGCAGGCCTTCCGAATAGCGCCGGCCCGGCATCATGCGGCCGCTGAACTCGTCGATGATGACGACCTCGTCATTGCGGACGATGTAGTCCTTGTCGCGACTGAAGAGGGTGTGCGCCCGCAGCGCCTGGTTGACATGGTGCACCAGGGTGACGTTGACGGAATCGTAGAGATCGCCCTCCTTGAGCAGCCCGGCTTCCCTCAGCAATTCCTCGATATGCTCGTTGCCGGCCTCGGTCAGCGCCACGGTGCGCTGCTTCTCGTCGACCTCGTAATCGGTCTTGACCAGCCCCGGCAGGACCTTGTCGATCGCGACATAGAGGTCCGACTTGTCGTCGAGCGGCCCGGAGATGATCAGCGGCGTACGCGCTTCGTCGATCAGGATCGAGTCGACCTCGTCGACGATCGCGAAATGGTGGCCGCGCTGACTCATCTGCGCGACCTCGTACTTCATGTTGTCGCGCAGATAGTCGAAGCCGAACTCGTTGTTGGTGCCGTAGGTGATGTCGCTGGCATAGGCGCGCTGGCGCTCCTCGTCATCGAGGCCGTGCACGATGATGCCGACGGAGAGGCCGAGGAAACTGTAGATCCGGTTCATCCACTCGGCGTCGCGGCGGGCGAGGTAGTCGTTGACCGTGACGACATGGACGCCCTTGCCGGCGAGCGCGTTGAGATAAACTGGCAGGGTCGCGACCAGCGTCTTGCCTTCGCCGGTCTTCATTTCGGCGATGGCACCCTCGTGCAGCACCATGCCGCCGACCAGCTGAACGTCGAAATGGCGCTGGCCGAGCGTACGCTTGGCGGCCTCGCGCACCGTGGCGAAGGCCGGCACGAGCAGGTCGTCGAGCTTGGCGCCGTCGGCGAGCTGCTGCTTGAAGGTGTCGGTACGGGCGCGAAGAGCCTCGTCGGAGAGCTGCGCGACCTCGGCTTCGAGCGCGTTGATCGCGGCGACGCGGGGTTGGTAGCCCTTCACCCGCCGATCGTTCGACGAGCCGAAGAGTCTCTTTGCAAGCGCGCCAAGCATGTCTGGCCTTTCAATGGCGAATCCGGCCGGCGCCGACAGGCGCGGCCGAAAGCGGTAACCCTCAGAATTTCACGCGCGTGTTTAGACGTGCGCAGGCGCATGGTCCAGCACGCGCTTATCCGCGCGCATGTATGGTCCAGACGCTTGGGTTCCAAGAGCCTTGCCCCGTCGCGCGGTGTGATGCCGTCGATTGAACCAGGCCGGCCGGCTCGCGTTGATGTGCGAGGCGTCATCTTGCCAAGGCCGCGTTCTGCTGGCACTCAGCCTGCGAGATTCATTTCCGCGCCGTTCATCGAAAGGCCGATCCATGGTTTTGTCCCGTCTCGCCACGCTGTCGCTCGGCCTCGTGCTCGCCGCTACCGCGCCGGCCCTCGCGCAGCAGGACAAGCCCGTCGCCAAGGTCGACGGCATCATCATCACTGAAGGCGATCTCAAGCTCGCTGAAGACGACCTCGGCGAGCGCACCGCGCAGATGCCGGAAGACCGTAAGCGCGAGGAACTGATCAACTATCTGGTCGACCTCAAGCTCGGCGCCAAGACCGCTGCCGCCGCCAAGATCGGCGACGGGCCGGAATTCGCCAAGCGCCTCGCCTATAACCGCGACAAGCTGCTGCTCGACGAGTACCTGACGACCGAAGCCAAGAAGGCGGCGACGCCGGAAGCGGCAAAGAAGCTCTTCGAAGACACCGTCAAGGCGATGAAGCCCGAGGAAGAGGTGCACGCGCGCCACATCCTGGTGCCGGAGGAGGCAGAGGCCAAGGCGGCGCTCGCGCGGGTGAAGAAGGGCGAGGACTTCGCCAAGGTCGCAGCCGAGCTCTCCAAGGATCCGGGCTCGGGCAAGGAGGGTGGCGATCTCGGCTGGTTCGCCAAGGACCGCATGGTGCCGGAATTCGCCGAGGCTGCCTTCAAGCTGGAGAAGGGCCAGGTCTCCGAGCCGGTTAAGAGCCAGTTCGGCTGGCACGTCATCAAGCTCGAGGACAAGCGCAGCAAGCCGCTGCCGAGCTTCGACGAGGTCAAGCCGCAGATCGATCAGTATCTGGTCCGCAAGGCACAGCAGGACCTCATCGTGGCGCTGCGCGAGAAGGCCAAGGTCGAGCGTCTCGACAAGCCGGCCGCTCCGGCGACGCCTGCGCCGGCGACCCCGGCCGAGCCGAAGAAGCCCTGATCGGAGCCACCCCTTTCACAATACTGTCGCGATGCGCCCGGGCCATGCCCGGGCGTTTCGTTTTGAAGGGGCTCGGACTCTTGTCTTCGCCTCGCCGCTGCGGCACATCGGGGCACCGTTTCGAGGAGGCGCATGATGGCCGGCAAGGATGTTCCCGTTTCTCCGCTCGCGCCGAAGCGCCAGCCCAAGGTTCCGGCTGTGCCGGGCGTGCGCTTCGCCACGGCAGAAGCCGGCATCCGCTACAAGGGCCGTACCGACGTGCTCCTCGTTCTGCTCGACGAGGGCTCGCAGGTCGCCGGCGTCTTCACCCGCTCGAAATGCCCGTCGGCACCGGTCGACTGGTGCCGGGAGAATCTGGCGCAGGGCACGGCGCGCGCCATTGTCGTCAACTCCGGCAACGCCAATGCCTTCACGGGTCTCAAAGGCCGCGACTCGGTTGCGCTGACCGCGAAGATCGCGGCCAAGGCCGCAGGCTGCAAGGCGGAAGAGGTCTTCATCGCCTCGACCGGCGTGATCGGCGAGCCGCTCGACGCGACCAAGTTCGACGGAGTGCTGGCCGATTGCGCCAAGCGTGCCGCCGATGGGCCATGGTCGGACGCTGCCAAGGCAATCATGACCACCGACACCTTCCCCAAGGCGGTCTCGCGCAAGGCCAAGATCGACGGGCATGAGGTTGTCATCGCCGGCATCGCCAAGGGCGCCGGCATGATCGCGCCTGATATGGCGACGATGCTCTCCTTCGTCTTCACCGATGCGCCGATCGCGGCGCCGGTGCTGCAAGCCCTGCTCTCGAAGGGCGTGAAGGGCTCGTTCAACGCGATCACGGTCGATAGCGACACCTCGACCTCCGACACGCTGATGCTGTTCTCGACCGGCAACGCAAAGGCACGCGGCGTGCCGGAGATCACCGATCCCAGCGATACCCGGCTCTCCGGCTTCAAGCGGGCGCTGAACGCACTGCTGCTCGAGCTCTCGCATCTGGTCTGCAAGGACGGCGAGGGCGCCCGGAAGTTCGTCGAGGTCCGCGTCGTCGGGGCGCAGTCGGCGCGCTCGGCCAAGAAGGTCGCGCTCTCGATCGCCAACTCGCCTCTGGTCAAGACCGCGGTTGCCGGCGAGGACGCCAATTGGGGCCGCATCGTCATGGCGGTCGGCAAGGCCGGCGAACCTGCCGATCGCGACAAGCTCGATATCTCCTTTGGCGCGATCAAGGTGGCGGAAGCCGGTGCCCGCGCCGCTGCTTACGACGAGCAGGCCGTCTCCGACTATATGAAGGGCGAGCACATCGTCATGACCGCCGATCTCGGCCTCGGCCGCGGCAAGGCCACTGTCTGGACCTGCGACCTGACCAAGGCCTATGTCGAGATCAACGGTGACTATCGCTCCTGAGCCTGCCCGTCCTACGGGTCCGAGCAAGGCTTTCATCGTCGGAAACCTCGCCGCCTGCTCGTTCCTCTGGGGCTGCAGCTACCTGTTCGTCAAGCTGATGGCCGGTGAGGTCTCCCCTTGGGCGATCGCCGCCGGGCGCGGCCTGCTTGGTGCGGCGACGCTTGGCCTGTTCGTGGCGGCGCGCGGGCAGAGCCCGCTGCCACGCCGGCATGAACTTCGCCATTGGCTCGTGCTCGGCACGGCCAATGGCTGGCTGCCGAACGTGCTCGTCGCCTATGCGTTGATCCAGCTCGCCAGCGGGCCGGCGGCGATGATCCAGGCAGCAGGACCGCTGGTTACGGCGCTGTTCGCCCATCTCCTGTTCGCCGAGGAACGTCTCGGTCGGCGCCGCTTCGTTGGTATCGTGATCGGCATGGCTGGCGTCGCCATCCTGATCGGGCCGCGCCTGGCCGAGGGCGGTGGCACGGCGCTCAGCCTCCTCGCCATGGTCGGTGCGACCCTCTCCTATGCTTGCGCCAATCTCTACGTCCGCGCGGTGCCACCGCGGTCAGGCGATCCGATCCGGCTTGCGCTGGGCCAGCAGATGGTCTCCGGCTCGGGGGCGCTGCTGCTGACCCTGGCCTTCTCCGGCTGGGGCGCTCTTTCGGCCCTGCTGCCGCATTGGCAGGCCGCGTTGGCGCTTGGTGTGCTCGCGACGGCTCTGCCGGTGACGTTCTTCATGCGGCTGATCCGCGCTGCCGGGCCGACGCGCGCGGCGATGACCGGCTATCTGGTTCCGGCGGTGGCTGCCGTCATGGGTGTGCTCGTCCTCGGCGAAACGCTGGAGTTGCGGCAGATTATCGGAGGTTGCATCATCCTCGCCGGCGTCTTTCTGGTATCGACGGCGCCTGCGGGGGGACGTGCCAGATGAAGAGGATAGCCTGCGTGCTGGGCCTTGCGGCCCTGTCGAGTGCCTGCGTACAGGGACCGGTGACGACATCGTCTTTCTCGACCGAGGAGGCGGCCGTGATCCGAAAGTCCGGATCCGGCATCATCGTCGGCCATGCCTTTCGCACGCGCTCAAAAGGCCAGGTCGTGAATGCGGCCGGCGAAGTCGTCAGGCTGATCCCGGCGACGGCCTATGCCCGCGAACGCTTCAGCAGCATCTTCGAGAAGACCAAGTTCCTGCCGCACTGGCGCTATCCGAACGGTCAGGTCGAGCCGCTCTATGCGGAGTTCACCCGGACGACGAAGACGACGGCCAGGGGGCGCTTCAGCTTCGACAAGGTCGCGCCCGGTACATACTTCGTCTCAACCCAGGTGATCTGGGGCGAGGAAGATGCGATTTTCCGCGAGGGCGGTACGGTCTATGACGAAGTCACGCTGACCGGCAAGGAAACCGAGCCGGTCGAGGTCATCCTCTCAGGACATTAGCTTTTCGTGAAACTGCTGCTCGTCGTCGCCTGCGCGCTGATCGATCCGGATAATCGCGTGCTCGTCACCCAACGTCCCGAGGGCAAGTCGCTGGCGGGGCTGTGGGAGTTTCCCGGGGGCAAGCTCGAAGCCGGCGAGCGGCCGGAGCCAGCGCTCATCCGCGAGCTTTCCGAGGAGCTCGGCATCGAGGTGAAAGAGGCCTGCCTCGCGCCGCTGACCTTCGCCAGCTACGCCTATCCGGAATTCCACCTGTTGATGCCGCTCTATATCTGCCGGCGCTGGGAGGGGACGGTGATCTCGGGCGAAGGGCAGGCGCTGAAATGGGTCCGCCCCGGCAAGCTGCGCGAGCTCGCCATGCCGCCGGCGGACGAGCCGCTGATCCCGCCGCTGGTGGACCTGCTGGGGGCGTGAGCGCCGGCCGTCATTCTCGGGCGGAGCGAAGCGCAGACCCGAGAATCTCGTGACACGAAGGCGCTGGAGCTTCTTCCGGCCTGAGATGCTCGGGTCTTCGCCCGAGCATGACGCTGCACTAATTGTCGCTCAGCGCGGCAGGATGGTCTCGCCCATCAGGTGCTTGTCGATCGAGTGCGCCATCTGGCGGCCTTCGCGGATGGCCCAGACCACCAGCGATTGCCCGCGGCGCATGTCGCCGGCGGCAAAGACCTTCTCGACCGAGGTCTTGTAGGCCAGCATGTTGGCCTCGACATTGCCGCGCCCGTCGATCTTGACGCCGAGCTTGGCGATGAGCCCGTCGTGCACCGGCGAGACGAAGCCCATGGCGAGCAGGACGAGGTCGGCCTTGAGCTGGAACTCGCTGCCCTCGATCGGCTTGAAGCCGGCATCGACCCTGGCGCAATGCAGGGTCTTCACCTTGCCGTTCTCGCCGGTGAACTTGACGGTGCCGACGGCGAAGTCGCGCTCGGCGCCTTCCTCATGACTGGAGGAGGTTCGCAGCTTCAGCGGCCAGTTCGGCCAGGTCAGCTGCTTGTTCTCCTTCTCGGGTGGCTGCGGCATGATCTCGAGCTGGGTGACCGAGAGCGCGCCCTGGCGCACCGAGGTGCCGATGCAGTCCGAACCGGTGTCGCCGCCGCCGATGACGACGACATGCTTCCCGCCGGCCAGGATCGGGCGGGCATTGCCGGTGGTGTCCGGCTCGCCGCCATTGCGGCGATTCTGCTGCGGCAGGAAGTCCATGGCGAACTGGACGCCGTCGAGGTCGCGGCCCTCGATCGGCAGGTCGCGTGGCTTCTCGGCGCCGCCGGTCAGACCGATAGCGTCGTACTCTGCGAGCAGCTCCTGCGGATCGATGTCGATGCCGACATTGACGCCGTAATGGAAGACGACGCCTTCGGCTTCCATCTGGGTGACGCGCCGATCGACATGCGACTTCTCCATCTTGAAGTCGGGAATGCCATAGCGCAGCAAGCCGCCAGCGCGGGCCTGCCGCTCATAGACATGGACCTCGTGGCCGACGCGGGCGAGCTGCTGAGCCGCGGCGAGGCCCGCTGGGCCTGAGCCGATGATCGCGATCTTCTTGCCCGTCCTGGTCGAGGCCGGCTCCGGAACGATCCAGCCTTCCTCCCAGCCCTTGTCGACGATCGCGCATTCGATCGACTTGATGGTGACCGGGGTGTCCTCGAGGTTCAGCGTGCAGGACGCTTCGCAAGGGGCGGGGCAGACACGGCCGGTGAACTCGGGGAAATTGTTGGTCGAGTGCAGATTGGTGAGCGCGTCCTGCCACTTGTCGTTGTAGACGAGGTCGTTCCAGTCCGGGATCTGGTTGTTGACCGGGCAGCCATTGTGACAATACGGGATGCCGCAATTCATGCAGCGCGCGGCCTGGTCACGGGTCGCCTCCCGGCCGAGCGGGATCACGAATTCCTTGTAGTTGCGAATGCGGTCCGAAGCCGGACGATACTTCCGGTCGCGGCGGTCGATCTCGAGAAAGCCGGTTACCTTGCCCATCGTCTCACTCCGCCGCGACCGAGATGCCGGCCTGGGCCCGCTCGATTTCCAGTAGTGCGCGCCGGTACTCGACCGGCATGACCTTGACGAATTTGGGCAGGTACTCCGCCCAGTTCTCCAGGATGGCCTGTGCCCGCGCCGACCCGGTGTATTTCAGGTGGTTGGCGATGAGCTGGTGCAGGCGCTCGGCGTCATAGCCCGACATGTTGGCCATGACGTCGATGCGGCCCTTGAACTCGAGGTCGCCGCCATGGTGGTAGAGGCGCTGGGTCAGCTCCTCCTCTTCCGGCACCGGCTCGAGATCGACCATGGAGAGGTTGCAGCGCTTGGCGAAGCTCTTGTCCTCGTTGAGCACATAGGCGATGCCGCCCGACATGCCGGCCGCGAAGTTGCGGCCGGTCTGGCCGAGCACGACGACGACGCCGCCGGTCATGTACTCGCAGCCATGGTCGCCGGTGCCCTCGACCACCGCGATCGCGCCGGAATTGCGCACGGCGAAGCGCTCGCCGGCAACGCCGCGGAAGTAGCATTCGCCGGAGATCGCGCCGTAGAGCACGGTGTTGCCGACGATGATCGCCTCCTCGGCGAGCGCGCGCGACTTCGGGTCGGGCCGGATGATCAGCTTGCCGCCAGACAGGCCCTTGCCGACATAGTCGTTGGCCTGGCCGGTGAGATCGAGCGTCACGCCGGCCGCGACCCAGGCGCCGAAGCTCTGGCCGGCGGTGCCGGTGAGCTTCACCGTGATCGCATCCTCCGGCAGGCCGGCCGAGCCATGGCGCTTGGCGATCTCGCCCGAGATCATCGCGCCGGTCGAGCGGTCGACATTGCGGATCGCGCTCTCGATCACCACCGGAACACCGGTATCGAGCGAGGCGCCCGCCTTGGCGATCAGCGTGCGGTCGAGCACCGATTCGATCGGGTGGACCTGGCGTTCGACATTGCGGATGGCGACGCCCGCGCCGGGTTCCGGCTTGTGGAAGATGCGGGCGAAGTCGAGCCCCTTGGCCTTCCAGTGGTCGATCGCCTCTTTCTTGTCGAGCCAGTCGGAGCGGCCGACGAGCTCGTCGAAGCTCTTCACGCCCATCTTCGCCATGATCTCGCGCACGTCCTCGGCGAGGAAGAAGAAGAAGTTGATGACGTGCTCGGGCGAGCCCTTGAAGCGCTTGCGCAGCACCGGATCCTGCGTCGCAACGCCGACCGGGCAGGTGTTGAGATGGCACTTGCGCATCATGATGCAGCCGGCGGCGATCAGCGGCGCGGTGGCGAAGCCGAACTCGTCGGCTCCGAGCAGCGCGCCGATGATGATGTCGCGCGCCGTGCGCAGCCCGCCATCGACCTGCAGGGCGATGCGGCCGCGCAGCTTGTTCATCACCAGGATCTGGTGGGTCTCGGCGAGGCCGATCTCCCAGGGCGAGCCGGCGTGCTTGATCGAGGTCAGCGGCGAAGCGCCGGTGCCCCCCTCATAGCCGGCGATGGTGATGTGATCGGCGCGCGCCTTGGCGACGCCGGCGGCAACCGTGCCGACGCCGAGCTCGGAGACGAGCTTGACCGAGACGTCGGCCGCCGGATTGACGTTCTTCAGGTCGAAGATCAGCTGAGCGAGATCCTCGATCGAATAAATGTCGTGATGCGGCGGCGGCGAGATCAGGCCGACGCCCGGGGTCGAGTGCCGGACCTTGGCGATGCGCGCATCGACCTTGTGGCCAGGCAGCTGGCCGCCCTCGCCAGGCTTGGCGCCCTGCGAGACCTTGATCTGCATCATCGCCGAGTTGACGAGATATTCGGTGGTGACGCCGAAGCGGCCCGAGGCGACCTGCTTGATCGCCGAGCGCATCGAGCGGCCGTCCGGCAGCGGCTTGAAGCGCTCCGGCTCCTCGCCGCCCTCGCCGGTGTTCGACTTGCCGCCGATCGCGTTCATCGCCAGCGCCAGGGTCGAGTGCGCCTCGTGGCTGATCGAGCCGAAGGACATGGCACCGGTGGAGAAGCGCTTGACGATCGAGACCGCGCTCTCGACCTCGTCGAGCGGCACGGGCTCGCGGCCGAGCTCATCGGCCATCTTGACGTGGAACAGGCCGCGAATGGTCGAGAGCTTTTCGGTCTGGTCGTTGACCAGCTCGGAATAGGCCGTGAACTTGTCGCGCGCATTGCCGCGCACGGCATGCTGGAGCAGCGAGATGTTCTCCGGCGTCCAGGCATGCGCTTCGCCGCGGATGCGGAAGGCGTATTCGCCACCGATGTCGAGAGAGTCGCGATAGACTGGCGAGTCGCCGAAAGCGTCGCGATGGCGGCGCACGCTCTCCTCGGCGATCTCGGCAAGGCCGACGCCCTCGATCGAGGAGATGGTGCCGGTGAAGTAGGTCTCGATCAGGTCGCTGCGCAGGCCGACCGCGTCAAAGATCTGGGCGCCGCAATAGGACTGGTAGGTCGAGATGCCCATCTTGGACATGACCTTGAGCAGGCCCTTGCCGACCGACTTGATGAAGCGCTTGACCACCTCGTAGCGGTCGACCTCCGGCGGGAACTCGCCGGCCTCGAACAGGGCTTCGAGCGTCTCGAAGGCGAGATAGGGGTTGATCGCCTCCGCGCCGAAGCCGGCAAGACAGGCGAAATGGTGGATCTCGCGCGGCTCGCCGGATTCGACGACGAGGCCGACCGAAGTGCGCAGGCCCTTGCGGATGAGGTGATGATGGACCGCTGCGGTCGCCAGCAGCGCCGGAATCGGGATGCGGTCGGAGCCGACCTGCCGGTCGGAGAGGATGATGATGTTGTAGCCGCCATGGACGGCCGCTTCGGCGCGCTCGCACAGGCGGGCGATCGCGCCCTCCATGCCGGCCGCGCCTTCGCGCGTCGGATAGGTGATGTCGAGCGTCTTGGTGTCGAAGCGATCCTCGTAGTGACCGATGCAGCGGATCTTCTCGAGATCGTCATTGGTCAGGATCGGCTGGCGTACTTCCAGGCGCTTGCGGCGCGAGGTGCCTTCGAGGTCGAGGATATTCGGCCGCGGCCCGATGAAGGAGAGGAGACTCATCACGAGCTCCTCGCGGATCGGGTCGATCGCCGGGTTGGTGACCTGGGCGAAGTTCTGCTTGAAATAGGTGTAGAGCAGCTTCGACTTCGACGAGAGCGCCGAGATCGGCGTATCCGTGCCCATCGAGCCGACGGCTTCCTGACCGGTCACCGCCATCGGCGCCATCAGGATCTTGGTGTCTTCCTGGGTGTAGCCGAAGGCCTGCTGGCGATCGAGCAAGGCGACGTCGGTGCGCGAGGCGCGGGCCTCGACCGGCGGCAGCTCCTCCAGCACGATCTGGGTGCGCTTCAGCCAGTCCTTGTAGGGGTTGGCGAGGCAGAGCGTGCTCTTGATCTCGTCATCGCCGATGATGCGGCCCTGGTCGAGGTCGATCAGCAGCATCTTGCCGGGCTGGAGCCGCCACTTCTGGACGATCTTCTCCTCCGGGATCGGCAGCACACCGAACTCCGAGGCGAGCACCACGAGCCCATCATCGGTGACGAGATAGCGCGCGGGCCTGAGGCCGTTGCGGTCGAGCGTCGCGCCGATCTGGCGGCCATCGGTGAAGGCGATCGCGGCGGGGCCGTCCCATGGCTCCATCAGCGCGGCGTGGTATTCGTAGAAGGCGCGCCGGCTGTCATCCAT
Source organism: Allobosea sp. LjRoot90 (assembly GCF_964254315.1). Taxonomy (NCBI): domain Bacteria; kingdom Pseudomonadati; phylum Pseudomonadota; class Alphaproteobacteria; order Hyphomicrobiales; family Alloboseaceae; genus Allobosea; species Allobosea sp. LjRoot90. Next base: position 321,247 of record NZ_CAXUTF020000004.1, read on the forward strand.
CAGCGGATTGCCGGCCCAGGCCTCGGGCACCAGCATCATCATGGCATGGGCCAGCGAATAGCCACCCTGGATCAGGAATTCGAGGGCGTTGTCGAAGCAGGCGGTGTCGGATTGGCCCTCATAGGAAATCGGCCAGAGCTTCGAGATGTCGGCCCCGAACAGGTCGGAATCGACAGAGGCCTGACGCGCCGCCATCCAGTTGACGTTGCCGCGCAGAGTGTTGATCTCGCCGTTATGGGCGACCATCCGGTAGGGGTGGGCGAGGCGCCAGGACGGGAAGGTGTTGGTGGCGAAGCGCTGGTGGACGAGGGCGAGCGCGCTCTCAAAGCGTTCGTCGGTCAGGTCCTTGAAATAGGCGCCAAGCTGGGTGACCAGCACCATGCCCTTGTAGACGATGGTCCGGCAGGAGAAGGAGACCGGGTAATAGGTTGCGGTCGCCCGGTCATGGCGCTTGTAGACCTTGTTCGAGACCGACTTTCTGAGGACGTAGACTTGGCGCTCGAACTCGTCTTCGTCAGTGATCTCGGCCGGGCGGCCGACGAAGATCTGGCGATGGCAGGGCTCGGTCTCCTTGACGGCTTCGCCAAGATCGCTGTTGTCGACCGGCACGTCGCGCCAGCCAAGGAAGACCAGTCCTTCCTCCTCGATCGTCTGGGCGACGATCTCCTCGCAGAGCGCCCGGTTGTCGGCTTCCTGCGGCATGAAGAACTGGCCGATGGCGTAATGGCCGGGTTCGGGCAGCTCGATACCGATCCTGGCGCACTCCTCCTTGAAGAAGCGGTGCGGGATCTGGGTGAGGATGCCGCAGCCGTCGCCGAGCTTGGGATCGGCGCCGACCGCGCCGCGATGGTCGATATTGTGCAGGATCTGCAGGCCTTGCGCGACGATCGCATGGCTCTTGCGGTTCTTCATGTCGGCGATGAAGCCGACGCCGCAGGAATCCTTCTCGTAGGACGGATCATAGAGACCCTGGCGTGCCGGCATGGCCGGATCGCGCACCTCGGGGAAACGCTCGAACGCAGTCGTGGTGGTGGTGGCCTTAGCAGTGGTAGCCACAGCAGTGGTCTTGGCCATCGCGCTCGCCTTCCTGCCTTCGCTCATCGTCACCTCCGCCCATCCGCCGCCTTGGGCCCCGAAGCATACGCTCGGGAGCCAGCCAAAGTCCGCGCGTCGCCGCGCTGCTGCCGTTCCGGCTCTCTCCTTGCCGAGCAAGGATCGGGCCGGTTCGGCTTTATCGTCAGTTTGCGAAGGTTGCTTGCGCTGGTCTGGTCTTGCGCCCGCGTCCTCCGCAGGCGCCTCGGGCCTAAGCCCTGCCGCGCCTGGTTACGCCGCCGTTTTGCGGGCGGCGCGCGTCGTACGGTTGGCTTTGGCTTTATTTGCCGTACCTCCCGTCATCGTCCGCTCCATCCGCCTGCGCCGGGGCCTCGGCGAGGCCCGCTCCGAAAATGGGACAGCATCGCTGTCCTATTGCCTTGACCTTGCCAGAATTCCAATCTGGGCACAAGCGTCGATTTTGCGTCGCAACGACATTTTGTTGCTATCTGTGTCCGGGTCTCGACATTTTCGCATCACCGCGGCCAACAAGCCAAGCCGGAAGTTGTCGAGCAGCCAAGGTCGGGGCTGCCCTGCGTCATCGGTGAATCCGTCTCTCACTTTTGATGAGAGCCCGTTTTGCCGATCGGCTTGCGGTGCAAGCAGACCGGAACGGGCTCTGGCGTCGATTGCGCTGCGGCGGGAGCGTGCTTATCCGTCAGGGCCTTCGCAGCGGTCCGCCGGATACCAGCTCCATGAACTTCATCAGCGACAATCTGGCCGGAGCGAGCGCATCGGTGATGCAGGCGATGGCGGCCGCCAATGACGGCTTTGCCACTGCTTATGGCAACGATGCCTGGACGAAGCGGGTCGAGGCGCTGTTCGCGGAGCTGTTCGAGCGCGAGGTTGCGGTCTTCCTGGTCACGACCGGCACGGCGGCGAATGCTCTGGCGCTGGCGAGCCTGATCCAGCCCTGGGGGGCGGTGCTGTGTCATCACGAGGCGCATATCGCCGCCGATGAATGCGGTGCGCCGGAATTCTTCACCAACGGGGCCAAGATCGTTGGACTGCCGGGCGATGGCTGCAAGCTTGCTCCCGAAGTCGTCACCGACCAGCTCGCGCGCATGCGGGCGGGCGCCGTGCATCAGGTCCAGCCGCAGATGCTGTCGATCACGCAGGCGACCGAATGCGGACTGGTCTATAAGCCGGCCGAGATCGCAGCGTTGAAGCAGGCGATCGCACCGCGTGGGCTGAAGCTGCATATGGATGGCGCTCGCTTCGCCAATGCCGTCGCCGCGCTCGGCTGCACGCCGGCCGAGATCACCTGGAATGCGGGGGTCGACGTGCTCTCCTTTGGCGGCACCAAGAACGGTGCCTTTGCGGCCGAGGCGGTGGTCGTCTTCGAGCCCGCCAATGCAGGTGAGATGCCGTGGCGGCGCAAGCGGGCCGGGCACACACTGTCCAAGGGCCGATTGATCGGAGCGCAGTTCGAGGGGCTGTTGGCTGATGGCCACTGGCTCGATCTCGCTCGCCACGCCAATGCGATGGCGGCCCGCCTCGCCCGAGCTGTTATGACTGAAGGCAAGCTCCGGCTGGCCTGGGCCTGCGAGGCGAACGAGGTCTTTCTGGTGCTGCCGCCGCAGGCGCAAGCGGCGCTGGCGGCGCAGGGCGCGCAGTACATCGCCTGGTCGGACGGTGCGCTGCCTATGGGACAGGAGCTTCAGACAGGCGAGGTCGTCGGCCGCTTCGTCTGTTCCTTCGCGACGCGGCAGGATGAGGTCGACCGGCTCGCAGCTGTGCTGGCTGCTGTCTGAAGGCCGAAAAGGGTCCGTTTCTCAGCCGATTCACGCCGCAAGCGCGCCGCAATCCTTACCGAGAACTGAAGACTGCGAATTTCGTCTCAAGAGGATAGAGACCATGGCAGTCTTCGTTCCGCCCGTCGCTGCGCCGCACACCCGGCGTCGCCGGCTGGCAGGCTTTGTCGCTCTAGCCGCGATGGCCGGTACGAGCGGTCCTGCCCTGGCTCAGCTCGATGATTACGGCAGCGGCTACGCCCGTTACGGCTACGGCTACGAGTATGATGACGGCTATGGCCCGCGCTACGACTATGCGCCGCGCAGGGCTGCGCCGATCCCACCGCGCGCTCTGGAGCGGGGCGCGGCGCAGGAGTTCGGCTTGCGCGAGGTGCAGCGGACGGTACGGACCGGTTCGGCCATCATCGTCGATGGCCTGGCGGCGAACGGCTCGCGGGTGCGGCTCGTCATCGATCGGTTCAATGGCGAATTGATCGACCGGATCGTGCTGCAGCCGCCGCCGCGGACCGTCAGGCTCGACCCGCGCGAAGAGGAACGTCTGGCGCCGAAGAAGCTGACGCCGCGCCCGCCGGAGCGGCCGGCTATCCTGAAGCCTGCCCAGCCTCCGGCTGAGGCGAGTGCCCCCGCCACTGTGGCTCCGCCCTCACCCGCGGCACCGAAGCCCGATGCTGCTCCGGCGAAGCCGGTTGCTGTGCCGGCAGTCGCGCCGAAGGACATCGGTAAGCCGAAGCTGGTCAACCCACAGGACGTTCGCGGCGCCGATGAGCCCGACCGCCTGCCACCACTGGCGCGGGCGCATCCAAGCGGTATTCCGACGCCCGACACGACCCTGCCGCCGGTGCAGATCGAGGAGATGAAGACCGCGCAGCCGAAGCCTGAGACGTCGATCGCGCCCGTCAATCCGCCGAACTGAGAGCTGCGGGACGCTCATAGACAAAGAGCCTCCCTGGTTTCCCGGGAAGGCTCTCGCGTTTCAGGCTTGCAGTGCTTTCACACGGTATTGGTTACGCGGCCTTCCTGGCCTCGATCACCTTGGCGCCCTGCGCGCCGATCGGAATCAGGCGCGGCTTCTTGGCCTCGGGGATCTCGCGGACGAGGTCGATGTGGAGCAGGCCGTTCTCAAGGCTGGCGCCAGTGACCTGGACGTAATCGGCGAGTTGGAAGCGGCGCTCGAAGGCGCGGGCGGCGATGCCCTGGTGCAGGACCTCGCGCTTCTCGCCATCCTCGGCGGCTGTCTTCTCGCCACGGACGGTCAGCGCATTCTCCTTGCTCTCGATCGAGAGGTCGGATTCACCGAAGCCGGCGACCGCGATCGAGATGCGATAGGCGTTCTCGGCGGTGCGCTCGATATTGTAGGGCGGATAGCTCGGCGCGTTCTCGACGCTGGTGGCCTGGTCGAGCAGCGTGAACAGGCGATCGAAGCCGACGGTCGAGCGATAAAGCGGGGAAAGATCGTAGGAACGCATGATTGTCCTCCAGAGGAAGCGACAGTTGATCGCCCGCCTCGTCATGAGCGCGGGCTTTGGGGTTAGGCTCGCGCAGCCGCTTGACGGCCTGCGCAGCAATGATCTGGGTGACGTTTTCCGGCTTTTCAAGACCGGGTCCAGCTGGGCATAACGAGACGATGAGCCTGCCGGAGCGCCGATGACCGAGGCCGAATTCTTCCATCAGCCGGATTATCCGGTACCTGGCCACGGCAAGGTCTGGTTTGCCGGGACCAGCGATGGCGCGCGCCTGCGCCTGGCGAGCTGGCGCCCGAGCGTGCGCCGGGAGAAAGGCACGATCCTCGTCGTGCAGGGGCGGGCCGAGTTCATTGAGCGTTATAGCGAGGTGATCGCCGAATTGCGCCGGCGCGGCTTCCACGTCCTGACTTTCGACTGGCGCGGGCAGGGCGGCTCGCAGCGTTTCACCAGTCGGCAGCGCCGGGGGCATGTCGGCCGACTCGTGCACTACGAGCGTGACCTCGCTCTGGTCGTCGCGCAGATGCAGGACCGGTTCCCACCACCCTATTTCACGCTCGCGCATTCGATGGGCGCAGCACTCTGCCTCGATGCAGCCCGGCGCGGGGCGCTCCCGGTCGCGCGTCTGGTCGCGATCGCGCCGATGTTCGGGATCAGCATGATCGAGAATCCGCGCGGCGCCCGCTGGCTGGCGCGGGTGCTGTACTGGCTCGGCTTCGGCAAGGCCTTCGTGCCGGGTGGCGGCGACACCGCGATCGGTACCAAGCCGTTCGAAGGCAATCGGCTGAGCTCCGACCCGGTTCGCTATGCTCGAAATGCCTCTCTGTCGGCGGCGGCGCGCGAACTCGCCGTCGGCGATCCCAGCGTCGGCTGGGTCCATGCCGCCTTCCAGCTGATGGACCGGCTGGCGCAGCCGCGCGCACCGCTCGAGGTCAGGGTGCCGACGCTGATCGTCGCGGCCGGGCGCGACCCGGTCGTGTCGACGCCGGCGATCGAGCGCTTCGCCGCTCGGCTCAAGACCGGCTCCGCTCTGGTGCTGCCGACGGCGCGCCACGAGATCCTGATGGAGAGCGACGCGATCCGGGCCCAGTTCTGGGCGGCCTTCGACGCTTTCGTGCCGGGCGAGGATCTGCCGGGCGAAAAGCCTGCCGCGTCAGTTTCAGCCGTTGAGGAGGGCGAGGGCGGCCTGGTGCAGTGTCCTGTTGCCGGCAGCGAGGATGGTGCCGCCCTGGGCGGCGCTGCCGCCGTCCCATGAGGTGACGATACCGCCGGCGCCCTCGATGATCGGGATCAACGCGACGATATCGTAGGGCTTCAGCCCGCTCTCGACGACGAGGTCGATATGGCCGGCGGCGAGCATGCAATAGGCGTAGCAGTCGCAGCCATAGCGGGCCATGCGCACGGCGCTCTCGACGCGGCTGTAGGCGGTCTTCTGGCCATCGGCGAAGAGATGCGGGCTCGTCGTCATCAGCGTCGCCTCGGCGAGGTTCGTCAGCTGGCGGGTGTGGAGCTCGCGCGGCCCGTTCGGTCCTTCATAGCGCGCCATGCGGCCGTCGCCGGAGAAGCGCTCGCCGGTGAAGGGCTGGTTCATCATGCCGTAGACCGGCACGCCGTTGCGGGTGAGTCCGATCAGCGTGCCCCAGACAGGGATGCCGGAGATGAAGGCGCGGGTGCCGTCGATCGGGTCGAGCACCCAGACATATTCGGCGTCCGCATTCTCGGCTCCGAACTCCTCGCCGAGAATGCCATGTACCGGGAAGGTGCGCCTGATCAGGTCGCGCATCACATCCTCGCCGGCGCGATCACCCTCGGTCACGGGATCGAAGACGCCGCCGCCGGACTTGTCCTCGGTCGTATGCCTGGCGCGGAAGAAGGGCAGGATCGCCTGGCCGGACAGCGTCGCCAGCCGGGCGACGAACTCTGCGAAATCGACCGCGCTCATCAAGGGTTTCCTTCGGCTCCGTCGGCCGTCGTCTTCATGCTGCGGGACGAGCGGGATGACAAGCGCTGGCGGTCCGATGCGGGCAGGAGAAGATGGTTCAGCCCTTTTCCGTTCCGCGTAATCATTCGGTCCTGGACAGAAACGCTACTCTGATATGCGCTGTATGCATGTCTCGGCTGCTGCGGGCTCTTGCTTTGTTGCGATGCAAAGAGTTATTGTGCAGTGCGAAGGGGAGATCGCTTCAAACCTTCGTTGCCCTCCTTGGGCGTTTCCTCCCTAGACTTTGGGCCGCCACGCAAGTGCGCGGCCCTCTTTCTTTTTGGGGTGAAGGACGTTGGCAGTGGCCGGAGGCTTACTCCGCCGCCTGGCGCCAATCGTCGCTCCAGCCGCTCCAGCGCGCGAAGCATTCGGCCATGGCGGCACTGATCACCTGCTGAAGGGCGGAGAAGCCGCTGCTCGGCTCGAGCGTCGTCTCATTCATGTAGAGCGCGCGGCTGACCTCGATCTGCAGCGCATGCACGCCGGAGCCGGGCGCGCCGTAATGCTCGGTGATGAAGCCTCCGGCATAGGGGCGGTTGCGCGTCACCTTCAGGCCGGCGCGGGCGAAGGCTGCTTCCGCCGCGTCGACGACAAAGCTCGAGGCGCTGGTGCCGAAGCGATCGCCGAGGATGATGTCGGCCTTGGCGATGCCCTCGCGATCGAGCCCGGTCGAGGGCATGGAATGGGCGTCGACCAGGATGCAGCTGCCGAAGCTGGCTTGCGTCCGGTTCACCAGATGGCGCAAGCCGGCGTGATAGGGCCGGTAAAGCTCCTCGATCCGCGCCAGCGCGCTCTCGACCGGGATGCGGCCCGGATAGATCTCGTAGGCCTCGCCGACGATGCGCGGGATGGTGCCGAGGCCGCCGGCGACGCGCAGCGAGCGGGTATTGGCGAAGCCGGGCAGCCGGCCCTCGAACATGCGCGGGTCGAGCTCGTAGGGCTCGCGATTGGCGTCGAGGAAAGCGCGCGGGAATTCGGCCACCAGCAGCGGAGCGCCGAGCGCGACGGCTCCTGAGAAGAGCAGATCGACATAGGCGTCCTCGGACCGACGCAGCGCCCTGAGCGGCAGGCGCGCGCCCTCGACGAAGGCCCGCGGATAGCGCCGCCCGGCATGAGGCACGTCGACGATGACGGGAACGAGCTGCAGCGCTGGCTGGTACAACGTGAACGGCCGTTCGATCTCGGCGATCACGTCGTCCGGGCGGGCAAGGGGAAATCCAGCTGGCAGAGTCATGTCACCGAACTCAAGCACAAAGCCGAGGCCGATTGAAGGGGATGTCCTATCGTCATTCCCGCAACCTGCCTTCACTGGTTGTTTACCGTAATGTCGCCAAATAGAACTGGCTGATCCAACTTGATGTGTGCGAGCGGTGAGTTCGCATGCACTGGGCTGGACCGGTGAAGCCCGGAATGGCAGGGACAGCCGCCCGGGTGAGGGACGACGAAGCGAGCGAATCGACTTCCAGCCAGACGGGGCGGGGTGGCGTGGGCTCGGCGCAACATCACGGATGAAGCAAGGCGCCATGACGAAGATTCTCCTGGCCGAAGACGATAACGACATGCGCCGCTTCCTCGTGAAGGCGCTGCAGAATGCAGGCTATGACGTCGCCTCGTTCGACAACGGGCTATCGGCCTACAACCGGCTGCGCGAGGAGCCGTTCGAGCTGCTCCTGACCGACATCGTCATGCCGGAGATGGACGGCATCGAGCTGGCGCGGCGCGCCACCGAGCTCGATCCCGACATCAAGGTGATGTTCATCACCGGGTTTGCGGCAGTCGCGCTCAACCCGGATTCGCAGACGCCGAAAGACGCCAAGGTGCTGTCGAAGCCTTTCCATCTGCGCGAGCTGGTGAACGAGGTTGAGAAGCTGCTGGCGGCGTGACGGCTTTGGCGTGACGGCTTCCTGCAAAGAAGCCGACGAAGCGCCTTGCAAGGCGCGCACACGTCCGCTATAGCCCCTCCACCTCGCAGCGACGCCGCCCTTTTGGCCGGTGTCGTTCCGGATGCCTTCGGGCAAAACGGGCGCGTAGCTCAGCGGGAGAGCACTACGTTGACATCGTAGGGGTCACAGGTTCGATCCCTGTCGCGCCCACCATTTTCTCCTTGGATTTCAAGGACGAACGGCCGCCCTGCCCGGGCGGCCGTTTTGCTTTTTTGGGTCGATTTATCTGGCGGCTCAGTTCGCCCGCGACGCGATCTGCATGCGGCTTTCTTCGTGCAGCCAATCGCGGAAGGCGAGCATGGCCGGGGTCAGCGAGCGCGACTGCAGCCAGGTCAGCCAGTAGCTGCCGAGCGAGACCTCGATCGGAAAGGGACGGACCAGCCTGCCGTCGTCGAAGTAGCGCGAGAACAACAAGGCCGGCACGAGCGCGACACCCTCACCAGCGGCCGCGACCTCGGCGAGCGCGATCGAGCTGTCGAAGACGGGGCCTCGCGCCTGCAACGGCTCGATCCCCGCCGCCTCGCTCCACAGCTTCCATTCGTCGGCGCGATAGGAACGTAGCAGGACCTGTTCCGTGAGATCGACGGGCCGGCGCAGGGCGGCGGTCAAGGCAGGGGCACAGACGGGCGTCATCGGTGCGTCGAACAGGCGCAGCACCGCCGTGCCATGCCAGGCGCCCCCACCGAAGCGGAGCGCGTAGTCGAGCCCTTCGGCGGCGAGATCGACCCGGTTGTTGTTGGTGGTGAGGCGGAGGTCGATCTGCGGATGAGCCTGGCGGAAGCCGGCAAGGCGCGGCAGCAGCCAGCCGAGCGCAAAGGTGCCGACCGTGCCGACATTCAGGACCTCGACCGGGCGCCCGGTCTCGAAGCGTTCGAGCAGGCCGGCGATGCGGTCGAAGCTGTCGCGCAGTGTCGGCAGCAGGCTGCGCCCTTCGTCCGTCAGCGCAAGCCCGCGCGGCAGGCGACGGAAGAGCTCGATGCCGAGCCGCTCCTCCAGCCCCTTCACCTGGTGGCTGATTGCGGCCTGGGTGACGCAGAGCTCGATCGCCGCCCGCGTGAAGCTGAGATGGCGGGCCGAGGCCTCGAAGGCGCGCAACGCGTTCAGGGGCAGATGCGGGCGGAGCATGAACGCGCCTTAGGAAATCTAATGGCTCCATAGAAATATCATCGTTTGTGATTAGGCAAGCTCGCGGCGACAAGGAGCCCGGACGACGCGCTCGGTATGCCTTCCGTCCCTCGTGATGACTTCGCCAGACCCGATTCCCCTCCCGCGCGAGCACGCCACTCGTGCGACGGCTTCCGCATGGAGAAAACGATGATCCGACGCCGAGATCTGCTGATCGGCTCCCTGATGAGCGCACCGATGCTGGGCGGCCTGTCCGCCCTGGCGCAAGGGCGCGAGGAGGAGGTGCGCGAGGCCTTGTTCGCGCTCGATCGCAGGCATGGCGGACGCCTCGGCGTCGCGATCCTCGACAGCGGCACCGGCCGCATCGTCGCGCATCGCGGCGAAGAGCGCTTCGCCATGTGCAGCACTTTCAAGTTCGTCGCCGCGGCCTTCGTGCTGGCGCGGGTCGATCGCGGCGAGGAAAGCCTCGATCGGCGGGTCAGCTATACCAAGGCCGATCTCGTCACCTATTCGCCGGTCACCGAGAAACATATCGATAAGGGCCTCACGGTCGCCGAAATCTGCGATGCGGCGGTGACGTTGAGCGACAACACCGCCGGCAACCTGCTGCTCGATTCCTTCGGCGGCCCGAAGGGGCTGACGGGCTATATGCGTTCGCTGGGCGACGACGCCTCGCGGCTCGACCGGCGTGAGCTGGAACTCAACGAGGCCACGCCCGGCGATCCGCGCGACACGACGACCCCGGTCGCCATGGCCAGCGTGCTGCGCCAGACCGTTCTCGGAGGTGCATTGTCACCGGCCTCACGCCAGCAACTGACGGCCTGGCTCGTCGCCAACAAGACCGGCGACAAACGCCTGCGGGCGGGGATTCCGAAGGGTTGGCGGATCGGCGACAAAACCGGCACCGGCAACAACAACGCCACCAACGATGTCGGCGTGATCTGGCCGCCGGGGCGGGCGCCGCTGGTCGTGACCGCCTACTATACGGAGTCGCGAGGGGCTTTTTCGGAACGCGAGGCGGTGCTGGCCGAGGTCGGGCGGCTGGCGACTTTGCTTTGAACTGCGAGAAAACGCCTCGAAACCGCTGGGCGATCCGCAGTCAGATTTGAAAGGTGACGTCAAAACGCCGCTTTCATGGCATGATCCTTCGAATGTCCGCACGGCTTGGAGGATCTGACGATGCGTGCGTCATGGCTTATCGCATTGGGGCTCGCAGCTGCGCTCGGCGGCTGCGTCACCGCCGCCGAGCAGCGCGTCTTCGATGAGGAGCGCTGCCGGTCCTATGGCTTCCGCAAGGGGGCGGAAGGCTTCGCCAATTGCCTGATGGAAGTCGATCTCGATCGCTCGGCCTCGCGGCGGGCGCGGCTGGAGAGTTCGGGCTTCTATGGCCCCTATTGGGGCCCCTGGCCGTATCGGCGCTGGTGAACCGTAGCTATTCCGCGTCGGCCTGACGGTCGGGCGCCGCATCGCGGAAGGCGGCGAGTTCAAGCGCTGCGGCTTCGGCGCGCAACAAGCGCGGGAACTTGGTGACATCGACCTTGAAGCGCCTGGCATTGCCGAGCTGCGGCACTAAGCAGATATCGGCGAGGCTGGGCGCGGCGCCAAAGCAGAACGGGCCGGGATTGTTCGCCGCGAGCTGTTCGCAGGCCGACAGCCCGTCGACATTGGTGGCGGCCGCCCAGGCTTGTGCCGTCTCGCCGTCGTGTCCGAGCTCGCGCAGCCGGTTCAGTACCTTCAGATTCTGGACCGGATGGGTGTCGCAGGCGATCGCCTGGGCGAAGGCGCGGACCTTGGCCCGTGCGACGGGGTTGGTCGGCAGCAATGGTGGCTCCGGGTGCGTTTCCTCGAGCCATTCGATGATGGCGAGCGACTGGGTCAGGACCGTGCCGTCGTCGAGCTCGAGTGTCGGCACCAGCCCCTGCGGGTTGAGCGCGAGATAGGCGGGGTCGCGCTGCTCGCCATGACGCAGATGGTGCGAGACGTGCTCGACGGTGATGCCCTTGAGATTGAGCGCGATGCGCGTGCGCCAGGCGGCCGAACTGCGGAAATAGCCGTGCAGCTTCATCGTGCCGCCTCCCTATGAACCCGGCGCGGAGCGGCCGACTTCAGAAGGTATAGCCGAGGCGGGCGCCGAAATTCGAGGGGCCGCGCGGATTGCCGGCATTGGCGACCGGATTGTCGGAGCAGCCCGTGGTGCTGAAATGCTCCAGCGTCGCGATCAGGCTCCAGCGATCGCTGAGGCGGAAGCCGAGGGCGGCGGCGCTGCGCGCGCCGGTGTTGCAGCCGACATTCAGGCGGTTCTCGGGAACGACGAAGCCCGCCTTGCCGTTGTTGACGGCGGCGCCGAGGCTCGCCTCGAGGAAAACCGATTGCGAGACGTCAAAAGTCCAGGTCGCGCCGGCATAGGCATATTGCGTGCCGTTGACGTTGAGGCTGGAGCCGAGATGGAAGCGCGGCACGAAGGCGTTGGCGAGGCGGTCGTTCAGCGTGGCGACACGCGGCGTCAGAACCTCGCCGCCGAAGTTGAGCAGGCCGCTTTCGCGTCCGCCGGGATTGGCGGCGCTGAGGCCGAACCGCGCCTCCCAGGCTGGGGCGGGAGCCTCCGTCGCCGGGGCGTAACCAAGCGCGCGGGTGCTGCCGCGGTCACTCTGTGCCAGCGCTGGCGCGGACAGGACCGAAAGGGCAACGAACAGCGACGCGACGCGAACCATGATGGGCGGCTAGGCTTCCGATGGGGCTTTTAAAGATTAGAAAAGCGCAGAGAGTGGTGGCTGCAATGTGACGGCGTCGTCCTTGTGCACACGGAATGATCAGCCGGCGCGCCACCAGAGCACGCCGAGGATCACCAGGATCGCGACGAATTGCAGCACGACACGCAGCCGCATCAGCCTCTGCGAGGTGTTGGCGCTGCCGCCGCGCAGCATGTTGACCAGGCCGAGCAGCAGCACGACGGCAACGGCGCCGACGGCGATCGGGACGATGGCGGAGGAGACGTTCATCGCCGTGCTTTAATCCTCGCGGTGGCACTTGGCCAGCGTGGCCGCGGCGGCGAAGCGCCACAGCTCGATCCTAGCGATAGCGCCGCTGCACGATCAGATTGGCGGCGATGGTGAGGAGCAGCGTCGCCGTCATCAGGATGAAGGAGATCGCGCCGCCGAAAGGCCAGTTGTTCTGCTGGGCGAACTGGCCGTAGACCAGCGGGCCCATGGTCTGGAACTTCGGACCGCCGAGCAGGACTGGTGTGGCATAGGCGTTCATCGCCAGGATGAAGGTCAGGATCGTGCCGGCGAGGATGCCGGGCATGGCGAGCGGCCAGAGCACGCGGGCGAACATCGCCGTCGGGCCGGCGCCGAGGCTGAAAGCGGCCTCCTCCACATTGCGGTTGATGCCCTCGATCACGCTTTGCAGCGTCAGCACCATGAAGGGCAGGTTGACTGCTATGATGCCGATGATCACGGCGGTCTCGGTGAACATGATCTCGAGCGGCTGGTCGATCACCCCCAAGCCCATCAGCGAGGCGTTGAGCGCGCCCTTGCTGCCGAAGGCGGTCATCCAGCCGGCGGCGCGCACGGCGTTGCCGACGAAGAGCGGCAGCACCACCAGCATGATCAAGAGGTTCTTGAAGCGGCTCTCGGTGCGCGCCAGCACATAGGCGAGTGGGAAGCCCATGATCAGGCAGACGATCGTGCAGACCACGGCGACGCGGACCGTGCGCCAGAGCACGTTGAGGTAGAAGCCGTCGGTGAAGAACTTGACGTAGTTCTCGATCGTCAGCCCATCGACCATGAACTGACCGGGGATGAACTGGTTGAGCGAATAGCGGAACAGGATCGCGACCGGGCCGATCAGCCCGATCGCGACGAAGATCGTCGCCGGGACGACGAGCATCCCGGCAAGACTGGTGCGGGCACCCGCGACGGGTTCGGGGGCGATGCTCACCCCTTGAACACCTTGTCCCACCACTCCTTCATCGCCGAATCGTTCTTGGCGAGGAAGGCGTAGTCGAGATCCTTGATGCGCTTCTCCTCCTCGGGGGTGAAGCCGATGCGCTTTTGCAGATCGGGCGCGACGGAGAGGCCGGAAACCGTGCCGTTATAGCCCATGTCGACAGCGAAGGCCTCTTGCGGCTCCTTGGCGAGCATGGCGTTCATATAGGCGTAGGCGTTGTCCTTGTTCGGCGCGTTCTTGGCGATGACGAAGCCCGAGACATAGGCCGGGATGCCCTCGACCGGCGAGACCGCCTCGCAGGGGATGCCGGCGTTCTGCCATTGCACCACGCGTGCCTTCCAGATCGCGCTGATGCCGACTTCCTCGTTCTTCATCGCCTGGGCGAAGGCCTCGTTGGTCGGGTAGACGCGCGCGCCGGCCTTCTTGACCGCGAGCAGGACCTCCTTGGCCTTGTCGATGTCGTTCATGCTGGCGCCATTGGTGGCGGCCATCGAGGCGGCGATCATGATCGCCTGGTACTGGATGTCGATGAAGCCGATCTTGTTGCCCCATTTCGGATCGAGCCAGTCCTTGAAGCCCGTCGGGGCCGGGCTGATCAGCTTGGGATTGTAGATGACGACATTGCCGGAATAGATGTGCCCGATGCCGTACGGGTACTTCATCGTCGGCAGGAGGTTCTTGGCATTGGGGATCTTCGAGTAGTCGAGCGGCTCCGTCGCGCCGGCCTCGTTCATCTCGAACATGTTGGCGGCCGAGAAGCCCTGGATATCGACCGTGCCGCGCGGCAGGCGACGCTCGGCGACCATCTTGGCCCGGCGCGGCGCATCGCCGGCCTGGTCCTGAACCACTTCCAGGCCCTTGGGCTTGAGCAGCGGGTCTTCGATGTTCTTGGTCAGCAGGCGAGCATAGTCGCCGCCCCAGGTGCCGACCACGACCTTGCCGCCGGACTGCGCCTGCGCGGCACCGCCGAGCGACGGGATTACGGCCGCGGCGCCAGCACCGGCCGCCAGGCCCTTCAGGACATTGCGTCTGTCGATTGTCTTCATGGTCATTGTCTCCCCTCTTGGACGCCTGTCGAGAGGCCTTGGGGCATGACGTGGTCCGAAAACCGGTGTCCAGTTTTCGGCGTCATACCTTGGCCTCGCGCGGATAGACGAGCCCGGCGTCTTCGGCCCAGCCTATCGTGATCATGTCGCCCGGTTTCGGCTCGGCCGCGCCCGGACGGTTGGGCACCTGCAGCAGGATGCGGTCCTGCTCGGTCAGCCGGACATCGATGTCGAGCAGCGCTCCGAGATAGGAGACGTGCTCGACCCGGGCCGGGAAGCGATTGGCGCAGCTTTCAGCCTCCGCGCCGATGGCGAGGCGCTCCGGCCGGAGCGCCAGCGTCGCCGGGCCGGCGGCGGTCGCTTTGCAGCTGATGTCGAGGCCGCCGCCGCTGCGGAAGCGACCGGCCTCGGCCATGGCGCCGTCGAGGAACGCGCTGCGGCCGATGAAGCCGGCGACGAAGCGGTCGGCCGGCTTCTCGTAAAGCTCGCGCTGGGTGCCGATCTGGCGGACCTTGCCCTTTTCCATCACCACCAGCCGATCGGCCATGGTGAGGGCCTCCTCCTGGTCGTGCGTGACCATGATGGTGGTCAGGCCGAGCTTGCGCTGCAGGTCGCGGATCTCGACGCGGACCTCCTGGCGCAGTTTGGCATCGAGATTGGAGAGCGGTTCGTCGAGCAGGAGGACGTCAGGCTCCGTGGCAAGCGCGCGAGCGAGCGCGACGCGCTGCTGCTGGCCGCCGGAGAGCTGGCGCGGATAGCGCTCGTCGAGGCCGGTCAGGCGGACGAGCCGCAACGCCTCGGTGACGCGGGGCCCGCGGTCGGCCGGCGCGATCTTGCGCATCTCCAGCCCGAAGGCGACGTTCTCGGCGACGGTCATATGCGGGAAGAGCGCATATGACTGGAAGACCAGGCCGCAATTGCGCTTCCAGGGTGGCAGGTTGGTGACGTCACGCTCGCCGATGGTGATCTTGCCCGCGCTCGGCTGGATGAAGCCGGCGACCATACGCAGCGTCGTGGTCTTGCCGCAGCCGGAGGGGCCGAGCAGGACGAGGAACTCGCCGTCGGCGATGTCGATGCTGCAATCGTCGACGGCAGTGAACTCGCCATAGACCTTGCGCAGATGCTCGATCGAAAGCTTCGCCATTATCAGACCACCCGGCTCAGCTTGACGTAACGGTCGGTGATGATCATCGCCGCTCCGATCAGGACGATCTGGATGACCGAGGCGGCTGCGACCGTCGGATCGATCTTCCATTCGAGATATTGCAGGATCGCGATCGGCAAGGTCGTGCGGCCCGGTCCGACCAGGAACAGGCTCATCTCAAGATTGCCGAAGGAGGTGACGAAACCGAACAGCGCGCCGGCGACGAGGCCGGGCCTGATGCTCGGCAGCGTGACACGGCGAAAGGTCGTCCAGGGACCGGCGCCGAGATTCTGCGCGGCTTCCTCGATGGTGCGGTCGAAGCCGGCCAAGCTCGCGGTGACGAGCTTCACCACCCAGGGAATGACGACGAGGCTATGGGCGGCGACGAGGCCGCCAGCTGAGCCCATCACCGGCAGGCCGGTCGCGATCTCAGTCTCGATCTGGAAGACATAGAGCGAGGTGCCGAGCACGATGCCTGGCATCACCAGCGGCAGCAGCAAAAGCGTGTTGATGGCGGGGCCGAGTGCGATGCGGTGGCGCATCAGGGCAAGGCTCGCGGGCACACCGAGCACGAGCCCGATCAGGGTCGCCGACACGCCGACCTGCAGGCTGAGCAGGAAGCCGTCGACGAAAGGCTTGTTGTTCGCCGCCGCCTGGAACCACTTCAGCGAGTACCCTTCCGGCGGGAAGGAGGGGATTTCCTGGCGGAAGAAGGCAAGCCAGAAGACGAAGAACAGCGGCAGCAGGATGAAGCCGAGCGAGAGCGAGGCGGCGCCGTTCAGCGCCAGGCGTCCCAGGCTCAACCGCGCGGTGCTCAAATTGCTGTCCTCTTCATCGGCTCGTGCCCGTTCTCAATGCAGCGTATTCTTGTGGAATGCGCCACCCTTCATGATCACAGGCAGCTTCGCGCCCTGGCCCTGGAACAGCTCCAGGCTCTTGAGCGGATCGCCATCGACCAGGATGATATCCGCATAAGCTCCTGCACGCAGCGTGCCGAGCTTGCCTTCCATGCGCAGCAGCTGGGCGCCGACCGTGGTCGCAGAGCGGATGATCTCGATCGGCGAGAGCACCTCGCGGCGCAGCAGGAACTCGCGCGACTGGTCGACCTGGAGCTGGCCGAGCAGGTCGGAGCCATAGGCGACCGGTACGCCGGCGCGCTTGCAGATCTCCAGCGACTTCAGGCCGCCATCGATGACGAGATCGTTCTTGGCCAGCATCTCGGCATTCATGCCGAACTCGGCGGCACGCTCCTTCATCGCGTAATAGGCGACGAGGTTGGCGGTCAAGAACATGTTGTTCTCGGCCATCAGCTTGGCCGAGGCGTCGTCGATCAGGTTGCCATGCTCGATGGCGCGCACGCCGCATTGCGCGGCGCGGGTGATCGCCTCAGGCGTATAGGCATGGGCGCAGACATAGCGGCCGAAGGCCTTGGCCTCGGTCACGGCCGCGGTGACCTCCTCGACCGTGAACTGCATGGAGTCGAGCGGGTCGTAAGGGCTGGCGACGCCGCCGGACATCATGATCTTGATGTGGTCGGCCCCGAGCCGCATCTGCTCGCGCGTCGATTTGATGACGGAGGAGACGCCGTCGGAGATGTTCATCGTAAAGGCCATGGCGTTGCAGCAATGGCAGCGGCCCCCGAAATCGGTGCGCCGGCGCGGGTCGCTATGGCCGCCGGTCGGGCCGATCGCGGCGCCGGCGATGAACAGGCGCGGGCCGGCGATGTCGCCCTTCTCGACCGCTTCCTTGATGCCCCAATCGGCGCCGCCGGTATCGCGCACCGAGGTGAAGCCGCGATCGATCATGCCCCTCATCAGGCGGGCCGCGCGGGCGGTAGCGAGCGTCAGCGGCACGCTTTCCAGCAGGCGGATATAGACTTCGGAGAGCATGACGTGGACATGGCTGTCGATCAGACCGGGCATCAGCGTGCGCCCGCCGCAATCGATCACCGCTGCCTTGTCGGCCTTGATCGGCTTGTCCGAGACCTCGCGGATCAGCTCGCCTTCGACCAGCAGTTCATGGCCCTTGCGTAGCTCGCCATGACCTGGCTCCAGCATCGCGAAATTGCGGAACAGGACCTGCGTCATGGCGGCGTCTCCGAACGGCACTCCTGATATATTACGAGCTTCGCGAGCCCTGTCCATCGCGTCCTGCGCGTAACCGCGCGATAGGGTCGCCTTTCGCGATCAGCCGGCCGCCGCGTTCTGCGCCAGCGCCCGGCCACGGACGGGCAAGGAGAGGTCATTGGCGAGCATGCGGTTGATCGCGGGAAGGCCGTCGAGCAGGTCCGGCAGGAAGGCCTGCGACGGCGGCATGCGCTTCGGCAAGGCGTGCAGCGCCTTCGCCATCTGCCACGGGTCGCGCGTGCTCGCGCCGGTCTGAGTCGGGTCGAGCAGCACGTCGATCAGGCGCAGATTGTCGGCGCGTTCGGCCCGGATCGCCTGCTCCAGGCGCGGCCGGACGCGCGGCACGATCAGCGCCGGTTTGTCGAAGGACAGAATCTCGCAGAATGTGTTGTAGCCGCCCATGGCGACGACGCAGTGGGCCCGGTTCATCAGGAGTTCGAGGCGCGGCTCGAAACCGATGCTCTCCAGCTTGGGCAGCTTTGCGATGCGCTCGGTGAATTCCTTGCGCTTCTCGCGCGACAGGAACGGGCCGAAGACGATCAGCGACGGTAATTCGATGGTCGAATCGGTCTCATAGGCCGAAATCACCCAGTCGATCACCCCTGCACCGTCGCCGCCGCCGCCGGGCGTCACCAGAATGAAAGGGCCCTTGGTGATGCGCGGATGCCGGTTTGGCGGCATCGGCGAGGGCACTGCGCGCTTGAGATAGCCGGTATAGCGGATCTTGTCGGCGAAGAGCGGCTGGTTCGGCAACCCATCGAGCGGCCGGTAAATGCTCTCCAGCCCGTAGACCCAGATGTCGTCATAGACGTTGGCGAGCACGTCGAGCGCGCCGCTCTGACGCCATTCCTCATGCAGCTTGGCGGGCTCGTCGAGCACGTCGCGCAGGCCGAGCACAATACGGGCACCGCGCCGGCGCAGAATCTCGAGCGACGGGATGAGCTCGCCGCGCAGGCCGATCGGCTCCTTGTCGACGATGACGACGTCCGGATCGAAGGACAGCACGGTCTGCTTGATCAGGTCGGTGCGCAGGCGGATCGTGTCGGCGAGCTCGAGGTTGAGATGGTGCGGCAGATAGCGGCCATCGCTCTGCTTCTCGATGCCGGGAATGCGAACATAGTCGACGCCGTCGCCGAACTGGAAGCTCGAGATCATCGACGAGCCGGAGACGATGATCACTGATATATGAGGGTAGCTCGCGGCCAGCGAATTGGCGATCGCGCGGCAGCGGCGGATATGGCCGAGACCGAAAGTGTCGTGGCTATAGATCAGGACACGCGGCGCATGCGGGCTGCATGGCGGACGGCGCGCCCCGCTATCGTCGATCAGACTGAGGCCCATGCGTGCGTCGCGTCCTCTACTAGAAGGTCAGATGGCCTCCGGGGGACGCAAGAACGCACCCGAACTGGCCAAAACCATAGCGCCGGCGGCGCGTCAATCCAAGTCCATTGCCAAGTCCGTTGCCGCGCCGAAGAGCGCATCGGGACCGGAGAATGCGACGGCCGCGTGACCGGACAACCGGATCAGCAGATTCGTGAGGACATCCCAGGCCGCGCTGTCATGATCGTGATGGTGCAGCAGCAGGCCAAAGGGCTGGTTTGATTCCGGGCTCATGCGGCGAATGGCGAGCGTTTGGACCATCTCGGCCAGGAGATCGTCGGGCTGCCGGCCGACGCGGCCGCCATGCCAATCGATCAGGTCGAGGTCGGTATTGACGAGACACGGGCCGCCGGCAGGTCCGAGGGTAAAATTGCGGAAGCAAGAGAGGCCGGTGAAGCCGAGGCCCGGCAGTTCTGATGCGATCGCGGGATGAATGCGGTTCCAAGGCGGCACGAAGACCGGCACGAAGCGGTCGCCGAACAGCTCGCGCAGGCGCTTCTGGCCAGCAGCGATCTCTGTGAGAATTTCAGGAAGTGGCCGATGCAGGCCGAACTCGCCCTTCTTCTCGTCGGCAGGGGCGTGGTTGCGGTGCCAGGTCCCGTGCTGGCAGGGGCGCAGGAGCGGCGCGGTCTCCAGACGCCTTGCCAGACTCTCTTGCGCCAGCAGTGGGATCGAGGCGAGCAACACCGGGATCGCGAAACGCTCGGAGAGGGCGGCGAGCCGGTCGAGCTGGGGGCTTGGCACGGTCGCGTCGTCATCGCGCAGCCAAAGATCGAGGCGCTTGCCGGCGGCGGCCCAGCGGTCGAGCTCGGCGAAGAGGGCGGACCAGGCCGCATCCTCGGTCACAGCACGGTCTTCAGGGCCCTGCGGCCGTGCCGGGCGATGGCGGCCTCCAGCGCGCCGGCGAGGATTTTGCGGGCGCCGTCGCCATTGCGTTCCTGGCGCGCGAACACTTGCGCTGCCGCAGCCATGCGGGCACGCAAGCCGGCATCGCCGATCAGTCGCGCGATCGTCGCGGCCAGCCCGGCTTCGTCGCCATGCGGCGCGAGCAGGGCGGTGAGATCACGCGCGACCACTGCCGGGACGCCGCCGCTGTCGAGGGCCGCGACGGGAAGCCCAGCGGCCTGCGCTTCAAGATAGACCACGCCATAGGCTTCGTTCAGGCCGGGCCAGACGAAGAGGTCGTGGGTTGCGAGCTCGGCGAGGATCTCGGCGCGCTCCCGGCGTCCAAGGAAACGGACGCGGCCGGATGGGAAGCCGGCGAATGCGGCCTCGATGGCGGCGCGTTCGGGTCCATCGCCGATCAGGGTCAGGGTCCAGGGCAGGTCGGTGATACGGGCGAGCGTCCGGGCGAGGAAGAGGTAGCAGGCGGCCTTGTTGCCCTGGCGCATCATCGCGACCGCGATCAGCCGGACCGGCTCGTTATCCGCATGCGGTGCGACAACACGCTCGGGCATATCGGCGAGCTTCAACAGGAAGGGCGGCAGGTCGATCAGGCGCTCCGGCTCAGGGATGAGCCGGCTCAAGCCTTTGCGGTCGCGAGCCGTCATGCAGAGGTGCAGATCGGCGCGTAGGATCGCGTCGCGGGCGAGCGCGGCCGCCTCCGCCCAGGGCCCGTCGAAGCGCTTCTGCGCATCGCTGGCTTCGGCGACGAGATAGGGCAGGCTGAAATGCTCGACCAGGACAGGGCCGATCAGGTCCGGGGCGCGGTAATGGCAGTGATAGGTGAAGAACAGGTCGGGCCGAGCGTTCGGCGCCTGCCATTGCTTCGTCAGCGACGCGATGACGCTCTGGGCCGCATCCTTGTGAGCGGCGAGCACCGCTGGATCGGGTTCGCGCATGAAGCTGCGCTCGGCCGAGACGATCTCGACGGCATGGCCGAGTTCTGCCAGCAGCGTCACCAATTGGCGCGCCATCAGCCGGTCGCCGGAGGGGGCGGCGTCGCCATAGCGGTTGAGCGGTGTATGGAAAGCAATCTTCACGGCTGGTCTTGCGATAGCGCGAGCAGGCTTCAGCGATACGGATCGGCCGCGTCGCGCAGGCCGTCGCCGAGGAAGTTGAAGGCGAGGATGATGACGATCACCGGGACGCACGGGTAGAGCAGCCAAGGATAGAGCGCGACGACGTTGATGTTCTGCGCCTCGTTCAGCATCACGCCCCAGCTGGTGATCGGCGGCCGGAGGCCGAGACCGAGGAAGGACAGCGCGGTCTCGCCCAGAATGGTCTTGGGGATGGTGATCGTCGCGGCCGCGATGAGATGGCTCATGAAGCCGGGCACGAGATGCAGGCCGATGATGCGGGCAGGCTTGGCGCCCATCAGCTGGGCGGCGACGACATAATCCTCCTCGCGCAGCGCCAGCAGCTTCGAGCGGACGGCGCGGGCGAGCCCGGTCCAGTCCATCAGCCCGAGGATCACGGTGATGCCGAAATAGACCAGCAGCGGACTCCAGGAGGGCGGCATGATCGCGCCCAGCGCCAGCCAGAGCGGGATATGCGGCAGCGACTGCACGATCTCGATGATACGCTGCACGACGAGGTCGACCTTGCCGCCATAGTAGCCGGCGATGCCGCCGATGATGATGCCGAGCACGAAGGAGACGCTGACGCCGAGCAGGCCGATGGTCAGCGAGATTCGCCCGCCATAGAGGATGCGCGAGAACATGTCGCGCCCGAGTCGGTCGGTGCCGAGCAGATAGAGCGTGCCGCCTTCGGGCGGGCAGATCAGGTGGAGATTGCCGGGAATGAGGCCCCAGAACTCGTAGCTGTCGGCGCGGCAGAAGAAGCGGAGCTTCTGCGGTCTGGTCTCGTCGACGTCGTATTCGCGCTTCAGGTTCTCCATGTTGAGGCGCTGGACGTAAGGGTAGACGAAGGGGCCGATGAAGCTGCCTTCGTGGAAGAGACGCAGCTCCTGCCGCGGCGCGCGGATGAAGTCTGTATTGCGCGTCGTGTAGTGATAGGGCGCCAGGAACTCGCAGATCGCGACCGACAGGTACATCAGCAGGATGACGATGCCGGAGATCACCGCGAGCCTGTGCTTGCGGAACTTCCACCACATCAGTTTCCATTGCGGAGCGAGATAGACGCGCTCCTGCTCGGGCGACATCTTCTCGACCGCGTAGGGCTCGAACGGCGCGGTCGACCAGCGATGCGGCAGCGGCTCCGAGGCCGTGGGGACGGGAGGCATCGTCACTTGGTCGCCGTCCCCTGCAGCCGGATGCGCGGATCGAGGATCGCGAGCGCAATGTCGGAGATCAGCACGCCGATCACGGTCAGGAAGGAGAGGAACATCAGGAACGAGCCGGCGAGGTACATGTCCTGGCTCTGCAGCGCCCGGATCAGCAGCGGGCCGGTGGTCTGGAGCGAGAGCACGATCGCGACGATCTCTGCGCCGGAGACGACCGAGGGCAGGATGTCGCCGATATCGGAGATGAAGAAGTTGAGCGCCATGCGCAGCGGATATTTGCGCAGCGCCTTGCCCGGCGGCAGGCCTTTGGCGCGGGCGGTGACGTAGTATTGCTTCTGGAGTTCATCGAGCAGGTTGGCGCGCAGCTTGCGGATCATGCCGGCGGTGCCGCCGGCGCCGATGATGATCACCGGAATCCAGAGGTGCTCCAGCACCGACTTGAACTTGGCCCAGCTCATCGGCTGGTTGAGGTATTGCGGATCGACCAGGCCGCCGATCGAGGTGCCGAACCAGATATTGGCGAAATAGAGGAAGATCAGCGCCAGCAGGAAATGCGGTATGGCGAGGCCGAGCATGCCGATGAAGGTGAGGCCGTAATCGCCCCAGCTGTACTGGTGCGTCGCCGAATAGATGCCGATCGGAAAAGCGACGATCCAGGTGAAGATGATGGTGAAGAAGGAGACCACCATGGTCAGCAGCAGGCGGTCGCCGACGATGTCGCGCACCGGCAGCTGGTACTCGAAGGAGTAGCCCATATCGCCGCGCAGCAGGCCGGTGACCCACCAGAAATAGCGCTCGGCCGGCGGCTTGTCGAAGCCGTATTCCTTCTTCAGGAACTCGACGCGGCTCATGTCCGCCTTCTCGCCCTGGGCCTGCATCTCGGCGACCATGGTCTCGAAATAGTCGCCCTCGGGGAGGTTGATCACGGTGAAGATCAGGACGCTGGTGACGAACAGCGTCGGGATCATCACCAGGATGCGCTTGAAGATGTACTTCAGCAGCACGGCTACTTCCCCTCGAACCAGAACGTGTCCGGCATGTAGCGGCCGAAGAAGGCGCCGGGCTCGAAGCTGTAGAGGCCATTCTCAGGCAGGTTGCGCAGCGCCTTGGCGACCACGACCGGCTGCAGCGTGGCGTTGACCACGCCGATCGTGAACAATTGCTCGGCGTTGATCTTCAGCATCGTCTGCCAGATTCCCCGGCGCTCCTCATGGGTCGCTGAATGCCGCCAGGCCTTGTAAAGCGCAACGAGCTCCTTTGCCTCCGGACTTTCGGGCGCCTCGCCCTCGCGGCCACCGCTCTCGAAATACTGGCCCCAGCGCGGCCAGTTGAACTGGGCGGACGAGGTCGGCGCCAGCGCGTCGGGCTCCATTTCGGCAGCGACCAGCGCATTGTCCATGCCGGTCCAGCCGGACATGATCGTCTGGCCGGCGAGGATGCGGCGGCGGAAGACGTCGAGCTGACTGGAGCGCGGGTGGATCTTGATGCCGATCGCGATGAAGTCCTGCTTGATCAGGTCGAGAATGTCGGTCTCTTCGGTCGAGGCGCCGGCGGTCTCGACGGTGAACTCGAGGCGCCGCCCATCCGGGAACAGGCGGATCTTCTCGCCGTCACGCTTGGAAAGGCCGATCTCGTCGAGCAGGCGATTGGCCTCGGCGAGGTCCGGCGTCATGTTGAGCTGCGCCAGCGCCGCATCATAGAGCGGGCTCTCCGGCAAAGCGGTGTTGCCGCTCTCCTTGGCGAGCCCGAAATAGATGACGCGGTTGATGTCGCGCCGATTGATCGCGAGCGATAATGCGCGGCGATAGCGCACATCGCGGTTGAGGTCGCGCCAGGTCGGATCGATCGCGTTCAGGTTGGGCATCAGCGCGAATGAGGCGCCCTCGGCCCGCTTCCACAGCCTGACCTCGAAGTTCATTCGCTTCGCAGCGCCCTTGAGGAAGGTGTAGTCCTCGAAGCGTAGATAGCGGGCCTGCAAGTCGGTATCGCCGGCGGCGGTCTTGGCCGGGATCAGGGCCGAGCTGCCGATCGTCAGCGTGACCTCGTCGACATAGGGCAGCTGCCGGCCATTCTCGTCGATCCGATGAAAGTAGGGGTTCCGGACGAAGGTGAAGCGCTCGGCCGGGATCGACGTGGTGTTGCGCCAGGGGTCGAGCGTCGGCAGATCGGGGTTCTCCGGCCGGTACTGGCGCGAGAAGCGCTCGTGCAATGAGCCCCAATCCTTGACGCGGGCGTTCTTGATCTTCTGCTCCAGTTCCTCCTTGCCGGCATAGCGCTGGTGGAACTGCTTCAGATAATGCGCCGGCATGGCGATATAGAGCGGCTGGGCGCCGGCGAGCCCGGGCAGGAAGACCGGGTTCGGCTCGGCCCAGGTGTAGCGCAGCGTGAGCTCGTCGAGGATCTCGAAACGGCAGGGCTGGCCGGAGATCAGCATTGCCTGCGGCGGTCCGCCCGGCGAGAGCCGCTTGTTGTTGGCGACGTCCTCCCACCAGTAGCGGAAATCCTCGGCGGTTAAGGGATGGCCGTCCGACCAGCGATGGCCGGCCCGCAGTCGCAAGGTGAAGACGCGGCCGCGTTCGACCTCGAAACTCTCGAGCACATCCGGCGCGAGCTCGAGCTTGTCATCGTAGACGACGAGGCGCGTGTAGCCGTAGATCGTCATCATGCGGATGTCGCGCTGGTCGCCCATCAGCATGCGGATGGTGCCGCCATGCCGGCCGGGCGTGCGACCCATGGCCGCCACCTCGATCAATCGCGGTGATTTTGGCAGGCGCTCGGAGAGCGGCGGCAGTCCACCGGCGGTGACCTTGGCGGCGAGCGCGGGGCTGTCGATCAAGGTCTCGACGCCGGCAAAGCCCAGCCGCGGCGCGACGAGGGCGGCGCCGGTCCCGAGAAGGAAGCTTCTGCGCGCGATCCGCATCAGGCGAGTTCCCTGATGTTGGCGCCGGGCTTGGCGAGGACGAGATGGCCGGCACCAAGATCGAGATGGGCGAGCGGCTCGCCATCCGGATCGTGCTTGAAGCCCGCCGGCCAGTGACGCGTATCGGAGGCGCCGCCGGGGGCCGCCAGCTTGAAGTCGAGTTTGCGGTCGAGATCGGCGAACGGCACCGATTTCAGCAGCGCCTTGGTGTAGGGGTGGACCGGCGCGGTGAAGAGGGTGTGGCGCGGCGCGAGCTCGACGATGCGGCCGTTCGCCATCACCGCGATACGGTCGGCCATGTAGTTCACCACCGCGAGATTGTGCGAGATGAACAGGAAAGTCAGGCCGCGCTCGGCCTGCAGGTCTTTGAGCAAATTGAGGATCTGCGCCTGGACGGAGACGTCGAGCGCCGAGACGGGCTCATCGCAGATGATCAGCTCCGGGTCGAGCGCGAGCGCCCGAGCGATACCGATGCGCTGACGCTGACCGCCGGAGAAGGAATGCGGATAGCGCGAGAGGAAGCGCTGATCGAGCCCGACATCGTCCATCAGCGCCTTGACCCGCGCCTTCTGCTCGGCGCCGTCGCCGCGCTCGTGGATGACGAGCGGCTCGCGCAGGAGGTTCATCACGGTCATCCGCGGCGACAGTGACGAGACCGGATCCTGGAAGATCATCTGCAGCTTCGGCCGGAAACCGCGCAGCGCCTCGCCCTGCAGCGACAGGAGGTCGATGCAGTCCTTGCCGTCGTCGAAGCGGATTTCGCCGGAATCGGGCGTCAGCGCTCGCATGATCAGCTTGCTGAGCGTGGTCTTGCCGCAGCCGCTCTCGCCGACGAGGCCGAGGCATTCGCCCCGTTCGATATCGAAGCTGACATCGTCGACAGCGACGACGGTCGAGGTCGTACCCTTGCCGAAGAAGCGGCTGGAGTTGGTCGTATAGGTCTTGCGCAGATGGCGCGCCGCAAGCAGCGGTGCCTGTTGCCCGGTGGCCTGCTGCGCGGGTGGCGGCTTTGGCGCGGCCGGCGCGCGCGGGCGGGCCTCGCGCAAGGCGACAAGGCGTTCGCCCTCCTGCATGTCGAAATGCGGCGAGGCCTTGAGCAGCGCCTTGAGATAGGGGTGCTGCGGGCGGCGGAAGATGTCCTCGGCCGGGCCACTCTCCATGATCTCGCCATGGTAGATCACCACGACCTCGTCGGCCATGTTGGCGACGACGCCGAGATCATGGGTGATCAGCAGGATCGCCATCCCCATCTCGGCCTGGAGATCGCGCATCAGGTCGAGCACCTGTGCCTGGATGGTGACGTCGAGCGCCGTGGTCGGCTCGTCGGCGATCAAAAGCGCCGGCTGGCAGATCAGCGCCATGGCGAGCATGGCGCGCTGGCGCAGGCCGCCTGAGAGCTCGAAGGAATAGAAGTCGTAGGCGCGGGCGGGATCCTTGAAGCCGACCCGCTTCAGCATCGCCTCGATCAGCGCGCGCGCTTCGGGCTTCGGCATCGGGCGATGCAGTTGCAGCGCCTCCTCGATCTGGTTGCCGATGGTGTGGACCGGCGAGAGCGAGGACATCGGCTCCTGGAAGATCATGCCGATCCGCCCGCCGCGCAGGTCGCGGATTTCCTTGCCCTCGGCGGGCAAGGTGGCGATGTCGGTGACGGCATCGGGTGTCTCTGGATCGCGGAACAGAATCTGGCCACCGGTGATGGCGCCGGCCCGCGGCAGGAGGCCCATGATCGCCTGCGAGATCACCGATTTTCCCGAGCCGGACTCGCCGACGAGCGCGACCGTCTTGCCGGCGGGAATGCGGAAGTCGACGCCCTTCACGACATCGCGAGCGAAGCCGTGAACGGTGAAGCCGATCCGCAGGTCGTTGATCTCGAGAATGTTCATCTGCGGCTGACGCCGTCGTCCCCTGATGTTCGTGGTGCCGGATGCACGATCTGCGCCCTCGTCCGGATCGATCTGGC
Source organism: Allobosea sp. LjRoot90 (assembly GCF_964254315.1). Classification (NCBI taxonomy): domain Bacteria; kingdom Pseudomonadati; phylum Pseudomonadota; class Alphaproteobacteria; order Hyphomicrobiales; family Alloboseaceae; genus Allobosea; species Allobosea sp. LjRoot90. Next base: position 348,310 of record NZ_CAXUTF020000004.1, read on the forward strand.
GCCGAAGCTTCCCCTTACGCTGCGGCGCGGTTCTTTGTTCTCCCGACCCAGCCGTCCTTGTCCTGTCTCGATGACGATCTTGCAACATGGCGGCGTTCCCGCCCGCGCCGCCTGCCTCGACCGAACTTGAAATCGCCGGACTTGTCGAGTCCTGCGGCATGTTGCGCCGCGTCGTGAACTGCCCACATATGGGGGCAAGCCGGCGGAGTTTCCGCTCTTCCGGATGCGGGATGGGAAAGCCCCTTGGAGAGAAGCCTCTTCCGTTACGTCTGGCAGAAGAGCCGCCGGGAGCAGATCATCGTTCTGCTCGTGATCCTCGTCTCGATCCCCTTCAACTGGGCGTCGTTCGACGTTCCCAAGCGCATCGTCAACGATGCGATCCAGGGCGGCGCCTTCAAGGACGGCAAGACGACGGCGACGGTGTTCGACTGGGCGCTGCATCTGCCGGACTTCCTCGGCGGCGGCGGCTTCCAGATCTCCGAAGGCTTCAAGGTCGGCCAGCTCGGCCTGCTGCTGACGCTGAGTTTCTATTTTCTCCTGCTCGTCCTGATCAACGGCGGCTTCAAATACATCGTCAACCTGCAAAAGGGCGTGCTCGGCGAGCGCATGCTCAGGCGCATGCGCTATGACCTGTTCAGCCAATTGATGCGCTTCCGGCCGGAGGATATCCGCTCGGTCAAGCCGGCCGAAGCCGCGAGCATGATCAAGGACGAGGTCGAGCCGATCGGCAGCTTCGTCGGCGACGCCTTCATCCAGCCGGCCTTCCTGCTCAGCCAGGCGCTGACCGCGCTCGCCTTCATCATGATGCAGAGCGTCTGGCTCGGCTCGATCGCGCTGGTCATCGTGCTGATGCAGGCGGTGATCATCCCGATCCTGCGCAAGGAGCAGCTCCGACTCGGCCGCGAGCGCCAGATCGCCTCGCGCCAGCTCGCGGGGCGGATCGGCGAGATCGTCGATGCCGGACCGACCATTCAGGGAAATGGCGCAACCTCCTATATCCAGTCGGATATCGCCGGGCGGCTCGGCACGCTGTTCGACATCCGCTACGCCCTCTACAAGCGCAAATTCGCCGTCAAGTTCCTCAACAACCTGCTGGCGCAGGTCACGCCCTTCTTTTTCTATGCGATTGGCGGCTTCTTCGCGCTGCAGGGTCGGCTCGACATCGGCCAGCTGGTCGCGGTGATCGCGGCCTATCGCGACCTGCCGCCGCCGATCAAGGAGCTGATCGACTGGGAGCAGCAGCGCAACGACGTCACCATCAAATACGAGCAGGTGATCGCGCAGTTCAGCCCGACCGAGGTGGTCACGCTGGAGGAGAAGGGCGAGATTGCGCGGCTGCCGTCCCGCGGCGAGATCCGGCTCGACAAGGTCGAGATGGTCGATAATCGCGGTCAGCCACTCCTGGCGCCGCTAAGCCTGACCCTGCGCCGGCCGGGAGCGGTCGCGCTGATCGGGGGCGCCGGCGGCGGCCGCGACACGCTCGGCCGCATCCTCGGCCGGCAGACCATGAGCTATAGCGGCCGCGTCATGATCGACAAGGAGCCGCTCTCCGCGATCAGCGTCGAGCGCGCGAGCCATTTCATCGGCTATGCCGGCCCCGAGATCGAGATCATCAACGGGTCCCTGCGCGACAACATCCTGTTGCCGCTGAAGCGCAGGCGCCCGGTCGTGAAGCCGGACGAGGTCGTCGATCAGGAGGAGCATCGCCGCTTCATCGAGGCGCTGCGCGCGGGAAACACGCCGCTGCCCTTCACGGCGGACTGGAACGACTATGAAGGCGCCGGCCTCGATGGAGAGGAGGCGCTCGAGCAGCGCCTCCTCTCGATACTCGACACGCTCGGCTGCGCCGACGAGATCTACGAACTCGGTCTCGATGCGAAGGTGATCGCCCCGTTGCCGGAAGGCGCGGCCGAACGCATCATCGAAGCGCGCGAGGTGGTGGCGGCCGAATTGACCAAGACCAAGCTCGGCGGGCTGATCGAGACCTTCGATCTCGAGCGCTACAACGCCAATGCGACGATCGCGGAGAATCTCGTCTTCGGCGCCATGCGCAATGGCCGCCAGCCGGCCGACTTCCTGCTCGACGACGCTTACGCCCGCTCGGTGCTGCAAGCGGAGGCGCTCGATGAGCCGCTGGCCGAGATCGGCGGGCGCATCGCCTCGACACTGGTCGAGATCTTCGCCGGCCTGCCACAGGGCCATGTCCTGTTCGAGCGCTATGCCTTCGGCGGCGAGGTCGATCTGGAGAAGCTCGGTGAGCTGGCCGAGGCCCTGCGCCGGCACGACAGGCGCAGCCCGCTCGACCCTACGGTGCAGCGCGAGCTGGTCGCGCTTGCGCTCGGCTATGTCGAGCCAAAGCACCGGCTCAACCTGCTCGACATCGCCCTGCGGCGGCGCGTGCTGCGCGCCAGGAACTCCTTCAAGACCTATCTTCCCGGCGAGAAGGCCGACGAGATCGAGTTCTACGATCCAGCCGATGTGATCCATGGCGCGAGCGTGCGCGACAACCTGCTGTTCGGGCGCATCGGCTTCGGCGTCCCCGATGCCGGACGCAAGGTGGCGGAGATCGCCCGGGCGGCGCTGTCGCGCGCCGGGCTCGACGCGGCGGCCTATCGCCTGGGGCTCAACACCGATGTCGGCCTGCGCGGCCGGCTGCTGCCGCTGCGCCTGCGCCTCATGGTGCCGCTGGCCCAGGCGTTGATCAAACAACCGGACATTCTGGTGCTCGATCTCGACGCCTTCGCCATCACCTGCGCCGATCCGGGCGGCCTTATCCGTCGGATCGGTAGCTATTGCGAGGACAAGACCGTGTTCCTGCTCTTGACCGACCAGGGGTTGGCTGCCGATATCCCTGAGAAGATCATATTCAACGGAGCCGTGGCCCGGGTGAGTAAGGGCGGAGCCGTCGACGAGGCGGACGAGCTGCAGGACGAGATGCTGCCCCTCAACGGGGCAGTTCCGATCGAGGCGAGGACATGACGCTCGAGAGCGATATTGGTTGCCTGAAATCGATCCCTTTGTTCCGCGGATTGCCGGGGCCACGGCTGAAGCTGCTCGCCCTGATGGGAGAGCGGCTCTATTTTCCGGCCGGAACGGTCATCACCGAGGAAGGCGCGAAGCCCGAAGAGGTCTACTGCATCCTGGAAGGGGAGGTCGAACTCTCGCACGACTTCTCCGATGGACGGCAGAAGAGCTTCCGGCTCGCGACCGGCAGCATCATCGGCGACGTGCCGCTGCTCTGCAATCAGACCAATGCTGCGCGCTCCGCCGCTAAGACTGACGTCGTGGCGCTGCGGCTGCCGCGCGCACTGTTCTTCGAGCTGCTCGACAACATTCCGGAATTCTCCGTCGCCCTGTCGCGCGATCTAGCCGGGCGGCTCTATCGGCTGGCGGATTCCGTCTTGCATGGCGAGAAGACACATTGAAGCGCCGGGTGCGCCGATGACAGCGGTTCCGAGCACGCCAACCGGGGGCAGGCCCGTCAGTTCCGGCTTCGACCAGATGTCGTCCTTGAGCCGCGACGTCCGCTTCGCTTCCGGCTGCATTCTCATGGTCTTCGCGACCACGCATTTCCTCAATCACGCGCTCGGCATCTTCGGCGTCGCGACGATGGAGGCGGTGCAGGACTGGCGCTACTGGTTCTGGCACAGCTGGATCGGCACGGTTGCGCTCTACGGCTCGCTCGTCGTCCATCCCGTCTTCGCCCTGCTGCGCGTGGCACAGCGGCGCACGTTCCGTATGCCGGCGCGCGAAGTGATCCAGATCGTGCTCGGCGTCGCGATCCCGATCTTCCTGATCGACCATATCGTCGGCACCCGGGTGCAGGGCTCATTGTTCGGCCAGGACGAGAGCTATCATGCCGTGCTGCGCCGACTCTGGCCTGGTCTTGCCGTGTCGCAGAGCCTGCTGCTGCTGCTGGTCTGGACGCATGGCGTGATCGGCCTGCATTTCACCTTCCGGGCGCGTGACGCCTATGTGCGCTGGCGCGATCCGTTCCTGCTGGTGGCGATCCTGGTGCCGCTGCTGGCCATCATCGGCTTCTCGGTGGCCGGACGGGAGGCGCAGACGATGGCGCTGCCGCCGGAACTCTACACGGCCAGTCAGGTCGATGCGTTCAACCTGCATGTGACCTGGGCCAAGCGCGCCTTCTTTGGCCTGATCGGCGGTTTTGCCGGTTTCGTCGTCTTCCGCGAACTCAGGGCGCGGGCGCTCGGCGCCATCGCGGTGCGCTTCATCGGCCACGGCGTGCGCCGGGTCGTTCCCGGCCCGACCCTGCTCGAGATCTTCCGCCGCTTCGGCATTCCGCACGCCGCGCTCTGCGGCGGGCGGGCACGCTGCGCTACCTGTCGCGTGCTGGTGCTGGACGGTGCCGACGACCTGCCGCCGCCTGGCCCGAACGAGGCGCGGCTTCTGCGCCGGATCTCGGCCGGCGACCATGTCCGGCTCGCTTGCCAGATCCGCCCGAAGCGCGACCTCCAGGTCCAGATCCTGCTCGCCGCCAAGCAGCGCGGTGCCGGTCCCACCGGCGCTCTCGATTCCGATGACCGCATCGGCAAGAAGGGCCTGACGGTGATGGTCGCGGATCTCAGGGCCTTCACTGCGCTTTCCGAGCGACAACTGCCGCATGAGCTGATGAGCCTGCTCAACCGTTTCTATGACGAGATGTCCCAGGCGATCGCGGCGCATGGCGGGCGGATCGAGGCGATCTATGGCGACGGGCTGATGGCGGTGTTCGGGCTCGAGGTAACGCCGGCGCGCGCGGGTACGGCAGCGATCGCGGCTGCGGGCGACATGGTCCGCGCCGTCGAGGCGCTCAACCGCGAATATGCCAATGCTCTGCCATTGCCGCTGCGCATCGGTATTGGCATCCATGGCGGCCAGGCGATCGTCGGAGCGGTCGAGAACGAAAGCATGGGGCGGCGCGAGATCACGGTCGGCGAGACGGTGATGATCGCCAGCCAGCTCGAGGCGGCGACGCGGCGCCTTTTGTCCGACATCGTCGTCTCAGCCGAGACGGTGAGCGTGACCGGACGCAGCTATCGCGACACCGTCCCGCACAAGATCACGGTCAAGGGGCGCGACAAGCCGATGCAGGTCTACGGCTTCGGCAGCACGCCGCCCGGCGAGGCCAGGTCGAACGAAGAGCAGGGTGCCAAGGCCAAGCCGGAGAAGGCCGAGGTCGGCACGCCGGCGCCGAAGGGCAAGGCTCCGACCGCCGCGGATGGCGACGGCAGCAGCTAGTCGAGGCGCCTGGAGCCACCGCTGGCAATTGCCGGTGCGCCTGCCTATGGTCCGGCCGCGTCAAATCCGCCGCTACGATCCAGAGCTTCGATGACCGACGAGATTTCCCGCGAGGCGCTGCACGACATCCTGCGCGGCGTGGCGGCGCTGACCGGCGATGCGATCGTAAGCGATCTCGCCCGGCTGGTCGGCAAGGGTGTCCGTGCCGACATCTCGACCGCCTTCAATCCGAAGCAGATCGCTTCGAAGCGCTGGCTGGTCGACACCCTCGCTGAGGTCCTGCCGAAGCCGGACGGGCCGGTCTGGGTGCTCGGCGCCTGGCATGGCGTGCTCGGCGCCATGCTGCTGGCCGATCAACGGCTGGCGATCCCGCAGCTGGTGAGCCTCGACATCGATCCGGACTGCGCGGCCGTGGCCGAGACATTCAATCACCGCCATGTCGCCTCTGGCCGTTTCCGGGCGGTGACGGCCGACATGATGGGGCTCGATTTCGAGCGGGTGGAGGGCGGCCGCCCTGGGCTGGTGATCAACACCAGCTGCGAGCATCTCGACGATGTGCCGGGCTGGATCGCCGGCCTTTCCGCCGGGCTGCCGCTGCTGCTGCAATCGAACGACTACTTTCGCGAGCCGGACCATCGCAGCTGCGTGCCTTCACTCGACGCGTTCAAGGCGCAGGCCGGGCTTTCGGAGCTGTGGTTCGCCGGGGCGCTGCCGACCAAGAATTACACCCGCTTCATGCTGATCGGCCGCAGATGAGCAGCGAGGAGCCCGCCGGGCCGGCGGTCGCGATCGCGATGAAGGGTTATCCGCGCTTGTCGGAGACCTTCATCGCCCAGGAACTGCTCGGCCTGCAGCGACTCGGCCTCTCCTTCGCGATCTGGTCGCTGCGTCACCCCACCGATGGCGCGCGGCACCTGATGCATCGCGAGATCACCGCGCCGCTGCACTATCTGCCGGAATATCTGCACGACGACTGGCCGCGCGTTCTGCGCGGTGTGGCGCGCGCCTTCGCACGGCCGAGCATCATCAGCCTGCTCGGCGTTGTCCTGCGCGACCTCGCTCGTGACCGGACGCGCAACCGGCTGCGCCGCTTCGGCCAGGCCTGCGTGATGGCTCGGGAGCTGCCGGCGGGAACCCGCCATCTCCATGTCCATTACCTGCACACGCCGGCCTCGGTGATCCGCTATGCGGCGCTGAGCCGTGGCCTGACATGGTCGTTCTCCGCCCATGCCAAGGACATCTGGACCACGCCGGACTGGGAAAAGCGCGAGAAGATCGCCGATGCACGCTGGGGCGTGACCTGCACCCGAGACGGCCATGCCGAGCTGAAACGTCTCGCTGACGGGCCGGACAAGGTCGCGCTGCTCTATCACGGGCTCGACCTCTCGCGCTTTCCGGCACCGCCGGAGGCGCGCGCGCTGCGCGACGGCTCCGATCCGGCCGATCCGCTGTGCTTCATCACGATCGGGCGGGCGGTGGCGAAGAAGGGTTTCGATGATCTGCTGGCGGCGCTGGCGATCCTGCCCGCGGATTTGAACTGGCGGCTCGTCCATATCGGTGGCGGCGAGATGCTAGCGGCCTTGAAGGCGCAGGCCGAGACGCTCGGCATCGCGGCGCGGGTCGAGTGGCGTGGTGCGCAGGCGCAGGACGCGGTGATCGCGGCTCTGCGCGAGGCTGATCTCTTCGTGCTGCCGTCCAAGCAGGCGGAGAATGGTGACCGCGACGGCCTGCCCAATGTGGTGATGGAGGCGGCGAGCCAGGCCCTACCGATCGTCGCGACCGACTTCGCCGGCATCCCGGAATTTGTGCAGCATGGGCGCGAGGGGCTGCTGCTGCGGCCGGGCGATGTCACGGCCCTGGCCAAGGCGCTCGATGGGTTGAGCCGCGATCCGGAATGGCGCGCGAAGCTGGGTGCGGCGGCTTTCGCTCGGCTCGAAGCCGAGTTCTCGGCGCAGGCCGGCTTGGAACGGGTCCACCGGGCGCTAACGGCAGCGGTTGCGGGCAAGGGTGACGGTGCGCCATGAGCGCGCGCATCCTGATCGCGGTCACGCACCTGCTCGGCATCGGCCATCTGGTGCGGGCGCGGCAGCTGGCGCGGGCTCTGGCTGGGGCGGGGTATGAGGTCACGCTCGCCAGCGGCGGCATGCCGGACGGCAAAGCAGCGGCGAATTATCGCTTCGTCCAGTTGCCGCCGGTGCGCACTGAAGGCACGGATTTCCGCAATCTGCTTGACGAAAGCGGCAGCACCGCCACGCCGGAGCGCCTTGCCGCGCGGCGGGCACAGCTCGCGGCGCTGGCGCAGGAGTTATCGCCCGATATCGTCATCACCGAGCACTTCCCCTTCGGCCGGCGCCAGCTTGCGGGCGAGTTCCTGACGCTGATCGAGGCGGCAAAGGTGGCCAATCCGCGTGCGCTCGTGCTGTCATCGATCCGCGATGTGCTGGTCGCACCGCAGCGGCCGGAGCGTCTCGCCGAGGCCGCCGGGCGGATCGCGACGCTGTTCGATGCCGTGCTGGTGCACGGCGACCCGCTTGTCCTGCCGCTCGAAGCCTCCTGGCCGGTGACGCCGGAGATCGCGGGCAAGCTGGTCTATACGGGTTATCTGGCGGAGCCACCCGCCTTGCCGGTGGCGGCCTCAGGTTCGTCGGGTACGATCCTCGTCTCCGGCGGGGGCTCGGCGGCGGCGTTGCCGCTGTTCGAGACGGTGCTAGCGGCCGCGCAAGCCCTGCCGCAGCATCCCTTCCATCTTCTGATCGGTCGCGGGGTTGCCGAGACCGATTTCGTCGGGCTGCGACAATCGGCTCCGGCCAATGCCCACGTCGAACGGGCGCGGCCGGATTTCCCGGCACTGCTCGCCGGCTGTGGGCTCTCCATCAGCCAGGCCGGCTACAACACCGTGCTCGATCTGCTGCAGGCCAGCCGGCCGGCCTTGCTCGTTCCGTTCGACGCTGGCAGCGAGACCGAGCAGGCCTTACGCGCGACAGCCCTGGAACGGGCCGGGTTGGTGCGCGTTGTGAACCTTGCTGAGGGACCGCAGGCTCTGGCTGCTGCGATCGAAACGGCGCTGGCGCAAGGCGCTCCGCCGGCCGCAAGGGTCGATCTCAGCGGCGCGGCAGGCAGCATCGCGGCGGTCGCCCGGCTGCTCGCGAACCGTGGCTGAGTCGTGCGCGAATGCATGCCGGCGAAGGGTCGGCATGCCTCTTGCGAATTGCTGCTCCGCCGCTTTCGATCTAAGAGGTTCCACACGCCTCCCTTTCGGTCGGCTCCAGGACACCGGATCTTCTGCCGGCCCCTGTCCTGCGCCCGGAGAAGAACGATGACAACGACGACTGCCTCCGCCCCCGGAATGCCGGACATGAAGTTGTCCGTGCGTCAGGTCTTCGGGATCGACAGCGATCTGGAGGTGCCGGCCTATTCCAAGCCCGAGGCGCATGTCCCCGACTTCGATTCGGATTACCGTTTCGACCGCGACACCACGATCGCGATCCTCGCCGGCTTCGCCCATAACCGCCGCGTGATGATCTCGGGCTATCACGGCACCGGCAAGTCGACCCATATCGAGCAGGTCGCGGCCCGGCTGAACTGGCCCTGCGTCCGCGTCAACCTCGACAGCCATGTCTCGCGCCTCGACCTCGTCGGCAAGGACGCGATCGTGCTGAAGGAAGGCAAGCAGATCACCGAATTCCAGGACGGCATCCTGCCCTGGGCGCTGCAGAACAACATCGCGCTGGTCTTCGACGAGTACGATGCTGGCCGTCCCGACGTGATGTTCGTGATCCAGCGCGTGCTCGAGCAGTCCGGCAAGCTGACGCTGCTCGACCAGAAGCGCGTCATCCGCCCGCACCCCGCCTTCCGCCTGTTCGCCACCGCCAACACGGTCGGCCTCGGCGACACTTCGGGCCTCTATCACGGCACCCAGCAGATCAACCAGGGTCAGATGGACCGCTGGTCGATCGTCACCACGCTGAACTACCTGCCGCATGACAACGAGGTCGCGATCGTGCTCGCCAAGTCGAAGCACTATCAGGCCTCGCCGGAGGGCAAGGACATCGTCAACAAGATGGTCCGCGTCGCCGATCTGACACGCAACGCCTTCATGAACGGCGATCTCTCGACCGTGATGAGCCCGCGTACCGTCATCACCTGGGCGGAGAACGCAGCGATCTTCGGCGATATCGGCTTCGCCTTCCGCGTCACCTTCCTCAACAAGTGCGACGAGATGGAGCGCGCGCTTGTGGCGGAGTTCTTCCAGCGTTCCTTCGGCAAGGAGCTGCCGGAGAGCGCGGTCAACGTCGTTCTGAGCTGAAGCACGTTCCGCAAAAGTGGGAGCCACTTTTGCGATCGGAACGCGCTCAACAAGCAGGAGGCCGAGCATGGCCCGGTACGAAGGCAGCTGTCACTGCGGGCGGGTCGCCTATGAGGTCGAGGCCGACCTTGCCAAGACGATCACCTGCAACTGCTCCTATTGCCAGCGCCGCGGCTCGGTGCTGGCCTTCAGCCCGGCGACGAACTTCACCCTGACCAAGGGCGAGGATGCGCTGACCGAGTACCGCTTCAACTCGCAGAAGATCCAGCATCTGTTCTGCGAGACTTGCGGCATGGAATCCTTCGCGCGCGCCAACGCGCCGGACGGCACACCGACCATCGCGATCAACGTGCGTTGCCTTGCCGGTGTCGAGCCGACCGAGCTGGCGTCGATCCAGTATGACGGACGGGCGCGGTAGGGCGGGAGCGCATCGTGCCGAGTGCCAGCCGCAAGCCAGCCAAGCCGAAAGCGAGCGCTGCGACACAGGCGGCCGGTGGGCCGGCTTCGATGCAGGTCGAGCGTGTGGTCGGGCCGGCACGGCGCGCGATCCTGAAGGGCTTGCGCGACTATAACCGCTCGAAGCTCGGCACCGTCCCCGCCAAGGACGTGGCGGTCACATTGCGCGAGGGCGGCGAGATCGTCGGCGGCATCGTCGGGCAACTCTGGTGCGGCTGGCTCTTCATCCAGCTTTTCTGGATCGACGAGGCTTTCCGCGGCGCCGAGCGCGGCGCGGAACTGATCGGCAAGCTTGAGGACGAGGCGCGGGCCTTCGGTGCGACCCAGGCCTATGTCGACACGTTCAGTTTCCAGGCGCCGGGCTTCTACCAGAAGCAGGGCTATCGCGTTTTCGGCGAGTTGGAGAATTTTCCCCTGGGCCATTCGCGGTTCTGGTTGACGAAGACGCTATGAGCATCTCGAACCACAAACACGGCATGGCCGAGGAGCCGCAGGCGCGTGCGGCAACGATCCAGCGCGAAGCGGATTTTGCCGCGACGCGTGAGGTCGTCTTGCGCGGTCTTGCCGCGCATAACGAGTCCAGGGTCGGGCCGCGGAACGCCCAGCCCTTGGCGCTCAGCCTGCGCGATGAGGCCGGCACCATGGTTGGCGGCCTCGTCGGCGAGCTCAAATGGCAGTGGCTCTATGTCGATCTGTTCTGGATCGACGAGGGCCATCGCGGCGCCGGCCACGGCGAGGCGCTGCTGGCGATGGCCGAGCAGGCGGCGCGCGATTTCGGCGCACGCGGCGTCTATCTCGGCACGATGAGCATCCAGGCGCCGGACTTCTATCCCCGCATGGGCTATCGCGAATGCGGCCGCATGGACGACTATCCGGTCGCCGGCCAGACCTTCCATCACTTCATGAAGGCGCTATGAGCATCTCCAATCGCAAGCCTGGGACCCCGAAGGAAGCGCCGGCCGAGCCGCTGAAGCGGGCGGTTTCCGGCGCGATGAAGGCGATTGCACGCAAGCCGGAGATGGAGATCGTCTTCGCTGCCGACAAACCCTCGCTGGTCGGCGAGCGCGCCCGCCTGCCGGAGCCGCCGCGCAAGCTCACCTTGAATGACGTCGCGATCCTGCGCGGCCATGCCGATTCGATGGCGCTACGCCTCGCCTGCCACGATTCCGCAATCCATCGCCGCGCCGCGCCCGAGGGCGATGCGGCGCGTGCCGTCTTCGACGCGGTCGAGCAGGCCAGGGTCGAAAGCGTCGGTTCGCGCCGGATGAGTGGTGTTTCCAGCAATATTTCGGCGATGCTGGAGGACCGCTATCATCGCGGCGGCCGCTATGAGGAGATCACCGACCGGGCCGACGCGCCGCTCGAGGATGCGCTTGCCCTGATGGTGCGCGAGCGTCTGACCGGCCTGAAGCCACCCAAGGCGGCCGAGAAGCTGGTCGAGCTCTGGCGCGAGCAGATCGAGACCAAGGCCGGCGGCGATCTCGACCGGCTGGCCAAGACGATCGAGGACCAGCGCGGTTTCGCCCGCACCGTGCGCGACATGCTCGCCTCGCTCGACATGGCCGAGCAATCGAGCCAAGGCGACGAATCCGACGAGGACGAGGATAATCAGGACGAGTCTTCCGAGGAGCAGCAGCAGGAGGAAGGCGACGCCGAGCAGCAGAGCCAGGGCGAGCGCTCCGAGACCGAGACCAGCGAGGACGCCGCCGAGGAGCTGCAGGAAGGTGCCTCCGAGGCTGCTGACGCGCCGGCTGGCGACTGGGACGAGGAAGACGAGAACTCCGAGGCCGAAGAAGCCGGCGAGGCGCCGCGTCCGCGCGACGGCAGGGCCAACGACCGGCCGCAGACCGACTATAAGGCCTATACCCAGAAGTTCGACGAGATCGTCACCGCCGAGGAACTCTGCGACGCCGAGGAGCTGACGCGCCTGCGCGCCTATCTCGACAAGCAGCTGGCGCATCTGCAGGGCGTCGTTGCCCGGCTGGCGAACCGCCTGCAGCGCCGCCTGATGGCACAACAGAACCGTTCCTGGCAGTTCGACCTGGAAGAGGGCGCGCTCGACCCTTCGCGCCTGCCGCGCATCATCATCGACCCGTTCCAGCCGCTCTCCTTCCGGCAGGAATCGGACACGAATTTCCGCGACACGGTGGTGACGCTGCTGATCGACAATTCCGGCTCGATGCGCGGCCGGCCGATCACGGTCGCCGCGACCTGCGCCGACATCCTGGCGCGGACGCTGGAGCGCTGCGGCGTCAAGGTCGAGCTGCTCGGCTTCACCACCCGCGCCTGGAAGGGTGGGCTGTCGCGCGAGAGCTGGCTGCAATCGGGCAAGCCTGCCAATCCCGGCCGCCTCAACGACCTCCGGCACATCATCTACAAGGCGGCGGATGCCCCGTGGCGCCGGGCGCGCAAGAATCTCGGCCTGATGATGCGCGAGGGACTGCTCAAGGAGAACATCGACGGCGAGGCACTCGACTGGGCGCATAAGCGCCTGCTCGGCCGGCCGGAGCAGCGCAAGATCCTGATGGTGATCTCGGATGGCGCGCCGGTCGACGATTCGACGCTCTCGGTCAATGCCGGCAGCTATCTCGAGCGCCATCTGCGCCACATCATCGCCGAGATCGAGACGCGCTCGCCGGTCGAGCTGATCGCGATCGGCATCGGCCACGACGTCACGCGCTATTACCGCCGCGCCGTCACCATCGTCGATGCCGAGGAGCTCGGCGGCGTGATGACCGAGAAGCTGGCGGAGCTGTTCGAGGAGGATGCCGCCGGGACAGGCTCGCGGGGCTCGCGCCGCCTGCAATGAGCTTGGCTTTCGTTGAGCGCGGAACCACCACCCGTCCTCTCCCCCCTTGTGGGGGAGAGTTAGAGAGGGGGGTAGACAGCCGTGAGGTTGATCGCGGGCGATTCAACGCTCACCCGGTCACCCCCCTCCCAACCCTCCCCCACAAGGGGGGAGGGCTCCCGTGCTTTTCCTTCGCCGCCTGCGCATGACGTCGACGCCATTCACGCGACGCGGGTTTGCTGCCGGACTCGGCGCGGCGGCTCTCGCGCTGCCTGCGCGGGCACAGAGCCTCGAGCCGGCGCGCGTTCCGGTCAGTATCTCGGCGCGGCCGATCGCGAGCTTCGAGCCCGGCAATGCCGCGAAGACCCGCTTCGGCCAGCTGATCTTCCGTGGCGGACTTCAGCTTTCGGGCAGTCATCCCCGCTTCGGCGGCTTCTCGGGGCTGTGGCGTTCGCCCGACGGGGCGCGGATCGTCGCGATCACGGACAACGGCTTCTGGCTGACGGCGAAGCTTGCACGCAGCGCCGGCAAGCTCAGCGGGTTGGAGGAGGCCGAGCTCGCGCCGATCCTCGGCGCGTCTGGCAAGCCGCTGCATCGCTCGCGCTATTACGATACCGAATCGCTCGCCATTCAGGGCGGCGTCGCCTTCATCGGCGTCGAACGTGCTCATGACATCCTGCGTTTCGATTGGGCTCGGCACGGTGTCGAGGCGCGGGCGCAGCTCGTGCCGACACCGCCGGCGCTGAAGCGTCTGCCGAGCAATCGCGGGCTGGAGGCACTTGGCGTGCTGCCGGCAGGGCATCCGCTTGCTGGTGCGCTGATCGCGATCTCGGAGCGCTCCGGCCGCGAGGACGAGCCGACGGCCGGCTTCATCGTCGGCGGGCGCCAGCCGGGCACGCTGCAGGTGATCCGCCGCGACGGCTACGACATCACCGATCTCGCCTTCCTGCCGGGCGGCGACATGCTGCTGCTGGAGCGCTGGTACAAGCCGCTGCGCGGCGTCGGCATGCGCATCCGCCGCATCGCCGGCGACGCGATCCGGCCAGGTGCGCGGCTGGACGGGCCGATCCTGATCGAGGCCGACCTCGGCCAGGAGATCGATAACATGGAGGGGATGGCCGTCCATCTGGAGAGCGGGCGGACGATCATCACCCTGATCTCCGACAATAATTTCTCGACCTTCCTGCAGCGCACGGTGCTGCTGGAGTTTGAGCTGGCGCAGTAAATGGCGCGCGTCATGCTCGGGCCTAGCCCTTCCCTTCTCCCCTTGCGGGAGAAGGTGGCCCGAAGGGCCGGATGAGGGGTCGCTCAGGTCTGGAAAGCTCTGGAGAACGAAGGAGCAATGGGCCAGCGATAGGCGTCGCGCGACCCCTCACCCCGGCCCTCTCCCGCAGGGGGAGAGGGGGCAGGTTGCGCACGCTCCGCTGACAAGAGCCCAAACGAAAAAAGCGGCCTTGCGGCCGCCTCATTCAATCCCGAGGGAAACCCGCACTCAGTTGGCGGCGAGCTTCTTCTCGATGTCGCGCTTCAGCGTCAGCGCGCCCGGCGAGAGCTCACCGGCGGGAGCCTTGACCAGGAAGGCGTCGAGGCCGCCGCGATGATCGACGGTGCGCAGGGCGTTGGCCGAGACGCGCAGGCGGACCGAGCGGCCAAGCGCGTCGGACTGCAGCGTGACGTTGACCAGGTTCGGCCGGAAGACCGTCTTGGTCTTGCGGTTCGAGTGGCTGACGAGGTGGCCGGTCTGGGTGGCTTTCCCGGTCAGTTCGCAACGGCGGGCCATGATCGTGTTCCCAAAATCTCCGAATGCTCAACGCAAATTGCCGACACGCGACGTGCCGGCAGGCAAGCACCGGAAGTCAAATTGAAGTGGCGGGTCTATAGCCGCCGGCTGGCAGCCCGTCAAGGCGAGCGCGCAGAATGCTGCCGGAAACATCTCGGTAACCATTATCCCGCCAAGCTGGTGCAAAGCCAGTCACGATTCGGACCGAATCCCAGTGCATGCGACGATGATCCGTCGCGCCGGAGCCTCCCGATGAAGCTCTCTCCGCAGTTTGCCAGCAGCGCCTGCCTCGCAGCGTTGGTGCTTGCTTTGTCGATGCCGGCTGCGCAGGCCGCCTCGCTCGACGCGACCTATGACGTCACGCTGCTTGGGCTCTCGCTCGGCAAGGCCAATCTGTCGGGTGGAATCGACGGGGCGAGCTACAAGCTCGACGCCAATGCGAAGCTGACCGGTCTCGTCGGCAGCTTCACCGGCGGGCGCGGCTCGGGCGCCGCGACCGGCAATCTCAACGGCGGCAGGCTGTCGCCGGCGACCTTTGCCGTCTCCTCGGCCAATTCCAGCGAAAGCCGCACGGTGCGCATGGCGCTCGACCGCAACGCCGTGCAGGCGCTGGCGATCGAGCCGCCGATCGACGCCAAGCCGGATCGCGTCCCGCTCAAGGACGAGCACCAGCGCAACATCATGGATCCGCTCAGCGCCTTCCTGATGCCGGTCGAGGTCTCGGGCCGTGGCAGCGGCGCGGCTGCCTGCAACCGCACGCTGGCGATCTTCGACGGCGCGGCGCGCTACGACATCAAGCTGAGCTATTCCGGCACGCGCGAGATCAAGATCGACGGCTATAGCGGCCCGGTCTCGATCTGCCAGGCGCGCTATGTCCCGATCGCCGGACACCGCACCTTGCGGCCCTCGACCAAGTTCATGGCCGAAAACAAGGAAATCTCGACCTGGCTCGCCCCCGTTGCCGGGACGAGCATGATGCTGCCGGTGCGCATCTCGGTGAAGACGATGATCGGCACCGCGGTGATCGAAGCCTCGAGCTTCAAGGTCGACCCGGGCGTGACGGCGACAACGACGCGGAACTGAGGTCAGGCGGCGAGTTCGAGCGGGAAGGGCGTCGGTTCGTAGATCGCTTCGAGGCCGAACCGATGGACGCGATCCTCTTCCCAGCGATGAAGAAGGCGGATGACGCCGTCGCGATCATTCGCCTTCATCAGTGGCACGAGTTCGTCCGCGACATGCTCAAATTCAGGCCGGCGCCACGACATGCGTGATCGATCCCAGTGCTTGATGCGCTCGAACCGGCGCAGCGCCCGATCGAAGCGGCCATAGGCCGCGGCGAAATGAATTTGATGGATGACAAATCTCACAGCCGCCTTGAATTCGCTTGAACCGCGGGTCCTGAAACGAAGCATATCCTCGATCGTGTCGACGCCGCGCATCTTTGGGAGGACTCGGGTCTCGCAGGCCTCGATGAAGGCGGCGGGCATGCCGGGCTCGGTCCAGCGATGCGGCGCACCGCGCGCCGTGAAGACGCGATCGAGGGTAATGCCTTGGCGGTTCGCCGTAGGATCGAAGAAGTGACCTATCGAACATAGAAATTGTGGGCTGTCGGCCTCGATGCCGCGGCCAATCGAGATCGATCGTAACACGTGGCGGAGCGGTTTGATGATCACGAAGCGTTCGGATTGGGCGAGATCAGGATTACGCTGTACCAATTCGCCCAGAAGCCGATTGATCTGCTTTTTCGTCGTCATTTGCGAGGCCTGACTTCGAGCATGATGACACGGCGGACATCTCTTATACCGAGATAGGCTGCAGTCGCGAGAATGTCGGAGCGCGGCACAGAGAGCCCTCGCCGGCCGGTTTTGAGGTCATAGACACAGAGCGTTCCGTCTTCCGGCCTGTACTCGTAGGCATCAACGCGCACCGAACGTGCGTAACCTATATCAAGCTCATCTCTGCTGGTCGGCTCGGCAGCTTCTTTCAGAAACGAACGCTCAGCACGAAAATTCTCGTTCTTGAGGTCGTTGACGAAATCCTTGAAGCGAACGTGAACGTCGGTGCCGTAGGTTGCGAGGGATGAAAACTGCCTTACGTCGCCTGCGGCACGGGCAGCGCGATCGGTCAGTTCTTGAACAGTTTCGAGTTTTTTGCAGGCATCCTTGACCTCCTCCTCTCCCGGCTTCCCAACGAAGGCGAGATCCAACTGCCCAGGCTTGCTCGGTTGATACTCGCGCGGCACGAAGCCCATGACGGTTCGCTGACCGTCGATGTCGTCGCCGGATGAAAGCCAACCGAATAGGATGGTGCCCGCAGCGCCGACGGCAGTGCGAACTCCCTCCTGAGCAAACGCCTGCTGCACCGTCGCCTCCCGCTCCGGCCCGCGCTCGGTCCAGGTCGAGCGCGAAACGACTTCGCCGTCCGGGCCGCCATTCCGGATCGTCTGGGTGCGATCGGAGGTTTCGAAGGTGGTCTTGCCGCCTTCGGGCACAGTGACGGTATGGCGCTCGTCCCAGTCGCTCTGGCGGCCGGGCGCGGCGAATTCGGACTGGATGGTCGAGCCGTCGCGGTTGACGACGGCGCGCTCGGCAAGCGAGCCGTCGGGGCGCGTCGCATCCTGAAAGAAGGCCCAGCTCTCATCGCCGCTGGTGTCGGCGACGACGTCACTGAAGCTCAGCGCGGTCGACAGGGCATTGCCGAGATCGCCCAGCCAGTCGGTGCCCGTCAGCGTTGGATCGCCGCCGCCTCCGCCGCTGGTCCATTGCCCACCACCTGCACTGCCGGCGGGCACGCGTGGCTGGTCGGGATTGTACTTGTGGGCGAGTTCGTGCCGAAGCAGCCGCGTCTGCGCCTTCAGCGAACCGAGTTTGCGGCGCAGAAGGACGATCTCGCGCCAGCGCGCGCTATCACTGGCTGAACGATGCGGCAGGTCCGGCATGGCGTGCTCCTTGCTGTGGAGCGCGCCATTCTGAGGCCGCTGGAACTACCGGGGATAAGATCGGCGGCTATCCCCGCCTGCGTCTCAGCCGCTGCCCGACTCGCACTGCATGGGGCCTCCGCCATCCGACGAATTGCGGGAGGTCCGGGCGAGGGGGTAGCCTTTGCGGCGATTCGCCTCCGGAGCCGCCATGTCCAGCGATTTTGCCTTGCCGCCCGGCCTCAGGCATCGCCAGGTCGTCGTGCGTGACACCGTCCTGCATGTCGCCGAGGTTGGCGATGGGCCGGCGGTACTGCTGCTGCATGGCTGGCCGGAATTCTGGATGAGCTGGCTGCCGCTGATGAACCGGCTGCATGGCGAGTTCCGGCTGATTGCGCCCGATCTGCGCGGCTTCGGCGATAGCGGCAAATCTTCCGGGCCGCGCAGCGATGTCGGCGCCAACAGCCATGCCGACGACATGGCGGCGCTGCTGGAGGCGCTCGGCCTCGGCCGGGTCGGCGTCGTCGGCCATGATGTCGGCGCCTATGTCGCGCAGGGGCTGGCGCGGCGTCATCCGCAGCGGGTCGAGAAGCTCTTGTTCTTCAACTGCCCGACGCCGAGCGTCGGCTCGGCCTGGGTCCGCGACGGCCATGTCAACGAGATCTGGTACCAGTCCTTCCAGCAATTGCCGCTGGCCGAGCAGTTGATCGGTTCGAGCCGCGAGGCCTGCGCGCTCTATCTCGGGCACTTCCTGACGCATTGGTGCCATCGCAAGGACGCCTTCGCGCCGGTCTTCGACCTTTGGGTCGAGAACTTCATGAAGCCGGGCAATCTGCGCGGTGGCTTCGACTGGTATCGCAGCCAGAACGCGGCGCGGATCGCCGCGATCGACGGCCATCCGGCGCCATCCGTGCCGATCCATCAGCGCACCCGGGTGCATTGGGGCCGGCACGACCCGATCCTGAAGTCCGAATGGTCCGCCTTCCTGTCGCATTATTTCGACGATGTGGAGGTGACCTTCTGCGAGAGCGCCGGCCACTTCGTCCATGTCGAGGCGCCGGACGAGGCGGCGCAGGTCCTGAGCGAGGTCTTTGGAGACTGACCGGAACGCCTGCCTGCAGCAATCGTCGCCTTGCCCCTCGTTCCGCCGACAAGACGGCCTACATAGGCGAAAGCGGCCCTCGCGCGCGCAAGTCGGCGAAGGATGGACAATGAAGACGATTCAAAATCTTGTGGTTTTTGAATCGCTTGCCGCAATATCTCGCCGTGAACGAAACCTGATTCTGTGAGAGTCAGCGATTCGCCCCCGCTTCGTTCCGGACTCGTTCTGTTCACGGATCGGGTTGCTTTTACGCCGCCCGACTCGATAGGGCTCGCGGCTGCCCAGACTGCAGGAAAGCTCCAGCGTCTTGATCCAACCTCGTTCCCTTCCGCCTTCGCTCCGCTCCCGCGGTGTCACGGCGGTGCTCGGCCCGACCAATACCGGTAAGACCCATCTCGCCATCGAGCGGATGGTCGCGCATCCGACTGGGATGATCGGCCTGCCGCTGCGCCTGCTGGCGCGCGAGGTCTATCAGCGCGTGGTCGACAAGGTCGGGCCGCAGGCGGTCGCGCTGATCACCGGCGAGGAAAAGATCAAGCCGGAGCGGCCGAGGTTCTGGGTCTGCACGGTCGAGGCGATGCCACGTGACCTCGCGGTCGATTTCGTCGCCATCGACGAAATCCAGCTCGCCGCCGATCTCGACCGCGGGCATGTTTTCGCCGACCGGCTGCTCAATCATCGCGGGCGCGAGGAGACGATGCTGATCGGTGCCGGCACGATGAGGCCGCTGGTCGAGCAGCTCATCCCCGGCGTCAACGTGGTCTCTCGCCCGCGCCTGTCGAAGCTCTCCTTCGCCGGCGACCGCAAGATCACCCGCCTGCCGCGG
The DNA here is from genome assembly GCF_964254315.1 of Allobosea sp. LjRoot90. NCBI lineage: Bacteria > Pseudomonadati > Pseudomonadota > Alphaproteobacteria > Hyphomicrobiales > Alloboseaceae > Allobosea > Allobosea sp. LjRoot90. The sequence goes on from NZ_CAXUTF020000004.1 coordinate 367,726, forward strand.
CGCTCGGCGATCGTCGCCTTCTCGGCCGAGGAGGTCTATGCCATCGCCGAGCTGATCCGCCGGCAGAAGGGCGGCGCGGCGGTGGTGCTTGGCGCGCTATCCCCGCGTACGCGAAACGCCCAGGTCGAGATCTACCAATCGGGCGATGTCGATTATCTCGTCGCCACCGACGCGATCGGCATGGGGCTCAACCTCGATGTCGACCACATCGCCTTCGCCGGCGACAGCAAGTTCGACGGCCATCATTATCGCAAGCTCAATCCGGCCGAGTTCGGCCAGGTCGCAGGCCGGGCCGGCCGGCATCTGCGCGACGGTACCTTTGGTACGACCGGGCGCTCGCCGCCCTTCGAGCAGGAGCTGGTCGAGGCGATCGAGGACCATCGCTTCGAATCGGTTCGGCAAGTGCAATGGCGCAATTCCGATCTCGATTTGCGTTCGATCGCCGGCCTGATCGACAGCCTCAACATCCAGCCGCAGGAGCAAGGGCTGACCCGCGCCCTGATTGCCGAGGACATGACGACGCTGGAGATCCTGGCGCGCGATCAGGACGTCGCGCGACTGGCCCAGGGCAAGCCGGCGGTGACACGGCTCTGGGAAGTCTGCGGCCTGCCGGATTATCGCAAGATTGCGCCGATGCAGCACGCCGAATTGGCGACGACGTTGTATCTGCGTTTGATGCGCCACGGCCGGCTCGATCCGGACTGGTATGCCGGTCAATTGGCCGCGCTCGACCGCGTCGATGGCGAGATCGATACGCTCTCAGCCCGCATCTCCCAGGTCCGGACCTGGACCTATGTTGCCAACCGGCCGGACTGGTTGTCCGATCCAGAGCATTGGCAGGGGGTGGCGCGTCTTGTAGAGGACAGGCTGTCGGACGCTTTGCACGAACGGCTTGCCAGCCGATTCGTCGATCGGCGTACGAGCGTGTTGATGCGTCGCCTGCGGGAGAATGCAATGTTGGAGGCCGAAGTCACCGCGACCGGCGATGTCCTGGTCGAGGGACAGCATGTCGGATTGCTGCAAGGCTTCCGTTTCACGGCCGACCCCAAAGCGGGTGGGCCGGAAGCGAAGGCGCTGAACGCTGCGGCGCTGAAGGCGCTGGCTGGCGAGCTCGAGGCACGCGCCTCGCGCGTCGTGCTGGCTGGCGACGATGCCTTCGTGCTGTCGCATGACGGGCTGGTGCGCTGGATCGGCGAGCCGGTGGCGCGCCTGACCGCCGGCGAGAAGGTGCTGGAGCCGCGCCTGCGCCTGATGGTCGACGACCATCTGCCGGCGCAGGCCCGTGAGCAGATCGAGGCCCGGCTGGCGGCCTGGCTGAAGCATCACATCACCAAGCTACTCGGCCCGCTCCAGATCCTGGAGAATGCCGAAAGCGCTGCCGGCATTGCCCGCGGCATCGCCTATCAGACGGCCGAGGCGCTCGGCGTGCTCGAGCGCGCCAAGGTCGCCGAGGAGATGAAGACGCTCGACCAGGAAGGCCGGGCGGCGCTGCGCCAGCTCGGCATCCGCTTCGGCGCCTTCCACCTCTATGTCCCGGCGCTGCTGAAGCCGGCGCCGCGCGCGCTCGCGGCTCAGCTCTGGACGCTGAAGCACGGCAATCCCGAGACGGCCGGGCTCGACGACATCTCCCATCTCGCCTCGTCGGGACGGACCTCGTTCCCAGCCAACAAGGACGTACCCAAGGGGCTCTACCGCGCCGCCGGCTATCGCGTCTGTGGCGAGCGTGCGGTGCGCGTCGACATCCTGGAGCGGCTCGCCGACCTGATCCGCCCCGCGATCGCCTATCGCCCGGGTATGACGCTCGGCCAACCGCCGGCGGGTGCCGCCGACCAGGATGGCTTCGTTGCCACCGGGGCGATGACATCGCTCGTTGGCTGCGCCGGCGAAGATTTCGCCTCGATCCTGCGCTCGCTCGGCTATGTCTCGCAGAAGCGGCCCGGCCCTGCGATCACCGCGGCGCTCGCCGTCGCGCCGCAGCCTGCGCCAACCGAAGCGCCGGCGCCGGCGGAAGCTGTGGCCGAGGAGGCCGAGGCGCTCAATGAGGCTCCCGCTGTCGAGGCGGAGGCTGTCGTCGCTGAAAGCGCCGACAATGCCGCGCCGGCGGGCGAAACGCCTGATGTTCCGGTCCTGACAGATGCGGACGTCGCTGCAGCGGCTTCAGTCGAGGAAGAGTCGGTCAACCCGGTCGAGCTAGTGCCGGCCGATGCGATGTCGACGCTGGCGCTTCCGGGCGACGAGCCGGCGACGGAGACCGCCCCTCAAGCGGAAGCCGAGACCGCGGCGGCCGAACCTGCTGCAACTGTCGAGGCGGCTGCACCGGCCGAGCCGGAGCTGATCGAGATCTGGCGGCCGCATCGCCATCAGGGCGGTCGGCGTCCCGAGCAGGGTCAGCGCGGCCGTCGGCCCGAGCGACGTGCCGGCGCCGAGACTGCTCCTGCCGAAGGCGGCGAGGCCAAGCCTGGTGGTCAGCGGCCGAACCGGAATCGCTGGCGCGAGGGCGGCTGGAACGGCCCGCGCCCGGCTGGCGGTAGCGAGGTCAAGCCTGCGACGCAGGAGGCCGCCGGCCGCAATGCCCAGCCGGGTCGCGACGGGCGCCCGGACCGAGGCCCGCGGCCGGAGTTCAAGCGCGATGGCGGTCGCCCTGGCGGCGGTCCGCGCCGCGACGAGCGTGGCGGCAAGGAGCAGCGCTTCCAGCAGCCAGCCCGGCCGCGCCCGGCCGAGCGTCAGCCCGATCCGGACTCGCCTTTCGCCAAGCTCCTGGCCCTGAAGGCCCAGCTCGAGGGCAATGACGGGCGCAAGAGCTGATATCGTAGAGGTGCGGGGTCTGCTTGCGGGACGATCGGCAACGCCTCGACAAATGGCTCTGGTTCGCGCGCTTCGCGCGGACGCGGCCCTCCGCCGTGCGGCTGGTGGAGGACGGGCATGTGCGGGTTGCACGCAAGCGGGTCGACAATCCGGCACTCGGCCTCAAGCTCGACGACGTGCTGACACTCGCCTTGCCGCATGCGACGCTGGTCGTGCGCGTGAGCGCTTTCGCTGAGCGCCGCGGCTCTTATGAGCAGGCGCAGACGTTGTACGAGGTCCTCAGCGGAGGCGAGCGCGGCGATGCGCCGCTTGCGCCCGACGAGCCTGCGGGATAGAGCGCGTGTCAGATGTGGCGAGCGCTGGCACGCCCGCGAAAAATCTTCTCGAAACGCTGGTTTCGATGGAAGTTTGATCTCGTTTCCGGTCGTGACAGGGCCTTGAAACAGTCTCTCGACCGGCTCTAAAGAAGGGCCGGCCGATCGGAAGGATAGCGCCATGACCTATGTGGTCACCGAGAACTGCATCAAGTGCAAGTACATGGACTGCGTCGAAGTCTGTCCGGTCGACTGTTTCTATGAAGGCGAGAACATGCTCGTCATCCATCCCGACGAGTGTATCGACTGCGGCGTCTGCGAGCCGGAATGCCCGGCTGAGGCGATCAAGCCGGACACCGAGCCGGGGCTCGATTCCTGGCTGCAGCTCAATACCAAATATGCGGCGAGCTGGCCGAACATCACCCAGAAGAAAGAGGCGCCGGCCGACGCCAAGGAGTTTGACGGCGTCGCAGGCAAGCTCGACGCGCATTTCTCACCCAATCCGGGCGAAGGTGACTGACGCTTACGTTCCGTCACACCCGAAACGAGGTTAACCATGGCCGGCCGCAACGCGGCCCGTCGGCGTTTGCATTCCGTTTACCTTTGATTCGGCGCGATTTTTGTGGTATTCACACGCCACAGTCGAGTTCGTTCCGCCTGCCCCTGCGAGGTCACACAAACGGGGCACCCCCTGAGACGGCAGCAACGCACACCGGTCAGAATGCCCGGCGTGTCGCTGTCTTCGTGTCTGGTGGTCGCAAGAAACGATCGGCTGAGGGAGCGTGTTGCGCCGCGGAAAGAAGACCAGAAGGTCGTTCCCGTCGTGCCAGGCAGAGAGCCGCCGGTCATTCCGGCCAGCGGCGAAAAGTCGCGTCTCCGCGTCCCGCGGGGAAATCAGGAGTCGAAACGGCATGTCCACTGCGAAGAAGGCTGTTGTGCGCCATGGCTTCAAGACGGGCGAGTTCGTCGTCTACCCGTCCCATGGCGTCGGTCAGATCACGGCGATCGATGAGCAAGAAGTCGCGGGCTTCAAGCTCGAGCTTTTCGTCGTCAGCTTCGCCAAGGACAAGATGACCCTGCGCGTGCCCACCGCCAAGGCGGCGAGCGTCGGCCTGCGCAAGCTCGCTGATGGCGAGATCGTCGGCAAGGCGCTGGCGACCCTGACCGGCCGCGCCCGGGTCAAGCGCACCATGTGGTCGCGCCGGGCCCAGGAATACGAAGCCAAGATCAATTCGGGCGATCTCGTCGCCATCGCCGAGGTCGTGCGCGATCTCTATCGTTCCGAGGCGCAGCCCGAGCAGTCCTATTCCGAGCGCCAGCTCTACGAAGCGGCGATCGATCGGATGACCCGCGAGATCGCGGTGGTCGAGGAGATCACCGAGACCGAAGCGCTGAAGAAGATCGAGGGCCAGCTGGCCAAGTCGCCGCGCCGCGCCGGCAAGGGTGAGGCCGCCGAGGCGGCCGAGGCCGAGGAAGGCGAAGAAGATCTTCAGGAGGAGGCTGCCTGAGGGCGCCTCTTCCAGAACAAGCTACACAAGCCCGGCGGATCGCTCCGCCGGGCTTTTTCGTGTCAGGCGGCGCCGGTTTCAGCCGCGAGGAAGGCCACCGTCCGTTCCCAGGCGAGCTTGGCCGCAGCGGCATTGTAGCGCTCGGCGCTGGTGTCGTTGAGGAAGGCGTGGTCGACGTCAGGGTAGACGATCGCCTGGTAGTTGATCCCGGCGGCTTTCAGCGCCGCCTCATAGGCCGGCAGGCCCTCGACCAGGCGGGTGTCGCGCGCGGCGTGTTGGATCAGCAGGCGCGCCTTGATCTGCGGCACCTTGGCGAGGTCGGGTGAGCGACCGTAGAAGACGACGCCGGCGTTGAGCTCCGGCGCGCTGACGGCGAGGTCGTTGACCGCGCCGCCACCCCAGCAGAAGCCGACCGCGCCGACCTTGCCGGTCGCGTCCGACCGCGTCTTGAGGAAGGCCAGTGCCGCGCGCCCTTGCGCGATGACATCCTCGGGCTTGAGCTGCGGGAATAGCGCCCGCGCCGCATCGGCGTCAGCCGGCGTGCCGCCGAGCGGGGTGAGGAAATCGACCCCGAGGGCGCTGAAGCCGGCCAGTGCCGCGCGGCGGGTGACGTCCTCGGTATGTGGGTTGAGCCCGCGGTTCTCGTGGATGACCAGGACGCCGCCGCGCCTGGCCTGCGTCTTCGGCGTGACGAGGTAGCCTTTCAGCTTCACGCCACCGATGGTCTCGTCGATGCGCCTACCTTCGATGCGGGCATCGTCCGCCGTGACCTGCTGGGCCTGGGCGTAGTTGGGCTCCAGGAGCGTAAGAGCCGCCTCGGCCGCGGCCGCGGAACCGGCGATGGCGATCAGCCGGTTCATGAAGCTGCGCCGGTCGAGCGGCTTGTGGGTGTATTCGTCGTAGAGTTCGACGATGCGGCGATCGAGCGCCATGGCTGCCTCCCTGTCCTGACGGATGCCGGCAGGCTAGCACAAGGCGGGAGGGCGGGTCAGATCGGTGAAGCCTGCTATTCGCTCACGATCTTGTAACGCTGGCCGGGCGTCAGCTTGCCGCTGCGCTCCAGCCCGTTCAGGATCAGGAACTGCTCGAGCGGCCGGTCGGTCGAGGCCATGCGCTCGGCGAGGCTGACGGGCGTATCGCCGGCGCTGGCACTGACGAGCCTGATCCGCAGCGGGCTGACCGATTGCGCGTCGCTGGCGCTCAGATTGCGGAAGCTGTCGAGCAAAGCGCGCATGGCGCGCTCGGGATCGTTCTGGCCCTTGGCAGCGAGGATGAAGCGATAGACGCGCGGCCCGGCCTGGATCGCGGCGAGGCGGAAGGTCCAGTCGGCGCCCTTGCCCGAGGTCACCGCCGCCGGCAGGTCGCCGACCGTGAGCGACTGGACCTCGGCGGTGGCGACGCCATCGATCCAGCCCGAGGCGACATAGGATTCCAGCGTCTGACCGGCCTTCAGCGCGACCGAGTCGAAGCGCAGCGCCTGCGTGCCGTCATTGCTGACGCCGACGACCATCTCGCGTGCCGCCTCGAGCTCGAAGCCATCAGGCGCGGTGAAGGCAATGCGCAGCGCGCTGTTGAGATAGCGGCGGCCACGCACCACGCCGTCTGCCGGATCCTCGCCGAAGGCGACGCCATCGATCGCGGCGAGCCAGCGCGGGGCCTCGCGCTCGCCGATGCCGGGCGCGCCGATCTGGCGGGCGCCATTGGTGACGGCGGCGACGCGCTCTGGCGTCGAGGGATGGCTGGAGAGGATGTCGAGCTTCTTGTCGCCACCGCCCTGGCGGCCGGCGCGGAAGCTGGTGTTGCGACCGAGCGAGACCAGGAAACGGCCGGCGCCATAGGGATCGTAGCCGGCGCGGGCGATGTTGCGCACGCTGATCTGGTCGGCGGTCAATTCCTGCTGCCGCGAGAAGCGGGCGAGCGAGAGCTTTGAACTTTGCTGTACCGCTGCCCCGGTCGTCGGGTCGTTGAGCACCTGCGCCACGACCCGGCTGACCAGCGCCGATTCCGCCTCCATCTCGGCGCGCTCGACGGCATGGCGCGCGGTAACGTGGGCGATCTCATGCGCCATCACCGAGGCGATCTCGGCCGAGTCGTTCGCCAGAGCGAGCAGGCCGCGCGTGACGTAGAGCCGTCCCGTCGGCAAGGCGAAGGCGTTGACGATCGGCGAATTCAGGATCGTCACCTCATAGGCGCCGATCTGGCCCTCACCGGCCTTGGCGAGGCGGGCGATGATCTCCTCGAGCACGGCCTTGACCTGCGGTGCGCGATATTCGCCGCCGAAAGCCGCGAGCAGGCGTTGATGCTCGCGATCCGTGCCCCGCTGCAGGCTGGCGACGCGCGGCGCCGGCTCGCCGCCGGGCTGATTGAGCGGCGCCAGGACGGAGTTCTGGTCGCCGAAGCAGGCCGCCAGCAACAGGGCCGGCAGCACCACGGCGGCAAGACGCCCCCGGAACGGCTGACGATGTCGCTGAAGTCTCCGCATCTGCCCCTAGTCGACCAATTCCAGTGCGCTGCGCGTCTCGGCTTCGATCAGGAGGCCATCGCGCCCCTCGATCACGCCGCGTACGCGCACGCGTTTACCCGCCAGCGTCGCGGCGGTCCAGCCGCTGCGCTGCAATTCACGCCACAGCGTGCGCGACAGGACGATGCTGCCACCCGCGCCGCGGCGCCGCTCGAAATTGAGATAGGTTCGCTGCGCCCGCTCTCCGACGGCAGCGATACGCCCCTCGACCACGACGATCCGGCCCGCCTGCGCTTTCATCGCGGCAGCATCATGACCGTCGACGGCCGGGAACGCCACTGCGGCAAAACCTCCCTGCGCGGTGGCCGGCGAACGATTCCGGGGGCCGGCCGCTATCGGTCGTGGTTCGGCCTTCCGCCAGAGTTCGTTGCAAGCGGCGAGGCCCGGTTCGGCGAGGCGCAGTGCGGCGCCTCCAGCGAGGAGGGCAGCGGTCAGGTCGGGCTGGCCTGCGAATGGATCGGTGGCGCCCTCGGCGGCGAGGAGACGAGCCGGGAGACGTCCCCAGCGATCTGCACCACCAAGCGGCGCCAAACGGAACGCCTGACCCTGCCAACGCGTCAGCTGCGCGGTGAAACGCTCGCGCTCGGCATCGTTCTGCCGTGGCGCGAGGCCGGCGAGCCTGACGGTCCGGCCGTCGGCGAGGAGCGGGTCGCCATGCCGATCGAGACCAGCAAGGCTGACCACTTCAGTCGCCTCCGGCGTCGCGCAAATGTCATCCGCGGCCCGTGTCACAGCGGTCGACGCCGCCATGCCGCCGAGGAAGGATAGGATCGCTGCAAAGGGAGGCTTCACCCGCATCGGCTTTATGCTAAACGCAAGAACGTGCGTCCCGGTAGCTCAGCAGGATAGAGCAACGGTTTCCTAATTCGAGGGTCTTGCGGCGGAAAGGCGATTCGGATCATACGCTTAAGGCCTACCCGATCCGCGCAAGCACCGGATAGGCACCGAAAACGAGGCTTCCACCTCCCGGTAGCTCAGCAGGATAGAGCAACGGTTTCCTAAACCGTAGGTCAGGGGTTCGAATCCCTTCCGGGAGGCCAGTTTTCCTCGTACCGCCACAGGCGCCGACACCCCCGACGGACGATCGGCGCCGATTCCGAAGATGTCGAGGACGATCTTGACCGCCACGGTACCGCCGACGATTCGGACCGAACGCTTGATCCTCCGCGCGCCGGTCATGGCCGATTTTCCTGCCTATGCCGATTTCCTCGCCTCGCCGCGGGCGCAGCATATGGGCGGCCCCTATGATCAGCGTGGTGCTTGGGGCGTGTTCTGCCATGACGTGGCGCTGTGGGCGCTGTTCGGCCACGGCGCCCTGATGATCGATCTGCCCAGCGGTATCTGCGTCGGGCAGGTCGGCATCAATCACGGACCGCTCTTTCCCGAGAAGGAGCTCGGCTGGCTGATCTATGCCGAGCATGAGGGGCAGGGCTATGCCAGCGAAGCTGCCGCCGCCCTGCGCGATTGGGCGTTCGGGCCTGGTGGACTCGAGACGCTGGTGAGCTATGTCGATCCGCGCAACACCCGCTCGATCGCGGTCGCGGAGCGGCTTGGCGCTCGACGCGATGCCGATGCCGCAAGGTCGGATCCCGAGGATCTCGTCTACCGGCATCGCCATGCGGAAACCGGCCACGCCTCATAAAGAGAAGCCGGCAGCTTCCCCCTCAATGCTTCGCCACGTGCTCCGGCTTGCCCTTGCGCTTGGTCGAGGCCAGCTCGTCGAGCTGCTTCTCGGTCATCGACTTGACCATGGATTTCGAGGCGCCCTTGAGCTCGCTCTCGGGGATGTCGCCACGTTTTGCGGCGAGCGCAGCGCCGGCCGCCTTTTGCTGTGCTTTTGATTTGGCTGGCATCGTCCAGTCTCCCGATGTGAGGTCGGTCGAGCGTGCAACCCGGTCGGAGCGCGGTGGTTCCGGGCGGGGAGCCCGTTAGCTTTGAGAGGCCAGCCAGGGTCGTGTGGCGATCATGCAACGGATGCGGGTCGCTCTCTCTTGCGGCGGAGCGCCTGGCACGGCAAAGCTCGACGGGCGCGGCTTTGGGTTAAGGCCGCCAGCTTCTGCCAACTCGTCTCGGGATCATCTTGCGCATCCTCGTCCTCAATCCGAACACCAGCTCCGAGATGACTGAGCTGGTCCTGCGCGTGCTGGCGCCGTTGACGCCTGCCGGCGTGACGCTGAAACCGGCCACCGGCCGCTTCGGTGCACGCTATATCTCCAGCCGCAGCGCCGGTGCCATCGCCGGCCATGCGGCGCTGGACGCCTTTGCCGAGCACGGCGCCGATTGCGATGCGGTCTATCTCGCTTGCTTTGGCGACCCCGGGCTGATGGCCCTGAAGGAGATTGCCGGCGTGCCGGTGGTCGGGATGGCCGAGGCTGCCTGCCAACAGGCGGCGCTGCAGGGCGGGCGCTTCTCGATCGTGACCGGTGGCGAGCGCTGGGGCGCGATCCTGACCGAATTTGTCGCGGCTCTCGGGCTGGAGGGCCGGCTGGCCGCTGTCGAGACGGTGGCACCGACCGGCGGCGACATCGCAGCCGACCCGGATGGCTCGCTCACGCTGCTGGTGGACGCCTGCCGGCGGACGGTCGAACGCGATGGGGCGAAGGCCGTGATCCTCGGCGGAGCCGGACTTGCCGGGCTGGCGGCGCGGGTCCAGCCTCATGTCGGCGTTCCCGTGATCTGCTCGACGCAAGCCGGCTTCGCCGCCGTGCTGGAAGCGGCGCGCAACCCGCTGCCAAAGCCGGTCCACGGTGACCTCGCTCTGCCGGCGGCGGTGCCGAATGTCGGGCTCTCAGCTGGCTTGGCGCGCCTGCTGGGCGAGCGCTAGCGGCGCCGCTTGGACGATTGCTGCGCAGGTCGCGCGGTCGAGGCGGCACCTGACGTATCGGCCAGCCAGATCATGTGCTTGGCGCCGCCGCTGCCGGCACGGGCGCGCACCGTCTTCTCCTCGACCGCGAAACCGGCCTGGCGCAGGCGTTGGGTGAAATTGCGATCCGGCCCGGCCGACCAGATGGCGAGCACGCCGCCCGGCCTTAAGGACGCTTTCGCGTAGCCCAAGCCGGCGAGGTCGTAGAGCCGGTCATTGGCCTCGACCATCAGCCCGTCCGGGCCGTTGTCGACATCGAGCAGGATCGCATCGTAGCCGCCGCCCCCCTCGCGGATGGCGGCCACGACGTCGGCTTCGCGCACATTGACGCGGGGATCGTCGAGGCAGCCGGCGAAGATCGGAGCGAGCGGGCCGCGCGCCCAGGCGATCACCGCCGGGATCAGCTCGGCGACGACGATCTCGGCATCGGCCGGTAGGGCGGCGAGCGCGGCCCGGAGCGTGAAGCCCATGCCGAGCCCGCCAATCAGCAGGCGCGGCTTTGGATGCTTGCCGATCCTTTCGATGGCGAGCGTCGCCAGGGCCTCCTCCGAGCCTTTGAGGCGCGAATTCATCAGTTCGTTGTGGCCGAGCGTGATCGAGAACTCGTCCTCGCCGCGGCGCATGAGCTTGAGCACGCCGCCGCCGGGGATCGATGCGGCGTCGAGCTGCGTCCACGGCTTCATCGGCGCGTCAGTCCAGCCGGCCGCGCTTGACGAAGGCGCCGGCCTTCATGATGACAGGCATGTGCCGGCCCTGGCGGGTCAGGAGCGCCAGATCCTTCAGCGGATCGCCGTCGACGACGATCAGGTCGGCATAGGCGACGGGCGCGATCGCGCCGATCTTGCCCTCGAGCTTCAGGAGCTTGGCCGCGACATGGGTGGCGGCGCCGATCACCTCATGCGCCGGCAGGGCCCGGCCGCGGATGACGAACTCTTCCGACTGGTGGCGATGCATCTCGCCGAGCAGGTCGCTGCCATAGGCCATGGCGAGCCCGGCCTTCTTCATGATCGCGAGCGATTCCATGCCGGCGGCGCGAACATATTCGACCTTGGCGACGGAATCGGGCGGGAAGCCGAGCTTGCCGCCTTCGCTGGCGAGCTTGTCATAGGTGACAAGCGTCGGCACGGCGACGGCGCCGTTCTTGGCCGCGAGCTTTGCGGTCTCCGCCTGGATCAGATTGCAATGCTCGAGCGAATGGACGCCGGCCTCGACGCAGCGGCGGATCGCCTCGTCGGTGTAGACATGGGCGGAGACGTATGTGCCGGCCATGCGGGCTTCTTCCACCACGGCCTGCAATTCGCCAACGGAGAAGCCGAGGAAATGGATCGGATCGGTCGGCGAGGCGCAGCCGCCATTGGCCATGATCTTGATGAAGTCGGCGCCACCTTTCAGCTCCTCGCGGGCAGCGCGGCGAACCTCGGCCTCGCCGTCGCAGATGCGGCCGAGCGCGCCGAGGCGATGGCGCGTCGTCGGCGCGAGCCGGTCGTCATAGCGTCCGCGGAAATCGGCATGGCCGCCGGTCTGGCTCAGCGCCTTGCCGGAGATGACGAGGCGGGGCGTCGGGAAGTCGTTCTCCTCGGTCGCCTGCTTCAGGCCGAAATCGGCGCCGCCGACATCGCGCACCGTGGTGAAGCCGCGCAGCAGCATCTCGCGCATGATCACCAGCGAGCGCACCGTCACGAGTGAATCGGGCAAGGCGGCGTTGCGGCCGAGATCGGCGAGGCCGGCGATGACGTGGACATGCGCGTCGATCAGCCCGGGCATCAGCGTGCGGCCCTTGAGGTCGATCGCCCTGGCCTTGTCGGAGCGAACGGTCTTGCCGACCTCGCGGATCAGCCCGCCCTCGACCAGGACGGAAACCGGTGCTGCGCGCTCCGGCGCGGTGCCATCGACGATACGGGCGTTGTGAAACAGGGTCGCGGCCATCGGTCTGGTCCTTAACGTATGACGTTTCGATTGTTGGGGGATCAGCGGGCCAGGAACGCCGTGAGCCAGAGCCCGAAGCCGAAGACGATGTGGTTGATCAGGCCGATCAGCCGGACCTGGCTGGCATTGGGGCGCTTGCTCGCGGCGAGGCCGAAACCCATGCCGGGCTGCAGGATGAACCAGCCGCAGCCGACGGTGACGACGCCGACGATCAGGGCGGGCAGCAGCGTCGGGTAGCGGGCCCAATCCAGGCCCCAGAGCAGCAGCACGATTGCGGCGAAGAGGACGCCGATCAGGTAGTGCATGACCCAGCCGATCGCGAGCTCGCCTTGCACCGGTGGCGTCTCGGCGATGGTGTCGTGCGCGAAGCGGCCGCGCGGCAGATAGGCGAACCAGCGCCCGACTGCAGCCCAGTTCGCGAGCGGGATGCCGAAGGCGCGATTGAGGAACAGCGCCCAGAGGTCGAGCAGCGCAGTTGCGCCGACGCCGATCACGAGCGAGCGGCTGATCACTTCGAGCATATCTGTCCCCCCGGCCGCGAACCGACCTTGGAGCTATGGAGGCGAAACGGCTAGGCGCGGTCAATCGCCAGCAGGTTGAATTTGCCTGCCTGTAGCGCAGGCGGGCCATGCGGCGGTGCGGCGCAGGAACCGCCAGGGGGCTTTGCTCGTTCTCCCCGGGGTGCTTTCAAGGCTGGGGTGAAGCGATGGCAGTGGCGACGGCGAGCAAGACGAGCGCGAACGGGCCGCATGGGGCGAAGGAGCTGCCCTCGGTCGTCGTCACCAGCTACAATCTCGAAATCCGCGATGCCGATGGTTTCATTGGCGACAAGGCGAGCCGCAGCGCCTTCATGGATCATCTCGCAGAATTGCGCGGCCATCTCGCCGAGGCGGGCGAGGACCCGCTGGCGGACGCCGGCAAGACACCGAGCAAGTCGGAACTCGACAAGCTGATCACCGAGGGAACAGCCCGTGAGGCGGCGCTGGTGCTCTCGGCAGTCGAGCGTTTTGCCCAGTCGCTCGCTTTCGTGATCCGCCGCTTCCTGCGCCAGAAGGCCTGGAGTCCGGTCGAGCGTATCGTCGTTGGCGGCGGCTTCCGCCAGAGCCGGATCGGCGAGTTGGCGATCGCGCGGGCCGGCATCATCCTGCAGACCGAAGGTTTTACGATCGAGCTGGTTCCGGTGCGCCATCACTCGGACGAGGCCGGGCTCGTCGGCAGCGCCCATCTCGCGCCGAAATGGATATTCGAAGCCTATGACAGCCTGGTCGCGGTCGATATCGGCGGCTCCAACATCCGCGCCGGGATCGTCGAGCTGCGTCAGGACAGAGCGCCCGATCTGAGCAAGGCCCGCGTTTGGGAAACCGAGCTCTGGCGCCATGCCGACGAGGAGCCGAGCCGCGAAGAAGCGGTGAAGCGGCTCGGCAAGATGCTGCGCGAGCAGATCGAGCACGCCGAGAAGGAAGGCCTGCGCGTCGCGCCTTTCATCGGCGTCGGCTGCCCGGGCCTGATCGAGCCGGATGGCGCTATCGACCGCGGCGCCCAGAACCTGCCCGGCAACTGGTCGAGCAGCCGCTTCAATCTGGTCGAGAGCATTCGAGAGATGGCGCCGGAGATCGGCGAGCATGAGACCGTCGTCACCATGCACAACGATGCCGTCGTGCAAGGCCTGAGCGAACTGCCCTTCATGCAGGATGTCGAGCATTGGGCGGTACTGACGATCGGCACCGGGCTCGGCAATGCGAGCTTCCACAACCGCGCCAAGCCGAAGGGCCGGGACAAGGACAAAGACAAACCGAAGGACGGCAAAGGCAAAAAGGACTGAAGCTTTAGTCCCGCCTGGCCGGGAGCGCCCAGAGCAGCCCGCGCGTCACGATCGCCGGGAAGACGGTGAGGTGGTCCTCGCCGGGAATGATCTCGGTCGAGAGCTTCAGGCCGGGATAATTGCGCGAGCGCAGCGCCTGCTCGAACTCTCTGAGATCGGCGACCATGTCTGTCTTGCGGTTGTAGCGCGGATCGTCCGAGGCCTTGTCGATCGTCTCGTAGGAAGCGATCGACATCAGCAGTTTCGCCTTCAGCTCCTTGTTGGCCTGCGCATAGTCGCGCTCGCGCTGGAGCAGCACCTTTTGGTCGAACCAGAGCGACGGGCTGCCGATGATGTAGTGCTGGAACAGCTTCGGATCGGTCAGCAGGACGTAAAGGCCGAACAATCCGCCATAGGAATGGCCGGCATAGATGCTGCGGGTCGTGTCGGTGCGATAGGTCGCGGCGACGAAGGGCATCAGCTCCTCAGCCAGGAAGTGGCGATAGCCCTCAGCCTCGCCAAAGACCGGCGGACGGCCGGAGGGATCCTTCGTTTTCTCGCCATTCGGCGTCGGCGTGTAGTCGCGCCGGCGGCTGAACTCGGGCGTGTCGCCGACCGAATAGGACAGCCCGACGAGGATGAACTCCTCCAGTCCCTTGGCCCGGTTGCCGACCCGCCGCGCGATGCTGCGCACCAGGGGGAAGGCGTAGTCGGCATCGGTGACGAACAGCACCGGGAAACGCCGGCGCGGCTGTGCCTGGTAGGAATCAGGCAGGCTGACGAAGATCTCGTAGTCGCGCTGCAATGCCTTGGCCCTGATCGTCCGGACCTCGGTGCCCTTCAGCACGAAAGCTGGCGGTGCAGTGGCACTGGCGGCGGAAGCCGGGGGCTCGGCATCTGGCTGAGCGATGGCGGCGGTGGCGACCAGGAGCGCGGCGATGAGGGCAGGCAGGCGAAGCATCCAAGCCATCTCCGACAGGACTGTGCCGGGATCGTGACGGCTCTGACGGCCGCAGCCAAGCGCTATCGCCGCAGGCCCGGCGCCTCCATGGGCAAATCCTTGGCGCGCACGGCGAGATAAAGTTCAAGCGCGAGATAGTCGTCGGAGCCGTAGTCGAACTGGGTTGCCCTGACTCCAAGCGAGCAGGCTCGCAGGCGCCGGTGCAGCGAGCCTACGCCGTTCCATTCGAGCCGATAGGCGGGATAACCAGTGCCGACGCCGTGGCTGATGGTGTCGCCGCGCAGCTTCTGACCGACGAGATCGTCATGGCACTGCTTGCAGGCGAGGTTGAGCTGGCCCTGCCGGCGTTCGTAGAAGGCCTTGCCGGCTTCGTAATAGGGCTTGGCCGCACCCTCGGCCGAGACCGATAGCGGCACACCGTGCGAGAGCGAGGCGACATAGGCGGTGAGGCCGAGCAGGTCCTGGCTTTCATAGCCGAAGGCCGGCTGCTTCTGACGATCGACCCGGCACTGCTCGATACGCCCCTCGAGGTTGATCAGCTTGCCGCTGGCGGCGTCGACCTGCGGATAGCGGGCGGCCGCTCCGCGCAAGCTCTGTTTGGGATCGGCATGGCAGGAGATGCAGGTCGCGGCGCCACCCTCACGGCGGCTGAACAATTCCTCGCCCTGCTCGACCCAGAGATAGCCGGGATTACGGCCCTGATCCTCCTGCTGCCGCTGCATCTCCGGCGAGAGGAAGGCGCTGCCTGGCTTGATCTCTTCGGCGCCGGCAGCACCGGCGAGCGCGAGCAGGGCTGCCGCGAGCGCGCGGCCGGCAGCGGTCATGTCACGACGAGACGGGCAGTGCGGGTGAAGGTCGCCCCGCCATCTTCGCGCCATTCGAAGGAGAGGTCGCCGGTCTCAATGGCGCGGGTGGTGAAACTGACGAAAGGGTTGGCCGAAACGCCGGTGTGCATGTCGTAGCGGAACACCGGCTCGCCGGCATAGGTCACGGTCAGCCGGTTCAAGATCTTGCGCGGCACCACGCGGCCTTCGGAGTCGACCTGGCCGCCGCGATCCATCGGATGGCGGACGAGGACGCGGACCTCGACGATCTCGCCGGCCTTGGCCTCGGCCGGCATGGTGATGCGGGCGTTGAACGATGCCATTGGCTTTCAGCCTCCGTCTATGCAGGCGCTCAGCGTCACCACGATATCGGCATCGGCGATGACGTAGCCGCCGCCGCTCAGTGCCGCGATCGCCGCGACCTTCTGCGAGGTGGCGAGGCGCAAGGTGGCCCGGATGTCGGCCCGGCCGCTGCGCGGGGAAAGATGGAAGCGCGCCACGTCGGGAAACGGGTTCTTCTCGGCGATGACATGGATCCAGCGGACATGATCAGCCTCGGTCATCGGGCTCTCGACGCGGAGCGCGACGTCGACCGAATTGCCGTTCTCGACCAGCTGGGGAATGTCGAAGGTGATCCGGCTGCGCTCAGGCACCGCGCCTTCAGTGATGCGCGCGATCAGCTCGGTGAGCGCCGGTGGGGCGGCTGCGCGAGCCGGCGCAGGCAAGGCCACGAGCGCAAGGCCGGCGGCGCCGACTGCGATGACCTCGCGGCGCGAGAGCGCCGGTTCAGGGTGTGCGCAGGCTGGCGAGATAAGCGACGACATCCTCGATCTCCTGGGCGGTGAGCGCCGGCCGATCGCGAAAGGCCGGGGCAACGTCTCGCAATCCTTCGGTACGAAAATAGGGCGGCATCACCGTTTGCGGGTTAAGCAGGCCGGCATCGATGAGGCGAAGGCGCAGCTGGCCGGCATCGAGCCGGGCGCCGACCCCGGCGAGGCCCGGACCAATCGTGCCCTGGAAGGGCTCGTTCGGCTCCGGCACCTGGTGGCAGATCAGGCAATTGCCCTGGGTGCGGTCGAGCACGAGCGCCCGCCCGCGCGAGGCATCGCCGATCTTGCCGCCGAGCGGCGCGGGAATCGCGTCGCCGACGACCTTGTAGATTTCGAGCGCGCCTGCCGGCTCGCTCGCGAGCGCCAGCATGATCAGCGCGGTCCGGATCGCGGCAGGCCTCACGCCTTGCGCAGATCCGTGTTCTTGAGCGGCAGGTTGCGCACGCGCTTGCCGGTGGCGGCGAAGATCGCGTTCAGCACCGCCGGTGCCGCGACCGCGATGGTCGGCTCGCCGACGCCGCCCCAGAAGCCGCCCGAGGGCACGATCACCGTCTCGACCGCCGGCATCTCGTCCATGCGCATCACCTGGTAGCTGTCGAAGTTCTCTTCGACCATGCGCCCGTCCTTGACCGTGCACTCGCCATAGAGCGCGGCGGAGAGCCCGTAGACGAAGGAGCCCTCGACCTGACGCTCGATCTGGGCCGGGTTGACGGCATGGCCGGGATCGGTCGCGGCGGTGATCTTGTGGATCTTGAGCTTGCCTGCGGCATCGACCGAGACCTCGGCGACGGCTGCGACATAGGAGCCGAAGCCCATGGTCTGGCAGATGCCACGAAAGACCCCTTCCGGCGCTTTGGTGCCCCAGCCGGCCTTCTCAGCGACGGCATTCAGCACTGCGAGGTGCTTGGGGTGGTTCTTCATCAGCGCCCGGCGGAATTCGAGCGGATCCTTGCCCGCCGCATGGGCGAGTTCGTCCATGAAGCATTCGAGATAGATGGTGTTCTGGTTGAGGTTGACCCCGCGCCAGAAGCCCGGCGGCACATGTGGGTTGCGCATGGCGTGGTCGATCAGGAGGTTCGGCACGGTGTAGCCGATCGAGGCCTCAGGTCCCGGCGAGTTGAGTCCCTGGAACACGGCGGGGTCGCGCCCGTTCTGGATGTTCTGCGGGAAGATGCCGGCGACGATCGACTGGCCGGAGATGCGCAGGTGCAAACCGGTCAGGTTGCCGTCCTTGTCGAGCGCGCCGGTGAGCTTGCATTGCGTCACCGGATGGAAGCGCCCGTGCAGCATGTCCTCTTCGCGCGACCAGATCAGCTTGACCGGCGTGCCGGGGATCTGCTT
The DNA here is from genome assembly GCF_964254315.1 of Allobosea sp. LjRoot90. Classification (NCBI taxonomy): domain Bacteria; kingdom Pseudomonadati; phylum Pseudomonadota; class Alphaproteobacteria; order Hyphomicrobiales; family Alloboseaceae; genus Allobosea; species Allobosea sp. LjRoot90. The sequence continues at coordinate 385,420 of NZ_CAXUTF020000004.1, forward strand.
GGCGATGGTCACAACCTGGCGGACCCAGTCATGCACCGCACCGCGCCGGCCGAAGCCGCCGCCGAGGTCGATCTTGTAGGCTTCGCATTTCGCCAGCGGCAGGCCGGAGGCCTCCGAGGTCGCAGCAAGCGCCGCCTCGCCGTTCTGTGTCGGGGTCCAGACCTCGCAGCGCTCGGGGGTGTAGAGCGCGGTCGCGTTCATCACCTCCATGCAGGCATGGTTCTGGAACGGGTAGGAATAGACCTGCTCGATCACGCGGGCGGCGTTGGCGATAGCGCCTTTGACGTCGCCGTTCTGGTTGCCGACTGCCGCCTGCGGCGCATCCAGCCCTTCCTTCAGCCAGGCTGCGATGCTCTCGCTCGAGACCTTGGCGTGCTCGCCCTCGTCCCAGATGATTGGCAGCGCGTCGAGCGCTGTCTTGGCCCGCCACCAGCTGTCGGCGACGACCGCGATGGCGCTGTCGCCGACCGGCAGGACATGCTTCACGCCTGGCATGTCCTTGATCTTGGCGGCGTCGAAGCTCTTCACCTTGCCGCCGAAGACCGGGCAGTCCTTGATCGCAGCGTTCAGCATCCCCGGCAGCTTGAAGTCCATGCCGTAGACCTTCTTGCCGGTGGTCTTGTCGGCGGTGTCGAGCCGTTTCAGCGGCTTGCCGGCGATGATCCAGTCCTTCGGGTCCTTGAGCGGCACGTTCGCCGGAGGCTGCATTTTGGACGCTGCGGCCGCGACCTCGCCGTAGCGGATCGAGCGGCTGGAGCCCTTGTGGGTGATCACGCCCTTCGCGGCGCTGCACTCGGCAGCCGGTACCTTCCAACCATCGGCGGCGGCCTGGACCAGCATCATCCGGGCCGCGGCACCCCCTTTACGGACATATTCATGGGATTCGCGGATGCCGCGACTGCCGCCGGTCGAGAAATTGCCCCAGACGCGGTTGCGGGCGATGTTCTGGCCGGGCGTCGGGTACTCGGTGGTGACCTTGGCCCAGTCGCAATCAAGCTCTTCGGCGACGAGCTGGGCGAGGCCGGTCAGTGTGCCCTGGCCCATTTCCGAGCGAGCGATGCGGATCACCACCTTGTCGTCGGGTTGGACCACGACCCAGGCGTTGATCTCGGGCACCGCGCCCTGCGCCTGCGCCTCATCGAAGGGGATAGAAAAGCCGAAACTGAAGGCGCCGGCGGCTGCAGCCGAGCCTTTCAGGATCGAGCGGCGGGAGAGCTTGGTATCGGTCACAGAGGCTAGACTCATGGTGTCCTCCTGATGCGGGTGGCGCTGCGGCGAGGCTGTGGCGCTCGAGCCGTGCGCAGGGAAAAGGGAAGATCGGATCAACCGCGGCCGAGCTGGCCGCCGGCGGCGACGTCCTTGATGGCGGCCTTGACGCGGTTATAGGTGCCGCAGCGGCAGATATTGGTCATCTCGGCGGCAATGTCGGCATCGCTCGGCTTGGGATTGGCCTGGAGCAGGGCAGCCGCGGCCATGATCATGCCGCTCTGGCAGAAGCCGCATTGCGGCACGTCGTGCTCGATCCAGGCCTTCTGGATCGGGTGGTTGCCGTCGGGCGAGAGGCCTTCGATGGTGACGATCTTCTGCTCGGCGGTAATGGCGCTCACCGGCATGGTGCAGGAGCGGGTGGCGACACCGTCGATATGCACCGTGCAAGCGCCGCATTGGGCGACGCCGCAGCCATACTTCGTTCCCGTGAGGCCGATCTGCTCGCGGATCACCCAGAGCAGCGGCGTGTCGTCCTCGACCGTAACGTCGATCGTCTTGCCATTGATGGTAAGCTTAGCCACCGCAACCTCCCGGTTTCGATTCCAAGGTCAGCGAGAGAGCCAGCGCGCCTCGCCGTTCGATCAGGCCGGCCCGTCAGAGGCCGGAGATGTTGTTTGGAGGAATTCAAACCCAGAAGCGCGGCTACCGCCAGAGGTTGTATGATCACCGGTGATCACGGTCGCGTTGGGGCCTCCATCCGATAATCGGGGCCGTCAGGGCCATGCGAGGCCAGTTTCGACATCGCCGCCATCATGCTGACCGGTTTCCTGCCGAAGAACGCAGCGTCAGGCGCGTCGGCGACGGCGCGCTCTCACAGGAATGTGATGCTCTTGCACGATCTTCGTACGCCGGCGCGGTCAAGCCGCGAAACCGGCCGCAGCGCCGTCTCGTCAGACATGCTTGCTTTCACGCCACTGCAATGGCGAGGCTGCGCGACGATGCGAATCAGCCCGGCAGGACAAAGATGCCGATGATCTCCTGCCTTCTCCGAGCTTTCCGCCAGCCCGGCGGCGCCCTGCTGCTTGCGCTGGCGCTGCTGTTCTTGCCACTGGCGGCGTTGGCGCAGCCGGCCGATCCTGCGAGTGGGCGCGCTCGTCTCGACTCGATCCGGGGCGAACTCACCCAGATCGAGGCGTCGCTCACCAATCCGAATGTCTCGGACGGCGAGTTGCAGCGCCAGCGGCTGCGCCTGCAGCCTTTGCTGGACCAGTTGCGCATCCTCACCGAGGAGCAGGGACCACGCACCGAGCAGGCCAAACTCAGGCTCGATCAGCTCGGGGCAAAGCCGGACGCCAATGCGCCGCCCGAGACACCGGACGTGGCGCGCGAGCGCGAGACCCGTACCAAGACCTTCACAGAGGCGGATGAAGCCCTCAAGATCGGGCGCGCGACGCTGCTGCAAGGGGAACAGCTGCAAACCTCGATTGGCGATCTCAGGCGCGATCGGTTCGCCAAGGCGTTGTTCGCGGCCGGCCCGTCGATTCTCAATCCCGAAGTCTGGTCGACGACGCTGACGGCCTTCCCGTCCGATCTGCGCGCCTCGCAACTGATCTTCGGCGACTGGCTCTCGGTCTTCACCACGGCATTGTTCAGCGCACGCGGCGTTCTCGTCGCGCTCGCCTTCCTTGGTGCGCTCGCGCTCTATGTCGTGCGTGCCCGCTACATGCCGCGGCTGACGGCACGACTGGCGGCAAGTGTCGATTCGAGCGATCGCCATATCCTCTATGCGGCACTCATCCGCATCGTCGCGCGAACAGCGCCACCGGCGCTGGCGAGCTGGCTGATCTATGCCGGGTTGAATACGGCCGGCCTGCTGCCGCCGCGGATTCAGCCGGTCATCCTCGCGATCGTCTTCGGGCTCGCGCTCTTTGCCTTCGTCCAGGCGCTGGCCGATGCGTTGTTTGCCCCCGGCGAGCCGCAGCGACGCCTCGCCAGTGTGATGGAAACGACCGCGCGGACAGTGGCCTGGCTCGCCGGCTCGCTCGCGATCGTCATGGCGGTCGGCAAGGTGTTCGAAGCCTGGTTGCAGGCGATCGCTGCCGGCCTGACCCTGTCGATCATCGTGCGCGGCGTCTTCGCCATCGTTTTCGCGCTCATCCTGATCACCGGACTTTATCGCCTGCGCGATAATCAGGAGATCGAGGAAGAGGCCTGTCTCGGTCCCTATGTGCCGGTCGATGGCGCCAGCCTTGGTCCGGTACGGATTCTTGGCTGGATCGTCGGCGTCGCCGTCATCCTGTCGGTCCTGCTCGGCTATGTCGTGCTGGCGACTTTTCTGACCGAGCAGGTGATCTGGCTCGGTATCCTCGCCGCCGCCTTCGTGCTGCTGATGCAGCTGATCGAGCTCGGCATCACCAGCCAACTCACCGGCGAAGGGCGCTTCGCACTGACGCTGCGCGCCGGGATCGGCCTGCGCGCCGCGACGCTGCAGAAGATCGCCGTCGTGCTGTCCGGCGCGCTCAAGATCGTGCTGATCGTCGTCACGATCATGCTGGCGCTGGCGCCGTGGGGACTGGAATCGACGGACTTCCTGAGCTCTCTCCGCGCCGCCTTCTTCGGTTTCCAGGTCGGCGGGGTCACGGTCTCGCTCTCCTCGATCGTCGTCGCGATCCTGATCTTCGCGCTCGGGCTTGCGGCGACGCGCTCGCTGCAGGGCTGGCTCGAAGGCAAGTTCCTGCCGACGACCGCGCTCGATACCGGCCTGCGCAATTCGATCACCACGGCAGCCGGCTATGTCGGCTATGTCGCCGCGGTGGCGATAGCCTTCTCGTCGCTGGGCTTCAGCCTCGAACGCCTCACTCTCGTCGCTTCGGCGCTCTCGGTCGGTATCGGTTTCGGCCTGCAGTCGGTGGTGTCGAATTTCGTCTCGGGCCTGATCCTGCTCTGGGAGCGGCCGATCCGGGTCGGTGACCAGGTGGTGGTCGGCGACGCCGAGGGCATCGTCAAGCGCATCAATGTCCGCTCGACCGAGATCGAGACCTTCGATCGCTCCTCGGTGATCGTGCCGAACTCGAACCTAGTCTCGGGCGTGGTGCGCAATCGCGTCCGCTCCGACCGGACCGGGCGAGTCCTGATCTCGATCAGCGTGCCGCGCCGGCTTAATCCCACGGAAGTCCGCACCATGCTGCTCGAGGCTGGCGAGGCGCATGGCGACGTGCTGAAGAAGCCGCCGCCAGCCGTGATGTTCAAGAAGCTCGGTACGACGACGATGGATTTCGACCTGATCTGCGTGGTCGGCGAGGTCGATATCGTCGGGCGCGTCACCAGCGATCTCAACTACGTCATCCACCGGCGCCTGACCGAGCTGGAGACGCCGGTCGCGACCGAGCTCACGGTCAAGGGCCTGGAGGGCGTCGAGCATTCGCTCGGCGAGATCGCCGCCGCTGTCTCGCGGGAGGTCGGCCGCCGCGCCAAGCCCGCGGGCGGACGCGTCACCGTTAAACGCTCGGGCCCGCCATCCGAGACCGAGGAAGAACCGGAGGAGGCCCCGGCCCCGCCGCCCGCCAAGCCTGAACCAGCCGCGACGGGCGGCAAGGACGAGACCAAGGACTGATGCGATGCGCCTTTTCCCCGCGTTTTCCACGCGCCCGCAGCGGCTGCGTGCGATGAGCTGTCCCGCCGCGCTCGCGGCCGCGCTCTCGGTGCTCAATCTCGCCGGTTGCACCGAGCCGGTCAGGACACAGCCCGCCTTCTATCGCGATCTCGGCTCGCCCTCGGCGCGGGTCGATGCGGAGGCGGCGCGCGCGACCATCTCGGCCTATCGGCTCAATGCAGGCCTCAGCGCGCTGAAACTCGATCCAGAGCTGATGCAGGCTGCCGAGCAGGAGGCCGCCGCTATGGCCGCCGCCGACAAGCCGGCCCAGGCCGAGGCGGTGAAGGTCAGGCTCGCGCGGGCTGGCCAAGCCGGCGCCGAGGCCAATCTCTCCGCCGGTTATCGGCGCCTGGCCGAGGCCTTCTCAGGCTGGCGCGACTCGCCGCAGCACGACCGGGTGATGAAGGCGCCGAACGCGACGCGCATGGGCATCGCCTCGGCCTATGCGGCCGGCTCGAAATATCAGGTCTATTGGGCGCTGGTTGTCGCGCCCTGAGTAGGCGCCGCCGTCATTCGATCAGGAAATCGAAGGGCGTCTTCGAGAATGGTTCCTTCGCCAGCGTGAAGTGCCACCATTCCTTGCTGTAGCCACGGAAGCCCTCGGCCGCCATCGCGGCGACGAGAATGGTGCGATTGCGGCGAGCTTCGGCCGTGATTCCGGGGTGCCCGAGCGCGCTTCGTTCGGAGAAGCAGTCGAAGCTCGTGCCGAGATCGAGGCTGGATTCGCGCGGGCGCGTTGAAAACGAGCCGTCGCAAGGGCCGGCATCCATGAGCGTTGGCGAGGCGGCTTCGCCGGCGCGGACGAGGCCGACATCGACGGTGGAGCCGCGCGAATGGCTCGAATTCGCAGCGATGTAGCCGCGGGCGACCAGATCGCCCCTGGCGATGCCGGGATGAAAGATGCGGCCGAGGTCTTGTCCACCGGGCGGCTTCACCCAGTCGTTGAAGGCAGCGACCGCGCGTGCGGGCCGGTAGCAGTCGAACAGCTTCAGCCCGTAACCCTGCCGGGCGAGCCGCTTTTCGGCGCGGATGAGGGCGTCGGCAGCCATGCGCGTGAGCACGCATTCGCCCCGGCCATAGCCGGGCACGGCCGCGCCGGTGAAATTGAACGGCGTCGCGTAGCGAATGTCCTGGGCGATCGCGGGTGCGAGCTCGCGCAGCCGCACGAAACCGGACGGCAGCGGCTCGGCCTTGGCTGGGCTCAAGCCCGATACGAACAGGGTGGCGGCCAGTGCGAGGCTGCCGGTCGTCCCATGCAGCATGCCGCGGCTCAGGGCTTGGCGCCGACCGGCAGCGGCGGCGCGTCTGCCTTCAGGACGATGCCGACGCGGCGGTTGAAGGCGAGATAGGGGTTGTCCTTGACGAGCGGGTCGGTGTCGGCCTTGCCGGTGACCGAGCTGAAGCGCTCGTCCGGGACGCCGGCATTGCCGAGGAGCTCGCGCACCGCCGAGGCGCGGCCGACGGAAAGCGCCCAGGGGTTGCCGGGGGCGACCGTGCCCGGGCGCTGCGCGGCAGTGTGGCCGGTGATCGCGATCCTGTTGGGCATGCGGCGCAGCGTCGGCGCGATCGCGGCGAGCAGCTTGCGCATGCGCTCGTTCGGCTGAGTCGAACCCTCGGCAAACATGGCGCGGCCGTCCTGATCGACCAGCTGGATGTCGATGCCCTGCTCGGAGACCTCGACCAGGATGTTGCGCGAGAGCTCGCCGATCTCCGGCATCTCGCGAAGGGCCTGGCGCAGCGAGGCGGCGGCGAGCGCAAATCCGCGATCATGGGTGGCCGAGACCAGCCCGTCTTCCTTCTGCTGGTTGTGGTTTGGTGCAGTGTTGTCTGACGCGTCCTCGAGCGGGCGCACATAGGCGTTCTTGATATGCGTCTTGGTCGGGATGCCGTCGACCTCGACGATGCCGGCGAGCTTGAAGTCGCGCTGCGTGCCGAAGGCCTCGCGCATCGAGCCGGCGACAATCTGGAGCTTCTGCTTGTCCTGGCTCGAATAGGCGGCGACCATGACGAAGAACGCCATGAGCAGGGCCATGAGATCGGCGAAGGTCACGAACCAGCCGTGACCGCCATGCCCACCCCTCTTCTTCTTGGCCATCTGCTAGGTCCGCTCAGGTGGCTTCGGCCATCTCGGCCCTGTGATGGTCCGGCAGATAGGCGAGGAGCATCTCACGCACGAGAGTCGGGCTTTTGGCGTCGCGCATCTGCAGGATGCCGTCGATGATCAAGGTGCGCGAGATTTCCTCTTCCTCGAGCTTGATGTGGAGCTTGTCGGCGATCGGGAGGGTGAGCATGTTGGCGACCATGGCGCCGTAGAGCGTGGCCAGCAGCGCCGTTGCCATGGCGGGGCCGAGCTTGGAGGGGTCCGACATGTTAGCGAACATGGTGACCATGCCGAGAATCGTTCCGATCATGCCCCAGGCCGGGGCGCAGTCGCCGATGGCGCGGTAGACCTTGGAGCCCTCGTCGAGCCGTTGCAGGAAGTTGTCGCGATCGCGCTCCATCGTGTCGCGGATGAAGTCCTTGTCGTAGCCGTCGGCGATGTAGCGTAGGCCCTGGGCCAGAAACGGGTCGGAGACCTCGACATTCTCGAGCGCGACCGGGCCGCTCTTGCGGTTGATCTCGGCGACGCGGGTGATCTCGTCGATCAGCTCGCGCGGATGGATCGAGCGCATGGTGAAAGCGAAGCGGAGGCCCATCGGCAGGCCGTGCGCGATCACCGAGAAGGGAAAGCGCAGCATGGTTGCGGCGGAGGCGCCGCCGAAGATGATGATCACGGCGTGCTTGTCATAGTAGGCGGCGAAATTGCCACCATCGATCATGATCAGCGCGACGATCGTCGCGATGCCGCCGATAATGCCTGCGCCGGTCGCGATATCCATGAATGCCATCCCAAGCCGGCCGGGCCAGGCATGCCGCCGGGCCCAAGCTTTCGCTGTCGTGGAAATCATAAGGAGCGGCAATTGAAGGAAGCGTTAAGGTTGAGGACTTGCTCACGCCGCGGCGTCGTCTAAAGCTGCTGCACGATGTCTTTGCTTGCGATCTACGCCCGCGTTCTCGGCGAGCTCGGCCCGGAACGGCGCCTCGGGCTCATCCTCGCATTCGCCAATATCGCGCTGGCGGCCGCTGCCTTCGCCGAGCCGATGCTGTTCGGCGCGCTGATCGACAAGCTGACGACCGTCCAGGGCACTGGCAACCGGCCGAGCTGGAGCGACATCAACACGCTGATCGCGGCCTGGGTCGGCTTCGGCCTGTTCAACATCGGGGCCGGCGTCTTCGTGGCGTTGCATTCCGATCGGCTGGCGCATCGCCGCCGGCTCGCCGTGATGGCCGATTATTTCGAACACGCCCTGACTCTGCCGCTCGCCTATCACACGCAGACCCATTCCGGCCGCGTGCTCAAGGTGATGCTGGAAGGCACCAGCGGCATGTGGGCGCTGTGGCTCTCCTTCTTCCGCGAGCATTGCGCCAGCTTCGTCGCGCTGTTCATCCTGCTGCCGTTCACGCTCTGGAAGAACTGGCAGCTCGGCCTGCTGCTCATCTTCCTCGTCGTGCTGTTCGGCTCGCTGACGGCGCTGGTCCTGCGCAAGACCGACAAGCTGCAGAGCAATGTCGAGGGCTACCACTCCAATCTTGCCGAGCGGGCCTCCGACGCGCTCGGCAACGTGCCGGTGATCCAGAGCTTCACCCGGATCGAGGCGGAGGTGCGCGGCCTGCGCAGCACCATCGCGAACCTGCTGGACGCTCAGCTGCCGGTGCTGACCTGGTGGGCGATCGCGACCGTGGCGACCCGCGCCTCGGCGACGCTGACGGTGCTTTCGATCTTCGTCGTCGGCGCCTGGCTCTTGATGCAGGGGCTGACCACGGTTGGCGAGATCGTCACCTTCATGGGCTTTGCCACCATGTTGGTCGGCCGGCTCGAGCAGATCGTCTCCTTCGTCAACTTCATCTTCATGCAGGCGCCGAAGATGCGCGAGTTCTTCGAGGTGCTCGACACCCTGCCGGCGGTGCGCGACGTCGCCGGCGCGCCCGATGCCGGTCGCCTCGAAGGCGCCATCGCCTTCGACAACGTCTCGTTCTCCTATGACGGCAAGCGCGCCGCCGTCGCCGACGTCTCCTTCGAGGTGAAGCCCGGCGAGACCATCGCCATCGTCGGCTCGACCGGATCGGGCAAGTCGACCACGCTCGGCCTGCTGCACCGCGCCTTCGACCCGCAATCGGGCCGCATTCTCGCTGACGGGCGCGATATCCGCGAAATCTCGCTGCTCTCGCTGCGCCGGAACATCGGCGTGGTCTTCCAGGAGCCGATGCTGTTCGCGCGCTCGATCCGCGAGAATCTGACCGTCGGCAAGCCGGACGCGACCGATGCCGAGATGATCGAGGCGCTCGATCGGGCCCAGGCCACCGAGGTGATGGCGCGCCAGAGCGACGGGCTCGACACGCTCGTCGGCGAGCGTGGCCGCACGCTCTCCGGCGGTGAGCGCCAGCGCCTCTCGATCGCGCGCGCACTCCTGAAGAACCCGCCGATCCTGATCCTCGACGAGGCGACCTCGGCCCTCGATGCAGCCACTGAAGTGAAACTGCAAAAGGCTCTCGACGAGGTGATGAAGGACCGCACCACCTTCGTCATCGCCCACCGCCTCGCCACCATCCGCAACGCTGACCGTATCCTCGTGTTCGAGCAGGGCCAGGTGATCGAGATGGGCTCCTTCGAGGAGCTCGTCGCCAAGGGCGGGCGCTTCGCGGCGCTGGCGCGGGCGCAGTATCTGGTGACCGACAAGCCGGCCCAGACGCTGGCGGACAGCGAGGCCAGCCCGCTGGCACAGAAGCTGCCTGGTGCTTGACAGCGGAGCAGCCCATGCCTGCTCCGATCTCGCTGTCCGGGAGCAAGCTTTGCTGCCGTTCGATCAATAGGGAGACCTGTGCATGCGCCGCCTTATGCCCGCTGCCGCATTGACCCTGAGCCTGTCGTTCGCGCCCGCCTTCGCCCAGACGGTCTGGGAGATGCCGACCGAATATCCGGCGAGCGCCATTCCCGGCGAAGGCGTCGCGACCTTTGCGCGGCTGGTGAACGAGCGCGCGGGCGGGCGGCTCACGATCATTCCGAGCTTCGACGCGGCGAAGGGGATTAAGTCGGCGGGCATGGTTGCTGCGATCCAGGAGGGGAAGGTCGCCGCTGGCGACGCCTTCGCCGGGGCGCTCGGTTCCGTGCATCCGCTCTTCGGGCTGTCTTCGCTGCCCTTTCTCGCAACCTCGATCGATGATGCCAAACGCCTGACCGATCTCGCGAAGCCGACCTACGCCAAGGTTTTTGCAGGCTATGGGCAGCGCATTCTCTACACCACGCCCTGGCCGGCCTCCGGCATCTGGTCGAAAGAGGTGGTGACCTCGGCGAAGGACCTCGCCGGCCTGTCGATCCGCACCTATGACGCGACTTCGACAACGGTGATGACCAATGCCGGCGCCAAGGCGGTCAACCTGTCCTTTGCCGACGCGATGCCGAAGGTGAAGGACGGCTCGGTCACGGCGGTGTTGTCGTCGGGAGATGGTGGCGCGGGGCGCAATCTCTGGCAGTTCCTGCCGCATTTCAGCGAGGTGAACTACGCCCTGCCGATCTCGCTGGCGACGGTCGGCATTGCTGCTTACGATGCCCTGCCGGCCGATCTGAGGCAGGTTGTCGACGAGGCGGCAGCCGAGACCGAGCGGCGGCAGTGGAGCGCAATCAGGACGCGGCTCGACGAGAACTATGCCCGCATGCGCGCCAATGGCGTGATCATCCATGCCGATCTGCCGGCGGATCTGACGCAGCGGCTCGCGGTGGCGGGAAAAGCGGCCGTTGATGAGTGGCGTACCAAGGCTGGCCCGGAGGGTGCAGCCATCCTCGACGCCTTCGCGAAACGCTGAGATGCGGTCGCCACGCTCCTAGTCCGGAGGGTGATGCAGGCAAGGATCGAGTTTGACATGGTCGGGCCCGACCTGCTCCCAGCTGCCGCTGACGACGACGCGCTCGCCGGCTTTGCGCCCGTTATCGTCGTAGGTGACGCAGAGCACCTGCGGGTCCGGCGCCTGGCACAGGCCGAGATAGGTCAGGCCTGCGCCTGTCTTGACCATGGTCAGCGGCCCTTCGACCTGGATCGTGATGAGTTCGCCGTCCCGGCCGGCCAATGTTTTCAATGCGCCGCGCAACTCGGCGCAGCTCGCACGAAAGGTCGGCTCCGGCTGGGCGCTTAGCGCTGTCGGCTGAGCCAGCGCCGCGGCGACGACGAGCAGTGCAGGGAGAGCGGGACGCAAGCCGAGCATAATCATCGTCAGGGTTTCGTGCTGCTTTGTGGCAGCTTTACGGAGCCTGCGGCGCTCGGTTTCGATTACCCGCCGCGTAATCGACCCGCGGCGCCTCGACGGGCATGGTCCTTCGCGACACCGGCTGCATCGGCCGCGCCGTGATCGAGGAGAACATCATGACCGCCTACGCCATCGCCCATCTTCGCGACGTCGACGTGAACACCGAGATCGTCGACTACATCCGCCTGATCGACGAGACCCTCACGCCCTTCGGCGGTCGCTTCCTGATCCATGGCGTGACACCGGAGGTGATGGAGGGGCCTTGGGAAGGAGATCTCGTCGTCATCGCCTTTCCGGATCTCGCCGCCGCCCATGGCTGGTACGCTTCGCCGGCCTATCAGGCGATCCTGCCGTTGAGGACGCGCAATTCGCGCAGCGCCGCGATCATCGTCGAGGGCGTGCCGGAGAGCTACAGGGCGACCGATTTCCTGGCGAAGCTGGGCTGAGCTTCGGGCAGCTGCTTCGTTTTCCCGAGCGCCACCGAGATTGAGGGCAACAATTGCGTGTCACGGCCGTGCCGTTGTGAGATCATTTTCGGCGTGTACTCGCCGATATCCTTTCACTGACGGACCCATTGCCAGACATGATGATCGCCCGCCTTGCCTGCGCCTGGGCTTCGGTCTTAGCCTTTCAGTTGTTTGGCAGCGCGCTGCTGGGGCAACTCGGAGCTCCCGTTCCGTCCCTGCTCATCTTCGCCTGGCTGCTCGGCGTGATCGTCTGGGCAGCCTTCGGCGTGGTGCACGAGGCCGAGGAGCTGGCGCATCGGCTGGGTGAGCCCTATGGCACGCTGATTCTGACGCTCTCGATCGTCATCATCGAGGTGGCGTTGATCTCGGCGGTCATGCTCGGCGCCAAGGGCGCGCCGACGCTCGGCCGTGACACCATGTTCGCGGTGCTGATGATCGTACTCAACGGCGTGGTCGGCATCGGCTTGCTGCTGGGCGGCCTCAGGCATTTCTCGCAGGGCTACAATCTCAAGGGCGCCTCGGCCTATCTGGCGGTGATCATTCCGCTCACGCTGATCCCGCTGGTGCTGCCGAACTTCACGACGTCGACCGCCGACGGCACGCTGACGACCTTCCAGTCGATCGCATTCTCGCTCTTCACCCTTCTGCTCTATGGCGCCTTCCTGATCCTGCAGACGGGCCGGCACAGCGTCTTCTTCCAGGAGCCGGCGGGTGAATCAAACATGCCGTACGGGGCAGCCTATATCCGGGGCAAGATGCAATCGGAGACCGGCTCGGCATCGCAGCCCACGCCCGATCCTGGTCCGGCCGAGGAGACACCTCATGTGACATCGGCAGGCTCGACCCGGTCCCATGTCATCCTGCTGCTCCTGAATATCCTGCCGATCGTGATCCTGGCGAAGAGTCTGGCAACCGTGCTGGATTTCGGGATCGCGAGCCTCGGCGCCCCGGTCGCGCTCGGCGGCATCCTGATCGCGATGGTGGTGTTCACGCCCGAATGCATCGCGGCGCTGCGCGCCATCACCACCAACCAACTGCAGCGGGCGATCAACCTTTGCCTCGGAGCCGCTGCCTCGACGCTCGGGCTGACGGTGCCGGCGGTCCTCGTGATCGGGCTGATCACTGGCCAGCCGGTGGTGCTCGGCCTGTCCGGCACCAACATGGTCATCCTGGCGATGACGCTGCTGCTCTCGACGCTGACCTTCACCGGCACGCGCACCACCATGCTGGAGGGCGCGGTCCATCTCTCGGTGTTCTTCGTCTTCCTGGTGCTGGTGTTCAGTCCCTGACGACGAGGCTTGGCGGCGGCGTTGACGGGGCAGAGTCTTGTCTGTACCAATTGGTCCAGTCTTTACCGATTGGTACAGGAGATTTGCCGTGAGCGAAGCGAGGCCTCCCTTTCCGCCATTCAACGAGGACACGGCGATCCTGAAGGTCCGCGCCGCGGAGGATGGCTGGAACGGGCGCGGTCCGGCGCGGGTCGCGCTGGCCTATACTGAGGATTCGCGCTGGCGGAACCGGGCTGAGATCTTCCAGGGCCGAGCCGCGATCGAAGCCTTCCTCACCCGCAAATGGCAGCGCGAACTCGACTACCGGCTGATCAAGGAACTCTGGGCCTTCGCCGGGAATCGCATCGCCGTGCGCTTCGCCTATGAGTGGCGCGACGATTCCGGGGAGTGGTACCGCTCCTATGGCAACGAGAATTGGGAATTCGCCGAGAACGGCCTGATGGCCCGCCGCCATGCCAGCATCAACGACCTGCCGATCGCGGAATCGGCCCGGAAGTTCCATTGGGATGCCTGCGGCCCGCGGCCGGCCGATCATCCCGGCCTCAGCGATCTCGGCCTATAAGGGCGGATGGCAAGACATATCAATGAGCGGGCCGATCTGCTGCCGGTGCTCGGCGAGGTCTTCCGCGATCACGGTTTCGAGGCGGCGAGCCTGTCCGTGATCGGCGCGCGCACCGGGCTCGGCAAGGGCAGCCTCTATCACTTCTTCCCGGGCGGGAAGGAGGAGATGGCGAAGGCTGTGCTCGACGAGATCGATGGCTGGTTCGAGAGCGAGGTGTTCCGGCCGCTGCGCGAGGACGACGATGCTGCGGCTGCGATCGAGGCGATGCTCGTCGCCGTCGACAGCTATTTCCGCTCGGGCAGGCGCATCTGCCTGGTCGGGGCGCTGGCCTTGGCCGATTCCCGCGAGCGCTTCGCCGCGCAGATCGCCGGTTATTTCGCCGCCTGGCAGGATGCGCTTGCCGGCGCGCTCGCCCGCAACGGCCATGCCGATCCGGACGGGCTCGCGGAAGAAATCCTGGCCTTGATCCAGGGAGGTCTCGTCCTGGCGCGGGCTCGCGACGAGGCCGGCGTTTTCACAAGGCTGCTCGCAAGGCTGCGCCTCAAGCTGCAGCCCGCAGGCTGAGCGATCCGGCCGCGATCACGCGGCGGTCGCGGGCTCTTGCTCGTGTGTGCCGTTGCCGGCCGGCGCGATCCGGAGCGCAGTGAGCCGGTTGCGGCTCTTGCGCATCACCTCGAAGCGGAAGCCGTGGAAGGTGAAGGCCTGGCCGGCATCGGGGATGGCGCGCGCCTCGTGGATGACGAGGCCGGCGATGGTCGTCGCCTCCGCATCCGGCAACTGCCAGTCCATCGCCCGGTTGAGGTCGCGGATCGGCACGCCACCATCGACGATGACCGCGCCGTCCGGCTGCTGGCGCAGGCCGGGCACGGCGACGTCGTGCTCGTCGTGGATATCGCCGACGATCTCCTCGAGGATGTCCTCGAGCGTCACCAGCCCCATCACCTCGCCATATTCGTCGACCACCAGCGCGAAATGCGTCTTGCGGGCGAGGAAGCCCTTGAGCTGCTCGGGCAGGGGCGTGTTGACCGGCACAAACCAGGGCGCGAACGCGATTCCCGCGACATCGAGCTTGCCGGCGTCGCCGCCGGCGGCATCGAGCGCGCGCAGCAGGTCCTTGGCGTGCAGGATGCCGACGATGTTCTCCGGCTTGTCGCGCCAGAGCGGCATCCGGGTATAGGGCGAGGCGAGCACCTCGCGGACGATCGTCTCCGGGCCGAGGTCGAGATTGATCGTGCGCATCTTGGTGCGATGGATCATCACGTCGGCGACTTCGAGTTGCTTCAGGTCGAGCAGCCCGCTGACCATGTCGCCATCGGCCTTCTCGACCATACCGCCCTGACGCATCAGCTCGACCTGGTCGCGCAGGATCTCGTCGATGGCCAGCACCGGGCGCTGCGAATCGATCCGCAAGCCGAACAGGCCGAGCACGCGGCGCGCGAACCATTGCATCAACCGCACTGGCGGGCCGAACACGGCGAGTAGCCGAGCTACCGGGCGCACCAGCTTGAGCGCCATGCGTTCGGGGTCGGCGACAGCCGCCATCCGCGGCGCCAGTTCCCCGAGCACGACGATGATCAGCGCGACTGCGATCGCAAGGCCGGCTGCGCCCCCGGCGCCGAAGGAGGCCAGCGCCGCATAGGCGGCAAAGCTCGCCGTTGCGGTCTTTACCAGGGTTCGTGCCAGCAGGAACACGCCGCTCAGGCGCTCGCGATCGTCGAGGACGCGCAGCGCGATGGCGGCGCGGCGACTGCCCGCCTTCTCCTGGGCAGCGAGCCTTGCCCGGGAGATCGCGTGGAGCGCCGCATCGGCCGCGGCCAGGAAGCCGGTCAGCAGCACGCCGAGCGCGACAACGGCGAGGGCGAGCCAGGGATCGAGATGCGGAATGGCGACCATGGAGGAAGCGCTCAGGTCCCCGCGAGTTCACTCTCGATGAAGTCCCCCACCGTCTCGGCGGTGACGCCGGGTGCGATGAAACTCCTGCCGATGCCATGCGCCAGGATGAAAGTCAGCGCGCCGCGCTTGACCTTCTTGTCCTGGGTCATCGCCTCGACGATCTCGGCGGCCGTGCCGGTGCCGCCGGGGACGTCCTGCAGGCGGGTCGGCAGGCCGACGGCCGTGAGGTGGGCGGCGACACGGCCGGCGTCCTGCCCGGGGCAGAGGCCGAGCCGCTGCGAGAAGCGGAAGGCAAGGCAGAGCCCGATCGCGACGGCTTCGCCGTGGACGAGCCGGGTGGAATCGTAACGGGTCAGGCGCTCCAGCGCATGGGCGAAGGTATGGCCGAGATTGAGCAGCGCCCGGTCGCCATCTTCGCGCTCATCACGCGCCACGACGGCGGCCTTGGCCCGGCAGGCGGTCGCGACGGCATGGTCGCGCTCGGGCCCACCGGCCATGACGCGGCGCCAGTTGACCTCGCACCAGTCGAAAAAGGCAGCATCGTCGATCAGCCCGTATTTCACCACCTCGGCATAGCCGGCCTTGAACTCGCGCTCGCTCAGCGTGTCGAGCAAA
Source organism: Allobosea sp. LjRoot90 (assembly GCF_964254315.1). NCBI lineage: Bacteria > Pseudomonadati > Pseudomonadota > Alphaproteobacteria > Hyphomicrobiales > Alloboseaceae > Allobosea > Allobosea sp. LjRoot90. The sequence goes on from NZ_CAXUTF020000004.1 coordinate 401,446, forward strand.
GCGGTGTCGCAGATCACCAGCGCCGGCTGGTGGAAGGCGCCGATCAGGTTCTTGCCATGGCTGGAGTTGATGCCGGTCTTACCGCCGACAGAGGAATCGACCTGGGCGAGCAGGCTGGTCGGGATCTGGACGAGGCGCACGCCGCGGCGCAGCACCGAGGCGGCGAAACCGGAGAGGTCGCCGACGACGCCGCCGCCGAGGGCGATGACGAGGTCGTTGCGCTCGATCTTGGCGGCAAGCAGCCCGTCGCAGAGCTCGATGAAGCGGGCATAGGATTTGGAAGCCTCGCCCGGCGGAATGATCAGGCGCGTCGTGGCGACACCGGCCTGATGCAGGCAGGTCTCGAGCGCCGGCGCGTGCAGGGTGGCGAGGTTCTCGTCGGTGACGATGGCAGCGCGAGCGCCGGGACTCAAGGCGGCGATCATCCCGGCGGCCTCGCAGAGCTGATGGCGGCCGATCAGGATGTCATAGGAGCGCTCGGCCAATGCGACCGGCACGACGATCCGTGCCGCAGCCGCCGCCTCGGAGGCCTTCAGGGCGCTCATCGCAAGCCCTCCTCGCGCAGCCGGCGGTCGAGCGCTGCCATCGCATCCTCGACGACGATTTCGTGCGGGTCATCGCGCGAGATCAGCGTGATGTCGGCAAGCGCATAGACCGGCTCACGCTCGGCCAGCATCCGGTGCATGGTCGCCTCCGGGTCGGTGGTCTGGAGCAAAGGACGGTTGCTGCGCTTGCGGACGCGGCGCATCAGCACGTCGAACTCGGCTTTCAGCCAGATCGAGAGGCCGAGCTCGGCGATGCGGGCGCGGGTGTCGGCGTTCATGAAGGCGCCGCCGCCGGTCGCCAGTACGAGCGGGGCGCGCGTCGCCAGGATGCGGGAGATGACCCGGCGCTCGCCGTCACGGAATTCGCTTTCGCCGCGCTGGGCGAAAATCTCCGGGATCGTCATGCCGGCGGCGGTCTCGATCTCGGTGTCGGCATCGACGAAGGGCAGACCGAGGCGGGCGCCCAAGCGCTTGCCGACGGAGCTCTTGCCCGAGCCCATCATGCCTACCAGTACCACCGCCCGCGCCCCAAGCGCAGCGCGCAGGGCGACCCGGTCCACCTGTTCGATCGTTTCCGCCATCGTCATCGAAAGAATTCCTCTCGCCCGCTCTAGCATGAGGATCGCAGCGCCGCCACGTCCCGCGCGCAGCGGTTGACCAGGGCTCCCAAGCCGGGCTTGTAGCGCCGCGACGGGATGGTGGGGCGCATGATGCCGACGGCAGGAGAGGATAGCGGGATCGCTGCGCTGCGGCCGCCCTTCGTGCTGCTGGAGGATCGCGGCGGGGCAGGGCAGGCGCTGCTCTTCGCCGATCTTGTGGAGATCGTGCAGGCTACCGAGCCTTCTGAAATTGCCAATGCCTTCGCCCGTATCGAGGCGGGGTTGGCGCGGGGCCTCTATGTGGCCGGCTTCTTCTCCTATGAGCTGGGCTATGCCTTCGAGCCGCGTCTCATCGCGCTATTGCCGACGGAACGGCAGCTGCCCTTGCTCTGGTTCGGGCTGTTCGAGGCGCCGCGCAGCATTGCACCGGCAGCACTCGATCAGGTTTTCGCGGAGCTGTGCCCGCCGCCGCTGGAGGCGCTGGCGTTCGGCCTGGACGAGGCCGGCCATGCCGAAGCCGTGCAGCGCGTGCTCGACTATCTCCATGCCGGCGACGCCTATCAGGTCAACCTGACCTTCCCGATCTGCTTCCGCTATCGCGGCGATCCGCTCGCGCTCTATGGGGCGCTCAGGGCGAGCCAGCCGGTCGCGCATGGTGGCATCGTCGCGACGGGTGAAGCGAGCATCCTGTCGGTCTCACCCGAGCTGTTCATCGAGACATCGGGCGGGTGCGCCATCACCCGGCCGATGAAGGGGACGGCGGCGCGCGGCGTCGGTGCCGAGGCTGACGAGGCGGCGAAGGCGGCTTTGCGTGCCGATCCGAAGCAGCAGGCCGAGAACCTGATGATCGTCGACCTCTTGCGCAACGACCTGAGCCGGGTCAGCGAAACCGGCTCCGTCGCGGTGCCGGCGCTGTTCAGCGTCGAGACCTATCCCGGTTTCCACACGCTGACCTCGACGGTGACGAGCCAGCTGCGGCCGGGTCTGTCGCTGCTGGAGCAGATGCAGGCGCTGTTCCCTTGCGGATCGGTCACAGGTGCACCGAAGCTGCGGGCGATGGAGATCATCCGCGAGCTCGAAACCGCGCCGCGCGAGATCTATACCGGCTCGATCGGCATGATCGCACCGAATGGTGATCTCAATTTCAATGTCGCGATCCGGACCGCGACGCTGCTGCCGGGCGGTGAGGGCGTCTACGGTGTCGGCGGTGGCATCGTCGTCGATTCCACGCCCGTCGAAGAATATGCCGAGTGCCGGCTGAAGGCGCGGGTGCTGACCGACCTCGGCGGGGATTATGGACTGATCGAGGCGCTGCGCTGGTCGGGCGGCTATGTCCGGCTGCCCTTGCATCTCGAGCGTCTGGCCGCGTCGGCGGCGGCGCTTGGCTTCCGGTTCGATCGGGAGCAGGCGCTCGGGCAGCTGGGTGAGGTTGAGGCGTCGTTCCCCGCCGGGAAAGATCGGCGGGTACGCTGTGAACTGCATCGCGACGGCACGCTCCAGATCATCACGGCAGCGATGCCGGTCGCGGCGGATGGCTCGGTTCGCATTGCGCTGGCTGGGCAACGGGTCGACGCTGGCGACCCGTTCCTGCGCCACAAGACCACGCGCCGGGCGCTCTATGAGCGGGCTTTCACGGATGCGGTGGCGCAAGGCTGCGACGATGCGCTCCTCCTGAACCGGCAGGGTTTCGTCACCGAGACCAGCCGCAGCAACATCTTCGTCGAGCGCGATGGCGTGTTGCTGACGCCGCCGCTGGAGCATGGCCTCTTGCCCGGCGTGCTGCGCCGCGAACTCATCGAAACCGGCATAGCGCGCGAGGCGCCTTTGCGTCTCGAAGACCTGAAGCAAGCGGAGCGCTGGTTCGTCGGCAACAGCCTGCGCGGACTCCAGATCGCGCGACTCGCGGGTTCTCTGCTTGCGTCCTGCCCCACCGATCAGGAATAACCGGGTGGGGTGCAGGGGGAATCGCCGGCCGTGCCGACGCTGTTCAAGTTCCTGACGTTTCTCGCTGTCATCGCGGGGTTGATCTATGGCGGCATGATCGCGCTGGTCACCTTCGTGCAGCCGGAGCCGCGCGAGATGGTCGAGGTCGTGCCGCCCTCGAAGCTGCAGAAATGAGCAAGCAGGCGCGCGCCTGGCTGAACGGCTTCCTCGACATGCTGGCGGCCGAGCGCGGCGCCGCCAAGAACACGCTCGAAGCCTATGAGCGCGATCTCGAGGATTATCTCGGCTTCGCCGCCAGCCAGGGCGGGCCGGCCGCGATCACGGCGGACGATGTCCGCGCCTATCTCGTCGAGTTGTCGGAGCGCGGGCTGAAAGCGTCCTCGGCGGCGCGCCGGCTCTCTGCTGTCCGGCAATTCCACCGCTTCCTCTACACGGAGGGCCTAGCGGGAGGTGATCCGACCGCGGCGATCGAGGGGCCGCGGCTCGGCCGGCCGCTGCCGAAGGTGCTCAGCGTAGCCGAGGTCGATCGGCTGATCGGCACGGCGCAGCAGATGGCGGAACAGGCGGAGCAATCACCGGCGGCGCGGGCCCGCAGCGTCAGGATGCGCTGCCTGATCGAGATGCTCTACGCCACTGGCCTGCGCGTCTCCGAGCTGATCGCGCTGCCGCTCTCGGCCGCGACCACGCGCGAGCGCTTCCTGGTCGTGCGCGGCAAGGGCGACAAGGACCGGCTGGTGCCGCTGAACGAGGCGGCGCGCGTGGCGGCCGTGGCGCATCTCGCCCTGTTGCGCGAGCAGGGCGCAGCCGAGGGACGCTGGCTCTTTCCCTCAGATGGGGAAAGCGGGCACCTGACTCGTCAGGCCTTCGGGCGCGATCTCAAATCACTGGCAGCAGCGGCGGGCCTGTCGCCGGCGAAGGTTTCGCCGCATGTGCTGCGCCATGCCTTCGCCAGCCATCTCCTGCAGAATGGTGCGGACCTGCGCGTCGTGCAGGAGCTGCTCGGCCATGCCGACATCGCGACGACGCAGATCTACACCCACATCCTCGACGAGCGGCTGAAGAGCATGGTGCGCGATCTGCATCCGTTGATGGACGAGGAGAGCTAGCCGGCTCAAGCCGCTGCTGGGGCCGGCTCTTCGCCCTTTTTGCCGCAAAGCGCCAGCATGGCGCGGGCGATCTCGGCCTCGCCCATGATGGTGCGGCTGGCGCCACATTCTTTCAGGTGCTCGACCTCGGCGACGGAATGGGCGCGCGCGATGATCGGCAGGCCCGGATTCTGCTTGCGGGCCTGCTCGCAGACCTGGCCGGCCTCGAAGCTGCCGGGAATGGCGACGAAGAGGCGCTTCGCCTGCGCCAGCCCGGCTGCAGCGAGCACTTCCGGATCGGCGGCATTGCCGACGAGCACCTCGGCGCCGTCGCGCCTTGCGGCGGCGACACCATCGTCCTGGTCCTCGATCACCAGCAGCTTCTCGCCCATGACCGAGAGGCCGGCGCCGAGCAGCGAGCCGACGCGGCCATAGCCGACGACGACGATATGGTCGGTGAGTGCGGTCGGAGCGATGTCGCGTTCGGGCACTGGTGCCGGCTCGGGTTCCGGCGCGGCAACCGGGGCGTGCGGTGTCGGCTCCGCCGGCTTGGGCTTTGCAGGCGCGGGTTCGGCCGGCGCGAACCGGTCGACCAGCTTGAACAGCAGCGGGTTGAGCACGATCGAGAAGATCGCGCCGGCGAGGATCAGGTCGCGGCCCTGCTCGGGCAGCAGCTTCAGCGAGACGCCGAGCCCGGCGAGGATGAAGGAGAACTCGCCGATCTGGGCCAGGCTGGCCGAAATCGTCAGCGCGACCGAATCGGGCTTGCCGAAGGCGCGCACGATCAGCCAGGCCGCCAGGGTCTTGCCGAACAGGATGATCGCGATGGTGGCGATCAGCGGGAACGGCGAGCGCAGCAGGATAGCCGGATCGAACAGCATGCCGACCGAGACGAAGAACAGCACGGCGAAGGCATCGCGCAGCGGTAGCGATTCCTCAGCGGCGCGATGGCTGAGTGGCGATTCGCTCAGGATCATGCCGGCGAAGAAGGCGCCGAGTGCGAAGGAAACGCCGAACAGGCTGGCCGCGAGATAGGCGACGCCGAGCGCGATCGCGAGCACGGCGAGGCGGAAGAGCTCTCGCGAGCCGGTATGGGCGACCCAGTGCAGAATCCAGGGGATCAGCCGACGCCCGATGATCAGCATGAAGGCGACGAAGGCGGCGACCTTGGCGAGCGTCAGGCCGAGCACGCCCCAGAGGCCGAGATCGAAGCGTGTGGCCAGGGGGCCGCTTCCGGCAGCGGCGCCGGTGCCGCCGTTCAGCGCATCGGCGACCGCCGGGATCATGACCAGTGCCAGGACCATGGCGAGGTCCTCGACGATCAGCCAGCCGACGGCGATCTTGCCCTTCTCGGTCTGGACGATGCGGCGCTCCTGCAGGGTGCGCAGCAGCACGACGGTACTGGCAACCGAGAGCGCCAGGCCGAAGACGAGGCCGGCGATCACGGTCCAGCCGAGCAGCAGTGCGAGGCCCAGGCCGAGCAATGTCGCCACGGCGATTTGCACCAGCGCGCCCGGTACCGCGATGGCACGGACCGAGAGCAGGTCCTTCAGCGAGAAATGCAGGCCGACGCCGAACATCAGCAGGATGACGCCGATTTCAGCGAGGTCGTTGGCGAGGCCCTGGTCGGCGACGAAACCCGGAGTGAACGGGCCGACGGCGACGCCGGCGAGGAGATAACCGACGAGCGGGGAAACCCTCAATTTGTGCGCCAGCGCCCCGAAGACGAAGGCGAGGCCGAGGCCCATGACGATGATGGCGATCAATGGGCCGTGATGCATGGGTCTCCTAGCGCCGTGAGCTGCCGTCCGCTCATAAGCGGCGGGGTGATGGATACAACCTCAGGTGATTGTCGGCGGAGCGCCGACGATACATCATATCGGGCGCTCCAGTGGATTTGCCACTGTGAAACAGCGCCACAGGGGGCGAAGATGTCCTGGGCCTTAGCCGTAATCTGTTTGGTGCTGATCGGACTGTTACTCGTCTTCTTCGCCAAAAAGCTGAACTTGGAGCTAGGCGACGCGGCAAAATCCGTTCTTGTCGTCCTTCCTGTCGCCGGCTTCCTCTTTGCCTCGGGCCGGGTCGCGCAGTTTGAGGCTCTCGGCATCAAGGCAACGCTCGCCCAGATCGCAAAGCAACCGGTGGCGCGCGCACAAGCAGCTGCGGTCGCGATCGAACAGCAAGATGCGACATCGCCGAATTTTGAATTCGACGCTATGTGGCTGAACTGCCGTCCCTATTACGTTATGTCGGATCGGACGGCGTACAGCGGCGACAAGGTCGACGCCGCCAAAGTCTACAAGATAGCTCGCTCGATCTACTCATCGATCATCTGTGGGGAATTCAAAGCTCTGATCGTATTGGGGAAAGACGATAAACCGATTGGATATTTCGAGCGCGATATATTTTTGCAGCTCATGCGATTGCGACTTATCGTCTATAACGGCTCTTTGCCTAGCGACGAAGAGATTACGCGCGACCTCAACGAAAGTGAGTTGGGCGTGATACTGGCGAATCCTGTCGTGCGCGCTAAGGCTCAGGGTCGCAAGTTGCTGATTCCCGCCGATACCGATCTGGAGGAAGCATTGAAAAAATTCCAGGAGACCGGCTTCCAGATCGCTGTTCTGCTGGATCGGCGCGGTCGATTCGACGGGATCGTGACGCGCCAAATTGTTGCTGAGAAACTCCTGCTCGACCTCTTTGTCGAGCTACGGCGGTAGCTGAGCCTCAGCTGCTTGCTGGCTTGTGCTCGAGCAGGATCTGGGCCTGCTTCTCGACGCCGAGCTTGAGCTTTTCGGCGAAGATGGCGAGCATCAAGGGCAGCGTGACCTCGACCCGCACCAGCGCCTCCTCGACCTCGATCTTGCCGTGGACGGTCTGGCCCAGCGCCGCGACGCCGAAATGCAGCGTGTCGTCCTGCCAGTTCTCCTCGACGAGCTGCATGCCGAAGCTGCCGAGCTTGTCGCGGACCTTGCCGACGCCGCCTTCCAGCCGCTGGCAGGCCGCCTCGCGGCCAAGCGAATGCGAGATGGTGATGGTGACGGGGCGTTTCATGCGTCAATCCCGGAAGCGCGAGGTGGTCGGCCTGTCGCTGAGATGGGCGGCGTTGCGCGCGCTTGCAACGGGCTTGCGGTCGCGTTCGCCAGACTTCAATGCGCCAGCAGGGATGAGAGGGCACTCCGGAATCGGAACGCGCGCCACGCCGGAGCGGGTTCCAGCGTGACGCGCGCATGAAAGGGACGGTCGCCTCGGCCGAGGCCAGAGCTAGTTGCTGCGGGCTTCGAGTGCCTGCTGGCCCTGGGCTGTGACCTTCCAGAGCTCATCGCCGGGTTCGGCCAGGCCGCGACCCTGAAGCAGGCGCAGCATCGTTTCACCGAAGATGAAGCGGCGCGTCTCTTCGTTGATGCTCTCCAGCGCGATCCACTCCGGATCGGTCATTACAATGCTCTGCGTGTTCGTCGCGGTCTCGGCCATATCGTCCTCCTCCGTGGCGGTTGCGTCGGTTAGGCGCAAATTCGCGAGCAATCTTGGAGAGTATATGGCCGGCTTGGGGTGGTGCAGCGGCAATTGCGCGGGTTTTCCGGGTTAGCCTAACCGTATGGCAGGCGCAGGCCCGCCTCGGCGGCGCAGGCTTTGAGCGCAAGCAGGATCGCGTTCTCATCGGTCTCGACGCCATGGCGTTGCAGGCAAGGCACCAGGATCGCCGCCTCGGCCTGGCCGGCGGGGCCGATCACCGGGCAGGCGATGTCGGTGACGGCGAGGATATCGCGGCTCGGCGCGATGCGATGGCCGAGCGTGCGGATCTCAGCGAGCGCGGCCAGCGTTTCCGGTTCGTCGAGGCGTTGCCTGGTTTCGGCCGGCGCCTCCCTCATCAGTCCGCGCCGGCGCGCTTCCGACTGGAAGGCGAGGATCAGCAGGCCGGAATTGGCGTCGAGCGCCGGCCGGCCATAGCCGGGGCGGACGATGACGCTGGCGTCGAGATGGCCGGCGGTGGTCGCCAGCACCACGGTCTGCGCCCGGCTCAGCACGACGAGATGGGCGGCCTGGCCGCTTTCCTCGCTGAAGCGCTCCATCAATGGCAGCACGACCGAGGTGAGCTGCTTGCCGCCCGGTGTCCTGATGCCGAGGTCGAACAGGCGGCGCGACAGGCCGAGCCGGTCGGTCCCCGCCTCGCGCTCGAGATAGCCGCGCTGCTGCAGCACGAAGACCATGCGGAAGATCTCGCTCTTCGAGCGCTGCAGCCGCTCGGCGATGACACGGGTCGAGAGCGGCTCGCCGGTGTCGGCCAGCAGTTCGAGGATGTCGAGGCCCTTCTCCAGGGCCGGCGCGGCATAGGCCGCCTTCTCGTCATTCTCGGCTTCAGGGAAAACGCTCATGCTGCGCCTGTTTCATATGTGAAGCTTGACATCAAATAAGAAGCCAAACTAGCCTCCGGGTAAAGAGGGGGAGACATGACCGCATCGCCGCAACATCCGTCCAGCCTATCCGGCCGGCGGGGCCATGCCCCGCAGGCCCTGCAGGGCTGCCGGCGATGAAGTACGGGCTCCAGTTTCGCGATGTCTTTGCGGCCTGGGAGTCCATTCTCGATGGCGTCTGGATCACATTGCTGCTTTCGGCGGCGGCGATGGTCGGCGGGCTCGTCATCGGCATCCTCTGCGCGGCCGGACGGACCTACGGCCCCACCTGGCTGCGTCGTATCATCGGCACCTATGTCGAGATCATCCGCAACACGCCCCTTTTGGTGCAGCTCTTCCTGATCTTCTTCGGGCTGCCGAGCTTCGGCCTGCGGCTTGACGGGCTGACGGCGGCGATGATCGCGCTCGTCATCAATCTCGGCGCCTACACCACCGAGATCGTCCGCGCCGGGCTCGAGGCCGTGCCGAAGGCGCAGGTCGAGGCCGGCCATTCGCTCGGGCTCTCCGGCCTGCAGGTCTTCCGCTACATCGTCGTCTTCCCGGCGCTGAAGGCGATGTTCCCGGCGCTCGCCAGCCAGTTCGTGCTGCTGATGCTGGCGACCAGCGTCGCCTCGCAGATCTCGGTGCAGGACCTGTTCCACGCGGCGTCGATCGTGCAGTCGCGCACCTTCCGCGATTTCGAGGTCTATACGGTGATCGGCGTGCTTTACCTCGCGCTCGCCATCGGCTTCCGCGGTCTCTTCGCCCTGATCTACCGTATGGTGTTCGTGCGATGATCCGCGAATTCGGCCTCATCGATGTGATGTACCTGATCGCGGCGGCGCGCTGGACGATCGCGCTCACCGCGGTGGCCTTCGCCGGCTCAGCGGTGCTAGGGCTCGGGCTTGCGATCCTGCGCATCCTGCCGATCGCGCCGCTGCGCTGGTTCTCGGCGACCTATATCCAGCTGGTCCAGGGCACGCCGCTCCTGGTCTGGTTGTTCCTGATCTTCTTCGGCCTGCCGCTCGCCGGCATCTCGGTCAATCCGTGGATTGCCGCGGCCGTCGCCTTCTCGGTCTATGGCTCGGCCTTCCTCGGCGAGATCTGGCGGGGAGCGCTGACTTCGATCGCGAAAACGCAGTGGGAGGCGGGCGCCTCGCTCGGGCTCTCGCTCGGCGAGCAGCTGCGCTACGTCATCATTCCGCAGTCAATCCGGATCGCGATCCCGCCGACGGTCGGCTTCCTGGTGCAATTGATCAAGAACACCTCGCTTGCGGCGGTGATCGGCTTCGTCGAGCTCACCCGCGAGGGCCAGCTCACCGCGGCCGGCACCTACAAGCCCTTCGCCGTCTACATCACCGTCGCCTGCATCTATTTCGCGATGTGCTTCCCTCTCACGCAATGGAGCCGCTCACTCGAGCGGAAGCTCGATGTCGCTCGTTGAAATCCAGGACGTCAGCAAGAGCTACGGCACCAACCAGGTGCTGAAGGGCGTCTCGCTCGATATTGCGAAGGGCGAGGTCGTCGCCGTGATCGGCCGCTCGGGCTCAGGGAAAAGCACGCTCTTGCGCTGCGTCAACGGGCTCGAGCCGGTGCAGGCCGGCAGGATCAGCGTCGATGGGGTCAAGGTCAACGACCCCGCAACCGATCTGCGCAAGCTCCGGCAGGAAGTCGGGATCGTCTTCCAGAGCTTCAACCTGTTTCCGCATCTCTCGGTCGCCGACAACATCACGCTCGCCCCACGCGTCGTGAAGAAGCAGCGGCCGGACGAGGCGCGCGCGGTCGCCCGCGAGGTGCTGGCCCGCGTCGGGCTGGAGGACAAGCTCGACGCCTATCCTTCGCAGCTCTCGGGTGGCCAGCAGCAGCGCGTCGCGATCGCCCGTTCGCTCGCCATGCGGCCGAAGCTGATGCTGTTCGACGAGGTCACCTCGGCGCTCGATCCCGAGCTCACCGGCGAGGTGCTGAAAGTGCTCGAATCCGTGGCGCAGGAGGGCATGACCATGATCCTCGTCACCCACGAAATGGGCTTTGCCCGCAGGTTCGGCTCCCGCGTCGTCTTCATGCACGAGGGCCGCATCCACGAAGAAGGCCAGGCCGCGGCGGTGCTCGCTGAGCCGAAGACGCCCGAGCTCAAGACCTTCCTCAGCGCGGTTCTGCACTGAGGTAGGGAAGATCAGTTTCGGTACCGGTCAACGAGGGGAGAGAAAGATGCGTAAACTGTTTGCAGGCCGTTCATTCCTGGCAGGTCTGGCGGCGATGGCGATCGCTGCGTTCGGAGCGGTCGAGGCCAAGGCTGACAAGCTCCAGGACATCCTGTCCAAGGGCGTGGTGCGGATCGGCGTGCCGCTCGATGCGCCGCCCTTCGGCTCGCAGGACGCCAACCGCAACGCGGTCGGCTTCGACATCGAGTTCGCCGAGATGGTCGCCAAGGGGCTTGGCGTGAAGCTGGAGATGCAGCAGATCACCGGCGCCAACCGCATCCCCTTCCTGCTCACCGACAAGGTCGACATCGTTATCTCGGTGATGGGGCTGACCCCCGAGCGTGCCCGGCAGATCCAGTTCACCGCGCCCTACGCCAACACCTTCCTCGCCGTCTACGGCACGAAATCGGCCAATGTCACCAGCCCGGAAACGATCGGCTCGAACCGCGTCGCCGCCGCCAAGGGCACGACGCAGGAACTCGCCATCACCGCGACGGCGCCGAAGGCCAGCATCATGCGCACCGAGGACGATGCGACAGCGGCGGCCGCCTACATCACCGGCCAGGCCGATTTGCTCGCGACCAACTCGATCGTCGCCCAGGCGCTCGCCAAGCAGAACCCGAGCAAGGAGTTCGAGCGCAAGTTCGTCATCCGCCGCAGCCCGGCGCATATGGGCGTGCAGATGGACCAGCATAACCTGGTGCGCTGGCTCGACGGTTTCATCTTCTTCAACAGCATGAACGGCGAGCTCGACCGGCTGCACAAGAAGTACCTGGACATGCCGATGGACCCACTGCCGACGCTGTAAGGCGGCAACACGCGTCCTCCCGTCAGGCGCGGGAACCCCTCTCCTGGAAGGAGAGGGGCAGGGGTGAGGTGTTCGGACTGGAAACGTTGGCCTGAACCCAACCGCGCGGTCAGGTCTCGCGGCACTGGTCACAGGGCCTACCCCTCACCCTGCCCTCTCCCTCCGGGAGAGGGTTCCCCGCGGCTTGTCCTGAAACCAAGCACCTAACCTGCCCGAGCCCCGCCATGACCTCCCGCCAAAAGCCTACACCGCGCCCATCCTCCGCCTTCCTCACCGTCGATCCGGAGAAGGACGGCAAGCAGGTCGGCTTCCTGATGATCCCGCATTCGCCGCATGACGACGCTTGGGGCGCGACGCGGATTCCGGTCGCGATCATCAAGAACGGGACGGGCCCGACAGCCATCCTCGAAGGCGGCAATCACGGCGACGAGTACGAGGGCCCGATCACGATCTGCGACATGATCCGCGACCTTGATCCCGGCCGGGTTCAAGGCCGGCTCATTCTGATGCCGGCGAACAATGTCCATGCCGTCATCGCCGGCCAGCGCACTTCGACGGTCGACGGGCTCAACTTCAACCGGACCTTCCCGGGCGATCCGCGCGGCACCATCACCCAGCAGATCGCGGCTTTCGTCAGCGACCATATCCTGCCGCTCGGCGACGCCTTCCTCGATTTGCATTCCGGCGGCTCCTCGCTCGACATCATCCCGAGCGCGATCGTCGAGCCGACCGACGATCCCGAACTGCACAAGCGCAATGTCGCGGCCGTGCAGGCCTTCGATGCGCCGATGACGGTGGTGATCTCCAATCTCGGCGAGCCGCGGACCGCGACCGCCACCGCCTGCCGGCAGGGCCTCGTCACGGTCGGCACCGAGATGGCGGGCGCCGGCACGGTCTCGCTCGACGCACTCAAGGTCTGCCGGCGCGGCGTCGCCAATGTGCTCGACCATCTCGGCATCGTCAGGCGAGACAAGCCGGAGCCGCGCAGCGGCGGCGGGCAGGTGCTCGAATTGCCGGGAACGGCCGCTTACGTCTACGCCACGGCCGACGGCGTCTTCGAGCCGTTTCACGCCAATGGCGAAAAGGTCAGTGCCGGCCAGCCGGCCGGGCGCATCCACTGCACCTGGGACCCGACGCGCCCGCCGGAAACCTTGCATTACGCTGCCGACGGCATCCTCTATGGCCGGCGCCAGCCGGGCCGCGTCAGGCCGGGCAATTGCTGCCTGATCGTGGCGGCGCCCTATCGCGGGGTGCTGTCGTGATCGGCCTCGACGACATCCGGGCGGCGCGCTGGCGGATCGCCCCGCATATCCGCAAGACGCCGATCCTGCCCTATGGCCAGCTCAGCTCGCGCGAAGAGTTCGGCGGTGCGGTGACGCTGAAGCTCGAATTGCTGCAGGCGGCGGGCTCGTTCAAGGCGCGCGGCGCAATGAACCGGCTGCTGACGCTGTCGGCCGAGGAGCTGGCCCGCGGCGTCGTCACGGCTTCCGGCGGCAATCACGGCCTCGCCATCGCCCGCTCGGCCCATGTCCTCGGCGTCAGCGCCAAGATATTCCTGCCGTCCAATGTCGTCGCCGACAAGGTCGCCAAGCTGAAGCGCTGGGGCGCCGATGTCGAGATCGTCGGTGCGATCTGGGACGATGCCAATGCCGCCGCGCTGGCCTATGCCAAGGAGACCGGCGCGACCTATGCCCATCCGTTCAGCGATCCCGTGGTGGTCGCCGGCCAGGGCACGCTCGGTCTCGATATCCTCGATGAGATGCCGGAGGTCGACGTCATTCTCGTCGCGATCGGCGGCGGCGGGTTGATCACCGGGCTGTCCACCGCGGTGAAGGCGCTCAGGCCGCAAACGCGCATCATCGGCATCGAGCCCTACGGCTCGCCGACGCTGCATGCCTGCCTCGACGCCGGCAAGCTGGTCACGCTCGACAAACTGGAGACGCGGGTCGCGACCATGTCGTGCCGGCGCACCGATCAGGCGATCTACGAGGCCGTCGCGAAGAATGTCGATGAGATCGTGCTGGTCAGCGACGAGGAGATGGAGCAGGCGGCTCAATCGCTCTGGTTCGAGTTCGGCATCGCCGCCGATCTCTCGGGTGCAGCGGCGGTTGCGGCCTTGCAGGCGAAACGCTTCGTGCCGACGCCGGGCAGCAAGGTCTGCGCGCTGGTCTGCGGCGCCGGGACGGACGGGACCTGACCCTGGCCGTCATGCTCGGGCTTGACCCGAGCATTTCCTGCCGGACGAGGCACCAGCCGGCGCCTTCTGGTCCTGAGATTCTCGGGTCTGCGCTTCGCCCGAGAATGACGGCTGAGGATTACCGCGCGACGCTCAGCCCCTGCACGCCGTGCTTTTCAATGAGCGCCGCGACGAAGCCCGTTTCCTTCGCCGCGGCAACGAATTTGGCTAGGTAATCCGCTGCCTCGGCCTTGGCTTTCGGCACGCCGATCGCTTGCTGCACGGTCATGAAATGGCCGTCGAGGATGCGTGTGCCGGGGATGGCGACGACATCCTTCAGCAGACGTGGCCGTAACCCGGCCAGCGCGTCCAGCTCCTTGCCAACGAAATCATTCGCGGAATCGTCGAGCGTGCCCGAGCGGACGAGTTCGGCCTTGCGGATATTACGATCGAGCCAGAGCCCGTAGGCGGCGCGACCGCTGACGGCGATGCGCACGCCTTCCGCATCGACATCGGCGATCTCGCGAAGCGGCGACGACTCGCGGACCAGATAGGTCGCCTCGATCTCGGCATAGGCCGGGGTGAAGCTGATCGCCTCGGCCCGCTGCGGCTCGGCGCCGATCAGCCCGACATCCCATTCATCGCAAGGCGCGGCATCAGCGAGCAGGCCGGGATTCTCGTAGGGCACATAGCGCAGGTTTGTGCCGAGATGGTCGGCGAGGGCGCGGGCCATGTCGGGCGAGACGCCTTGCGGCTCGCCCTGCGGGCCGCGGCTGGACACCAGCAGGAAATTCGAGAGGTTGATGCCGGCGCGCAGCAGGTTGCCGGGAGCCAGATGCTCACGCACGGTCGGCGAGAGCTGGCCGATATCGGGGCGGAATTCCATGGCGTGCGTCCTCCCTGTCGTTGGCGCCGCTTATGCCGCGACGGGGGTGGGGAGGACAAGCTGGGTCGTTAGCTTCAGACTGGCTGCCAGCGCGCGCCCTTGGCGGAGGAGCGCACCGCCGCCTCGATAAAGCGGACACCGCGCACGCCGTCGGCGATGGTTGGCACGAGGCTGGCGAAGGGGGCGGCGTCCCGCCCCTCGATCCGGGCGGCGATCTGCTCGGCGATATCGACGTAGAGCTGCGCGAAGCCTTCGAGATAGCCCTCGGGATGGCCGCCGGGCACGCGCGAAGCAGCATTGGCGACTGGATAGGCGCCCGCGCCACTGCGCCGGATCAGGCGCGGCGCCTCGCCGAGCGGCGAATGGACCAGCAGGTTTGGATTCTCCTGCTGCCATTCGAGCCCGCCCTTCTCGCCATAGAGGCGGATGCGCAAACCATTCTCCTGGCCGGCCGCGACCTGGCTGCACCAGAGCATGCCGCGCGCGCCGCCCCTGAAGCGCAGCAGCATATGGGCGTTGTCGTCGAGTCGGCGGCCTTCGACGAAGACATGGGCGTCGGCCGCGAGTGCTTCGACCTCGTCGCCGGCGATGAATTCGGCGAGGTTGAAGGCGTGGCTGCCGATGTCGCCGATCGAACCGGCCGGACCGGATTTGGCCGGGTCGGTGCGCCACTCCGCTTGCTTCTGGCCGCTGTCCTCGAGCCGTGTGGCGAGCCAGTCCTGCGCGTATTCGACCTGGACGACGCGCAGCTTGCCGAGTACGCCCTCGGCGACCATGGCACGGGCCTGCCGGACCAGCGGATAGCCGGTGTAATTGTGGGTGACCGCGAAGATCAGCCCGCTATCCCTTGCCAGCTTGGCGAGCGTTTCCGCCTCACGCAGGTTGGTGGTGAGCGGCTTGTCGCAGATCACATGGATGCCGGCCTTGAGGAAAGCCCTGGCCGCCGGCGCATGGGCGTGGTTCGGCGTGACGATCGCGACCGCGTCGATACCATCCTTGCGGCGCTTCTCGCGCTTCGCCATCTCGTTGGCATCGGCATAGATCCGGGTGGGATCAAGCAGCAGGTCCTCGCCGGAGAGCCGTCCGCGTTCCGGATCGGAGGAGAGCGCGCCGGCGACGAGTTGCCAGCGATCGTCGAGCCGGGCGGCGATGCGATGGACCGCGCCGATGAACGCGCCGCGGCCGCCGCCGACCATGCCGAGGCGCAGGCGGCGGTTGAGCTTGGTGCCGGTGGAGGCTTCGATCGCCATCGTGCTTCTCCTCAGCGGTCGAGACCGAGCATGCGCCGGTTGGCTGCCTCGTCGGTGCCGCCGGCGGCGAAGTCGTCGAAGGCACGCTCGGTCACCCGGATGATATGGGCGGCGATGAATTCCGCCCCTTCGCGCGCGCCGTCCTCGGGATGCTTCAGGGCGCATTCCCATTCGAGCACGGCCCAGGAATCATAATCGTACTGCGCCAGTTTCGAGAAGATGCCGCCGAAATCGACCTGGCCGTCGCCAAGCGAGCGGAAGCGGCCGGCTCGGTCGACCCAGGGCTCGTAGCCGCCATAGACACCGACGCGGCCGTTCGGGTTGAACTCGGCGTCCTTCACGTGGAAGGCCTTGATGCGCTCATGGTAGATATCGATGAAGGCGAGATAGTCGAGCTGCTGCAGCAGGAAATGGCTAGGGTCGTAATTGATGCAGGCGCGGGCATGGCCGCCGACCGCATCGACGAAGCGCTCGAAGGTCGCCCCGTCATGGACGTCCTCGCCCGGGTGGATCTCGTAGCAGAGATCGACGCCGGCCTCGTCGAAGGCGTCGAGGATCGGGCGCCAGCGCTTGCCGAGTTCGGCGAAGGCGGTCTCGACCAGCCCGGCCGGGCGCTGTGGCCAAGGGTAGACGAAGGGCCAGGCGAGCGCACCAGTGAAGCTGACATTCGCAGAGAGCCCGAGCCGCCGCGAGGCTTTTGCCGCGAGCTTCATTTGCTCGACCGCCCATTCCTGCCGCGCCTTGGGATTGCCGCGGACTTCAGGCACCGCAAAGCCGTCGAACGCCTCGTCGAAGGCAGGATGGACGGCGACGAGCTGGCCCTGCAGATGGGTCGAAAGCTCGGTGATCGACAGGCCGTATTGGGCCAGAGTGCCCTTGACCTCGTCGCAATAGGTGTCTGATTCCGCGGCCTTTTTCAGGTCGAACAGCCGGGCATCCCAACTCGGGATCTGAACGCCCTTGTAGCCGAGCGAGGCGGCCCAGCGGCCGATCGCGTCGAGCGAGTTGAACGGCGCCTCGTCGCCGGCGAACTGGGCGAGAAAGAGCCCGGGGCCCTTCATGGTCTTCATGGCGACCTCCCGAAAACATGGCTCCTTGCCGGAGCTCGCTATCAACGCCCGACTGGCGATGTAATCGATTGCAAGAATGGAGCGAGGCAGCGCTTTCTGTCAAACGTGAGCGATACGATTAGTTTTAACCGAGAGGCGCTTGTCGCGGTCAAACGAAAACACCGCCGCGCTAAAGCGCGGCGGTGACGACGGCTACAGTGCGCCTAGCGCTCGATCATCTTGTTCCAGCGGCTGTTCCATTCCGGCCGCTTGGCGTTGATCGCGTCCCAGTCGAGCGTGACGGCGCTCTTCATGTTGGCGTGGAAGGCTTCGAGCTTCTTCTCGGCCTCGGGCGTCGAGGCCTTGGCCTTGGTGTTCGATGGCACGATGTTGCCAGCGGTGAGCGCCTTGGACTGCGCCTCGGCCGAGAGCAGGTAGGCGGCGAGCTTCTGCGCCAGCTCCGGCTCGGAATTGTTGGCGATGACGCATTGCGCGACCATCAGCACCACCGAGCCTTCCTTGGGCTGGGCGTATTCGACGCCGATGCCCTTCTCCTTCAGCGTCGAGATGCCGGTCGGCGTCAGGGGGAAGATCGCGGCTTCGCCAGTCTGCGCCATCTCGGCGATTTTGGCCGAGCTCGGGATGAATTCGAGCACGTTCTTGCCGATCGTATCGCGGAACTTGCTGAAGCCGGGCTCGACATTGGCCTCGGTGCCGCCCTGGATGCGGTTGAACATCAGGAAGGCATGCAGGCCAAAGGACGAGGCCGAGGCCGACTGGAACACGACCTTGCCCTTGTATTTGGGATCGGCGAGATCCATCCATGAGGTCGGCGCCGGCCAGCCCTTCTCGTCGAACATCTTCTTGTTGTAGCCGAGCCCGGTCATGCCGAGGTCGATGCCGACAGCCATGTCGTCCTTCATGCGGGTGCCGGGCGCGAGCTCGGCCAGCTCAGGGCCGCTCTTCAGCTTGGCGCAGAGCCCGGCGCCGATGGCGCGGACCATGACGCCGTCGTCGAGGAACATCACATGCATCTGCGGCTTGTCCTTGGCCGCGGTCGCCTTGGCGAGGATGTCGGAGGAGGTTCCCGGCACGACCACGATCTTGACGTCGTTGGCCTTCTCGAAATCCGGGAAGACCCCTTGCGTGAAGGTCTTCTCGAAATTGCCGCCGTTCATGCCGACATAGAGCGTCTTCGACTGAGCGAAGGCGCTGCCGGCGGCTGCGAGCGCGACGACGGCGACACCTGTCGCGAGGATGGTGTGTCGGTTGGTCATGGTCTTGGCTCCCCTATGTGTGGTGGCTCTTGGTTTTGCCCCGCATTCGAGCCTTGGTCTGTGCGGGCGGAAGCCGGATTGCCGAAGCGGCCGATCGAGAAGGCGGCGATTGGGGTCTGCGTTTCGCCATCGCGGATAAGTTCGGCGAGCACCTCGCCGACCCCCGGCGCGATCTGGAAGCCGGCGCCGGTGAAGCCGAAGGCATGGAACAGGCCGGGCGTGGTCTGGCTCGGGCCGATTACCGGGTTTTCGTCCGGCATCGCGCCCTCGGTGCCGCTCCAGAAGCGGATCGCCTGGGCGTGGCGCAGGCCAGGGAACAGTGCGGCGGCGCGGTTCATGATCGAGAGCGCGCCCTCGCCGCGCGGTCGCGAGAAGTCGACATCGCCCAGCGGCAAGGCGCGCTCGCCGCCGACGACGACATTGCCGCGCTCGACCTGGCGGGCATAGATGCCGCGACCTGTCATGCCGATATTGACTGACATCACCGGCTCCATCGGCTCGGTGACGACCATCGACGGGTAGATGCGCGAGAGTGGTACCGGTTCGCCGAAGCTCTCGGCGAAAGGACCGGCCCAGGCGCCGGCGCTGTTGATGACGAAGCGGGCGCGCAACGACAGATTGCCGGCAGCTTCGAGCGCGAAGCTGTCGCCGTCTCGGGTCACGTCTTCGACGGCGGTGTTCTCCAGCACCTCGACGCCGGCCCGGCGCGCCGCAGCGGCAAAGCCTGTCGAGACCAGGCGCGGGTTGGCGTGGCCGTCTCCGGGGCAGAAGGAGGCACCGACGACGCCGTCGCCGATCCAGCCGAAGCGCTCGCGCAAGCCGTTATGGCCGATCAGCTCGAGGTCGAGCTCATGCTCGGCGGTCGTCTCGGCATAGGTTTCGAGCGACGCCATGTCGGCCTCGTCGCGGGCGAGCTTGAGATGGCCGGAGCGCACGAACTCGCCATCGATGCCGATCAGCGCCTTGAGCCGCGGCCAGACCGCATGGGCCCGCTGCGACAGCGGCAATTGCTCGACCGGCCGGCCCTGGCGGCGGACGCCGCCATAGTTCACGCCCGAGGCCTGCGCGCCGCAAAAGCCCTTGTCGAGCAAAGCGACCGAAAAGCCCATGCCGCGCAACGCCAGCGCCGTCGAGGAGCCGACGAGGCCACCGCCGATGATCGCGACGTCGACGGAGAGGTGCCGGCTCATTCCGCCGCCTCCTGCTGGGCGGCGAGCGCGAGCGTCAGCGGCACCGGTTTGACCGGCGCCTGGCTGCGCAAACGGCCGACGGCCTCGATGCCGCGGTTCGTCTCATGCGCAAGAAGCTCGGCTGCAGCTGCGCCGCAGATGCGACCCTGGCAGCGGCCCATGCCGACGCGGCTCACCGCCTTTAGCCGATTGAGCTCGTGCACGCCGAACTGGCCGATGGCGGCGCGGGCCTCGCCGACCTTGATCTCCTCGCAGCGACAAAGCGTGGTCTCGTCAGCGATGTCGCGCACCCAGTGCGCCGGGAAGGGGAAGGCGGCTTCGAGCACATCGCGGAAGCGGCCGATGCGGGCGAGTTCCGCTTCGAGCGTGGCGGCGCGGGCCGGATCATGCGGCAGGCGGCGATCCTGCAGCAGCGCGAGCGCAGCGCGCTCGCCGGCGCGCTCGGCTGCATCCGCCCCGGCGATGCCGGCACCGTCGCCGGCGAGATAGACGCCGGGCACGCTGCTGCGGCCGGCCGCGTCGCGCTCGGGCAGGACAGCACGGTCGCGGGCGTTGAAGGCAAAACGGCAGCCGGCGAGGTCGGCGAGTTGGGTTTCCGAGCGCAAAGCAAGGCCGTAGCCGATGCCGTCGCAGGCGAGGCGGTGTTCCAGCCCGTCCTTGCGCCAGGCGACCGCACCGACCTTGTCCGAGCCCTCGATGCGGACATCGCCGACGCCGTAATGTAATGCGACGCCGCCCAGCTTCAGCTCGGCGGTCATCCGCATGCCGCGCAGCACGATGGCCGGGAACCGAGGCAGGCCACGCAGCAGGTTGAATTTCGCCGAGAAGGGCGCGGTGTCGAGCACCGCCGCGACCTTGGCGCCGGCCTTCATATACTGCCAGGCGACGAGGTAGAGCAGGGGGCCGGAGCCGAGGAAGACGATCCTTGAGCCGATGGCGCAGCCCTGGCTCTTCAGCGCGATCTGGGCGCCGCCGAGGGTGAAGACGCCGGGCAGTGTCCAGCCGGGGATCGGCAGAATGCGGTCGGTCGCGCCGGTGGCGAGGATGAGCCCGTCATAGGCGACCTGCCGGCTCGTGCCTTCGACCATGATGTCGGCCCGGCCGTCGCGCAGGTTCCAGAGCAGCGCCTGCGGCCAGTAGTCGAGCTTGCCGTCGAGCGCGGCGAAATCGCGATGCAGGGCCTCGGCCTTATGCGCTTCCGAGCCGTAGAGATCGCGGCTGCTGCGGCCATCCGGGAGCAGGCGCTGGCGATAGATCTGGCCGCCGCAGGCTGGCGCCTCGTCGACCACGAGCGGGCGCAGGCCGGCTTTGACTAGCGCCTGCGCGGCCCGGATGCCGGCCGGGCCGGCGCCGACGAGCAGGGGCTGCGGTCGCTCGCTGGTCGGATGCCCGCTCATGCCGCCCTCGCGCGGTGGGTGACGATGCGCATGCCGGGGATCAAAGCGGTCGAGCAGGCGCGCAGGCGCTCGCCGTTTTCGAGTACGACCCAACAATCCTGACAGGCGCCCATCTGGCAGAAGCCGGCGCGCGGCGAGGCGGTGAATTCGCTGAGGCGGAGCCGATCGGCTTGGGTGAGGATCGCGGTCAGGACGGTGTCGCCGGCACGGCCCTCGCAAGGAATGCCGTCGAGGGTGAACGGGATGATCGGATGATCGGCGCGAACGAGGCGGTGCAGGAGCGGCATGTCACTTCTGCCCGACCAGGATCTTGTCGAGGCCGAAGGCGCGGTCGAGCACCAGCATGGCGGCAGCCGTCAACGCGATCATCAGCGCCGAGACGGCTGCCATCATCGGGTCGATGGATTCGGTCGCGTACATGTACATGCGCACCGGCAGGGTCACCGTCTGCGGTGACGTCACGAAGATCGACATGGTGAGCTCGTCGAAGCTGTTGATGAAGGCGAGCAGCCAACCGCCGGTGATGCCGGGCAGGATCATCGGCGCGGTGACGCGGCGAAACACCGTCCAGTGCGAGGCGCCCAGCGTCATCGCCGCCTGCTCGGCCGAGCGGTCGAGCCCGGTGAAGGCCGCCATCACCAGCCGCAGCACATAGGGCGTGATCACCACGACATGGCACACAACGAGCCAAGCGAAGCTGCCGGTCGCGCCGATCAGCGCGAAGAGCCTCAGGAAAGCGACGCCGAGCACGAGATGCGGGATGATCAGCGGCGACAGGAAGAGGGCGTTGAGCGCGCCGCGGCCCGGAAACTCGTAACGGTCGATTGCAAGCGCTGCCGGCACCGAGATCGCGACCGAAAGCGTCGCCGCGAGCGTCGCCAGCCAGAGGCTGTTGACGAAGGAGGCGACGAAATCGGGATGGCGGAAGATCTCCCTGAACCAGCGCAGCGAGAAGCTGGTGGTCGGGATCGAGAGCGTGTTCTCCGGCGTGAAGGCGACGAGGCAGATCACGACGAGCGGCGCCAGCACGAAGGCGACGATCAGCGTATGGAAAATGAGCGCGACGGGGCCGTTCTTCTGCATGGCGCTTACCCCAAGGCCTTGCGGGCGCGCGTCTCGATGACGCGGTTATAGGCCAGCATGATCACGAGGTTGGCGACGAGGACGATGATCGCGATTGTCGCGCCGAGTGGCCAATTCAGCTCGTGCATGTACTCGTCATAGACCAGCGTCGCCGCCATCTTGAGCCGGCGGCCGCCGAGCAGGCCGGGAATGGCGAAGGCTGAGGCCGAGAGACCAAAGACGATCAGGCTGCCCGAGAGCATGCCGAGCGAGACCTGCGGCAGCACGACCCGGCGCAAGGCGGTGGCATGCGAGGCGCCGAGGCTCCAGGCAGCGGCCTCGACCATCGGATCGAGCTTCTGCAGCGCGGTCCAGACCGGGATGACCATGAAGGGCAGCATGACGTGGACGAGCGCGATTACGATCGCGGTCTCGGTGTAGAGCAGGCGCACGCTCTCGAAGCCGAGGCCCTGCAAGGCCTGGTTCACCAACCCGGTCGAGCCAAGGAGCATGCTCCAGCCGAAGGCGCGGACCACGACTGAGACCAGGAGCGGCCCGATGATCACCAGGAGGAAGACCGAGCGCCAAGGATCACGCATCCGCGACAGGATATAGGCCTCGGGCGCACCGATCAGGACACAGATCAGCGTGGTCAGGCCTGCGAGCCGCAGCGTGCGCCAGAAGATGCCGAGATAGTACTCGTCCGAGAATACGGCGGCGTAGTGGGCGAGGGTGAACTCGTTCTTGATGCCGGTCGTATGATCATAGGCGTGGAAGGAGAGGATCACCGTCAGCACGAGCGGCAGGACGACGAGCCCGAGGAAGAGCAGCGCGCCCGGCCCGGCGAGCCAGAACGGTGTCGCCGCGGAGCGCCCGACGCTCATGCCGCCGCTCCCTGCGCCAGCGGCTCGATGCGCAGGCTGGCCGGGGCCCAGTCGAGCGCGACCTTGGCGCCTTCGCGGGCCGGCTCCTCGCCGTCGTTCGGCGCCGAGACCAGGATCGGCCCAGCCGCGGTCTCGACCGTGAACAGCCAGCTGACGCCGAGAAAGAAGCGGTTGGCGATCGTGCCGTCGATGCGGCCCTGACCTGGCGCCTTCAGCGCGAGCTTCTCGGGGCGGATCGACACTGCGATGGCTGCGCCTTCGGCCAGCCCGCTGGCTTCGGCCGGCAGCACGATGCCCGCGACCTCCGCCGCGCCCTTGCGCCAGGTGCCTTCGAGCCGATTCATCTTGCCGACGAAGGTCGAGATGAACGGCGTCGCCGGGTTCTCGTAGAGCTTGTAGGGCGCGTCGACCTGCGTCATCCGGCCCTGCTCCATCA
The DNA here is from genome assembly GCF_964254315.1 of Allobosea sp. LjRoot90. Taxonomy (NCBI): domain Bacteria; kingdom Pseudomonadati; phylum Pseudomonadota; class Alphaproteobacteria; order Hyphomicrobiales; family Alloboseaceae; genus Allobosea; species Allobosea sp. LjRoot90. Next base: position 424,629 of record NZ_CAXUTF020000004.1, read on the forward strand.
CCACGACGCGGTCGCTGATCGAGAGCGCCTCGGCCTGGTCGTGCGTGACCATGATCGTGGTGGTGCCGACGCGCTGCTGGATGCGGCGCAATTCGAACTGCATCTCCTCGCGCAGCTTGGCGTCGAGATTGGAGAGCGGCTCGTCGAGCAGCAGCACCGGCGGTTGGATGACGAGGGCGCGGGCAATGGCGACGCGCTGGCGCTGGCCGCCGGAGAGCTGGCGCGGATAGCGCTCGGCCAGCGGGCTCAGATGGACGAGGCTGAGCATGGCTTTCACCCGCTCGTCGCGCTCCGCCTTGGCGATCTTGCGCATCTCCAGCCCGAAGGCGACGTTCTGCGCTACCGTCATGTGCGGAAAGAGCGCATAGCTCTGGAAGACGATGCCGAGCCCTCGCCTGTTCGGCTTCTCGCGGGTGATGTCGCGGCCATCGAGCATGATCGTGCCGGCCGTCGGCTCGACCAGCCCGGCGATCATCTGCAGCGTCGTGGTCTTGCCGCAGCCGGAGGGGCCGAGCAGCGAGACGAACTCGCCCTTGGCGACGGACAGGTCGATGTCGCGCGCGGCGGCGAAATCGCCATAGACCTTGCTCAGCTTCTCCAGCGTCAGGAAGCTCATGACCTCTCCCGCTTGGCTCGCCCCGCCCGCTCATCGGGGTCTCTTGCCTTATGGTTGGAGGAAGCGGCAGGCGTGGAATTTCGTCAACGAACAATTCCGCAGGAAAGAATTTTTCTATTTGTAATTCCGTTATACGAAATTTACTGGCGCTCATGGTCTTTCAGATTATCCTCTGTGGATGAATGATTCTGCCGAGCCTTTGTCCAGCCTGCGCCGCGCGCTCGGCTTACTGCGTCTTGTCGGCGCGACGGATGCAGGCGGAATCCGCCTGAAGGATCTCGCCGAGCAGGCCGGCTGCAGCCAGCCGACGGCGCATCGCGCCTTGCAGGATCTCGCCGCCGAGGGCTTCGTCGAGCAGGTCGGCAAGCGCTACCGGCTGGCGCTCGACTTTTTCGTCCTGGCAGCCCGCGCCGGCCAGGCCGGCGGCCTGCGCGACCTCGCCAAGCCGGTGCTCCTGCGCCTCTCGGCGACGCTGACCGACACGATCTTCCTGCTGGTCCGCAACGGCTATGATGCGGTCTGCCTCGACCGGATCGAGGGGCCGTTCCCGATCCGCTCCTTCACCGGCGACATCGGCGGCAAGGTACCGCTCGGGCTCGGGCAAGGGAGCCTTGCCATTCTCGCCCATCTGCCCGAGGCCGAGCGCGAGGCGGTAATCCGCTTCAACGTGCCGCGCCTGCTCGATCGTGGTTTCCTCGACGAGGCAGCCTTACGCGTCGCGCTCGAGGCAGCCCGGATGCAAGGCTGGGTCAATCTCAACACCGGGCTGATCCCGGGCATGGCGGGCCTGGGCGTGCCGATCTTCGACGCGCAGGGCCGAGTCGTCGCGGCGCTGAGCGTCGGCACGCTGGCGGACCGGTTGCGTCCCGAGCGCCTGCCCGGCGTCGTCGCCATTCTCAAGGCGGAGGCCGCGGCATTGGGCGCAATGCTCAATCCGTTCGACCCAGCCCTGCGCCATCCCTCACGCAGCCTGAGCGCCGTATCATGATCCTGGTCTGCGGCGAAGCGTTGGTCGATCTCTTCCTCGATCCGCCCAAGGGGGCCGAGATGGCCGGGCGCGCCGTTGCCGGCGGCTCGCCCTTCAATGTCGCGATCGGCCTGGCGCGGCTCGGCGTGCCGGTCGGCTTCCTCGGCGCAATCTCGCACGACGGCATCGGCGCGATGCTGGCGGAACGCCTGACACAGGAGGGCGTCGATGGCCGCTTCATCGTCCGCAGCGACCGGCTCTCGACCATCTCGGCCGTCGCCACCGGAGCGGATGGGCAGCCGAGCTACGGTTTCCATGGCGAAGGTGCTGCCGACCGCTTCCTGATGCCGGCTGAGCTGCCAGCCGAGCTGCCGCCGGAGGTGCGGGCGCTCAGCTTCGGCTCCTACAGCATGGCGGTCGAGCCGACCGGCGGGGCGCTCGCTCTCCTGGCCGAGCGCGAGCATGGCCGGCGGGTAATCAGCGTCGATCCAAACCTGCGACCGGGTGTCGTGCCGGACATGGCGCTGTGGGCTGGTGCCGCCGAGCGGTTTTATCGCGTCGCGACCATCATCAAGGCGAGCGACGAGGACATCCGCATCGCCTGGGGCGGGAAGCTCTCGCTGCAGGAGGCTGCTGCCTATTGGTTGGGACTCGGCGCGAAACTAGTGGTGATCACGCGTGGCGCGGAAGGAGCGATCGGCTTTTGTGCCGCCGGCCAGGTTGAACTGCCGGCCAGGGTGGTCAGTGTCCGGGACACGGTGGGCGCCGGTGACAGCTTCCATGCCGCATTGCTGGCTCGATTGTCGCAGACGGACCGGCTGAGCATCGAAGGCGTCGCTACGCTCGATCAAGCGGCATTGGCTGAAGTGCTGACCCACGCCGCAATCGCCGCTTCCATCACGGTCGGCCGCCGCGGCGCCGATCTGCCGAAAGCGGTAGACGTGCAGGCGGAACTCGCCCGTTTGGGCTGATGGTCCTCCTTCTGCATGGCTGCCCCGCCCGCTCGCTGCCGTGACCTCGCCGCTATCGCTATGCTACCTCGGCTTGCCGCTGCGGCGGCCGACCGCAATCGCCGAGGAGGATGATCGTGTTGGAGAAGGCCTGGGCGGATCTCGCCGCGCATCGCACCCGAACCGTCTCGCAGCATCTGCGCGAGCTCTTTGCCGCCGACCCGCAGCGTTTCGCCAGTTTCTCGGTCCGGCTCGACGACCTGCTGCTCGACTATTCCAAGACGGCGGTGACGGCCGAGACCGTGGAGCTGCTGCTCGCACTTGCCGAGGCGGCGGATGTCGCGGCCAAGCGCGACGCCATGTTCGCGGGCGAGCCGATCAACACGACGGAAGGCCGCGCCGTGCTGCATACGGCGCTGCGCAACCAGTCCGGCCGGCCGGTCAAGGTCGACGGCGTCGATGTCATGCCGGAGGTCAATGCCGTCCTGGAGCGGATGTCCGCTTTTGCCGACGGCATTCGCAGCGGCAAGATCGCGGCGGCCGATGGCGAGCGCTTCAGCGATGTCGTCAACATCGGCATCGGCGGCTCCGATCTCGGGCCGGTGATGGCGACGCTGGCGCTGGCGCCGTATCATGACGGGCCGCGCCTGCATTACGTCTCTAATATCGATGGCGCCCATATCGCCGACACCTTGGCGAAGCTCGATCCGGCGCGCACGCTGGTGATCGTGGCCTCGAAGACCTTCACCACGATCGAGACCATGACCAATGCCGCGACCGCGCGGCGCTGGATCGCCGGTGCGCTCGGCGAAGAGGCGGTGGCCAAGCACTTCGCCGCGGTCTCGACCGCGCTCGACAAGGTCGCCGCCTTCGGCATCGAGCCGGACCGGATCTTCGGCTTCTGGGACTGGGTCGGCGGGCGCTACTCAGTCTGGTCGGCGATCGGCCTGCCGGTGATGATCGCGATCGGCCCCGAGGACTTTCGCGCCTTCCTCGCCGGTGCCTATGCGATGGACGAGCACTTCCGCACCGCGCCGCTCAATGAGAACCTGCCGGTGCTGTTCGCCTTGATCGGGCTCTGGCATCGCGAGAGCTGCGGCTATCCGGCTCGCGCGGTTCTTCCTTATGATCAGCGGCTGGCGCGCCTGCCGGCCTATCTGCAGCAGCTCGACATGGAGTCGAACGGCAAGCGCGTGCACAAGGCGGGCGGGGCGGTGACGCGGCCGACCGGTCCGCTGGTCTGGGGCGAGCCCGGCACCAACGGCCAGCACGCCTTCTTCCAGCTGCTGCACCAGGGCACCGACATCATCCCCTGCGAGTTCCTGATCGCAGCGGAAGGGCACGAGCCGGAGCTCGCCCATCAGCACCGCCTGCTGCTCGCCAATTGCCTTGCCCAGAGCGAGGCGATGATGAAGGGCCGCACGCTGGAGGAGGCGAAGGCGCAGCTCGCGAAACAGGGCCTGTCGCCGGATGCGATCGAGCACCTCGCGCCGCACAAGGTCTTTCCCGGCAACCGGCCGAGCGTGACCGTCGCCTATCGCAAGCTCGATCCGTTCACGCTCGGGCGGCTCATTGCGCTCTACGAGCACCGTGTCTTCGTCGAGGCGACGGTGTTCGACATCAACGCCTTCGACCAATGGGGCGTCGAGCTCGGCAAGGAGCTGGCGACGGCGCTGCTGCCGGTGATCGAGGGCAAGGCTCCGGCGGATGCGCACGATGCCTCGACGGCAGGGCTGGCTCGCTATCTGACGGGGCGCTGAGTGCCGCCGTCATTCTCGGGCGGAGCGAAGCGCAGACCCGAGAATCTCGTGACGAGAAGACAACGACCGGAGCCTCATCCGGCCTGAGATGCTCGGGTCAAGCCCGAGCATGACGTTTGTCAGGCCCCGCCGCCCGGCTGTTTCACATCGCGCTGGGTGATCAGCCGCGCGCTGCGCTGGTCCCTGGCGTGGATCCAGAGCCAGCTCAGCGCCACGGTCACGCGATTCCGCACGCCGATCAGGAAGTAGATGTGCGCCAGGCCCCAGAGCCACCAGGCCAGCCAGCCCTTCAGCTTCACCCGGCCGAAGTCGATGATCGCGGCGCGCTTGCCGATGGTGGCGAGGCTGCCGGCATGGCTGTAGGCGAAGGGGCGCGGCGCCTTGTCGCCGGCGAGCCGGCGCTTGATCGTCGCCGCGACATGGCGACCCTGCTGCTTGGCGGCGGGCGCAATGCCGGGAACCGGCTTGCCGTCCTGATCCATCACGCTCGCGGTGTCGCCGATCACGAACACGTCCGGCCGGCCGGGCATGGTGAGATCAGGCTCGACCTGCACGCGGCCAGCGCGGTCGATCGGCGCATCGAGCCAGGCGCCAGCAGGAGAGGCGCGCACGCCGGCCGCCCAGATCACGGTCGCGGCCGGCAGCTCTTCTTGTCCGATGGAGACGCCTGCGCTGGTGCACGCCGTGACGGGCGCGCCGGTGCGGACCTCGACGCCGATGCGCTGCAGTGCCTCATGGGCATAGCGCGACAGATCCTCGGCGAAGCCGGGCAGAATGCGCTCGCCGGCTTCGACCAGCACGACACGGCTCGAGCGGGTATCGATCCGGCGGAAATCCTCGGGCAGGGTCGCGCGCGCAAGTTCCGCGATCGTGCCGGCGAGCTCGACGCCGGTCGGGCCGGCGCCGATGACGACGAAGGTCAGGAGCGCGGCGCGGCGCTGCGGGTCTTGCTCTGCCTCGGCGCGCTCGAAGGCGACGAGGATGCGGCGGCGGATCGTCGTCGCATCCTCCAGCGTCTTCAGGCCCGGCGCATAGGGCTCCCAGTCGTCATGGCCGAAATAGGCGTGGGTTGCGCCGGTGGCGACGACGAGCGTGTCGTAGTGCAGCGTCTCGCCGGTCGAGAGCGCGACCTCACGCCGGGCAGTGTCGATCCCGGTCACCTCGGCCAGCAGGGTCGTCACCTCGCTGCGGCGCCGGAACAGATGCCGGATCGGCCAGGCGATCTCCGAGGTCGCGAGCGAGGCGGTGGCGACCTGGTAGAGCAAAGGCTGGAAGAGGTGATGATTGCGGCGATCGACGATGGTGATGCGCATATCTGCGCCTGCCAGGCGGTGCACCGTCTCGAGCCCGGCGAAGCCGCCGCCGATCACCACGACATGATGCGGCTCGCTCATCGGCCATCCCTCGTTTCGGCAGGATGCGGCTTCTGTAGCACGGTTGCGGGGTTGGGCTGTAGCTGACCCGTCTGCACGCGCTCGCTTCAGGGAACCCAGCGCCGCGACTGCTCGGCGCGATCCTCATAGCTCGCCTCGAAGATCGGCGCGGCGAGCGTGGCGCGGACCTTGAGGATGCCGGAGCCGATATTCCTGAAGCCGTGCCTCGCGCCGGCCGGGATCACGAGCGATTGGTTGGCGCGCAGGATCAGGCTTTCGCCGCGCAGGGTGATCTCGGCCTCGCCCGCCATCACCTCGAGGATCTCCTCGACGGCGTGGAGGTGGATCGGGGCGCCGAGGCCGGGGTCGCAGAACTGCTCGAAGATGCAGAGCTGAGCGGAGCGCACCAGCGCGGACACCCGCATCTGCGTCATCACGCCCTCGCGCCATTGCTCGAGCGGCTGGGTCTCGTGGTCGAGCAGGGTCATGCGCTCACCTTCTGCGCGAGCCCGGTCATCGGCGGCTCGTGCGGGATCCGGACTTCCGATGTCGGCGCGCCGCTCCAGAGTGATTCCAGCTGGCTGACGACATGTCCGCCGAAGCTCTCATAGGGGATGCGGATCGAGGTCAGCCAGGGCGCGATCCAGTGGTTGATCGCGTTGCCGTCGACCCCAACCAGCGTGCAACGCTGCGGGATCGGCACATCGTTCTCGACCGCCAATCGATAGGCGCCATAGGCGATCATGTCGCTGACGCAAAGCGCCCCTTCCGGCCAGCCGCCGTCCTGCACGAGCGCGCGGGCGGCGGCATAGCCGATCTCGATATGCGAGAGCCCGGGGCCGCTGGCGCGCCGGATCGCATCTGCCGGGACCCCGCGCGCCACGAGACGGTCGATGAAGCCGGAGGCACGCTCCTGGGTGCTCGAAATATTCTGCGCCGCCATCAGCACTGCGGGCCGCTCGATCCCGCGAGCCAACATAAAGTCGGCTGCATCGGCCCCGGCGGCGCGGTTGTCGATGCCGACATAGGCGCCGCCGCCGAGCGGGTTGTGGCGCGCGACGAAGACCATCGGGTCGCCGCGCCGGAGCGTCTCCTCGAGCCCGCGGCTGCGCACGGCGCTGACCATGACATAGCCGGCTACAAATTGCTCGCGCATCGCCTGCAGGTAGTCGTCCTGAAGCTCGGCACGGTCATGCGTGTCGCAGAGGATCATCACATAGCCGGCGGCGCGCAGCGCCGCCTCGGTCGAGACCGCGATCGCCGCCATGGCGGGGTTGTCGAGATTGGGCGAGAGCATCGCCACGACGCGGCTGGCGCGTTGGCGCAGCGCCCGTCCGACCGGGTTGGGCCGGTAGCCCAGCCGCGCGATCGCCGCCTCGACGCGCGCGACCGTCTCGGGCGAGGCCCGCCCGCTCGCGCCGTTGACGATGCGCGAGACAGTCGAGATCGAGACGCCGGTGTCGTGCGCGACGGTGGTGAGCGAGACCGAACCCTGCTGTGCCTTGGCGGCCCTGGTCTTCATCGCGCTCCATCCCCGCTACTCGCCTGGCACGGCCCGGCGAGTCAGCCTGCCAGAGATGCCGGCTCACTTCGGGATTGACAAGCTAGGCAAACGTTTGCCTTAATGATTGTCAAGACGCTCCTTGAGGCGTCGTTTCAAGCGGGGATGGAACGCTCATGCAAAGCAAGCATTGGATTTCGGCGCTCGCCTTGACGGCCGGCCTCGTCATGGGCGGCATCGCGCAAGCCCAGACCACGGTCCGCATCGCCTGGTATTCCGACGGCAATGAGGGCGAGGTCATCACCGACCTGCTCAAGCGCTTCGAGGCCCAGAACAAGGACATCAAGGTCGTGCTCGACCAGGTGCCCTACAAGGCCATCACCGAGAACCTGCCCGTCCAGCTCGCCTCCGGCCAGGGTCCGGACATCGCCCGCGTCGTCGACCTCGGCGGCATTGCCCGCTATGCGCTCGACCTGCGGCCGCATCTCAAGGACGCGGCCTATTGGGAAAAGAATTTCGGCCCGTTCCTGCCCTGGATGAGGCCCGAAGGCGACACCAAGGCGATCACCGGCTTCATGACGCAGCTCACCGTCACCGGCCCCTTCGTCAATAAGACGCTGTTCGAGCAGGCTGGCATCGCGATGCCCGGCGCCAAGGCGACTTGGGAGGACTGGGGCAAGGCGGTCAAGGATGTCGCGGCCAAGGTCCAGGCGCCGTTCCCCCTAGCGATGGATCGCTCGGGCCACCGCTTCTTCTCGGTCGCCGTTTCGGAAGGCGCCAAGGTTTTCGACGCCAAGGGCGAGCCGGCGGTGATCGATGATGGTTTCAAGCGCGGCGCCAAGCTGGTCTATGACTGGCACAACAATGGCGTGATGAAGAAGGAGCTCTGGGGCTCGGTCTCCGGCACCGCCTATCGCGGCGCCAATGACGAGTTCAAGAACGCCCAGGTCGTGATGTACCAGTCGGGCTCCTGGCAGATCGCCCAGTTCGACAAGACGGTCGGCGACGCCTTCGACTGGATCGCGGTTCCCGCTCCCTGCGGCGCCGGCGGCTGCTCGGGCATGCCGGGTGGGGCTGGCCTCGTCGCGATCAAGACGACGAAGAGCCCGGAAGCCGTCGCCAAGGTGATGGAATACCTCTCGAGCGAGCCGGTGCTGAGCGAGTTCTATGCCCGCTCGCTGTTCGTGCCCGGCCATCTCGGCATCGCCGCCAAGGGCCTCGATTATCAGGGCGCGAGCGCCCCGGCCAAGGCCGCGCTCAAGGTCTTCTCGGACCAGGTCGCACAGCTCTCGCCGGTCGCCTATCAATTGCAGGGCTATACAAGCAACCGCGTCATCTTCAACGCGGTGATCAGCCGGCTCGGCCAGGCGATCTCGGGCGAGGGCAACCTCGACGAGGCCTATAAGCGGATCGAATCCGACATCGCCCAGCAGATCGCCGAGCGCAAGAAGTAAGGCGGATGGCCTCCGACGCTCCCATCCCGGCAGCGCCATCGGAACGCGCCGGCGCAGCGAGCCTGTTCGCTGCGCCGCTCGCGGCTCTGATGCGGCTGATCGACTGGCCGATGCAGGTTCTGCAGCGGCTGATCGGCGAGCGGCGGATGGCCTATGTCTTCCTGCTGCCCAATCTCGTCTTCTTCTCGCTCTTCGTCTTCTTGCCGCTTATCATCAACTTCGTCTTCTCGGTGACGGGTGGGGCGGGGCTGTTCCCATCCGAGCGCCCCTATGTCGGTGCGCAGCAATACGCCTATCTCTTCGATTGCGGCTCCTTCCTCGACCCGTCCTCCTGCCGCGAGGACCATTTCTGGCGCGGCGTTTCCAATACCGCGCGCTTCACTGTCTTCCAGGTCACGGCGATGGTGCTGTTCTCGCTGCTGACGGCGGTGGTGCTGAACATGAAGATCAGGGCGCGCGGCTTCTTCCGCGCCGTCTACTTCTTCCCGGTGCTGCTCTCGCCGGTGGTGGTGGCGCTGACCTGGAAATGGATCCTGCAGCGTGACGGCCTGCTCAACGCCGCGATCACCTCGCTCGGCGGCGAGCGCATCCTGTTCCTGGTCGATCCGAGCTGGGCGATGTTCTGGATCGTCTTCGTCTCGATCTGGGCCCATATGGGCTTCTACACGCTGATCCTGCTCGCCGGCCTGCAGGCGATCCCCGCCGATCTCTACGAGGCCGCCGAGATGGACGCGACGCCGCGCTGGCGCGTGTTCTGGCGCATCACCCTGCCGCTGCTCTGGCCGAACATGATCGTGGTGATCGTGCTGGCGCTGATCCGCGGCGTGCAGACCTTCGACGAAGTCTTCGTGCTGACCGGCGGCGGGCCAGGCACCGCGACGCTGATGGTGGTGCACTACATCTACGAGACCGCCTTCGCCAATCAGGTCCAGAATTTCGGCCTGGCGGCAGCAGCCTCCGTCGTGCTCGGTGTCGTGCTGTTCGCGCTGACGCTGGCCCAGCTCGCGGCGAGCCGCCGCAAGGGGGCGGCATGAACAGGCTCGCGCGCATGGCGGTGGCCCGCCGCAATCCCGGCCGCTGGCACTGGACCGACATTGCCGCTTACGCCTATCTCGCGCTCGGCGTCGTGCTGATGTTCGGGCCGGTGCTCTGGCTCGGCCTCTCTTCCTTCAAGACGCAGGCCGGCCTGCTCGAATTCCCGCCCTCGCTGCTGCCGATGTCGCAGAAGGAGGTTCGGGTCGAGGGCCATGCCCAGCCGCTGCCGCTCTTCGAAGTGACGATGGAGGATGGCTCGAAGCGGGTGCTGGCGCAGGTCCGCCGCGTCGGCATCCAGGCCCAGATGATCGACCCGGCCAATCCCGGCCAGGCGATCCGGGTGCCGATCGACAAGCGCAGCCCCGTGCGCGAGTTCAAGCTCGCGACCGAGAACTACACCGAGCCGCTGGAGCGCTTCGCCTTCATGCGCTTCCTCTGGAACTCGGTCTTCGTCACCGTGGTCGCGACGCTGATCACCTTGGTGATCAACTCGATGGCGGCCTATGCGCTCTCGATCTACGAGTTCCGCGGCAAGACGGCGGTGATGCTGATGGTGATCGGCACCCTGATGATACCGATCACCATCATCCTCGTGCCGGTCTATCTCGTCATCACCGAACTCGGCCTGGTCAACTCGCTGTGGGCGGTGATCCTGCCCGGCGCGGCGACACCGACCGGTGTGTTCCTGCTGCGCCAGTACATGCTGACCTTGCCGCGCGACCTGATCGAGGCGGCGCGCATGGACAAGGCCTCAGAGTGGCAGATCTATTGGCGGATCGTGATGCCGCTCGCCATGCCAGCGCTGGCCGTGCTCGCGATCTTCTCGATCATGTGGCGCTGGAACGAGTTCCTCTGGCCGCTCGCGGTGCTGACGAAGACTGAAAGCTACACACTGCAGATCGGCCTCAACGCCTTCCAGGGCGAGCTTCAGACGCAGTGGCACTATCTGCTCGCCATGACGGTGGTGACGCTGCTTCCGGTGGCGCTGGTCTTTGTCTTCCTGCAGCGCTTCATCACCACCGGCATAGCCAATACGGGAATGAAATAATGGCGGGACTGAGCCTATCGGGCGTCCGCAAGGCCTATGGCGCGACGACGGTGCTGCACGGCATCGACCTCGACGTCGCCGATGGCGAGTTCGTCGTCTTCGTCGGCCCCTCCGGCTGCGGGAAGTCGACGCTGCTGCGCTCGATCGCCGGGCTGGAGAGCATCACCGGCGGGTCGATCGCGATCGACGGCGCCGACGTCACCGGGCTGCCGGCTTCCGAGCGCGGCCTCGCCATGGTGTTCCAGTCCTATGCGCTCTACCCGCATATGAGCGTCTACGCGAACATGGCCTTTGCGCTGGAGAACATGGGCTTCAAGCGCGACGAGATCGACCGCCGCGTCAGGCGCGCCGCCACCATGCTGCGCCTGACCGACTATCTCGAACGCAAGCCCAAGGCGCTCTCCGGCGGCCAGCGCCAACGGGTCGCCATCGGCCGCGCCATCGTGCGCGATCCCAAGATCTTCCTGTTCGATGAACCGCTCTCGAACCTCGACGCCGAATTGCGCGTCGCGACCCGCAAGGAGCTCGCTGCGCTCCACGCCGAGATCGGCGGCACGATGATCTACGTCACCCACGACCAGGTCGAGGCGATGACGTTGGCGCACCGCATCGTCGTGCTCCATAGCGGGCGGATCGAGCAGGTCGGCACGCCGCTCGATCTCTACAACCGGCCCGACAACCTGTTCGTCGCCGGCTTTATCGGTTCGCCGCGCATGAATCTGCTGCCGGGCAAGGTGGTGCGCGCCGGCGCGGTCGCGATCGGCGAAGAGAGGCACGAGGTCGCCTGCCAGACCGGAAGCCTCGTATCTGGCGCAACCGTCACGCTCGGCATCCGGCCCGAGCATCTCTCGCTTGCCGCGCCGGGTGGCGGCGTGCCGCTCGCGATCGAGCTGGTCGAGCGCCTTGGCGGCGAGAGCTATCTCTACGGCGCCTCATCGGGGTTGCCGCAGATCACGCTCAGGCTCGATGGCCAGAGCGAACACCAGCGCGGCGCCAGCGTCGCGCTCGGCTTCCCGCAGCAGCACCTGCACCTGTTCGACGAGAACGGCCGGGCCGTCCGGTCCTGACGACTAGAGAGATCCCATGAAAGCCCTGACGCAAGGCCGCTATCTCGGCCGCGACGGCGAAGCCGCCTTGTTCGATGTCGGCCTTGGCGCGACGATTGCCGTCCGTATCCTCGAAGGCGATATCGGCCGGGTGACGCTGAAGCCGCAGGACGGCTACCGGCTCGACCGCGGCTGGTCGATCGCGCCCGGCGCGCTGGAGCCGCCCTATGAAGGGCGCCCGCGTGACGACCTTTCCGGCTTTGCCTGCCCGAAGGCTGGCGTCAGCGAAGGCGAGGGCAAGGTCACATTGTCCGCCAACGGCTTGACGGCCGAGGTCACGCTCTCGCCCTTCGGCATCGCCTGGCGGCGCGAGGGCGAGGCTGAGCCTTTCCTGCAGGACCGCACGACGCAGGCCTATCTGATCTCGCCGCGCACCGGCGCGGTGGCGCATTTCATGGCGCGCGACTATGCCGAGCGGCATTACGGGCTCGGCGACAAGGCCGGCCCGCTCGACCGAACCGGGCGGCGCTTTGCGATCGACGCGGTCGACCCTTGCGGCTTCGACGCCGAACTCTCCGACCCGCTCTACAAGATGTTGCCCTTCTTCATCGTCGACGGGAAGGCGGGCGCCCATGGCGTCTTCTACGACAACCTCTCGACCGGCAGCGTCGATCTCGGCTGCACGCTCGACAATTACCATGGCCTGTTCCGCTCCTGGAAAGGCGATGACGGTGATCTTGACTATTACGTCATGGCCGGCCCGACCGTGCCGGATGTGGTCAGGCGCTTTTCCTGGCTGACCGGCGGGCAGGCCTTTGCGCCACGCTGGTCCTTCGGTTTCGGCGTGACCTCGATGGCGATCGCGGACGCGCCCGACGCCGATGCCCGCATCAGCGACTTCATCGCCAAATGCCGCAAGCACGCGATCCCCTGCGACAGCTTCCATTTCGGCTCGGGCTATACCCAGATCGGCCAGCGCCGCTACGCCTTCAACTGGAACCGCGACAAGTTCCCGGAGCCGCTGGTGACGATGAAGCGGTTGAACAAGGCCGGCATGCACACGGTCGCGAACCTGAAGCCCTGCCTGCTCGACGACCATCCGCGCCTCAAGGAGGCACTGGACCAGGGCTTCCTGGTCAAGGATCAGCAGACCGGCGAGCCGGCGGTGGCGCAGTTCTGGGACGGGCTCGGCTTCCACATCGACTTCACTAACCCGAAGGGCCGGGCCTGGTGGCGCGCCGGCATCGAGACGGCGCTGCTCGACCATGGCTTCACCACGGTCTGGAACGACAACAACGAATACGAGATCTGGGACGAGGACGCGGTCTGCGACGGCGACGGGCGGCCCTTCCGCCAGGCGCTGGCGCGGCCGGCGCAGCCGCTCCTGATGACCAAGCTGTCCTACGAGGCTCAAGCCGAACGTGCGCCGGGCAAGCGGCAATACGCGATCACGCGCGGCGGCTGCGCCGGCATCTCGCGCTACGCCCAGACCTGGTCGGGCGACAACGAGACCGCCTGGAAGACACTGCGCTACAACCTGACCCAGGGGCTCAATATGAGCCTGTCGGGCATGTTCAGCATCGGCCACGATGTCGGCGGCTTCCACGGCCCGACGCCGGGGCCGGAGCTGTTCGTCCGCTTCAACGAGTTCTGCGCGCTCTGGCCGCGCATGGTGATGAACTCCTGGAACGATGACGGCGTGGTCAACCTGCCCTGGATGCATCCCGAGGTGATCCCGCAGGTACGCGAGGCGATCCAGCTGCGCTACCGGCTGATGCCCTATCTCTACACGCAGATGTGGCGGGCGAGCCGCGACGGCATCCCGGCCGTGCGCCCGCTGCTCTACGATTTCCCGCAGGATGCGGCGGCCGTGGCGATCGACGATGTCTTCATGCTCGGCCCGGACGTGCTGGTCGCGCCGGTGCTGGAGGAGGGCGCGCGCGAGCGCAGCGTCTACCTGCCGCAGCATGAGGGCGGCTGGTATGACTGGCACGACGGCAAGCACTATCCGGGCGGCGTCACCGTGACGGTTCCAGCGCCGCTCGGCCGGCTGCCGCTCTTTGTTCGAGCCGGGGCGCTGATCCCGCTCGGCGACCCGACCAAAATCAACAATGACCGCGAGGTCCTGGTCTGCGGCGTGGTCGAGGGTGCCTCCGGTGAGCTCTATGAGGACGATGGCGAGACCGCCGATTGGCAGGGCGCGGGCGCGACGCTGATCCGCTTCCATGTCCGCAATGGCGAGGTCGCAATCGAGCAGCAGGGCGAGGGCAAGCCGCGCTTCAACAAGATCGCGATCCGGCAGATCGGCGCCTGAATTCGCTCGACAGCGCTGGCGGCAGGCCGGCGCTGTTGCTGCCGTAACGTGCAATCTGTATTTGTCATGTCGACAATGGATGGCGACATGACCGACAGGACCACGGCAGCCCCGGCCGAGCGCAAGCGGGGCGAGGGCGTCAAGCTCGTCTACGACATCCTGCGCGACGATATCATCGACCTCGTGCTGCCGCCCGGCAGCCCGATCGACGAGATCCAACTGGCCGAGCGCCTGTCGATGTCGCGCACGCCGATTCGCGAGGCGCTGGTGCGCCTGGCGAGCGAAGGGCTGGTGACGACGCTGCCCAATCGCTCGACCGTGGTGTCGAACATCGATTTCCTCAACCTGCACACCTTCTTCGATGCGATCACGCTGATGTACCGCGTCACGACGCGGCTGGCGGCCGAGTTCCATGTCGCGGCGGATCTCGACATCATCCGCGCCCGGCAGGCTGCATTCGCAGGGGCCGTCGAGGCGCAGGATGCGCTCGCCATGATTGCCACCAACCGCGATTTCCATGCGGCTATCGCGGAAGCCGGACGCAATTCCTATTACACCGGGCTGTTCTGCCGCTTGCTCGATGAAGGCCGGCGCATCCTGCGGCTCTACTACTCCTCCTTCGAGGATCGCCTGCCGCAGCGCTATGTCGCCGAGCATGAGGAGATGATCGCGGCGATTGCGGCGCGCGACATCGATGGCGCAGACCGGCTGGCCAAGGCCCATGCCGACCAGATCGTCCAGCAGATCCAGCAATTGATTGCCCGCGACCGGCGCCAGACGCTGGCGCTTTAAGGCGCGCTTCCCAGGCGGAACCAGCAGTTATCTCCGGGCTCAGGCCCCGTTGGTTTGTTCCGGCACGATCTCCGGCACGATCGGGATTCTACGTGCCTCATTTTCTTGTCGACAAATAAAATACAAAGAGTATTATGATGCAAACCAAAGCGGCGAAACGCACCGCCGGTGGAACCGCAGCCTGAGGAGCGCGCGATGAAGGCCCAGATCTTTTCCGGCTGCATGCCGGCGCTGATGACCCCCTGCAAGGACGACCGCAGCCCCGATTTCGAGGCGCTGGTGCGCAAGGGGAGGGAATTGATCGCCGCCGGCATGTCGGCGGTGGTCTATTGCGGCTCGATGGGCGACTGGCCGCTGCTGACCGACGCGCAGCGCATGCAGGGCGTCGAGGCCCTGGTGAAGGCGGGCGTGCCGGTGATCGTCGGCACCGGCGCGGTCAACACCGCTTCCGCCGTCGCCCATGCCGCCCACGCCCAGAAGGTCGGTGCCAAGGGTCTGATGGTGATCCCGCGGGTGCTCTCGCGCGGTTCGGTGGTCGAGGCGCAGCGCCACCATTTCAAGGCGATCCTCGCCGCGGCGCCCGACCTGCCGGCCGTGATCTACAATAGCCCCTATTACGGCTTTTCCACCCGCGCCGATCTGTTCTTTGCACTGCGGGCCGAGCATCCGAACCTGATCGGCTTCAAGGAGTTCGGTGGTGCCGCCGACATGCGTTACGCGGCCGAGACCATCACCAGCCGCGACGATGACGTCTCGCTGATGATCGGCGTCGATACCTGCGTCTTCCATGGTTTCGTCAATTGCGGTGCCACCGGCGCGATCACCGGCATTGGCTGCGTGCTGCCGAGGGAGGTGCTGAACCTCGTCAGCCTGAGCCAGGCGGCGGCGAAGGGTGATGTCGAGGCGCGCCGGCTGGCGCTCGAGTTGGAGGCGGCGCTCGCCGTGCTCTCCTCCTTCGACGAAGGACCGGACCTCGTCCTCTATTTCAAGCACATGATGGTGCTGAAGGGCGATGCCGAGTACGCGCTGCACTTCAACCCGACCGATGCGCTCGGCGAGAGCCAGCGCGGCTATGTCGAGGCGCAGCTCAAGCTGTTCGACAGCTGGTATGCGCAATGGTCGAAGCAGGCCGGCGCGATCATGAAATTCGCCGCCTGAGAGTTGTTCAGGGCAGGCCCTCCCGGCGACGGGAGGGCCTTTCTGCTGTCAGGCGACCGCGTCGAGGCCCAGCGTCTCCAGTCGCTCCAATTGCTCGATCTCGGCGGCGGTCAGGGCGATGCCCTCTGCCAGCGAGCGCTCACGGGCCTTGAAGCGTCGCTGCGAGGGCAGACGCGCGCCCTGTCCGGCGATTGCCTCGAACAGGATCTCGGCGCGGGCGAACGGATCGCCAGGGCGGCCGGCGGCGAAGCGCTCGGGCGAGAACGCCAGGATCAGCTCGCCATGCTGCGGCGCCAGCGTCGTGGTGCCGAGGAAGTCGAGTGCGCCCTGGCTGGTCAGGTCGCCGATCATCACGCCGGCCAGCAATTCGATCATGGTCGAGATCGCCGAGCCCTTGTGGCCGCCGAAGGGCAGCATCGCCCCGGCGAGCGCGGCCGTCGGGTCCGTGGTCGGCTCGCCCTGCGAATCCAGCGCCCAGCCCTCGGGCAGCGGTTTTCCAGCGCGGCGATGCAATTCGATCTCGCCACGGGCGGCGACGCTGGTGGCGAAATCGAAGACGTAAGGATGGCCATTCTTGCGCGGCCAGCCGAAGGCGAGGGGATTGGTGCCGAGCAGGGCGCTCGTTCCGCCTGCCGGCGCGACGGTGGCATAGCTCGGGCACATCGCCAGCGCGGCGACGCCCATTCCGGCGAGCGCTTCGACCTCCGGCCAGAGTGCCGAGAAATGGGTGCAGTCGTTGATCACCAGCGCGGCGAGGCCGAGCTGTTTTGCTCGCTCGGCTAGCGCCGGCGCACCCAGCTCGAAGCCGGCGCAGGAGAAGGCGCCGCCCGCCGCCACACGCAATACGGCCGAGCCGTCATCATGCAGGACCGGCTCGGCGTCAGTCGAGACCTTGCCGGCCTTGATCGTGCGCAGGCAACCCTCGACCCGGAAGACGCCATGCGACTTGCAGCCGTCGCGCTCGCCCGCTGCGATCACGCGGGCCAGCGCCGCGGCATGCTGCGGCGACAATCCGCCCTTGCGGAAGATCGCCTCGATCCGGCGCGTCAGTGCCTCCATGCTGAGGATCGTCGTGTCGCTCATGGTGTCGTCCTGCTCGGTCGTTGCATTTCTGCATACATGCTGTATTCAAAAAGCCGACATGACTTCAAGCAGTCAGGAAGGTTCTGATCCATGGCTAGCCACACCTTCTCCTGCATCGACGGTCACACCTGCGGCAATCCGGTCCGCCTGGTCTCGGGCGGCGGCCCGCGCCTCGAAGGCGCGACCATGCTGGAGAAGCGCGCGCATTTCCTGCGCGAGTTCGACTGGATCCGGACCGGGCTGATGTTCGAGCCGCGCGGGCACGACATGATGTCGGGCTCGATCCTCTACCCGCCGACGCGGCCGGATTGCGACGTCGCCGTGCTGTTCATCGAGACTTCGGGCTGCCTGCCGATGTGCGGGCATGGCACGATCGGCACGATCACCATGGGCATCGAGAACGGGCTGATCACGCCGCGCGAGCCGGGCCGGCTCTCGATTGATGCGCCCGCCGGCAAGGTCGACATCAGCTATCGGCAGGAGGGCCGCTTCGTCGAGGAGGTCCGCCTCACCAATGTGCCGGGCTTCCTCTATGCGGAAGGGCTGACGGCCGAGGTCGAGGGGCTCGGCGAGATCGTCGTCGACGTTGCCTATGGCGGCAATTTCTATGCGATCGTCGAGCCGCAGAAGAATTTCCGCGACATGGCCGATCATACCGCCGGCGAGCTCATCGGCTGGTCGCCGAAGCTGCGCGCCGCGCTGAACGTCAAGTATGAGTTCGTCCATCCGGAGCACCCCGAGATCCAGGGCCTCTCCCACATCCAGTGGACCGGCAAGGCGACGCAAGGTAGCGCCCATGCCCGCAACGCCGTGTTCTACGGCGAGAAGGCGATCGACCGCTCGCCCTGCGGCACCGGTACCTCGGCGCGGATGGCGCAGCTGGCCGCCAAGGGCAAGCTCGCGGTCGGCGACGAATTCGTCCACGAGTCGATCATCGGCTCGCTGTTCAAGGGCCGGGTCGAAGCGGCGACGACGGTGGCGAACCGCCAGGCGATCATCCCCTCGATCGCCGGCTGGGCCCGCATGACCGGCTACAACACGATCTTCATCGACGATCGCGACCCGTTCGCGCACGGCTTCGTGGTGAAGTAGGCGGAGGCGTTCGCCGTCGGGGGACACGCGGCGAATCCTGCTGCGTGATCCGGCGATATCGCTGGGCCGCTGCGAGCGCATTCCAGGACTTCGACCCGCACAGAAACCTCGTCGCGACGCGGTGCTTGACACCGCGCGGGCATCGTCATACCCCTATTAGAAATAGATACCAGTATATGAAATAAATTTCAAGCTGGTAACAACGACGCCGGAGATCGGTCCGGCGTCAAGCTCTGGAGGGGAAACATGCGCATCAAGGATTTGGCCAGGACTCTGACGCTGACGGTTGCCACGGGCCTTGGCCTGTCGCTCGCTCTGGGACATGGCGCAGCTGCGCAGACCCCGGCGCAATTCCGCTGCAAGGAGGGCGAAACCTACTACATGAACGTGATGGTCTCGGGCGTGGAATACTGGTTCCCCGTCTACGAGATGTTCAAGCAGGCGGCGCAGTCGCTCGGCTGCAAGACCGCCTATACCGGTACGCCGGAATACGACGTCACCAAGCAGATTGCGAGCTTCGACCAGATCCTGGCCAAGAAGCCGGCCGGCATCCTGGTCCATCCGATGAACTCGGACCCGTTCATCGAACCGATCAACCGGGCCGTCGCCTCGGGCGTGCCGGTCGTGACCTTCGCGGCCGACTCGCCGAACAGCAAGCGCGTCTCCTACGTCACCTCCGACAATGATCGCGAGGGCTCCTATGCCGCCGACGTGATCGCCAAGGCGATGGGCGGCAAGGGCGAGTACGGCGTTCTCGAAAACCCCGGCCAGGACAATCACGACCGGCGCGTCGCCGCTTTCGTCAAGCGGATGGGCGAGAAGCATCCGGGGATCAAGCTGGTCGCCCGCGCTGCCTCGAACCAGGACCCGACCAAGGCCTATAATGCCGCGCTGAGCATGGCGCAGGCCAATCCCAATCTCGGTGCGCTGTTCATGCCGGAGGCCAATTCGGCGCTGGGCGCGGCGCAGGCGGCGCAGGAGCTCGGCGGCAAGATCAAGGTGATGAATGCCGACGTGAACGGCAAGATCCTCGACATGATCAAGGGTGGCCAGGTCTTCGGCGCGATCAACCCGAACCAGGGCATGCAGGGCTATATGGGCTTCATGCTGCTGTTCATGGCGGCCCATCCCGAGCTGATCGACCCGATGAACGACTACAAGCGCTCGGGCTTCAATCCGATGGGCGTGCCCTTCGTCGACAACGGCTTTGCGGTGGTCACCAAGGACAATGCCGACGACTTCTACTGGGACGCCTATTTGAAGCGTCGCGGCACCAAGGGCATCAAGGAATAGTCTTCCAAGTCCCCGGCGGAGCATCATTGTGCTCCGCCGACCCTCCCTCGCGACGAGCCGAGCCATGCAGCCCCTCGCCCTCGAAGTCCGCAGCGTCAGCAAGAATTTCGGCCCGGTGCGTGCGCTCGACGGCGTCAGCTTCTGCCTGCGCAAGGGCGAGGTGCACGCGTTGATGGGCGAGAACGGCGCCGGCAAGTCGACGCTGATGAACATCATCGACGGCATCCTCAGGCCCGATGGCGGCGAGATCCTCGTCGATGGCCGGCCCGTCGAGATCGCCTCGCCGCAGAAGGCGCATGAGCTCGGCATCGGGCTAGTGCATCAGGAGATCGCGCTCTGTCCGGACATTACGGTCGCCGAGAACATCTCGATGGCGGCGACCAACGGCCGGCGCGCCTGGCTGATGGATTATCGCGCGCTGCGCTATCGCGCCGGCGAGATTCTCGCTTCGCTCGCCGATATCGACCCGCAGGCGCTGGTCGGGGAACTGTCGATTTCCGAGCAGCAGATCGTCGAGATCGCCAAAGCTTTGGCGCTCGACTGCTCGATCCTGATCCTGGACGAGCCGACCGCGGCGCTGACCGAGCGCGAAGCCGGCAAACTGTTCGGGATCATCGCGCAGCTCAAGGCGCGCGGCATCAGCATCATCTATATCAGCCACCGCATGGCCGAGGTCTTCGCCCATTGCGACCGCATCAGCGTGCTGCGCGACGGGCGTTATATCTGCACCGAAGAGGTCGCGGCGACGACGCAGGAGGAGATCGTCCGGCGCATGGTCGGCCGGCATCTCGGCGACATCTTCCCGCCGAAGAATCCCGGCAGCGCCACGGCGTCGGTGCTGATGTCGGTCGGCGGTCTCAGTGACGGCGTCCGCGTTCGCGACGTTTCCTTTGAACTGCACCGCGGCGAGGTCCTCGGCATTGCCGGCCTGATCGGTGCCGGCCGCACCGAGATCGCGCTCGGCATCTGCGGCCTCAGCCGGCTGACCTCGGGTAAGATCATGTTCGAGGGCAGCGAGGTCACGCCGCGCAGCTATGCCCAGAGCATCGCCAACGGCATCGTCTACCTCTCCGAGGATCGCAAGGGCGCCGGCGTCTTCGTCGATCTGCCGATCGCGATGAACGTCTCGGCACTGGATATCGATCGCGTCTCGGCCGCCGGCTTCGTCAGCCGGGCCAAGGAGCAGGCGCAGGCCAGGAGCCTCGCCGACCAATTGCGCCTGAAGCGCGGCTCGCTCGACGATGCCGCATCGACCCTGTCGGGCGGCAACCAGCAGAAGGTCGCACTCGCCAAGCTTTTGTCGGTTTGCCCGAAGGCGATCATCCTCGACGAGCCGACGCGCGGCGTCGATGTCGGCGCCAAGGCCGAGATCCACCGCATCCTGCGCGATCTCGCCACAGGCGGCACCGGCATCATCGCGATCTCGTCGGAGCTGCCGGAGCTCATCGGCCTGTGCGACCGTGTTCTCGTCGTGCACGAGGGCAGGATCGCCGGCGAGGTTTCCGGCAAGGATCTCAATGAAGAAGCGATCATGCGGCTCGCCTCCGGGCTGATGATCGAAGGGCAGGAAGCGAGATGAGCGTGGCCAGCGGACTGGACGAAGAGCTGCGCCCGGTCGCAGCGCGGGACGTGGCTAGCGGAGGCTGGCGCAGCATCGCCAGCATGCGCGAGTTCGGCCTGGTGCTGATCATCCTGGCGCTTTGCGTCGCCATGAGTTTCGCCTCGCCCTACTTCCTGAGCTGGGGCAACTTCCGCGCCATGCTGATGTCCTTCTCGATCGAGGGCATCGTCGTGGTCGGCATGACGGTGCTGCTGATCGTCGGCGCGATCGATCTCTCGGTCGGCTCGGTCGTCTGCTTTGCCATGGTGGTGGCCGGCACGGCCTTTCTCGCGGGCATCGATCCCTGGACGGCGAGCCTCGCCGGCATCGCCGCCAGCGCCCTGATCGGCGTGGCGATGGCGTCCTTCGTGACGCTGATCGGCCTGCACTCCTTCATCGTCTCGCTCGCCTTCATGGTGATCGTGCGCGGCCTCTGCCTCGCCATCACCGACGGCAGGCCTCTATCGCTGTTCTCGCTGCCGCCGAGCTTCAAATTCATCGGCCAGGGCACGGTGCCGCTGGACCTGCGTTCCCTCGGCTTCGCCCAAGTCTACGACGTGCCGGTCGTCATCCTGATCTTCCTGGCGGTGGTCGTGGTCTTCGACCTCCTGCTGCGCAAGGCGACCGTATTCCGAAAGGTGTTCTACACCGGCAGCAACGAGAAGGCGGCGCAGTATTCCGGCATCCGCACCAACCGGGTGAAGTTCTTCTGCATCGTGCTGTGTGCCAGCCTTTCGGGCGTCGCCGGCGTGCTCTACATGGCACGCTTCGGCGCTGCGCCGCCGACCTTCGGTGTCGGCATGGAGCTCAACATCATCGCCGCTGCGGTGATCGGCGGCGCCAGCCTCAAGGGCGGCTCCGGCACCATCCTGGGCGCGATCCTCGGCATCGCCCTGCTCTCGGTCGTATCGAGCTCGCTGACCCTGCTCGACGTGCCGCCGGTCTGGCAGGACGTGATCCGCGGAATGATCCTGCTCGCGGCGGTCACGATCGATCACCTCCTCCACACCCGCAAGCGCGCCCGCGGCGCTGTCCGCGCCGGCTGAACGAGTTCGTCATGGCCTCCCATTCCAACGACGATTTCGAGCGGCTGCGGAAGATCTACCGCGTGCTGGTGATGCATTACGTCGAGGGCCTGAGCCAGGCCGAGATCGCCAAGCGCACCGGCCTCTCGCACCCGACCGTCAACCGGCTGGTCAAGGAGGGGCATGAGCGCGGCTATGTGCAGATCTCCGTGCGCTCGCCCCTGCAATCGCTGTTCTCGCTCGAGGAGGCGCTCGCGGCGGCCGGCGCACTGAAGGAGGCGATCGTCACGCCCACGGTTTCGGACCAGGAAGAGGTCAACCTGACGACGGTAGGCCGGGCGGCGGCCGAACACCTGCTGTCCAACCTCAAGGATGGCGACACGATCTGCGTTTCCGGCGGGCGCGGCGTCGATGCGATGATCCAGGCGCTGGCGCCGAACCGGGCCTATGACGTCACCGTTGTGCCGGCGACCGGTGGCATCCAGGGCGAATACTTCACCGACGTGAACCATCTGGCGGCGCAGCTCGCCCACAAGCTCCAGGGCAAGGCCTTCCAGATCCATGCCCCGGTCTTCGCCGCCTCTCGCGAGGAGCGCGATGTGCTGCTCTCGCTGCAGTCGGTGCGCGAGGTGCTTGCCCGGGCGCGCGATGCGGCGATCGCTGTGACCGGCATCGGCTCGGTCCTGGCCGATCGCTCGACCTATCTCAGCCTGCGCGCGGCGAACCCCGGCACCGAAAGCGAATTGTCGCGGCTCGGTGCGGCCGGCGAGCTCGTCGCACATCTGCTCGATCGCCGCGGACGGCTCTGCGACTACAAGCTCAACGAGCGCGTGATCGGCCTGACGCTGGACGAGCTCAAGGCGATCCCGCTGGCGATCGGCGTCTGCGCGGGGGCCCGCAAGGCTGCGCCGGCCGCCAGCGTCCTGCGCGGCGGCTTCCTCGACGTGCTGGCGACCGACGAGGCCACCGGCAACGCGATCCTCGACGTATTGAAGGATGAATCCCATGGGAATTAACCAGCAACTGCGCCCGATGGGCACAAGCGCGGTGAGCGCGAGCACGGTGGGCCTCGGCACCTGGGCCATGGGCGGCTGGATGTGGGGCGGCACCGATGAGGCGAAGGCGGTCGAGGCTATCCGCGCCTCGCTCGATGCCGGCGTCAGCCTGATCGACACCGCGCCGGCCTATGGCCTCGGCAAGTCCGAGGAGATCGTCGGCGAGGCCATCGCCGGCCGGCGTTCCGAGGTCGTGCTCGCGACGAAATGCGGCCTCGTCTGGCATACCGACAAGGGCAACCATTTCTTCGACGAGCATGGCAAGCGCGTCCATCGCCATCTCGGACGCGACTCGATCCTGCACGAGCTCGAGCAGAGTCTGCGCCGCCTGCGTACCGACTATATCGACCTCTACATCACCCACTGGCAGGACCCGACGACACCGGTCGCCGAGACCATGGGCACGCTGCTGGAGCTGAAGCAGCAGGGCACGATCCGGGCGATCGGGGTGAGCAATGTCAGCCCCGAGGAGCTGAAAGCCTATCTCGCCATCGGCCCGGTCGATGCCATCCAGGAGCGCTACAACATGCTCGATCGCGAGATCGAGACGACGCTGCTACCGATCTGCCACGCCCATGACGTCGCGACGCTCAGCTATTCCTCGCTGGCGCTCGGCCTGCTCTCCGGCAAGATCGGTCCGGACCGGGTCTTCTCCGGCGACGATCTGCGCAAGGACGATCCGCGCTTTTCGCCCGAGAGTCTGACGCGCATCGCCGCCTTCCTCGCCGAGATCGGCCCGATTGCCTCCGCCCATGACGCCACGCTGGCGCAGTTGGTGATCGCCTGGACCATCGCGCAGCCCGGGATCACTTATGCGCTGTGCGGCGCCCGCGATCGGACGCAAGCGGTCGAGAACGCGGGCGCCAGCCGGATCGTGCTCACCGGCGAGGAGCTGCAGCGTGTCAGCGAGGCGATCGCGCGGCATCTCGGCAAGGCAGCGGGCTGAGCGAACGCCAGAGACCGCCATGGCCCAGGATCGTACTCAACGGCTCGACGCCTTGCGCCGCAAGGGGCGGGCACAGGTGCTCGTCATCGGCGGCGGCATCAACGGCATCAGCACCTTCCGCGAGCTGGCGCTGAACGGCGTCGACGTCGTGCTGGTCGAGCGCGGCGACTTCATGAGCGGGGCGAGTTCCGCGCCCTCGCGGATGATCCATGGCGGCCTGCGCTACATGGAGAACGGCGAGTTCGCGCTGGTCAGGGAATCGCTGCGCGAGCGCAATCTGCTCCTGGCCAACGCGCCGCATCTCGTCAGCCCGCTGCCGACGCTGATCCCGGTCGCCGATCGCTTCTCCGGCGTGGTCGGCGCAGTGCGCCGCTTCCTTGGCGGGGAGGGGACGACGGGGGCTCGCGGCACCCTGATCATCAAGCTCGGGCTCTGCCTCTATGATCTCTATGCCGGCCGCGATAGCGGCGTGCCGCGCCACAGCTTCTTCGGCGGCCGCGAGACTCGGCGGCGCTGGCCGGCACTGCGCTCCGACATCGTCGGCAGCGCGCTCTATTACGATGCGCGGATCAGCCATCCGGAGCGGCTCGGCATCGAGCTCATCCTCGACAGCGAGCAGGCCTCGCCCAAGGCGCTGGCGCTCAATCATCTCGGCGTGGTCGGGCTGGAGCCGGGCGGCGCGGTGCTCGAGGATAGCCTGACCGGCGAGCGCTTCACGCTCGACGCCGACATCGTCGTCAACGCGACCGGTGCCTGGATCGACCTGACCAATGCAGGGCTGGCCGGGAAAGCGCCACGCCTGATCGGCGGCACCAAGGGCTCGCATCTCGTCATCGCCAACCGGCAGCTCTTTGAGGCGATCGGCGAGACGATGATCTACTTCGCCAATCGCGAAGGCCGGGTCTGCATCCTGTTCCGGCATCTCGGCCAGGTGCTTGCGGGCTCGACCGACATCAGCGTCGAGACGCCGGACGGGATACGCTGCGAGCCGGACGAAGCCGCCTATATCCTGGCCTCCATCGCCGAGGTCTTCCCGGATATTCCGATCGCGCAGGACGAGGTGATCTATCGCTTTTCCGGCGTGCGGCCGCTGCCCCGCAGCGGAAACAAGCTCAACGCCCGCATCTCCCGCGACCATAGCTGCGAATGGCTCGAACAGAATGCCGGCGCGCCCCGGCCCGTGCTCAACCTGATCGGCGGCAAGTGGACGACTTTTCGCGCCTTCGGCGCCGCGGCTGCCGACATGGTTCTCGCAAGGCTCGGCTCGCCGCGCCTAACGGCAACCGAGCACAGCGCGATCGGCGGTGGCCGCGACTATCCGGCGAGCAAACGGCGGCGGGCCTGGGTGGAGCGCGTTGCGGGCGCGGCGGGATTGGCCCGCGACGCGGCCGAGCGGCTGCTGGCGCGCTATGGCACCCGGATCGACGAATTCGGCTACAGGCTGGCCGGACGTGGCGACGAAGCCCTGGTCTCGCTGCCTGCCTATGGCCGCGGCGAGATCGCCTGGATCATCGACAATGAGCGGGCGGAGACTCTGGCCGACCTCGTGCTGCGCCGCCTGACCATCGCCTTCACCGGTGAGCTCTCGCATGCCGCGGTGATCGAACTGTCGACGGTGATGGCGGCAGCTCGCGGTTGGGACGAACGCCGACGCGTGGGCGAATGCGCCGCCCTCTTCGCCGAACTCAACAACAACCACGGCGTCAGCGAAGCGATGCTTCGCCGGCGCGATGCAGATCGGAAGGGTAGCGATGTACGATTCGAAGAAGGTCCGCATGAACCGGCTGTTCCACAACGGCAGGTGTCTTGACGTCGCGATCGACCACGGCGTCTGCAATGAGCCCTCCTTCCTCGGCGGGCTCGAGGACATGGGCGGGATCGTCGACGTGCTGGCGCAGGCCAGGCCGGACGCGATCCAGATGAATTACGGCCAGGCCGACCTGCTGCAGGCGCGGCCTGGCAAGGAAAAGCCGGCGCTGGTCATGCGCATCGACATGGGCAACCCTTACAACGCGCTGCGCCACCGCGAGATGTGGGCGGTGCTGCAGAATGCGCATGACCCGGTCGTGCCGGCCCTGAAACTCGACGCCGCCTGCGTCGTGGTCAACCTGTTCATGCTGCCGGACGAGCCGGCGCTGTTCCGCCAATGCGTCGAGAACATCGCCCGCGTCCGGCAGGATTGCGAGCGCTACGGCATGCCGCTGATGATCGAGCCCCTGGTGATGCAGCCCAATAGCGGGCGCGGCGGCTATCTCGTCGATGGCGATGCCGAGAAGATCGTCACGCTGGTGCGGCTCGCCCGCGAGATGGGCGCCGATATCATCAAGGCGGATCCGACTACCGACCCGGCCGATTTCGGCCGAGTCGTCGAGGCGGCGCGCTGCCCCGTGCTGGTGCGGGGCGGGGGCAAGGCCGATCTCAGGCAGGTCTTCGCCAACTCCTATCAGCTGATGCGTCAGGGCGCGCATGGCATGGTCTATGGTCGCAACATCTACCAGCATGCCTCGCCGAGCCGGGTCGTCAGGGCCCTGATGGCGATGATCCATGACGGCGTCGACGACGAGGCCGCCTGGCGGCTCTACGAGGATGGCGAATGACCGAGCTGCTTCTCGGCCTTGATGCCGGCAACACCGTCGTCAAGGCCGTGCTGTTCGATCGAAGCGGCAAGGTGGTCGGCAAGGCGGCACGCGATGGCCATTCGAGCAAGCCGGCGCCCGGCCATGTCGAGCGCGAGATCGGCGAGCTCTGGGACAATGCCGGCGAGGTGATCGCGGCCTGCCTGCGCGATGCCGGCGCAAAGGGCAGCGATGTCGCGGCCATCGGCACGGCCGGCCATGGCAACGGTCTTTATCTGCTCGACAGGCAAGGTGGGCCGCTGCTCGGCATCCAGTCGCTCGACACGCGCGCTGCCGAACTTGCGGCTGAGTGGCGGGCTGACGGCACGGGCGACGCGCTCTATCCGCTCTGCCTGCAGAAGCCCTGGCCCTCGCAGACGGCGACGCTGCTCGCCTGGGTCAAGCGCAACCGGCCGGAGATCTATGAACGGGCCGGCACCGCCTTCCTGTGCAAGGACGCGCTGACCTTCATGCTCACGGGCCGGATGGTGAGCGATTACTCCGACATGAGCGGCTGCGGGCTGATGCGCCTGCCCGAGCGTGACTACGACGCCGGACTGCTTGAGCGCTATGGACTTGCAGACGCGAAAGAGCTGCTGCCGCCGCTGGTGCAATCCGACGCGGTCGCCGGGACGGTGACGGGGGAAGCGGCGCGCCGCACTGGGCTCGCTATCGGCACGCCGGTCGCCGCCGGCTTCTTCGACATCGTCGCCAGCTCTGTCGGCGCCGGGGCGGCCGAGCCGGGGCAGGCCGCGATCGTGGTCGGGACCTGGGGCATCAACCAGATCATCCTCGATCGCCCTCTGGTCGATGAGCGCATCTTTCATGCCTGCACCTGGCGACCGGACCGCTATGTCGCGGTCGAGTCCAGTGCGACCTCGGCGGTCAATCTCGAATGGTTCGTGCACGAGATCCTCGGGGATCACGGTCCCGAAGCCTTTGCGCGCTGCAACGAGCTCGTCGCCTCGGTGACGCCGAGCGCCGACAGCCCGTTTTTTCATCCCTTCCTTTATGGCTCGAGCGCTGAGCCCAAGGCGCGCGCCGCCTTTCTCGGCGTCGCCGGCTGGCATGGCCGGGCCGAGATGCTGCATGCGCTCTATGAGGGCGTCGTCTTCGAGCATCGGCGCCATATCGATCGTCTCCGAGCCAACGGGGTCAGCTTCGACCGGGCGGTCCTGTCCGGCGGCGGCTCGCGCAGCACGGCCTGGTGCCAGATGTTCGCCGACGGCATCGGCGTGCCGGTCACGGTCGCCGAATGCGAGGAGACGGGTGCGCTCGGCGCGGCCATCGCGGCCGGCGTGGCGGCTGGCCTGTTCAGGGATATCGAGGCCGGCGTCGCGCAGATGGTCAGGGCCAGGCGCAGCTTCGTGCCGATCTGCCAAGACCGAAGGTTGAGTGATGCGCGCTACCGGCTCTACGCCGATCTTGCTACGACTCTGACAGCAAAGTGGCAGCGTTATCGATCGGAGGTCGCGTGAGCGTCCGTCGCCATCTCGGGTCCTGGGATTATGTCATCGTCGGTGCGGGCTCGGCGGGGTGCGTGCTGGCCAATCGCCTCAGCGCCGATCCGCGCAAGCGCGTGCTGCTGCTCGAGGCCGGTGGTTCCGACAACTACCACTGGATCCATATCCCGGTCGGCTATCTCTACTGCATGGGCAATCCCCGGACCGACTGGGGCTACAAGACGGCGCGGGAGCCGGGCCTCAACGGCCGCTCGCTCGCCTATCCGCGCGGCAAGGTGCTCGGCGGCTGCTCCTCGATCAACGGCATGATCTACATGCGCGGCCAGGCCGCCGATTATGATGGCTGGCGCCAGCTCGGCAATCCCGGCTGGGGCTGGGACGAGGTCCTGCCGCTGTTCCGCAAATCCGAGCGGCACCACAATCTCGACGGGCCGTTCCATGGCCGGGACGGCGAACTGCATGTCGAGCGCCAGCGCCTGTCCTGGCCGATCCTCGATGCCGTGCGCGAGGCGGCCGAGGAGATCGGCGTGCCGAAGATCGACGACTTCAATGCCGGCGACAATTTCGGCTCGTCCTATTTCGAGGTCAATCAGAAGGCCGGTTTCCGCTTCAATGCGGTGCGCGCCTTCCTCAGCCCGGTGCGTGGCCGCAGCAACCTGACCGTGCTGACCAAGGCACAGGCCGAGCGCATCCTCTTTTCCGGCAAGCGTGCGACCGGGCTCGAATTGCGCCTCAATGGCGAGTCCGTTCAGGTCGATGCCGCCGGCGAGCTGATCCTGTCGGCCGGCGCGATCGGCACGCCGCAATTGCTGCAGCTTTCCGGCGTCGGTTCCGGCGAACTTCTGTCGCAGCATGGCATCGCCGTCCGCCATGAATTGCCCGGTGTCGGCGAGAACCTGCAGGACCACCTCCAGATCCGCACGGTCTTCAAGATCACGGGCGCGTCGACGCTGAATGAGCGGCAGGCGACGCTGCGCGGCAAGATGGGCATCGCGCTCGAATATGCGCTGCGCCGCTCCGGGCCGATGGCGATGGCGCCGAGCCAGCTCGGCATCTTCATGCGCTCCGACGAACGCTTCGCCACGCCGAACATCGAGTTCCACGTCCAGCCGCTGTCGCTGGAGCGCTTCGGCCAGCCGCTCGACGCCTTTCCGGCGATCACGGTCTCGGTGTGCAATCTCCGGCCGGATTCACGCGGCCATGTCCGGATCGCCTCGAATGATCCGGCGGAGCATCCGAGCATTGCGCCCAATTATCTTTCGACCGAGAGCGATCGCGAGGTCGCGGCCGCTTCCATCGTTGCGGCACGCCAGCTGATGCATACGGAGCGGTTGCGCGCGTACCGGCCGGAGGAGCTCAAGCCTGGCGCCGGCATCCAGGACGCCGCGGCGCTGGCGCAGGCGGCCGGCGACATCGCGACGACGATCTTCCACCCGGTCGGCACCGCCAAGATGGGCACCGACGCGATGGCGGTGGTCGATCCCGAGTTGCGCGTACACGGTCTCGAAGGCTTGCGTGTCGTCGACTGCTCGATCATGCCAACGATCGTTTCCGGCAATACCCACGCCCCGGCGGTGATGATCGCCGAGAAGGCGGCGCAGCTGATCGCAGCTGCGGCGGGGGCCGTTCCAACCGGGCGCTCGCCGGGCGCCCGCCTTTCAGTGGCAGGCGCTTAACTTCGCTAGGGCAGGGGTTGCCGCCAGCTCGGCTCAGTCGACATCGGCGGGCGTAAGGCGCTGGACGTAGCGCCTCAGCAGCGCTTCGAACGCCGCGAGCGCGGGCGTTACCGAGCGGCCACTGGGCCGGATCATGACGATGTCGCGCGCGATCGTCGGATTGGACAGCGGCCGGGCGATGACCCTGCGATGCGGCGCCGCGGCGCGCGCATAGGTCGGCAGCACGGCGACGCCGAGGCGTGCCTCGACCAGTGCCAGCGCCGTGGTGATCTGCGAGACCTCATAGGCCGGCGTCAGCGGCATTCCGACCGTCTCATAGGCGACCTCGACCAGGAGTCGGATGCCGCTGTCGCGCGTCAGGGTGATCAGCGGCTCGCCTTGCAGCTCGCGCCAGTCGACCGTCGCTGTGGCGAATCGGCTGCTGGGGCTGCAGAACAACATCAGGCTGTCGCGCGCCATCGGGATGCGCTCGATGCCATCCTCCACGGCTGCGAAGGTTCCGAGGCCGCAATCGGCCCGGCCGATGCGTACGGCTTCGACGATCGTGTCCGTGCGCGCGTCGATCAGGGCGATTTGGATGCCGGGATAGCGCTCGCGCATCTCCGCGATTGCCTCGGGGAGGATCGCCGCGGCGAGCAGCGGCGGGGCGGCGACGGTGATCCGGCCGCGCCTGCGCTCGGCGAGGTCGTTGGCGTTCTGGATGGCGAGGTCGAGGTCGTGGACGATCTTGGCCGATGCGCCCTGGAACTCCCGGCCACCCTCCGTCAGCTCGACCCGGCGCGTCGTGCGGTCGAAGAGACGGACCCCCAGGGCGTGCTCCAGCTCGCGCACGAGCTGTGACAGCGCCGGCTGCGCCATGTGCAGCCGCTCCGCCGCCTTGGTGAAGGTGCCCAACTCGGCAACGGCGAGGAAGGCCTGAATCTGTCGCAGCGTGACCGCCATGGCTGATTTATAATCAGATTATCTGAATTAAGACAAATAAGCTGAATTCCATATGGTCAGAGCCTTGGCCATCATGCCTCGACATCACGCCGAGCGCCGCTCCGATCGAGGCTTTTCATGACCGCCTACCCAGACCTCAAGCTCTATATCGGCGGAGCCTGGCGCAAGACCTCCGACAGCCTGCCGGTGCTCAACCCGGCCGATGAGAATGTGATCGGCGCCGTCCCCGTGGCGAGCCGCGCCGACCTCGACGATGCGCTGGCGGCGGCCAAAGAGGGCTTCAAGGTCTGGAGTCGGACCTCGCCGCGGGCTCGCGGCGAGATCATGCTCAAGGCCGCGGCGCTAATGCGCGCCCGCATCGACGAGATCGCCCATGCGATCACGCTTGAGCACGGCAAGCCCTTCGCTCAGGCGCAGCTTGAGGTGATCCGCGGCTGCGAGTTCTTCGAATGGGACGCGGCAGAAGGCCAACGGACCTATGGCCGGGTCATCCCGAGCGAGCCGGGCATCAAATACGTGGTGATGCACCAGCCGATCGGCATGGTCGCGGCCTTCTCGCCCTGGAATTTCCCGATGAGCCAGCCGGCGCGCAAGATCGCCGGTGCGCTCGCGGCCGGCTGCTCGATCATCCTGAAGGCGGCTGAGGAGACTCCGGCCGGAGCGCTCCACATCGCCCGCGCCTTGCACGATGCCGGCCTGCCGCCGGGCGTGTTCAACCTGGTCTTCGGTATCCCGGCCGAGATCTCGCAATATCTGATCCCGCAGGAGCAGACCCGGCTGATCGCCTTCACCGGCTCGACGGCGGTCGGCAAGCATCTGACCCGGATCGCCGCCGACCATATGAAGCCGGTGCTGATGGAGCTCGGTGGCCATGCGCCGGTGATCGTCTGCGACGATGTCGACCCGGTGGCGGCGGCCACGGCCTCGGCGATCCGCAAGTCGCGCAATACCGGCCAGGTCTGCACCTCGCCGACACGCTTTTTCGTGCAGAAGCCGATCTACGAGGCCTTCGCCAGGACCTTCGCCGAGAAGGCGCGGTCCGTGGTGGTCGGCAACGGTCTCGACAGCGCAACACAGATGGGTCCGCTCGCCAACCACCGCCGTATCGAGGCGATGGAGACATTGGTCGCCGACGCCAGGGCCAAGGGTGCCCGCGTGCTCGCCGGCGGCGAGCGCATCGGCAATCGCGGCTATTTCTTCCCAGTCACTGTGCTGGCCGACGTGCCGGACGAAGCCCGCGCCATGCGCGAAGAGCCGTTCGGGCCGCTGGCCCTGATCAGCCCGGTTTCCTCGCTCGACGAGGCGATCGAGAAGGCGAATTCACTGCCCTTCGGCCTCGCCGCCTACGCCTTCACCCATTCCGCAGGCAATGCCGACCGCATCGCCGACGGGATCGAGGCCGGCAACGTCTCGATCAACACGCTCGAGGCCTCGGTGGCCGAGACGCCTTTCGGTGGCGTCAAGGATAGCGGCTATGGCCGCGAGGGCGGCGCCGAGGGGCTTGCGCACTACACGGTCATCAAGACCGTCTCGCATCGCATGGCGATCTAGCCGCGAACGAGGAGGAGGCAGTCGCATGAACTACGCCAGGAAAGACGCCAAGGCTTACGCCCGCGCCAACATGAAGGGCATCTGGGCGGCGGCGCTGACGCCCTTCACGCCGTCGCTTGCCATTGACGAGGATGGCGTGCGTGAGAACATCCGGCACTGGACCGAGGATCTGAAGATCGACGGCCTGTTCATCGCCGGCAAGCAGGGCGAGTTCTTTTCGATGTCGGTCGAGGAGCGCAAGCGCAGCTTCGAGCTCGCGGTCGAGGCGACGGCTGGCCGCGGCCAGACGATCATGTCCTGCTCCGACCAGAACATGGATGTCGTCATCGACCTCGCGAAGCACGCGCAGAAGGTCGGTGCCGACTACATCGTCGTGCACGCGCCGCTGCTGCACTTCTTCAAGGCGCAGGACGAGACGCTCTACGAATACTACCGGACGATCGCCGAACAGGTCGATATCGGCATCGCGCTCTGGAGCCATCCCGACAGCGGCTATCTGATGAGCCCGCAGCTCTGCAATCGCCTCGCCGATATCGAGAATGTCGTCGCGATCAAGTACAGCGTGCCGCGCGCCATGTATGCCGAGCTCACCCGGCTCGCCGGTGACCGCATCCTGGTCAGCACCGCCTCGGAGGAGGAATGGCTCGACAACATCGTCGAGCTCGGCTGGCAGGTCTATCTCTGCTCCTCGCCGCCCTATCTGATCCAGAGCGCGAACGATCTGCGCATGCGCGAATACACCGATCTCGCCTTTGCCGGCGAGGTCGAGAAGGCGCAGGCCGTGCGCGACAGTCTCCATCCCGTGCGCGAGGCGCTGCGCGTGACGCGGCCGGCCGAGAAGCCGCATGCACATCAGAAATACTGGCAGGAATTGCTGGGCCAGGTCGGTGGGCGCGTGCGAGCGCCCCTGCTGGAGCTGACGGAAACCGAGAAGGCGGCGACGCGTGCTGCCTTCGAGAGCTGCGGGCTGAAGCTCGCCGCGGGCCCGCCGTTGGCGAAGGCCGGCTGAAATTCGAGTAGGACGGCATTAACGGGAGAGGTGAAGCGATGGCGACCGAAGGACGGCTCAAGGCCTTCAACTTCAAGAAGTGGATCGAGGAGAACGAGCACCTGCTGAAGCCGCCGGTCGGCAACAAGAAGGTGTTCGACGATGGCCAGATGACCGTGATGGTCGTCGGTGGCCCGAACCAGCGCGCCGACTACCATGACGACCCGGTGGAGGAGTTCTTCTACCAGCTCAAGGGCGACATGATGCTGAAGCTGGTCGACAACGGGCAGCATTACGACGTCACGGTCCGCGAGGGCGACGTCTTCCTGCTGCCGCCGCATGTGCGCCATTCGCCGCAACGCCCGCAGGAGGGCTCGATCGGGCTCGTGGTCGAGCCGGCGCGCCATGCCGACCAGGTCGACGGCTTTGAATGGTATTGCTTCGAGTGCAATGGCCTGGTGCACCGCATCGAGCTGAAGGTCGGGGATCTCGTGAAGGACCTGCCGCCGCTCTACGAAGCCTTCTTCGCCGACGAGAAAGCCCGGACCTGCAAGCAGTGCGGCGCCCTCCATCCCGGCAGGAAGCCGCCGGCCGGTTGGGTCGCGCTCTGAGCAAAGGCGAAGGCGCCGGCTCGCCCGGCGCCTCGACGCGCTTGCGCGCCGATCCAAAATTGTTTTAAGCTTAAAATAATTTCGAACATTCCGACGCACAGTGATCGGAGGAGGGGAACCATGCAGAACCGTAAATCAGTATGCCTGGGATTAATCCTGGCAGCCGCCGTCGCCTTGCCGGCGCTCGCTCAGCAAGCGCCGGTCAAGATCGGCATGGTCACGACGCTGTCCGGACCGGGCGGCTATCTCGGCCAGGATATTCGTGATGCCTTCAGGCTCGCGATCGAGATGGGCGGCGGCAAGCTCGGCGGTGTGCCGGTCGAGCTCGTCGTCGAGGACGACGCGCTGAAGCCCGGCCAGGGCAAACAGATCGCCGAGAAGATGCTGAAGACCGACGGCATCAAGATCATGACCGGCATCGTCTTCTCGAACGTCGCCGGCGCGACCGTGCCCGATATCGTCGATGCCGGCGCGCTTTATGTCAGCCCCAACGCGGCGCCGTCGAACTTCGCCGGCAAGGAGTGCAACGAGAACTACTTCGTCGTCTCCTGGCAGAACGACAGCCTGCACGAGAGCGCCGGCCAGCACGCCACCAATCTCGGCTACAAGAAGGCCTTCATCCTCGCCCCGAACTACCAGGCCGGCAAGGATGCGCTCTCCGGCTTCAAGCGCCTGTTCAAGGGCGAGATCGCCGGCGAGGTCTATACTAGGCTCGACCAGACCGATTTCGCACCGGAGATGGCACAGATCCGCTCGGCCAATCCCGACGTGGTCTTCCAGTTCCATCCGGGCGGGCTCGGCATCGCCTTCCTGCGCCAGTACCAGCAGGCCGGCCTCCTCGGCAAAGTCCCGATGGTGCTGGCCGAGCCATCGCTCGACGCGACGACGCTCAAGGCCGTCGGCGAGGCCGCGCTCGGGCTCAGCGTGACCGCCCATTGGAACACCGACTTCGACAACGCCTCGAACAAGGCCTTCGTCGAAGCCTGGACCAAGGCCTACAATCGCGTGCCGACCTACTACGCCAGCCAGGGCTATGACACTGCGCTCGCCATCGCCTCGGCACTGAAGGCGACCGGCGGCAAGGCCGATGTACCGGTGCTGCGCAAGGCGCTGGCCAAGGCCGATTTCCAGTCGGTGCGCGGCGCCTTCAAGTTCGGCACCAACCAGCATCCGATCCAGGACTGGTATGCGCTCAAGGTCGAGAAGGGCGCGGACGGAACTCCGGTGCTGAAGACGTCAGGCAAGGTGCTGAGCAATCACGGCGACGCCTACGCCAAGGATTGCAAGCTCTGAAATCACGATAAGCTCCCGCATCGACGGGGTGGGCCGCTGCCGGCCCATCCCGTTGCCAGCCGGACGTAACCACAATGACGCTCATTCTCGAACAACTGCTCAACGGCCTGCAGTTCGGCGTGATGCTGTTCCTGCTCGCCGCCGGGCTGACACTGATCTTCGGCATCATGGGCGTGATCAATCTCGCCCATGGCTCGCTCTACATGGTCGGCGCCTATGCAGCCGCCTTCGCCGCGGCGCAGACCGGCTCGGTCTTTCTCGCCATCCTTGCGGGCCTTGCGGCGGCAGCTCTGGTCGGCATGGCAATGGAATTGTTCGTGCTGCGCCGGCTCTATGCCCGTGACCATCTCGACCAGGTGCTGGCGACCTTCGCGCTCATCCTGATCTTCAACCAGAGCGTGACGATCCTGTTCGGGCGCCAGCCGCTCTTCGTCTCGGTGCCGCCGGCGCTCAACGGCTCGGTCGAATTGCTGCCCGGGCTGATCTATCCGGTCTACCGCCTCATCATCATCGCAGTCGGCCTTGCCGTCGCGCTCGGGCTCTATCTGCTGATCAACCGCACCCGCATCGGCATGCTGGTCAGAGCCGGCGCGACGCATCGCGAGATGGTCCGCGCGCTCGGCGTCGACATCCGCCTGCTCTACACCGCCGTATTCGGGCTCGGGGCCCTGCTCGCCGGTCTTGCCGGATTGATGGCCGGGCCGATTCTGGCCGTGCAGGTCGGCATGGGCGAGCAGATCCTGATCATGACCTTCGTCGTCGTGGTGATCGGCGGCGTCGGCTCGATCCGCGGTGCCTTCTTCGGTGCCCTGCTCGTCGGCCTTGTCGACACGTCCCTGCGCGCCTTCCTGCCCGGCTTGCTGCGCCAGGTTATGGCCGGCTCGGAGGCCGATGCGCTCGGTGCGGGCCTCGCCTCGATGGGCATCTACATGCTGATGGCCGTGGTGCTGCTGGTGCGGCCCAAGGGACTCTTCCCCGCCAATGTCTGAGGACGCCATTACCCACGCTGGTCCAGCTGCGCCGAATGCAGGCCGCGCTTTGGCGCTGCTCGCGCTGGCCCTCGCCCTCGTCGCCTTGCCCTTCCTCGTCCAGGCGCTCGGCCAGCCGGCGCTGGTGCCGCTGGCGACGCGCGTGCTGATCTATGCGATCGCCGCCGCCAGCCTCAATCTGGCGCTGGGCTTCGGCGGCATGGTCTCGTTCGGGCACGCCGCCTTCTTCGGGGTAGGCGGCTACGTCGTCGGCATCCTCTACCGGACCTACGTCGACGACGGGCTCTTCCTTGGCCTGATCCCGGGAACGAGCCAGCTCCTCGTCACGCTGCCGGCCGCGATCCTGGTCGGCGGGCTGCTGGCCCTGCTGATCGGCGCGCTGTGCCTGCGCACCAGCGGCGTGCAGTTCATCATGATCACGCTCGCCTTCGCGCAGATGCTGTTCTTCCTGTTCGTCTCGCTCAAGGCCTATGGCGGCGATGACGGCATGACGATCCGCCGCCGCAACGAGCTCTTCGGCCTCAACACCCGCGATGACATCACCTTCTATTTCATCTGCCTTGCCGTCGCGGCGCTGGTCTTCCTGGCGCTCTGGCGTATCATCGGCTCGCGCTTCGGCATGGTGCTGGCCGGCATCCGCCAGAACGAGCGGCGCATGGCGGCGATCGGCATCGCGCCCTATCGCTACAAGCTCGCTGCCTTCGTGATCTCCGGCATGGGCACCGGCCTCGCCGGCGCGCTGATGGCGAATTATCTACGCTTCGTCAGCCCGGATATGCTGCACTGGACCAAGTCGGGCGAGCTGATGATCATGGTCATCCTCGGCGGCGTCGGCACCTTGCTCGGCCCGCTCTTCGGCGCCGCAGCCCTCGTCATCCTCGAGACGGTGCTGACCTCCTGGACCGAGCATTGGCAGCTCATCCTCGGCCCGATCCTGCTGCTGGTGGTCCTGTTCACGCAGGGCGGGCTCAACGGGCTGTTCAACCGGCTCGGCATCGGCAGGAGCGAGCGATGAGCCAGCCGCTCCTCTCAGTCCGCGGGCTGCGCAAGCGCTTCGGCGGACTGATCGCCACCGACAGCGTCGATCTCGATGTCGTCGAGGGCGAGATCCACGCGCTGATCGGCCCCAACGGCGCCGGCAAGACCACGCTGCTGACCCAGCTCTTCGGCGAGCTCAGCCACGATGCCGGTGAGATCAGGCTGGATGGCGAGCCGATCGACACGCTGGCGACGCCGCAGCGCGTCCGCCGCGGCCTCGCCCGCACCTTCCAGATCAACCAGCTCCTGCCGGACTTCACCATGCTCGACAATGTCGCGCTCGCGGTGCAGGCGCGGCAGGGGCACAGCTTCCGCTTCTTCGCCGATGCCCGCTGCGACAAGAGCCTGCGCCAGCGCGCCCGCGAGCATCTGACCGCTGCCGGCCTCGCGCATCGGGCCGAGGTCAAGGTCGCCGACCTCTCCCATGGCGAGCAGAAGCAGCTCGAATTTGCCATCGCGCTCGCCTGCGAGCCACGCCTGCTATTGCTCGACGAGCCGATGGCGGGTCTTGGCCACGCCGAGAGCGAGCAGATGGTCGCGATGCTCCTGGGGTTGAAGGGGCGCGTCACCATGCTCTTGGTCGAGCACGACATGGACGCGGTCTTCGCGCTCGCCGACCGGATCTCGGTGCTGGTCTATGGCCGCATCATCGCGACCGGGACGGCGGAGGAAATCCGCGACAACCAGGACGTCCGCATCGCCTATCTCGGCGAGGGAGATGCCTGATGCTGAGCGTGCGCAACCTGCAATCGGCCTATGGTGCGAGCCAGGTGCTGTTCGATGTCGGCCTCGACATCGGCGATGGCGAGGTCGTGACCCTGCTCGGCCGCAACGGCATGGGCAAGACCACGACGGTGCGCTCGATCATGGGGCTGCTGGCGCCCAAAGGCGGCGAGATCAGCTTCGACGGCCGCGCTCTCCAGGGTAGCGCGCCCGAAGTCATCGCCCGCTGTGGCGTCGGCCTCGTGCCGGAAGGCAGGCAGGTCTTCCCAACGCTGAGCGTGCGGGAGAACCTCGTCGCCACCGCCGCGAACCGGCTCGGGCGCGCTTCGCCTTGGACGCTAAGCCGTGTCTACGCCCTGTTCCCGCGGCTTCAGGAGCGCGCCGGCCAATCCGCCCGCACACTGTCTGGCGGCGAGCAGCAGATGCTCGCGATCGGCCGGGCGCTGATGACCAATCCGAAGCTCTTGATCCTCGACGAGGCGACCGAGGGGCTGGCGCCGGTGATCCGGGCCGAGATCTGGCGCTGCCTCGAGGCGCTCAAGGCGCAGGGGCAATCGATCCTGCTGATCGACAAGAACATCGCCGTGCTCAAGCGCCTCGCCGATCGCCACTACATCATCGAGAAGGGGCGCACGGTCTGGTCCGGCTGCAGCGCCGAACTCGCGGCCCAGGCGGAGATGGTGCATCGCTATGTCGGCGTCTGAGACCAATGTGCTGGAACTCGTCGCGGAGAGCGCCGAGGCCGATCCGGTCGAAGCCCTGCGCGAGGCACTGAGCGCCCTTCTCGACGGCATGATCGCCGCCGGCCGCGGACCGCATCATCTGCTCGAGATGAGCTGGTCCTCGGAGCAGCCCGCGGCCTTTCACCTCTCCCGTCACGAGATCGAGCTGGCCTATCGCGAGGTTCTCATCGGCTTCCGGCCCCCGATCCGACTGTTGCCGAAGGATGAGCCCGGCCTGACGGTGCGTGCCCGCCTTGCCGAACCGGGGCCGCTGCCTGACATCCAGGTCGGCGGCTATGGCCTGCGCGAACTTGCCCGTCAGTACAGCCCGCGCCTGCAGGCCGACATGAAGGCGCTGTTCCGGCAATGGAGCCGCGACGGCGCGGCCTTCCGCGCCGGTCATGCCGGGCTCGACCTCGCCTATGGTCCGGGCCGCTTCGAGACACTCGATCTCTATCGCCCGGCCGGTGTGCAGCGCGCTCCGATCTTCGTCTTCGTCCATGGCGGCTATTGGCAGGCCTCAGACAAGATCCAGCACGCTCAGTTCGCCCAGGGCCTGCTCGACGCCGGTTTCGCGGTCGCCATGCCGAATTACGGGCTGGCGCCGGACACAACCCTCGAAGAGAGCATTGCGCAAACCGTCGCGGCGCTGAGCTTTCTCGTCCAGGAAGCCGAGGCGCTCGGACTCGATCCAGCACAGCTGCATCTCTGCGGCCATTCAGCTGGAGCGCATCTGGCCGCCATGGCGCTGGCCTCGCCTGGCTGTCCGCCGGTCAGCTCCGCGCTGCTGCTCTCCGGGCTCTATCATCTCGAGCCGCTCGGGCATCTGCCGATCGGCCGCCTGCTCGGGCTGGGCGATATCGAGCGCGCGGCGCGGCTCAGCCCGCTCGGGCGGCCGCGGCCAACCGGAATGCGCCTCGGCTTTGCCGTCGGCGAAGGCGAGAGCGAGGCGTTCAAACAGCAATCGGCGGCGCTCGCCGCGGCCTGGCATGCGCCCAAGCCACAGATCTGCCCGGGGCACCATTTCAGCATGCTCGACGGGTTGAACGGCGGCGTCTTGCTCGACCTCGCATTGCAAACGGCCGCACGCCAATGACGAGCCGCCGGCGCAAGCCTCTTCGGGTTGCCCTGATCGGCTGGGGCGCGATCAACCGACGTGTCGCCGAGTTGCTATCGAGTGCGCAGGAGGCTCGCGATATCGCCATCGTCGCCATCGGCGTTCGCTCGATCGCGCGCGCCGACGACATCCCGGCTGGCGCGGAGCTCGTGACCGACCCCGAGCAGCTTGCAGGGCTTGACCTCGACCTCGTGGTGGAGGCCGCCGGCCGGGTGGCGGTGGCGGTCTGGGGCGAGGCTGCCCTGCGCTTCGCGCCCGCCTTCGCGATCGCATCGGCCAGCGCGCTGACTGATGCCGCGCTGCTCGATCGCCTCCTGGCGACAGCCGAGACTTGTGGCAGTCAGATTCTCCTGCCCCCGGGTGCGCTCGCCGGGGTCGACGCCATCGCGGCCGCATCGGCGCTGCCGCTCGACGAGGTCGTCCACAGCATCGTCAAACCGCCCGCGGCCTGGCGTGGCACGCCGGCGGAAGAGACGGTCGCGCTCGACGCACTCAGCGCGCCGGTGACCTTCTTCACCGGCTCGGCCCGCGAGGCGGCGGTTCGCTTTCCTCAGAACGCCAATGTCGCGGTGATCTCGGCGCTTGCCGGCATCGGCCTCGACAGGACCCGCGTCGAGCTCGTCGCCGATCCCGGTATCGCCGCGAACTGCCATCGCTTGAGCGTATGCGGCGCCTTCGGTCGCCTGAACCTCACGATCGAGAACAGGCCGCTTGCCGGAAATCCGAAGTCATCGGAGATGGCGGCACTCAGCCTCGTCAGGGCAATCAGGAACAAGTCCGCGCTGCTTTCTCAGTAGAGTGCCCGGATTGGGCTCTGGTTCTCTATAAACAGAGCATCCGACCTATAAGCGGCTGAAACTGTCGAAATGGTCGGCCGGGATCGACTGGTGAAGCAGCCGCGCTGACGTGATCCGGAGCGCTTCGCCCTGATGATCAATTATCGGAATTTTTGAAAAGAATGGCGCGCCCGACATGAACCGCGCCGGGTTTGTCGGAGGCTCCAACTCCTGAGAAGGTGGAGCCATGACGAGCAAGACGACGAACAAGTTTTCGCCTGAGGTGCGTGTCCGCGCGGTGCGGATGGTGCTGGACCACGAGGGCGAGCATCCGTCCCGTTGGGCAGCGATCATGTCGATCGCGGCCAAGATCGGCTGCACGGCGCAGACGCTGAACGAGTGGGTCAAGAAGGCTGAGGTCGATAGCGGCCGCAAGCCCGGTCTGACGACGGACATGGCGGCCAAGCTCAAGACGCTGGAGCGCGAGAACCGGGAGCTTCGACAGGCCAACGAGATCCTGCGCAAGGCATCGGCGTATTTTGCCCAGGCGGAGCTCGACCGCCCGTTCAAGCGATGATCGCTTTCATCGACGATCACCGCAGAGCCTATGGGGGCGAGCCGATTTGCAGAGTGCTGCCGATCGCCCCGTCAACCTACCACGCCCATGCCTCCCGGCGTGGCGATCCGACCAAACTCTCGATCCGGGCGAGGCGCGATGCTGTCCTGTTGCCGGAGGTCCAGCGGGTTTTTGACGAGAACTTCCAGGTCTATGGCGTGCGCAAGGTCTGGCGGCAGATGAAGCGAGAAGGGCGCCAACTCGCTCGCTGCAGGCCCTGCATGAGCGACGGCCCGTCCATCGCGGCGGCCTCGTGCATCATTCCGACAGGGGGTCTCAATACGTCAGCATTCGATACACCGAGCGCCTCGCCGAAGCCGGTATCGAGCCCTCTGTCGGCAGCGTCGGCGACTCTTACGACAACGCTCTCGCCGAGACGATCAACGGCCTCTACAAGGCGGAACTCATCCACCGGCGCGGACCCTGGCGTAGCTTCGAGGCCGTCGAGTTCGCCACGCTGACTTGGGTCGACTGGTTCAACAATCGCCGGCTGCTGGAGCCGATCGGCAACATCCCGCCGGCCGAGGCTGAGGAACGCTACTACGCCATGCTGGATGAGCCAGCCATGGCAGCGTGACACAAACGAAGTGGCCTCCGACAAACCCGGCGCGGTTCAGAACGAAGGTAGCGCTGATCTATAAACGCACCGGCAATCTGCGCGCATGCCAGCTTCTCCTAGGCCATACGAAGCTGGAAAGCACCGTGCGCTACCTCGGCATCGAGGTTGACGATGCGCTTCTCCTTTCGGAGCAAATGGACCTATGACCTCAGGTACGGCGGGGTGACCGCCGCGCTAATTTGGCGATTCGGTCAACGGCAAGCTTGGGTGGAGAGCGGAAGTTCGGCGGTACACTCAGTTTCTGCCGAGCGATCGAAGCCTGCCGGCTGGCGTATTGACACCGGGCGAAAGCCTGGCTGCCTGAGCGTTTGACCGCAGCTTATCCGCAGCGCCATTCAACCCACTCAGGGCAAGCCCGCAGCGCCGTCGCGAGCGAGAACAGGACGGTCGCGCCACGACCGCCTCTGCTGGGCGAGTTGTAGCTCAGCGGCGCAGCGACGGTGATGCCAGCCTCGACCGAATCGTTGAGCTGCAGGCGCACGCCACCGCCCGCCGCGGAGAGCGACTGCACGATGTCCTTCGGCGCCGCATAGCTGCGGACTGCTCCGCCCTCGACGAAACCGAAAAGCTGCACGTTCTTGAGGAAGGACAAGCCGGGCCGGTAGTCGTAGCGCAGCTCGGCCGAGCCAGCGATGCCGTTGTCGCCGGCGAGCCAGCCGCTTTGGAAGGCGCGTCCGAAGGCGCCGCCGCCGAGATAGAACTGCTGCGAGATCAGCAAGGCCTCGGAGCTGACCTGACCAGAAGCAGCGAGCTTCATCGACCAGTTGTCACCCAAGCCCTGATAGCGCGTGAGCGCACCTTGTACCACGTAGAAGTCGCCCGAGCCATCGAACCGCGAAAGCCGCGGATCGTAGCGGCGTGAGGCGCCGTCGATGCCCAGGCCCTTGCGCAGGGCCAGCGTGGCGTAGGTCGTGCCCTGCCAGTCGTCGCGGAGGCGATAATCAGCCGACAGGCTCGCGATCCGCAGGCGGTCGCGATAGTTGATACCGAAAACGCTCTCCTCGACGATGTTGCTGATGCCGAAACTGGCGGTCAGCGAGAGCGAGTGCCGCTGTGTCTGCAGCGCGACGACCGTCGCGCGGGCCTCCAGGTTTTCGGCATCGGTCCGAACGCGGTCGAAACGGCGCAGATCGCCGGGCCAGACGACGCTGCGCGACGCCGAGACGCCGGCTCGCATCCAATCGCTGCCGAGCGGCGCATCATAGGAGATGCGGCCGTAGCGGAGCTCCTGCGTCGAGCCAGGCACGGACGACAGATTCACCGCGAGCGTGTCGCCGGGGATGAGCAGCGAATTCAGCGCAGCACCGAAATAGGCCTGCCATGGGCCGACGGCATTGGAGGCGCCATTGTCGATGCCTGCCGCGACGAACACACTCCAGCTGTCGAGGATCACGGTCAGGCGGAACCGTCCGCTGCCGCTGCCGATCTCCTCCAGCGTGGTGTCCTTGACACGCACGCCCGGCAGGTCGTTGACGAGCAGGAGCTGACGCTCGAGCGTCGCCAGTCTGGCCGGCGTCTCCTCGGTGATGGGCGCCAGCATGCGGCGTGTGCCGAAGCGATTGGCCTCGTCGCCCTGCACCACAAGCTCGGCGACGGTGCCAGTAATGATCCTGATGGAGACGATGCCGCCCTTGATGTCCTGAGGCGGAATGATCGCGCGTGTCAGGTGATAGCCGGCGTCGCGATGGAGCTTGCTGATCTCGCCTGCGAGAGCGACGAGACCTGCTTGCGAGATCGGCTTGCCGAGCCTGTCCTGATAGGCGACGTCAATATCGCCGGAGGCGAGCGGGCTGCCGCCTTCTATCCTCACTGCTGCAAGCGTGAACAATGCCCGCTCTTCGCCACCCGGTTGATCGGGCGCGGACCTGGCAGTGGGAACGGAAATCTCGTTCCGCGTTTCCTGCAGTCGATCGACGCGCCGCTGCTCGAAGCCCTGATCGATCGGCTGGATGGGCGGAGCCGGGCGGCGGTCGCTCTGGGCGTCCGCTGGTCCGAT
Source organism: Allobosea sp. LjRoot90 (assembly GCF_964254315.1). Lineage (NCBI taxonomy): Bacteria > Pseudomonadati > Pseudomonadota > Alphaproteobacteria > Hyphomicrobiales > Alloboseaceae > Allobosea > Allobosea sp. LjRoot90. Next base: position 468,472 of record NZ_CAXUTF020000004.1, read on the forward strand.
CAATGCCGGCGCGCAACTGAACAGCAGGAATATCGCCGCCTGCAGGCTACCATCGGATAGCCCGCCCCCTCGCCGCCAAGCCATCTTGAACATGCATCCGCTTGCTTGTTGGGCATTCGCCCAGCCTTCCCGCCCAAAAACGGTAAACAGACGTAGTTAATGAGCGCTTAATCCGACCTTCTGTTTCTGAGCGTCACGCTAAGTCACCATTCAGAACTGCCTGCTAGAACGCGGTATAGCCGGCTTCTCACGACCTCCAGAACGGAGACCGCCCACCCATGCTGCGAGCGACCCGCATCCTCCTCGCCGCGGGCCTTTGGGCCCTTTTGCTTGCGTTGAGCCCAACCCAGGCACTGGCCCAGGACAATATCTGGCAGGTCAGCAAGGTCTCGGGTGAAGTTTGGATTGCTGGCTCCGGGGTGCAGCAGGTGTCGCTCGGCCAGGCGACGATGCTCAAGCCGGGCGACACGATCCGGACCGGGCGCAACGGCCGCGTCCTGCTGGTGCGCGGGGCAGAGAGCATGCTGATCTCTGCCAATTCGCAGGTCGCCGTGCCGATGACGACCGGCTCGGGCCGTTCGACGATCCTCCAGCAGGCAGGTTCAATCCTGCTCGACGTGGAAAGGCGGAACGTCCAGCATTTCGAAGTCGAGACCCCCTTTCTCGCGGCCGTCGTCAAGGGCACGCAGTTCCGTATCACCGTGACGTCCGGCAGCGCGAAGGTCGATGTCCAGCGCGGTCAGGTCCAGGTCTCCGATTTCCGCTCAGGCCAGTTCGTGCTGGTCCAGCCCGGGCAAGCCGCCAGCGTCGCAGGAAGCGGAGCAACCGGCCTCAGGCTCTCGGGCACCGGACAATTCAATCCGACCCAGCAGGGAGCGCCGCGCTCGCCCTCGATCCGCCCCATTTCCGTTCCGCGCGACGGCTTGCCACCGCCTGCCGGAGCGGGCCGGGAGGAGCGCCGGGCCGGTGGCGGCGAAGGTTCGGGCCGAGCCGTTTCCGTCAGTGGCGGAACCGTGCGCATCGGTGCGACATTGGGCGAGGCCAAGCTCAACGTTCATGCGGCGACCAAGGGTTTGGCACGTAACGCGGGCGACGGCGTCGCCGCACATGGACGCGGGCAAGCCACGTTCTGGTCGACTGGAGAGCTTTCGCCAGCCGGCGCCTCGAACAACGGCCAGCGGACCGGAAATCCAGAGACTGCCAAACCGGACGGCACGAAAGCTTCGAACGTCAATGGCCAGGCGAACCGTAGCGCCAACGGCGTGGGCGCCTCCGGGAAGGGCGACGGCAACGGCACAACGAAAGTCGTCGGGATCGGCAACGGCAATGCCGGCGGGAACGGCAATGGCAACGCCGGCGGGAACGGCAACGGCAATGCTGGCGGGAATGGCAATGGCAACGCCGGCGGGAACGGCAACGGCAATGCCGGCGGGAATGGCAATGGCAATGCCGGCGGGAACGGCAACGGCAACGCCGGCGGGAATGGCAATGGCAACGCCGGCGGGAACGGCAACGGCAATGCCGGCGGGAACGGCAACGGCAACGCCGGCGGGAACGGTAATGGCAATGCCGGCGGGAACGGCAACGGTGGCTTGAATCTTGGCTTGAACCTGGGTGTCGTGAACGTTGGGGTGAACCTAGGCGGGAATGGCGGCGGGAATTCTGGACGCTGATCCAATTGACGGAATGGTCAGCTTTTCTGCGCTAGGGTCGGGTCGATTGACCTTGAAGCCCGACAGGGTGGCAGACGGACGTGACGCTGTATCGGCCCCACCTCGTTGCATTCGGGTTGCTTGCACTGGTCTGGCTGGCTGGCCTGCCGACGGCTCTCGCGGATCTCATCGGCGACAAGCGCTCTCTCTGGCCAAAGCGTCCGGCCAGCGAAAGCATCGCACTGGTCGAGATCGATGCGCCTTCGTTGGCGCGGATCGGTGTCTGGCCGTGGCCGCGCCACCACCATGCCAGGCTGATCGAGCAGCTTGAAGCGGCGGGCGCGACCGAGATCTTTTTCGACATCGACTTCAGCGCCCGCTCCAACCCGGCGGATGACGCGGCTTTTGCACAGGCGTTGGCGAAAGCGGGCGGCTCCGTCGTGCTGGCGACCTTTCAACAGCGAGCCGGTGACCTCAGCCGCGGGGTGACATTGCATGTGAACCGGCCCTTGCCGGAATTCGCCGCTCACAGCTGGCCGGCCGTGGTCAATGTCCTGCCCGAAACGGACGGACTGGTTCGTCGCTATGGCCTCGGCGCACGCATTGGCGGGGAGTTCCTGCCCTCGTTCGGCGCGTTGCTGGTCGCTCGCCATGACGAGCAGGGCCCATCGTTCCACATCGATTTCAGTATCAGAACCGATACGATTCCGACTGTATCCTACACCGCGGTGCTCGATGGCGAGCCACAGGCGCTGGCACGGCTCAAGGGACGCAAGGTCATCGTCGCTGGAACGGCCGTCGAGTTGGGCGACCGTTTCAACATCCCCAACGGCCGCGTCATCCCGGGCTCCATGCTGCAATTGCTGGCCGCTGAGTCGCTGCTGCAGGGCCGCGACCTGCAACCCACCGGCCTGCCGCTTTCGGTCGTCGGAATTCTCGCCATTCTCGGGGGAATGGTTCTGCTGTGGCGGCGAACCAGCGCAAAAACGCGCGTCGCGGTCGTGCTGTTGACGGCGGCCTCACTGGAGGTCGGCGCGCTCGTCATCCAGGCGCAGTGGCCGATCATCGTGGACACAAGCAGCTGGCACCTCCTGCTCAGCGCCTATCTGATCGCCATCGCGCTTGATGAAATCGACTTGCGTGGGCTGCTGCGCGGCATCGCCGAGCGGCGCTTCCAACGGATTGCGATGTCGCTTGGCGACGGGCTCGCTTGCCTTGATGATCAGGGGCGCATCGTCTTCTGGAATCCGGGCGCGGCCAGAATTTTTGGCTATCCGGAAGCGGAGGCACTTGGCAGGCCCTTCACCGCCTGCCTGGCCGACTCAGGCGATTTCGCTTCGGCACAGTTCGCCCGCCTGCGGGATACGGCGGCGACGGAGGCTGCTGACGATCACGTTCTGGACCTTGTTGGCCTCAGACGCAGCGGCGAGCGCTTCGCCTTGGAGGCGAGCATCTCCAGCTGGAAAGGTACCGATGGGCTGCAACTCGGCATCGTCCTGCGCGACATCACCGTCAAGCAACGCGAGCGCGAGCGGATTCGCTATCTGGCCGAGCACGACGACCTGACGGGGTTGCTCAATCGACATACGCTAGGTCAGCGCCTCTCGGCGGAGTCCGATAACGGCGACGCACCCGCATTGGCGGTGCTCCTGATCGGCATCGACCGCTTTCACCACTACAGCGACATCCACGGTCGTGAATTTGGCGATCAGGTCCTCGTCGCATTCGCCGAGAGGCTGCGCGCGGTGGTGCCTCCGAACACCAAAATTGCACGCTTTGCCGATGACGAGTTTGCCCTGATCGTGCCGAAGGAATTCGCTGCGGCAGTGGCAGATGACGTCGCGCGTGATTTTGGATCCGCGGCGCTCGTCTTCGGCGAATGGCGCCAGCGTGTGGCGGTGCGCATCGGCTACGCCCTCGCCGAACCGGGCTGGAGCGCCGATCATTTGATTGGCAACGCCCATCTTGCGCTGGAAGCGGCAAAAACGGCCCACGACGAGGAGCCGGTCAGCTTCACAGCTTCCATGCGGGACAGGATCGCGTCACGACTGACGCTCGAAGCCGAGCTTCGCCTCGCCCTCGAGAGAAGCGAGTTCGAGCTGTTCTATCAACCGCAATTGCAGCTGTCGGATCAGAGCGTGATCGGGGCTGAGGCCTTGATCCGCTGGCGCCATCCGGGGCGGGGCCTGATACCGCCAGGGCAATTCATCCCGGTTCTCAACAACTCTCCCCTGTCAGATGCGGTTGCGAATTGGGTTTTGGCCACGGCCTGCCGACAGTCCCGGCAATGGCAGAAGGCGGGCACGCCGATCCGTGTCGGCGTGAACCTGTCGCCCTCGCAGCTGCAAGGCAGCGACTTGCAGGACACAATCGCCGCACTGCTCGAAGAAACCGGGCTCGCCCCGGAATTGCTCGAACTGGAAGTAACCGAAGACATTCTGATCGAGGATGCCGAAAACGCCCAGAGGACGTTCCGGGAGATCCGGGCGCGCGGCGTCAAGATCGCCTTCGACGATTTCGGAACGGGCTATGGCAGCCTGAGCTACCTCAAGACGTTCCCGCTCGACACGCTGAAGGTCGACCAAACCTTCGTGCGCCACCTGCTGAATGACAGCGGCGATGCCGCCATCGTCCGTGCGACGATCGATCTCGGCCATTCGCTGGGCCTGTCGGTCATCGCCGAAGGTATCGAGGATGGCGAAACCGCCAATTGCCTTAAGGGCATGGGATGCGACGAAGGGCAGGGCTACTATTTCGGCCGGCCACTTCCTGCGGCTGAATTCGAACAGCAGTTTCTGGCGCAGCGACACGTCGCCTAGTTCGGATCGGCCTTCTGATCGAGCGAAGTTGTAAACACGCCTTGGCGCAGCGCGGTGCGCTTAAGAACGCCTTCGAATAGGTGAAGGCTGGCTCTTGGCATGTCAGCATTGAACGTCCGGTGTTGGGCAGTACGCCAACTTCCGCTCCCGGCGCATTTCACCCGGAGAAGCGGCGAGCATTTGTGGCCCTGAAGCAAGAGTCAGCGCGAGCGCCTCGTGCTCGATCCCAGCGCGATCACGCCGGCGGTCAAGCGGCTGGAGGTGGCGGGTTTCCTTAGCCGTGGCGCAGCACGGTCGACGAGCGCTTGGTCGAGGTCCACCTGACCGCGAAGGGCCACGAGCTTCATCCCAAGACGGTCTGCCTAACCGACGCCCTCCTGCGCCATTCCGGCCTCGAGATACCCCGGATGATCGAGCTCAACAGAACCGTTCAGGCCCTCAGAAAAGGCATATGCGGCGCAACCGACGGGCAGCAGGCGATGCCTGAAACCGGGGGAACAGGCGCATCCGGTGCGCTTGCCGTCCCACGCTCGCTGGCGCCGGATTGTGCAGGATGCATCGAAAAGCGACCAGGGCGCAGTGAAGCCGCGTTTCGCGAGCATCATCAAAATGGGAAAGTGTGGACGGAACAGCGCAAGCTGCTTACCTATTGCTTACCCGGCTTGCATTCCGAGTAGCGCGAACTTTCACAAGTTACTGATTTTATTGGCGCGCCCGACACGATTCGAACGTGTGACCTTTGCCTTCGGAGGGCAACGCTCTATCCAGCTGAGCTACGGGCGCAAACCGTGCAGGCTGGATAGCTGATCCCAGCTGGTTCGGCAACGAGGGAATTTGCGGGAGCGGTTCTCGTCTCCCGCAGTCCGCTTCTAGACCTGTTCCTCCTTGGGCCGGGTCGATGGCCGCAGGCGCTCGCGCAATCCCTGGAAGACGACATAGAGCGCCGGGATCACGAAGATGCCGAGGAAGGACGCGAACAGCATGCCGCCGAAGACGGGCGTGCCGACATCGCGCCTTGCGAGCTTCGATGGCCCTTCCGCGATGACGAGTGGCAGCAGGCCGAGGATGAAGGCGAAGGAGGTCATCATCACCGGGCGGAAGCGCAGCCGCGCGCCTTCCGTCGCCGCATACAGGAGTGGGTGTCCCTTCTCGCGCAGCTCCTTGGCGAACTCGACGATCAGGATGCCGTTCTTGGCGGCGAGGCCGATCAGCACGACGATGCCGATCTGGGCATAGAGGTCGAGCGTCAGCTTGGCGATGACGATCGCGACGAAGGCACCGAGCACGGCGACCGCCACCGAGAGCAGCACCGGCACAGGGATGGTCCAGCTTTCATAGAGCGCGACGAGGAAGAGGTAGGCGAAGAGCAGCGCGAAGGCGAGGATCATCCCCGTCTGTCCCTCGGCCCGCTTCTCCTGGAAGGAGACGTCGGTCCATTCGCCGCGATAGCCGGTCGAAAGCGTCTTGGCCGCGACCGTCTCCATCGCCTTCAGTGCCTGGCCGGAGGAGACGCCCGGCGCCGGCGAGCCCTGCAGTGTCACTGCAAGGCGGTTGTTGTAGCGGATCAGGGCTTGCGGGCCGACGACGACCTTGGCCTCGACGAAAGAGCGCAGCGGGACCATGTCGCCCGAGCGGCTGCGGACATTGATGCGGTAGATGTCGTTGACCGAGGCGCGATCGGTGCCCTCGGCCTGGACCTGAACCTGCCAGGTCCGGCCGAACAGGTTCATGTCGTTGACATAGTAGCCGCCGAGCGAGGCCTGCAGGGCCTGGAAGACGTCGCTCAGCGCGACGCCGAGAATCTGGATCTTGTCGCGGTCGATGTCGAGATAGATCGACGGCGCCGAATCCGAGAAGGTCGAGAACACCCGCCGCAATTGCGGGTCCTGGTTGGCGGCGATGGTGAGGCCGCGCAGCGTTCGGCCGAGCGCCTTGGGATCGGATGAGCCCATGTCCATCAGGACGTAGCTGAAGCCGCCGCCACTGCCGAGGCCGATGATCGGCGGGGGCGCGACCGGCACCACCGTGCCGTCGCGCACTGCGCGGAATTTCTGCGCCAACCGGGCGATGACCGCTGAAGCCGAGTCCTCCGCGCCTTTGCGCTCGTCGAACGGCTTCAGCGTCACCACGAAGAAGCCGGCATTGGGCTGGGAGTAGTTGTCGAGGAAGTTGAGGCCGATGATCGTGGAATAGTCCGCGATCGCCTTCTCGCTCTTCAGGATGCCCTCGACCTCGGCGGCGAGCGTCGATGTCCGTCCGATCGAGGCGCCGTCGGGCAATTGGGCGACGACGAAGAAGGCGCCCTGGTCGTCCTCCGGCAGGAAGCCGGTGGGGGTGATGCGCCCCATCGCATAGATGCCGGCGCCGAAGGCGGCGGTCAGCGCGAGACTGATGAGCGAGACGCGCACGAGGCGCGCCACGCCGGCACCATAGCGGTCGCGCGTCCAGTCGATGCCGCGCATGACGTAGCCGATCGGCCCGCGCCGCGGCCCGTGATGGCGCTTCAGCAGGATGGCGCAGAGCGCCGGCGACAGCGTCAGCGCGTTGATCGCCGAGAGCACCATCGCGACCGCGACGGTGACGGCGAACTGCCGGAAGAGCTCGCCGGAAATGCCGGGGATGAAGGCGACCGGGACGAAGACCGAGAGCAGCACCAGCGTGATCGCGATGATCGGGGCGACGATTTCGCCCATGGCGCGCTTGGTCGCCTCGGCCGGCGTCAGCTCGGGGTGCTCCTCCATCACGCGCTCGACATTCTCGATGACGACGATCGCGTCATCGACGACGATACCGATGGCGAGGACCACGGCGAGCAGCGAGACGGTGTTGGCGGAGTAGCCGATGGCGTTGAGCACGATGAAGGCGCCGATCAGGCTCACCGGCACGGCGATGGTCGGGATCAGCGTCGCGCGCAGATTGCCGAGGAACAGGTAGACGACGAGCACGACAAGGACGAAGGCCTCGATCAGCGTCTTCTGGACTTCGTGGATCGTGGCGGTGACGAAGGCGGTCGGGTCGTAAGTGACCTTCCATTCGAGACCTTCCGGGAAGGACTTCTGGAGGTCGCCGATCGTCTTCTTGACGGCGTCGAGGGCGGTGATCGCGTTGGCGCCGGGCGATTGATAGACGCCGATCAGCACGGCCGGGCCGCCGTTCAGCCTTGTGTCGCGATCGAGATTGGCGGCGCCGAGCTCGAGGCGCGCCACGTCCGAGAGCCGCAGCACCGAGCCGTCGGCATTGGTGCGCAGTACGATCTTGCCGAACTCCTCCGGTGTGCTCAGGCGGCCCTTGGTCTGGATGTTGAGCTGCAATTGCTGATCGTCGGAGATCGGGCGGGCGCCGATGCGCCCGACGGCCGCCTGCGCGTTCTGTGCCTGGATGGCGGCGATGATGTCGCCTGTGGTCAGGTTCAGCCCGGTCAGGCTGTCGGTGCGGATCCAGGCGCGGATGGCGTAGTCTTGCGCGCCGAACAGCGCGGCGTCGCCGACGCCCGGGGTCGAGCGGATCGCGTCGAGCAGGTTGATCGTGACGTAGTTCGAGACGAACAGGGTGTCGTAATTGCCCTTCGGCGCATAGACGGCGATGACGCCGAGCAGCGCCGACGACTTCTTCTTGACGACGACGCCGCTGCGCTGGGCCTCCTGCGGCAGCTTCGACAGGGCGATCTGGACGCGGTTGTTGACGTTGACGCTGTTGATATCCGGGTTGGTGCCGAGCTCGAACGAGACCAGCAGCGAATAGCTGCCGTCATTGCCGCTGACGCTCTTCATGTAGAGCATCTTGTCGGTGCCGACGATCTGGGCCTCGATCGGCTGCGCCACGGTCTGCTCGACCACGGCGGCCGAAGCGCCGGGATAGGAGGTCGTCACCGAGACCTGCGGCGGCACGATATCGGGATATTGCGCCACCGGGATCGCGAACAGCGACAGGAGACCTGCGATCGTCGTGACGAGCGCGATGACGATGGCCAGCCGCGGCCGGTCGACGAAGACGGAGCTCAGCATCGGTTCAGCTCCGGCCGGCCGGCGGTGTCACGGGCGAGGCCAGCACAGGCACACCCGGCCTCAGATTCTGCAGGCCCTGGATGACGATCTGCTCATTGCCGGCGAGCCCAGACTCGACGACGACATAGGAGCCGGCCTCGGCTCCGATCTTGACCCGCTTCGGCACCGCCTTGCCGTCCTCGACGGCAAAGACATAGGAGCCCTGCTGGTCGGCGATCAGCGCCGATTGCGGAACCAGCACCTTCTCCTCGCTCTTGTCGGCCTGAACGGCGACGCGCACGAGCGTGCCGTCGAGGAGCTTGCCCGTCGGGTTTGGCAGGGTGGCACGCACCAGCACGGTATCGGTGGCGCGCTCGACCGAGACGTCGACGAAGTCGACGCGGCCCTTCTGGTCGTAGGTCGAGCCATCCGAGAATTTGAGGCTGACGAGCGGGGCGGAGCCGTCGGCCGGCAGTCGGTTCGTCTTCAGCGCCAGGAATTCGCGCTGGCTGACCGGGAAGGTCACATACATCGGATCGTCGCTGACGATCTGCGCCAGCACGCCGCTATCGGGCCCGACGACATTGCCCTTGGTCAGCTTGGTGCGGCCGATGCGGCCAGCGATCGGCGCCTTGATCTCGGTGTAGCCCAGGTTGATCTGCGCGGTCTTCAGATTGGCGGCGGCGGTGGTCTCGTCGCCCTGCGCGCCCTTTTCCTCGGCGACGCGCTGGTCGCGGACCGCTACGGAGCCGGCATTGGTGCGCAGCAGGTCCTCGGCGCGCTGGCGCTGCAGGCTGGCGTTCTGCAGGGTGCCCTGGGCACGCTCCAGCGCGCCCTGCGCCTGCTCAACGGCGGCTTCGAACGGCGCGCGCTCGATGCGGAAGAGCGGCGTGCCCTCGGTGACGGTCGCGCCATCCTTGAACAGAACGTCCTCGAGATAGCCGGTGACGCGGGCGCGGATGTCGACGCGGTTGACGGCTTCGATGCGCCCGACGAAGTCGGCTGATTGCGTGATGGCGCGCTTCTCGGCGGTGACGGTGCCAACCGGGACGGCGGCCGGTGCAGGCTGCTGGGCGAGGGCGCTTGTTCCGGGTCCGAAGGCGAAGGCGGCCGCAAGCGCCAGGACGGGGAGATGCAAGGTCGAAGAGATCCGCTTCACGCGCGCCATCCGTGAACGCTCAGACATAGGCCACTCCTCTTCGCCGCCAACGCGCCGCCGCGATCGCAACTGCAGCGCGCATAACCCTATCCCGCGTCGATACTGAGCATATTCTGCCGGGAACGCTACGGTCTTGTTACGGCCCCCGATCGGGCGCGTCGGAATATTGTATGCGGCGCGGTGTGAAGGCACTCACGACCGCCCTGTCGAAGCTGTCGGCGCGGGCGAGATCCCAGTTGCGGCGATAGAAGGCGTGCTCGCAGTGTCCGCTCACCAGCTCGCCGGGTTCCAGAAAGACGTGGAGGTCGGAGAACAGCCGGATCTCGGTGACACTGACGCGGCGGACGAGGTGGTGCGGGCCGAGCTCCTCGGGATGGGTCAGGCCGGCGGCCGCAAGCATGTCGGCCAGCGCCGCTAGCGTGTTGGCGTGGAAGCGATGGACGCGCTGCGCCTTGTCCGGCACGACCAGCGCGCGCTGGCGGACGGCATCTTGCGTAGCGACGCCGGTCGGACAGCGATTGGTGTTGCAGGACAGGGACTGGACGCAGCCCAGCGCGAACATGAAGCCCCGCGCCGCATTCGCCCAGTCGGCGCCGATCGCGAGGACGCTGGCGATATCGAAGGCGCTGACGATGCGCCCGGCCACGCCGATCTTGATCCTGTCGCGCAGTCCCGCGCCGACCAGCACATTGTGGACGAAGAGCAGGCCCTCGCGCATCGGCAGGCCGATATGGTCGCTGAACTCGACCGGGGCGGCGCCGGTGCCACCCTCGGCGCCGTCGACGACGATGAAATCGGGCACGACGCCGCTCTCCAGCATCGCTTTCACCATCCCCATGAACTCCCAGGGGTGGCCGAGACAGAGCTTGAAGCCGACGGGCTTGCCGCCGGAGAGCTCGCGCAATTGCGCTATGAAGGCCATCATCTCCAGCGGGGTCGAGAAGGCGCTGTGGCTCGGCGGCGAGATGCAGTCGCGCCCGACCGGCACGCCGCGCGTCGTAGCGATCTCGGGCGTGACCTTCGGTGCCGGCAGGATGCCGCCATGGCCGGGCTTGGCGCCCTGGCTCAGCTTGATCTCGATCATCTTGACCTGGGCGTCGACGGCCTGCCGGGCGAAGCGCTCGGGATCGAAGCGGCCTTGTTCGTCGCGGCAGCCGAAATAGCCGCTGGCGACCTCCCAGACGATGTCGCCGCCGCCTTCGCGATGATAGGGGCTGATGCTGCCCTCGCCGGTGTCGTGGCTGAAGCGGCCGAGGCGCGCGCCGGTGTTGAGTGCCCGGATCGCATTGGCGGAGAGCGAGCCGAAGCTCATCGCCGAGATGTTGAAGACCGAGGCCGAGTAAGGCTGCCGGCACTGGTCGTTGCCGATGGTGATGCGGAAGCTCTCGGGATCGGAGACCGGGGCCGGCCGGGTCGAGTGGCCGATGAACTCATAGCCGTCGCGATAGACGTCGAGCAGCGTGCCGAACGGGTGATCGCCGGCGAGGTTCTTGGCCCGGCGATAGACCAGGGAGCGCTGCGAGCGCGAGAACGGCGCCGCTTCCTCGTCAGCCTCGAACAGATACTGGCGCAATTCGGGCCGGACCAATTCGGCGAACCAGCGGATATGGCCGATCACCGGATAATTGCGCCGGATCGCATGCTCGCTCTGGACGAGGTCCCAGAGCCCGAGCAGGGCCAGCATCGTCGCCAGCAGGCCCGGAATCCAGAGCCAGTGATAGTGGAAGGCCAGCGGAACCGCGACGAGCGCCACCAGAATGCAGAAGGCGAGGGTGGTGAAGCGGCTCAGTCGCAACGTCATATCCGACACCTGTCCGAACGAGATTATTCTCCTTCTAACCTCGGCAGGGCGGAAAGACGATCAGCGAAGGGCGGCGAGCCTTGCCGGCTAGGCGTGTCCGTAGGCATCGGCGCCGTCCTCGCCCGCCGCTTCCTGGCGATCGAAGGTTTCGAGCCAGCGCGACAAGCCCGGCAGCGGCGGACCCATCCGCAGCTGCCGTAATGCGACACGAACGGTGTGGCGGGCGAACTTGTTTGCTGGCTCCTGGAAGCTCGCCGGATTCGGATCGGCGCGGATCGCATCCAGAAGCGCCCGCTTCAGTGCTGTGAGCTCTGGATCGCCGGTGGCGGCGAGGAGTGCCTGGAAGCGCTCATGCGCCGAGGCATCCCAGGGTCGGGGCCGAGCCATGGCGTCCTTCAGCGGGTGGGCCGGCACGAGATGGGCAAAAGGCACGTAGCCCTCCGGAACCGGCTCGGTCGCCGCATGGGTGCGCCCGCTGCGCAGCAATTGCGGCAGGACATGGGTGTGCGGGCCTTCCGGGCTCTTGCCATCGGCCGGCGGGATCGGCTGGTAGACCTCGCAGCGACCGGCGCGCGCGATGAAGACGCGATGCGGTCCCTTCGCGACGATAGCTGCCATCGCCGGATTGCCGGCCTCGAACAGGCTCCTGCCGGCGACCGAGCGCAGGGTCGCGATCAGCTCGGGATCGCCGGTGCGGATGCAGATGTCGACCTGCAGCGTGCCGAGCCCCATGTCGAACAGGATGCCGGCGCGGTCCTGCGGCCGCAGCGCCGCTTGGTCGGAGCCGAGTTCGGTCAGGACGGTGCGCCGGTTCATCGCGCAGGCCGCTTCCGGCAGGCACAACGCGACGCGATGGCTCCAGCTTTGGCCGACCGCGGTCTCCGAAGCGAAGAGCCGGAGCTGCGAGAGATCGTCGAAGCCGATGCCACCGCGATCGGTGACCGCGAGGAGGCGGCCCGGCCCATCACTGATCACGACGGGCTCGCCTGGATCGCGCAGGAATTCGGCGATGGCGCCGAAGGTGCCGAGATTCCACTGCGTCGTCGCCGTCGCGAGTTCCTCGCGGATCAGGTTGGTCACCTCGTCTGCCATCATCGGCCGGATTCTCCGTGGTTCAGGGCTTGCCAGGGCAGGACGAAGTCTTCGCCGTCCCGCTTGCCGCGGGCGACTGCGATGCCGAAGGCGCGGGCGAGGTTGCCGTCGTCGAGCACGGCGGTGGGCGGACCGTCGGCGAGAATCCGACCTTGATCGAGCAGGACGAGCCGGTCACAGAAGCGCCCGGCGAGCGAGAGGTCGTGCAGCACGACGACGACGCCGGTGCCGGCAGCGGCGATCCGCCGGAACAGCGCCATCGCCTCGAGCTGATGGCGCGGGTCGAGCCCGACCAGCGGCTCGTCGGCGAGCAGCATTTCCGCCTCGACCGCTAGCGCCCGCGCCAGCAGCACGCGCATGCGCTCGCCGCCGGAGAGGCTGTCGAGGCTGCGCTCGCGGAAGGCGGTGGCATCGGTCGCGGCGAAGGCATTGGTGATCGCGGCACGATCGGCTTTGGTGAGCTCGGCGAAGGGGCGGCGATGCGGCAGGCGGCCGAGCGCGACGACCGCCTCCGCCCGCATCTGCCATTGCACGCTGCCGCCCTGAGCGAGGAAGGCGAGGCGCTGCGCGAGGGCGCGGCGCCCCAGCGTTCTGGCGGGTGCGCCGTCATAGAGGACTGTGCCGGCTGCCGGCGGCAGCAGGTCGGCGAGGATGCGCAACAAGGTAGTCTTGCCGGCACCATTGGCGCCGATCAGGCCGACGAGCTCGCCGGGGCGCAGTGAAAGGTCGATCCCGTCGAGGATCGGCCTGCCGTCGAAGGCGATCGCGATGCTTTCAGCTTCGATACGCATCACGCCTCCCGCCGCAGGCGCTGGATCAGGCTGAACAGGAAGGGCGCGCCGATCAGGGCGGTGACGACGCCGAGCTTGAGCTCGGGCCGGATCGGCATCAGCCGCAGCATCGTGTCGGCAGCGAGCAAGAGGATCGCCCCGCCAAAGCCGCTCACCAGCAGGAGCCGGCCGGGCCTGTGACCGACCAGCGGGCGCAGCAGATGCGGCACGACGAGCCCGACGAAGCCGATTGCGCCGGTGACGGCGACGGCGCTGCCGACCGCAAGCGCCGCCCCGCCGATCAAGCGCAGGCGCAGCCAGGTCAGGTCGAAGCCGAGGCTGCGCGCCGTGTCCTCGCCGAGGGTGAGGCCGTCGAGCGCTGGTGCGCTGGAGAGGAGCAGGGCCCAGCCGACCAGCATCAGCGGCAGCACCAGCCAGACATGGATCAGGCTGCGATCGGCGAGCGAGCCCATCAGCCAGAACACGATCTCCAGCGCGGCATAGGGATTGGGCGCCAGATTGAGCGCCAGCGAGGTCATCGCGCCGGCGAAGCTGTTGATCGCGACACCGGCGAGGATCAGCGTCATCGTGCCGGCGCCGCGGCCATTGAGTCCGAAGAGCAAAAGGACAGCGAGCAGCGCCCCGGCGATGCCGCCGAGCGGCAAAGCGAGCGCGAAGGCGCCGGCGAAGCCCGAATAGAATACGGTGACGGCGCCGAAAGCGGCGGCGCTGGAGATGCCGACGATGCCGGGCTCGGCCAGCGGATTGCGCAGCAGGCCCTGCATCGCGGCGCCGGCGAGGCCGAGGCTGAAGCCGACCAGCGCGCCCAGCATGGCGCGCGGCAGGCGCAATTCGACGAGCACGAGTGCAGGCAGGGTCGGTCGGCCCGCAAGCCAGTCGCCGAGCGCCGCGGGAAGGTCGAGTTCGGCATAGCCGACCGCGAGCGACAGCATGGCCATGGCGAACGTGGCGGCGGCCAAGAGGGCGACGAGCCGCCAATAGGACATCCGGTCGGATGCGGATGATGGCATGGCCGCGGTGCTCATGGTCTGGTTCCGGCGGATGTCGGCGCGGCCGCGTCGAGCAGCAATTCGATCGCGTCGATCACCGCCGGGCCGGCGCAGGTCCAGAGCTTCGACGGCAAAGCAACGAGCTTCAGCCGATCGCCGAGCCGGGCGAGGACCGGATGATGCAGGATCTCGTGCGCCAGCGAGGGCGGGCCGTCCGGCGTGGTGTTGAGGATCAGGATGTCGGCCTGGCCGAGGGCGACGGTTTCCAATGCGATCTGGCCGTAATTGTCGATGCCGAGCTCGGCGGCGAGGTTGGTCAGTCCCGCCGCCGTCAGGATCTCGTCGACGAGCGAGCCACGCCCGGTGGTGAAGCCGTTCGGACGCAGCACGATCGCGCGCGGACGAGCCGGGCGAGGGCGGTCCGCCAGCGCTGCCAGCCGCGCGTCGATCCCGGCGATCAGCGCTTCGCCGCGCCCAGGCTCGCCGAGCAGCTTCGCCATGTCGCGGATCTGCTGGCGCATCTCGGCGAGATTGCGCGGCACGCCGAATTCCCTGACCGGCGACCCGACGCGCTTCAGCAGCGCGACGGTTGAGCGCGTTGTATAGGCGCCGGCGATGACGAGATCGGGCTTCAGCGCGAGTACCTGCTCGACCAGGCCGTGATTGGCCGGAATCGTGCGGGCGAGCGCGGCCATGTTGGCGTTGCGCGGGTCCTGCGACAGCCAGATCACCGAGGCGATATGCTCTGGTGCTGCAAGACGCAGCACCAGTTCGTCGGTGCACATGTTGAGCGAGACGATGCGCTGCGGCTTTGCCGGCACATCGTCCGCACGGACGAGGCCGCCGGACGCCGCCAGCCAGAGGCTGAGCGCGAAGGCGGCCAGCCCCCTCATAGGCTCACCTTGATCCCGCCGAAGGCGCTGAGGCCCGGCACCAGGAAACCGACCGGGTTCTCGTAGCGCTTGTCGAACAGGTTATCGACGCGGCCGAACACGGTGAACCGGTCGTCGACCTTGTAGTCGGCGGCGAGATTGACGATGGCGGCGCCCGGCGCACGCAGGCGCGAGATCGAGAAGTCGCGATTCCCGTCCACGCGCTCGCCGAGATAGATCAATGTCGCCGACAGCGTCAGCTTTTCGATCGGCGTCCAGCTTGCGGTGACGCTGACCTTGTGGCGCGGCCGGCGCAGCAGCTCCTGGCGCGCGGTCTCGTCCTTGGCGAGGGTGAAGGTGTAGTCGGCGCGGACCTTGAACTGCGGCGTCAGCTCCAGCGCGGCGAAGGCTTCGACACCCTTGGTCGTGGCGCGCCCGATATTGGTATAGGAGGTGCGCGCCGCGTTGGTCATGATCAGGTTGTCGATGTCGTTGTGGAACCAGGTCGCGCCGAAGTTCACCTGCCCGTTCAAGAGCGGCTGCTCGAAGCCGACATCCCAGCCGCGGCTCTCCTCGGGCTTCAAATCGGGGTTGCCGTAGAAGTTGAAGGCCGGGCGTGAATCGCTGAAGCGCTCGCTCAGCGTCGGCGCCTTGAAGCCGGTGCCGTAGCTCGCCTTCAGCTTGGTTTCGCTGCCTGGCACGATGAAGACCGGTGCGATGCGATAGGTGGTGTGGCCGCCGAACTTGTCGTCGTGATCGTAGCGGATATTGGCGACGGTGAAGAAGCGGTCGGTCCAGTTCGACTGCAATTCGACGAAGGCGCCCTTGTTGCCGTTCGAGACGGTCTTGTTGGGCGTGTCGAAGCGCTCGGTCTCGTATTGCAGGCCCGCGACCAATGTCTGGCCCTGGGTGATCTTCAGATCGCCACGCCAGTCGAACTTGGTGCGCTCGCCGAGGTTCTCAGCTGGTAGACCGAGGATGCCGGCGGCGTTCGGCCGGCGGTTCGAGCGATCCTGATTGCTGTAGGACACGCCGAAGCGGTTGACGAAACGCCCCTCGAACGGATCCCAGACGACCTCGCCGCGGGTGAAGGCCTGGCGGTAGTTCTGGCTGGAATGGAAAGCGTCCGGCCGGCTCGGGAAGCCGGAATCGCTGGTGAAGAGCAACTGGCCGTCGATATAGCGGCCGACCCAGTTGACGCTCAGCGTGTCGGTCAGCCGGGCGCCGAGGCGGGCGGAATAGCTCCAGTTATCGTAGGAGTTGGGATTGCGGCGCCTACCCGCCGGAACCAGCCCGGGCGGGGTCACCGGCGTCGAATCCGCGCGGAAATGGCTGACGCCGAAGGCGTAGTCGAAGCGGTCATTGCCGCCGCTGAGGCCGATGCTCTGGTTGAAGGTGCCGTGGGAGCCGGCCTCGACGGAGGCTGTCACCTTGGGCGGGCCTTCGCCGCGCTTGGTGGTGATGGAGATGACGCCGCCGAGCGCATTGGCGCCATAGAGGCCGCTCTGGGGACCGCGCAGCACCTCGATCCGCTCGATATCGGTGGTCAGCATCTGGCCGAAATCGAAGGAGCGGTTCGGTGTCGAAGGGTCGTTCACCTCGATGCCGTCGATCAGGACCTTGACGTGGTTCGAGTTGGTGCCGCGCATGAAGACCGAGGTCAGCCCGCCCGGACCATTGGTCTGGACGAGATTGAGGCCAGGCACGGCGGCGAGCGCCTGCGGCAGGGTGCGGCGCTGCTGGTGCTCGATCTCCTTGGCGGTGACGACGGTGACGGAGCTGGCGATCTCCCTGGCCGGGGTCGGCACGCCCGTCGGGCTGACGACGAGCTCGTCCAGCGCGATCGGCTTCTCGCCCGATTGCGCCAGCGCCGCGAGCGGCGTCAGCATGGTCGAGGCGGCGAGCAGGGAGAAGACGAACGGGAAACACCCGCTCTTGGCGGGGCTGGGCAAACGGATCACGGTAAAACCTCGGCGGTAACGTCAGTGGCACGTCACCGCGAACGAGATAATCCGCTCCGCTCCCGCAAGCGGGCGCGCAAAGGCTTATCACCCATCAGCGGACCCCCGGCCGATGTGTTCGCGTGTGACCACGGCTGACGGCAGGTCTCCTGGCTCGCGGGTCACCGCCTTTCACCGCCTTCCCAGGTCCGAGGCCCCAGTGGCATATGGTGAAAGGCTCGCCGCTTACAGTTGCGGGGGCAGCCGCAGCATGAGGTGGCTAAGCCACCCGCACTGCGTTCCCTTTTGATCCCGTGAGGGAACCGTCGCGTTCACGACTAGGGCGGAAATGCGGCGGGGTCAATTCGGCCGGCCGATGCTGCCCTCGAATGGGCCTTCAGAAGCTGTAGGCCGCTTTCACCTTCACCAGATGCTGGCTGAAATTGGTGATGTCGAGATCGCCGGGCACACCCTTGGCCTTGCCGGCGATCTGGACATTGTAGGCGGCCGAGATGGCGAATTGCTTGGTCGCCTGCCAGAAGATGCCGGGGCCGGCGAAGGTGGCGTAGCCGGCGTCCTTGCCGAAGCCGAGCTCATTGTGACGGCGCTGATGGCGGACCTCGCCGCTGAGATAGAGCCCGTCGATCAGCTGCCAGGCGAGCGAGCCGCCGACCGTGAAGGTCGAGGAACGCAGATAGGGGCTCGGGCCCGTCCAGGTCAGGTCGTGCGAGAGGTTGAGCGCGGCGTAGAGCTTGCCGGGGACCAGCGTCTTGTCGGCAAAGATGCGGATGCCGGTGTTGTAGGTGGTGAAGTTGCCGGCGCCGCTTGGGTCGTTGCGGTTGAAGCTGGGGTCGACGACGACGGTCAGGCCGATGCCGTGCAAATCGCGTCCGAGCAGGCGGTATTTCATCTCGACGCCGGCGCCGAAGCTGCGGCTGTCGGCGCCCGTGCCGGCGATGGTGGCATCGGTATAGCCGCCGAGCAGATAGGGGCCGATCTCGAAGCAGGGGAAGAGCCCGTAGGAGCCCTGGAGCTGCAGGCCGTGCGCGGCCTGGCGGCCGTCGCGGACACCGAAGCCGCCGCCATAGGTCAGGCTCGCGCCGAAGGAGCCGACTTCGGCGACGTCCGAACCCGTCGTGAAGCCGAAGGCGTCGGTCGGGATGCCCTCGCTCTCGGTACAGGCCGAAAGCACGGGCGGCGCGACCGGCGCGCCCTTGCGCGAGGGCAGATCGGCAGCAAGCGCCGGCGAGAGCAGGCTTGAGACGGCAAGGGCGAAAGCGGCGGGCTTGAGCATGGCTGGCGATCCTGTTGATGAACCCACCCTACGCAAATGCGAATGAGTCGCAATATGAAATGATCGATCGCGGGATCATATCGTTACATTGTTGCAGACGAGCAACAGCGGGCCGCTCAGCCTCGAGAGTTCAGGGCATGCAGGCGCGCGAACGCGACCGGCGCGATCTCGGCCAGCGTCGCGATCGGCTTCCAGGCGGCGGCGTGGACTTCCTCTTCCTGGGCCGTCAGCGGCAGCGCCGGGTCGGCGATGAAGAGATATTGCAGGTCGTGATGGATATGCGGCGGCTCGCTTCGGCGCGGATTGCCCGGCACCTCGTGGCTGTCGATGGCGAAGGGTGTATCGCCGCCGCGATGCCAGGCATGCAGCGCGGGCCCAGCGACACCCGTCTCCTCGACCGCCTCGCGCAGCGCCGACTCATGGAAGGTCGCAGCCGGCTCGTAATGCCCGCCGGGCTGGAGCCAGCGGCCGATCACGACATGGTCGATCAGCAGGATCCGCGCATGGTCGGGCGAGAGCACGAAGGCGCTGGTGGTGACATGGCCCGGCATGGTCTCACGGGCGTCGAGCGCGTGGCGCTCGGCCATCTGCCAGCGCAGCAGCGCCAGCCGTTCGCGCGGGCCGGCGACCTCGGCGAGATAGCGGGAGACGAGCGAATCGAGGCGGGGAAGGAAGCTCATGGCATCGTGCTTCGCATCTCCGGCAGCGGCAGGGAAGACGCCTGCCTCCGCCTCAGCGCAGCTTCAGCCGGTACTCCTCGAACTCGCCGTTCTTGACCCCGTCATAGCCGACGATGACGCGCAATTCGTCGCGTTCCTCGGTCAGGATGGTGAGGGCCTCGGCCTTGGCGTTCTTGCGCTGGCGCAGTTCGCCGAGCTCGCGGGTAGCCGATGGATCAGCCGGGTCGAGCAGGACGATCGCATAGGGCACCTCCTGGTCCTGCGCCGGGCCGACGAGGACGAGGATGCGGCCATCGGCGAGCGGGGCGAGGTCGCGCACGCCGCGCTGTGCCCCGGCCGCAAAGGCGAGGAGCTGCGGCTTGGCCGTCGCCGGTTCGCTGCCCGGCTTGAACAGCTCGGCGACGCTGCCGCCGACGAGGAAGGCGCGGCCATCGAGCGACGGCGCGCGCAGGCCAAGCCAGAGCCGGTCGCCGACGACGGCGAGGCCCTCAATGTTGAGCCCGTTGGTGCCGGCGTCGAGCGGCTTGCCGAGATAGGGCGCGACTTCGCCGGCAGCAGCGAGGAGGTCGGAGACGCGCCAGCTCAGCTCGGGCGCGCCGGCCTGGCCATTGCCGGGCGGGATGCGCGCCAGCAGGAAGGAGGAGGGGCGGTACTCGCCGCCATGGCGCGAGCAGCCATGCGAGCCGACGACATAGAAGGAGCGGTCGGCATAGGCGACGCCCTCGCCATCGAACTCGCCGAAGCCGCCCGGCTTAGGGCAGCCGATCGCGGGCTGGCGTCCGCTGGCGGCGGGGGCGGTGTCGCCGATGAGCGGCAGGGGACGCTCGGGCTTGATCGTGGTCTGCGTCAGCGTCGCGAACTGAGCGGCCTTGCTCTCGTCGTTGACAATAAGGCAGCGCCATTCCCCGCCGGCGGGCGGGCGGCAGGCGATGCCGCTGATGTCGTTGGCGGCCTTGCCCTTCTTGCCGGCGAAATCGGAGGTGGCCTCGATCCGGCGCTCCGGCTTCAGCGGCTCGGCGCGGGCTGGGCCGACGGTAAGCAGGGCGAGGGCACAAAGGGCAGGCAGGGTGGCAAGCCGCATGGTCTTGCTCCGGTGGAAAGCCGCGAGATAGGCGTGGCGGCCGCAAGTTGCAAAGGCCGGGGTGCCGATTCTTGCGCCGGGCAAGGACACCCTGTTGCAGGAGCCGTCTTCTTCTCTTGCGATGAGGGAGCCTCGGCGACTTCCCTTCTCCCGGATGGGAGAAGGTGGCGCGGAGCGCCGGATGAGGGCCTGCGCTTGCCACAGAAGGCGCAACGGCGCCGCTGCACCCTTGTCGTCAGTGGCGGTCCCTCACCCCTGCCCCTCTCCCATTCGGGAGAGGGATTCCTCGCGCCTCCCGCGCCCAAGCGTCATTCCCGCCCGCAGGCTCGTCCCGCGGGCGTTGTCGCGATCGAGGGGCAGCGGAGCGCCGCGAGGCGCGTTTGGTATTCCGCTTCCATTGAGCCAGGAAGCGGCGCGAAGGGATTGAGCCACCCTCCGCACGCCCCGTGGCGCTCCGCCATCGGCGATTTTAAAGCCCCGGGCCGCGCTTCATTCGGACGCACCGCCGATCCCGCCCGCCGCCTTCGCCAGTTCCCCTCATCGGGTCGTCGCGTCGGCGTTCGAGCAGTTGATCATCGGCGGGCCGTCCAGCTAGCGAGCTCCTCGCGCAGGGGCCGTAGTACCCCCAGGTCGGTTCCCGAAGCCTCCCGGGAGCGAGGCGCAACCCTCGCCCGCAGGCGCCGCACCCACCCCGCCAAACGACATGCCTCCGGATGGCCGCCCCTCGGGGATGGGTGCGAGGGAGTATACGGGAGGTTGGGAGGGCGGGGATAAGGTCGTGGCCTATCCCCGCAGGCGAGCCATTGAAGTCCACTTGCGACCCGTTGCGGACCTACGAAGCGGATTGAATAGCTGCCTGGAGGTCGGCCTTCATCATGGCCAAACAGGCACGCCGTCCAGCCCCGCGGTTTCTGGTAGGCCGCAGATCAGGTTCGCATTCTGTACCGCCTGGCCGGCGGCTCCCTTGCCGAGATTGTCGACCACGCCCATCGCGATCACCAAGTTGCGCTCTGGATCGGCCGCATAGCTGACAAAGGCGAGGTTCGAGCCGGTAGCCCATTTGGTCTGCGGCGGCTTGTCGGTCACGCGGACGAACGAACGCCCGGCGTAGAAGCGCCGGGCCGCGTCCAGGCACTGGTCCGTGGTGGCGTGGCCGCGGCAATAGATGGTGGCGAGTATGCCGCGGGTCATCGGCACCAGGTGTGGCGTGAACACCAGCCCGGCCGCGCTGCCGCCGCTCAGCCGCTCGATCGTCCTGGCAATCTCGGGCATGTGGGTGTGCTTGAGCAGACCGTAGGGCACCAGGTTCTCGTTGCTCTCGGCGTAGCCGAACTTGCTGTCGCCGCCCCGGCCGGCACCGGAGATGCCCGTCTTGACGTCGATCACGATATTGCCGGGCTCGATCAGCTTGTTGGCCAGCAGCGGCGCCAGCGCGTTCAGCGTCGCAGCGGGAAAGCAGCCGGGGTTGGCAACGCGGGTTTGACCCTCGATCTGAGCCGGCCAGATATCGGCCAGGCCATAAGCCCACCCCTCGACGTAGCGGTGGTCGCCGCCGATATCGACGATCTTCACGTCCTTGGGGACGCGCGCCAGCGCCTCGGCCGAGGCGCCGGTGGGCAGCGACGCGAACAGCACGTCGAGCTTCGGCAGGGTCGCTGGATCCCATTTCTCTATCACCAGTTCGGCCAGCTTGGTCGGCACACCGGGGAAACGGTCGACCAAGCGGCTGCCGGCGCTGCTCTCGCCTGCGGCGTAGACCAGCTCGAAAGACGGGTGGCTCGCGACCAGGCGCAGTGCCTCGCCGCCGCCAAAACCGCTGATCCCGACAATGCCGACGCGAATGCTCATGGTGATGTCCTTCTGGGGTTCGGGCAAAAGAAAACCCCCGGAGCCGAGGGCTGCGGGGGTTCAGAAACGCGGGTCGGAGGTCGCTTCGGTGGTGGGACCTACGCTGAGGCAGTCACCACGTGGAAGGACGCTGATCGACGCGCAGCCCAAGAAGCCGCCGCTTGGGTGAAGCGGCGTCGGCGTCGGTCGCAAAGGGTCCGGTTCCTGAGCATGCCCCGGGACACTGTCCCGACCCACATTTATCGTCAAGTGGAATGTCTGCCGACGACCCGTTGCGGACATTGGCGGGCGCATGCCCACCTGGTTCCGCGCATTATTGGACACATGTTAACGGTAGCGGGCGGTAGCTCTTCGCCCGCATGACAGGGCGATTCACCGTTTCAGACCGGACCTAGTCCCGTGCTAGCTAGCGTCGGGCGCGGCCACTCCGTCTAGCCCTGCGGCTTGCGGCGGCGATAGGTATGAATTTTCGACAGGTTGCCGCATCGGTCCATCGAACACCAGCGCCGCCGGCTTGACTGCGACTCGTCCAGAAACAGAAGCGAGCAATCCGGGCCTTCACATTCCTTGATCCGTTTCGCCGACACGCGGGCGAGCAGCAATACGGCGTCGCGCGCAATCGAAGAGGTCGCGGCATCGACCGGATCGCGACTGTTCCATTTCACGGTTTCGGCGCCATGCCCATTCAATTGCGGGATGAGATCGGGAGCCGTGGCGGCGGCGTTGAGTGCCGCCAGATCGCTCGGCTCGAAACGGGTGCCGGTCATCGCGGCGCGGACCAGGCGATAAATCGTCTCGCGGAGCTTCCTCAGGGCACCGAGCTGCACGATGCTGACTCTCGCGCCGGATCCGCGCGGCAATACACCCGCAAGCTCAAGCCACGCCTCTGCGGCAGCGCTGTCCGCGAGCCGTTCAATCGGCTTTACGTGGCGCTTTCCCAGTGTAGCGATCAGATCGAGGCTCGATCTACCGCCGACGAATCTAAATTCCGTCGCTTCCATTTCCCCACTCTATTTCACTTGACACCGATTGAACTAGTGTAAATATCGACACCTATTCATATGGTGTCAGAGGTAGGTGGACGATGCGCGTTGTGCAAGTTACGGAATTTGGGCCCCCGGACCGGTTGGTAGCGGCCGAGGTTCCCGATCCCAGTCCAGGCGCCGGTCAAATTTTGATTCGCCTCGCGGCGGCCTCGGTGAATCGTGCGGACGCGCTACTTCGGGCAGGCGGCTATCATATCTTGCCGCCTCTGCCGGTGACGCCGGGAACCGAGGGGGCAGGCTTCGTTGAGGCGCTTGGCGCGGGCGTCGACGGCTTTGCAATCGGTGATCGGGTTGTGGCGTGGGGCGTGCCTGGCTTTTACGCGGAGCTTGTCGTAGCGGAGGCCAAGAAGGTTGTTCTCCTTCCGCCGAGCGTGGATTTTGACGTCGCGGCGGCGCTTCCGGTCACATGGCTCTCGGCGCGCTATTGCCTCAATGAGCTGGCGCGCGTTCGCAAGGGCGATGTCGTGCTGATCCATGCCGCCGCCAGCGGCGTGGGAAGCGCCGCGATCCAGGTCGCCAAGCACGCGGGCGCAGTAGTGATTGCCGTGGTCGGCTCATCGGACAAGGAGGCGTTCGTCCGTAATCTCGGTGCCGACCATGTCGTGTTGAGAGGCGACCAAGACCTCGTTGAACAGGTTATGCGGCTAACGGACAAGCGCGGCGCCGATGTCGTTCTCGACCTTGCTGGTGGTGAAGCGTTCGCCCAGAGCGTGCGGGCCGTGGCGCAGGGCGGCCGCGTCGTGGCGATGGCCAATGTCGCCTTGACACCAAGTACTATCGACACACGCGATTTCTATCCGAAGAATGTCACCATATTCGGCTTTCAGTTCACCAACCTGCAACGACTTGGGTGGAATCCGCGCCCTGATCTTATTGCTCTGCTCGATCTTGTCGCCGCGGGTCGCTTTGTCGTTTCGATCGATCAACGTTTTCCGCTCACTGATGCGGCTGCGGCGCATCGGCGGATCGAATCGAACGAAACCCGGGGCAAGATTCTTCTCACTGTCGGGTCATGAAGGCGTGGGCTCTCTTAATGCCGCTCCCATCCTCCGCCTCGTTCTCCCAAGTGGCTCCGCCCCCGTTCTGGTGATGGGCGGCACTCGCGAGTTCACCCCGATGTTTCGCTCGAACCGGAATGGCAGCTTTCCACCCGTTGCGGACAAGCGCTGACATCGACGATCAGAAACAGAAAGCAAACCCGCGCCACCCATGTGAACGGCGCGGGATGTTAACTCAGCCCAGCTTGCCGTAAGCCGGCACGGTCAGGAACTCCTCGAACTCCGGCGCAAGCGAGAGCTTCGAGAACAGGTCGATCGCCTCGGGGAAGCGGCCCTTGTCGTAGACTTCGGCGCCGAGCTCGCCCTTCACCCGGTCCATCTCTTCCGGCAGGCAGCGCTTGAACAGCTCGGCGTCGACCTTGGTGCCGCCTTCGAGCGCGACGCCGTACTGGACGAACTGCCAGATTTGGGCGCGGCTGATCTCGGCGGTCGCGGCGTCTTCCATCATGTTGTAGATCGGCACCGCGCCACGGCCGCGCAGCCAGGCTTCGAGATACTGCACGCCGACGCGGATGTTCTCGCGGAAGCCGGCCTCGGTGCGGCTGCCCTCATGGACCTCCAGCAGGTTGTCGCGGCCGACCGAGACGTCCTCGCGCTTCTTGTCGAGCTGGTTTGGCTGCGGCATCAGCCGGTCGAAGACCTCCATGGCGACGGGGACGAGGTCGGGATGGGCGACCCAGGTGCCGTCATGGCCGTCGCCGGCCTCGCGCTCCTTGTCGGCCTTGACCTTGGCGAAGGCGGCGGCATTGGCCTCGGGGTTGTTCTTGACCGGGATCTGCGCGGCCATGCCGCCCATGGCGAAGGCGCCGCGGCGATGGCAGGTCTTGATCAGCAGCAGCGAATAGGCGCGCAGGAAAGCCTTGGTCATCACCACCTGCGAGCGGTCGGGCAGGACGAAGGCCTTGTTGCGGGCGAGCTTCTTGATGAAGGAGAAGATGTAGTCCCAGCGGCCGCAGTTGAGGCCGGCCATGTGCTCGCGCAGTTCGTAGAGGATCTCGTCCATCTCGAAGGCCGCCGGCAGGGTCTCGATCAGCACGGTCGCCTTGATCGTGCCGGTCTTCAGGCCGAGCGCGGTCTCGGCGGCGACGAAGACGTCGTTCCAGAGCCTGGCCTCGAGATGGCTCTCGAGCTTCGGCAGGTAGAAATAGGGGCCCGAGCCCTGCGCCAGAGCCGCCTTGGCGTTGTGGAAGACGTAAAGGCCGAAATCGACCAGGGACCCCGAGGCCTCCTCTCCATCGATGACGATGTGCCGCTCCGGCAGGTGCCAGCCGCGCGGGCGGATGATCAGGACGGCCGGCTTGTCCTTGAGCTTGTAGGCCTTGCCGGTGCTCGGCTCGGTGAAGTCGATCTTGCCGGCCCAGCGATCCCGGAGGTTGATCTGGCCCTCGATCATATTGGCCCAGACCGGCGAGGAGGCGTCCTCGAAATCGGCCATGAAGACCTTGGCGCCGGAGTTCAGCGCGTTGACGATCATCTTGCGGTCGACCGGACCGGTGATCTCGACGCGGCGGTCCTGCAGGTCGGCCGGAATCGGCGCCACCGTCCAGTCGCCCTCGCGGATATGGCGGGTCTCGGCCAGGAAATCCGGGGTCTCGCCGGCATCGAAGCGCTTCTGGCGCTCCTTGCGCAGAGCGAGCAGGCGCTTGCGGGTCTCGTTGAAGCGGCGCTGCAGGTCGGCGACGAAGGCGAGCGCGTCATGGCTCAGGACCTCGTCATAGCGCTCGGCGAGCGCGCCCTTGACGACGACGCCGGCAGGAAGGTTCAGGCTGGTCGGGGCGGTCATGACTTTCATCTCCCACGGCTGCGATTTGATGCCGGCAGTATGGCTCCGCAAGACTTTTTCTGGAATGGCAGAGAATGTCAGATGATCTGATCCAAAACGGAAACAATCGAATTTCGAAGCGAAAGCGCCCCTGAGTCCACCATTGCACAGGCGTGTCACGGCGCGGGGCGCGCCGGTTGACGATCAGGGGATTTGTTCATGACCGCCACCCGCCTCGGCCTTTTGACCGCCGCGCTTGCGACCTCCCTCATGGCCGCACCGGCCTTCGCCCAGAACCGCTGCGCCGTCACCGACCCGACCGGCACGCCGCTCAACATCCGCGAGACGCCGAATGGCGAGATCATCGGCTATGTCAGCAACGGCGCCGGTATCAGGGTGATGAACACGTCCTTCGACGAGCGCGGCCGACCCTGGGCGCTGATCAGCCCGCGCGGCCGGAACCACATGGTGGGCTGGGTCTACCGGGAGTTTGTCTCTTGCTATTGAGATGGCCGCTCTGACCGGCTGACGACAGAAGCGCGGGGAACCCTTCTCCCGTGTGGGAGAAGGGCAGGGATGAGGGCCTGCCCTACCCGCAGAAGGCGCAGCGGCGCCGCATCGCCTTAGCAATCAGCGGCGGTCCCTCACCCCTGCCCCTCTCCCATCCGGGAGAGGTGTTCCTCGCGCCTTATCCCGCCAACTCACCGAACCGCTTCAGGAACGCCGCCTGGGCCGCCTCCGTCGCCTGCGGCTCGAGCAGCGCCAGCACCTCGCGCGGCAAGGCCTGGGGCCGTCCGAAGAAGCGCAGGGCTTCCTCGCGCTCGAAGCCGGCGAGCTCGGTGGCCTCGAGGAAGGCCGAGATCTTGTCGGCGTCCTTGGTCTTGCGCTTGAGCACGGCCGGCGTCGCCGCCGGCAGGCCGAAGCGCAGGTGGATCGCCGCCAGCAGGCGCAGTTCGACGGCCTTGTAGGCGTCGCCCATCACCGCCTTGAACGGCGAGATCATGTCGCCAATGACGTATTCCGGTGCATCGTGCAGCAGCGCCATCAATCGCCATTCGCGCGGCCAGTCCGGGTTGAGATGGCCGGCGATCGCCTCGACCAGCAGGGAGTGCTGCGCCACCGAGAAGGAGTGGGCGCCGCGCGTCTGGCCGTTCCAGCGCGCGACGCGGGCAAGGCCATGGGCGATATCCTCGATCTCGACATCGAGCGGCGAGGGATCGAGCAGATCGAGCCGCCGGCCCGAGAGCATGCGCTGCCAGGCGCGCGGCGGGACAGGCAGCTTCGCCATCAGGCGGCAGGGCGCGTGTCGCGCGCCAGTGCCGCGCATTCCTCTCGCCGGAAGCAGCCGGTGAGATGGTCGTTGACCATGCCGCAGGCCTGCATCACCGCATAGACGATGGTCGGGCCGCAGAAGGTGAAGCCGGCGGCCTTGAGCTCCTTGGAGATCGCCTTCGACACCGCGGTCTCGGCTGGCACACCCTCATGGGTCCGGAAGCTGTTCTGGACCACCCGCCCGTCGAGATGCTTCCAAAGGAAGTCCGTGAAGGGGCCCTGCTCGCTGAGCCTGAGATAGGCCTGCGCATTGCGGATCGTGCCCTCGATCTTGCCGCGATGGCGGACGATGCCGGCGTCGGCCAGCAGGCGCTGGACATCGGCTTCGCCGAAGCGGGCGACGGCTTCAGGCTCGAAACCGGCGAAGCCGGCGCGGAAGGCGTCGCGCTTCCTCAGGATGGTGATCCAGGACAGCCCGGCCTGGAAGCCGTCGAGCATCAGCTTTTCCCAGAGCGTGCGGGAATCATACTCCGGCACGCCCCATTCGGTGTCGTGATAGGCAAGATAGAGCGGATCGCTCCCCGGCCAGACGCAGCGATATTTGCCGTCGGGGCCCTCGACCGCCTCGCGCCCGCTCATGCTGCCGCTCCGAATTCTGGCTCGCCGGGATAAGGAAACCGGATGAAGGACGGTTTGCTCGCCAACGTGAAGGCGAGGCCGCCGGCGTCGAGCTTGTGTCCGGCGGCCATTGCATCCGCCACGCGGTCGAGCCGGAGCAAGGCAAGGCCACGGCCGCCGGCACAGGAACCGACGCGGCCGATCAGCTTGCTGCCGGCGCTGGCCTCGACGCCGTCCTCCGGATTCAATCCCTCGCTGAAGACGATCGGCACGACGCGCGAGCGCGCGGTGCCACGGTGCTGCATGCGCGAGACGACCTCCTGGCCGATATAGCAGCCCTTCTTGAACGAGACGCCGCCGAGCTGATCGAACAGCGCCTCGTGCGGGAAGGCGTCGCCATAGATGAAGTCGCGGCCGCCATCGGGGATGCCGAGGCCGATGCGGTGGGCGTGGTAATCGTCCAGGCTGGCATCCGCGAGCTCGTCGGCGCCATCCAGGTCGACGATGGCGCGCTCGCCGAGCTCGGCCAAGCGCGGATCGGCATAGACCAGCCCGGCATCGGCCGGCAGCGTGCCGCCATCGGTCGCGGCGATCACCGTCGCCGTCTCGCTGAGATCGTCGAGCGTGACCTTGGCGCGCAGCTTGTAGAGCTTCAGCTTCTTCATCAGGTCGGCGGTCTGGAGCAGGGGCGTGTCGAGCAGGAAGCCGCCGCCCTCGGCGTCCGGGACCGCGACGACGAAGAAATCGCCGATGATCTTGCCTTGCGGTGTCAGGAGCCCGCCATAGCCGGCGTGTTCGACCGTGACGGTCTCCATCGCGTTGGTGACGATGTTCTCAAGGAAATCGCGGGCGTCGTCGCCGCTGACGCGGATGACGCCGCGGTCGACCAGTCTGGTTGCCGGCATGGCAGAACTCTTTCAGCGATCGCTGTTTCGGCGTGGGGCGCCGTTCGCCCCGATAGTTAGGGTGCTTCGGCCCGGGGCTCAACCAGTGCGGCAGCTGAGCCAGGATTCGGGTGCCGTCCTTCGCCAGGAGCCGATCGCAGTTTTTTTTGGGACGCTGTCGATCCGGCGATTTGCCGTTCGACGTGTCAGCAAGAAGCAGCGGAAGTCGCAGGTCATTGCCGCCTCCGCCCGAGCTTCGGACAAGCGATGCGGGACGAGCTCCCGCGAGTTCGGGAGACATCAGATGAGACAAGTCGTTGCCGCCACCTTCGTGTCCCTCGACGGCGTCATGCAGGCGCCGGGCGGTCCGCAGGAGGATCCGCAAGGCGGCTTCAGCCATGGCGGCTGGACCTTCCACCATTGGGACGATGCGATGGGCAAGGTCATGGACAAGGTCCTGACCGACAAGTTCGACCTGCTTCTCGGCCGCCGGACCTATGACATTTTCGCGGCGCACTGGCCCTATGCCGGCGACGATCCGATCGCGGTCAAGTTCAACGCCATCACCAAATATGTCGCGACCTCCGAGCCGCAGACGCTGACCTGGCAGAACACCGTCGCGCTGCGTGGCGATCCCGCCGCGGAAGTCGCGGCGCTGAAGCGCCAGGATGGGCCGAAGCTCTTGCTGCAGGGCTCGAGCGAATTGATCCAGGCGCTGCTGGCGAAGGACCTGATCGACGAGATCACGCTGCTGACCTTCCCGGTCGTACTCGGCAAGGGCAAGCGCCTGTTCGGCTCGGGCGCCATGCCAGCCGCATTCAAGCTCGTCGAGAGCAGCGCCTCGAGCACCGGCGTGCTGATGGCGACCTATCGCCGCGAGGGCGAGGTCACCACCGGCTCGTTCGAATTCGCGGAGCCGAGCGTCGCCGAAATCGCCCGCCGCGAAAAAATTGCGGCCAAGGGCTGAATTTTTTTCAGAGCCTGTCGATCGGGGCGTTCCTCGTTCGACGTGATGACAGAGGGCGGGAATTCTCCCGCCCGATACCGAAGCAAAACCAACCCCGACAGACAGGAGAAGACCGATGCGCGTGATGGTTCTGGTCAAGGCCGACAAGGATAGCGAAGCCGGCGTGATGCCGAGCGAAGGCCTCCTCACCCAGATGGGCGCCTACAATGAGGAGCTGGTGAAGGCCGGCGTGATGCTGGCGGGCGATGGGCTGCATCCGAGCTCGAAGGGGCTGCGCATGCGCTTCTCGGGCTCGCAGCGGACGATCATCGACGGTCCCTTCGCCGAGACCAAGGAGCTGCTCGCCGGCTTCTGGATCTGGCAGGTGCGCTCCTTCGACGAGGCGGTCGAATGGCTGAAGCGCGCCCCCTTCGATGGCGGCACCGAGATCGAGATGCGCCCGATCTTCGAGATGGAGGATTTCGGCGAGGCGCTGACCCCGGAACTGCGCGAGCAGGAGGAGCGCCTGCGTGCCGAGGCGGCGAAGCGCGCTGGCTGACGTTTCCACCCAGGCAAATCGAACCGAAACGGAGGCGCGAGGCGTCGCCTCCGCCCTTCTGCTTCAAGGAGAAGACCGATGCGTGTCATGGTTCTGGTCAAGGCCAGCAAGGACAGTGAAGCCGGCGTGATGCCGAGCGAAGATCTCTTCACCCAGATGGGCGCCTACAATGAGGAGCTGGTGAAGGCCGGCGTGATGCTGGCGATGGACGGACTGCATCCGAGCTCGAAGGGGCTGCGCATGCGCTTTTCGGGCTCGCAGCGGACGCTCACCGACGGTCCCTTCGCCGAGACCAAGGAACTGCTCGCCGGCTTCTGGATCTGGCAGGTCCGTTCCTTCGACGAGGCGGTCGAATGGCTGAAGCGCGCGCCTTTTGACGGCGGCACTGAGATCGAGATGCGGCCGATCTTCGAGATGGAGGATTTCGGCGAGGCGCTGACCCCGGAACTGCGCGAGCAGGAAGAGCGCCTGCGTGCCGAGGCGGCGAAGCGCGTCGGCTGACCGATCAAAAAGCTTGAGTATCCCATTCAATCCGGAGGGTGCGAGGCAAGGCCTGCACCGCTCCAACCCAACGGAGAAGACCGATGCGTTTCATGGTGATGGTCAAGGCGACCAAGGACAGCGAAGCCGGCGCGGCGCCGACCCGGGAACTGGTCGATGCGATGATGGCCTACAATGAAGAGCTGGTGAAAGCCGGCATCATGAAGGGCGGCGACGGCCTGCAGCCGAGCGCGAAGGGTGCGCGCGTGCAGTTCGACGGCACCAGGCGCTCCGTCGTCGACGGCCCCTTCGCCGAGACCAAGGAGCTCGTCGCGGGCTACTGGATCTGGGAATGCAAGTCGCTCGACGAGGCGGTCGCCTGGGTCAAGCGCTGTCCCAACCCGATGCCTGGCCCGTCCGAGATCGAGATCCGGCCGGTCGTCGACTTCGCCGATTTTGGCGATGCGGTTTCGCCCGAGGCCGATGCGGCCTGGAAGCGCCTCAAGAGCGAGGTCGGCGACAACGGCTGAGCCGCTTGCCAGAGACGATCGCTGATGGTGTGTATCGCAGCCGATGACGGCAAGCGATGCACACCGCGCGATCGAGACGGTCTTCAGGATCGAGGCCCCCAGGCTGATCGCGGGCCTTGCCCGCGTCACCCGCGATGTTGGCCGGGCCGAGGAGCTGGCGCAGGACGCCCTCGTCGCCGCGCTCCAGCAATGGCCAGGCGAGGGCGTGCCGCGCAACCCGGGCGCCTGGCTGATGCAGGCCGCCAAGCACCGTGCGCTCGATGGCCTCAGGCGTGCCAAGATGCTGCAGCGCAAGCATGACGAGATCGGCCGCGATCTCGACGAGGAGGCCGATCCCACCGCTGTGATCGAGGAGGCGCTCGACGACGAGCTCGGCGACGACCTGCTGCGGCTGATCTTCACCGCCTGCCATCCGGTGCTCGCGGTCGAGGCGCGGCTCGCGCTCACCTTGCGGCTGATCGGCGGCCTCACCACCGAGGAGATCGCCCGCGCCTTCCTGGTGCCGGAGCCGACCATGGCCCAGCGCCTGGTTCGGGCCAAGAAGGCGCTGGCCGAGGCCAAGGTGCCCTATGAGGTGCCGCACGGGCCTGAGCTTGGCGAGCGGCTCGCCTCGGTGCTCGAGGTGGTCTACCTGATCTTCAACGAGGGCTATGCCGCGACCGGCGGCGAAGACTGGGTGCGCCCGGCCTTGTGCCAGGAGGCGATGCGGCTCGGGCGTATCCTCGCAGGGCTTGCGCCGCAGGAGCCGGACGTGCACGGCCTCGTCGCGTTGATGGAGTTGCAGGCCTCGCGCCTGCGCGCCCGTATTGGCCCCGATGGCGCGCCGGTGCTGCTGCTCGACCAGAACCGGGCCCGCTGGGACCGCCTGTTGATCAACCATGGCCTCAGGGCGCTCGAGACGGCCCGGGGGCTTTCCGCTACGCCCAGCCCCTATGTCCTGCAGGCCGAGCTCGCCGCCTGCCATGCCCGTGCCCGCACCGCCGACGAGACCGACTGGCGCCGGATCGCGGCGCTCTACGGCGCTTTGGGTACGCTGACGCCCTCGCCGGTGATCGAGCTCAACCGCGCCGTCGCGGTCTCGATGGCGGACGGGCCGGCGGCAGGGCTTGCGCTCGTCGATGCGCTCGCCGGCGCTCCGGCGCTGAAGAACTACCATCTGCTGCCGAGCGTGCGCGCCGACTTCCTGCTCAAGCTCGGCCGCCATGGCGAGGCGGAGGCCGAGTTCACCCGCGCCGCCGAGATGACCCGGAACCGGCGTGAGCGCGACTTGCTGCTCAGCCGGGCGCAGACGGCGCGGCAGGCGCAAGCGGCTGGCTGAAGCTGAGCAACTTAATCTTCAGCGACTGTATCGGCGAGGCGATACCAATCGGGCCGATGCGACCGGTTATGGCTCGCGGCCGGCGGCGGGAAGCCGGGATCGGTGAAGCTGCCGACCGAGATTGAGATCGCGCCAGGCATCGCTTCCGCCCGCATGAAGACCAGGCCGCCACAGCCGGGACAGAAGACCTGCTCGATCCAGCGGCCGGCATCGCTGCCACGCCGCCAGACGGAACTCTCGCCCTCGATCGCGATGATCGCGTTCTCAGTGAAGATGGCGCGGTAGGCGAAGGCCGAGCCGGTGGCGCGACGGCATTCGCTGCAGGCGCAGAGATAGACGCGGCGCGGCTCGCCGGAAACGGTGAGCCTGAGGCGCTGGCAGCCGCAGCTCGCCGTACGCCGCAAGCCTGGCCCGTGCTGGTTGTTCGAGCTCACACGCACGCTCAGCGCGTGAACTGTGCGATGGCGGCGAAGTCGTCTTGCCGCTGCCCGGCGGCGATCGCCTTGCGGAACAGGCTGTCCTGCGCCTTCGGGACGAGATCGTTCAGGCCGCGCTCGCTACAGAGCTGCAGCAGCAGGCTGAAGGCGCCGTAATGAACATCGATCGAGGCAAGCGTCGCCGCGTCGCCGGCAAAGCGCTTGTCGCGGATGCGGGTGACAAGGTCGACCAGTGCGCCCTCGACCACGGGAAGGAAGGCCTGGCGATGCGCCTCGAACAGGTCGAGCGCGATGCCCTCGGCCTGGCAGATCGCTGCCGCCTGAAACTGGCCGAAGAGCGCCCCCCACATCTGCCCGAGCAAGGAGAGATCCAGAGCCGAGGCATGGCCGACATCCTCACCGACGAATTGCGGGTTGCCGCCGAGCGCCGCGAAGACGGGACGGTTCGCCTCGAATAGCGCTTGCGGTCCGGAATAGAGGATCGTGCCGCCGGGCTCGCCGATGAAGTTCGGTGTCGCCATGATCGCTCCGTCGAGATAGGCGGTGCTGTTGCCGGCTGCCCATTGCGCCTGCTCGCGGGCCTGGTTCGGCGAGCCGGAGGAGAGCTGGACGATCAGCTTGCCGCGCAGGGCGGCCGCAACCTCGGGCGACCGAAGCAGCCTGTCCGAATCGGCATAGGTGCTGACGCAGACGACGGCGATGTCGGCTGCCGCGGCAGCCGCCGCTGCCGACGGCGCGACGCTCGCACCCTGGTCGGCGAGCGCCGCCGCCTTGTCGGGCGAGCGATTCCAGACATGCGTGGCGAAGCCGGCGGCGAGGAAGGCACGGGCAAGGGCCGAGCCCATGCGGCCGAGCCCGATGACGGTGATCGTAGGTTTCACAGTTTGCTCTCCTGACAGGCGCATGCGTGCAGATGCGATAGAAGGCGCGCCTTCGATCGCGGCCCCGTGCGTTGGGTGTTGCAGGAGATTTCGTTGGTTTGTTTTTTATTTCAATTACTTACATGCAAGTAAGTGGTCGACCGGAGGGGGCTATGCCAATCAGGGTCAACTTGCCGGACGAATGCGGTCTCGGCTTGGCGCTGACGGTGATCGGCGGCCGCTGGAAGTCGGTGATCCTGTGGGAGCTGCACGAGCGGGCGCTGCGCTTCGGCGAATTGCGCCGACGTCTGCCTGGGATCAGCGAGAAGGTGCTTTACGAGCAGCTGCGCGAGATGGAGCGCGACGGTGTCGTCAGGCGGGAGGCCTTCGAGGAAGCGGTGTTGCGGGTTGAATATTCACTGACGCCAGCGGGGACGGCGCTCAACGATGCGGCCCATGTGCTGGCCGAATGGGGGCTCGTCCATGCCGGGCGGAACACGCTTCCGGCTGCGGCCGAGTAGTCAGTGCCGCGTGCCGATGGTGAAGCTGCCGTTGCGGATCTTCTCGGGCAGGGCCTCGGCGAAAACGGCAGTCGCTTCCTCGCCATAGGTCTCGACCAGCGTGCGCATCGCCGCGAACAGGGCGGCATGGGCGAGCGCGTCGGAATCGAGCCCGTCCTGACGCGCCTCGGCGAAGGCGTCCTCGACATAGCTATAGGCGACGTGACGGGCGTCCTTGACGTCCTCGGCGAGGGTCGGATCGAGTGGCAGGTCGTCTGAGAGAGCGGACATGAAGGCAGCGGAACCCGGCGTCGAAAAGAGCCCGTCGGACGGAACGGGGCGGGCGCAAGCCGTGACCGTTCCAGTGATTTGCAGTCTAAGGATACGGTTCATAGCCGGCGGGCGCCATCACGGTCTTTAAGAAAGGTTAATTCACGGGGGACAATTCTGCCTAAGAATGGCGCAAGCCAGTGCCGAAACTGGATCGCCGTGCGTCCTGTCGGGCGCAAAATGGCGATCCATCCCTTTGCCTGAGCCTCGGATTGTTCCGAAAAGTGGCAGCCACTTTTCGGTCCGAGGCCCTAGAGCCCGTTCCGATCGGCTTGCACCGCAAGCTGATCGGTAAAACGGTCTCTGACTAAAAGTGAGAGCCGGATCCGATCAGGTTGAAACAACCTGATCGGATCCGGCTCTAGCCACCGAAGCGGCTGGCAAGCGCCTTGGCCAGCTTTTCACCCTCAACGGCGAGGCGGGCGGAAGCTTCCTGGCTGCCGTCGCTGCAGGTGCGATGCGTCGCCGAATAGGCGCGGTAGCCGCGATTATAGGCGCTTGCCAGCCGCTCGCGCCTTTGCGGGCTGCGGCCTTCCGATTCGAGCAGTGCGGCCATGCGCTCGCGCCAGTCCTGCGCCTCGCGGGCCTCGCAGAGCGTGCGCAGATAGGCGAGCGAACCGATGATCTCGGCGAGCTTCAGCAATTGCGGTTCATAGGGCGGTGGCGGTGCTTCGGGCTCTGCCGGAGGTGGCTCAGCGGGCCGCTGCTGCGGCTGGGCCGGCCGCCGTGCCTGCGCCAGCAGTGGTTCGGGGCTCGCGGCGAGCACAGCCAGAAACAGGGCTGCCAGCGCTCGCTTCGTCATGCGCCGCCGTCGCGCGTGACGATCGCGGCGGCGCGGCGCAGAACGTCTGCGAGCTCGCGCGTTGTCGGCAGGCCTCCGAGCTTGAGCGGATCGGCCCACATCACGGCGCCGGCCTCGGGGCCAGGCTGGGGCTCGCCCGAGAGCCACTGCCCGACATAGGACGCGATGACGAAATGGTGGGTGACGGCCCCCTTCGGATCGCGGCCGACGATCTCGACATGGCGGTTGAAGCCGAGGATGCGGGCGGTGACGCCGACCTCTTCCTCGAGCTCGCGCAACGCAGCCGCTTCCAGGCTCTCGCCGGCCTCGACCTTGCCGCCGGGCAGCGACCAGAGCTGGTCGGCCGGCGGCTTGGTCCGCGTCGCCAGCAGGACCTTGCCGTCGCGGAAAACGGCGATCGAGGCGGCGAGCACCGGGCGTGCTGCCGCACGGGCAGGGTTGGGGAAGCGGATGACCTGCCCGCTGTCTTGCCCGCCGCTCTCGTCACTCACACGTGCTGCCCGCCATTGATGTGAAGCTCGGCGCCGGTGACATAGGCCGAGGCGTCGGTGCAGAGGAAATGGATCGCCTTCGCCACTTCCTCGGTCCGGCCGAGCCGCCCGAGCGGCAGGGTCGCGACGATCTTCTCGGTGCCGGGCGAGAGGATGGCGGTGTCGATCTCGCCGGGCGAGATCGAGTTCACCCGGATGCCGAGCGGCCCGAAATCGGCCGCCATCTCGCGGGTGAGGCTGGCGAGCGCCGCCTTCGAGGTCGCATAGGCGGCGCCGGCGAAGGGGTGGACGCGCGAGCCGGCGATCGAGGTGACGTTGACGATCGCGCCCTTCGCCGCGGTCAGCTCGTCGAGCAGGCCGCGCGCCAGCATGATCGGCGCGAAGAAATTGACCTGGAAGACCTGGTGCCAGTCGTTGAACGAGGTCGTCGCAGCGCCGAGCCGTCCGCCCTTGGGCCCCTTCGGCGAGATACCGGCATTGTTGACCAGCGCGTTGAGCTTGCCGCCCTCGGCGGCGAGCCGCTTCTTGATCTCGGCGATGCCGCGCATCGTGTCCTCGGGGTCGCCGAGATCGATCTGGACATGGTCGTCGGCGCCGGAGGGCCAGGGGCATTTGTCGGAGAAGGCCTGGCGCGAGCAGGACAGGATGCGCCAGCCGGCCATGGCGAACTGCATGACCGTGGCGTGGCCGATGCCGCGGCTGGCGCCGGTCAGCAGCATGACCGGGCGCTTGCCGGCTTCCGTTTTCGGAAAGTCGAATGTGGGCATGGCCATTGGCGTTGTGACTTTCCTCAGGGGTAGAGCCGCGCCTTCGTCCAGGCCTCGCCCGGGGCGGCGCGGCGGAAGACGATGCGGTCATGCAGACGGAAGGCGCCGTCGCGCCAGAACTCGATATACACCGGGGCGATGCGGAAACCGGTCCAGTGCGGCGGGCGCGGCACCTCGCCGATGCCGAACTTCAGCGCATAGCTCGCCACTGCCTTTTCGAGCGCGAACCGGCTCTCGAGCGGCCGGGACTGCTGCGAGGCCCAGGCGCCGATGCGGCTGTCGCGCGGGCGCGACTGGAAATAGGCGTCCGCCTCGGCGTCGCTGACCCGGCTGACCGGGCCGCGGATGCGGATCTGCCGGCGCAGACTCTTCCAGTGGAACAGCGCGGCCGCCTTGGGCTGGCCGTCGAGTTCCTCGCCCTTCTGGCTTTGCGTGTTGGTGTAGAAGACGAAGCCGTCGGGGCTGCGGCCGTTCAGCAGGACCATGCGGACATTGGGCAGGCCGTCGGCGTCGACCGTCGAGAGCGCCATGCCGTTGGGGTCGTTCGGCTCGGAGGCCTTGGCCTCTTCCAGCCAGCTCTCGAACAGGGCGAAAGGCTCGCTCGCTTCGGTGAAGTCACCGCTCATTAACGCATTCACGTGCTTAGTCCTCGATAGGTTCAGGAAGCGTTGGGCGAGCGCGATCCGTAATGCGATTTGAGTTGGCAGTCATATATAGAGCGTGCAGGCGAGGGAGCCAGAGCCCGCGTGAGCGCAGTCCCCTTGCGCGCGGGGCATCGCTTGCCGGCGTGCTCCTGTTTGGGCTGGCCTCGGCCGGCTGCTCGATCTCGTTCCCGATCATGGGTCTGTCGAGCAAGGCCGAGGACGAGGTCGCGATGACGACGGCCTCCGTGCTGCCGGCCCGCGCCAGCGATGGCAAGAGCCTGCTCGTCGATCTCGCACCCGATCTCGGGCCCGAAGACTGGCGCCGGGCCGAAGGCGCGCTGGCGCTGGCGCTCGATCCGCAAGGCAATGGCGCTCCGGTCTCCTGGGACAATGCCCAGAGCGGCATGAAGGGCACCTTCACCCCGGTTGGCGGGCCGTTCCTGAAATCGGACGAAATTTGCCGTGCCTTCCTGGCCTCGATGAGCCTGCAGACCGGCCCGGTTAAGTTGCAGGGCACTGCCTGTCGGCCCTCCGGCGGTGAATGGGTGGTGAAAGACGCCAAGTCGTGGAAAGGTACGGCCTGAGAACCCGCCTGGAAACTTTACTGTGGCGGCCATCTGGCGCGCCGTGGCGCGTTTCGCGGCGATTTCTGAGTAGGCTTCCTGTTGCCAAGACGCCACAGTCTTCCCATCTAGGAGGCGGTTCCGGTACGCCGGGATAGGAAGCCTCCGGGGGTGTTTTTGAATGCGTGATCCGTATCAGGTTCTGGGCGTGGCGAAATCGGCTGATGAGGCCGAAATCAAGAAGGCGTATCGCCGCCGCGCCAAGGACCTGCATCCCGACCGCAACCAGAATGATCCGAAGGCGCAGGAGCGCTTCTCCGAGCTGAATACCGCTTATGAGGTCCTCGGGGACACGGACAAGCGCAAGCAGTTCGACCGCGGCGAAATCGACGCCGAGGGCAAGCCGCGCTTCTCC
Organism: Allobosea sp. LjRoot90; assembly: GCF_964254315.1. Taxonomy (NCBI): domain Bacteria; kingdom Pseudomonadati; phylum Pseudomonadota; class Alphaproteobacteria; order Hyphomicrobiales; family Alloboseaceae; genus Allobosea; species Allobosea sp. LjRoot90. The sequence continues at coordinate 506,755 of NZ_CAXUTF020000004.1, forward strand.
GGCTTCGAGGGGATGGGCGCCGGGCGCGGCGGCGCGCATCAGGGCGGCTTCGAGTTCCATTCCAATGGTGGCGGAGGCTCTTTCGGCCGCGGCGGCGCCGATCCGGGCTTCGACCCGGCCGATATCTTCGGCTCGCTCTTCGGCGACGCTGCCAGGCGCGGCGGACGCGCCCGGGCGAGCCAGCCGCAAAAGCCGCCGGAGCAGAGCTTCACGCTCGAGGTCAACCTGGCCGAAGCGGTCAATGGCGCGATGCGCCGGGTCAAGCTGCCCGGCGGGCGCGAGGTCGAGGTGACGATCCCCGAAGGCGTCGCCGACGGCAAGGTCATGCGCCTGCGCGGCCTCGGCCAGACACATCCGCTCACCGGCGAGACCGGCGACGTGCTGATGACGATCAAGGTCCGGCCCGATCCGCGCTTCACCGTCGACGGCAGCAATCTGCGCGCGCGCGTCGCGGTCCCGCTGGCGACAGCGGTACTGGGCGGGCCGATCCATGTCCCGACGCTCGGGGGCGCCGTCGAGATGAATGTGCCGCCGCTGACCGGCACGGCGCGCCAGTTCCGCCTGCGTGGCAAGGGGCTGCCGAGCGAGAAGAAGGGCGAGCGCGGCGACCTGTTCGTTTCGATCGACATCGAGATGCCTGCCGAGGACGCCGAGTTGACCGCGTTGATGAAAGCACGGGCCGGCTGAACAGGATTTCGGCAGACGAAGCTTTCACAGCTTCGCCGCCTCAGTTATGAGACCGTCCGGTTCTCTTTTGCCGGTTCGTCCAGTTCGAAGGTCTCAGATGCCTGAATCCAGCAGCGCCGCCCCGACCGCCAACCTTCTTCGGGGCAAGCGCGGTCTCGTCATGGGTGTCGCCAACAACCGCTCGATCGCCTGGGGCATCGCCAAAGCGGCGGCGGATGCCGGCGCCGAACTGGCCTTCACCTATCAGGGCGATGCGCTGAAGAAGCGGGTCGAGCCGCTGGCAAAGCAGCTCGGTGGCCACGTTGTCGGCCATTGCGACGTCACCGACCCTGCGACGATCGATGCGGTCTTCGCCGAGATCGAGAAGCTCTGGGGCAAGCTCGACTTCGTCGTCCACTGCATCGCGTTCTCCGACAAGGACGAGCTCACCGGCCGCTATGTCGATACGACCGAGGCGAACTTCTCCAAGTCGCTGCTGATCTCCTGCTATTCCTTCACGGCGATCACCCAGCGCGCCGAGAAGCTGATGCCGGATGGCGGCTCGCTGCTGACGCTGACCTATTACGGCGCCGAGAAATGGATGCCGCACTACAACGTCATGGGCGTCGCCAAGGCAGCGCTGGAATCGAGCGTGCAGTATCTCGCCGCCGACCTCGGCCCCTCGAAGATCCGCGTCAACGCGATCTCGGCCGGGCCGATCAAGACGCTGGCCGCCTCGGGCATCGGCGATTTCCGCTATATCCTGCGCTGGAACGAGTACAACTCGCCGCTGCGCCGCACCGTGACCATCGAGGAGGTCGGCGAGACCGCGGTCTTCCTGGTCTCCGACATGTCGCGCGGCATCACCGGCGAGATCATGCATGTCGATGCCGGCTACCATGTCGTCGGCATGAAGGTGCCGACCGCGCCGGATATCTCGCTCGACAAGGGCGAGTGAGGCCAGGCGCGTCGGCGCTCGATCCACTTTCGACAGAGCAGCGGTTTGGCCGGCCCGCGGATTCGCGAGAATGGCCGGGCCGCCTGAAGAATCGCGCCAGGCGAGCGTTCCGGCGCCACCGCCATCCTGGGTCGACGCCGCTTCCGCGTGCCCTGGATGACGGGTTCAAGCGTCGTTAGTTGATCGACTTGATGCTTCCGAAGATGGCGTCGAGTTCCTTGCCATGGCCTTCGCGCTCTTCGTCCGAGCCCCAGACCGTCAGCATGATGACGCGGCTTTCACCGGCCGGCAGCAGAATGAAATCGACCTTGGTCGGGCCGTTCTCGTCGGTGGTGCGATATTGGAAGATGGTCGCCGAGATGCCGTTGAGCGGTGCTTCAGCCTTGATCGGCTCGACCTTCTTGATCTTGTTTTCCTTCATCCAGGCGTCGTTGGTCGCCATCATCTTATCGATGTTGCGGGCGCTGGCGAACTCGACAGAAAAGAAGACCGACTCATCCTGCGGGCGGGCGGAATAGCCGAACTCGATTTCCTGGGTCTTCCAGTTATCGGGCACGGTGATGGTGATGGCTGGGTTCTTGGTCGGGACCGCGAAGTTCTTCGCGAAAGCGGGCGCGATCATGAGCAACGCGGCCATGGCCACGGCGAATGGGCGAGCAATTGTCATCTGTCAGTATCCCCTGAGGCAGGTTCTCGATTTTTATCCTGCAGCAGCCCCTCGTGCGCCGATTGCCGAAGTGGTGCAATCGCTCGTCACCGAAACGTGGGGGGACAGTTAATCAGCCTGCAGGAGCCGCAGACGCTCCGTCGCCTCGTCGTCCTGCCGTACCGTCTGGTCGGCCAGGCGGTCGCGGAGTTCGGGCAAGCTGCGTCCACCGAGCGCGAGGCCCGGCGCGATCTCGGCCAGCGGCGCCAGCACGAAGGCCCGGTCGGCGATGCGCGGATGCGGTATCTGCAGGCCGGGTCGCTCGATCGTCTCTTCGCCATAGGTCAGGATGTCGATGTCGAGGGTGCGCGGCCCCCAGCGTTCGCGCCGTTCGCGGCCGCTCTCGCGCTCGATCGCCAGGCAGAGCGCGAGCAGATCATCGGCCGACAAAGAGGTCTCGATCAGCACCGCCATGTTGCGGAATTCCGGCTGGTCGAGCTTGCCCCAGGGCGCGGTGCGCCAGACCGAGGAGATGCCCTTCAGCTCGACGGCGGCGTGATCGCGCAACCGCGCCAGCGCCGCCGCAAAGGCCGCGACCGGATCGCCGAGATTGCCGCCGAGGCCGAGCGTCGCCTCAACGCTCACGCGTGAAGTCCAGCTTGATGCCGACCGATTCCATCCGTCCGGGAATGGGCGGAGCCGGCTTGCGCAAAGTGACCGCGACCTTGGTCACGGCGGGGTATTCCGCCAGGATGGAATCGGCCAGCGCGCGTGCTGCCGCCTCCAGCAGCTTGAAGCGCTTGCCGGAGAAGGTACGCGTGACCAGGCCGACGACCTCGCCATAGTCGACCGTGTCGGCAAGACTGTCGCTGAGCGAGGACGCACGCAGGTCGCAATCCAGGACGAGATCCATCGAGAAGCGCTGGCCGAGCCGGCCCTCTTCGGCGAAATGGCCGTGATAGGCGTAGAGGTCGAGCGCCTCGATGAAGATCTGTCCCGTCGCGCTCATCGTGCTTCTCCGATCGCTGCCCAGATCTTCAGCGCGTCGACATGCTCATCGACGTCATGGGCGCGGATGATGGCGGCGCCTTGCGTGACACCGTAGAGATGCGCGGCGATGCTGGCGGCGACGCGTTCGGCGGGGATCGCCTTGCCGATGACGTGGCCGAGAACCGATTTGCGCGAGGCGCCGAGCAGGACCGGGCAACCGAGTTCGGCGAGGCGGCCGAGCTCTTTCATCAGCAACAGCGATTGCTCCGCGGTCTTGCCGAAGCGGCCGATGCCGGGATCGACGACGATCTGGCTGCGCGGCACACCGGCTTCAACCGCGATCGCGATCGAGCGCTCGAGGAAGCGCATGACGTCGGCGAGGATGTCGAGGCCGGGATCGACCTCTTCGCGGTTGTGCATCAGGATGATCGGCGCGCCATGACGGGCCGCGATGCCGGCGATGGCGGAATCGCGCTGGGCGCCCCAGACATCGTTGACGATCGAAGCGCCGGCTTTCAGCGCCGCATCGGCGACCTCGGCCTTGTAGGTGTCGATCGAGATCGGAACGTCGCTCTTGGCGGCAATGCCGGCGATCACGGGCATGACCCGGGCGAGCTCGCTTTGCGCCTCGAGGCGGATGTGGTCGGGCCTTGTCGATTCACCACCGACATCGACGATGTCGGCGCCCTGTCTCGCCAGAGTCAGCCCATGTGCGATCGCAACCGCCGGGTCGGCGAAGAGGCCGCCATCGGAAAAGGAATCCGGGGTGACGTTGACCACGCCCATCAGCAGGGGCCTGGCGCCGAGGCTGAGCCTGCGGCCGTCCGGCAGTGTGAGCGTGGCGTTCATGCGGCGATCGAGCGATGCGAGAGCCTGCCTCTTACACAGGGCATCGATGCGCGGCCACCACAAAGCTCACAAGGCAGGGAGGGGCCACTGCGGCGCTTTCGTCGCTTTGACGTCGATGCCGCCAGCGTGCATGAGGCGGGACATGACTGCCTTGACGATTCCCGGCCGCCTCTTCCTCGTTCGCCACGGCGAAACCGACTGGAATCGCGAGGGCCGTTTGCAGGGCGGAAAGGACATCCCGCTCAATGCGCTCGGCCGCATGCAGGCCGAAGAGGCGGCGCGCCGGCTCAAGGCGTTGACCCCCGATTATGCCACCGTGGACTATCTCTGCTCGCCGATGGAGCGGGCGCGCGAGACGATGACGATCCTGCGCCGCGAGCTCGACTTGCCGCCGCAGGAGTTCCGCATCGACGAGCGTCTGCGCGAGCTGACCTTCGGTGACTGGGAAGGCTTCACCTGGCGCGAGGTCCGCAAGAACGAGCGCGAGCTCGCCCAGGCGCGCGAGCGCGACAAATGGGGCTTCGTGCCGCCGGGTGGCGAAAGCTATCGCATGCTGGCCGAGCGCATCCGGCCAGTGCTCGAGACGCTGGCGCCCGACACGGTGATGGTCAGTCATGGCGGCGTGGCGCGGGCGGTGCTGGCCCTGATCGGCGCGGTCGGCACGGTGGATGCGGCGCGCGTCGAGATCTGGCAGGGCAAGATCCTGGTGGTCGAGGGCGACAAGGCGACGTGGATGTGACAGCCGGGCGCAAAAGCCCGCCGATGCTTAACCGCGTCCCGTCTTCTTGCTTGCCGTTCAGGCCCGGTTCAGCCACATCTTCGATGGTATAGTCGGCTGGTGAGTGCTCGCGCGGCTGCGAGCGTCCGGCCGGGGGACTGACGGGCGCGTCGTCACGGGGAGACGGCCGGTCGGCGTGAAAGTGGTCCGGGCACTGGTCCGGACCTCGACGGGGCAGGATGAACGACATCACCACAGTTTCGGCCGGCACTGCCGATTCAGGCGCGACGGCGCTTGCGATGCTGGCGGGCGAAAAGCGGCCAGATCTGCTGCGCGACGAGGTGCTCGCCGAGATTTTCGCGGCGAGCGTGGCCGCGCGTCCCGATCACATCGCAATGATTTCCGGCGAGCGCCGGCTGAGCTATGCGCAGGTCTGGGCAGAGGCGCAGGCGCAGGCGCGTGGCCTTGCGCTCGCGGGCGTCGGGCCCGGCGACATGGTCGGCCTGTGGATGCCGCGCGGCATCGACCTTTTGGTGGCGCAGATCGCGATCACGCTCACCGGCGCAGCCTGGTTGCCCTTCGATGCGGAAGCGCCGGTCGAGCGCATCGCCATCTGCCTCGAGGATGCCAGCGCCAAGGGGTTGGTGACGCAGACCGACTGGAAGGTGCGCGCCGCAACCACGGGCCGCACCGTCTGGTGCCCGCAGCAGCTCGTGGACGCGAGCGATGGCCAGATACTCCCTGCACGCGCGCCGGGGCTGACCCAGGATCACCCCGCCTATCTGATCTACACCTCGGGCTCGACGGGTACGCCCAAGGCGATCGTCATCAGCCAGCGCAACATCTGCCATTTCCTGCGCTCGGGGAACGCGCTCTACGGCATGGGCCCGGACGACGTGGTCTTCCAGGGCGCCTCGGTCGCCTTCGACCTGTCGATGGAGGAAATCTGGACGCCCTATCTCGTCGGCGCGACGCTGTTCGTCGCGACGCCGCAGATGATGGGCGATGCCGAGAAGCTCCCGGCGATCCTCGCCGAGGCCGGCGTCACCGTGATCGATACGGTGCCGACCCTGCTCGGCATCCTGCCATCCGACGTGCCGTCGCTGACGCTGATCCTGCTCGGCGGCGAGGCGCTGCCGCCCTCGATCGTGCAGAAATGGTCGAAGCCGGGCCGGCGCATTTTCAACACCTACGGGCCGACGGAAGCAACGGTGGTGGCGACGGCCGCCCCGGTCGAGCCGGGCGATACGGTGACGATCGGCAAGCCGATCCCGAACTACACCGCCTATATCGTCGACGAGGCAATGAAGCTGACCGGCGTCGGCCAGCAGGGCGAATTGCTGATCGGCGGGCCGGGCGTCGCCAAGGGCTACCATCTGCGCCCAGAGCTCACGGCCGAGAAGTTCATCGCCAATCCGTTCGGCGGCTCGGACGATCCGATCCTCTACCGCTCCGGCGATGCCGTCAGCCTCGATGGCGACGGCAACATCGTCTTCCACGGCCGCATCGACGACCAGGTCAAGATCCGCGGCTTCCGCGTCGAGCTTGGCGAGATCGAGACGGCGCTCTCCGACGAGGCCGGCATCAGCCAGGCGGCGGTGGTGCTGCGGACCGATGACGGCATCGAGCGGCTCGTCGCCTTCCTGGTCGGCGAGCCCGGCGTGCAGATCGAAGGCTTGGTGCTGCGCGCCTCGCTGCGCGAGAAGCTGCCGCCCTACATGATCCCGGCGCATTTCGAGCCGACCGGCTCGCTGCCGCGCATGGTCTCCGGCAAGATCGACCGCAAGATGCTGAAGGCGGCGCCCCTGACGGCGCCGGCCGCGAGCGGCGAGCAGGAGCCGCCGCGCAACGAGACCGAGGCCGCCTTGCTCGATGCGGCCAAGCGCGTGCTCGGCGCGCAGGCGCTGCCGCTGGAGGCGGACTTCTTCATCGATCTCGGCGGCCATTCGCTGCTGGCGGCGCGCTTCATCTCGATCGTGCGCGAGACGCCGGCCTATGCCGGCATCACCCTGCAGGACGTCTATGGCGCGCGCACCTTGCGGGCGATGGCGGCGCTGCTCGCTGCGCGCGGCGTGCGGGCCGAGGAGGATCTCTCCTTCACGCCGCCGCCGCTCATGCGCCGCTTCCTCTGCGGGCTGGCGCAGGCGATCGTGCTGCCGATCATCATCAGCCTGTCGACGGCGCAGTGGCTCGGCATCTTCGTCAGCTATATGCTGCTCTCCGGCGAGGAATTGTCGGCGATGGCGCAGGTCTTCGCGCTGCTCGGCATCTATGTCGCGATCACCATCATCACCGGCTTCATCGCGATCGGCCTGAAATGGCTGGTGCTCGGCCGGACCAAGCCCGGTACCTATCCGCTCTGGGGCGTCTATTACTTCCGCTGGTGGTTCGCCTCGCGCGTTGCCGGGCTCGTGCACATCAAATGGCTGCAGGGCACGCCGGTGATGCGCTTCTATTGGCGCCTGCTCGGCGCCAGGGTCGGGCGCGACGTCATCATTTCCGACTACGAGGCCGGTGCGATCGACGTCGTCGAATTGGGCGACGGAACGACGCTGGGATCGAAGACCACCTTCGCCAATGCCGAGGCGATCGGAGCCGATTTCATCATCGGCCGGATCACGATCGGCAAGGACGTCTATGCCGGCTCCTCGGTGGTGTTCGGCCATGGCTGCCAGGTCGGCGACCACGCCGAGATCGGCGACCTGACCGCAATCGCGCCGGGGGCCGAGGTCGGCACGGCCGAAATCTGGGACGGCTCCCCGGCGCGCAAGACCGGCATGGTCGATATCGAGGCCTTGCCGCCGCAGGCTGAGGCCAGCAGGCGGCGGCGGGCGGCGATGACGCTGTTCTACATCGTCATGCTGATCGTCCTGCCGCCGATCAGCCTGCTGCCGATCTTCCCGGCCTTCTGGCTGTTCGACAAGATCGATGATTGGGTCTCGACCTGGTCCGACATCAGCTATCTCTGGTACCTGCCGATCCTGACCTGGCCGACGGCGATCGGCCTCATCAGCATCACCGTCTTCCTGATCGCGGCGTTGCGCTGGGCGATCCTGCCGCGTGTCTCCTCCGGCTCATATTCGATCCATTCCGGCTTCTACGCCCGCAAATGGACGGTGGCGCTGGCGACCGAGGTGACGCTGGAGACCCTGTCGTCGCTGTTCGCGACGATCTACATGCGCTTCTGGTACCGGATGATGGGTGCGCGCATCGGCAGCGGCGCCGAGATCTCGACCAACCTGTCGGGGCGCTACGACATCACCGGCATCGGCGCGGGCAACTTCATCGCTGATGAGGTGATCTTCGGCGACGAGGATATGCGGCGCGGCTATATGCGCCTCGACATGACCCGCACCGGCGAGCAGGTCTTCGTCGGCAATGACGCGGTTGTGCCGCCGGGCGCGATCATTCCTGACCGGGTGCTGATCGGCATCAAGTCGAAACCGCCGGCGAACGAACTGATGAGCGCTGGCGATACCTGGTTCGGCTCGCCGCCGATCAAGCTGCCGACGCGGCAGAAGGTCGACCTCGGCGCCGACTGGACCTACAAGCCCTCGCTCGGCAAGAAGCTGGCGCGCGCCGGCTTCGAGGCGCTGCACACCTCCTTCCCGGCGATGCTGTTCATCACCTTCGGCACCATCGCCGTCGACCTCGTGCTGCAGCAAAAGATCTTCGACCGCGACTGGACCGGCTTGGCCCTCGCCTTCATGGGCTGCGCCGTCGTCATCGCCATCACCCAGGCGCTGATCTGCGCGCTGATGAAATGGCTGCTGATGGGTGTCTACAAGCCGGTGATGAAGCCGATGTGGTCGTTCTGGGCGATGCGCACGGAGGCCGTCTCGGTGCTCTATTGGGGTCTCGGCGGCAAGGTGCTGTTCGACTATCTGCGCGGCACGCCGTTCCTGCCCTGGTTCCTGCGCCTGTTCGGCGCGCAATACGGCCAGGGCGTCTGGCTGGATTCGACCGATATTACCGAGTTCGATTGCATCAAGGTCGGCGATTTCTGCACCGTCAACGCCCATTCGGCCCTGCAGACCCATCTCTACGAGGACCGGGTGATGAAGGTCGGCCGCGTCCATCTCGGCAAGGGCGTCTGCGTCGGCGCCGGAGCGACCGTGCTCTACGACACCCATGTCGGCGACTACGCCCAGATCGGCCTGCTCACTGTGATCATGAAGGGCGAGAACCTGCCGGCGAATACGCGCTGGGAAGGCGCGCCGGCGGTGCCGGCTGCCGCAGCGCGGCACTGACCGAAACGCACTTGCCCTGCAACCCTTAGGTGCATTAGGTGTCCCGGCCCATCTTGGGCTGGGGGATACCATGACGATCAAGCTTCTTGCCGCGCTTGCGGCGACGGCTGCCTTGGTGGGCGGCTGCAATTCCACGTCGACCTTCACGACGAAGGTGAATACGCCGGTTATTGTGGCGGCGTATGGGATGTACGCGGACCGCGCCTGCACCAGTGCGGAGCCGCCTGAACCATCAGTCTCGAGCCCGCCTGCGAATGGTCGCGTGACCACTGTCCTGGGCAAAACTCCGATCAGGCAGAAGGGGCATCCCTGCGACGGCGCGCTGCTCGACCGGATGATCTCCACCTACTCGCCGAGCGCTGGTTTCCGCGGGCAGGACCGCTTCACCATCAAATACGATTACATCACCGATGATGGCGGCGGTCGGGCGACGAACAGCCTGGATTTCATCGTCGACGTGAAGTGAGCGGCTGGGGGCGAATGGGTTCCGCCTGCGCCGAAATGCGGTTAAGAGCCTGACGCAAAGCAGCGTCGGGCATCATGTCGCACAACACTTTCGGCCATCTCTTCCGCGTCACCACCTTCGGCGAGAGCCATGGGCCTGCGATCGGCTGCGTCGTCGATGGCTGCCCGCCGCTGATCCCGCTCACCGAGGCCGAGATCCAGCGCGAGCTCGACCGGCGCCGGCCGGGCCAGTCGCGCTACACGACGCAGCGCCAGGAGCCGGACGCGGTCCGCATCGTCTCCGGCGTCTTCGCTGACGAGACAAGCGGCGAGCAGGTCACGACGGGCACCTCGATCGGGCTGATGATCGACAATGTCGACCAGCGCTCGAAGGACTATTCCGAGATCAAGGACAAGTACCGGCCCGGCCATGCCGATTTCACCTATGACGTGAAATACGGCATCCGCGACTATCGCGGCGGCGGCCGCTCCTCGGCCCGCGAGACGGCGATGCGGGTCGCGGCCGGCGCCATCGCCCGCAAGGTCGTGCCGGGCATGGTCGTGCGCGGCGCGCTGGTCCAGATGGGCCCGCACAAGGTCGACCGCGACAACTGGGACTGGGACGAGATCGGTCGCAACCCGTTCTTCTGTCCCGATGCGAAGGCGGCCGAGCGCTTCGCCGACTATCTCGACGGCATCCGCAAATCCGGCTCCTCGATCGGTGCGGTGCTGGAGATCGTGGCAGAAGGCGTGCCGGCGGGCTTGGGCGCGCCGATCTACGGCAAGCTCGACGCCGAGATCGCCGCGGCGCTGATGAGCATCAACGCGGTCAAGGGCGTCGAGATCGGCGAGGGTTTCGCCGCGGCCGAACTTTCCGGCGAGGAGAACGCCGACGAGATGCGCGCCGGCAATGACGGCAGGCCGCTCTTCCTCTCCAACCATGCCGGTGGCGTCCTGGGCGGTATCTCGACCGGCCAGCCGATCGTGGCCCGCTTCGCCGTGAAGCCGACCTCGTCGATCCTCTCGCCCCGCGCGACCGTGACCCGCTCCGGCGGCGAGGCCGAGATGTTCACCAAGGGCCGCCACGACCCCTGCGTCGGCATCCGCGCCGTGCCGGTCGGCGAAGCCATGGTCGCCTGCGTGCTCGCAGACCAGTATCTGCGCCATCGCGCCCAGGTCGGTGTCGTCGAGCCGCGCTGGCCGTTCGGGGGGTGAGTGAGATGGTCGTTCCGATCAAGGCGCTCTACGAAGCTCATTTGACCGTCAGCGATCTCGACCGCTCCGTCGCCTTCTATCGCGATGTGCTTGGGTTGCCCTTGGCGAGCATCATTCAGAAGCGCAATGTCGCGTTCTTCTGGGTGCCCAAGCCCGATACGTCCATGCTGGGTCTGTGGTCGATAGGCTCTGCGCCGATGTCGATGCGCTTGCATATCGCCTTTTCCGTGACGCTTGCGGATGTCGAGGCGTCCGTGTCGGCTTTGCGGGCGCATGGCCTGATGCCGACGGATGGCAGCGGCGCGCCGCTCGATGAGCCGGAGGTCATTTCCTGGGTGCCGGCGGCGAGTGTCTATTTCCAAGATCCTGATGGCCACTCGCTCGAATTTATCGCGATACTTCCAGATGAACCAAAGCCTGAAATGGGCCGCGTCCCGCTTTCCAAATGGCGTGCCTTCGCGACGTGATTTTCAGTATCACTGAAAAATCCTGACTCCTTCATTGCGAATGAAGTGAAGGCGTATTAGCTTCGCCTGATGAAGCTCGACGCTTGGCTCCAGCAAACCAAGACCGGCCGCAGCGCCTTTGCGCGGCAGGTCGATCTGTCGCCGGCGAGCGTCACCGCGCTCTGCAACGATCCGTCCGCCTGGATCTCGCGCGAAAGCGCCGAGCGCATCACTGCCGCAACCGGCGGCGCCGTCACCCCCAACGACTTTCTGGGCCTGCAGAGCCCACGCGAGGCCGCCATGATCGCCAGCAATGTCGCCAAGACCGTCGAAGCCTTCGCGCGTGGCGAGATCGTTATCGTCACCGATGACGATGACCGCGAGAACGAGGGCGATCTCATCGTCGCCGCCTCGCTGTGCACGCAGGAGAAGATGGCCTTCATCATCCGCAACACCTGCGGCATCGTCTGCGCGCCGCTGACGGCGGCCGAGGCTCGCCGCCTGCGGCTCGATCCGATGGTCTCGTCCAATGATGCTCCGCTCGGCACTGCCTTCACCATCACGGTCGACGTCAAGCACGGGCTGACCACCGGCATCTCGGCCGAGCAGCGCACCAACACGGTGCGGGCGCTCGCCAACGGCAATATGGGCGCCGCCGACTTCGTCCGGCCGGGCCATGTCTTCCCGCTGATCGCCAAGGATGGCGGCGTGCTGATGCGCTCTGGCCATACCGAGGCGGCCGTCGATCTCTGCAAGCTCGCCAGCCTGCCGCCGGTCGGCGTCATCTGCGAGCTCGCCAACGATGACGGCACGGTGATGAAGGGCGCGCAGATCACCGCGTTCGCCCAGAAGCACGGGCTCAAGCAGATCACCGTCGCCGATCTGATCGCCTATCGCCAGGCGCGCGAGAAGCTGGTTGAGCGCGTGCATTCGTTCCCAGTCAAGACCGCGTTCGGCGAGATGACCGGCCACGTCTACATCACGCCTTTCGACGACACGCAGCACTTCGCCTTCGTCATGGGCAAGCTCGGCGACGGCGAGAAGGTGCCGGCCCGGCTCCACCGCGCCAATGTCGTCGCCGACGTGCTCGGTGGCGCCTCCTCGATCCAGTGCGCGCTGCGCCGCTTCCAGCAGGAAGGCAAAGGCGTCCTGGTCTATCTGCGCGACGGTTCGGCCGGTGTGCCGATCAAGAGCGTCGAGGACGAGGAGGGCTCGGACGCGCTGCGCTCGCAGCAATGGCGCGAGGTCGGCCTGGGCGCCCAGATCCTGCGTGATCTCGGCGTCGCCTCGATCGTCAACCTGGCGTCCTCGACCCGCGCCTTCGTCGGGCTCTCCGGCTTCGGCATCGAGATCGCGGATACGGTGCCGCTGGAGTGAGTGCCGCACGAATCGGCAGCAAAAGCACTACCGTCTTTCCGGGGCGGGCCGCAGGCCTGAGCCCGGAACCCAGAGCCGATGTCCTTTATCGTTAGGGCGGCGATGTCCCTGCTTCTCTGAAGGCCGCATCGGTTCTGGGTTCCGGGCTCTTCGCTGTGCGAAGCCCCGGAAAGACGGCGCGATTCCTCGCGAGCCGGAAGATCGGGTTCACCCCCGCATCAGCGCGATGACATGCGCCGCGGCCGATTTCGACAGGCCCTCAAGATCGTAGCCGCCTTCCAGGATCGAGACGAGGCGGCCGCCGGCATGGCGGTCGGCGATCTCCATCAGCTTCTGCGTCGCCCAGGCGAAATCCGCCTCCTTGAGGTTGATGTTGGCGAGCGGGTCGCGCCAATGCGCGTCGAAGCCGGCGGAGATGATGACGAGGTCGGGCTGGAAGGCCTCGAGTCGTGGCAGGACCGCGCTTTCGAAAGCGTCGCGGAAGGCATCGGTCCCGTCGCCGGCCCTGAGCGGCGCGTTGACGATGGTGCCATGCTCGCCGCGCTCGGACGGAGCGCCGGTGCCGGGATAAAGCGGCATCTCGTGGATCGAGGCGTAGAGCACGCTGGCGTCGCCCCAGAAGATCTCCTGCGTGCCGTTGCCGTGATGGACGTCCCAGTCGACGATGGCGACGCGCTCGGCGCCGTGCGCTGCTTGCGCATGGCGCGCGGCGATGGCGGCGTTGTTGAAGAAGCAGAAGCCCATCGCCTTGTCGCTTTCGGCATGGTGGCCGGGCGGGCGCATCGCGCTGAAAGCATTGGTCGCGCGCCGGGTCATCACCTCATCGACGGCATGGACGGCGCCGCCGACGCCGTGCAGGGCCGCAGGAAGCGTGCCTGGCGACATGATCGTGTCGGCCTCGATCTGCACCAGCCCGTCCTGCGGAGCAGCCGCAATGATCGCATCGGCGTAGGCGGCGGGGTGGCAGAGCAAGACCTGCGCGAGCGTGCCCTCTGGCGCCTCGACGCGCTGCAAGGCGGTGAAGCGCTCCTCTTCGAGGGCCTGCTCGACGGCGCGAATCCGGTCGGCGCGCTCGGGATGGCCGGACGGCGTGACGTGGCGGAGACTGGACGGATGGCTGATCAGAAGCGTGGTCACACGCAGGTCTCCGAAGTCGGGAAGCAAGCCGGATGGTCTAGAGCCGGATGCGAACAGATTGAATCAACCTGATCGGCGAATCCGTCTCTCACTTTGGGCTCTAGGCTTTAAGCGTGACCATATTGTCACTGCAATGCAGCAAGACGCCAGAGCAAGGCTGGAACTTCATTGCCTCAGAATCATTTGAGCCGTAAGACCGGTCTGCGTTCGATCCGGGCCGTGCCTTGTCGGGTCACCGTTTTTTAACGATGCATTCATCATAACGAGCGTCGTTTCGGCGTCGGCGGTGGAAACCATGAAGCAGACTTTCGTTGCGGTGCTCGGCCTGTCGGTGCTTCTCGGCGCCTGCCAGTACAAGACGGTCCATGCGCCGTCGCTGTCGGCACGTGATGCCGAATACATGGCGCTCGTCCCGAATTTCGAGACGCAGACCACCCATCTGCCTTACGAGATCAATGATCCGACCGGTGAAGAGCCCGGTACGATCATCGTCGATACCACCGAGAAGTTCCTCTACTTCGTCCTGCCCAATAAGAAGGCGATCCGTTATGGCGTCGCGACCGGCGACGAGGCCTTCGGCTGGACCGGCACGGCGGTGATGCAGCGCAAGGCGGAGTGGCCGCGCTGGACGCCGCCCGCCGAGATGATCGCGCGCTGGCCGCATCTGGCGCCGCGCGCCGGCGGCATGGAGGGCGGGCCGGAGAACCCGCTCGGCGCCCGTGCCCTCTACCTCTACCAGAACGGCAAGGACACGCTCTACCGCATCCACGGCACCAACGAGCCGGAGACGATCGGCCGCTCGGCCTCGTCCGGCTGCATCCGGATGCGCAATATCGACGCGATCGACCTCTACAACCGCGCTGCGGTCGGCGGGAAAGTCATCGTTCGTTGATCGGGTGACGCTAGAGCAGGATGCGAAAAAGTGGGAACCGGTTTTTCGCAGAAATCCTGCTCTAAACTCCTAGAATCGATCACGGTTTATGATTTTGGATCGGTTCGATCCAAAATCATCGTGATCTAAGGCGTCGCCCTTCAACCCAGTTCGATCAGAAGGATTTCCGGCGGCGCGCCCAGCCGGATCGGCAGTTTGCTGGTGCCGAGCCCGGCCGAGACGATCAGGTCGCGGCCGTTTTCCTCGACATGACCATAGGCGTAGCGATTGCCGTAGCGTGACGGCACGATCGGCGACCAGCCGAATAGCCTGACCTGACCGCCATGGGTATGGCCCGAGAGGGTCAGCCCGATGCGGGCCGGGACTCCGGCGAAGATGTCCGGCTCGTGTGCCATCAGGATCAACGGCGCGTCGTCGGTGACCATGGCGAGCGTGGCGGGAAGATCGTCGACGCCATAGGGGCGGCCGCGGGGCCTGCGCCGCAAGACGAAGGCTTCCTGATCGCCGAGCCCAGCGATCCAGAGCGGTCCGGCACTCGTCTCGAGCCTGACCGCGCGGTTTTCCAGGACGGGAATGCCGACCTGCTCCAGCGCGATCCCGGATTGTGTCGGCCCGCTAAGCTCCCGCTGGGTGCGTTCGTCCTGCCACCAGTCATGATTGCCGAGAATGGCGAAACGACCGGCGGGCGCCTCGAGTCTGGCGAGCTCGGCGGCCCATTCGGCAGGCGCAGGGTCATCGGAGCGGCGGGTGCGGCTGGCGACGAAGTCGCCGAGCAGCAAAGTGAGATCAGGCTTCAGGGCGTTGGTCTGCTCGACGATCTGGCGGACGCGCGAGACCGGCATGTGCAAGCCGCCGACATGCAGATCCGAGATCACGGCGATCCGCAGCCGCTTGCCCTCCGGCCAGCCTGTCGGCCTGAGCTTATAGCGGGTTACGCCCTGATGCGTCGGCTCCCAGGCAAAGGCGTAGCCGCCGAGCCCGACACTGGACAGAAAAAGACCGGCGAGAGTTTGAAGAACTCTGCGCCGGTCAAGCATGGAGGGTCTCAGTAGGAGGTCGTCGTATCAATCTTCGAAACCATTGCGCAGGAGCGCCGGAACGTCCCTGTGCTGCGAGGTCAACGCAGCCGGGGCCCAGCGGGTTCCCGCCAGGATGGCAGGAATCGCGATCGGGCGGAAGCGCGATGCATAGGCCTCACGTGCGCTGGCATCATGGAAGCTGGCGGAGCGGTGCGCGAGTTGGCGCGGCTTATGCGTCGACATGATCCTCGGTTTCCAGTTCATCGGGCCGGCGGTTCCTGGCCGCCAGCACCGTCAATGTCGCTGCCGATCAGGTCGGGCCGGCGGCGGCATCATGAATTTCTCGTGACGTTTTCATCGTCACACCGAGGCTTTGGTCAGCTTTGGCACAGTTTCGCGGGAGACAGCTGGAAATAGAGGCGCGGGGAACCCTTCTCCCGTGTGGGAGAAGGGCAGGGATGAGGGCCTGTCCTAACCACAGAAGGCGCAGCGGCTCCGTAGCGTTTCAGCAATCAGCGGCGGTCCCTCACCCCTACCCCTCTCCCATCCGGGAGAGGGGATCCCGCGCTCTGTCGTTTTCCGTCAGCCCGCCAGCAGGCCTTCCGCCTTGACCCAGTCGAGCGTCTTGGCCAGCGCCCGCTCGTAGCGGTCGAAGAGTTCGTCGATCTCGGCCTCGGTGATCACCAGCGGCGGGCAGAAGGCGACGCGGTCGCCGCCGAGCGCGCGCAGGATCAGGCCTTCTTCCTGGGCGAAGCTGGTCGACTTCAGGGCGACGCCCTTCTTGGCCTCGAACTGGGCCTTGCTCGCCTTGTCCTTGACGAACTCGATGCCGCCGATCAGGCCGACGCCGCGGGCTTCGCCGATCAGTGGATGCTCGGCAAGCTTCGTCAGGCGCTGCAGGAACTTCGGCTCGACCTTGCGGACATGCTCGATGATCCGGTCGCGCTGGTAGATCTCCAGCGTCTTGACCGCGACCGCACAGCCGACCGGATGGCCGGCATAGGTGTTGCCGTGGCCGAAGGTGCCGATCTTCTTGCTCTGGTCGACGAGCACTTCGTAGACCTGCTCGTTGATCAGCACGGCGCTGAGCGGGAAATAGGCCGAGGTCAGCGCCTTGGCGCAGGAGAGCGTGTCGGCCTTCATCTTGTAGGTCGTGGTGCCGAACATCTCGCCGGTGCGGCCGAAGCCGGTGATGACCTCGTCGGCGATGAACAGGACGTCGTATTTGGCGAGGACGGCGTTGATCGCCTCGAAATAGCCCTCCGGCGGGGTCACCGCGCCGCCGGCGCCCATCACCGGCTCGGCGATGAAGGCGGCGACCGTGTCCGGCCCCTCACGCTGGATCATCTCGTCGAGCTCGGCGGCAAGGCGCGCCGAGAAGTCGAGCTCGCTCTCGCCCGGTTGCGCGAAGCGATAATGATGCGGGCAGGAGGTGTGCAGAATGCCGGGGAGCGGCAGGTCGAAATCGGTGTGGTTGGCCGGCAGGCCGGTCAGCGAGGCCGAGGCGACGGTGACGCCGTGATAACCCTTCAGCCGCGAGATGATCTTCTTCTTCTTGGGACGGCCGAGCGCATTGTTCATATACCAGACCAGCTTGACCTGGGTGTCGTTGGCGTCCGAGCCGGAGGCGCCATAGAACACCTTGGAGATCGGTACCGGGGCGATCTCCTTCAGCTTCTCGGCCAGCTCGATCGCCGGGTCGTGGCTGCGGCCGGAGAAGAGATGGGTGAAGGGCAGCTTCTTCAGCTGCTCATAGGCGACCTCGGCCAGCTCCTGGTTGGAATAGCCGAGCGAGGTGCACCAGAGCCCGGCCATGCCCTCGATATAGTCCTTGCCGGAAACGTCGTAGACGAACACGCCCTTGCCGCGCTCCAGGATCAGCGGGCCGACCTCGCGATGCGTCGCCAGGTTGGTATAGGGGTGGACGAGCGTCTCGATGTCACGGACGGCGAGGTTGGTCAGCATTCCCGGCTCCTGCTTTTTTACGCGTTGTTTATGCGAGCATAGACCGCGATCGGCGCAAGCGCTGAGCGATTTTCCTGCAGATCGGGGCAGAGTCTGGCGCGGGACGGGCGAGGTTCGTCGGAATCTTGAGGCGGCGTCAAAGCTCAGGCCTCATCCTTCGAGACGCCGCTGCGCGGTTCCTCAGGATGAGGGCTGATGACGCAGATTGTGCCTGGAACGATTCCAATCATGGCTTGTCAGCAGCGCGCCCGATGCGCATGGTGCCGCGCCTTTTCGTGGGGAGCTGCATGATCGATCCCGCCCGCATGGCGAACCAGCCGGCGCCCGGCCGCGACTGCGGCAGCTGCACATTGTGCTGCAAGGTCTACGACAACCCTGATGTCGACAGCGTCGCCGGGAGTTGGTGCCAGCATTGTCAGCCGGGGCGTTGCTGCAACATTTACCCGACCCGGCCGCAGCAGTGCCGCGATTTCTTCTGCCTGTGGATGACGCAGGGGTTCCTCGGTCCAGAGTGGAAGCCCGACAAGGCCCGCTTCGTGCTGACCATGGACCCGGCGACGAGCTGGCTGTTCGTCCAGCTCGATCCCGGCGCGCCGCAGGCCTGGCGCAAGGAGCCCTATCTGACGCAATTGCGCCGTTGGGCTGCGGCCGGCAACCGCCCGGTCGTCGTCTTCCTCAACAAGTCGGCGACCGCCGTCTTGCCGGACCGTGACGTGCCGCTCGGCGTGGTCGCCGCCGACGAGCGCCTGGTGCTGCGCGAGGAATTGGCCGGCGGGCGGTCGCGTATGACGGTGGCCAAGGTCAAGGCGGCCGCGTGAGCGAGGCGGACCGGCCGATGCTGCATCATCTGTCGCTTGGGGTTGCCGATATCGAGCGGGCCGCCGCGTTTTACGACGCGGCGCTCGCGCCGCTCGGCTACGTCCGCGTCTGGAGCGATCTCAGGCCCGGCGAAGCCAATCAGGCCGTTGGTTACGGTGTTTCTGGCGGTGGTGATGCGCTGGCGCTGAAGCATAGGCCGGACGGGCAGCGGCCGCTGGGGCCGGGGTTCCATGTCGCTTTCGCGGCGCCCGACCGGCAGGCAGTCGACCTGTTCCACCGCGCCGCGCTCCAGCATGGTGGGCGTGACAATGGCGCGCCCGGTCTGCGCGCGCGTTACGGCCCGCACTATTACGCGGCCTTCGTCGTCGACCCCGACGGCCACAATATCGAGGCCGTGTTCAACGCGGCGATCTGATCGGCACCGAGACAGGAGATCATCTTGGGCAAGCGGGCGCGCGATTACGGCCTGGTCTGCGGTTCGCTGCCGCCGGGTCCGCTCAACGCGATCTCCGATGTGGCCGGCGTCACTGTGGGCCATCGCACGGTGCGCGAGGGCGATGTCCTGACCGGCTTCACGGCGCTGCTGCCGCATCAGGGCGATCTCTTCCGCGAGAAGGTCCGGGCCGGCGTCGAGGTGATCAACGGCTTCGGCAAGAGCGCCGGGTTGATGCAACTCGCTGAGCTCGGCCAGATTGAGACGCCGCTTCTGCTCGGCAATACCTTCTCGGTCGCTGTTGGCATTGAGGCCCTGGTCGAACGGGCGCTCGCCAACAATCCGGAGATCGGCCGCAGCACCGGGACGGTTAATTCGCTCGTGCTCGAATGCAATGACGGCTTCCTCTCCGACATCCGCGCCCGGCGCCTGACGGTCGCCGATGCGGAGGCGGCGCTCGATGCGGCCAGTGGCGGGCCGGTCGAGGAGGGGGCGGTCGGCGCCGGCACCGGCATGAGCGCCTTCGGCTTCAAGGGTGGCATCGGCACCGCCTCGCGGCTGCTCGAACTCGACGGCCGCGGCTTCACGCTCGGCGTGCTGGTGCAGGCGAATTTCGGCAATGCCGGGGATCTCGTCCTGCCGGATGGCCGTCGCCCGGTGCCATCTGCCGCAAGTCCGGTTCAGCCGCCGGAGCGCGGCTCGATCATCATCGTGCTGGCGACCGACCTGCCGCTCGAGAGCCGTCAGCTGACGCGCATCGCCCGGCGCTGCGGCGCAGGGCTGGCGCGGCTCGGCGCCTTCTGGGGCAATGGCAGCGGCGACATCGCCATCGCCTTCTCGACCGCGAGCCGGATCGACCATCACGATGAAGCCGATCTCGTCCCGCTCACCGTGCTCAACGAGAACCGGATCGACCTGCCGTTCCGCGCCGCGGCTGAGGCGACGCAGGAGGCGGTGCTGAACGGCATGCTCGCCGCGCCGGAAACGGTCGGGCGCGACGGCAATCGCAGGCCGTCGCTGGCGGATTGGCTGCAGGCCTAGGCCGCAGCGACCGGCGGCACGCGGTAGCCGCCGCCCAGCTTTTCCAGCATCGCGCCGACCGCGATCGCCGTCCGATCCTCGCCGAAGGGCGCGATGATCTGCACGCCCGTCGGCAGGCCAGTTGGTGACAGCCCGACCGGTGCGCTCAGCGAGGGCAGGTCGGCGCCGGTGGCGAGGCTCGCCCAGCACAGGAAATCGAGATAGGGGCGCTCCAACCCGTCGATGTCGAGCCGGCGGGCGTGGAAATCGGGCAGGTGATCATGCTTCAGCGCCGCGACCGGCGCCGGCGGGCAGAGCAGCACGTCGTAGTTCTGGAAGAAGCGGGCCCATTGCCGCTTGAGCGCCAGTCGGCGCTGATGGATCTGCTGATAGAGGCCGGGCGTCATACGGGCGCCGCGCGCCTGCAGTGCCTGATGCGAGAGGTCGCCGGGCGCGTATTTCGCGGCCTGCGCCTGGATGCGGGCCCGCACCTTCGGTGGCAGGCCGTAGGCGACGACGGCGTGGTTCAGCAGCGCATAGACCTCATAGGCCTCGGTGAAACGGAAGCCCGGACGCGCCGTCTCGTCGATGATCGCACCCGCTTCGGCAAGGCGACGTCCGGCCTCGCGCACGGTCTCCGAGACCTCGCTTGAGACCGGCGCGAATGGCTCCTGCGCCCAAATTGCGACACGCAGGCCCTTTGCCTCCGTCTTGCGCGGAGCGGATAGGGCGGCGCCAGCGACATTCGGATCGCGCGGGCCCGTAAGCACAGGCAGGATCAGGTCGAGGTCTTCAGTGGCGCGAGCGATCGGACCGGCGACGACGAGATCGGCATTGCGCAAGGTGCGCCGCTCAGGCGGCGGCGGGATCAACCCCCAGGTCGAGACCAGCCCCCAGCTGGTCTTGAGCCCGAAGACGCCGCAGGCCTGCGCTGGCCAGCGGGTCGAGGAGCCGAGATCGGAGCCGAGCTCGAAGGCGCTCATCCCGGTGGCGACCGCGGCCGCTGCTCCGCCTGACGAGCCGCCGGACGAGTACGCGGCATTCCAGGGGTTGTTGGTCACGCCATGAGCGGGGTTGTAGCTCTGGAAGTCGCCGGAAAAGACGGGAACCATGGTCTTGCCGAGGATAACCACGCCGGCCGCGCGCAGGCGGGCGACGGCGGCAGCGTCCTCGGCCGGAATGCGCTCCTTATAGGCCGGCAGGCCACCGGAGGAAGGCAGGCCGGCGACGTCGAAAGCGTCCTTGATCGTGATCGGCAAACCTTCGAGCGGCCGGGCCTCGCTGGCGGCGATGCGACGGTCCGACTCTGCGGCAAACGCCCGCGCCGCCTCGCGGTCCTGCGCGACGATGGCGTTGAGAGACGGGTTCAGCGCATCGATGCGGGCGAAGGTCGCTTCGAGCAGCTCCGTAGCGCTGAAGCGGCGCGCCAGCAGGCCGGCACGCAGGCTAGTGGCGGAGGCGTTGAGGTCGATCGAGGCCATCGGGGAATCCGGCGGGAGAGAGGATCAAGTCGTAGACCAGGGTCGCTGGCGAGGACAATGAAGCGCGGGGAACCCCTCTCCCGGATGGGAGAGGGGCAGGGGTGAGGGACCGCCGCTGATTACTGGGGCGATGTGGATACCGTTCCGCCTTCTGCGGATGGGGCAGGCCCTCATCCCTGCCCTTCTCCCACACGGGAGAAGGGTTCTTCGCGCCCTTGTTCGCCGGCAGTGCCTACCGAATCCTGATCCGCTTACCCCGCCTTCCGCCGCTCCGTGCCGCGCAGGAAATCCTCACCATCCCTGACGCCGAGCTCGTAAGCGAAGCGGATGCCGTCCCAGTTGCGGATGGTGAACTGGCTGACCGGGATAACTTGCGAAGGGCGGACATAGGTGCGGTTTTCGACCTGCGGCACCTCGGCGAAGGGACGCGTCAGCACCACCAGCGTCTGTTCGCCTGCGGCCTCCATATCGGCGAGCGCCCAGGCGGGGGCGCTGTCGACGAGGCCGCCATCGAGGGCGGCGCGGGCGCCGATTTGGCCGGCCGGCATGAAGGGAGGAACGGCGGCGCTCGCCATCAATGCGGCAACGAGGTCCTGCGGTTCGGCGCAGTCGGCGATGCGGATCAGGTCCGGCCGGAAGCCGAGCCTGCGTCCGGCGGTCGGATGCACCGGGCGGCGCAGGCGCTTCTCGAGCTGATAGGCGCCGATGCCGAGCGCGGTGATGACAGGCAGTGGCCAGAAGCGCGGCGGCCGCGAGATCGCGATCAGGAAATCGGCCCGAGCCTTCAGCGCCGCCAGCCGCTCGGGCGTGAACAGCGCCGTGAGCATCTCGCGATACATTTCGGCGACCGGGAACAGCCTGCCGCCGCGGCGGAAGGCGGCCCAGTCGACTTCGGAGGTGCGGCCGGCGCAGGCTTCGCGCAGCATTTCGCGCACGGTCGGCCCCAGCCCCAGCGCATTGTAGAGCATGGCGCCGGCGCCGGCGCTGGCACCGACGATGCGGCGGGGCGCAAGGCCGATGCGCGGCGCGACCGTCTCGTAGAAGCCACCTTGCCAGTAGCAGCGGTTGCCGCCGCCGGCATAGGCCAGGCCTGCGAACATCAGCCCTGGTCCGTATCGAGGGCGCGGGCGCGCTCGCGCCAGGACAGGACCAGCCGGTCGAGTTCGGCGAGATCCGCCGCCGGCAGCTTGCCGAGCGTCTGGGCGACATAGTCGCGCTGCGTCGTCATCCCGGCTTCGGCGAGGCGGCGGCCTTCGGCGGTGAGGTGCATCGCGTAGGAGCGCCGGTCGCCGACGATGGCGCGGCGTTCGACCAGGCCGGCCTGCACCAGCCGGTCGACCAGGCCGGAAACATTGCCCTTGGTGACGTAGAGCCGCTCGGCGAGTTCGCTCTGGCTGATGCCCTCGCGCTCGGTCAGCGTCGAGAGCAGGTCGAATTGCGGGATCGAAAGGCCAAGCTCGCGGATACGCGCCGTCATCTGGCCCAGCATGCGCTGGTGCAACCGCATGAAGCGGAACCAGACGCGGTCCGGTTCGATGGGCTCCGGGGCGGGGGCTGGGCGCGGCACGGACAAGGCGTTCATTCCCTAGATCGTTTAGTTATAAACTAACTCATCTCCCAATCGGACGCGAGGGCTTTCGCCGCAGGGCGCCCGCTCGCTATGCTGCCAAAAAGCGAAGCAAGACGACAGGGAGAAACGCATGCTCGGGCTGATGCAAAATTGGCCGCTGCTGATCCACCGAATCATCGACCACGCGGCGATCCAGCACGGCACCCGCGAAGTTGTCTCCCGCAGCGTCGAAGGGCCGATCCGTCGCACCACCTATGCCGAGATCCGGCAGACGGGGCTGACGATCGCCAAGCGGCTGACGCGCGAGGGCATCCGCCTCGGCGACCGCGTCGCGACCCTGGCCTGGAACACCGACCGGCATTTGGCGCTCTGGTACGGGATCAGCGGCATCGGCGCGATCACCCACACCGTCAATCCGCGGCTCTTCCCCGAGCAGATCGCCCAGCTGATCAATCATGCCGAGGACCGGCTGCTCTTCCTCGACCTGAGCTTCGTCGCGCTGGTCGAGGGCTTGCAGGACAAGCTGCCGACGGTCGAGCGCTATGTGATCCTGACCGACGCCGCGCATATGCCTGAGACCTCGCTCAGGAACGCCGTCGCTTACGAGGACTGGCTCGCCGAGGCCGATGCCGATTTCGCCTGGGCGCAGTTCGACGAGAACACCGCGGCCGGGCTCTGCTACACCTCCGGCACGACCGGCGGCCCCAAGGGCGTGCTCTATTCGCACCGCTCCAACGTGCTGCACGCCATGGCCTGCGCCCAGCCCGACTATATGGGCCTGTCGGCGCGCACCGTCGTCCTGCCGGTGGTGCCGCTTTTCCATGCCAATAGCTGGTCGCTGGCCTTCTCGGCGCCGATGACCGGGGCGAAGCTGGTCATGCCCGGCGCCAAGCTCGACGGCGCCTCGCTGCTCGAATTGCTCAATGGCGAGGGCGTGACGCTGACCGCGGCGGTGCCGACGGTCTGGCTTGGCCTGCTCCAGCATCTGGAAGCGAGTGGCGGCAAGCTCGATACGCTGAAGCGCGTCGTCATCGGCGGCTCGGCCTGTCCGCGGGCGATGACCGAGGCGTTCGAGACGAAATACGGCGTCACCGTCGACCATGCCTGGGGCATGACCGAGATGAGCCCGATCGGCTCGTTCTGCTCGATCAAGCCAATCTATGCCGAGCTCACGGGCGAGGCGCTCTACGATCTCAAGGTCAAGCAGGGCCATCCGCAATTCAGCGTCGAGTTCCGCCTGACCGACGATGATGGCCGGGACCTGCCCTGGGACGGCAAGACCTTCGGGCGCCTGAAAGTGCGCGGACCGGCCGTCGCCGGCGCCTATTATCGCCACGGCCAGCCGATCCTCGACGAGCACGGCTTCTTCGACACCGGCGACGTCGCGACGATCGACCCGCATGGCTACATGCAGGTCACTGACCGTTCCAAGGACGTGATCAAGTCCGGCGGCGAATGGATATCCTCGATCGAGCTGGAGAACCTCGCCATCGGCCATCCCGACGTGGCGGAAGCTGCGGTGATCGGCGTTGCCCATCCGAAATGGGACGAGCGGCCGCTCTTGGTGATTGTGCCCAAGCCGGGGCGGTCGCCCAGCCGCGAGGAGATGCTGGCCTTCATGACCGGCAAGATCGCGAAGTGGTGGCTGCCGGATGATGTCGTGCTGGTCGAGGCGATCCCGCACACGGCGACGGGCAAGATCCAGAAGACGGCGCTGCGCGAGATGTTCAAGGAATATCGGCTGCCGGGGTGAGGCGCGACAGCAGCGAGGTGCATATGACATGCGACGTGAGAGTTTCGGTCGTTTTTCGCTCGGTTGGGCGGTATCTGAGGCGGATCGAATTGCCGACAGCCCATCCGAACCGACCGGGTATCTGACGTGAGCGCGACTGGCCGCCCAAGTACCACCGGCCTGCGCCGATTCCTGGATCTCCAGCAGCAGCGCGATTGGATGCAGGGCAAGACGATCCTGCATGACGCCGACGAGCGCACGGAGTCCCTGGAACTGCGTCTCAAATACGTCGCGCGGTTTGGGAAGCTGCTGCGCCGGCCGCAGGCGCAAGAGGTCCTGGAGATTCTCCGGCGGTACGGCCGCGATTGCATCCCGATCCCGCGCCGGACCGAGCGGCACTACTGGTCGGTTTCCTGCCTGCCCTCGACGCCAGGCAAGGCGCTCATTCGCGTCAATGTGAGCTGGATGGAGCTTTTCTCGCTCTATGCCGACGGCGAGGGCATCCGGGCGCTCTTTCTGGTGCATCTTTCCGATTTCACCACGGACCATTCGCTCAACCAGGGCCAGGTTGACGACGCTTTGCTTGAGCGCTGCGTGATGACGCCGGAAGACGTCAGCTATGTCTTCCCCCGCGGCGAGGACATTTTCGGCATCAAGGTCCGCGGCTTCTCCTCGATCGGTAAATTCCTCGCGGAGCGCGATGCGTTGCAGGCCATCCGGACGTTCAACCTGACGCACATGAACCGAGGCCGGAACGCCTATCAGGCGAGCCATTGCTACAGCCTGGCTGATCACATGCTGAGTGATCATGGGGCGGACAACGACGCTTCCGCCGGAACGGTATGACATTGCGGCCGCGAGGCCGCTATCGCTTGTGAGGTCGCGATTTCGGCAACATCCGGAACTCGCGACGTTCGGTTGTCGGGTTGGGATCTTGCAGCATGGCGAAGCTCATCTTCAGAATGAACCAGTCCCTCGACGGCTACGTCGACCATCTGAAAATGTCGTCAGGCCCGACGATCTTTCGTCACTGGACAGAGCAGGTGCGCAACCTGGCCGGCAGTGTCTACGGTCGCGGCATGTACGAGGTCATGCGTTATTGGGACGAAGACAGTCCTGAGTGGAGCGCCGAGCGGCACGAATTCGCGGCGGCGTGGCGGAACCAACCGAAATGGGTTGTGTCGCGCTCGCTGACGTCGGTCGGTCCCAACGCCACACTTGTCGCGGATGACGTCGAGGCGGTGATAGGTGGGCTGAAGGCCCGGCTCGTCGGCGAGATTTCAGTGTCTGGACCAGGCCTGGCACGAAGCCTGACCGATCTTGGTCTGATCGATGAGTATCAACTCTACCTCCACCCGGTCGTGCTCGGTCACGGCAAGCCATTCTTCGCCGGCCCCCGGCCGCGGCTTCGCTTTGCGGGCAGCGATCTGATTGGCGATGACGTGATCAGGCTGACCTATGTTCCTGCCTGATCACGCAACTCGCCCGACGGCCGAGTCGATGCGTCAGGTCGGCTTTGGATTGGAAAGCACAGGTTGAACACAAACCTCTAACCCCGCCGGCTCCCGCCGCGAGGGTTTGAAGGCAAGCGCAAGCCCAAGGGGGGTGCGCGGGGTCCGGATGCGGCGGCTTTCCGCCGCGCGCGAGCAAGATCGAGAAGATGGCGCAGAGGGATATGTTCAGGGAGCACCGCTTGCCGAGGTGAGGGGATCAGTAAAAGCTGACGTTCACGCCGGCCGGACGCCCGATCATCCGCCGCGACGAGGGGGCCGAATGGAATTTCTCCTGGTCTTCGCGTTTGTCACGCTGTTCAGCGCCAGTGCGCTCGTAGGCATGGCTTTGCGGAAACGTCTGCACGAGCATCACCTGACCAGCGAGAACATGGATTCGATCAGGCTCGTGACCGGCCTGATGGTCACCTTCGCCGCGCTCATCCTCAGCCTGCAACTGTCGACGACCCGGGCGCGTTTCGACGTCACGAGCGGCAACCGCTCCACCTATGCGGCGCGCCTTGCCAATCTCGATCAATGCCTGCGCATTTTCAAAGCCGCAGCCGACCCGACCAGGCTGAAACTTCAACAGTACACGGCCGCGGTGATCGCGAGCACATGGCCTCATGAGGCGGCGCCTATAGTCGCAGGCATGCCCGATACGCGCGGCATGACTGTTCGCGGCGAGGATCGGGGCCTGTCGCGATTGATGAGCGATATCGGTGCGGACGTGGACGCCCTGCCAACCACGGGCCTCGAATATTCCGCGGCCCGCTGCCGTGCAGCCTATGCGGATGTCTCATCCGCAAGATGGAACGTCATCGAGGATGCGAACGCGCCATCCGGCGGCTTCTTCGTCGGCATCTTATGTTTCTGGCTCAGCCTGGTCTTCCTGAGTTTCGGCCTGCAGATCCCACGCCGTGCGCTCAGCGCCGCTGTTCTGGCGATCGGCGTCTTGTCGGTCTCGAGCATCATGTTCGTGATCGTCGACCTCGACCTGCCGTATCAGGGGGTGTTCCACATCTCCAGCGCGGCGATGCGCGAGGCGCTCGCCGACATGCTGCGATAGGGCGAGGCCAGCATCTTCGGCACGATTGCAGCCCCGCCGGCTCCCGCCGCGAGGGGTTGAAGGCAAGCGCAAGCCCAAGGGGTGCGCGGGGTCCGGGTGCGGCAGCCTTCGCCGCGTGCCGAATGTCGATGTCGAAATGTCGAAGCGGCTGATGCTCGCCGCTCCCGAACCCCACGCGCGGTTCTCTTAAGATGCCTCGCCGAGCTTTCAGGTCCGGCTGGACCGGGCTCAAGCCCGGACGACGAGGCCCTCCGCCATTCCAGCCCGCAACGGCTGTTCAGGACGGACACCGCTCTCCCGCCCGGCCGCACGATGCCTCGCGACAGCCCCCTTGGTCGGGCGGGACGGGGAGGAGAATACGCCAGTTTTCAGGGGCGGGGATTGATTGGAGAGTTATCCCCGGCGCTCACCTTCTCCTCTCTGGAGAAAAAGTGGCCCGGTGTAGCCGGGTCGGATGAGGGCGGCGCCGCGGTTCAGACCGCGGCGAGGAGGTTTTCGATCGCTGCAACGAGCGTCGCCTCGGCCTCGCGATGCGGCACATGGCCGATCCCGGAGAGGATCAGCGCCTCGCCGCGTCCCTCGGCGATGCGCTGCGGATGGCGGGTCGAGCCGTATTCGTCGAGCTCGCCATGGACGGCGAGAACCGGGCAGCGCACGCCGGCCAAAGGCCGGTCGAGCGTCCAGTCCGCGAAGGCGGGCGAGAGCCAGGTCCCGATCCAGGCGTCCAGCACCCAGGCGGTCTTGTCGCCGTGATAGCGCGCCAGCCGGGCGAGGTTGCCTGCGTCCTGGAAATCGCCCTGCGCCACCCTGATACCCGCGAGGGTCCTATCCTCGATCAAGGTCTGGGCGGCGATGGTGACGAGTGCCTGGCAGCGCTGCGGCCATCGCGCTGCCGTCTCGATCGCCATGGCGCCACCGACGCTATGGCCGCAGGCGACGAAATCCGTGATGCCGAGCTGGCCGCAGAGATGCGGAACGACGCTTTCCGCCTCATCCGCGACGAAGCCGACGCCGAGCCGTTCCGGATGCGGATCGGAACGGCCGAAGCCGAGACGGTCATAGGCGATGACGCGCCGGCCGGTCGCTGCTGCCAGCTTTTCGGGAAAGCTGCGCCAGAGTTCGATGCAGCCGAGCGAGTCGTGGAACAGCAGAATCGGTGCAAGCCGGCTCGCTTCAGGACCTGATGGCGCCCAGCTGCGCGTGAACAGGCGATGGTCGCCGAGCGGGAGCAGACTGTCCCGTTGATCGATGGTCGTCACTCGGGCAGGCCTGTCGGCAGTTGTCGAGGCGTTCATTCTGCCTCTGCCCTCGCCGTGTTCGCAAGGACGCCGGCCGCCCCGAAAGGCGGCCGGCAGGGGTGTCAGAACTCCGCCCAACCGCTGTCGCCGTGCTTGCCGGCATTGGCGACCTTGCGCGGAGCGGGGCTGAAGGCGGTTTCGGCGAGCTTCTGCAGGCGCGCAGGCTCGGCCGAGGGCCGCTTCGCCATGGTGGGCCTGGCCGCCTGGCGGGGAGGGGCGACGTGAGGCATCCCGCCGGTGGTCGTGCCGACTCCGGTTCTGAAGGCCGCGACAAGCTCGTTGAGCTGGCTGATGCGCTGGTTGAGCGCATTGGCGGAAGCGGCGCTCTGCTCGGAGAGTGCGGCGTTCTGCTGGGTCATCTCGTCCATATGGGCGACGGTCTGGCTCATCTCCTCGATGCCGTTGGCCTGCTCGACCGCGGCGGAAGAGATGTCGCCGATGGTCGAGGCGACCTTCTGCGAGGCGGCGAGGATCTGCGTCAGCGCCTCGCCGGCCTGGCGCACCAGCTTCACACCCTGATCGACCTCGATATTGGAGGAGGAGATCAGCCCTGAGATATCCTTGGCGGCCTCGCCCGAGCGCTGGGCGAGGGTGCGGACCTCGCTGGCGACGACGGCGAAGCCCTTGCCGGCGTCGCCGGCGCGGGCCGCTTCCACTGCCGCATTCAGAGCCAGCAGATTGGTCTGGAAGGCGATGTCGTCGATCACGCGGGTGATGTCGGAGATCTTCTTCGAGGCGCTCTCGATGCGGGCCATGGCGGCGATCGCCTCGCCGGCGATCGTGCCGCCGCCCTCGGCCGCGCGCATCGCCTCCTCGGCGGTCGTCGCGGCCTGGCGCGAGGCCTGGGCCGAGGCCTTGACCGAAGCCGCCAGCTCCTCGGTGGTCGCAGCGCTCTCCTCGAGTGAGGAGGCCTGCTCCTCGGTGCGCTTCGACAGGTCGTCGGCGCCGGTCGCGATCTCGCGGGCCGAGAGGCCGACATCGGCAGCGGTGAGCTGGATGGTGCGAACGGTTGAGGACAGGCGCTCGACGGTCTCGTTCACCGCCGTCTTCAGCTCGCCGAAGCGGCCACGATACTCGGTAGCGACGTCCTGTGTCAGGTCGCCCTCTGCGACGCGCTGCAGCACGGCGACGAACTCGGTCGTGGCGCTGTCGACGACGGCGTTGATCTGGTTGATGCCGGCGACCAGTTTCTGCATCTGCTCGTCGGCATCGTCGATCTGCAGGCGGGCCGAGAAATCGCCCTCGGCCGCTGCGGCGACGACTTCGCCGACATCGGAGACGACCCGCGACATCGCTTCGGCCCGTGCGGCGCGCGCTGCGGCTTCCGCTCGCTCCTGGGCTTCCAGCGCGCGGATCTGAACCAGCTTGTCGCGGAACAGCAGCAGCGCCGCTGCGACGGCGCCGACCTCGTCCTGCCGCCCGGTCTGCGGGATCGGCGTCTCGAGCTCGCCATTGGAGAGACCGTCGATGCTGGTCCTGATCGCGGCGAGTGGCCGCACGACGCGCGAGACGATCAGGGCGCCGGTTGCGACCACAAGGGCGACCAGTCCCCCGAGCAGCAGGGTGAGCAGCCACTCGATCCGGTGGAGCGAGGTGGTGGCTGTCTCAACGAGATTGCGCGTGCGCGCCTCGACCAGGCCGAAGAACTCGTCGACCGGCTTCATGATATCGGCCTTGTAACGATCGTAATCAGCCGAATGCAGCAGGTCGCGAGCCAGCTTGAGGTCAGGCTCCTTCTTGACGGTGTAACGGCCGTTGCCGTCCTCGAACGAACCCTTGGCGGCGTTCATCGCGCGCGTCTCCAGGTTGACGAGGGCATCCGACTTGGACTGGGCCTGGTTCAGCTTGCCGAATTCGGCATCGGTGAAGCCGGCTTCTTTCATTGCGGTCAGGAGCGCCTTGGTCTCGCCCGGGCCGCGCGGCCGTACGGCGTTGTCGAGGACGAGGTCCCAGTAGATCCGGTGCGGCTCGGCCGGCCGCGCCTTCTCGCCGCTGCGCATGGCGATGACGTCGAGATATTGCTGCTCGTAGCGCGGATTGCCGGTGACCGCGAAGGTCCGCGCCAGCCTGGTTAGATCGTCGGAGCTCTGCCGGAATTCATCCGCGAGCAGATAAGAGGCGTGCTCCTTGCGATAGGCGTCGGAGACAGCCGCGGCAGCCTGCTGCTGGTAGTACCAACTCACGCCGATCGCCAGGATCAGGGCTGCGTAGAGGCCGGCGACGGCGAGGAAGATCTGCTTGATCGTGAGATTGGCGGCCAGGCGCATGCTGATGATCCTAAACGACGGGGACAGGTGGAGTCAGGCGGAGCGGTTCGCGACGAGCTCGTAGGGGGCGTGAAGACGGGGCGCCTGACCGCAGGTGCTGTCATGCTGATCAGCAGCGCTGGCTGCTCGCGGCGGGCAAGGTGCAGACGTGATGGCGTAACGCCGCCGCGGCCATGCATGCGGAATATCCAGAGTGCCAATTTTCTAGGCAGATGATGCTCAAAGACAGTAAATTTTTACTGAATCTCTGAATTTTACTGGCACCCGCAATGTCTATACGAGCGCTGCGTCCCAGAGTTGCATGATTATGCACGTAGGTTGCACTGCTGGCGTGCCAGCATGACAGAGATGGCTAGGTTGCACGTATTGCGTGCTTATTTTTAGTCGATGCAACTCGATTTATACTTGGCGTGACATGTGTAGACATACCGCCGGTTCCCGTTGAGCGGTTCAGTCAGTCTCCGCTTTGAGCGCTTCGGCCAGGAAACCGGCCAGCGCTCGCACTGCCGGCGTCGGGCGCCCCGGCGCCAGGTGCAGCGCGATCTCCGAGGCCGGCAGGGCGGGCAAGCCTTCCCCCGCGCTGAGCAGGCGCAGGCCCTCGCGGGCGGTGCCGGCCTTGACCACGGTCAGCGCCGCGCCGGCGGCCGCGACCGCCTCGACCGCGCCGATGCTGGAGGAGGAGAACAGGATGCGCCAGGGCCGACCGGCCTCGTTCAGCGCGGCGAGCGCCCATTCGCGATACATGTTCGGCGCCTTCAGCAGCGCAAGCGGCAGCGGGCCGGCCGGTGGAAGATCGTGCCGGTCGGACCAGGCCCAGGCGGTGCGCTCGGTGCGCAGGACGTCGCCGCTGCCGTCGCCGGCCTTCTGCGTCGCCAGGACGATGTCGAAGGCCTCGCCGAGACTGGCGAGCAGGTCGCGGGTGAAACCGGTGGTGACCTCGAGCTCGACCTCCGGATGCGAGCGGGCGAAGCGGGCGAGCGTCTCGGGCAGGACGATGGTGGCGTAATCGTCCATCACCGCGAGCCGGACGCGCCCGGACACGCTCTGGGCGCGGACGACGTCGAGCGCCTCGTCATGCAGCGCGACGATGCGGCGGGCATAGCCAAGGAAATCCTCGCCGGCGCGAGTCAGCAGCACCTCCTGCGGCGAACGCTGCAGCAGGGTCTGGCCGGCGATCTCCTCGAGCTTTCGTACCTGTGTCGAGATCGTCGACTGGGTGCGGTTCAAGGCCGCTGCGGCGCGGGTGAAGGAGCGCAGCTCGGCGATGGTGACGAAGGACCGCAGCAGGTCGATGTCGATATTGCGCAGCATTGGCAGGCCTTTCGCGCCCGCAGCATGGACAGCGTCGATCATCAAAATCGAATAATTCAATTTTGGCTGGTCGCTCGCCGCCGCTAGCTATAGGGCGAACCCTTCTGTTCGGACGCCCTGTCGACGAGGTCAAGCATGCCGAGGCTGAGATCCGCCACCACCACCCATGGCCGCAACATGGCCGGCGCCCGCGGGCTCTGGCGCGCCACCGGCATGAAGGATTCGGATTTCGGCAAGCCGATCATCGCCGTGGTGAACTCGTTCACCCAGTTCGTGCCGGGCCATGTCCATTTGAAAGACCTCGGGCAATTGGTGGCGCGCGAGATCGAGAAGGCCGGCGGCGTCGCCAAGGAATTCAACACCATCGCGGTCGATGACGGCATCGCCATGGGCCATGACGGCATGCTCTATTCGCTGCCTTCGCGCGAATTGATCGCCGACAGCGTCGAATACATGGTCAACGCCCATTGCGCGGACGCGATGGTCTGCATCTCCAATTGCGACAAGATCACCCCCGGCATGCTGATGGCGGCGATGCGCCTGAACATCCCGGTCGTGTTCGTCTCGGGCGGGCCGATGGAAGCCGGCAAGTACATCGCCGAGGGCGTGCTGAAGAAGGTCGACCTCGTCGACGCCATGGTCGCCGCCGCCGACAGCAACCTCAGCGACGCCGAGGTCGACGTGATCGAGCGCTCGGCCTGCCCGACCTGCGGCTCCTGCTCGGGCATGTTCACCGCCAATTCGATGAACTGCCTGACCGAGGCGCTCGGCCTGGCGCTGCCGGGCAACGGCTCGACGCTGGCGACCCATGCCGACCGCAAGCGCCTCTTTGTCGAGGCCGGCCATCTCATCGTCGATATCGCCAAGCGCTGGTACGACCAGGACGACGCCTCGGTGCTGCCGCGCAATGTCGCGAGCTTCAAGGCGTTCGAGAACGCGATGACGCTCGACATCTCGATGGGCGGCTCGACCAATACGGTGCTGCATTTGCTGGCGGCCGCGCATGAGGCCGAGATCGACTTCACCATGGCCGATATCGACCGGCTCTCGCGGAACGTGCCGGTGCTGTGCAAGGTCGCGCCCGCCGTCGCCAACGTGCACATGGAGGACGTCCACCGCGCCGGCGGCATCATGGCGATCCTCGGCGAGCTCGACCGGGCCGGGCTGCTCGACACCTCGCTGCCGACCGTCCACAGCGCCACGATGGCCGAGGCGCTGGAGCGCTGGGACATCAGGCAGACGCAGAGCGAGGCGGTGCGCTCGTTCTACAGTGCCGCGCCGGGCGGCGTGCCGACGCAGGTCGCCTTCAGCCAGGACCGGCGCTACGAGGAGCTCGACCTCGATCGCGAGACCGGTGTCATCCGCGAGAAGGCGCATGCGCATTCGCAGGATGGCGGCCTTGCCGTGCTCTACGGCAACATCGCGCTTGACGGCTGCATCGTGAAGACGGCCGGCGTCGACGCCTCGATCCTGACCTTCTCCGGCAAGGCCGTGATCTTCGAGAGCCAGGACGCGGCGGTCGAGGGCATCCTCAACAACAAGGTCAAGGCCGGCGAGATCGTGCTGATCCGCTATGAGGGACCGCGCGGCGGGCCGGGCATGCAGGAGATGCTTTATCCAACGAGCTATCTGAAATCGAAGGGGCTCGGAAAGGCCTGCGCGCTGATCACCGACGGGCGCTTCTCGGGCGGCTCGTCCGGCCTCTCGATCGGCCATGTCTCGCCGGAAGCGGCGGAAGGCGGCGCGATCGGCCTCGTCGAGAGCGGCGACGTGATCGAGATCGACATCCCGAACCGCGGCATCAGCCTCAAGGTTTCCGACGAGGAGATGGCGCGCCGGCGTGCGGCGATGGAGGCCAAGGGCAAGGATGCCTGGAAGCCGGCGGCGCCGCGCAAGCGCAAGGTCACGACCGCGCTGAAAGCATATGCGGCGCTGGCGACCAGCGCGGCCAAGGGGGCGGTGCGCGCGATCGACTGAGCGGTCGGCGGTAGCCGGAGATAGTCAGCATGGCCGAGTTCTGGGGCGTGCTGGCTGCCGCGGCGTCGAGCGCTTTCGGAGGCACCTCGATCGGCGCGACGCGCTATCTCGTCGCCCACGTCGATCCGCTGGCGATCGGATCGTTCCGCTTCGGCATCGGCTGCCTGCTGCTCGCGCCGATCGCGCTGATCTCCGGGCAGCGCTGGCCGAATCGCCGGGACTGGCTGCAGACTGCGGGCCTCGGTCTGCTCTTCTTCGCGGTCTTTCCGGTCCTGTTCAACGCCTCCCTGATCTACACGACCAGCGCCCGCGGCGCGCTGGCGCTGTCGACCTTACCGCTCCTGACGCTCGTGGTCGGCGCGCTGCTCGGCAGCGAGGCGCTGACGACCCGGAAGACCGCCGGCGTGCTGACCGCGATGGCGGGGGTCGGATTCGCGCTCCTGTCCGGCCTTGGCCACGCGCCGCCGATGGCCTGGCTCGGCGATCTCCTGATGATCGCGGCGGCGTTCTGCATGGCGCTCTATGGCATCTGGTCGAAGCCGGTCATCCGACGCTGCGGCCCGATCCCGTTCACGGCGGTCGCGATGGCGATCGGCGCGCTCATTCTGATTGCCGTCTCGGCGCTGCGAGGCAGCTTCGATGCCGTGGCGCAGTTCGGCTGGCAGCAATGGTCGGCGGCGATCTATCTCGGTGCATTCGGGGCAGCCCTGACGTTCTATCTCTGGGCTTTCGCGCTTGAGCGCGCCTCGCCGACGCGCGTCGCTGTGACGGTCACGGTCAATCCGGTCACCGCATCGCTCGTGGGGGCGCTGATGCTCAACGAACCGATCGGCTGGAATCTTGTGGTTGGGATCGTCGTGGTCGGCGTGGGCATCTGGCTGGCGACCACCGATGGAGCTCGCGGCTTGCCTTCCGCCGGGCGCTCCGCCACCTAAGAGAGATGCACCGTCGTCTCGTCTTCGAGGAGCCGATTTCGCGCGCGGCGATCTGGAGCCGGCGGCTGGCCCTGTTCGGGCTGACGGTGGTCGCGCTCGCCGTGCTGATCTTCCGCTTCGGCCAGCCCTCGCTCGAACGGCTGGCGCCGATCGCCGGCGCTTACATCTTCGTGCTGCTCGCTTTTCTGCTGGCGCTCGCCGCCTTCGTGAGGATCTGGCAGGACGGGCATCGCGGCATCGGCATCGCCGTGCAGGCTTTCGTGCTTTGCCTGCTGCTGCTGGTGCCGGTTGCCTATGCCGGCTTCCAGCTCGCGACCCTGCCGCTGATCGCCGACGTCTCGACCGATATCGCCGAGCCGCCGGCTTTCAGCCGCTCGCGTGTGGCCCTGGCAGCGCGCGAGGGGCGCGTACCGCCGGATGTTCCGGCCGAACGGCGCGCGGCGCAGCGCCAGGGCTATCCGAAGGCGCTGCCGATCGTGCTCGAATTGCCGGCCGAGGTCGCCTACGACATCGCCCGCAAAGCCAGCGTCAATCTCGGCTGGCAGGTGCTGGAAGGCGCGGCGCCCGGCGGGCGCAGCGGGGCAGGACGGCTCGACGCGGTGGCGCGCTCGCGCGTGCTGCGCCTCGTCGACGACATCACCATCCGCATTCGGCCGCGCGCCGATGGCAGTCGCATCGACATCCGCTCGGCCTCGCGGCTCGGCGGCTTTGATTTTGGCGCCAACGCGAAGCGCATCGCGGCGTTCGAGGAGGAGGTCAAACTCCTCGTCGAGCTGCGCTGAGCCTCAAGCCAGCCGATAGCGGCTCGTCAGCATCGGCGCCTCGTCGTCGCAGAGCACGATGCCGCGTGCGACCAGATCCTCGAGCTGGGCCAGCACCGAGAGCGAGGCGGCGCCGCGTAGTGCTGCCGGCAATTCCTGGTAGATCGGCGGCACCATCTCGGGAATCGTCTCGTCGCCGGCCTGCAAACGGCTAAGAATCGCCGCCTCGCGCAGACGCCGGTGCTGGACCAGCCCGCGCAAAAAGCGCTGCGGCTCGCGCACCGGGCCGCCATGGCCGGGCCAGTAGAGCCGGTCGTCGCGGCCGCGCAGCTTCTCGATCGAGGCCATGTAAGCGACCATAGAGCCGTCGGGGGGGGCGACGATCGAGGTCGACCAGGCCATGACGTGGTCGCCGGAGAACAAGGTGTTCTCCTCAGGCAGGGCAAAGGCGAGATGGTTGGCGGTGTGGCCCGGCGTCTCCAGCGCTTGCAAGGTCCAGCCCGGGCCGGAGACCGCGTCGCCCTCGGCCATGATGAGATCGGGCGCGTAGTCCTTGTCGGCCGCGGCGTCGAGCGGGTTGATCTCGCCGAGGACGAGTTCGCGCGCCGGGCGGTGCAGGCCGCAACCGACGATGCGCGCGCCGGTCGCCGCCTTCAGCGCGCGCGAGGCCGGGGAATGGTCGCGATGAGTGTGGGTGATGACGATGTCGGTGACGGTCTCACCGGCGATGGCGGCGAGCAGGCGCTCGATATGGGCGGGATCATCCGGGCCGGGATCGATGATCGCGATCCGGCCGCGGCCGACGATATAGCTGCAGGTGCCGGTGAAGGTCATCGGCCCGCCATTGCCGGCGATCAGGCGGCGGACCAAGGGCGAGAGCTGGACGAGCTCGCCCGACGCCGCGCCAGGGTCGCGGTCGAAATCGAGTTGCTCGTCGGTAGCGGGAGTAGAGCTGGCCATCTGCGCATCCGGGGGCGGGCATGAGCACACGCCGGGCAGATTGCAGGGCAATCTGACCGGATAACGTGTTCTCAATCAAAAGTTTAGAGACGGATTCACCGATCAAGTTGTGCCAACCTGATCGGATCCGGCTCTAGCGCCGGCTTGTCGGCCGGCGGGCCATTTCCTATAGACGAACGAGCCGGGCGTCGACGGCGCCTGAAGAAGAAGGACAAATCCGATGGCCGAGACGCTGCCTTTGTCTACCACCACCATGGTCAACGCGGCCCTGCCGGCCCTGTCCGATCCGCGCACGCGGGTCCTGCGCACTATTGCGCTCGCCGTCGTCGGCAGCCTGCTGATCATCGCCGCCGCCAAGGTCAAGGTGCCGTTCTGGCCGGTGCCAATGACGCTGCAGACGCTGGCCGTGCTCGGCCTCGGCGCCGCCTATGGCGCGCGTCTCGGCGCTGCGACCGTCGCGCTCTACATTGCCTATGGCCTTTTCGGCCTGCCGGTGTTCACCAATACCCCGCCAGTCGCGGCCGGCCCGCTCTATCTGCTCGGGCCGACCGGCGGCTTCCTGATCGGCTTCGTCGCCGCGGCTGCAATCGCCGGCTGGGCCGGCTCGCGCGGCGCCTCGCTCTGGCGTCTCGCCGGCGGCGTGGTGCTGGCCGAGATCGCGCTGCTGGCGCTGGGTTTCGCCTGGCTGGCGCTCGGCGCGCAGATGGCGAGCGGGGCGACCGGTATCGGCTTCGCCAAGGCCTGGGCGGCCGGCGTGCAGCCCTTCCTGCTCGGCGACCTGATCAAGGCGGCGCTGGCGGCGAGCCTGGTTGGCGCCGGCTGGTCGGTGCTGAAGCGCCGCGGCTGAGCCGTTCGGCAGCTTCTGAATCAAGAAGCCGGGGCCCAGCCCCGGCTTCTTTGTTTCCTGCCGTGTCGTCCGGAGGGGCTCAGCCCTGTGGCTTCTGGTCGGTGCAGGCTTTCTTGACCGGCTGCAGGAACATGTCGAGCTCCATCATGTTGCCGCAGCGGTCGCAGCCGGCGAGCAGTGTCGTGAGGCCGAGGACGGCGATGAGGCGAAAAACGGATTTCATGCGAACGCGGCTCCAGATTGCGGCGCGAGCATAGCGAAGCGGCCAGCGCCGCGCCACCGGAGCGCCACGCTATGGTGAAACGCCGGGGTGATCAGAACACCATTGTGGTCACGCTTCGGCACGAAGGCGTTGCCGCAATTTTTTACCTATGCATGCATAACAGGCGTTGCAATAAATTTCTCGTTTCGAAAGACAGGAAATAGTAATCGCCCGCGTTTACCAGTTGTAAAGCCAGTCAACCGCACTCTCTGTCGTTGATTGAACTGCGGATCGGTTGTCGGGGGGCACGCGATGCGTGAAATCGGCTTCGGCCTGATCGCCAGCCTGGTCATGGCGCTGGGCGCCTTTTCCATCGCCGCCTGGCCGGTTCCAGGGCAGCCCATCGCGGCGTTCTTTCCTGCGGGAACCTCGTCGTCCGAGATGGCGCGTGCCGTCTCGCAAGCCGGAGGCAGCCTCCTGCAGCTCGACGATGCCGCCGCGGTTGCGATCAGCATCGGCGATGGCGGCGACTATGCGATCTCTCTTTATCGGTCGGGGGCCTGGCTCGTGGTGGACGGTTCCCTCGCTCAATCATGCATCCGTCAGGTGAGGAGTCTTGCTCGTGGGTGAGGTCGAACGTCTCCGCATACGCTTCGCCAGGCTCCTGATCGCAATTCTGTGGGCGAATTCGGTATTGCTCCTGATCGGCATTCCGTCCGACGAAATGCCACATGCGACGACGATCTCGGCGGCAGGAGCCGGGCTCGCGATCTTGGGGACGCTGGCCTGGCGGCTCGACCGCATCGGTTGGGTCACACGACAGATCACCAGCATCGCTCTGGTCGGCCAGGTCATGCTGTTGGTCTATGGCTTCGCCGGCCACCCCTATCAGGCTGACCTGCATATGTACTTCTTTGCCATGCTGGCGGTGCTGGTCGGCTGGCTCGACTGGCGCATCTTCCTGCCGGCGACGCTTGCGATCAGCGCCCATCACCTCACGCTGAGCCTTGTCTATTCTGCCGGTGTGTTTCCCGGCGGCAACGACATCCGGCGCGCCTTGCTGCACGGTGCCATCGTCGCGGTCCAGGCTGGGGCGCTGAGCTGGATCGTCTGGTCGCTCCGGCTGGCGGTCGAGGCCTCCGAGCGCGAGCGCGCGGCGGCGGACGCGGCCCGGACGATCGCAGATGAGGCACGCCAGGATGTGGTGACGACGACGGTACGGGCGGCCGGTGAACGGCGGCGCATCCTGCATGACCTCGCCAACGAGTTCGAACGCAAGATCGCCGGCATCGCACGCGCCGTCATCGCCTCGATCGCATCCCTGCGGGTTGCATCCGAGCAGATGCGCAACGGCGCCGCCGAAGTCTCGCAGCGGTCGAGCGCGGCATTGGATGCGTCACGGCAGTCGTCCTCGAACGTCATCGCCATCACCGAGGCGACGTCGGAGCTCGCCAGCTCCTTCACCGAGGTCGATCGCCAGGTGAACGAGGCGGCCCGTCTCGTCGGCGATACGACGCGGCAGGCGCTCACCGTGCTCGACAGGGTCGGCGACCTCTCGCGCAAGGTCGACGAGATCGGCAGCGTCACCCAAGTGATCTCGACCATCGCCCGCCATACCAACCTGCTCGCGCTCAACGCCTCGATCGAGGCCGCGCGGATCGGCAATATGGGTGGCGGCTTTGCCGTCGTGGCGCACGAGATCAAGGGCCTGGCCGATGAGACCTGGCGGGCGACCGAGCAGATCCAGAACCAGATCGATGCGATCGGCCTGTCCGGCGCCGACGCGATCACGGCGATCGACACGATGACGGCAACGATCGACACGCTCAACCAGATCTCGGGCGCGGTCGCGGCGGTGGTGGAGAAGCAGAACGTGGCGACGGCGGGGATCGCCGAGAACGTCAGGCGCGCGGCGACCGAGACGGTCACCGCCGGCGGCCATATCGACATCGTCAGCCGCGTTGCCGAGGAAACCGGTGAGGCTGCGAATCATGTCGCGGATTCCGCCGACGTGCTCTCGAGCCAATCCGCCGATCTCGACACCGAAGTCGCCGACTTCCTCGGTCGGATCCGGGCCGCCTGACGGGGCCGCCTGGCCGGAGCGAGGCGCCCACCGCGAGCCAGGGCGGGTGGACGTCGAACCGCCGGCGGGACCGCCAAGCAAACAGGGAGCCCCGAAGGGCGGTTCTCGCTAGATCTCAGGATAGCGCGGGAAATTTTGGTCGGAGTGGCAGGATTTGAACCTGCGACCCCCTCGTCCCGAACGAGGTGCTCTACCAGGCTGAGCCACACTCCGATCAACTGGTGGGCGGCTTATAGCCAGCCGGTCGCCGCAGCGCAACAGCCAAGGCCATGGGTATGTGCAATCTTTTCGGCACAGGCGCCGGATCGATGCCGCTGCCCTCTTGATCGAGAAGGAGCGTGCGTGATCCGATGTTGCACGCGCTCGCGACGCGCTCTAGAAGGCAGCGCAGATTGGGGCGTCGCCAAGCGGTAAGGCAGCGGTTTTTGGTACCGCCATTCCCAGGTTCGAATCCTGGCGCCCCAGCCAAGCTCCCCGATATTGTCGATAAGTTATTGAAATACTTTGAGTTGTGCGCCGCGCTGTAGCCCGGCGCGATCTTTTGCACCTTCTGGCGCGATCTTTTGCATCTTTGGTTGGGAGCAGCCCTTGCGAGAATGTCGGCTTCCGACCCGTTGCGGACCTTCGGCCGAGCGTGTCATCCTATCGGGATGACGACGATATCAGATCAAGGCAGTCTGTGGCTTGCCGCTGGCTTGCGAATTGGGTTTGAAGTCGTTGCCCCATGCAGGGTGACGCTCAGCGACGGGCGGGCAGTCGAGGCGACCGCACTTGTGAAAGTCGGATCACCCAACGGAATGGTTGTCGACCCTGCGTGGCGCGTGATTGAACCTTTCGCCGATCGGCTCGTCGCGGAAGGGTATGGCTTCTCGGCGATAACCATCGGTGAAAACGACGACGATAGCGACCTAATCGAGGTGATTCGCGACTGGGACGGGGATTGGCCATCACCATAGGTCCGCTTCCGACCCATTGCCGAAGCTGAGCCAGGTGACCTTTGGGGGCAATCCGGTAAGTGTCGCCGAAGGCGCAGAATGTGTAAAGAGCAGGGCCTGCGCAGCGAATGGCCGTCTCACCTTGAGCATCTCCGCCGGACGCGGCAAACGCCTTCACATCATCTTGCAGATGGTCGTCTGTTCCGGGCATCCTTGGAGGGCGCCACAGCCTTGCAGAATGAGCATGCAGGACGCGATCCCAAAGGCAACGGCGCAGGAACGAAGTTTTTTCATCGAGTTAGCCTTACGACATGCCGCGTGGGACACAAGACTGATCAGAGAACTGATTTGCCGGAGCGCATCTTGGTAGCGCGATCGCTTCCCTGTTTTAGGTCCATCGCTGGCACGCCCTTCAGCTCATGTCCGCCTTCGACCCTTAGCTGACGCGGGCGCGAACTAATCTCACACAGGGTCGCGAGGGTCATCGGCCGACCTGTCATAGCGCCCTGATCTGCTCCTCGAATTCCTCCGGGATTTCCCCGTGCCGCACCAGGACAACGATGGCGCTGACCTCGCCGGTTTCGTCATCCGCGACGACGTGCATCACTGTAGCCCGGCGCGATCTTTTGCATCCTCCGGTCCGCTGAGGCTCTATCAACCCTAATAGGCGTTCCTGCTAAGGTTGCCGGCGCCTAGGCCATTCAACCTAGCCACACTGCCTCCTGTACATGGCCGCCCGTGCATTTAACGTCAGGGCGCGGTGGCAGTTGCGCCAAGCCAAGATCACGGAACGCTGACATATCAGCCTCTGCTTGCAAGCCGGGCGTTGCGCCCCGGCCCGCACGGGCGCCCCGCTGATTACTTCGCGCTCAGAACCTGACGGCGAGGTTTGCCTTGAAGGCGTGATCCTGTGCGTCGTCTGCGAGTTGGGCGGTGTAGGAGGCGCCGAGCGTGACATTTGCGCCGATAGCCATGTCGAGCCCGGCCTCGACCAGGGCGGCGTTCCGGGCGATCGGCAGGCCCGCGATCGTGAACGGGGTGCCCCCGGCGAAGGCCAGCGCCGTCTTCGGATCGACATCGCCGAAGGCATGGCGCCAGCCGAGCCCGCCGCGCAGGGTGACGTCCATGCCGGCGATGCGGCCACTGGTGGCGGCGCGCAGGCCGAGCGTCGCATAGCCGAGGCTGGTGTCGTCGCTGGTGCCCGAGAGCGCTGCCGCCCCGCCGCGCTCGCTGAAGCCGTCACTGCGCAGCACGACATAGGCCAGGCCCGCAAAGGGCTCGAGCGCAACACGGCCGAGCGCGGTCTGGCCGAGCTCGATGCGATAGCCGAACTCGCCAAAGACCTGCGCCGTGCCGGCATCGTAATCGGCGCGCAGGAGGTCGCCGAGGCCGGCGGAGACGATGCCGCGCCGGGTCGAGAGGTCGTGCCAGGTGTAGCTCAGGCCTGTGCGCAGGCTCAGCGCGCCCCACTGCGCGCCGCCATAGAGGCCGAGATGGTAGTTGTCGCTCTCGCCCGAGGAGAGCCGGCCGTTCACGTCGAAGGTGCTGCGACTGTAGCCGGCGACCACACCGAAACGCAGATTGTCGAAGGCGGCGACATCGGCGCCGATGAGCAGGCCGCCGGTCGAGTGGGTCAGCTTGGCGGCATTGCCGTCGCCGTCGATGCGGCCCCACGAACCGTAACCCTGGCCCCAGATGGCGAAGCGCTCGGCAGAAGGCAGCTTTGGCATCGGCCCCTTCACGGCGGGCGCGAGATCGGCAGTGAAGCCGTAATCCAGCGTCGCCATCGGGCTGGCGCCGACCGCACCGAAGGCCGAGCGCAAACGATCGTTGACGGCCGCACGCAGCAGCCAGCTCTCGTCGACCAGCACGGTGCGGGCCGAGGCATGGATCTCGCCGGCGAGCTGCCCGAGAGCCCGGCGGGCGGCATCGAGGCTCGCCTGGTTGTACACATCGGTCTGGACGGCGTTGCCGGCAGGCAGGCTGTCGACGCTGGCGCCGACC
Organism: Allobosea sp. LjRoot90; assembly: GCF_964254315.1. Classification (NCBI taxonomy): domain Bacteria; kingdom Pseudomonadati; phylum Pseudomonadota; class Alphaproteobacteria; order Hyphomicrobiales; family Alloboseaceae; genus Allobosea; species Allobosea sp. LjRoot90. The sequence continues at coordinate 549,521 of NZ_CAXUTF020000004.1, forward strand.
GAAACCTCGTTCGGCGTCGTGCCGATGCCACCGGCCGTGTTCGTCCGGATCACCGTCAGATAGGCATTGCTCGCATCGGTGCCGTTGCGCAGGTTGAGGAAGGGCGTCAGCGTAAGGTCGGTGCTGCCATAGCTGCCGGCGAGCCCGGTCGAGGTCAGGATGGTGTAGCGCTGGCCGGCGACATAGGCCGCGCCGGTGGTGTTCACCACCGAGATCGCCGCGCCACTGGCGAGCGTCGCCGTGCCGTTGACCTGAATGCGGTCGGAGGTGACCGTCCCCGGATCGATCTCGACCTCGTAGACTGCTCCGGCATTCTGGACATAGGCGCCGTTGACGGTGAGCGTGCCGATCGAGTTGCCTGGGGTGATCCGGCTGCCGCTCGCGAGCGTGGTCGCGCCCACCGTGCCGCTGCCGCCGAGCCGCGCCCCTGACTGAACCGTCACCGCCGAGCCCGACAGCGAGCCGTTCACGATCAGCGTGCCCCCGGCGATGTTCGTCGGACCCGCAAAGTTGCCGCTGCCGCCAATGGTCCAGGTGCTCGCGCCCGTCTTCTCCAGACGGTCGAAGTTGCGGTACTGGCCGGCACTGCCGAGGCCGCCATCCAGCGTCCAGTTGTCGGAGCCGCCAAGGCGCAGGACGTCGTTGCTGCCGGCCAGATTGGCGACAACATTGCCGGTGATCACCGAGCCCGCCCGCAGCTCCAGGTCGATGCGGCCCGTCGTCGGCGTGATGCTGCTGGCCCATTGGATTGCGTTGGCCTGACCGGCGCCGGCCCGGATCGTGCCGGAGTTGACGAGGACGAGGTTCGTATTGTTCGCGCCCAGGACGATCGCAGCGGCTCCGGCGCCGCCCTCGATCGTGCCGGTGTTGACGATCGGCTGTGTGGGGGCATTACGGACCCAGATGCCAGCGCCGAAGCCAGATGTGCCGTTGGTCGGGCCGGTTCCGCCGCGGACGGTCCCGTTGTTGGTGAATGCGTCGGGGTTCGGCGCGAAAAGCTCGACGCCAGCTCCGCCGCCTGCGCCCGTGCTGTTTCCGCCCTGGATGATGCCGTTATTGATTACGGTTGCTCCGAGCCGGGTTCGTATGCCCGAGCCTGCGTCCGCTGACACCGCGTTTCCGCCGCGGAAGTTGCCCATCAGCGTGAACGATCCCGGGCTGCCACCGAAGACTTCGACGATGTGAAGGTAGCCGCCGGGCGTCACGCCGGTTCCGTCCGTGCCCGATATGGTGAAACCCTGCGTGTCGATCGTGATCGGCTTGGTCGGCGGAGAAAAGCTGGTCGTCGACATGGTAAAGCTGCCGGTCAGTCGGATCGTCGCGGTGGGATCAGGATCAGCGTTCGCGGCCTGGACGGCGGTGACCAGCTCCGCCTGGCTGCTCGCCGTGTAGGTTCCTGCCGCGGCTGGCGAAGCGACCCAGGCCGCGAGTGTCAGCGTGGTGATGCTGACGCTGCGGAGCAAAACCCCGAGATGGGCAGAGGAACGACGTGGTCCGGCGGTCATCTGCGCATCCCCTACATAGCCAGCGCACCCTTGCGAGATTCGGGCGGCACGCAACCATGGCTAGAGTCGGGCTGCTAAGGGAATATTAAGATCTGCCCGCCGCATCGCATTGGGGGCATGTCTGCAGCGCGGGCACGTGTCATTGGCCGCCGCTCATAGCGCTCGGATCTGCTCTTCGAATTCCTTTGGGATTTCCCCGTGCCGCGCCAGGACAGCGATGGCGCTGACCTCGCCGGTTTCGTGATCTGCGACGAGGTGCATCACGGCCAGCCCCTCGGCCGTGCGGGCGATTGGCCCGCCGGCGCGGAGACGTTCGCGATGCGCGATTTTGCGCAGCTCCTGATAGAGCGCGTCGGTCAAGGCATCGAGCGAAAGGCTGGGGTCGGCGGCCGTCATCGCCACGACGATACCGGCGCGGGTCTAGTGCGGCAACAACACCGCGAGCACTGTTCACCTCGCGCGGGAGCGGGGGTCCGAGGCGTCGCGCAGCGCATCGCCGAGCAGGTTCAGCGCCAGCACCGTGACGAGAATGGCGAGGCTCGGGAAGACCGCGAGCCACCAGGCGTCGAGGATGTTCTCGAAGCCCTCGCGGATCATGGCGCCCCAGGTCGGCGCCGGCGGCGGCACGCCGAGGCCGATGAAGCTGAGCGAGGCCTCGGTGCGGATCGCCGATGCCAGCCAGAGCGAGCTCATTACCACCACGTCCGAGATCATGTTCGGCAGGATGTGGCGCGTCATGATCCGGAACGGGCCGCAGCCATAGGAGCGGCTGGCCTCGACGAAATCGCGCTGGCGCAGGGTGATCGTCGGCGCGCGGGCGACGCGGGCGAAGGGCGCGACCTCGGTCACCGCGATGGCGATGATCAGGTTCTCCAGACTCGCGCCCAGCATGGCGGCGATCATCAGGCCGAGCAGCAGGGTCGGGAAGGCGAGCAGCACGTCGAGCACGCCCATGACGAGCTGGTCGAAGATGCCGCCGATATAGCCGGCGAGCACCCCGATCGCGGTACCGACCAGCATGGCGATCAGGATGGCGACGAAGCCGACGAAGAGCGAGATGCGGGCGCCGTAGATCAGCCGCGAGAGCACGTCGCGGCCATAGGAATCGGTGCCGAGCCAGAATTCGGCCGAAGGCGGCTCGAGCCGCGCGACGATGTTCTGCTCGAGCGGGTCGTGCGGCGCGAGCCAGGGCGCGAACAGCGCGATGAAGACGATCATCGCGAGCAGGACAAGCCCGACCCAGGCGAGCCGGTTCTGCGTGAAGGCGAGCCAGAGGCCGCCGGGCTGGATCGCGATGGGGGCGTCGGCCGTGCTCATGAGTATTTCACCCTGGGGTCGACGAGGCCGTAGGCGAGATCGGTCAGCGTGTTCACGGCGATCACGCAGATCGCGAAGATGATCATCAGCCCCTGCAGCAGGGTGTAGTCGCGGGCGTTGAGCGCGCCGATGATCAGCTTGCCGAGGCCGGGCCGGTTGAAGATGATCTCGGTCAGCACCGAATTGCCGATCAGCGTGCCGAAATAGAGCCCGACGACGGTGATGATCGGGATCAGCCCGTTGCGCAGGGCATGGGTGACGACGAGCTGGGTCGGGCCGACGCCCTTGGCGCGGGCGGTGCGGATATAATCCTCGGTCAGCACGCCGAGCATCGCGGCGCGGGTCACGCGCATCACATAGGCGGTCATGATGATGCCGAGGTTGAGGGCGGGCAGGGCCAGCGCCCGCATCCGCTCGGCGAAGCTGCCGGCGCCGCTGGTGTTGCCGAGTACCGGGAACCAGCCGAGCTGGATCGAAAACACGATCAGCATCAGGATGCCGGAGACGAAGGCCGGGAAGGACAGGCCGACCAGCGAGACGACGCGCGAGACGTAGTCGACCCAGCCATTGCGGGCGAGCGCGGCGGCGATGCCGAGCGGCAGGCCGAAGACGAGGCCGATCGCGATGGCGGCGACAGTCAGTTCGATCGTCGAGGGCAGGACGAGCAGCACCTCGCGCATGACGCTGCGACCGCTGGAGAGCGACTGGCCGAAATCGCCGGTGAGGATCTTGCCGAGGAAGGCGAGATACTGGACGTGGACCGGCTGGTCGAGGCCGAGCTTTTCCCGGAGCGCGGCGAGCGAGGCGGCGCTCGCCTGGTCGCCGAGTATGACCGAGGCGGCATCGCCGGGCACGAGGCGGACCAGCACGAAGATCGCCGTCAGCATCACGAACAGGGTGGGGATGGCGAGTAATATGCGTCTGACCAGATAGCCGATCATGCCACCGCCCTTTCCTGCATCAGCCGCGCCGGCGCGAAGGCGGCGATCTCGCGGCGCGTCCGGCCGTCGCAGATGAGCTCTGCGAGAATCGAGCCGACGACCGGGACCAGCTGGAAGCCGTGCCCGGAGAAGCCGAAGGCGTGGACGAGGCCGGGCGCGTTCGGCGACAGGCCGATGACGGGGATATGGTCCGATGTCTGCGCCTCGATGCCGGTCCAGCAGCGGGCGATGCGCACGCCTTGAACTGCCGGGAAGAGATCGCTCGCGGCACGAGCGCCCCGGGCGAGGTTGCGGAAGTCGACGGTGCTGCGCTCGCGGTCGAGATCGGCCGAGCCCTGCAGGCCGCCGCCGATCACCAGCGTGCCCTGGCCCGCCTGCTTGAACGAGAGCGCGCGGCCGACGACGCTGACGACAGGATCGAGCAGGGGCGCGAGCCGCTCGGTGACGATCATCATCGAGGCGCGGACGCCGAGCGCGATCGCATCGCCGAACAGGGCCGCGAGCCGTCCGGCCCAGGCGCCGGCGGCGTTGACGACATAGGGCGCGCGAAAGCGCCTGGTACCGCAGACGAGGAGCCAGTCGCTTCCATGCCGATCGACCGCCTCGACGCCGCAGCCCTCGGCGATGACGACACCCTCGGCCTCGCAGGCGCGGCGGAAGGCTGCGATGGTGCGGTGCGGATCGGCGGCGCCGTCGCGCCGCGCCACCAGCGCGCCGACGCAATGCGGGCTGAGCGCCGGCACGAGGCGGCGCAGCTCTGCGGCGTCGATGAGCTCTTCATGGTCGTAGCCGAGGGCGCGCGTGCGCGCCTGCCGCTCAATCAGAGCCGGCATATGCTCCGCCTTCTCGGCGACGCGCATCTGGCCATGGGCGTGAAAGCCGCAATCGTCGCCGACGATCGCCTCGATCCTGTGCCACATCGCCATGGCTTCGAGCGAGATCGGGATCTCGGCGATATCGCGGCCGAGGGTGCGCACGCCGGCTGCGGTGGCGCCGGAGGCGTGGCGGCCGGTCCAGCGCCGCTCGACCAGCGCGACACGCCGGCCAGCGCGTGCCAGGTGCAGCGCAGCGGAGAGTCCGTGCAGGCCACCACCGACCACGACGGCGTCGAACGCGGCTTCCGTCATGCCGCCGGCTCCTGCTCGTCGAGGCTGGCGAGTTCGCCGAGCGTCACCGGCTTCAGCGGCGGCCTGATCCGGTAAAAGCCGACCTCCTCGACCGGGCGGCCCTGCGCCGCCGCGATGATATGGGCCATGGTGTAGCCGCATTGCCGGCCCTGGCAGGGGCCCATGCCGGCGCGGGTGAAGGCCTTGAGCTGGTTGGGGCCGGGTCGCCCTTCGATGGCACGGGCGCGCAGTTCGCCGGCGGTGACCTCCTCGCAGCGGCAGACCAGCGTTTCGTCGGGCGGCGCATAGAGCTGCGGGCGTGGCGCGTAGAGCGCATCGAGGAAGGGCCGCAAAGCGAGCGCGCTGGAAAGGGCGCTTCGTTCGGGCGCAGCCGCGACTTCGGCGGTGGCGTCATCGAGCCGGCCGAGTCTGGCCGCGATCCGCAGCGCCGCGAGCCGGCCGCGCGGTTCGGCCGCCTCGGCCCCGCCGATGCCGGCGCCGTCGCCGGCGACGAAGATATTGGCTTGCGAGCTCTCGCCCCAGGCGTCGAGCACCGGGATATAGCAGTGCTGGCCGGCATGCCAGCTGACGGCGCAGCCGAGCGCGAGCGGCGCGTGGATGCTCGGCACCACGCCCTCATGGACGAGCAGCACCTCGGCGGGAGCCTCGGCTTCCTGCCCGCTCTCGGTGCGATAGCGCAAGCGCTGGAGGCGGCCTTCGCCTTCGGCGCGAAGCTCGGTGACATGGCGGATGATCGGGACGCCGGCCCGGCGCAGCGCCAGCGACCAGGACAGGCCCTTGATGAGATCGCCCAGGCGCCCGAGGCCCTGCGGCAGATGGCGCAGCGCCGTGGGGAGGCGCCCGCGCGGGGTGGTGTCGAGGAAGCCGGCGATGCGGCCGCCCGCCGCCAGGAGCTGGGTCATGTAGAGCAGCGGCAGCGGCCCGCAGCCGGCGATCCAGACCGGCTTTTCCGGCACGGAATCGGCGGTCTTCAGCAGGATCTGCGCGGCGCCGACCGTCAGCACTCCGGGCAGCGTCCAGCCGGGGAAGGGCACGGGGCGCTCCTGCGCGCCGGTCGCGAGGATGATGGCCTGCGCGGTGACGGTGCGGGCCTTGCCACCACGCGTCACGAAGGCGCGGAAGCCCGGCTCGATCTGCCAGAGCTGGCTTGCGGGCTCGTAAGCAGCGCCGCAGGCGCGGAAGGCGGTGGCGCATTCGGCACCGGCCAGGTAGCTCTCGCCGAGCCGCCTGGCGCGCGGCGTCGCGGCGACCGTTTCGATGCCGCGCCAGATCTGCCCGCCGGGCGCCGGCTGGTCGTCGACGACGCGGACGGAGAGGCCGTGGCGGCGGGCGGTGACGGCGGCGGCCATGCCGGCCGGGCCGGCGCCGACGATCAGGAGATCGGTGTGATCGCTCATGCCGACAGGCTCCGGCAGCCCTGCTGGCGGGCGATGCGCATGCCGGCGCTGATCAGCGTCAGGCAGCTCTGCACCGAGCCCTGGCCGTCGATCTCGACCAGGCATTCAAAGCAGACGCCCATCATGCAATAGGGCGCGCGTGGGCTGCCGGAGACCGGCGTGGTGCGGGTCCAGCTTTCCGGCTGGCGCAGCAGCACCGCGGCGACGCTTTCGCCGATCTCGGCGGCGACGGGGCTCCCGTCGATGAAGATGGTGACCGCCTGCGGCCCCGGGTCATGCAGCTTGCGGAACATCGAAACGACTCTGGTGAAAGGGAGAAAAGCGCTCGGGCAGGCTGCCTGCGGCGACGGCCGTAGCCAGCTCCTCGGCGTGGAAGGCCGCGAGCGTCACGCCGGAATGGCAGAGCGCGACGAAGGCGCCGGGATGGCTCTGCGACTGCGCGTAGATCGGGTAGCTGTCCGGCGTCATGATGCGCAGGCCAGCCCATTGCCGGACGAGCCCGGCCTTCGCGAGAGCGGGGATGGTCTGCACGGTCTTGCGGCTGAGCCGCGCTGCCGCCTCGCCGGTGGTCGAGACGTCGAAACCGGAATGGTCCTTGGTCGCGCCGATCATCACCGTGCCTTCGCGGGTCTGGCGCAGGCCGCTTGCCGGCAGCGGCAGGAAGGGTTCGAGCCGCTCGGTGACCAGTACCTGCCCACGCTCGGGACGCAGCGGCACCTCGAGCCCGACCTGACGCGCGAGATCGGGCGAACCGAGCCCGGCGGCGATGACGATCCGCGGCGCCACCAGCGTCTCGGCGTCGAGCACAAGCCGGAAATCGGTTCCCGCGGGCTCGATCCGTCGGACCCGGGCGCGATGGCGCAGCGCCCCGCCATGATGCAGGACGCCGGCATGCAGGGCCGCCAGCAGCCTTAAGGGATTGGCGTGCCCGTCATGCCGCCCGAAGCTGGCGCCGGCGACGTCCCGCCCGAGCGTGACTTTGGGCAGCAGCCGCGCTAGCGCGGAGCGATCGAGCATCTCCCAATCCGGCTCGCCATCGGCGCGCTGGTTATGGAGGCGCAGCAGGTCGAGCCGGCGCTTCTCGAAGGCCTGCTCACCGAGGCAGAAGGCGAGGCCGCCATTCTGCTCGTAAGCGAGATCGATCGTCGTCTCGGCTTGGAGCTGCTCCGTGAAGCCGCACCACAGCGCGATGCTGCTGCGCGTCAGGGTCTGATAGGCCGGCATGCCCAGACCCTTGCCCTGCAGCCAGACCAGCCCGAAATTCGCCCGCGCCGCACGGAAATCGCCATCGTCGCCATCGAGCAGCAGCACCTTCTGCCGCTTGCGGCTGAGGCCATAGGCGATCGCGGCGCCGACCGTTCCTCCCCCGATGACGACGATGTCCGGCCGCATGCAAATCCCCTTGCTGGCTTTGACGTTAGGGAGCGACATTGTATTTCGTCAAAGTCGTTTTTCTCTCGGCTCTATTCCCTGGGGTTATGCAATGGTGAGACGGCTCAACCTGCGTCAGGTCGAGGCTTTCAAGGCGGTGATCGAGTACGGCACCGTCAGCCGCGCGGCCGAGATGATGAACGTCTCGCAGCCGGCGATGAGCAAGCTGATCGCGCATCTGGAAGAGGATACGGCCCTGCGCCTGTTCGACCGGGTGAAGGGGCGGCTGGTGGCGACGCGGCGCGGCATGCGGCTCTATGAGGAGATCGACCGGATTTTCGCCGGCGTGCGCCAGGTCGAGAACGCGGTCGAGGCGATCCGGCGCGACGAGCAGAGCCGCCTGCTGATCGGGGTGATGCCGGCGCTCTCAGGCTCCTTCATCCAGGAGGCGACGTCGCGCTTCCTCGCAAGGCAGCCCGGCGTGTTCTGCTCGGTTCAGTCGCGCAGCTCGCAATGGATTGCCGATGCCCTCGTCACCCATAGGCTCGATGTCGGGCTGATCATCGCTCCGGTCGACAACCCTTATGTTGCCGCCGAGCCGATGATGGGCCATCCGGTGGTCTGCATCCTGCCGCTCGGCCATCCCCTGGCTGCGAAGGAGGTCATCGTTCCCGAGGATCTGGCCGGGGTTCCGTTCATCTCATTCGATCCGGAAAGCCACACTCATCGCAGCATCAGCCGGGTGCTCGAAGGCCATGGCGTCACGCCGGAGGTGGTGATGATCGCCAACGTCTCGCCGACTTTGTGCGAGTTCGTCGCGGCCGGCGTCGGCGTCTCGCTGGTGCATCCGCTGATCGTCGGCGGCCTGCGCGACAAGATCGCCATCCGCCGCTTCGAGCCGGAGTTCCAGCTCGAATTCCAGCTCTGCCGCAACCGCGACAGCCGCAATGCCCGGCTGGTCGATGCCTTCCTAGCAAGCGCACGCGAAGCGGCGACGGAAATCTCGCGGTCTATCCTGACGCCGAATCCAGCCTGATCGTCGCGAGCGCGTCGAGCAGCGGCGCATGGTCGCCCTCGCGCAGCCGGTTGCAGACGTCGATCAGCTCGTCCTGCTGGGCCGGCGTGGCGGAAAAGCGGCCGGCTTGTCGCAGCTTGTCTTCGAGTTCGGCCCAGGAGGGCGGCGCGCTCGCTTCGCCGCGCGGCGCCGTCACTGGTGAGGCGAAGGTGCGGCCGCCGCTGTGGACGGTGACGCGCGACAGTGTCTCTGCCGGAAAGCGGGCATCGAGCTCCGGATCGAGGCGCAGCGTGACCTTCTGCGCCAGGGCGACGACATCTGGCCGGTCGAGAGCAACTGGCGTCACAGGCAGTAGCGCGCCCGGCCCGTCGATCGCGACCAGCGCCAGGCAATAGGGAATGCTGAACTGGATGTCGGTGAAGCCGCTGGGCTCTGGCCGGTTGGTGATGCGCAGTGCGCCGCTATAGGTCGCGACCTCGATTGCCTGGATATCATCAGGCGCCAGTGGGTGCTGCGCGAGCAGTCCGAGCAGTGCCTCGACCGGCGCATGCACGTGCCGGCAGCAGGCGTGGAACTTCATGTAGTTGCGGGCGACGTAGCGCTGCTGGCCGAGACCGTCCGTGAGCTCCTCCAGCCGGAAGTGCTCGGGATGGTCGAGCAGAGCGAGCGGCCCGCTGTGGCCGGCCTCGGCCAGGAGCAGCGCGTTGACTGCGGTTGCGCTCGACCAGGCGATCCCTTCCTTGACGTCGTTGCCTTCCTGGGCCGGAAAGAGCGGGCCGGCACCGGCATGGAGCTGGTTCGGCGCGCTGATGCCGGCGATGGCGAAAGCATGTGCCAGGACATCCGGCGGCGTCCGTCGCAGATAACCCAGCGCGGCAACGACGCCGTAGCCCGACCACATGCCGGTATTGGCGTAAAAGCGGCGGGCGGCGCCGATAGCGACGCCGACCTCGTAGCCGACGGTGATCGCCTGCAGCAGTTCCTCGGTCGTCGCGCCCATCTCCTCGGCTGCCGCGAGAGCCGCCGGGATGATCGCCGCGCCGGGATGGCCGCGAGCGATGCGGTGACCATCGTCGAGATCGAGCGCCGCTGCGGCGGAGGCGTTGCACCAGACCGCACCGGCGAGGCCGGCTCTCTGTCCGGTGAACCAGACCGGCAGGGAGCCGCCGGCCATCGTCACGGACGCCACGCGCCGGACCGCGCGCGGACCGGGCGCATCGACGCCGGGGAGCGCGGCGGCGACGAGGTCGAGTACGGCCCGGCAGGCCGCGTCACGCAGATCGTCCGTCAGCGCTTCTTCGCGTGCGCCAGCGACATAGGCGGCGAGCTGGCGCACGGTCTCCATTGTCGCGGTTCCGCCTTTGCCTCAGCGCGGCTTCAGCGTGGTTGCCTCGGTGATCGGCGGGGCGAGGTTGAGCGCGCCTTTCAGCTCGTAGCCGAAATCGAGCTTGTCGCTGCGGGCCCAGACCTGGCGCAGTTCGAAAAGGGGAATGGCGCAGACATCGTCCATGATCTTGCGCTGCGCCTCCTTCCAGAGGCCCTTCTGGGCCTCGGCGTTCGGGGCGACCCGCGCCTCCTCGATCTCCTTGTCGGCGATGGCGCAGTGCGAGAAGTTGGTGGCGGCGGTCGGCGTGCCGACGGTCGCGCGCGAGTGGAAGAACTCGCTGAGATAAGTATCGGCGATCGGGAAGCGCGCCGCGCCGTAGAAGACGAGCCCGCTCAGGTCCTTGCGGGTCTGGCTCTGATAGGTCGCGTGATCGACGACCTGCATCTCGAGCTTGATCCCGGCCTTGGCGAGTTGCGCCTGGATGATCTCCATGAAGGGCTGCTGCGCCGAGATGTTGGAGACGATCGCCTTGACGGTGATGCCGTCCTTGTGGCCGGCCTCGGCCAGCAGCGCCTTGGCTTTGGCCACGTCGAAGCCGTAGCGGACCGTGCAATCCTCGCCGAGATAGCCGGGCGGCACGATCGAGCAGCCCTTGGGGCCGACATCCTTGCCGACATAGCGCACGAGATCGTCGACATTGACCGCGGCGGCAATGGCGCGGCGGACGCGGATATCGTCGAGCGGCGGCTGGCTGCGGTTGATGTGCAGCAGCCGGTATTCGCCGGGCTGGAAGATCTCGACATTGAAGCCGGGGCGGCGACGGGCGGAATCGACCCAGCGCTGCTCGCGCTTGCCGTAGAACAGGTCGAGCTCGCCGGAGGTGAAGGCAAGCTCGCGCGCGCTGTCGGAGGGGATGGCGCGCATCATGATCGTGTCGATCTTGGGCTTGCCGCGGAAATAGTCGGGGTTGGCGGCGAGCTTCACATATTGCTGGGTCACCTGCTCGACGAAGGTGAAAGGGCCGGTCCCGACCGGATTGGCGCCGTAGCGGTCGCCCAGTTCCTCGCCCGCCTTGCGGCTGACGATGTTGCCGCCATGGTAGTTGGAGACGCGGCCGAGGAAATTGACGTCCGAATATTTCAGCGTGACGCGGACGGTGAGGTCGTCGACCTTCTCCACCTTGTCGATCGCGGAGAAGTCCGAAGAGAAGGTCGAGCGCTTGGGATCGGCGGAGCGCTGCAGGGAATAGACGACGTCGTCGGCGCCCAGCGTGCCCCAGTCGCCATGGAACTTGACGCCCTTGCGCAGGTGGAAGGTCCAGACCTTGCCGTCCGGAGATGTTTCCCAGCGCTCGGCGAGGTCGGGCTCGAGGTCCTTGGGGTCGGCGCTGCCGGGCTTGAAGCGGACGAGGCCGTTATAGAGCCAGCCGACCAGCGCCTTGTCGTCGGTCGCGCTGGCGCGGTGGGCGTCGAGCGTTGAGACATTGCTGGCGCCGGAACTGACCCTGAGGACGATTTCCTGGGCACAGGCCTGCCCCTGGAGGCCCGCGAACAGCATCAGGCTCGCAAGCCCGGCGACATGCGTTTTCATGGTGTGATCCCCTCGATCATTCTTGACGCGATAGTGGGGATCGCCATCCCAGTCTGTCCAAGTCGAAATCGGGGATCAGGTATTCTCTGTGGTTATGGCGTGTGCAAACGGCAGGAGCGCTCAATATTTTATCACGCAGCCTGCTGACATCCGCCGCGCTCTGGTTATTCTGATCCGGCTTTGAACGCGGCCCACCGGCTGCGGGGTGGGCGTTTGTGCCCGGCCTGCAGCCTCTGATCAGATCGCAATAAAGGACCTGGCATGACCTCTCCGATCCTCTCGGTCTCGAACCTGACGACCTCCTTCCGGGTCGAGGGGCTCTGGAAGCCGGTCGTGCGCAACATCTCCTTCGAGATCAGGCCGCAGGAGACGCTGGCGGTCGTCGGCGAGTCCGGCTCCGGCAAGAGCGTGACGGCGCTGTCGATCATGCGCCTGACCCCGCCGAGCTCGAGCAAGATCGAGGGCTCGATCAAGCTCAACGGCAAGGAGCTCCTGACCCTGCCGGATGCGCAGATGCGCGAGATCCGCGGCAACGACATCGCGATGATCTTCCAGGAGCCGATGACCTCGCTCAACCCGGTGCTGACCATCGGCTTCCAGATCGCCGAGGCGCTGATCCTGCATCGCAACATGTCGCGCAGCGAGGCGGAGGCCGAAACGGTGCGCCTGCTGGAGAAGGTCAAGATTCCCGCAGCGAAGTCGCGCTTCCACGAATACCCGCACCGCTTCTCGGGCGGCATGCGCCAGCGCGTGATGATCGCGATGGCGCTGGCCTGCAAGCCCAAGCTCCTGATCGCCGACGAGCCGACGACGGCGCTCGACGTGACGATCCAGGCGCAGATCCTCGAGCTGATCAAGTCGCTGCAGGAGGAGGAGGGCATGTCCGTCCTCTTCATCACCCATGACATGGGCGTCGTCGCCGAGATCGCCGACCGCACCGTCGTCATGTACAATGGCGACGAGGTCGAGACCGGCGCGACCGAGGACATTTTCGCCAATCCGCAGAAGCCTTACACCAAGGCGCTGCTCTCGGCCGTGCCGCGGCTGGGCTCGATGGAAGGGCGCAGGCGGCCGATGCGCTTCCCCGTGGTCGATCGTGCGACGGGCCTGTCGGACGTCCCCACCGAAACGCCGGACACGGTCCAGGCAGCCGAGCGCCCGGTGCTCGAGGTTGCGGGGCTGACGACCCGCTTCGAGATCCGCTCGGGGCTGCTCTCCTCGGTCAAGGGCCGGGTGCATGCGGTCGAGAACGTCTCCTTCAGCCTGAAGGCGGGCGAAACGCTGGCGCTGGTCGGCGAATCCGGCTGCGGCAAGTCGACGACGGGCCGTTCGGTGCTGCGCCTGGTCGAGCCGCTCTCCGGCTCGGTGCTGCTCGACGGCGTCGACGTACTGAAGCTCGGCCAGAGCGAGCTGCGCGAGCAGCGCAAGCGCATGCAGATGATCTTCCAGGATCCGTTCGCGTCGCTCAATCCGCGCATGAACATCGGCGCGGCGGTGGCCGAGCCGCTGCTGATCAACAATCTCGCCACTCGCTCCGAAGCGCGCGACAAGGTCGCCGACCTCCTGAAGCGTGTCGGCCTGCTGCCCGACATGGCGAGCCGCTTCCCGCATGAGTTCTCGGGCGGCCAGCGCCAGCGTATCTGCATCGCGCGGGCGCTCGCGGTCGAGCCGCGTCTGATCGTGGCGGACGAGGCGGTCTCGGCGCTCGACGTCTCGGTCAAGGCGCAGGTGGTCAACCTGATGCTCGACCTGCAGGCCCGCATGGGGCTGGGCTATCTCTTCATCTCGCACGATATGGCGGTGGTCGAGCGCGTCAGCCACCGGGTCGCCGTGATGTATCTCGGCGAGATCGTCGAGATCGGCCCGCGCGAGGCGATCTTCGGCAACCCGCAGCACCCCTATACCAAGCGGCTCCTGGCGGCGGTACCGATCGCCGATCCGGCAAGGCGCCTGGAGAAGCGCCCGGTCTCGAACGACGAGATCAAGAGCCCGATCCGCCCGGCCGACTACGTCCCGCCGGTGCGCCAGTATCGCGAGGCTTCGCCCGGCCACGCCGTGATGATCTGGGGCGAGGAATGGGAGACCAAGCCGTTGATCGCCAAGGTGGCGTGAGCAGGCTTATCCATCGTAAGCGCAAGCAGACCTCGGCGGAACCGCACCGTCTTTCCGGGGCAGGCCGAAGGCCTGAGCCCGGAATCCAGAACCGCTGCGATCGGTGGAAAAGCGGATCGGCTGCGGTGCCGTCATAACGACGGGCATTGGTTCTGGGTTCCGGGCTCTTCGCTGCGCGAAGCCCCGGAATGACGGCACGCTTCCGTGCGAACCTCAGGCGGCAGCCTTGGCGAGGAAGGTCTCGGCGTAGTGGCAGGCGACCTGCCGCCCGTCGATCTCGCGCTTTAGCGGACGCTCGGTCCGGCAGCGATCGGTGACGAAGGGGCAGCGGGTCGAGAAGACGCAGCCCGTCGGCGGGTTGAGCGGCGAGGGCAGTTCGCCGCGCAGCACGATCCGCTCGCGCTTGTCGCCGCCGACGCGCGGCGTCGAGGCGAGCAGTGCCTGTGTATAGGGATGGAGCGGGCGGGCGTAGATGCGCTCCTTGGGACCATGCTCAATGGCATTGCCGAGATACATCACCATCACGTCATGGGCGATGTGACGGACCACGCTGAGATCGTGCGAGATGAAGAGATAGGCGAGCTTCAGCTCGTCCTGCAGATCGGCCAGCAGGTTGAGGACCTGCGCCTGGATCGAGATATCCAGCGCCGAGACCGGCTCGTCGGCGACCACCACCTTGGGCGAGAGGATGAGCGCGCGGGCAATAGCGATGCGCTGGCGCTGGCCCCCTGAGAACATGTGCGGATAGCGGGCATAGTGCTCCGGCCGCAAACCGACCTTGGCCATCATGGCGCGAGCCTTCTCGGTCCGCTCGGCCTTGGAGAGGTCGGTGTTGATCAGCAATGGCTCCTCGAGGATCGTGCCGATCTTCTTGCGCGGGTTGAGCGAGCCATAGGGGTTCTGGAAGACGAACTGGACCGTGCGGCGCAGCCGCTTGCGCTCGCTCGCCGGCGGCGAGACGGCGTCGAGCCCGTCGAGCATCAGGGAGCCGGAGGTCGGTTTCTCGATCAGCGTCGCCATGCGCGCCAGCGTCGACTTCCCGCAGCCGGATTCGCCGACGACAGCCAGCGTGCGCCCGGCCTCGACCGCGAAGGAAACCTTGTTCACCGCCTGCAACTGCGCCGGCGGGCGGAAAAACCCCTGCTTGACCGCATAGACCTGGGTCAGCTCGTGGGCTTCGATGACAGGGTTGCTCATCGCACCGCCTCCGTCGCCAGGCCGGCTTCGTCGCGGGCGCGTTCCGCCTCGCGCGAGGGATCGCCGAGCGGGTAGTGGCAGCGCACATGCCCGTCCGCCCAGGGGCGAAGCTCCGGCTGGACGGTGCGCGAATGCTGGGTGGCATAGGCGCAGCGCGGGCTGAACAGGCAGCCTTTCGGCCGGTCGTTGAGGCCGGGCACCATGCCGGGGATGGTGGCGAGCCGGTTTGCGCCCTCGCTGCGCTCCGGCAAGGCTGCGAGCAGCGCGGCGGAATAGGGATGCTGCGGGGCGGAAAACAGCGCGTCGACCTTGCGCTCCTCCATGATCTGCCCGGCATACATCACCATGATGCGCTGCGCGGTCTCGGCGACGACGCCCATGTTGTGGGTGATCAGCACGAGCGCCATGCCGCGCTCGCGCTGCAGCGACATCAGCAAGTCGAGGATCTGCGCCTGGATGGTGACGTCGAGCGCGGTCGTCGGCTCGTCGGCGATCAGCAGGCGCGGATTGCAGGCGATCGCCATGGCGATCATGACGCGCTGGTTCATGCCGCCCGATAGCTGGTGGGGATAAGCCTTGAGGCGGCTCTCCGGGGCTGGGATGCCGACCTGCTCGAGCAGTTCGATCGTCCGGCGTTTCGCCGCCTTGCGGTCCATGCCCTCGTGCTTTCGCAGCGTCTCGGCGAGCTGGAAACCGATGGTGAAGCAGGGGTTCAGGCTGGTGCTCGGCTCCTGGAAGATCATCGCCACGTCCTTGCCGGTGAGCTGGCGGCGCTCGCGGGCGGACATGGTCAGGAGATCGCGCCCGTCGAAGCGCAGCTTGTCGGCGCGGACGCGGCCGGGATAGCCGACGAGGCCCATCAAAGCGAGCATGGTGACGCTCTTGCCGGAGCCGGATTCGCCGACGACACCGAGCACCTCGCCCTCGTCGAGGGTAAGGTCGATGCGGTCGACCGCGCGCAGAAGTCCCTGGGATGTGGGAAATTCGACGCTGAGGTTTTCGATCTCGAGCAGGGGCATGGGGTCAGCGCTTCAATTTGGGATCGAGGGCGTCGCGCAAGCCATCGCCGAGCAGGTTGAAGGCGAGCACGGTGATCAGGATGGCGAGGCCCGGGAAGGTGACGACCCACCAGGCGCGCAGCACGAATTCGCGGGCGTCGGCGAGCATGGTGCCCCATTCCGGCGTCGGCGGCTGGGCGCCGAGGCCAAGGAAGCCGAGCGCGGCAGCATCTAGAATTGCGGTGGAGACGCCGAGCGTCGCCTGCACGATCAGGGGTGCGGCGCAATTCGGCAGGATCTCCGAGAACATCAGCCTCGTGGTCTGTGCGCCGCTGACCTTCGCGGCGACGACATAGTCCTTCGAGGCTTCGGTGATGACGGCGGCGCGGGTGATGCGGACATAGTGCGGCAGCACGACGATGGCGACGGCGAGCATCGCGTTCATCAGCCCGGGGCCGAGGATCGCGACGATGACGATGGCGAGCAGCAGGCTCGGCATCGTCATCAGGATGTCCATCACCCGCATGATGGCGATATCGGCGAGGCCCTTGAAGAAGCCGGCGATCAGGCCGAGCACGATGCCGACGACGATCGCGATGGCGACGACGGCGATGCCGATGACGAGCGAAAGCCGCGCGCCGTAGATGAGCCGCGAGAGGATGTCGCGGCCGATCGCGTCGGTGCCGAGCGGATAGGAGAGCGAGCCGCCCTCTTGCCAGAACGGCGGCTTCAGGAAGACCGCGCTGTTGGTCAAATTGGGATGATGCGGGGCGATCAGCGGCGCAAAGAGCGCGCAGAGCAGCACGATGCCGATGACGACGAGCCCAGCGACGGCGCCGCGATTGGCGCTGAAACAGCTCCAGAACTCGCGGGCGGGGTGCGGCGGTGCGCCTGGGGGCACAGCGGGAACTTGCAGGGTTTCGGCGCTCATGAGCGAGGGCTCCGATGGGAGCGAAGGGACTGAAGAGCGATCATCGTGCGTGCCTGATGCGCGGGTTGATCAGGCCGTAGAGCAGGTCGACCAGCAGGTTGACGCTCATCACGACCATGCCGAGCAGCAACGTGCCGCCCTGGAGGATGGGGTAGTCGCGCCGGCTGATCGCCTCGATCAGCCATTTGCCGACGCCGGGCCAGGAGAAGATCGTCTCGGTCAGGATCGCGCCGGTGAAGAGCGTGCCGACCTGCAGGCCGATCACCGTCACGATTGGGATCAGGGCGTTGCGCAGCCCGTGCAGGGCGACAACCCGCAAGGGCGCCATGCCCTTGGCGCGGGCGGTGCGGATATAGTCCTCGCCGAGCACCTCGAGCATCGCCGAGCGGGTCATGCGGGCGATGACGGCGAGCGGCACGGTGCCGAGCACGATCGCTGGCAGCACCAGATGCGACAGCGCCGACCAGAAAGCGTCGATGTCGCCGGCGAGCAGGCTGTCGATGGTGAGGAAGCCGGTGACCGGCTCGATGAAGTACTGCACCGCGATGCGGCCCGAGACCGGGGTGATGCCGAGCTGCACTGAGAACAACAGGATCAGCAGCAGGCCCCACCAGAAGATCGGCATCGAATAGCCGGTGAGCGAGATGCCCATCACGCCATGGTCGAAGATCGAGTTTCGCTTCACCGCGGCGATGATGCCGGCCGGCAGGCCGATGATCAGGGCGAGCAGGATGGCGCAGAGCGCAAGCTCGATGGTGGCCGGGAAGAGCTGGCCGAACTCGGAGAGGACATTCTCGCGCGTCACGATCGACTTGCCGAGATCGCCCTGGACCACGCGCTCGATATAGCGGCCGTACTGGACGAGGAGCGGCTGGTCTAGGCCGTACTCCTTCAGCAATTGCGCATGGCGGGCGGCGTCGATGCCGCGCTCGCCGGCCATGGTCTCGATCGGGTCGCCCGGCACGAGCCGGACCAGGAAGAAGGCCAGCAGCGTGATGCCGATGAAGGTCGGGATGACGAGGCTGACCCTGGTCAGGATGAAGCGAAGCATGGTTGTGCCAGTCTTGTCGGCCGGGCATCTCGTCGCTCGGCGGCCTGTTCTGTCGTCTTAGTCAAGTTCGAATTCTGGCGGAGCGCAAACACCAGAACGCCGGAAAGATCAAGAACGCAGTAGCAAAACCGGTGGATCGCGATGGTAAGGGGCGGTGCGAAACGCTGCCTGCGACGAAAGACCTGAAAACATCAGCGCGTGGAAGCGCAACAATAGGAACGGCAGCGGCGCCGACGAAGCAATGATTGCTCCGCCGGCGCCGGGATTATTTGACGCAGAGCCTCACTTGCCGATGTCGACGCCGTAGAAGACGTGGCGGCTGAACGGCGAGAGCTTGAAGTCGATGACTTCCTTGCGGATCGGCTTGAGCTGGACCGCATGGGCGATGGTGAACCAGGGCGCCTGCTCCTTGAAGATCACCTGCGCTTGCCGATAGAGCTTCTCGCGCTCGGCCTGGTCGGTGATCGTCTTGGCCTTCGTCACCAGTTCGTCGAAGGGCTGGTAGCAGAACTTGGCGACGTTGCCGCCGTTGTTCTTGGAGGCGTCGCAGCCGAGCAGCGTGTGCAGGAAGTTGTCCGGATCGCCATTGTCGCCGGTCCAGCCGAACATGCCGGTCTGGTGCTCGCCGGCCTGCAGGCGCTTGCGGTACTCGCCCCATTCGAAGGTCTTGATCTCGGCCTTGACACCGACCTTGGCGAGATCGGCCTGCATCAGCTCGGCGATGCGCTTGGCGTTGGGGTTGTAGGGACGCTGCACCGGCATCGCCCACAGATCGATCTCGAGCCCGTTCGGGTGGCCGGCATCGGCCAGCTCCTTCTTGGCCGCTTCCGGATCGAAGGGGTCGTCCTTGATCGTCTCGTTATAGGACCACATCGTCGGCGGGATCGGGTTGGTCGCCGCGACGCCGCTGGAGAGATAGACCGCGTCGATGATCGCCTTCTTGTTGATCGCCTTGTTGACGGCGCGGCGGACCTTGACGTCGTCGAAGGGCTTCTTGGCGGTGTTGTAAGCGAGATAGCCGATGTTCAGGCCCGGCTGCTCCAAGATCTGGACGTTGGCGTCCTTCTTGATGGCGTCGAGATCGGCCGGGTTCGGATAGGGCATGACATGGCATTCGCCCTTCTGCAGCTTGGCCCAGCGCACCGAGGCGTCCGGCGTGATCGCGAAGATGAGGTCGTCGATCTTGGCCTTGCCGGCCCAGTACTCGGGGAAGGCCTTGTAGCGGATGATCGCGTCCTTCTGGTACTGCACCAGATAGAACGCGCCGGTGCCGACCGGCTCCTGGTCGAGCTTCTCGGGCGTGCCGGCCTTCAGCATCGCATCGGCATATTCCTTCGACTGCACGCCGGCATATTGCATGGCGAGGTCGGCGAGGAACGGTGCTTCCGGCTGGTTCAGCGTGATCTTGACGGTGTAGTCATCGACCTTCTCGACCGACTTCAGGAGCTTGGGCATGCCCATGTCGTTGAAGTAGGAGTGGTTCGAGCTGGTCACCTTGTAATAGGGGTGCGCTTCCTTCCACTGCCGCTCGAACATGAACATCACGTCGTCGGCGTTGAAGTCCCGCGTCGGCTTGAAGTTCTTGTTCGTGTGCCACTTAACGTTCTTGCGCAGATGGAGGGTGTAGGTCAGGCCATCAGGCGAGACATCCCACTTCTCCGCCAGGGCCGGCTGGACCTTCACGCCGCCGCGCTCGAACTGGACGACGGTGTCGTAGATCTGGGTGTTGGCGTCGAACGAGGTGCCGGTGGTGTTGACGCTCGGCGCGAAATTCTCCGGGCTGCCTTCCGAGCAATAGACCAGCGTCTTGGCTGCCAAAGGCTGCGCCGCCATCAGCGCCGAGGCCGACAGCGTCGCCAGCAACAATTTCTTCATGGGATCTCTCCTTGAGCCACGCTTCGCCTCGCAAGGCGAACGTTTTCCCCGTTGGACCGGAAGCCTCGCGGGTGAAATCCCGTGGGCCGCCTTGCCAACAGCTTATTGAAAGTTGGCGGGCGCGAACAGTCGCCAGCGCTCACGCTGAACGTGCGTTTTCGCAGTGCAGGCGCGGAAAACCTCACCCGGAAGACCCAGCAGGCGATGCTGGCCTTCGCCGCCATCCAAGCCTATGTCATTGCTAGAGAATCACGCAGCGCCGGACCCACCATGCGCATCTGGATAAGGAGCCCGCTCGCCATCCTCGCCGAGAATGCCGAGGGCGGGATCGTGATCGAGGATGGGGTGATCGTCGAACTGGTCGCCAGCGGCGCCTATCCGGTCATGCCGGTGACCGAGAGCTTCGATGCCTCGAGCCATGTCGTGCTCCCGGGGCTGATCAACACTCACCACCACTTCTACCAGACGCTGACCCGCGCCCATCCCGCCGCGATCGACCGCGAGCTCTTTCCCTGGCTGAAGGCGCTCTATCCGCTCTGGGCGCGCCTGCGGCCGGAAGACCTCAGACTCGCGGTGCGGGCGGCGCTGGTCGAGCTCATGCTCTCCGGCTGCACCACGGCGGCCGACCACCACTACCTTTATCCAGCCGGGCTGGAGAACGCCGTCGACATTGCCGTCGAGGAGGCGCAGGCGCTCGGCATCCGCGTCACCATCTCGCGCGGCTCGATGAACCTGTCGCAGAAGGATGGCGGCCTGCCGCCCGACGAGGTCGTGCAGGACGAGGATACGATCCTTGCCGATTGTGAGCGGGTGCTGTCGCTGTTCCATGATCCAAAGCCCGGCAGCATGGTGCAGATCGCGCTCGCGCCGTGCTCGCCCTTCTCGGTGACGCCCTTGCTGATGGCGAGATCGGCCGAGCTCGCGGCCCGCTTCGACGCGCCGCTGCATACGCATCTGGCGGAAACCGAGGATGAGGACGCCTATTGCCTGGAGGTCTATGGCAAGCGCCCACTCGACCTGCTGGAGGACGTCGGATGGATGCGGCCGAAGACCTGGCTGGCGCACGGCATCCATTTCTCATGCGAGGAATGCGAGCGACTCGGCAAGGCCGGCGTCGGCGTCTGCCATTGCCCGACCTCGAACGGCGTGCTCGCCTCGGGCTTCTGCAAGACGCGCGAGCTCGAGGCGGCGGGTGCGCCGGTTGGTCTCGGTGTCGACGGCTCCGCCAGCAATGACGGCTCGAACCTGATGGAGGAGTTGCGCCACGCGCTGCTGATCAACCGGCTGCACTACAAGAGCGCGAGCGCAGTGACGGCGCGCGACACGATCCGCTGGGCGACGGAGGGCTCGGCTCGTTGCCTCGGCCGCGCCGATATCGGCAGGATCGCGCCCGGCCTGCAGGGCGATCTCGCCTTCTACAAGCTCGACGAACTGCGCTTTTCAGGGGCGCATGATCCGATCGCGGCGCTGGTGCTGTGCGGTGCCAATCGCGCTGACCGTGTCATGATCGGCGGGCGCTGGCGCGTGATCGACGGCGAGATCCCGGGGCTCGATCTGGCATCCCTGCGCCGCGCCCATGGCTTGGCGGCGAAGCGCTACGCCTGAAGCCTTTCCCGGGTCTCCCTGCGATCGCCCGGGACGACGGCTTATTTGGAAACGGGGATCGACACGCTCTCGCCTGGCCGCATCAGCGGCCTGAGGAAACCCGTCAGGTCGTCGGTGACGAAATCGACATGGCCGGCCTCGACCACGGCCTGCTCCCAGGCCTCGCGGAACGGGTCGGGCGTGCGCGGCACGATCAGTACCGTCTTCATGCCGAGTGCGCTCGGCACGATCAGGTTCTTGTCGATGTCCTCGAACATCGCCGCCCGGGCGGGATCGACCGCATGCTTGGCGAGGAAGTTCTCATAGGTGGCGCGCTCGGGCTTGGGCAGGAAGCCGGCCTCGACGATGTCGAAGATATCCTCGAAATGATGGAGGATGCCGAGCTTGCCGGCGACGTTCTCGGCATGGCCGCGCGAGCCATTGGTCAGGATCAGCTTGCGGCCGGGCAGGGCGGCGATCGCGTTGCCGAGATCGGGATTCGGATCGAGCAGCGACAGGTCGATGTCGTGGGCGAAGGCGAGGAAGTCGCCGGGATCGACGCCGTGCTCCGACATCAGCCCGTTCAGCGTCGTGCCGTAGCGCTCGTAATAATAGCGGCGCAGCTCGTGCGAGGAGAGGCCGTCGAGACCAAAGAGCTCGAGCAGATACAGGGTGATGCGTTCATTGACCTGCGGCCAGACCTGCGCCTCGTGCGAATAGAGCGTGTTGTCGAGGTCGAAGATCCAGTGGTCGACATGGCCGAACGCCGCCTGCTCCGGCAGGAGCGGGATGGCGGTGGTGATGGCTGCATTCTGGTTCATGGGGGCACGTGATGTGGGGCGCACCATGATGACATGCAAGATGCTTGCAAAGTCCTTGCGACGATGAGGTCGTCCATAGGAGGGAGCGACGACACCCTGCCTTCTCCCGGATGGGAGAAGGTGGCGCGGAGCGCCGGATGAGGGCCTGCGCTACCCACAGAAGGGGCAGCGGCGCCGCTTCGCCCAAACAATCAACGGCGGTCCCTCATCCCTGCCCTTCTCCCATCCGGGAGAAGGGTTCCCCGCGCCTCACGCCGCAAGTGTCTTTACTTCCGGATGATCGTGCCCGAGCCGGTATCGGTGAAGAGCTCGATCAGCGCCGCATGCGGGACCTTGCCGTCGAGGATGACGACGGCCTCGACGCCCTTTTCCAACGCGTAGATGCAGGTCTCGATCTTCGGGATCATGCCGCCGGAGATGGTGCCGTCGGCGATCAGGCGCCGGCACTGCTCGATGGTGAGCTCCGGGATCAGGTTCTTGTCCTTATCGAGCACGCCCGGCACGTCGGTGAGCAGCAAGAGGCGTTTGGCGCCGAGCGCGCCGGCGATCGCACCGGCGAAGGTGTCGGCGTTGACATTGTAGGTCTGACCATCAGCGGCAGCGCAGACTGGCGCCAGCACTGGGATCAGCTCTTCCTTCAGGATCGCCTTGAGCACGGTGGTGTCGACCGTCTCGGGCTCGCCGACGAAGCCGAGGTCGAGTACCTGCTCGATCTTCGAATCGGGGTCGACGATGGTGCGCGTCGCCTTGCGAGCGGTGACCATGTTGCCGTCCTTGCCGCAGAGCCCGATTGCCTTGCCGCCCTCGCGCGAGATGTAACCGACGATCTCCTTGTTGACCGAGCCGGCCAGGACCATCTCGACCACGTCGACGGTCGCGGCGTCGGTGACGCGCAGGCCCTGCTTGAACTCCGACTTGATGCCGAGCTTGGCGAGCATGCGGGCGATCTGCGGGCCGCCGCCATGGCAGACCACCGGCTTCAGCCCGGACTGCTCGAGCAGCACCACGTCCTCGGCGAAATCCTCGGCGGTAGCGGCGTCGCCCATGGCGTTGCCGCCATATTTGATCACGATCACCTCCTGGTCGTAGCGCTGCATGTGCGGCAGCGCCTGGACCAGCAGCTCGGCGGCTTGCGAGGGCGTGAGATTGTGAGGCGCGTTCATCGGCAGGCTCCGCGAAGGCGCAGGAGGCAGCTGCGCCGCGCCGCGTTCTAGCGGAAGAAGGAAGGCTGTGAAAGCGCGGCGATGTCGATCAGGCGCGCCTGGCGAACAAAGCGGCGATGACGAGCCCGAGCCAGCCGGCGAGCATCATGAAGCCACCGGCGGGCGCGGCACCGAGGAAAAGCCGCTCGCCATGGAAGCCACGCACTGCGAGATCGGCGGAAAAGAGCGCGACGCCGAGGATCAGCAGGGAGATCGCAAGGCGAGCCGGCCAGTCCGCAAGCAGCTCGGCGCGCCGTGCCGTGCAGGCGGCGATCACCACGGGCGCATGGAAGAGCAGCATCTGCCCTGCGATCTGGACATTGTCGGAGCCACCGGCATGCGTCCCGGCCGCAAGCAGCGTCACGCCGGCGAGCCCCATCAGCATGGCGATGGTGAGATGGATGCGGGTGGCGGTGATCATCGGCGGATCCGTGTCATTGGCCCCGGGCGGGGCGAGTCTGCGGGCGAGCAGACGCTGTGGTTGCAGGCAAGGTCAAGCGGGTGCGGCTGTGGCATCGTGCTCCAGCCGGCAGTTCAATCTCGGCCGGGCGCGTTGCGGGTGAGTTGCGTCACCGGTGCCGGCGCCGAGCCATAGCGGCTCTGATGCTCGAGCTCGGCATTGAGCTCGGCGCCGGCGAGCACGATCGCGGCGGAGAGCCAAAGCCAGGTCATGAACACGACGATGGTGGCAAGCGAGCCATAGGTCGCGGTGTAGCGGCCGAGCGTGCTGACATAGAAGGAGAAGCCGACCGAGGCCGCGACCCAGAGCAGCGCGGCTGCGATGGCGCCCGGCAGAACCCAGGCGAAGCGCGGCAGCTTGCGGTCCGGGCCGATCCAATACAGGCAGCCAATCGCGATGATGCCGACGAGGAAGAAGGCGGGCCAGCGCAGCCAGCGGATCACGACCTCGATCTCGTGGCCGAAGGGAAAGAGCGCGGTCACCACCGGCAGGCTGGCGATCAGGGCGAGCGCCAGGATCAGCACGAAGAGCCCGCTCAGCGTCGTCCCGAGCGAGACCAGGTTGAGGCGGATGAAGCCGCGTTGTTCGCGCACGCCATAGATGATGTTGAGCGCGTCGAAAGCGGCCTTCATCGCCGCGTTGGCGCTCCAGACCGCGACGAGGAAGCTGATCAGGAAGGTCAGCGAAAGATTGGTCACATTCTGGCCTGCCAGCCGCATGGCCTGTTCCCGGATCAGCTCGCGCGCCGCCTGCGGGAAGACGATGGTGACGTCGTCGAGTTGGCCGACGATGGTCGCCGGGTCGGTCAGCACGCCGTAGAGCGTCACCAGCAGCGACAGTGCCGGCACCAGCGAGAGCAAGGTGAAGAAGGCGACGGCGCCGGCGAGCGAGAGCACGCGGGCTTCCTGGATGCGGGTGCTGAAGCGCAGCAGGACGTCCTTCCAGCCGCGCCAGGGCAGGGCGATGGGGCTGACGGCGCCTTGGCCACGCCGGGCCTGGCGCAAGGGCTCGCCGACCCGGCGCGAGACCAGGCCGTGAACGTAGCCGGCGACCACAGCCGCGAGCCCGGCGGCGCCTGTCAGTCGCTTGAAATAGGCCATGCGCGCTCCGGTCCGGGGGCGGTCGATCCTAGACAGCTCCACCGCGCTGGCAACGTTGCGGCAGGCGTTTTCGTTCCGGGAGGCGGACTGGAGCGGGGCCGCTTAGAGGTTCGTTAACCTTAACATTTTCATAATGCCGCTCCTGACGCCATCGCAGCGCCGGCCGGATCGTCCGCCCGGAGGCAGCCGCCGTTCGAGCCGAGATTTCGATGAAAGTCCTTCTGAAAGCCTCCATTGCAGCTGTCGCTCTATTGAGCGCTGGCGTCTCCGTGGCGGCTGACCTGTCGAGGAAGGGCCTTCTTCCGCCGGCGCCGGAGCTGCCGACATTCTACAACTGGAGCGGTGTCTATGTCGGTGGCCAGGTCGGCTATTCCTGGGGCTCTGATCGGGCGAGCGAATTTTCCACTGCCGGCCGGGCACCGCTCGGTCGCTCCTTCGACTACAGCCCGTCTTCCTTCATCGGCGGCGCGCGCCTCGGCTTCAACTACCAACTCGGCGTGGTCGTGCTCGGTGTCGAGGGCGACATTGAGGGCGTGAACGCCCATGCAGGGCAGGGTGATGCGGGCGGTGCGGTTCGGGTGCGGCAGGACTGGCAGGGATCGGTGCGTGCGCGCCTCGGCTACAGCCTCGATCGCATCCTGGTCTACGCCACCGCCGGCGCGGCCTTCACCAAGCTCGAATATTCCTATGTGACGCCGCTTGCGGGCCTAAGCGAGACGATCAATGCCTCGAAGACCGGTTGGACGGTCGGCGGTGGCGTCGACTACGCCTTGACCGACAACCTGATCCTCGGCCTCGACTATCGCTACACCGACTTTGGCAAGTTCGACCATGTCGGCCTAAGCGCCTATCTCGGCCGCACGGTCGAGCACGAGCCGTCGGCGCATGCGGTGCGCGCCAGCCTCGCCTACAAGTTCTGACAGCGTCATCGGGCCACCCGGAGCCGTTCAGGTTCGCAGCATGTACGGCTCGAACCTGGTACTCTCGTTGATGACCTTGCCGGCGGTCATGAAGATGGTTTGGTGTGGTAACTGGCGATCATGCTGATCCGATCACTATTATAGAGATGCCTGTTAGCTAATCCTGCTTTGGGCGCATTTTGGGAACGAATATCTCTCGGATTCCTATTTTTGTCAGTTCAAATACTTTCTCCAAATCTTGAAATTCAAAGTAAAAACCTATCTGATTTTCTATTGTTACGATAAATCTCGTGTCATTGAGTGATGCGTCTTCTATATAAATTCCGTCATCCAATATTCTAAATTTTACTCCAAAATAAGATAGGTAAGTCACGAAATCAGCAAAAACGTACTTATCAATTTTAATTTCGTAAATTTCAGACTCGATAGCGAAATTTGATGTTCCTGCTTCGATCCAAATTTCGATCAGGCATATATTTGATAATTCTTCATGTACGCTAATATTTCCTTCGTAAGTGATTGTGCCAAAATTCTTCCCAATCAGTTCAGTTAACGATCTAAATTTTTCGTTATCTGTAGATAAATCATCAAATGTGATTGTTTTAATCATAAACACCTCTTTTGTATCTCTATCCCGCCTTGCGGAACATGCCGGGCGTGATGCCGTGCACGGCGCGGAAGCTGCGCGAGAGATGGCTCTGGTCGGCGAAGCCGGCGGCGAAGGCGGCGTCCGCCAGGCTGGCGCCCTCCTGGATCAGCCGGTTGGCGCGGCGCAGACGGCGGTCGCGGATGAAGGTGGCAGGCGTCGAGCCGGTGAGCTTCTTGAAGTCGCGGATGACCTGGAAGCGGGTGACGCCGGCGGCGATGGCGAGCCCTTGCAGGTCGATCTCGCCAGCGAGCCCATCCTCGATCACCTGCTCGTAGCGTGAGAAGCGGCGCTGCGAGCCGGAGCGGTCGAGTGGCTCCGCCGGCCGATCATTGTCACCATGCTGCAGGATCAGCCGACGCAGCGCGGTCAGCAACGATGTTTCCGCGCGGGTGGCTTCCGGCGAGGTTGATTCCGCATGAGCTGCGGTGAGCAAGCGGACCAATTCGGGATCATCGAGCAGGGCCTGCGGGAAGAGCGGCACGTTTGGCTGCCCGAGCTCGGCTGCGATGTCCGACAGCAGCGCCACGGATGGATAGAAGGTCCGATAGGCCCAGCCCTCATCGGCGCCGGCCTGCCCATCATGCCACTCTTCCGGATTGACCACGAGCACCGAGCCGGCCGGAGCCAGTACCTCCTGGCGGCCGACGCGCACGCGCTCACAGCCTTCGGTGATCAGCGCGATGACGTAGCCGTCATGGGTGTGGCGGTCATAGCGATGCTCGCGAAACCGCGCCTTGAGCAGGCCGAGCTCGCGGAAGGCGGCGTGGCGCCAGAACTCCTGACTCTCCTGTCGCGGCTCACTCATCGGTCAATCTGGTTCAAGACGCTGCCGGTCCGTTCTCCTAATCCATGCGGGACAGGAGAGAACCATGCTGCACAATGACCCGATCGCCGCGCTGACACCAGAGGTCGTCGCCTGGCGCCACCACATCCACGCCAATCCCGAGCTCGGCTTCCAGGAGGTGGAGACCGCCGGCTTCGTTGCCGAGAAGCTGCGCTCCTTCGGCCTCGAGGTGCAGGAGGGCATCGGCGGCACCGGCGTCGTCGGCACGCTGCGCGCCGGCTCCGGCAAGCGCGCCATCGGCCTGCGTGCCGAGCTCGATGCGCTGCCCGTCATCGAACGCACCGGCCTGCCTTACGCCTCGAAGAAGGAGGGCGTGATGCATGCCTGCGGCCATGACGGCCACAGCGCCATGCTGCTGGGGGCCGCCAGGCTCCTCAGCCAGAGCCCGGATTTCGACGGCACTGTCCATTTCATCTTCCAGCCGGCCGAGGAGAACGAGGGCGGCAGCCTGAAGATGATCGAGGCCGGGCTGTTCGAGCGCTTCCCGGTCGAGGCTGTCTACGCCGTGCACAATTGGCCGGGCGTGCCCTTCGGCACGATCGCAGCCCGCGCCGGGGCGCAGATGGCGGCGGTCGATAATTTCGAACTGCGCTTCTTTGGGCTCGGCGCTCATGTCGCCATGCCGCATCTTGGCGACGATCCGATCCTCGCCGCCGGCGCCTTCATCCAGAGCGTGCAACGCATCGTCTCGCGCGCCGTCGATCCGCAGACGCCGATCGTGGTCAGCCTGACCCAGGTCCATGGCGGCAATGTCGGCAACATCGTGCCGAAGGAGGTCTGGCTGCAGGGCACCTGCCGCTTCTTCGATCCGGCGCTCTCCGATCTTTGCGAGAGGCTGCTCGGCGAGATCGCGCAGGGCGTCGCCGCCTCGCATGGCCTCACCGCTGCGCTCGACTACAAGCGCGGCTATCCGCCGGTGATCAACACCGTCGAGGCGGCGGCATTGGCGGCGCGGGCGGCGGGCGCCGCTGTCGGGCTACAGAACGTCTCGACTGAGTTCAAGCCGAGTCTGGGCTGCGAGGACTTCGCCTTCATGATCCGCGCCGCGAGCGGCTGCTATGCCTGGATCGGCGCCGGCGAGGTCGGCCCCGGCGAGGGGCTGCACGGCGACCGTTACGTGTTCAACGATGCGATCGTCCCGCATGTGCTGCGCTACTGGCAGAATCTCGTTGCGGGCGCGCTGCCGAAGGCCGTGCCATGAACGCGCATGTCCCCCCTCGCCGGATGATCGACCGTCGCTGCGGCGGGCGCATCCTGCTCGACGGCGTCGACACGATCATGCTCGGCGCCAACGACTATCTCGGCCTTTCGACCGACGAGCGCGTGCTCGCTGCGACCAACGAGGCGATGCGGCTCTATGGGACGGGGACCGGCATCTATCCGGTTTTCGTGACGACGCCGCTGCATGAGGCGCTGGCCGAGAACCTCGCCTCGTTCCTGGGTGTCGAGGCGGTGGCGCTGTTCTCCTCCGGCGGCAGCGCCAATGGCGGCGTGCTGACCACGCTGGTCGGCGCCGGCGACGCAATCATCTCGGACCGGCTCAACCATGCCAGCATCATCGATGGCTGCCGCCTGAGCCGTGCCGATGTCGAGACCTATGAGAACCGCAATGTCGCGGGTCTGCGCCGGGCGCTGGAAGGCACGCGGCAGGCCAAGCGGCGTCTCATCGTCACCGACGGCATCTTCAGTATGGAGGGCGGGGCGGCTCCGCTAGTCGAAATCCAGGCGCTGGCGCGCGAATTCGACGCGCTGCTGATGATCGACGAGGCGCATGCGACCGGCGTGGTCGGGCCGGGCGGCAAGGGCACCGCGCCGCTTTGCGGCCTCGCCAATGGCGCGCCCGACATGCTGCTGACTGGTTCGCTGTCGAAGGCGCTGGGCGGCGCCAGCGGCGGCTTCGTTGCCGGCCCCCGCCTGCTGATCGAGAAGCTCAAGGCACAGTCGCGCAGCTGGATCTTCACCATGGGGATGACGACGGCGAATGCCGCGACGGCGCTGACTGCACTCAAGATCTGCCGCGACGATCCCGGTCCGCGCGAGCGACTCTGGCGCAACGTCGCCCATCTGCGCGAGGCGCTGCGCTTCTACGCGCTCGCCTGCCATGACAGCGACAGCGCCATCACCGCGGTCAAGATCGGCAGCGAGGAGAGGGCGCGCGCCATGACCACGCGCCTGATCCGGGCCGGCGTCTTCGCTCCGGCGATCTCGTTCCCGATCGTGGCGCAGGGCGAGGCGCGCCTGCGACTGCACGTCAGCGCCGCCCATGAGACCGCCGAGCTCGACGAGGCGGCGGCAGCGCTGGCGACGGCGTTCGCGGAGGCCAGCTGAGGTCAGGTCGTCGCGAGCCGGTAGAGATGCACCGGCTTGCGCGGAGCGCGCTTGATCACGCCCTTGGCCTCGAGGTCGAGCTGGACGGCTTTCAACCACCAGCCGGCCGTATTGCCCTGCGGGAAGAGATCGTCCGGCAACAACGGCAGCAGCGCCTCTTTCGCATCGGGTACGGTTAGCCCAGGCGCCTCGTCCGGCAGGATGGCGAGCAGTGCCTGGCGCATTGCCAGATACTTGCCGCGGTCGACTCGCTCGGACTTGCCGGGCTTGTTGACGTTCTCGATCTCGATCTTGTCGTCAGGCATCGACCGTCCCCGCGATAGTGATCTTCGGATTGCGGAAGCCCATGGCGATCCAGGACGTCAGCAGCTTGGCGTAGAACGAGATCGTGTGGCTCTTCAGATTGGGGATGTCGGCCGGCAGGTTGGATGCGTCGGGCAGGTCGCCTGTCATGGTGCGCAGCGTCGCTTTCGGTCGGGCGCCCTCCGGCCAGAGATGCGAATAGAGGCTGAGCCAATGCGCGCCCTTCATCTCCAGGAAGACAGGCGTGTTGCAGCAGGTTGCGACGACCCGGCGTGAGCCTGCATCGGGCGCGAGCCGGAACTCGCGCAGGCTCTCCACGCCGGAGACGAACCGGATCCGGTCCTTCCGATATTCGGCGCTGGGTGTCGCGTCGTACGCAGTCAGGATGCTTCTCGCATTCGGCAGCTTGGCTAGCCGGGCCGCCGCCGCCCGGCAGCTGTCGCACAGGCATTCGGAGACGAGGATCGGTTCACCCTCGACTTCGAGCCGTGTATGCCCGCAGGTGCATCCGATCGTCATGCGCTGGCTCATGCTGCCAAATCCTCCGCCACGTGGAAAAGGTGCCGGATATACCGGTCGAGATGGTCGAGGCTTTCGCGCGCCAGATCGGGATCGTTGCCGGCCTTGGCCAGCACGAAGCCGCCCTGCAGGACGGCCTGCGTGTGCCGGGCCAGGCTCTCGGCGGTCCAGTCGGCGCTGATGCCGCGCTCCTCGCGAGCCTGTTCAATGTCGGCTTCCAGCGTCGCGGCATGGCCGAAGATGCTGCGGCCGCAGGCGTCGCGGATGCCCGGCGCGCTGGCGTGGACCTCCTGTGCCATCGTCCCGACGAGGCAGGTGAATTCGAAGAGATCGCCGGCGATGATCGTCTTGCGGAACGCGACATAAGCGAGGACGCGATCAAGCGCGTCGGCCGGCTCATGATAGGGGGCGGCTGCGAAGAAGGGGGTGACCTCCTGCGTCCAGAACTCGGCAGCGGCGACGCCGAGCGCCTCCTTGCTGGCGAAATGATGGAAGAACGCGCCCTTGGTGACATCGGCGGCGCGACAGAGATCGTCGACGCTGGTGGCTGCGAAGCCCTTGGTGCGGATGACGTCGCGCGCCGCTTTGAGGAGCCGGGTGCGGGCGCTGCCGCGTTCGGGGGACTGTTTGGTTGGCCGTGGCATGGCATATACATACCATTTGGTTTGTATGTTGCAAGCAGCTTCTTTCAGCCACCGCCTCAATCGATTGACAAATAAATTTGTCAATGCGAGCCTCAGGTCATGCTCGACCTCGACGTCATCGATGATCCCGCTCGCGCCGCCGTGGTGCTCGATCCGGTCAAGCGCCGGATCCTGGCCGAATTGTCGGAGCCGGCCTCGGCCGCTTCGCTGGCCGGGCGGGTCGGGTTGACCCGGCAGAAGGTCAACTACCATCTGCGCGCGCTAGAGGAGCACGAGCTCGTCGTGCCGGCGGGCGAGCGGCGATGGGGCGGGCTGACGGAGCGCCTGATGGTGGCTAGCGCCGCGTCCTTCGTCGTCTCGCCGGCGGCGCTGGGTTCCCTCGGCGCCGATCCGGAGCGCAACCCCGACCGGCTCTCGGCGAGCTATCTGATCGCGCTCGCAGCCCGGATCGTGCGCGAGGTCGGAGCGCTCTGGAATGAGGCGCGCCGGCAGGAGAAGCGGCTGGCGACCCTCTCGCTCGACAGCGTCATCCGCTTCCGCTCGCCGACCGAGCGTGCCGCCTTCACGCGCGAGCTCACCGAAACCGTGGCGGCGCTCGCCGCCCGCTATCACGACGACAATGCGCCGGGCGGCCGCTCGCACCGCCTCGTGGTCGCCGCCTATCCGGCGCCCGAACCGGCCAAGGCCTGAAAGGATATTGGATCATGCCGATCAAGAAGGACGGAACCGGCAAGCGCTGGGTCGAGATGGAGGTGCTGGTCCCCGGCACGCCCGAGCAGGTCTGGCAGGCGATGGCGACGGGGCCGGGCAACACCGCCTGGTTTACCCGCACCACGATCGAGGAGCGGGTCGGCGGCAAGCTCAGCTTCAATTTCGGGCCGGAGATGGGCTCGGCCGGTGAGATCAACCTCTGGGAGCCGCCGCACCGCTTCGGCTACACCGAGTATGAATGGGGCGAGAAAGCTCCGCCGGTCGCGACCGAGATCACCATAACCAGCCGTTCCGGCGACCAATGCCTGGTGCGGATGGTGCACTCGTTCTTTGCTTCCAGCGACGATTGGGACGATCAGGTCGAGGGGTTCGAGGGCGGCTGGCCAGGCTTCTTCGCGGTGCTGCGGTTCTATCTCAGCCATTTCGCCGGCCAGAAGGGCGCTTCCTTCCAGGCGATGCGGGTGACCGGAGGCGAGCATCTCGCCGTCTGGACGCAATTGACCGAGAGGCTCGGCCTCGCCGGCGCGAATGTCGGCGAGCGGCGCGAGCTGCCGGCCGCGCCGCAAGCCTTCTCCGGCACGGTCGAGCAGGCCGAGCAGAACCGGAAGCAGCGCCACATCCTCTTGCGTTCCGAGAATGGCGTCGCGCTGATCGGCAGCTATCAGATGGGCGACAAGGTCAATGTCAGCGCGAGCCTGTTCTTCTATGGCGACGATGCCGACAAGCGCGTCGCCGAGAACGAGCCGGCATGGCAGGCCTGGCTCAAGGACACCTTCGCGGCTGCGAGTTGAACTCTCAGCTCAGCCGCGCTGCGCGAGCAACCAAGCCTTGACCAGCGTGGCCTGCTCGGGATGGCGTGGCTTTCGCGCACAAACGACGTAAAAGTCGAGGCCGCCGCGCATGCTGGCCGGCGTCGCCAGAACGAGGCGGCCAGCGGCGAGGTCGGGCTCGACCAGGAAGCGGCTTGCGAGCGCGATGCCTTGGCTGGCGATCGCGGCGTCGATTGCCAGCGCCGTCTGGTTGAAGCGCGTGCTGCGGATCGTCAGCGGCATTGGCCGGCCGAGCGCACGCTCGAAGAACTCCGACCAGAGATCGTGCCCGTCGCGCAGCAAGGGCAGGCGCGCTAGGTCCTCCTCGGTGGGACGCATGCTGGGATGGCAGGTCGCGACGATCTCATGCTCGAACAGCAGGTCGGCGGTCAGGCCGGGCCCGAAGGGCGGGCGGCCCTGGCGAATGGCGATGTCGACGCCGTCGGACTGGAAGTTCGCCAGCGCATCGCTGGCGAGGATGTTCAACTCCAGCTGAGGATGGGCGGTGGTGAAATCAGGCAGCCGCGGCACCAGCCATTTCGCCGCGATGCTTGGCGTCGCGCTGATCGTCAGCCGCAAGGGCTGCGGACGAAGGTTGTCGGTCGCCTCGACCAGGAGGGCAAAGGCGCGGGCGACATGGGTCGCATAGCTGCGCCCGGCGCTGGTCAGGGCGAGCAGGCGCGGCTGGCGCTCGAACAGCTTCAGGCCGAGATCCCTTTCCAGCCCGCGGACATGCTGCGCGACCGCGCCCTGCGTGACGCCGAGCTCGTCGGCCGCAGCGCGGAAGTTGAGGTGCCGCGCTGCGGCCTCGAAGGCGCGCAGCGCATTGAGGGATGGCAGGCGTTGCTGCGTCTCGAACATGCGATAGTTTTTCTAGTGATAGAGCGCCGTGTAACTCGCTGGCGAGTTTACGCAGGCAATGCGAGAAAGGCTAGAATGAGCCTTGCTGCTTGCATCGCTCTCATAACCCGCCGAGCAGATGGAGCCTCCAGATGGCAGGAGAAAAAGTAGCTGTTGTGACCGCCGGTGGCAGTGGCATGGGCGCTGCGGCAGCGAAGCGGTTGGCGCAGGACGGCTTCAAGGTCGCGATCCTGTCCTCCTCCGGCAAGGGCGAGGCCCTGGCCAAGGAGCTCGGCGGGTTTGGCGTCACCGGCTCGAACCAGTCGAACGACGATCTCAAGCGCCTGATCGACACGACTCTGGAGCGCTTCGGCCGTATCGACGTGCTGGTCAACAGTGCCGGCCATGGCCCGCGCGCGCCGATCACCGAGATCACCGACGAGCAATGGCATACCGGGCTCGACGTCTACCTGATGAACGTGATCCGGCCGACCCGGCTGGTCGCGCCGGTGATGGCGGCGCAGAAATCAGGCGCGATCATCAACATCTCGACGGCCTGGGCCTTCGAGCCTGCGGCCAACTTCCCGACCTCGGCGGTGTTCCGCGCCGGGCTCGCCGCCTACGCCAAGCTCTTCGCCGACCAGTACGCCGCACAGAACGTGCGCATGAACAATGTCCTGCCCGGCTGGATCGACACGCTGCCGCAGACCGACGAACGCCGCGATGGCGTGCCAATGCAGCGCTATGGCACCAGCGAGGAGATCGCCGCGACGATCGCCTTCCTCGCCTCGGACGGCGCCGGCTACATCACCGGCCAGAACCTGCGCGTCGATGGCGGCTTGATGCGCTCGTTGTAGGAGCGTAGCCATCGCGCCAGATGGACGGACGGAGCAGGCGCGATGACGGGCAAGGTCGACTGGGATGCGAACCAGTATCTGCGCTTCGAGGATGAGCGGACACGGCCGCCGCTCGATCTGATCCAGCGCGTGCGCCTCACCGATCCGCAGCACTGCATCGATCTCGGCTGCGGGCCCGGCAACAGCACCGAGCTGGTCGCCGCCCGCTTCCCGGATGCCAAGGTCGAAGGTCTCGATTCCTCGCCGGACATGCTCGAAAAGGCCCGCAAGCGCCTGCCGCAGCTCTCCTTCACCCAGGCTGATCTGGCGACCTGGTCGGCCGATGGCCGCTACGACTTGATCTTCGCCAATGCGGCCCTGCAATGGATTCCCGATCATCCCGCCTTGTTCGCGCGGCTGTCGCGGTCACTGGCGCCGGGCGGTACGCTCGCGGTGCAGATGCCGAACAATCTCAGCGAGCCCTCCCATGTCGCCATGGACGAGGCAGCCGCCGAGGGGCAGTGGGCGGCTCGCCTCGCCAATGCGCGGGCATCGAAGGCGGTGATCGGCTCGTTCTCGGATTATCGCAGCTGGCTGATGGCGGCCGGCTGTCAGGTCGACATCTGGCAGACGACCTATGTCCACGCGCTCGCCGGTCACGATGCGATCGTCGAATGGTTCAAGAGCACGGGCCTCAAGCCCTATATCGATCCACTATCGGCTGATGAGCGCGACGTCTTCCTTGCGCGCTACCGCGAGAAGATCGCTGCGGCCTACCCGGTTGAGCCGGATGGCAAGGTGCTGCTCCGGTTCCCGCGCCTGTTCATCCTCGCGGTCCGCAGCTAGCGCTAGCGTCGGCGGTCAGTGCGATCTGGCCTTGGCTTCGGCGAGCACGTCATGCAAAGCGAGCTCGTGCGCCAGCGCGTTGAAGGTGGCGTCGTCGATCTCGCCGCTCTTGAGCAGGCGGCGCAAGGCCTCGCGCTCCGCCGCCAGGGCGGCATGGCGCAAGTTGCTCTCGGCCCTTTGTAGCGTCACCGCTTCCTCCTGCGGCGTCTTGCCGTCGTCGAGTAAGGCGAGGCGGCGCCTGTAAGTCGCGATCAGGCCCTCGGCCACGGCCTGGTCGACCGTGGCGGCGCCGTCGGTCCCGCCGCGATGGGCGACGCCCTCGAGCCGGGCGATCGCGGCTTCGGTAGCGGTGATGCGCGCCCTGCGCACCTCGGTGGCATGAGCGGCGTGTCCGACAACGAGCCCGCGCATGATCGGCGGCAGTCCGACGCTGGCGATCACGAGCCAGAGCAGGATCACGCCCGCGGCCAGGAAGATCGCGATGTCCCGTCCTGGGAAGGGCGAGCCGTCGAGTGCGAGCACGGGCAGGGACAGAACGCCGGCGAGCGTGACGGCGCCGCGCACGCCCGCAATCGAGCTTGCAAGACGGATACGTGGGGTGGCGTTCAGCGGAACCTCGCGCCTGAGCCGGCTGATGATGCGTCCGGCCCCGACCGCTACCGTGATCCAGAGAAAGCGCAGCGCGATCAGGCAAAGCGTCAGCGCGACGACGATGCCGAGCGGCTGCCAGAGCCAGTGCGAGCTGGTCAGCGCCGGCGGCACGGCACGGATGATCGCCGGCAATTGCAGGCCGAGCACCACGAAGAGCGCGCCGTTGAGGAGAAAGGCGAGCATCGTCCAGAAGGAGTGGGCAAGCATGTAGGCGGAGACGCTGAGCTGGCTGGCGGTGCGCGTGCGTCCGACTGTCAGGCCAGCGACGACGGCGGCGAGCACGCCGGATGCATGCACGCTCTCCGCCGCCAGGAAGGCGGCGAAGGGCAGGAACATGACGACGAGCACCTGCACTTCCGGCGGGATCCGATCGAACTTTGCCAGGAGCTTCAGCGCCCAGGAGACTACGACGACCGCGAGCAAGCCTGCGGCGACGCCACCGGCGACGGCGAAGAGGAAGGCGAGCGAGGCCTGCCAGAGCGAGAAACTGCCGGTCAGGGCCGCGGCGGTGGCGAAACGGAAGATGACCAGGCCGGAGGCGTCGTTGAGCAGCGATTCCCCTTCGAGGATATGCATCAGGTCCTTCGGCACGCTCTCCTTGTCGACGATGGAGGAGACCGCGACCGCATCGGTCGGCGAGAGCACGGCGGCGAGCGCGAAGGCCACCGGCAGCGGCATGGAGGGCACCAGCCAGTGCAAGGCGAGGCCGCAGCCGAGGGTGGTGAAGAAGACCAGGCCGAAAGACAGCGACAGGATCGGCCGCAGCAGCCGGCGATATTCGCGCTTTGGCGCTTCCCAGGCATCGGCGAAGAGCAGCGGCGCGATGAAAAGCAGGAGGAAGAGCTCCGGCTCGATCGCGGTATGGAAGCCGGCGGTCGGCCAGGCCAGGGCCGCGCCGAGCGCGATCTGAACGATCGGGAGCGGGACGATCCTGAACAGCCGGGTGAGCGGCTGCGAGGCCACCACGGCCATGACCAGGATCAGGATGAAGGTGAAGGTGTGCATCGACTGCGCGGCCGGCCCGGTTCGCTTAGGGTCAGCCGCGAGCTTTAGCGTACAGGCATCCAGCGAGCCAAGCTCGCCGGATGCCGAGTTGGAGCCTCAGAAGGCGACCTTGTCGGCGCCCTTGAGCTGGAGCTGTTCGCGGGCGTCGTCCGGGGTGGCGATCTCGAGGCCCAGGCCCTCGATGATCTTGCGGGCGGCGCGGACCTGGTCGGCATTCGACTTGGCGAGCTGGCCCGGGCCGAGCCAGAGCGAATCCTCGAGGCCGACGCGCAGGTTTCCGCCCATCGCGACCGCCATCGCCGCGATCGGCAATTGGTGGCGGCCGGCGCCGAGCACGGACCAGTGATAGTCGTCGCCGAAAAGCCGGTCGGCGGTGCGCTTCATATGGACGACGTCCTCGGGATGCGGGCCGATGCCGCCGAGCAGGCCGAAGACCGACTGGACGAAGAAGGGCGGCTTCACCAGCCCGCGGTCGACGAAATGGGCCAGCGTGTAGAGATGGCCGATATCGTAGCACTCGATCTCGAAGCGCGTGCCGTTCTCGGCGCAGGTGGTCAGGATGTTCTCGATGTCCTTGAAGGTGTTCTTGAACACGCGGTCGTTCGAGCCTTCGAGATAGGGCCGCTCCCAATCGTGCTTGAACTCCTTGAAGCGGTTCAGCATCGGGTAGAGCCCGAAATTCATCGAGCCCATGTTGAGCGAGGCGACTTCGGGCTTGAAATGGGCGCAGGGCTTCAGCCGCTCCTCGACCAGCATTGTCGGGGCGCCGCCGGTGGTGATGTTGATGACGCAGTTCGAGCGCTGCTTGATCACCTTGAGGAAGGGTTCGAACGCCTCCGGCGACTGGTCGGGCTGGCCGGTCTTGGGGTTGCGGGCGTGGACATGGACCAGCGCCGCGCCGGCCTCGGCCGCGCCGACGGCGGCGTCGATGATTTCCTCCGGCGTCACCGGCAGATAGGGCGACATCGACGGGGTGTGGATCGCGCCGGTGACGGCGCAGGTTATGATGACTTTGCGGTTCTTGGCCATGCGATTTAGTCCTTCGCTAATCCCTGTTCAAAAACTCACGCCGGCTTGCGCTTCGCCGCGCGCTTATGCGCCTGCAGAGCGGCGAGGCGGCTGTCGCGCCAGTCGCTGAGGCGCTTGACCCGCGAGGCATCCTGCGCGCCGCGCCATTCGCGCATGACTTCGGCGACCGTCTCGGGCTTGAACGGGTTGCCCAGCCCCTCGGAGGACTTGACCATGCGGTCGAGCGACTCCGAATAGCGGACGCAGTAGTCAGGGATGCCGCCGGGGGCGTTGAGCTCGATCGTCTCGAACGGGCCCATGAACGACCAGCGCAGGCCGAGCCCGTCGCGGATCGTCTTGTCGACGTCCTCGGCGCTGGCGACGCCCTCGCCGACGAGGCGGAAGGCCTCGGCCAGCAACACCGCCTGCAGGCGGTTGAGCACGAAACCGGGCTTTTCCTTGCGCAGCATGATCGCGACCTGCCCGGCCTGCTCGTAGATGCGCTTGGCCTTGGCG
This sequence comes from Allobosea sp. LjRoot90, assembly GCF_964254315.1. Classification (NCBI taxonomy): domain Bacteria; kingdom Pseudomonadati; phylum Pseudomonadota; class Alphaproteobacteria; order Hyphomicrobiales; family Alloboseaceae; genus Allobosea; species Allobosea sp. LjRoot90. The sequence continues at coordinate 587,871 of NZ_CAXUTF020000004.1, forward strand.
ACGACCTTGGGGTCGGTCCAGGGCGCCGGGGCGAGCTCGACGATCGGCACCAGATGCGGCGGGTTGACCGGATGGGCGACGAGGCAGCGGGCGCGACCCTTCAGCTCTTCCGAGAAGGTCGAGGCCATGATGAAGGAGGTCGAGGAGGCCAGGATCGCGGAGGCCGGCGCGAGCGCATCCATCTCAGCAAACAGCTCGCGCTTGGCCTCGATCGTCTCCGGGCCGTTCTCCTGCACCAGCGCGACGCCCTTGAGAGCGTCGGCAAGGTCCTTGGCGACCCGGATGCGGGCGAGCGAACCCTTCGGATCATCGACGAGGCCGTGGCCGGCGAGCTCCCTGAGGTTTTTGCCGATATGGACGCGGGCGGCCTTGGCGGCGTCGGGCTTCACATCGTGCAGCGCGACCTCGAAGCCGTGGCTGGCAAAGACAGTGGCCCAGGCGCGGCCGATCAGGCCCGAGCCGACGATGGCGATCTTGGTCATGCGAAAGCATCCGGGTTCAGAGGTGTAGAAACCACGCCGTCATTCCGGGGCACGCCGCAGGCGTGAGCCCGGAACCCATAACCGCAGGTGGCCAAAGACGAGGCGCGACAATGGCAACGGTTCTTCCTGAATCGGCAGTGGTTATGGGTTCCGGGCTCTTCGCTGCGCGAAGCCCCGGAATGACGGTGGAGGGGACCCATCATCACAGCCAGAGCACCTGCCGCCTTAGCGCGAGGTCCTGGCTCAGCGCCCGCGAGGGGCCGATATGGGTGACCTGGCCGCGCTCGAGCACGACGGTGCGGTCGGAGAGCGCCAGCGCGAGGTCGAGATGGTGGTCGACGATGACGATGGCGATCTCCTTCCGGAGCTTGTCGAAAGCCTCGAACAGCTCCTCGACTACCGCCGGGGCCAATCCCTCGAACGGCTCGTCGAGCAGCAGCACGCGGGTATCGCCGGAGAGCGCGCGCGCCACCGCCACCATCTGCTGTTCGCCGCCGGAGAGGTAATCGGCAGGGGAATGCCAGCGCTGCTTGATGCGCGGGAAGAAGGCGAAGATCTTCTCGTCCTCCCAATGGGTGCCGTTGCCGGTCCGGCGCCGGAGGCGGCCGAGCTCCATATTGTCCTTGACGCTCATGCCGGCGAAGAGGCCGCGGCCTTGCGGCACATAGGCGATGCCGGCGCGGGCGATCCCTGCTGGCGGCAGGCGGGCGATGTCGCTGCCGGCGAGGCTGATCGAACCGGAAGCCGGCGGGGCGATGCCGGTGATGGTCTTGAGTAGGGTCGATTTGCCGGCGCCATTGCGGCCGAGCAAGGCGACGATCTCGTTCTCGTGCACGCCGAAGGTGACGTCGCGCAGGATGTGGCTCTTGCCGTAGAAGGTATCGACCTTGTCGAGCCCAAGCAGGACCTTGTCGCCCGCGGCGCTCTCGCGTGGCTTCTCGGCCAGCGCATGGGCGCCGGAGCCGATATAGACCTCCTGCACCTTGGGCGACGAGCGCGCGTCCTCAACCGTGCCGTCGACCAGCACCGAGCCCTCGTTCATCACCGTGACATGGTCGGCGATGGCGAAGACGCGATCGATGTCATGCTCGACCAGCAGCACCGGCAGATCGGTCGAGATCGACTTGATCAGGTTGCCGACGCGCTCGCGCTCGGCGGCGGCGAGGCCGGCGAGCGGCTCGTCGAGCAGGAGGATGCGCGGGCTGGTGGCGAGCGCGAGCGACATGTCGAGCAGGCGCTGGCCGCCATAGCTGAGCGAGCCCGCCTCCGCCTGTTCGATGCCGGAGAGCCCCATGGTCGAGATGACCTGGCGGGTCTCGTCATTGACCTGGTCGAGGGTGCCGGCGGATTGCCACAGGCCGAAGCGCTGGGCTGAACGGGCCTGCACGGCAAGCCGGACGTTCTCGGCGACCGAGAGCGTCGGGAAGAGGTTGGTGATCTGGAAGGCGCGGCCGATGCCGGCCCGGGTGATCGCCTCCGGGGAGAGGCCGGCGATGTCGCGATCGCGCAGCCGGACCTCGCCGCGGTCCGGCTTGAACAGGCCGGAGATCAGGTTGAAGGCGGTGGTCTTGCCGGCGCCGTTGGGGCCGATCAGCGCATGCAGGCGCCGGTCGCGCATGGTGATATCGACGTTCTCGACCGCCTTGATGCCGCCGAAGCTCTTGGCGAGGCCGGTCGCGGTCAGGATCGTGCCGTCGCCGGCATCCTTCGGCTTCATGAAGGCCGGGAGCTCGACAGCGCCGGCCTTGCGGGCCGACATCGCCGCATCCTCCGCGACCTGCTTGCGGAAAGGCTTGAGCAGGCGCTGGCCGACGCCGATGAGGCCATCGGGCGAGAAGACGATGAAGGCGACAAAGAGCAGGCCGAACCAGAACAGCCAGTTCTCGGTGACGCTGGAGAGATAGTCGCGGAAGACGACGAAGAAGAGCGCGCCGAGCGCCGGCCCGAGGAAGGAGCGCATGCCGCCGATCACGACCATCGCCAAGAGTTCGCCGGAGAAGGCGACCGAGATCGGCTCGGCCGAGGTCATGCGATTGTTGAACAGGAGGAGCGTGCCGGCGAGGCCGGTCAGCGCGGCCGAAACGGTGAAAGCGACGAGCTTGTAGCGGTTCGTGGCGTAGCCGAGGAAGCGGGCGCGCTGCTCGTTCTCGCGGATTGCGACGAGGACGGTGCCGACCGGCGAGCGATGGAAGCGCCAGAGCCCGTAGACCACGGCGAAGCCGATCGTCGCGACCAGCATGTAGAATGGCAGGGCGACCTCGAAATCGATGCCGGCGAAAAGCGGGCGCTTGATGCCGCCGAGGCCGTCCTCACCGCCGGTGACCGAGGTCCAGCGGAAAGCGACCGAATAGATCATGGCGGCGAGCGCCAGCGTCAGCAGCGAGAAATAGACGCCCTTGCGGCGCAGGATCAGGGCGCCGAAGGCGAAGGCGATCAGCGCGACGAGCGCGACCGCGAGCAAGATCGGCAGAGCGAACTGGCCGGGCAGCCAGTTGCGCTGGATCAGGCCGGCGGCATAGGCGGCGATGCCGAACCAGGCGCCATGGCCGAAGGAGACCAGGCCGGTGGTGCCGACCAGGATGTTCAGCGCCATGCAGGCGATGGCGAAGACCACGACCTCGGTGGCCGAGGTCGTCCCAAGCCCGACCGCATGCATCAGCGAGGGCAGGATGGCGAGGCCGAGGGCGGCGAGGATGAGCGGGAGATAATCGCGCTGGGAGCTGGTCATGACGGCCTCACTCGAAGCGCTGGATGCGCTCGCCGAACAGGCCGCGCGGACGGAAGAGCAGGACGAGCAGCATCATCAGGTAGATCACCGCGGTCGACCATTGCGTCAGGCCAAGGCCGATGGTGATGCCCTTGACCAGGCCGACCATCAGGGCAGCAACGACGACACCCCAGAACGAGCCGAGGCCGCCGATGACAACGACGACGAAGGCGGGGGTGATGATCTCCTGGCCCATGGCCGGATGGATCGAATAGATCGGCGCGAGCAGGACGCCGGCGAGACCGGCAAGGCCGATGCCGATGCCGGCGACCGTCATCATGTAGGGCTGCAGGGAGATGCCGAGCGCGCCGACCATGTCGGGGTTCTGCACGCCGGCCCGCACGACGCGGCCGAAGGCGGTGCGTTGCAAGAGGAACCAGAGGCCGAGCACGCAGGCCGCGGCGATCAGGATCAGCAGGGCCCGGTAGCGCGAATAGATGAAGTCGCCGATGAAGATCTGGCCGCGCAGCGCTGGCGGGATCGAAAAGGAGAGCGGCGGCGCGCCGAAGATCATGCGCAACGACTGCTCGGCGACCATGGCGAGGCCGAAGGTCAGCAGCAGCGAGAGGATCGGGTCCGAGCGATAGAAGCGCTGGAACAGCCCGCGCTCGATGACGATGCCGATCAACGCGACCAGCAGAGGCGAGGCGACGAGCGCACCGCCGAAGCCGATATGCGGGGCGAGCAGGATCGTGAGATAGGCGCCGATCGCATAGAAAGCGCCATGCGCCAGATTGACGATGCCGCCGAGCGAGAAGATCAGCGACAGGCCGAGCGCGATCAGGAGGTAATAGACCCCGTCGAGCAGCCCGTTCAGCACCTGCTGGATGAAAAGGGTGAGCAAGGGATGGCCTTTACGGGGTTGCGCGGTGGGGCGGTTTGCCGGGCGGAGGGCTCGTCATGCTCGGGCTCGACCCGAGCATCTCAGGCCGAAGGAGGCGCCAGCCGGCGCCTTCCCGTCATGAGATTCTCGGGTCTGCGCTTCGCTTCGCCCGAGAATGACGTAGGCGCCTCAGCTCATCTTGCAGACGGCTTCGTCGCCTTGGGTTGCGATGACCTCCATGTCCTCGTTCGGGCCGGGGACCGGCGGCGATGAGGTGAAGAGGTCCCACTGGTTCTTGACCTGCGCCGCCGGCAAGGCGGTGATGGTGTACATCTCGCTGATCAGCTGGTGGTCGGAGGCACGGAAATAGCCCTGGCGCGGCTTCATCACGTCGAACTTCGCGCCCTTCTCGAGATGCTCGAGGATCTTGGCGGTGTCGGTCGACTTCAGCTCGTTCATCGACTGGGCCATGACCTTGACGCCGACATAGTCGCCCCAGGCCTGGTTCTCCGGCGGCTTGCCGTATTTCTTGGTGAAGGCGGCGACGAAGGCCTTGGTCGAGGGCGTGTCGATCAAATGATGCCAGACGCAAGGCCAGGTGCCGCCGAAATTGTCCTTGCCGGCGGCCCAGGCCAAAGCCGTGTCGAAGCCGAAGCCGGCGACCGGGAAGGTCAGGCCGAATTCGGAATACTGCTTGAGGAAGTTGGTGATCTGGTTGCCGGCGAGATTGGAGATGACGAGATCGGGCTTGGCCGCGCGAATCTCAAGCAGCAGCGCCGAGAAGTCGGTCGCATCCGTCGGGACCAGCTTGTCGGCGGCGAACTGGCCGCCATTGGCTTCCATGAAGCGCTTGGCTACCTTGCTGAGGTCATGGCCGAAGGCGTAGTCGGCGGTGAGCGAGAACCACTTCTTGCCCTTGACCAGCCCCTGGGCCAGCAGCGAGCGGCCGCAGCTCTTCACATACATCGAGTTCTGGTGCTCGACATGGAACATGTAGCGGTTGCAGCTCTCGCCGCGCAGGGCGTCGGAATTGCCGCCGGTGTTGAAGAAGAGCGTCTTGTTGCGGGCCGCGACCTGCGAGATCGTCAGGCAGGAGGCGGACGAGATCTCGCCGATGATGCAGGCGACCTTGTCGCGCTCGATCATGCGCTCGGCCTTGGTCGAGGCGGTCTGCGGGTTGACCGAGTCCTCCTTCAGCAATTCGAGCTTGCGGCCGTTGATGCCGCCGGCTGCGTTGATCTCCTCCGCGGCGAGATCGGCGGCCATGACGCCGTACTCGCCGAGCGGTCCGAGAAACCCGGTGCGTGGCGTCAGGTGCCCGAAGCGGATCGCATCCGCGGTCTGTGCGAGAATGACCGCCGGGCTGGCGATCAGACCGGTGGCTGTTGCGCCCAATCCAACTAGCGTCTGGCGGCGCGAGAGACCCTTGATCCTTGACTGCTCTGACATTCCGTTCCTCCCAGAACTCTCCCGCGCGCTTTGGCGTCGGATTACGTCGATCGTCATTCTTCGTTGCGCGGCCTCGGAGCCGCTTGTCGTGATCTGTGATCACAGTTAGGTTGGCAGACATGGTTGCCCGAGTCCAGCCCTCAGACGTGCCGCGATCTCGACTCGCCTCCTCCGCCACGGGGAAGGCCGGGGAGGCGTCCGCGCTCGACGAGGTTGGCTCGCTGCTGCATGAAACACTGGGCGAACGGGTCACCGGCGAGCTTCGGGCGCTGCTGATCGCCGGGCGGCTGGCGCCGGGCGAGAAGCTCTCGCTGCGCCGTGTTGCCGAGGCGCTCGGCGTCTCGATGATGCCGGTGCGCGAGGCGGTCAGCCGGCTCGCGGCCGACAAGGCGCTGGAGGTGTTGCCGGGGCGGGCGGTGCGCGTACCGGTGCTGACTCTGGCGCAGTTCCGCGAACTCACCCGGATCAGGCTGGTGGTCGAGGGCTTTGCCGCCGAGGAGGCGACGAAGGTCATCACCGATGAGCAGATCGCTGTCGTTGCCCGGCATGAGGCGGCGTTCCTGGCCGCAGCAAAGGACCCGCCGGACCCGGCTGCTGCGGTCGCCGCCAATCGCGACCTGCATTTCGCACTTTATGAAGCCGCCGGCATGCCTTCGCTGATCGAGATGATCTCCCGGCTCTGGCTCAAGGCCGGGCCGATCCTCAACCTCGACATGCGACATGAACCGCGCCGGCTCGACGGCGGCAGTGCCGTCGTCGCGCATGCGGCGCTGCTGAAGGCCCTGCGGCGGCGGGATCCGGCGGCGGCGAGGCAGGCGCTGGTCGAGGACATCAGCGCCGCGGCGGAGCATATCGAACGAACGGCGCGGCTGGCGGAGTAAGCCCCGCGCGAGAACAACAAAGGAAAAGGGACGGAAACGATGGATCTGACGATCAAGGGCCTGCGCGTGCTGGTGACGGCCGGCGCCAATGGCATCGGCCGCGCGACGGCCCGCGCCTTCGCGGCCGAGGGTGCCAAGGTTCATATCTGCGACGTCGACGAGAAGGCGCTCGCCGAGATGGCTGAGAGCGATCCGGCGATCACGCGCTCGGTCTGCGACGTCTCGGACCGCAAGGCGGTGGCGCGCCTGTTCGAGGAGGCGCTGGCGGCGCTCGGCGGGCTCGATTGCCTGGTCAACAATGCCGGCATCGCCGGGCCGACCGGCCGCGTCGACGAGATCGCGCCCGAGGACTGGGATTCCTGCGTGGCGATCGACCTGACCGGTCAGTTCAACTGCACCCGGCTCGCGGTCGAACATCTCAAGCAGTCGCAGAACGCATCGATCGTCAATCTCTCGAGCCAGGCCGGGAAGCATGGATTTCCGCTGCGCTCGCCCTATGCTGCGGCGAAATGGGGCGTGATCGGCTTCACCAAGGCGCTCTCGGCCGAGCTCGGCGAATTCGGCATCCGGGCGAACGCGATCTGCCCGGGGCTGGTCGACGGGCCACGCATCCAGAGCGTGATCGCCAACAAGGCACGCTCGATGAACGTCTCGCATGACGAGATGACGGCTCGCCTTTTCGCCGGCGTCTCGATCAAGCAGTTCGTCGATCCCAATGACATCGCCAAGCAGATCGTCTTCCTGGCCTCGCCTTTCGCCAAGACCATTTCGGGCCAGGAGGTCTCGGTCTGCGGTGATACGCGGATGCTGAGCTGAGGGGGAGTGGCGTCATTCTCGGGCGAAGCGAAGCGCAGACCCGAGAATCTCGTGACGAGAAGGCGCCACCAGAGCCTCCTGCGGCCTGAGATGCTCGGGTCAAGCCCGAGCATGACGCGCTGGCGACTGCGATGTAGCCGCGGGCGACACTGTCTCTACCCTCGACCTTCGCCCACGGATCGCCTAGAGGATGCCGCCTGAACAGGAGCGGCGGCTTGTCGAAGGGCGTCCATCACGAATTCCAGGCCGGAGCCGGCCATGACGATCACGAAGGATCGAGCGATCGCTCCTTCGGCTTCGTCTTCGCGGCCGTCTTCGCACTGATCGGCCTCTACAATGCCTGGCATTCCGGCCGGGCCTGGCCATGGCTCGCGCTGGTTGCAGCCGGCTTCCTCGCCGTCGCGCTGATCCGGCCGGCCGTGCTTGCGCCGCTGAACAAGCTCTGGATGAAGTTTGGCCTGCTGCTGGCCATGATCATCAACCCGATCGTGCTTGGCATCCTGTTCTTCCTCGTCTTCACGCCGATGGCATTTGTCGCCCGGCTCGTCGGCAAGGACTTCCTCAGGCTGAAGAAGCAGCCGGAGGCGAAGAGCTATTGGATCGTCCGCGATCCACCGGGACCGGAGCCGGTCTCGATGAAAGATCAATTCTGACCTGGATAGACCAATGTCGTTCCTGCGCGAGTTCTTCCGCTTCATGGCGGCGCGAAAGAAGTTCTGGCTGGTGCCAATCCTCTTGATGTGCGTGCTGCTCGGAGGCCTGCTGTTCCTGACCAAGGGCAGCGCGATCGCGCCCTTCATCTACACGCTGTTCTAAGCGCCCGGCCGCGATGCGCATTCTCGGGATTTCGGGGCTCTATCATGACAGCGCGGCTGCGCTGGTCGTCGATGGGCGGATCGAGGCGGCGGCGCAGGAGGAGCGCTTCACGCGCAAGAAGCACGACGCGGAATTTCCCAAGCACGCGGTCGAGTACTGCCTCTCGGTCGCCGACTGCGGGCTCGATGAGCTCGACGCCGTCGTCTTCTACGACAAGCCCTTCATCAAATTCGAGCGCCTGCTCGAGACCTATCTCTCCTTCGCGCCTCGCGGCTTCACCTCGTTCCGGATGGCGATGCCGCTCTGGCTGCGCGAGAAGTTGTTTCAGAAGCAGATCATCGCGAGGGAGTTGAAGACGCTCTCGCCCGGCTTCGACATCGAGAAGCTGCTCTTCACCGAGCACCATCTCTCGCATGCGGCCTCGGCCTTCTACCCCTCCCCCTTCGAGGAGGCGGCGATCCTGACCATGGACGGCGTCGGCGAATGGGCGACGATGACGCTCGCCATCGGCAAGGGCAGCGACCTCAAGGTCCACAAGGAGCTGCATTTCCCGCATTCGCTCGGGCTGCTCTACTCGGCAGTGACCTACTACATCGGCTTCAAGGTCAATTCCGGCGAGTACAAGGTGATGGGGCTCGCGCCCTATGGCGAGCCGCGTTTCGCCAGTCTGATGCTGGAGAAGCTCGTCGACCTGAAGGAGGACGGTTCCTTCCTGCTCGACCAGAGCTATTTCAACTACGGCGTCGGCCTGACCATGACCAACGACAGGTTCGCCGCGCTTTTCGGCGAGCCGGTGCGTGGTCCTGAGCAATTGCTGACCCAGTTCCACATGGATATGGCGGCCTCGATCCAGGCGGTGACCGAGGAGATCGTGCTCAGGCTGGCGCGCTCCATTCGTGCCGAAACCGGGCAGAAGAACCTATGTCTCGCCGGCGGCGTCGCGCTGAACTGCGTCGCCAATGGCAAGCTCCTGCGCGAGGGCCTTTTCGAGGGGCTCTGGATCCAGCCGGCGGCCGGCGATGCCGGCGGGGCGCTGGGCGCGGCGCTTGCCGGCTATCACCTCTTCCACGGCAAGCCGCGCGAGGTGCCCGCCAGGGGCGATGCGATGCGTGGCAGCTATCTCGGACCAGAGTTCAGCCAAGCCGAGATCGAGGTCGAGCTGACCGCGGCCGGGGCGAAGTTCGCCGTCATGGACGAGGCCGCCGTGGTTGAGGCGACCGCACAGGGCCTCGCTGATGGCAAGGCGGTCGGCTGGATGCAGGGGCGGATGGAGTTCGGCCCGCGCGCGCTCGGTGGCCGCTCGATCCTCGGCGACCCGCGTTCGCCAGCGATGCAGAAGACGCTCAATCTCAAGGTGAAATACCGCGAGAGCTTCCGGCCGTTCGCGCCCTCGGTGCTACGCGAGGACGTCGCCGACTGGTTCGAGCTCGACGGCGATTCGCCCTACATGCTGCTCGTCGCCGATGTGCGCGAGGAATTGCGGCGCGAGATGACGGACGAGGAGAAAGCCCTTTTCGGCATCGACAAGCTGAACGTGCCGCGCTCGACCATTCCCGCCGTCACCCATGTCGACTATTCGGCCCGCATCCAGACGGTCCATGCGCAGACCAATCCGCGCTATCATCAGCTGATCTCGCGCTTCAAGGCGCTGACCGGCTGCCCGGTGGTGGTCAACACCTCCTTCAACGTCCGCGGCGAGCCGATCGTCTGCACGCCTCGTGATGCCTTCCGCTGCTTCATGGGCTCGGAGATCGAGCTGCTCGTCGTCGGCAACTGCCTGCTGCGGAAAGAGGATCAGGATCCGGCGCTCAAGCTCGACTACAAGGACGCATTCGAGCTCGACTGAGTTATTGTTTGATCGCATTTTCTTCACGCGAAACGGGTCCCCTTCGCTCGAAAATGCTTGGCTGCGGGGATAGATCGGCAATCGATCCCCGCTGCTTTCGGAGCCCGCATAATCGGCCCGCACGGTGCGCCTCCCGCGTGCCGCTTCGATCCTGCGAGGCCCCATGAGCGATACGCCGCGTCTTGGCCTGCCCCTGCTCGCCGCCGGGCAGGCGCAGAAACACGTCACCCACAATGATGCGCTGATGCGGCTCGACGCGCTGGTGCATCTCGTCGTCGCCAGCCGGACCCAGACCGTGCCGCCGACTTCGCCCGGCGAGACCTCGGCCTACATCGTGCCGGCCGCCAGCTCCGGCGTCTTCGCCGGGCATGCTGATGATCTCGCCATCTTCGAGGACGGCACCTGGAGCTTCCTTGCGCCACGCGCCGGCTGGCAGGCCTGGGTGATCGACGAGGCCGAGCACCATGTCTGGACCGGCACGCAATGGCGCCGCTCGCAGCCCGAGAGCAGCCTCGGGGCTGCGCTCTGGGGCGTCAACGCGACGGCCGACACGACGAACCGGCTCGCTGTCTCAGCCGATGCCAGCCTGTTCAACCATGCCGGCACCGATCATCGGCTCAAGCTCAACAAGGCGAGTGCGTCGCGGACAGCGAGCCTGCTGTTCCAGGACAACTGGTCCGGCCGAGCAGAGATCGGCCTTACCGGCGACGACCAGCTCCGGATCAAGGTCAGCCCCGACGGCGCGAGCTGGACCGAGGCTTTGGTCGTCGATCGGACGAGCGGGCTGGTCACACTCCCGGCGAGCGCCTGGGCGCAGGAGGCGCCGCGGCAGAATCTCCTGATCAACGGCGACTTCCAGATCAACCAGCGCGCTTTCGCCGGGGGTGCACTGGCGGCGGGTGCCTATGGCTTCGACCGCTGGAAGGCGCATACTGGAGGTGCCAATATCAGCCGCAATGGCTTCGACCTGACGCTGACCTCCGGCGCTATCCGGCAGATCGTCGAGCCCGCGCTCTGGGGGGTGTCGTCCTTCGCGTCGACACCGCTATGCATGTCCGTCGAAAATCTGAGCGGCGGGAACCTCGACGTGATGGTCGGCAGTGTATCCGGAACGATCACATCGGGAAGCGGTCGCCGTTTCGTTGCGCTGACGCCGGCTGTGGGTGACACTGCAAATCTGACGGTCCAACTCGTGGCTGCGGCTGGCGTGGTGACCTTCCGTGCGATCAAACTCGAGTTCGGCCTGACGCCGAGTCCCTGGTTGGCGCGCAGCCAGACACAGGAGCGCCAGCTCTGTGAGCGTTATCACTGGCGGCCCGGTCTCTCGATGCTGGTGGATATCTTTCAGGCCGCCACCGGCTATTTCACGAGTTTCCTGCCGTTCCCTACCCATATGCGGACTACGCCGACTCCGGGCTACTCGGTCACGCAGGAATTCAATGTCATGAATGGCGAGCGCCTCATCGCCGCAGCGTCGCCGGCGATGGGATATGCGAGGATACGCGCCAGTGCACAGGGGCGCGTCTTTGCTACCTTCGAGAACATCGCCTTCGATGCGGAACTCTGACGACGGGATCGTTCATTCGAACTGAATTCGCGACTTTGATCGCGTGTCCGCTGCCCGGTCGTGGCATACCGGGCTTTTGCCGCAGCTCCTCCTCGGATATGAGGGCCCCTCCGAAGGAGGAGTTGAAGCGCAATGTGCGGGCTGTTTGCATCTGTGGGTTTCGAGCCCGATCGCTCGCGCATCGACATCGTCGCACATCGAGGACCTGACGGCCGCGGCTGGCAGACCTATGTCAGCCAGGCCGGCCCGGTTGCGCTCGGCCATCGCCGCCTAGCTATCATCGATGTGTCGGATGCTGGCCTGCAGCCTATGCCGGACGCTTCTGGCCGGTATCATCTCGTCTTCAATGGTGAGATCTACAACTACTTGGAATTGCGCGAGGAAATGCGCGCCAGAGGGGAGATCTTCGTCAGCGATTCGGATTCCGAGGTGCTGCTTCGCGCCTATATGCTGTGGGGCGAAGAGGCGCTGCCGCGGCTGCGCGGCATGTTCGCTTTCCTGATTTGGGATGATCGCGACAAGACGCTGTTCGCCGCGCGCGACCGGTATGGCATCAAGCCGCTCTATCTGTTCTCGACACCCCGTGGCGTGGCCTTTGCCTCGGAGATCAAGCAGCTGCTCGGCCTTCCCGGGCTGAATGGCCGGATGAACATCGCCCGGGTGCACGATTTTCTCTCCTCCGGTATCGCCGACCATACGGCCGAGACGATGTACGACGGCGTGATGCAGTTGCGCGGTGGGGAATGCGCCCGGATCGAGGTAGGAAATGCAGGCCCGGTCCCCGTCAAGACCCGGCGCTGGTATCCGGCGACAGCCGGTGAGCTGTCGATCTCCGAGGGTGAAGCAGCTGAGCGCTTCCGCGAGGCTCTTGCCGAATCCGTGCGACTTCATCTGCGCTCGGATGTGCCCGTCGGCTCGTGCCTGTCGGGTGGCCTCGATTCGTCCGCCATCGTTTGCCTGATGTCGCAGATGATGGGCTCCGGCACTGGTGGAGCGCAGGTCAATACCGTGTCCGCCTGCTATGCGGAGAAGAGCGTCGACGAGAAGCCGTTCATGGATATGGTGGTCGCGCACGCGCACACCCAGCCGCATTTCGTGTTTCCCAAGGCTGACGACGTCTTTCAGCGTGCTTCGGACATCACCTGGCATCAGGACGAGCCCTTTGGCTCAACCTCGATCTTCGCTCAATGGTGCGTATTCGAGGAGGCGCGACGCGTCGGCGTCAAGGTCATGCTCGACGGGCAGGGCGCCGATGAGCAGCTCGCCGGCTATCACGGCAGCTTCCCCTATTACATGGCCGACCTGACCCGGCGGCGGCAGTTCGGCCAGCTGCTGCGCACCATGGTCGAGCGCAATCGCTATCATGGCACCTCGATCTACGAGCAGTTCCGCAATCACCTCGTCCCATTGCTGCCAAGGAGCCTCGCCGGGGTGTTGCGGCGCCAGCATCGCGCCCTGACGCAGCATAACTGGCTCGGCACCGACATCTTGCGCGAGAAGGGCAATCCGGGGACGGCTTTCCAGCTCGCCAGCGACGAGCTCGGCCTGCCGCCGGTCACGGATCTGAGGACATTGTGTATGACCCTGACCTACGGTTCCAATCTCTCAATGCTGCTGCATTGGGAAGACAGGAACTCGATGGCGCATTCGATCGAGGCGCGTGTGCCTTTCCTCGATCACCCTTTGGTCGAGTTCAATCTCGCACTCGGCAATGACCACAAGATCGTCGGTGGTGACACGAAGCGGGTTCTGCGGCGGGCCATGAAAGACGTGCTTCCGGAAGGCGTGCGCGAGCGGCGCGACAAACTTGGCTTCGCGACGCCCGAGGAGATCTGGTTCCGCGGCCCGCTGCGCGGGTTGGTGGAAGACGGAATCGAGAAGACGCTCTCGCTCTATCCTGGACTGATGAACGCTGACGGGGTGCGAGCACTAGCCAAGGAGGCACTCAACGGCGAGCGCCCGCTCGATTTCACGCTCTGGCGGATCGTCAATCTCGGCATGTGGGGTGAGCGCATGGGCGCGACGCTATGACGGAGCGCTTCGTCAAGGCTGACAACAGGCAGCTCTCCTGATAAAGGCCGTCGACTTCCAGCCGGTTTCCTGTATCGGCAGGTTTTCGGGACGGGCACGGTTTCGGCCCGCGCGATTTCAGAAGGTTTGTCCATGTGCGGAATTGCCGGAGCGGTATCGCTAGCTCGCCAACCAGTCGCGAAGCTCACGAACGCGCTCGCGACGATGAATCATCTGATCGCCCATCGCGGACCGGATGGTCACGGCTTCTGGCGCGCGCCGGGCGATGTCTGCGGGCTCGCCCACCGTCGCCTCGCCATCATCGATCTCTCCCCGGGCGGCCATCAGCCGATGGTCGGCGGCAACGGGGCCGTCATCACCTTCAATGGCGAGATCTACAACTATGTGGAGCTGATGGCGGAGCTGAAGTCCGGCTGGGATTTCCGCTCCTCGTCCGATACGGAGACCGTCCTTGCGGCTTATGCGAAATGGGGTCTCGACTGCCTGACGCATCTGCGTGGCATGTTCGCCTTTGGGCTCTGGGACGGTGAGCGCTTCTTTGCGGCGCGCGACCGTTTCGGCATCAAGCCGTTCTACTATGCGGTGATCGAGGGCACCTTGTACTTCGCCTCCGAGATGAAGGCGCTGCTGCCGCTGCTGCCGGAGATCGCGACCGAGCCGGACGCGCTCGCCGAGTACATGACCTTCCAGTATACGATCGGCGAGAAAACGCTGTTCAAGCAGATTCATACGCTGCTGCCAGGCCATGCGCTGACGGTCGAGAACGGTGAGGTGCGCGTGTTCCGCTACTGGGACGTGCACTACGACATTGACTGGGACCACACGCCGCGCTGGTTCGGTGAAGAGATGCGGACCCGCCTGACGGACTCCATCAACGTCCATCTGCGCTCGGACGTGCCGGTCGGTGCCTATATCTCCGGCGGCATCGATTCCAGCCTGATCGGCATCTTGGCAGGCCGCGAGGCCGCGTCCGGCAGGATCGGTTTCCACGGCAAGTTCACCGAATTCCCCGGCTATGATGAGAGCTCCTACGCAGAAGCGGCCTGTCGCGACGGCGGCATCGATCTGCACCAGATCGAGATCACCGCGGACGACTTCCGCAACAACATCCAGAAGGTGCTCTACCATCTCGACACGCCGGTGGGCGGGCCGGGCTCCTTCCCGCAATACATGGTTTCGGAACTGGCGGCCCGGCACGTCAAGGTCGTGCTCGGCGGGCAGGGTGGCGACGAGATCTTCGGCGGCTATGCGCGCTATCTGATCGCCTATCTCGAACAGGCGCTCAAGGCCTCGATCGACGGCACGCAAAAGAGCGGCAATTTCGTCGTCACGCCGGAATCCATCATTCCGCACCTGACCGTGCTGCAGGAATACAAGCCGCTGATCCGGCAGCTCTTCTCCAAGGGCCTGTTCGGCCCGCTCGACGAACGCTATTTCCGCCTGATCGACCGCTCTGCCGACATGCAGGACGAGGTCGACTGGTCGGCGCTCGACCGGGACGGCGTGTTCGCACGCTTCCAGGCGATCTTCAATTCCGAGAGGAACGTGAAGAAGGAAGCCTATTTCGACTCGATGACGCATTTCGACTTCAAGTGCCTGCTGCCGGCGCTGCTGCAGGTCGAGGACCGGATGTCGATGGCGCACGGGCTGGAATCGCGCGTGCCGCTGCTCGACCATTCGGTGGTCGAGTTCGCGGCCACGATCCCGGCGGACATCAAGTTCAAGGGCGGCCAGATGAAGCACTTCATCAAGTCGACCTTCGCCGGCGACCTGCCGCAGGAACTGGCGCAGCGCCGCGACAAGATGGGCTTCCCGGTGCCGCTGAAGGAATGGTTCTCCGGCGAGCTCAAGGACATGGTCGCCGACATCTTCATGACGCAGAAGGA
This sequence comes from Allobosea sp. LjRoot90, assembly GCF_964254315.1. NCBI lineage: Bacteria > Pseudomonadati > Pseudomonadota > Alphaproteobacteria > Hyphomicrobiales > Alloboseaceae > Allobosea > Allobosea sp. LjRoot90. Next base: position 603,235 of record NZ_CAXUTF020000004.1, read on the forward strand.
CCGGCACCGCGAGTTCTTCAACACGGACGCCATCCTCGCCAATTTCGACAAGGCCGAGCGCTTCTCGCGCAAGACCTGGGGGCTGCTCAGCCTCGAGCTCTGGCACCAGACCTTCCACGACCGCGCCGCCGACTACCGGCGGATGCTCGACGAGATCGAGCCGGCGCGGGTCGCGGCGCAGTAAAACCAGCAATCACAGGAACATGACGATGAAGGTCTTTATTACGGGTGGCTCCGGCCAGGTCGGTTCGACTGCGGCGGATATGTTCCTTGCGCGCGGCGATACCGTGATGTCGCTCGAGAATTTCTCGACTGGCCGTCACGACAACCTACTCGAACAGGATCGACTGACTCAGGTCGAGGGCTCGATTACCGACTGGAAGCTGATCGACCAGCTCTTCTCCGACTTCAAGCCCGACGTCGTCGTGCACACCGCCGCCTCCTACAAGGATCCGGACGACTGGGAGACCGATGCGTTCGTCAACGCTGTCGGCGGCGCCAATGTCGCCAAGGGCTGCAAGCTCCACAAGGTCGGCCGGCTGATCTACTTCCAGACGGCGCTGTGCTACGGCACCAAGCCGCTGCAGCAGCCGATCACGCTCGATCATCCGATCAACCCGGTCAATTCGAGCTATGCGATCTCGAAGACCGCCGGCGAGCATTATGTCCAGTTCTCGGGCGTCGACTGGGTCACCTTCCGCCTCGCCAACGTCATCGGCCCGCGCAATGTCTCCGGCCCGCTGCCGATCTTCTACGGCCGCCTCGCCGAGGGCAAGAAGTGCTTCGTCACGCCGGCGCGCCGCGATTTCTGCTATGCCGGCGACCTCGCCAAGGTCGTGGTCCAGGCCTCCGACGGCAAGGGCAACGGCACTTATCACTTCTCGTCCGGCAAGGACGTGGCGATCAAGGAACTCTACGACGCGGTCGTGAAGGCGATGAAGCTCAACGACTATCCCGAGCCGGAGGTCAAGCCGCTCGGTCCGGATGACGCGGCCTCGATCCTGCTGGACCCGTCGCGCACCTTCGCCGACTTCGGCGACGTTGAGTTCACCCCGCTCGACGAAATCGCGCGGCTGTCGGTCGAGCGCTGGGAGAGGGAAGGCGTCGTCGGCGGTTATACGCACCTCAAGGAGGCTCGCGCCGATATCAATACGGCGGCGAAGGGCTGAGGCGAGCGATGCGCATCCTGATCACCGGCGGGGCGGGCTGCCTCGGCTCCAATCTGACCGAGCGCTATCTCGAGGCCGGGCACGAGGTGCTCGTGCTCGACAACTTCGCAACCGGGCATCGCGGCTCGCTACCTGAGACGCATCCGGCCATGCGCGTGGTCGAGGGCAGGGCCGAGGACCGCGCGCTGGTCGATCGGCTCTTCGCGGAGTTCAAGCCCAGCCATGTGATCCATTCGGCGGCGGCCTACAAAGACCCCGACGACTGGCTGGAGGATACGCGCACCAATGTCGAGGGCACGATCCATGTCGTCGAGGCAGCGAAGGCGGCGGGCGTCAAGCGCTTCGTCAACTTCCACACCGCGCTCGGCTACGGTCGGCCGGAGACGCTGCCGATCCCGGCCGATGCCCCGGCGCGGCCCTTCACCAGCTACGGTATCTCGAAGCAGGCCGGCGAGAACTATCTCGCCATGTCCGGCCTTCCCTTCGTCTCGCTCCGGCTCGCCAACGTCACCGGTCCGCGCCTGGCGATCGGTCCGATCCCGACTTTCTACACCAGATTGAAGGCCGGCAAGGGCTGCTTCTGCTCGAAGACCGTGCGCGACTTCATCGACATGGACGACTTCTTCTCGGTGATGGACGCGGTCATGGTCGAGGGCGCCCCGAGCGGCCTGTTCAACGTTTCGACCGGAACCGGGCACACGATCAAGGAGATATTCGACATCGTCGTCGACCATCTCGGCATCACGCTGTCGGAACCGGTTCCCGAGGTCGAGCCCGGCGCCGACGACGTGCCGGCCGTCGTACTTGATCCGTCGAAGACGATCGAGACCTTCGGTTGGCGTCCGCGCTACTCATTCGAGCAGACCATCCGGCGCATGCTGACCTGGTATGACGAGCACGGCGTCACCGCGATCTACAGCCATCTCAAGGCGCCGCCGGCCAAAGCCTGACGCGCCTTTCCAATCCCCCCGAATGGACTTCCCATGACCGAAAGCTTCGCTGATAAAAACGTGCTGGTCGTCGGCGGCGCTGGCTTCGTCGGCTCCAACCTCGTCAAGCAGATCCTGCGCGAAAAGCCGCGGAAGCTGACCATCGTCGACAATTTCCTCTCGGCCGATCCGGTCAACGTGCCCGATGATCCGGTGGTGAAACTCGTCTCCGGGCCGATCACCAGCGACCGCATCCTCGCCGAGCTCGATGGCGATCTTGATTACGCCTATCACCTCGCCTGTTTCCACGGGAACCAGTCGTCGATTCACGATCCGCTGATGGATCACGACAACAACACGCTGACCACGCTGAAGCTGTTCGAGCGATTGAAAGACATCAAGACGCTGAAGAAGGTGGTCTATTCGGCTGCCGGCTGCGCGGTTGCGGCCAAGACCTTCGACGGTGCGACGGCGACGGGCGAGGACGCACCGGTCTCGCTCTTCCATGACAGCCCGTACTCGATCTCGAAGCTGATCGGCGAGATGTACGGCAACTATTATTTCACGCGCTTTGGCCTGCCCTTCGTCAAGGCGCGCTTCCAGAACGTCTACGGGCCGGGCGAGATCCTCGGCGCCGGGCGCTGGCGCGGCACGCCGGCGACTGTCTGGCGCAATGTCACGCCGACCTTCATCTGGAAATCGCTGCATGGCGAGGCCCTGCCAGTCGAGAACGGCGGCATCGCGACGCGCGATTTCATCTTCGTCGAGGACATGGCTCGCGGTCTCATGGCCTGCGGCCTGAAGGGGGAACCGGGCGAGATCTACAATCTCGGCTCGGGCGCGGAGGTCTCGATCCGCGAGCTCGCCGAGCGAGTCAATTCGGCGACCGGCAACGCAACTCCGATCGCGCTGACGCCTGCCCGCGACTGGGACCGCTCTGGACAGCGTTTCGCCACGACGGACAAGGCGCGCGAGAAGCTCGGCTTCACGGCTGAAATCCCGCACGAAGAAGGCATTCGCCGGACGGTCGAGTGGACGAAAGCCAACAAAGCGACTATCACGCGCTGCATGCTGAGCCATGCGCATTTCGTGCCCGATATCCGCAAGTACGGGTGATCGGAAAGCTCTCCTGATGCCAACCAACGCTAGTGCCTGCGAGCTGCCCCGGCGGCGCAGCCGGAAAAACCCATGAAGCTAGATACGAGCAAATCCGCTTCCCTCGATTTCGTCGAAGGTTTGATGGCTTGGCGCCTATGGATGCGCTTTGGCTGGCACGATATCGTGGCACGATATCGCAGGTCTTGGGTCGGACCATTGTGGCTCATCGCCACCATTGCGATCTTCGTTCTGGCGTTGGCCTTCGTCTACAGTACGCTTTTCAAAGTATCGTTGGTAGAATACCTCCCGTTTGTTGCGGTCGGCGCGGTCGTATGGAATTTCATCTCGGCGATATGCTCCGAGAGCGTCATGACTTTCGTGGAATCTGAAGCCTATATCAGGCAGGTTCGCCGCTCTCCATTTGTATACGTGTTTCGTGTGGTTTGGCGAAATGTCATCGTCTTCGCCAATCAATTCGTCGTGGCGTTCGCCGTCATCCTCTTCTTCGTCAATGTGACGTTCTTCCACGCCTTGCTGGCGATCCTTGGAATTGCGTTGCTGTTGCTGCAGACCCTCTGGATCGTCCCGCTGCTCGGGATCATCGGCGCGCGCTTCCGGGACCTCCTGCCGATCATCCAGAGCGTGCTGCAGATCTTCTTCTTCATTACCCCGGTCATCTGGCCTGCCAAGGCGCTGGCCGGCAAGGAGTGGGTGGCCCTGTTCAACCCCTTCCATCACATCATCGACCTCGTCCGCGCGCCGCTCCTGGGCACGGAGCCGGCTTTCGCGTCCTATATCGTCGTCGCAGCCGTGACCGTTGTCGGCTTTGCAGCTGCGCACCTGTTCTATGGGCGCTTCCGCGCCCGCATCATCTACTGGCTTTGAGGGCTGCGATCATGGCTCGGATCGTTCTCGAAGACGTCCACGTCGATTTCCCGCTGCTGCAGCAGGACCAGCGCTCGCTGAAACGGCTTCTCTCGGCGCCACTGAAGCCGATGCGGATCTCGCTCGATCCGCGCGAGCGGCCCATCCTGCGAGCCCTGAAGGGGGTCAATCTCTCGCTCAAGGAAGGCGATCGCGTCGCCGTCGTCGGCCCGAACGGCGCCGGGAAGTCGACGCTGTTGCGGGTCCTGGCCGGAATCTACCCGCCGACCTCAGGGCACGCCACCATTGAAGGGCGCATCGGCGCGCTGCTGACAGTTGGCCTGGGCATGCGGGACGATGTCTCGGGGTTCGACAATATCGAGTTCTGCCTGCTGCTGCTCGGCCTCCCTCCGCGCGCCATCAACGCGAAGCGGGACGAGATCGTTGCCTTCACCGGGCTCGACGAGTTTATCCATTTGCATGTCGGGGCCTATTCGGCGGGCATGCGTACGAAGCTAGCTTTCGCGATCGCGACCTCGATCGAGCCCGAGATCCTGATCCTCGACGAGGTCTTCGGAGCCGGTGACGCGGCCTTCGTGCGCAAGGCTGAGGAGCGGATGGTCAACCTGATCTCGCGCTCGCGCATCCTGGTGTTCGCCTCGCATGCGCCGGCGCTGGTCGAACGCTTCTGCAGCAAGGCGATCTGGGTCGCCGACGGCACGATCAAGGAGTTCGGCGAGGTCAAGGCGGTCTGCGACGCCTATCTCGCCTCGGCTCAGGGGTGACGTGACGAGAAGAAGACAGCCTGTCGAGCGGATTTCGACCTGACTGGATCGGCAGCCGTCATTGCGAGGAGCGTAGCGACGAAGCTATCCGGGGGCGTAAGGCCTTGCCGCCCTTGGATTGCTTCGCTGCGCTCGCAATGACGTTTCAGTCAGAACGAAATCTCGCTAGCCCCGCTTCCGAAAGGTCAGGACCAGCGGCGTCTCCCAGTGAAACACCTTTCCGAGCCAGATTAGCAGCGGGATCACACCCAGTGCGTGCATGACGCGCAGGATGCCCTTGAGCCGCGACAGCGCCGAGTATTCTGAGAAGTTCAGGCTGCGCACCCGTTCCTCCCAGAGCGCGACGCCCCAATCAAGCACCTCGACGCGCTGCGCATGCGGCCGAAGCCAGCGTTCGAGCCGCCCGCGCGAGACGAGTTGCAGCGTGTCGATGAATTGCGCATCGCGCCCGAAGAGCCGCACGTAAAGCTTTCCGAGCCAGGCCGGCATATGCGGGAACCATGGCAGGCCGTAGTGCCCTTCCCACCAGGACCCGTAATTCGGCACGATGATCTGCGCTGCTCCGCCGGGTTTCAGAACCCTGACGATCTCGCTCACGACCTTCGCCGGATCGGCGACATGCTCGAGGACGTTGGTCGAGAAGACGACGTCGAAGGTGTCGTCGGCAAAAGGCATCGCTTCGCCGACGCCATGCTGGATAAAGTCCGGGTCTAGGCCCGAGTCCCGCAACACGTCCTTGGCCACGGCCAATGTGCCGTCGTACTCCGCCTCACCGGGCTCGATCCCATAGGCCTCGATCTCCATGAATCGGCGCGCGATCGCGACCGTGAGACCGGTTCCAGCGCCGACTTCCAGCATCTTGGTGCCGGCCAGGGGCCTGCCTATCATCCTTTGCAGGCGCTCAAGCTGTTCAACGGAGCGCGATTCATCGGCACCGTCTACCGCCATTTGCTGGAGATGCTGCTCGCTGGCGGCAACTCCGCCGAAGGCCCGCCGGTAGAGCACAAGCAACCGCTCACGCAGCTTTTCGCGAACGTCCGGACCATAGAGCGGCGGCATGATGTCTCTCACAGGCTGGTGTCGCGTGCGACGCGGCAGGACGATTTCAGGTCAGAGCTCGGTGAAACGCGTATCCAGAAACTCGCGCGACCATTGTTCGAGCACGGCGAGTGCGTAACGAAATTTGGCGCGCCGGCGGCTCTCGATCGGATGCCACTTGACGACGGGGTTGGATGCCGCGGCCAGATAAGCTTCGACCTTGTCGGGCCTGAGCAGGCCCCGCCCGGCAATCGTCCTTGCATCCACGTGACCTGACAGAGGGCCGCGCATAACCAGATCGTTCAGGTAAGGCAATAGCGCCTGAGTGCCGCGGCGCCCAGTCTTCGGTCGATGGACAATCGATGCCGGGAGACGATCGGCGACCGCCGTGCGCAAGATGATCTTGGTGGCGCTGGAGGAGCGTTTCCAGGCCGTCGGCAAACGCTTCGACCAGGCCGCCAGCCTGTTGTCCAGGAACGGCACCCGCGCCTCCAGACTGTGCGCCATCGTCAGTTTGTCGATACGCATGAGCTGGTTGGAAACCATAGGATAGTCGAATTCGAACGCTGCGGCGCCATCGACTCCGCCGGGATCGGCAAAGTTTCTGTCGAAGCGGTGCGATGCCGCCTCGAGCGCATCCCGATCGAGCATATCGGGGTTCAACAATCCGGAGAGCTGCCCGGCCGTCGGCATCAGGCAGGCCACGGCCATGAAAACCTGTTGCTGCAGGCGGCGCGGCGCGAAGCTGAAAGGCGGCGTCAGCAGCTTGAACTGGGGATAGCCCAGGAAAAGCTCGTCGGCGCCTTCGCCTATCATCGTCACCTTGACATGGCTTCGTGCCAGCCGGGCAACCTCGAATGTCGTCTGCAACACCGGATGCGCGATCGGCTCCTCCAGCGTCCGTACGATCCGCGAGAAGTCTTCCTCAATGCGCGATGGCGACGCCAGGACCGTGTGGTGCCGGACGCCGGCATGCTCGGCCACCGTCCGCGCGAACGGCAACTCGTCATCCGCCAGACCAAAGCCGATCGTGAACGCGTCGATCGACGCCGGGTTCACTTCGCGGATCATGCTGGCGAGCACGGCGCTCGAATCGAGCCCCCCCGACAGGTTGATGCCGACCGGCACATCGGCAACCAGGTGAGACTTGACCGCGGCGTCGAACAAGCTGCGCAACTCCGCCGCCGCGTCGGCGAAGCTCGCGGGTGCCGCCCCAGCGTCCTGCGCGGACACATATAGCATCGGCGCCGGCATTGCGCGCCCCGGACGCCAGCGCAGCCAGGTGCCGGGCGGTAGGATCGAAACGCCGTCGAACAACGTCTGGGGGCCGGGCGTCCAACTGTAGAGCAGGAATTCGTACATCGCCTGCCGGTTCGGCCGCACCCCACCGACCAGCGGCAATAGCGGCTTGACCTCGGAGGCGAAGGCCAGCGCCCCCGGCATCGGTTGCGCGTAATAGAGCGGCTTGATGCCTGCCCGGTCGCGGCAGAGAATCCATTCGTTCGTGCGCCCGTCCCAGATGCCGAAGGCGAACATGCCCGAGAGCGCCTCGAAGATCCTCTCGCCGCGCAGCCGCCAGCCTTCCAGAATGACCTCCGTGTCGGAATTCGTGCGGAAGCGGCCGCCTTCCGCGATCAGCTCGGCTTTCAGCTCCCGATAGTTGTAGATTTCGCCGTTGAAGGTGATGCCGACCTTGTCGTCGTCGCTCCACATCGGCTGGATGCCGCCTGCAAGATCGATGATCGCGAGGCGCCTGTGGCCAATGCCTACGGTCTCGCCGTCCCCAAGGCCCGGGCGCCAGTCATGGCCATCGCCATCCGGTCCCCGGTGCGCAATGGCCTGGGTCATGCGCGTCAGACGCTCGCGTTCGAAGCGCCCGTAATATCCCGCTATGCCGCACATGCCCCTAACTTTGCTCAACGCGCCGCAGGGCGGCAGTCAAAGCCGCACCGTTTGCATCCACGATCCTGGCGACGGCATCCCGCACGCGCAAACTGCTGGCCGGGTCGCTGAGAATGCGGGAGGCAAGCGCGATCAACTCCTGCTGCCCTTCCAAAAGCCCCTCGACCGGCACGACCCAGTCAGACAGGCCGAGATCGGCATAGATATCGTGCCCTTTGAGCGTATAGGCGAGATGGATAGCCGGGACCCCGGCCCTCAAGGCCAGCAGGGTCGAATGCAGACGCATGCCAATCATCAGATCCAGCTCGGAAAACTCCCGGCAGAGCTCGACGATGGTCGGATTACCACCAGCAAGCTGCACATTGTCGTCGCTGGCGAAGTTCGCCTTAACCTGTTCGAGCAGCCAGCGATCATCCTCCCAGTTCTCGACATCTGGCTCATACATCGAGAACAGCATGATCCTGGCATCGTGCCGCTCGCGCAGGGCCGCGACAGCCGCGGACGCCGCCGCCACGACGCGGGCCATGGGCTCGCGCGCCCGCTCATTGTAGCGGCGACGGGCGAATTGATAGGGAACCCAGCTATTGCTGAAATGGAACCACATGCGCAGGTTCAGGCCGATGACGGGCTGGCCGCCCCGCGGCGCGGAGCCTCCCTCCATCGCGCCCGAGCGCCACGGCTCGGCGAGAAAGATGCCGTCGGCGCCGAGCATAAGGCGCCGCTCGTCCATCAGGGGACGCAGCAAGTCGTAACTGCCCTTGTCCCGAACAAGTGCGACGCTGACCTGACGCAGCACCTGTTTCGCCAGCCAGCGGCCTGCACTGGTCGTCAGGGGGCCGGCGCCTTGGTTCGCCAACAGAATCTTGAGGCCGAGCAACCTGTAACTGAGGAAGACGAACCAGGTGTGGACGAGCTTGATCAAGCTCGAATCGTCCTGGAGATCGAGCCCGCCGGTCCAGATCACAGCCCGTGCTTTTCGCAGGGCCTGCAAGCCCTTCCACCCCGGCCAGAAGTTGTAGAGCGGACCATAGGGATGCAGTGTGCCGCTCTGCCCGGACGGCACATGCAGCGCGTTCTCCGCAAAGACGGCGCTGACGAGCGAGCCTTGCTCGATCACATGGCTGAGGATGCTGTAGCGGCTGGCGATGTCGCCGCGATTGCCGCGAATAAGGCGCGCGCTGATCCAGCTCACGTGGACTGATCCGCTGCGCGCGACAACAGCTCCTCATAGGCGTCGACCATCCTCTCGGCGTCATAGAGCGGCGCTCTGGCCAGAGCTGCGCGCCGCATCGCCTCCAGAGCGTCCGGATTCTCGATCAGCTGGGCCAGAGCCTTCGCATAGGTCTCCGGCTCATGAGGATTGCACAGGATGCCGTTCTCGCCGTCGATGACCACGTCGTCGATTCCTGGTATACGGCTTCCGACGATGGCCAGCGCGTCGCGCAAGGCCTCGATGGTCACGAGCGAGAGGCCCTCGCTCAGTGACGGCATGAACAGGACATGCGACTGCTTGAACAGCTCGCGGACGCGTTCGGCGCCCAGCCAGCCATGAAGTCTCGCCTTGTTGCCCAGACCGGCCTTGTGAATGCTCTCCTCGACCTGCCCTCGCAAGGGGCCGTCGCCGATGAGATCGAGCGTCCAGGGCAGCTCGGCAATTGCGCCGAGACCGAGCAGCACGGGACCGAGATTTTTCTGCGCCTGCATCCGCCCGCACCACAGCACGCGCACCGGGCCTTGCACAGGCAGCGGCTCACGCGCGGCGTCGCTCATATCGATGCCATTGCGGACGACGACGGGGCGCTGTCCATAGGCTTTGTCGGCCAGTTCGACGAGATGGGGCGCAACCGCTGACGAGGCCGCCGCCGCCCGCCAGATCGGCCGCGTCATGGGCTTGGCGAAGCGGAACAGGAGTTCAGTCTGCTCCGGCATCGCGCCGGGAACATCGGCGAGATGGGCGGTGATCACATAGGGAACCCGCTGCAGGCGCGTCGCGAGCCAGGCGACCGCACCGGTCGGCACCGCGAAATGCGAATGGATGACATCGGGCTTGAAACGGGCAATTTCGGCCGAGACGATGAACATATGGCTTGCGACATAGGCTGCCATCTCCGGCACGGTGCACCGGTCCTGCCGCAAGCGGCCCGCGAAGGCCCGCCGAATTGAAACACCGTTAGCGCTCGTCTCTTCGCGGGGCAGCGTACCTGTATGCGATGTCACAACGCGTACCGTATGCCCGCGCGCCGCCAACCCTTCCGAAACGACGGAGGCAATTCGCCCGCCGCCGCCGCCTACGGGCGGATATTCATAGCAGAGCACAAGAATCCGCACGTGCAGCCCTCACACCCTGTGGTGATGGAGATGCCATCGCACCGCACATGCTGTCGTCACCGAGGGGCGCATAGTGAGCACGTCACTTCCCCGACGGGTACAAGAGGCGCTTCAATTTCGGCATCGGATCAGCGTAGCCCGCCAATCCTGTTTGCGCCAGAAATGCCGCATGCATGCCGGGACGCGTGATGGCTGCAGAGAAGGCCACGAAGCAAATCCCGATCGCGATCCACTTTCGCGTCCATTCCGCTTTCAATTCCGCGACCTGCCACGCCACATAGCCGATCAGCACCGTCCATGCACTGACGCTCATGATCACCTTGTAGGGCAAGCTGGGCGTGGAATTGTATGGACGCATCTTGATCGACAGATGCGTCGAGAAGCCGCCTACGACCATCAGGGCCAGAGCGACGATGATCGCTGGCACGATGTCCTCGGTCCGCCAACTGCGGTGCGCCATCCAGACCAGAGCCACAAAAAACAAAGCGACCAGCACACCGGCATGGAAACGCCACAAGTACAAATGGCTCATGACCACGAGGTTTTCGTACTGAGCATGATATCCATGCTGAGATGCAATAATTTCAGCCGGCTGCAGTGAGTTGAGGGAGTTCGACCCGCTCAAGAACGCCGGCAGATAGTTACTTAGAGACATATATAACAGGGTAAAGAAATTCGTGATGACGTCGTCGACGAAGAGCGACCAGTGTCGATAGGTCACAACCAGCTCTTCCTCTGCGCCCGGCTGCACATACTGGCTTGCAACTCTCATGCGGATGACGAGATAAGCGGCAAGGATCGCGAGCAGCGTCGCCAGGGCGATTTGACATCTGCGCGACAAGTCAGCGCGATCATGCCGCCTTGCCCAGACGATCCCGAAAACCAGCGCGCAGAACAAGCCGGTGGCATAGTTGAGCCACATCTCGTTCGATACGGCGACCAGGGCCGTGGCAAGCCCGTAGAACGAAAATGCCCGCCAATTGTCGCGCGGTGAATTCAAATATCGAACAAGTTCGCAGAAGCTGATGACCGCGTAGGTCAAGACAATATATAATGCTATAAGATTACCGTATGTAAACGTATAATCAAGCTGAGTCCCAAATGCAAATAGAAAAGTAGTAATGACAGAAAACAGAGTTGATTTCGTTAAATTAAAACTATATAAATAGACGGTGGCTAGGAATATTGAATAAAATATTGCAAAATTAGCGGCGCCTCCAAAAAATTTCTCTCCCCAATAGACAAAGAATATGATGCTCGGACACCAGTAAAACCGCCCAACTTCGTACTCGAAAGGTAGAAGCAGGCGATACCAACCGTCATTCAGGGCTTTCGTAATAGAATTATAAATTTCAGCGTTCATCTTCAGGGTCGGATAACCCGCTGGCGCGTTCGGTAGCAGAACCAGGTTGTAGATCAGACCGGCTGCGATGAGTGCCAGCGCAAAGCTGACATTCGGCGCACTCCGAACGCGGTCGCCTATGGAACGGGAGTTCCGCACCACGAATGGGGTAATCTTTGCCAGCGACATGAAGGAGACTTTGTGATCCTGAGGATAGCGGGCGTGACAGATGAGCCGTTGACGCGTGAGAGCGTCTGTCATTTCCAGTCTTGGCGGTGGTCTGTCAAGGCACTCGCATCGGCAGCGCGAGGCCATCCTGCCGCGAGCCGGAAACGCTCTAGCGTATATCCGCCGGTGGCGGATTGCCGTCCTGCGGCGAGGCGAATGCCCGGTTCAGGATCATCGCCAGGCCGGCGATCAGGCTCGTGCCCATGATGATCGCCCGCACGAGCAGCGAAAAGACGATCGCCTTCTCGGGGGCCGCCCCTGCGGTCGTCAGCAGGTAGACGAAGCTCACCTCCTGAAGACCGATACCGTTCAGGCTGATCGGCAGCATGGTCGCGATCGTCACGAGGCAGATAATGCTGGTGAGCGTCAGAAAGCTCACCCCCATATCGAGGAGATTGGAGAGGAGCCACAGGGCGAGGATCGACGAGCCGATATTGCAGAGAGTCAACAAGGCGACCGCGAGAAGCAGGGCGCGATCGGACGGAAGCTGACGGATGGGAGCGAGGAACGAGGCCAGCGACTCCGGCAGCCGGCGCCTGATGACCATCCTGATGCCCAACGCGGCCAAGCCTGCCGCAGCCATCGCCGACAGCAGGAGCACAAGAAACAAGCGCGTGTTCTCCAGCGCCCATACAGTGATCAGCCCTGCGGACGAAACCGCCAGAATCGTTGCGACCCCGAGCGTGTTCAGCAGCCGGTCGAAGACGATAGCGCCGGTCGCGCGCGCGATCTCGACATTTGCCGAATGCAGCTTCGCAACGCGAACCACATCGCCTCCGACCGTTCCCGGAAGAAAGGTGGACCAGAAGAAGCCGGCAAAGGTCGACGCGACGGCCAGCCGCCAGGGCCTGGGCTTGTGCAGCAGGCACGCCAGGCGCAACCCGGAGAAGATTTGCGAGGTGCTGAATATGAGGGTCATCAGCATCAGCCCCTGAATGCCAATGTCGCGAATGGCCGTCCAGGTGCGTGCGTCGAGCGCTTTCGCGAGCCAAACCAGCAAAAGTGCCGATACGACAACCTGCAGGAGGAGGCCGGTCCGTGAAGCGGAAAACCGCCGCAGCTTGCCGACCGCGCTTCTCGCAAGACGATAGCTTGCGGCAAGCCGATGCTCTCGCGTTGTGGGATTTGTCTTTTTCATGGGGTATCGAGCGGCTGGCGCAAGACGACATTGACGGTTTGCGCAAACAACCCGCCCCGATCCAACCTATCGACAAGCCGTGCCACGCCGAAGAGCACGAGGGCAGGGGCCGCAGCCAGGAATGGCGCACGGCGGTGCCAAAGAAGCGCTGTCGAGACCATGGAAACGGCGTGCAGGAGCATATGTGCGATGCCGCCACTCGTCTTCAACTCGGCAATTTCGAACCCTGCCTTGGTCGCCATTTCGGTCACGCCGTAACGCGTGAAGCGGAAATAGTCGTGCGGGGCGCCATGCAGATAATAGATGAAGGGCACGGAAAGAATGACATGCCCGCCGGGTCGGACGATGCGCTTCAGCTCCGCGAAGACAAGCCAAGGCTCGGGAATATGCTCGAGGACGGAGCAGCAGAACACGGCGTCGATGCTCTTGTCGTCGACTGGTAGACCTCCGCGAAGATCGCCCTGAAAGCTCAGGTCGGGATGCGCCGCCTCGTAGTCCATCGACAGATATTCGCTAGCGCGGGCCATCAGCAGCGAACGCCAAGCCATCCGCCCGGCGCCGGCATCGAGCACCCGTCCCCGCGCATAGCGCTCGATGAGGGGCGCGAGTTCACGCCTGATCGACAGGTGGTCCACGGCGATGCGCCAAAACGTGGCATGGCCGATCGTCTCGGCGCAGGCCCGGTTCCACCCGCTCCTTATCCCCATAGCGTCGCTCGTTCATGGGTTGCGCCCGGCAGGCGGCTGACGCCAGCGGCGCATCGGTCCGGCAGGAAGCCCCTTGCCGGTGCTGGCTCAAGGAGCAGCAAGCGGCGATGTCGTCTCCTGGCCGCTCCGGCACAGCCGGCCGCGACGTCTTCTACAGGCATGGTTGCGACCGTTCCGTCACTTGAGCTTGTAACCGGACGCGGCGAGCTTGTCGCCGCGATAGGCCCAGCCGAGGGCATAGCCATCATAGGCGGCGACGAAGTCAGGCTCGATGGCCGGCTTCTTGAATGTATTCTGGATGAGCATCAGCCGGTTATGGGCGACGAACGTTTTCGCATCGAGGACAGGCTCGCCAAAGGCCTTGAGCTGGATCGTGCTCGGGCCGGGCAGCCAGCGGCCTGAAATCATCACGTGCAAGGTAACTTCGTTGCACGGCGTGCCAGCGAAGCGCGCATCACCTGCCAGACAGGCGCGTTCGATCTGCTTGCCGAGGCGCAAGATTTCCTCACCCCATCCCATCCAGGAGGCGTTCAGGTGCCCGCTCTCTGCTTCTCTGGCATCTTGATAGGTGACCCAGAACGGCCGGTATGCCGCAAAGAGCGGCTTGAATGGCGCCAGACCTGTCACCAGAGCGACAAGAAAGATGGAAACGGCGCCGAGCGTGATCGGGGAGAGGTTTTCTAGCCGCGAGACATTGCGCAGGCCGAGAATGATGATCGCGCTGGCCAGCAGGAACAGCCAGACGTTGAAATAGCGATGGGCAAAGGGGATGCCGACGACGGCGATGGCCACGGGCAGCGCGATGCTGATGACGATCAGGAGCGTTACCGACCAATTGACGAAAGACTCCGGCTGCGCGCCGCGCAAGACGTTGCGCCGCGCGGCAAAGCAGGCATAGACCACGGTCAGAGCCAGGATGAGCCAGAGCGCCGTCGGGATCGCCACCACGAGCACCGCCAGCGCATGGGCAGCGGCGGCGAGCGCATGCGAGATGCCAGTGGTCGAGCCGAAATGCAGGGTGGTGTCGCCGAACGCCTGCACCAATGCCGCCTTTGGGAGACGACTTGGATAATAGGGCGCCCAATAGGCGTTCACGGTGTTGACGGCGATGGCTCCGGCCACGAACAGCAACGCCAGCAGCCCAGCCGGGACGGCGAGTGGCGCGTCCTGCCGCGCTATGGACCAATTCCGGATTCGTGCGAGGAGTGGTGGCATCAGGGCGGCGGCGACAACCGCGGCGAGGACGATCAGCGCGCCAGCAGCGATTGCAATCGTGACGCGATGTTCGCTGCCGACAGCCAGGCCCACGGTGCTGTTGTGCAGGTTGACGACCGGCATCAGGGAACTGATCAGGAACCAGGCCCAGGACGACATGACATCGACGCTGCTGGCGAAGAGGCCGGCTGGTCGAGCTGACGGGGCGAGCAACGAGAAGAGAAGGCGGGACAGGAGACTTATCCCGAGTGTGACGGCGAGCGCCTGGAAGGCGGTCAGGGCTGCGCGCTGGGCGCGCTTGCGCCAATCCGCGATCGCGAACGCCTTCCAGACCGGCCAGACGAGGAGCAGCAAAATCAGGACCGGCCCAACCAGGGATTTCTCCTGGGCGGCCAGGGCGGCCGAGGCGACGGCGCCCAGGAGAAGGCGCTCGCGGCCTTCCTGAAGTCCCCGCAGCGCCAGGATGACGGCCAGCACCGCGAGCGACATCGACAGCAGGTCGTAGTTCAGCGTCTTGGCGGCGAGTTGGCTCGTGGGAATGAGCGTGATGCCGGCAAAGACGAAAATCAGGGCAACGGCGGTGCGCTGCACATTGGCCAGGCACAGAATATTGAACGCGATAACCAGGTAGATGGCATTGGCCAGAATCCACCAGTACGCCTTGAGCAGCATGAAAATCGTGTCGCGTTCAGCGCCGATCGCACTGAGGAACAGGGCAATCGGCAATTGAACCAGCGCACCGGTGCCATAGAGGCCAATCATGATCGCAGACGACAGTCGATTGGCTGGATCGAGCAGCCATAGCGACATGCCCCACTCGTCCATGGTCATGAATTGCGTGGTTTCCGACACGGTCAGAACGAGAACCGGCGCTGCCAGCACCAAGGCGGCCGCTATGCTGCTGCGCGACCATTGAAGGCGCCTGCCCATCATCACCAAGGCGGTCATGACCAGCAAGGCTGCCGCCAGTTCGATCAGATTCAGCTCGAAGGGAAGGGATGCCTGCGTCACGAGGCGCAGCATGGTGCAAATCCTTAACGGGCGTGCTCCCTGGGAGAGAACGCTCAAGCGCCTGTTTTAACTTTGGCAGCCGCTTATCAGGTCTGGATCGTCGCGCCTAGCCCGTGGGCCTGTCGCAGGACCAGCGACCTTCCCTCGGCCGTTCTCCTGGATGGGAGTTTCACGGGGGTTCGGCAAGTACCGCCATGGTCCTTGCGGCGTTCGCTGAAATGCCGATGGCGCCTGCTTGCATCAATCGAGCTGCGCCGCTGGACGAGAGCCATGGCAACCTGTCACGAGGAAGCGTATCGCCCTTCATTGCCAAGTGTCCAAGGCCACCTCTATACCGGGGCCCCAATGGCTGGGAACGGAGACATTTTCTGTGGTTGATGACGTGCCGAAAATCTCGGAGGCCGTGAATCTCTCTGTGGTCGTGCCAATCTTCGAGGAAGAGGAGAGCATTCCGCTTCTGGTCGAGATGCTCGTGGCAGAGCTGGACAAGATCGGCCGGACCTATGAGATCGTCGCCGTCAACGACGGCAGCCGTGACCGATCGCAGGCGGTGCTGGCGGAGGCCGCGGCACGCTATCCCCAGCTTCGCGTGGTCGAATTTCGCACCAATGCCGGACAGACGGCTGCGTTGATGGCTGGTATCGACTATTCACGCGGCGATATCATCGTCACGATCGATGCCGATCTCCAGAATGATCCGAGCGACATCCATGTGATGCTCGAAAAGCTAGACGAGGGCTTCGATGTGGTGTCCGGCTGGCGAAAGGACCGCCAGGACGCAGCCATCAGGCGAAATTTCGTCAGCAGGATCGCCAATCGGATCATTTCCTACATCTCGGGCGTCAAGCTGCATGATTACGGCTGCACGCTGAAGATCTATCGACGCGAGGTGCTGGAAGGGATGCGGCTCTACGGCGAGATGCATCGTTTCGTGCCGATCTATGCTTCGTGGATGGGCGCGAAAGTGGTCGAGATGCCCGTCCGTCATCATGCGCGGAAATTCGGCAGGTCAAAATACGGCCTCAACCGCATCTTCAAGGTCGTCCTCGACCTGATCGTCATCAAGTTCTTCTCGCAGTACCTAGTCAAGCCGATCTATGTTTTCGGGGGCGCTGCGGCGCTTTTCATGGCAGGCTCGATTGCCTCTCTTGTTTTCATGCTGTGGCTGAAGCTCGTCGAAGGCGTGTCGATGATTCAGACGCCGATGCCGGTGCTCGCGGCGATGTTGTTCTTGCTTGCGGTGATGACCATCCTCCTCGGTATCCTCGCGGAAATTCTCGTACGCACCTATTTCGAGTCGCAAGGGCGCCACGCTTATCACGTGCGCGGCACGATCAACATGAGCGGAAAAGCCTAGCGATGTGCGGCCTCGCCGGGTTTTTCGGCCGCGGAGACCGCGCTGATCTTGAGCGTATGACGAATGCGCTGGCGCACCGGGGGCCAGATGGCAGCGGCTATCACGTCGAGGTGGATACGCCGGTTTTTCTTGGCCACCGCCGGCTGGCGATCGTCGATGTGGCTTCCGGCCACCAGCCGATGTGGAACGAAGACGGCCAGGTTGGCGTCGTGTTCAACGGCGAAATCTACAACCACCTGGAACTTCGTGCGGAGTTGATCCGCCGCGGCCATCGTTTCGCCTCCGACCATTCCGACACCGAGGTCCTGGTGCATGGCTGGGAGGAATGGGGCGTCGATCTGCCGGGGCGGCTCAACGGCATGTTCGCCCTTGCTATCTATGATCGCCGGCAGGGATGCCTTTTTCTCGCGCGCGACAGATTTGGCGAAAAGCCGCTCTACTACACGGCGCGCAACGGGCTGTTTGCATTTGCGAGCGAGGCGAGGGCGCTGACAGCGCATCCGGGCGTTGGTCACACCTTCGACCGGCGCGCTTTGCAGAAGCTCTTCGCCTACGGCTACATCCCGTCGCCGTGCGCTGTCTACGAAGGGATGCATAAGCTTCCTGGTGGGCATTGGCTCCGCTTCGACCTGGCGAGCGAGAGGGTCGAGACGCGCGCTTATTGGCATTTCGTGCTCGAGCCGGATGATGGTCTGACCGATGCGGACGAACCGCGGCTGGTCGATGAATTGACCGGGCTGTTGATTCAAGGCGCACGCCGGCGCCTCATGAGTGATGTGCCGCTCGGCGTCTTTCTATCTGGAGGCCTGGACTCCAGCGTTGTCCTTGCCGCGTTGGCGAGCGAGCAGCCCGGCAGCAATTTCGACACCTTTACGATCGGATTTGTGGAGCCTTCATTCGACGAAAGCGCGCACGCCCGGGCGGTGGCTGAGCATATCGGCTCGCGCCATCACGAACGGCGTCTCGACATGCACAAGGCGCGTGACCTCATTCCAAGTGTTCTTTCCGCGCTTGACGAGCCGCTCGGCGATGCCTCGATTTTGCCGACGGCAATGCTGTCGGCCTTCGCGCGCGAGAACGTTACCGTTGCGCTGTCGGGAGATGGCGGCGACGAGCTTTTCGCCGGTTACGATCCGTTCCTTGCCCTGGGCCCGGCAGCCGCCTACGACAAGGTCGTTCCCGGTTGGGGACACCGGGGCCTGCGCAGGCTGGCCGACCTGTTACCCATCTCCCACGACAACATGAGCCTTGATTTCAAGATCAGGCGGTCATTGATGGGGTTGTCCTACCCCGACAATGTTCGCCTGCCTGTCTGGATGTCTCCGCTCGAGCCGTCGGAGTTCAGGGAGTTCTGCGAGGAACCAGTCCGCTACGAGGACGTCTACAGTGAGGCGATCGAGCTCTGGGAAACCGGTTCCGGGACCAATCCCGTCGATCGTTCACTCGAGTTCTTCACAAGATACTATCTTCAGGACGATATCTTGATGAAGGTGGATCGCGCCGCGATGATGCATTCGCTTGAGACCCGCGCTGTCTTCCTGGACAACGACATCGTCGATTTCTGCCGCCGCCTGCCGAACCGTTTCAAATTGCGCGGCGGCGAGCGGAAATATCTGTTGAAGCAGGTGGCGCGGCGTCTGCTGCCGAAGTCGATCGTTGACCGTAAGAAAAAGGGCTTCGGCATCCCGCTCGCGCGCTGGCTCAAGGAGGTGCCGAAGGAGCCGCCGCTAGCGCCTGTCCCGGGCTTGAACCTTGATTTCGTTCGCGACGCCTGGAGTGGGCACAGGTCGGGGCGCACCGACCGGAGGCTGTTTCTTTGGACCTGGCTCAGCCTGCAAAGCCAACTGGGAAGATAACAGGTACCTGGCAGCTTTCCCTGACGCGATCGTCCTGCGGGCTGGCCGAGCCCGAACATGTCGGCCGCACGCTGTTGACAGCGCGAGGCGGCTCGGCGATCTAGCCACGCGGAAAGCGCTTCGGCGACTTGCGAGACGAATGTTCGCGGTTGACGGCGGTACGAGACCTGGCGGTGCCCGCCGTGCGCTTGCGACCATGCATTTTGCGTGAGGTCAGGCGTCGGGAATGGGTGAATTTTGAATCAGGATCTCCGCGGCTGCCTGGCAAAAGCGTCGCGAACCGGAGTTTCCGGTTTCGGATACTCGAATAGAACAAGGCCGGCGCCATGGATGTAGGCACCTACGAGATCGAGGCCGCCTATGAGGAATCACATTGGTGGTTCGTCGGCAGGCGGTCGTTGTTTCTCTCCGAAATCGGACGCCTCGGTTTGCCGAAGGACGCACGGATTCTCGATGTCGGCACGAGCACCGGCACGAATCTGCGCATGCTGCGCGATGCCGGCTATACCAATGTTCTCGGCCTGGATTCGAGCGAGGAGTCGATCCGCTGGACCCGCGCGAAGGGGCTGCCCGAAGTCGTGAAGGGCGATGTTTGCGATCTGCCTTTCGAGCCCGGAAGCTTCGATCTGGTACTGGCGACCGACGTCCTCGAACATGTCGACGACGATGCGCGCGCCGTGGCGGAGATCGCCCGCATCCTCAAGCCGGGTGGCCATGTGCTGATCACCGTGCCCACCTTCAAGATGCTCTGGGGCTTGCAGGATGTCGTTGCACATCACAAGCGGCGGTACCGCATGCCGCAACTCCTGCGGCTCATCGACGGCGTGCGCCTGGCGCCAACGCGCTCATATTACTTCAATTTCGTTCTGTTCCTGCCAATTTTTCTGGC
The DNA here is from genome assembly GCF_964254315.1 of Allobosea sp. LjRoot90. Classification (NCBI taxonomy): domain Bacteria; kingdom Pseudomonadati; phylum Pseudomonadota; class Alphaproteobacteria; order Hyphomicrobiales; family Alloboseaceae; genus Allobosea; species Allobosea sp. LjRoot90. Next base: position 623,091 of record NZ_CAXUTF020000004.1, read on the forward strand.
GCGTCGCTTGATGAATATCTTAAGGATCAAACTGAAAAGCGAGGCGGAAGTGAACTCACCTGTCCTGAACAGGATCCTGGCAGCGATCTTTCGTGCCGACATTGCCGTCGCGCCCCACCTGAAGCCGCCCTTCGGCGTTTCGGCGCTGGTGATGGCGCGTGCCGGGCAGCAATAGAACTTGGGTATCATTGTGTCCGACAGCGTCCGTTCAGGCGAAAACACGACCGGTGACCAGATTGGGTCGCTGCCGCGTTTTCTGGATCTCCTGCGTTGCCCAATCTCGGCGGCGCCGGTCATGCTTGCGCCTGACGGACACAGCCTGACGTCGGGCGATCAGCGGTTCGCCATATCGGAGGACGGCATCCCCGTCTTCGCGGAAGCTCTTGCGTCTGCGGAGGCGCGACAGCAGCAAGCGCATTACGACCGCATCGCCGAGACGTACCTGACCAACCTGTCCTACCCGCACACCATCGAATACATGAAGTATCTCGATCGGGAACTTCTGGATGTGCTCGGCGACGGTGCGTTGGGAACCATGGCCGAGATCTGTTGCGGACATGGCGAGTCCTTCAAGCTCATCGGGTCGAAGGTGGACCGCGGCATCGGCGTGGATATTTCGCTCGGCATGCTTCGCAAGGCGCGCGCGGAGCATGCCCGGCCCAACCTGCTCTTCGTCCAGGGGGATGCGACCAGGCTGCCCCTGGCGTCGGAGGCCTTCGACCAGGTCTTCATGCTCGGCGGCATTCATCACGTGAACGATCGCGTCGCCCTTTTCTCGGAAGTGAACCGGATTCTGAAGCCGGGCGGCTCCTTCATCTACCGGGAGCCGGTGAGCGATTTCTTTCTGTGGCGCGCGCTCCGAGCGGTGGTCTACAGGCTTTCGCCGGCGTTGGACCACATTAACGAGCGGCCGCTGCGCCGTGTCGAGACCGTGCCGGTCCTCGAGCAGGTAGGGCTGCGCTCCGTTCACTGGAAAACGCACGGGTTTCTCGGCTTTTGCCTGTTCATGAACAGCGATGTCCTCGTTTTCAACCGCGCGTTCCGCTACATTCCGGGGATCAGGGCCTTGACGCGCTTCGCCACCGATGCGGATGCGTGGATGCTGAAGCTGCCGGGCCTCGGTGGCGCAGGCCTCCAGGTCATCGGCAAGGCGACAAAGGGGAAGCCATCATGACGCTTTCGGTGCTTGCCTCGCTCGTCGCGATGATTTCCTGCACCGTGGCTGCCAATCTGCTCCTGAAACGCGGAGCAATGGCCGAGAGTGCTTCGTATTCGCCTTTCGGCGCGCTGCTCGAGCCGGGTATCATCTTTGGCTTCCTCTTCTTCGGTGCAGCCGCCGTTCTCTACGCCTGGATCCTGCGTACGCTGCCGCTCAACGTGGCGCAGTCGCTTGCTGCGGCGCAGTTCGTTTCCGTCATCGTCGCGTCGTCGTTGATCCTGTCCGAGCCGATTCCGCCGGTCCGGTGGTTCGGCATCACCCTGATCGGGCTGGGGATCGTGGTCGTCGGATTGTCGGTCGACGGCCGGATGGCCGGTTGATTGCAACGGCTCGGCGCACGATGGGGCGTTTTCTCAGGCTACGACCGGGAAGCGGGCGCAAACGCGAGGACTAGCAGCGAATGACCAATCCAAATGTGGCCGGCGGCTCACCGGAGCGCTTTGGCTACGAATGGGGCCGTTACTCGGACATCAAGCCTGAATACGAGGAGCAGTTTCGACGCTGGCTTCCGTTCTACGGACCCGAGGACTGGCACGGAAAGCGTTTTGCGGATGTTGGCTGCGGCATGGGCCGCAACAGCTACTGGCCGCTGAAATACGGCGCCGCGCAGGGGCACGCGCTCGATGTCGATGTGCGCTCGCTGGCCAGTGCGCGGGCAAACCTGGCGCCCTTCCGCAATTGCGAGGTGCTCGACAAGAGTGCGTACGAGTTGCCGTGGGCCGGTGAGATCGACATCGCCTTCTCGATCGGCGTCATCCATCACCTCGAGTTTCCCGAGCGCGCGCTCGCGGCGATGGTCAGGTCAGCCAAGGCTGGCGGCGAGGTGGCGATCTGGGTGTATGGGCGGGAGAACAATGGCTGGTTGATATGGGCGCTGAACCCGGCCCGCAAATTGCTGTTCAGCCGCATGCCCATCGCCGCCGTGCATCATCTGTCCTTATATCCAACCGTGTTTCTTTGGTTGTTCCTCCGAATGGGCCTGACCCCGATAAAATACTTCCGCCAGCTGAGGGGATTTACGTTCTCGCACCTGCGTTCAATCGTTTTCGATCAAATGCTGCCCAAGATTGCCAATTACTGGCGAAAGGATGAGGTGGAGGCATTGATGCGAGAAGCGGGCCTGGAAAGAATACAACTGGCTTGGGTAAACGAGATGTCCTGGGCCGCGCGCGGTTTCAAGCCGACCTGACGCATTTCTTGTGCGGTGGATTTGCCCCACTGCTTGGCGTCAGCTGGACGTGCCCACGCGAATGCAGCGCATAGGTCGTTGGGATCATCGTCGCTCTTTGTGACGGATGACGTTGGTTGGGGAAGGGGCGGATGCCGGTCTTTGCCCAGCCTGCTTTTCGAACCCGGCCGGGCCGAGATCGCCGATGGTCAAGCGCTATCGCGTCGCGCATGCCTGTCACTTCAGCGTGCCAGCGATCAGTTCCGAGATCAGATGGGCGGCATTGCCTTCGCCGTAGTCTGGAATATCGCGACGCTCGGCGAAATCGGGTCCCTGCCAGAGTCGGTTCCAGCCGGCGTCCACGGTTTCGACCCATTCTGTCTCGTCGCGCAGTGTCACGCACGGGACGCGATGGAAATAGGCCTCCTTCTGAAGGCCCCCGGAATCGGTGAAGACTGCGGCGGCGTGGTGCACCAGCCGCGCCATGTCGAGATAGCCGATCGGATCGATCAAGGTCAGCCCGGCCGGCGAAATGCCGCGCTGGGCAAACAGCTTCCGGGTGCGGGGATGCACTGGCATGATGATCGGCGCCGTCCGTGCCCGCTGTTCGAGCCAGTCGACGATCTGCGCCAGCCGCGCTGGGTCGTCGGTGTTCTCGGCCCGGTGGATCGTGGCGACCGAATAGGTCTTCGGAGTCAGCGCGAGGCGCTCCAGAATCGCCGAGCGTCCGGCAGAGCGCTCGATCGCGGCCAGGGTCGTGTCGAACATGACGTCGCCCACCGCATGCACGCCGCGGGTGATGCCCTCGGCTGCAAGGTTCTGCACGGCCGTCCGGGTCGGGCAGAACAGCAATGTGCTGACATGGTCGGCCAGGACGCGGTTGATCTCTTCCGGCATGCGGCGATTGAACGAGCGAAGCCCGGCCTCGATATGCGCGACGGGGATGTGCAGCTTGGCGGCGGCGAGGGCACCGGCGACGGTCGAGTTGGTGTCGCCGTAGATCAGCACGAGATCGGGCTTCTCCGCGAGCATCGCCGCCTCGAGCTTCTCCAGCATCCGGCCGGTCATCGCGCCATGCCCAAGGCTGTTGACCTCCAGGTTATAAGCCGGCCGCGGGATCGCCAGTTCGTCGAAGAACACGTCCGACATCAACGCGTCGAAATGCTGGCCGGTGTGGACGATGACCTCGCTCATGCCCGCTTTGGCGATGGCGTGACTGACCGGCGAGGCCTTGATGAACTGCGGCCTGGCGCCGAGGACGGTTAAAATCTGAGGCATGACTTGTCCGCTGCATATGGGTCGAAACAATCTTCGACCCCGGCTATCGCACGGCGAATAGAGGACGGCCTCTCGCGATGCAAACTCCCGAAGATTCCGGGGTGGCGAGTGGCTGCCGGAAAGGCTGTCTTCGCCCACGGGTACCGGCGTCGAGCCCGCGACAACGTTCGCATCGCTGCACGCTTGACCAATCAATATGCTTACACCTATCTCACTGCGCCGTAAGAAAGAGGGGCGAAATTTGTCAAGCGTTCGACGCGCGCTGGTAGCTTATTCGATGTCGAGTACGTTCGTTCAGACGACGCTCGACTATCTCACGGCATTCAAACGGTTCAGCGGCTTTGACGTCGACTATGTCCACGTCACTCATCACGCATCGATGGGGGTCGAATTCGACAGCTACGATATCGTTTTTCATAGCTACTGCTCGCGCCTGTGCTTCGAGGGTTATGTCTCCGAGAGTTACCGAGAGCGCTTGCGGAACTTCTCCGGCATCAAGGTTCTCGCGGTTCAGGACGAGTACGACCACACCGACATTCTGAAAGCGGCGATCAAGGATCTGAAGTTCGATATCGTCCTGACCTGCGTTCCGCAGGACAGCCTGGAATATGTCTATCCCCGGGCGGAGTTTCCGGACGTCGAGTTCATCACTGTCTTCACCGGTTATGTGCCGGAGGATTTCGCTTCGGCTCTGCCGCCCGCCAAGCCGTTGGCTGAGCGACCGTTCTTCATTGGTTATCGCGGGCGCGACATCGGTGGCCGCTATGGCCGGCTGGGCTTCGACAAGTTCGAGATCGGCCGGAGGATGAAGGAACTCTGCGATGCCCGCGGCATCGAGACCGACATCGCGATGGACGAAGCCAGCCGGATCTATGGCACGGCGTGGTTCGATTTCGTCGGAAATTGTCGGGCGATGCTCGGCTCGGAATCGGGCTCCAACGTCTTCGATTTCGACGGCCGCATCGATGCTCGCTTCAAGGAAATGACGGCGGCGAATGGCGGCGTTCCGCCTAGCTATGCCGACTTCCTGCCGATCGTCGCTGATCGCGACGGCGAGATCGAGATGGGGCAGATTTCGCCACGTGTCTTCGAATGCGCGATGATGCGCACGCCGATGGTGCTGTTCAAAGGGCGCTATTCGGACGCTATCGTTCCTGACGAGCACTACATCACGCTTGAGAAGGACTTCTCCAATCTCGACGATGTGCTGGCGCGGCTGAGGGATCTGCCGGGGCTCGAGGCGATGACCCAGCGGGCCTTCGATCATCTCGTCGGGACCGGGCGTTTCACCTACCGGACCTTCTATGGTGGCGTGGCTGCCGCCGCCGAGCGGAAGCTCGCACAGAAGTCGTGGACGAGGGTGGAGACGGCCCTGCAGGTTCCGGCCACCGCGCTCGGTGCGGACGGTCGTGTCCTGGAGCCGGCCACATCCTGGCCGATGGGAGCTGAGGGGTTCAGGATTCGACAGGGCGTCGAAGAGGCGCTGATCTATCGTCGAGAATTCGACAGGCTGATCACGGAGTTCGCCCACGTGCGCTCGATCTTCGAGGCCGAGATGCTCCGCCTTTACAACCGCTATATGAAGATCCTCGGCCTGTTCGGCGAGGAGCCCAAAGAGAACGGGACGTTGCTAACGGGCTGGGGCCTGAGTGATTGTGCGTTTGCTGGATTGCTCATTTCCTATGATCAGGAGGCGGCGGCCGTCCCGCTCAAGCGGCACGCGACCTTCGTGGATTTCGGCGTTGCACTCGCGAGCGGAACCGAAGCTGAGGGCAACGAGGCGCTTCGACTGACGGTCGAAGTCGAGAAGGATGGCTATTTCCGCATGATCGACTGGATCAAGCGGCTGAACGAGGCTTACAACGCAGAGCGCCTGCAACTGGAGAGCGCTTTTCAAGCGCGGATCGACGAGCTGCGCACGACGGTTCTGCCGCGGCTACCACTGCAGCGGCGACTTGGTTTGATGTACATGTTGGCCCGCATGCGTGTGCGGCGCCTGGGAGCCGCGACGGTGCGGGGAGCAGTCCGTTCCGCGTTCGCAAGGCGCCTGCTCGCGGCCGTTCCCTCGATCGAGCCGCTCGCCAGGCGGATCGCGATTCGCCTGAAGCTGTCTGGGCTGACCTGATCGCGCGCCGACGAGGCGGCTACTTGGTCGCGGTCGCGTAGAGATCCAGGCCGAACCAGCGGGGAATCCAGGTCTTCAGCAGTTCGCGCCGGGGCGGGCTGCGCTCGAAGGGAGTCCCATTATCGATGTTCTCGGTCTGCCCAGAGAAGGACGTATAGCCGCGGCAGAGCTTGCGCAGCGACCGGATCGAGATCCAGTCGGTGTGAGGAGCGCCTTCGCCGGCCTGGTTCGCGTCATAGGCGGCCCGCTCGGCCTGTGCGCTCAGGCCGACGACACCGCGATGGCCGAAGGTCTCGCGCAGCAGATAGTTCAGCGTCTCGGGCCGCGCCTGATAGAAGCGCCGGTAGGAATAGGCGTAGTAGACCATGAAGACGAGCTTGCCGCCGGGCCGCAGAATGCGGCGGCACTCCGTGATTGCCTTAAGCAGATCACCGGTATGATGCAGGCAGCCGATCGCGACGACATAGTCGAAGCTTTCGTCGGCGAATGGCGCCTGGAGGATCGAGCCCTGCTTGGCCTGACCTTCGAGGCCGACCTGCTTCAGCCGGTGATTGACCATCGCGACCGGGCCAGGTGCGATGTCGAGGCCCTGATAGCGTGCGCCGGCCTCGGCGAGGCGCTGTGAGACGGTGCCATACCCCAGGCCGATCTCGAGGACGTCCTTACCCTTCATGTCCTCGAAGGGGATGTGCACGAAGAGGTACGGGTAAAAGGCGAAATACCAGTCGTCGAATTTCTTCAGCGAGTTCGGTGAATCGTCGGTGACCCCTAGCGATTTGGCGAACTGTGTCCCGCACAGCTCGCTCCAGAACGTAGAGTTGCGCGAGTCGACGGCAGCCTGATTCACTGTATTCGACATGGAAACCTTCATGACAAATGTCTTGCGCTGGTGGGCCGCGCCGGCGGTTTGATAGAAGCAAAGGTGCTGCATTCCAAGTCTGTTCCGCCGACAAAATGCAGAACGCGCCGTGCCCCGAACCTGCGTTGCGTCGTTTGGCGCCTGCAGTGCCGGCTTGTCTCGCGCACGTCGCCGCGTACGTCGACAGGGTTGCAGTCATCGTGTAACAGGCCGCCAGCAGGTCGGGCTCGGCCGCGGCGACAACCCAACATCTTGGATTTCATGTCAGGTCTAGTAGCAGAGAGCTTCGATTCGGTCGTCATGCTGACCTGGTCGGACTGGCATACCGAGCCGCGAAGCAACCGCTATCACTACGCCGTGCGGTTCGCGCGCCGCTGGCCGACTTTCTTCGTTCAGACGAACGGCAGTGACGGGGCGATTAGTTTCGAGCCTGTCGAAGGGCATGACATTACGATCGTCCGGATCGGGCCGACCTCCAGCCCAACGCAAGCGGCGCGTCTTGCTGCGGCGTTGCGTGAACGCGGTGTCGGGCGGCCGCTGGTCTGGCTCTATAATCTCCATTTGGCGGGGGCGGCCCCGCGATTGCATCCAGTCGCGGTGGTCTATCATGCCACTGAGGATTATCTCGCCAAAGCGGACAGCGTCAGCATAACCAGGTCCGATATCTCCGGGCTTGCCGCAAGGGCGATCGCGCGGGTCGATCTTGTCGTTGCTGTCTCTGAGGGTGTCGCTGAAAGCCACCGCCGTGCACTGCCGACCGACAAGCCGGTCATCGTCCTTCCGAACGGTTGCGATTTCGCCTTCTGGCAGCAGAGCGGCGCGGCGACCTATGTGCGGCCGGCCGCCGGCAAGGTCGCCCTGTTCCAGGGGGGTATCAACGGCCGGTTGGACTTTCCACTGCTGACCAAGCTAACGCAGCTTTTGCCGGACTGGCAGTTCTGGTTCTGCGGGAAGTCGGTGGATGGCGGCGATGGCTGGGCGCGGCTGCAACAGCAACCCAACGTCACATATCATGGGTTGCTCGACAGTGCCGGCATCGCCGATCTCGCCCGCCAGTCCTGTGTCGGGCTGATCCCGTTCAGGGACAGCGATCTGATGCGCAGGTCGCTGCCGCTCAAGGCTTATGAATACCTGGCCTGTGGGCTGCCGGTCGTGACGACGCCGGTCGACGCTCTCGCCGACCGGCCCGAGCTATTCCAGACCGCGACCACTGCCGAGGAGTTCGCAGCGGCGATCCGCCGACGGGAAGTCTCGCGCAGCGATGCGGCGGTGGTCGCGCGCCGGCTCGAAGCGGCATCGCTGAGTTCGTACGATACCCGCTTCGAGGAACTGCTGTCCCATCTCGATGCACTCATAGCGCGGCGGGCACAGTCCAAGCCGACCCTCAACGTGCTGGTGCTCTATGACGACCACTCCACGCATGTCAGTACCATTGCCGAGCATCTCGAGGGATTTCGAAAGCACTCCCGGCACCGTTTCCTTTTCTTGCCGGCAACCGAGTTTGTCGGATTGGCGGACGCCAAGGGCGCCGAGCTGGATCTGTCTTCTTACGACGCGCTTGTCATTCACTATTCGGTCAGAGTGTCGGTTCCGGATCATCTGTCGGCCGGCATCGCCGCGGCCGTCGCGGCTTATCGCGGGCCGAAGCTGCTCTTCGTGCAGGACGAGTACGACAATGTCGAAACGGCTCGTCGCTGGATGGAGCGACTCGGAATCGACGCGCTCTTCACCAATGTCCCGCAGCAAAGTCTCGACCTCGTCTATCCGCGCGATCGTTTCGCGAAGGTTGATTTCATCCCCACGCTAACCGGCTATGTTCCTGAAGACCCCGCGATCGACGCATTCGCGATGCCGATGGCGGAGCGGACGCTGCGCATCGCCTATCGCGGCCGATCGCTGCCGCATCAGTACGGCGCGCTCGGCCGCGAGAAATATACGATCGGTCTCGATATGCGTCGCCTGGCATCGGCGCGTGGGTTGCCGGCCGACATCGAGGTTGCCGAGGACAAACGGATCTACGGGTCCGACTGGTACCGCTTCATCGGTTCTGCGCGCGCAACGCTCGGCACGGAGAGCGGATGCAATGTCTTCGACTTCGACGGCGGGCTGAGAAAGCTGGCCCGGGAGCATAAGGATATGCCGTTCGAGGTGTTTGCCGAACGCTATCTCAAGGAGCATGACGGTCTGGTGAAAATGAACCAGATCTCCCCGAAGATCTTCGAAGCCGTCCGGCTGCGTACCGCTCTGGTGCTTTTCGAAGGGGAGTACTCAGGGGTCATCCGTGCGGGAGAGCACTACATCCCCCTCAGGAAGGACTATTCCAATGTCGACGATGTCTTTGCCCGGCTGGAGGACGTCGCCTCTCTCGAGGCGATGACGGAGCGGGCCTATCGCGACGTCATCGCGACCGGTCGATACTCGCTGCGGCATTTTGTCGAGGGCGTCGATGACTATCTGTCGCGGCGGGCGATGGGGCGTCGACGGGCGACGATCATCAGCGCGCCGGTGGCGGCGATCTATGGCGACGAGGGAGCCGAGTTGATCCTGCGCCCCAAACCCGATTCCATGTTGCTTTCTGACACGGTGCTCGGGCGGCACCCCAATCGCGGTCAGGTCACGGTGATTGGACAGGTGCTCGCTGCTGTCGCGAGCGGCAAGAAGAACGAGACGGGCTATACGATCGATCTGCGCGGCCTTGCGGATGGGCGCCGGCAAGGCCTTGCTTTCCGCCTTCTCAGAGGGCTTTGGCATAGCTTGCCCGAACGATGGCAAGCAACACTCCTGGAGTGTTCCAAGAGCCTGCTCGCTTCCGATGAGCCTTCGTCCGGAGCAGGCAGAGTGGCCCGGCGCCTGCTGCTTATGGTCCGGCGGCGCCGTGGCGGCGTGCTATAGCGCAGCGGCGGTGCAGCCTTCCAATCTCTGCCGGCCTCGTAGGGAGCAAGATGGGTTACGACATGCTTGAGCCATCGGTGACGCCGGAGAATGCCGGTGTCAGGCAAGAAGACCAAGGGATTGACGTGTATTGCGCCTCCAGAACAGCTTCGGCTCTCTCTTCCCAGAGAACGATCCGACTCGGGGCTCCGGGCGACAGAGGCTCCATGGAACTGGACTTGAATTTACCGCGGCGGCGGCAGGAATGGCCGCGATGAGCGCCAACGCTGGTGGTGAACGCGCCTTGCGGATCGGACTGATTTCGGTCTCGGCGATCGCAGATGATCCGCGGGTCCGGCGACAGGGCGATCTGTTTTGGGAGCGGGGCTGGAGCGTGGTGGCCGTGGGACTTTCCGGGGCGCGCTCGAAGTCACCCGAATGGCTATGCCTGGAGGTTCCCGCAACCGACGAGGATATGGCGGGCACCACGGTCGATTCTGTGCATGAGCCGCGGGAGCACGCGTCCAACCCGGTCTCGCCAATAAGGCCGGAGAAGTCGGCCCCCCAGCTCAGTCTGGCCCTGCGCATGTGGCGAACACTGCCGGCGCCGTTGAGGAGCACCCTGCGTTCGCCCGCCAGGTCGGTGCTGCGGCTGGCGGATATCGCCAGCGTCTATCTTCGGGAAAAACGTGCGACTGCAAGCTATTGGCGGCTGAACGACCGCTACGCGTTGATCTACCGACTGGCAAAAGATCAGACAGCCGATATCTGGCTTGCCAACGACTGGAGTGCCCTGCCGATCGTCCAGCAGCTCGCGGCGGGGCAAGGTGTGCCTTATGCCTACGACACGCATGAGCTCGCCATCGATGAATATGCTCAGCGCTGGCGCTGGCGTTTGATCCACAGACCGGTCATCGCCGCGGTCGAGCGAATGGGCATCGCGGGCGCGGCCACGACGAGCTGTGTCTCACAGGGGATCGCCGACCGGTTGCAGCAGGTTTACGGTTTGCCGGAAAAGCCGCTGCTGATCCGCAACATGCCGCACTATCAGGCCTTTCCTCATAGGCCCTGTGGCGAGGCGATCGAGGTGCTCTATCATGGCGTCGTCTATGAAGGGCGCGGGCTCGAGGCTTGCATCGACAGCGTCGCGCTCTGGCGGCCCGAGTTCCGCCTGACCATTCGCGGGCCAGCCCCGGCCGACTACCTCGCGGCGCTCCGCACGCGGATCGAGGCGGCAGGGCTCGGCGATCGCGTCGTGCTCGCACCGCCCGTCCCGATGATCGACCTGGTCAACGAGGCCGCTCGCTTCGACATCGGCCTGTTCGCGCTGCCTGGCCATTCGCAGCAGAACGTCCATGTCCTGCCGAACAAGTTCTTCGAGTACACCATGGCCGGGCTCGCGCTCTGCGTTTCCGATCTGCCGGAAATGACGGCGCTGTTGCAGCAGCATGATCTCGGCCGCCTGATCCCCGAGGTCACGCCGCAAGCGATCGCGGCCGCGATCAATGGCTTCGACCGCCCCGCCATCGACACCTGCAAGGGGCATGCGCTCGAAGCGGCGAAGGTCCTGAACTGGGAGGCGGAGGCCGACCGCTTCTTCGCCGCGATCGAGCAGGCCGTGATTACCGCGAGAATCGCTCCAAGACCTGCGGCACAATAGGTAGGGCGTCACGTTGGTGCACGGGGCCGTTGCCGCGTAGGTTCGCGGTTGGATGAATGGCGGACGCTAAGGCGCGTCAGTGCGCGAGCCTGGCTGCCAGAGTGAGCAGCTTGCCGCCCTCTGCCTCGAAATTGAGATCCTTGGCCCGCGCCAGCGCCGCGCGCTTGCAAGCGTCGATGCTGGCCGCGTCGAGGCCGGAAAGGCAGGCGGCGATGGCCTGCGGCGTGTCCTGATCGAGCAGGATCCCGCAACCTGCCGCCTCGATCACCTTGCGGATCTCCGGCAGGTCGCTGCTGATCACCATCAGCCCGGCCTGGATGTATTCGAAGATCTTGTTGGGCATGGCAAAGCGCGCATGCGTCGTGCTGTTCGACAGAAGGAAGATGCCGATATCGGCCTGCGCCGCGGTCGAAACCACCTGATCGGGGGAGACGGCTGGGGCGAAGCTTACGCGCTCGCCGAAGCTGCTGGCGAGCGTGCGCAGATGCTGATCGAAGCCGCCTTGCGCCGGCCCCCGGATCACCAATCGGAACCTATCCGGCCAGAGGGTGACACTCTCGATCAGCGTTTCGAGACCACGGCGCGGCACGATCGCGCCGTGATAGAGCACGGTGACGGGATCGCCGGTCGTGCGGAACGCGGTCTCCTGCCAGGCAGGTGTGTTCGAGATCACCGTGGGCCGTTCAAGATCGTAGCGCGCGGCTAACGCGTCGGCGATGCCATCGCTCACGGTCACGACGGCATCCGCCTGGCGGATATAGTGTTCTTCGATCCGGATCACGTGCCGGCGCGCGAGCAGGCGCCACCGCCAGCTGTCGGCGAATTCCTCCGAGGCGAATTCGTGACTGTCATAGATGATGCGGGCGTGGCAGGCCTGTTTGGCCGCGTAAGCGATCGGCAGCGCGCGCCAGTCATTGGCAATGACGAGATCGGGTTTGAAGCGGAGCAACTCGCGGCGTGCAGCCAGCCTGGTCGCCGACCCCCAATAGAACAGGTCGGCGCTGATCGGTAGCAGCGAAGCGGGAGCCTGCCTCAGCACCATGCCCAGCCGCACGCGTGTGTCGCTGCCCGGGCCCGGCAGGACGGTCACCGGCGTCGGCGGCGCTGCGGGTAACGGCGCCTGCGCGAAGATACGAACCTCATAGCCGGCGTGGGCGAGCAGGGCGGCATGACGCAGGACACGCGAATCGTGCTGCAGAGGCGAGATGCAGATGAGAGCGACACGCGTCATCCGCTGGCCCCGATCACCTGAGCGGCCAGAATCCGGTCGATCTCGCGGCCGCGCTGCTGCCAGCTGGCTTCGCGAGCAACGTAGATTGCACCGTTGTTACCCAATTCGGCAGCCTTGTCCGGAGCCTCGCCGAGCGTCCGGACCGCCGCAGCGATGGCAGAGGGATTGGCAGGTGGAACGACCAGGCCGGCACCGGCCTGCCTGACGATCTCGGCCTGGAACGGCAACTCGCTCACGATCACCGGGATGCCGCAGGCCATTGCCTCGAACAGCTTGAGCGGCGCGACACCCGCGGCTGAGCGGCCGTCCTGGTCCTCGATCACGCAAAGGGCGGCGAGTGCGCCGCGCAGCAGGGCAGGGACCGCCTCATAGGGCTGTCGGCCGAGCCAGAGCAGGCGGGAGTTGTCTTTCGCGGTCTCGACCTTGCTGCGCTCGATGCCGTCACCGACGATGACGAGCCTGACATCTGCCGGCCAGGTCGGCTCCTGTAAGGCGGCCAGCATGGTGCCGACCCCGTGCCAGGCGACGAGGCCACCGACGAAGATCACATAGCGGCCGGTGATGTCGGCGCGGGCGCCCTCCGGCTTGAACAGATCGGTATTGGCGCCGTTCGAGATGACACTGACCCGGTCATGCCCGGCGAAGGACCTTGCCCATTGCGCGAGCCCTTCGGTGACGGCGACCAGGTGAGCCGCCATGCGGTATTGCGTCCGGTAGAGCCAGGCGAAGAGCGGCGAGAACGGCTTCAGACCAGGGTAGGTCACGCCGATATCGGCCGGCTTGCCGTTGATCTCGTGGACGACCGGCACCTTGCGCCAGCGCGCCCAGAGCGCCAGCGGCAGCGCCATGAAGTGCGAACGGACGAAGACCGCGTCGAACTCGCGCAGGCGCCGCGCCAAGGCAAGTTGGACCCGGCCATAGTCAATCAGGCGTTGCAGATAGGAGCCACGCGCGCTCGCCCCGCCACGTGTGGTGGCGAAGAGCTCGACCTGCCAGCCGCACTCTCTCAGACTGGCGATGATCTCGTCGATATGGGTCTGCGAGGCCTGCCCCGGTCGCGGCGTCTCGAGCGAGAGATAGGCCAGCCGGAGCGGCCGGCTCATGCCACCGCGGCCGTTGGAGCTGCCAGAGCCTCGCGGACCTGTTCGATGATGTAGTCCTGCGTCGCTTCGTCGAGATAGGGGTGCATCGGAAGCGCCACGACTTCCTGCGCGACGCGCTCGGAGATCGGCAGGCCGTTGCCGGCGACGGGGAAGTGCTTGTAGGCGGTCTGTTGGTGCAGCGGCTTGGGGTAGTAGACCGTGGTCGGCACGCCCTTGGCCTTCAGAGCGGCCTGGAAGGCATCGCGGCGGCCGGCGTCGACGCGGATGGTGTACTGGGCCCAGGTCGAGACGCTGTCGGCCATGACGTAAGGCGTCGTGACCAAATCCTTCAGCGCCGCGGTATAGCGCGCGGCAACGACCTGCCGCTGCTCGAGCTCCTCGGCATAGATCTTGAGCTTCTCGATCAGCACCGCCGCCTGGATGGTGTCGAGCCGCGAATTCACGCCGACGCGGACATTGTCGTATTTGTACGAGCCCTTGCCGTGGAAGCGCAGCGAGCGCAGCAATTCGGCGTGCTCGTCGCTGTCGGTGAGGATCGCGCCGCCATCGCCATAGCAACCGAGCGGTTTGGCCGGGAAGAAGCTGGTGGTGGCGAAATCGCCGATCGCGCCGGCGATGCGGCCCTTGTAGCGCGCGCCATAGCCCTGCGCCGAGTCGGAGATCAGCACGAGCCCATTCTCTTTGCAGAAGGCTTCGATCGGCTCGTAGTCGCAAGCTTGGCCGAAGAGGTCGACCGTGATCAGGGCGCGCGGCTTGAGCTCGTGCTTCTTTGCGGTATCGAGCGCGGCGGCGAGGCCCTTCGGATCGATATTGTAGGTCGGCTCGTCGATCTCGGCGAAGATCGGCGTCGCGCCCATCCAGGCAACGACCTCGGCCGTGGCGGCAAAGGTGAAGCTCGGGCAGAGCACGGCATCGCCCGGGCCGATGCCAAGCGCCTCGAGCACCAGGATCAGCGCATCGGTGCCGTTGGCGACGCCGATCGCGTGCTTGGCGCCGCAGAAAGCCGCGAGCCCGGTCTCGAACTCACCGACCTGTTCGCCGAGGATGTAGTTGCCATCATGGACGACCTTGAGGATGGCCTCGTCCATCGCCTTGCCGATGCGCTGGCGCTGGGCCTTGAGGTCGATGAACTCGATCGCGGGACGCTCGCTCATCAGACGATCTCCTCCAGAGTATCCGGACCAGTTTCCCGATAGCGGCGGCCGGTTTCGGGGCAGATGAGATCGGCGCCGAGTTTGGCGCCGTTATGGCTCATCCAGCCGATGCGGCGCGCCGGCACGCCGGCCATCAGGGCGAAATCGGGTACGTCCTTGGCCACCACCGCGCCGGCGCCGATGAAGCAATAGGCGCCGAGCGTGTGGCCGCAGACGATGGTGGCGTTGGCGCCGATGCTCGCGCCCGTCTTCACCAGCGTGCGGCGGAATTCCGATTTGCGGTTCAGGAAGGCGCGCGGGTTGTTGACGTTGGTGAAGACGCAGGACGGGCCGCAGAAGACACCGTCCTCGAGCACGACGCCGTCATAGAGCGCGACATTGTTCTGGACCTTGCAGCCATCGCCCATGCTGACGCGCGGCCCGACCATGACGTTCTGGCCAAGCACGCAGTCCTTGCCGATCGCGGTCTCGCCGAGGACATGGACAAAGTGCCAGATTTTCGAGCCCGGGCCGATGGTCACGCCGTCGTCGACATAGGCGCTTTCGTGGATCTTCACGCCGGGAAAGCGCGGATCGTCACGCATCTCCGACGCGGCCATCGACGCTCAGCCCTTCAAATACTTGTCGATGAAGGGGTGACGCTCGCCATTGGCGACGATCGGGGCACGGCGGAACTCGGACACCACCTCGACGCAGAAACGGACATCCTCGAGCCCGTAGCCGCGGCCGGCCAGAATCTCCTGATAGCTGCGGGTGTGCAGATCGGTGAAGCCGTCGGAGAACTCGACCTCCTCGCCGTCGAGTGTGATCGAGCGGTAGGTCGTCTTCTTGCCCTTGACGGCGTCGGGCAAATCGTTGGCGTCGACCGAGAGGAACCAGCGCACATCGGCCTTCTCGTAGGAAAGCAGGCCACCGGCGCGCTCCGGCTCGCGCAGGCTGGCGGTCTGAGATTGCAGCGGACCAAAGACATAGGCGAGCATGTCGAAGAAGTGGACGCCGATATTGGTGGCGACGCCGCCCGACTTGCTGTCGTCGCCCTTCCAGGAGGCGAAATACCAGCGGCCGCGCGAGGTGATATAGGTCAGGTCGACGGCGTGGCGCTCGTTCGACTGGGCGATGCGCTCCTTGAGCGCCTGGATCGCCGGGTGCAGACGCAGCTGCAGGATCGTGTTGATCTTCCGGCCGGTGTGCTGCTCGATCTCGGCCAGGCCGTCGATGTTCCACGGATTGAGGACGAGCGGCTTCTCGCAGATCACGTTGCAGCCGGCGCGCAGGCCGAAGCGGATATGCGCGTCGTGCAGGTAGTTCGGCGAACAGACGCTGACATAGTCGATGTCCTCGCCGCGCCGGTGCAGCTTGTCGACATGCCGATCGAAGCGCTCGAATTCAGTGAAGAAATGCGCCTGCGGGAAATGGCTGTCGATGACGCCGACGGAATCATTGGGGTCGTAGGCAACCTTGAGGTCGCCGCCGACGGCCTTGATTGCCTGCATATGGCGGGGGGCGATGTAACCGGCGGCGCCGATCAGCGCGAAGCTCGTCATGATTGTCCGTCTCGTCTCGTCGCTCGCGCCAGGCAGGCCCCGCCGGCGCCGTTCTATCAGGCCTTGAAGACGTTGTCCGCCTTGATGCCGGCGCGGGCGCAGGCATTGCGGGTATCGACCACCAGCTTCGAGCCGGCGACGATCGCCTTGTAATCGACGTCGTCATGGTCGGTCGCGATCAGCACGGCATCGAAGCCGGCGAGCGAGGCCTTGTCGACCGGGGCGCTCTTGCGGCCGGTCAATTCGGCATGCTCGCGCGTCGGCGGGATCACCGGGATGAAGGGGTCATGGAACTCGACATGGGCGCCGCGCTTCTCGATCAGTTCGATCAGCTTGAGCGAGGGGCTCTCGCGCATGTCGTCGATGTTCTTCTTGTAGGCGATGCCGAGGATCAGGATCTTCGCGTCGCTGAGGTTCTTATGGCCCTTAGAATCGAGCAGGCCGGCGAGCTGGTCGACGACCTGGTAGGGCATGCGGGTGTTGATCTCGCCGGCAAGCTCGATGAACCGCGTGGCGACGTCGTATTCGCGCGCCTTCCAGGTCAGGTAGAACGGGTCGATCGGGATGCAGTGCCCGCCGAGGCCGGGACCCGGATAGAACGGCATGAAGCCGAAGGGTTTGGTCTTGGCGGCGTCGATCACCTCCCAGACGTCGATGCCCATCGCCGCGTAGACGGTCTTGAGCTCGTTAACGAGGGCAATGTTGACGGCGCGGAAGATGTTCTCGGTCAGCTTCACCGCCTCGGCGGTCGCGGTCGATGAGACCGGCACCGCCCTCACGACGAGCGCGCCGTAGAGTGCCATCGACATGGCGAGCGCATCGGCGCCGTCACCGCCGACGACCTTCGGAATCGTCGATGTCCCGAAATCGGGATTGCCCGGGTCCTCGCGCTCGGGCGAGAAAGCGAGGAAGAACTCCTCGCCGCTCTTCAGTCCGGTCGCCTTCTCCAGGATCGGGCGCATGACTTCGTCGGTCGTGCCGGGATAGGTCGTCGATTCCAACACGACGAGCTGGTCCTTGCGCAGGCGCTTGGCGATCGCCTCCGTGGTCTTCACGACATAGGACAGGTCAGGTTCGCGATACTTGGTCAGCGGTGTAGGCACGGCGATGAGCAGTGCGTCGGGCTCGGCCATGCGGTCGAAATCGGTGGTCGCGACGAAGTTGCCAGCCTTGGCGGCCTCGATGATCAGGTCCATCGGGATGTGCTTGATCGCGCTGCGGCCGGCGTTGAGGTCGTCGACGCGCCTCTGGTCGATGTCGAAGCCGACGACCTTGATGCCCTGGCGCAGCGCCGCGAGAGCGAGCGGGATGCCGACATAGCCGAGGCCGACGATGCCGATCACGACAGAGCGGTCGTTGACGCGTTCAATAAATCGCTGCGCGGTTGGCGAAGTCACAGAGCACCCCGAAAATGACGGCCGGCAGGCCCAATGGCCTCGTTGCTTCGGGCGTGCTTCTTCCAGACTTGCTAAACTACGTCAACCTCCGCTTGGGCATGGGCCCTGCTGGCCGACATGGTTGCCCCAGCTACTGGGCTGAGATGCCAACCGGGCGTCTAATCTTGGAAAATGCTCTTGAAGTGCCGGTTGATGGCGGTGTGGTCGACGACCAACCCGCAGTTGCGCTCGGTGAGGGTCGCAGAGTGCCAGTACCAGTCGTCGAAGCCGACATTGAGCCGCTCATAGCCGGCCTCGGCGAGCAGAAGCCGCATCTCTTCGCGCCGCGGCTCGACGAAGTTGTGCTCGATGGTGAGAAGCGCGATGCGATGACGCGCAAGATCGATGGTGAGCAGGATATCGAGCTCGGAGCCTTCCGTGTCGAGCGAGACATAGTCGAAGCCGGTCTCGGCGAAATCGCCCATCGTCGCGATCTCGGCGAAGCTGATGGTCTCGACCTGGATCAGCCCATGCGTCGCAGCAGCCTGGGCGCGATCTTCGGCATAGCGGTCACTGTCCGCGAACTCCGCCAACGTGCCGATTTCCTGGGAGGGGATGAAGGACAGGATCTGCCCGGAGTCGCGGTAGACGGCCCGTTCCAAACAGATGGCGCTGCGGCTTTCGCTCAGCCGAGTAAAAAGGGCTGGGTTCGGCTCGACGCAGACGCCCTTCCAGCCATGCTCGCTTTCAAGAAAGTAGCTGTTGCTGTGCAGGACGCCGTCGAAGGCGCCGATCTCGGCGAAGCGGCCGTCACGGCGGCCATTGCACATGGCGAAGACCCAGCGTTCCTGCTCGATCTGCGAGTTGGTCGGCATCTCATAGGCGATCGCAGGATCGAAACGCACCTGCCCGTTCAGTTCGGTCGTCGCCATCGCTTCCAGCCGCCAGATTGCCGGCGGCAAGGTAGTCGGTGCCCGGCACCGGCGCCAGATGCCTCCGCCTTGGCTTAATCAGGCCGCGAGCCGCGGCGGGCAGGGCGGCATCTCGCGCAGGAAGCGATAGCGGCCATGGCCTTTGATCGCCATCAGGTCATGCGAGACGAGGCCTTCCGGCCGGATGATTTCGACGCCGACATGGTCGCCGTCGAAATCCAGCACCGCAAAGCCGCAGCGCGCGTCGCCGTCCTGCCCGTGGCTGCCGGAGAAGGCGAGCGAGGGTACCCAGAGATGGCGCAGGCCATCGATGCTGCGGTCGCGGTGCGCGTGCAGGTGGCCGCTGACGATCAGCCGGATATCTGCCTTGCAGAGGCGCTGTATCAATTCGCCACGCGGAGCCGGGCAGAGCGAGGCGGGGCTGGGCAAGGCCTCGTCCGGGCTCTCGACGAAGAGCGGCTTGTGCAGCACGAGCGCGACGCGGTCGCCCTTGCTCTCTATCAGCATCGCATCGAGCCAGTCGTTCTGCTCGGCTTCGCGGGCAAGCCCGGAGCCGAAGAGCTGGGCGTTGACGCCGAGCAGGGTCCAGCCGTCGACCTGGAAGCGCCAGCGATCGGCGCCAATGGCGTTGTCCCAGCGGGCGAGGCGAGCCTCGTCGATGATCTGATTCGGGTCCTGGCCGGGTGGCTCGTCTCCGATGTCGTGATTGCCGGGCAGCGGCAGCACGGTGCCCGGCAGCGCGGCCAGCGCCCTGGCGGCGAATTCCATTTCGGCGTCGCTATCGGGCCCGTCGATGCAGAGGTCGCCGTTGACGATGGTGCAGGCCGCCTCGATCCGGCTCGCGGCGTCGCAAGCGAGCTGCCAGTTCGGCCAGAAGAAGCCATGCGTGGGGGAGAGATGCGGGTCGGAGAGGACGGTGACGCGGGTCATGCGAGGCTCAGGTTGAAGGGGCGGAAATCCATGTAGTAGAGCGGGTAGTGGTTCCACTTCACATCGCGGCGCTTCGCGAAATACTCCCGCACCTGGTAGAGCGTCAGCGCCGGAGCCTCCGCCTCGTATTCGTCCATCAGCGCCAGCCAGAGCCGCTTGCGCTCGGCCGGATCGGTCGCGAGCTTCAGTTCGTCGCTGATCGCGTTGAACTTCACCGGCTGCCAGAAGCCGGCCTTTTGGGTCGAATAGTCCTTCGACAGATTGACCATCAGCCCGCCGCCGAGCGGATCGGGAAAGCGGAACGAGACCGAGATCGGCCGGACATCGGCGCCGGGACGAATCACCTGGGCGACGTTCTCGACGGTTTCGAGGCGGCTCCTGACGCCGACCGCTTCCCACATCTGCTGGACCACCTGCACGGCCAGGTCCATTTGCAGGTAGTAGCCCGGCGCGATCCGGATCACGACCTCCTCGCCCTTGTAGCCGCCTTCCTTCAGAAGCTTGCGGGCAAGGTCCGGGTCATAGACCTGGCCAAGGCGGCCGGCGTCGTAATAGTCGCCAAAGGCCGGCGTCTGCAGTGCCGCCATGCGCTGGAAATTCGGCCCCCAGAGCGACCGGCCGAGCGTCTCCATGTCGACGGCATGGTTGAGCCCGCGCCGGACGCGCGCGTCCTTCACCACCGGATTGCGGGTGTCGTAATAGAGGATATGGGCGAGATCGAGCACGATCTCGACGCCCTCGAGCGTCGGGCTGCCCCTGAATGTCTCGGCCTGTTCGGGGAGCAGGTTGGTGACGAGGTCGAAATCGCCCGCGTGCAGGCCGGCGAGGCGAGTCGAGGCTTCGGGCACGGCGATGAGGATGATCTGGCGCGCGGCGGGGCGGCCCATCCAGTAGTCGTCATGGCTTTCGAGCACGAGGCGCTGGTTGCGCTGGAATGAGGCGATGCGGTAGGGGCCGCTGCCGACCGGTTTCTGGCGCATGCCGGCGAGGCCCTGCTCCTTGTAGAATTTCGCCGAATGGATCCAGCCACCATAGGCTGCGAGGCGCTGCGGCATCGCCACGTCGGGGGTCGCGGTCCTGAACACGACCGTGTCGCGCCCGTCTGCCTCCACCGCGGTGAGGTGGCCGAAATTGACGCGGCCCTCATGGTGCTGGACCTCCTTGCCGTACATGCGCTCGGGCGAGAAGGTCGAAAGGACGTCCTCGGCCGAGAGTACGCTGCCATCATGCATGCGCACGCCGTCGCGCAGCTTGGCCTCCCAGGTCAGCGGGTCGCGCTGTCGCAGCGAGGTCGCGAGATGCGGCAGCAAATGCTGGCCGCCTTCAGTGGCCTCGCGGTTGAAATCGCGGCGCCAGAGTGTGTCGAAGACGTTGTAGGTAGGCCGCAACCCGACATTCGAGATCGATTCGAACGGCTCCAGCGTCGGCGGCAGCGCCTGAACCGCGACGCGCAGCACCGGGCGCATATCGGCCTGCGCCCGAGCCAATCCGGGCAGGAATGCGGGCGCGGCGAGGCCGGCGGCGAGAAGGTTGCGGCGGGTGACCATGGCGGCTCCTTTGGGAGCCGCGACGCTGGTTGTCCGCGGTTACAGCGATGTGACGATGCTCAACGATGACCGCTATCGGGCCCTTGCACAAAGTGGGTGAGTTGGCGTTCCGTGCTCGTATCGATCCGGCTTTGCGATGGATGGTCCGATGAAGCCTGGCACCTCAGATGGTGAGCATACGTGGTGGAGCGATCCGGGCGCGCACAGGCCGCGGCTGAGCGAGCTTCCCGATCGCCCGGCAGCGATCGCGGATAATCTGGAGGAATTCGTCATCCACCATGCGGTGGCGTGCCAGATTGGCTTTGGGGTTCCGGCGGCTGCCGAAGGAGATCGCAGCCTGCGACGTGTGTCGCTTCTCCTTGGGGAGGTTGTCAGTCGCGACGCGCGTCCGCTTTCCGTGCATCGCGCCATCGAAAATTACCTTTACGCCACCTGCCGCGATTTTGCCCTGCTGGCGGTGAGCGCGCTCCGCGAGAGGGGCATTCCAGCGCGGCTGCGAGCGGGCTTCGCAAGCTACTTCAACCCCGGCTACTGGGAAGATCACTATGTTTGCGAGCACCGCTTCGATGGCGAGTGGGCGGTCCTCGACGCGCAGCTCGGGCCGCGAGCCCGGGCCGGCTTTCGAATCGCGTTCGATATCGCCGACGTTCCGCCCACTGGCTGGCGATCGGCGGCGTCGGTATGGCGCGCGGTTCGCTCCGGCGAACTGGATCCGGGCATTTGCGGTTTGTCGTCCGCCGGCATAGCAGGCGAGTGGTGGATCGCGGCCTCCGTCCTTCGCGACGCCGCGGCCCTCGCGGGAAGCGAATGCCTGCCCTGGGACGATTGGGGGCCGAGCAAATCGTTTCGTAGCGCGCGCCGCGTGTTGCCTGAGCAAGCGCGCGATATCGATGCGTTGGCCGAGGCACTCGACCCCGCGCCACGTAACAGGCAAGAGGCCCAGGCCGTGCTCGCCCGTTTCCCTTGGGCGGCGCCTCCGAACGGCGCTTTCGACGCCATATGAGGTCGCTGGGGAAACGAGCCGTCGGCCGTCCAGAGCACCTTTCCCAAGCCGCTCAGATCCAGGTCTAGTGGATCTCCGGTTCCGCCACCTTCGCCGTGCCGGTGAGATAGTCGAAATCGCAGCCCTTGTCGGCCTGCTGGATATGGGCGGCGGACATCTTGCCCCAGCCGCGCGGGTAGTCGCGGTCGGGCGGTGTCCAGACCGCGAGCCTTGCCGCGATCTCGGCATCGCTGAGCGCAACCGAAATCGTGCGCGCCTCGACATCGACTGTGATGATATCCCCGGTCTGCACGGCTGCCAGCGGGCCCTTGATATAGGCCTCGGGCGCGATGTGGAGGACGCAGGCGCCGTAGCTGGTGCCGGACATGCGGGCGTCGGACAAACGCAGCATGTCGCGCACGCCCTGCTTCAGCAGCTTCTTCGGGATCGGCAGCATGCCCCATTCGGGCATGCCGGGGCCGCCGACCGGGCCGCAATTCTTCAGCACCATGACGTGGTCGGCGGTGACCTCGAGGTTCTCATCGTTCACCGCCTTCATCATCGCATCGTAATCCTCGAAGACGAGCGCGGGGCCGGAATGCTTGAGCAGGCGCGGCTCGGCGGCCGAGGGCTTGATGACGCAGCCATCGGGGGCGAGGTTGCCCTTCAGTACGGCTAGGCCATTGGCGGTCGAGACCGCCTTGTCGAGCGGACGGATGACGTTGTCGTCGTAGACGGTGGCGAGAGCGATCGTCTCGGAAAGCGGCTTGCCGGTCACGGTCATGGCGCCGGTGTGGAGCTTGCTCTCGAGCTGCTTCAGCAAAGCGGGCAGGCCGCCGGCATAGAAGAAGTCCTCCATCAGGAACTCGCCGGAAGGGCGCAGGTTGGCGATCACCGGAACCTTACGCGAGAAGGCGTCGAAGTCATCAGGGGTCAGCGGCACGCCGGCGCGGCCGGCCATGGCGACGAGATGGATGATGGCGTTGGTCGAGCCTGCGACCGCCATATGCACGGTGAGCGCATTCTCGAAGCTCTCGCGGGTCAGGATGCGATCGGGCGTCAGGTCCTCCCAGACCATCTCGACGATGCGCTTGCCGGAGGCAGCCGCCATGCGCGGATGGGCGGCGTCGGCGGCGGGAATCGCGGAGGCGCCGGGCAGGGTCAGGCCGAGCACCTCGGCATGGCTCATCATGGTCGCGGCGGTGCCCATCACCATGCAGGTGCCGTGCGAGCGGGCGATGCCGCTCTCCATCTCGCGCCATTGCCCGTCGGTGATGTTGCCTGCCTCCTTCTCGGCCCAGTACTTCCAGACATCGGCGCCCGAGCCGAGCGTCTTGCCGGCCCAGTTGCCGCGCAGCATCGGCCCGGCCGGCACGAAGATGAAGGGCAGGCCGGCGCTGCAGGCGCCCATGATCAGTGCCGGGGTCGACTTGTCGCAACCGCCGAGCAGCACCGCGCCATCGAGCGGGTGCGAGCGGATCGATTCCTCCGCCTCCATCGCCAGGAAGTTGCGATAGAGCATGGTCGTCGGCTTCTGGTACTGCTCGGAAGCCGACATCACGGGGATCTCGACCGGGAAGCCGCCGGCCGCCCAGACCGCGCGCTTCACCGCCTCGGCGCGGTCGCGCAGATGGGTGTGGCAGGGGTTGATCTCCGACCAGGTGTTGAGGATGCCGATCACCGGCTTGCCCATGAACTCGTCATGGTTGAGGCCCATCTGCAGCGCCCGCGAGCGATGCCCGAAGGAGCGCAGGTCGCTGGCGCCGAACCAGCGCTTCGAGCGCAATGTGTCGGGCGTCTTGCGGGGATGGGACATCGGCGTTTCCTCGAATTCTTGGTATTCTAATCAGTGGCCGTGGCAAGCCTCGCCGTCATGCTCGCCCTTGTGGCGAGCATCCACGTCTTGAACACCGCACTTGGTGAAGGAAGACGTGGATGGTCGGGACAAGCCCGACCATGACGAGAAGGAGACGCCTTATTCCGCCGCCGCTCGCTGGCTTCCCCAGCCTCCGACGATCTTGCGCAGTTCGGCCCGCTCGCTCTCGTTCAGCTCGGGCAGGCCGGGCAGGCGAACCGGGCCGACATTGGTGCCGAGTAGGCCGAGCGCCTCCTTGACCACGGTGACGTTGGCGCCGTTGCCGTATTTGGTCCGCAGCGTCTCGAAACCGGCGATCTCGTCGACCAGGCGGCGGGCGAGGTCGTAGTCGTTGCCCTCCAGTGCCCGCCAGATCGCGAGCGAGCGTTCGGGCGCGACATTGACGAGGCCGGAGGTGAAGCCGCGGGCGCCAAGTGCGTGGAAGGGCGCGGCCCAGCCCTCGGCGAGGCCACAGATCCAGTTGGCGCTGGTGCCTTGCGTGGCGCGGACGCATTCGGCCAGCAGCATCACGTTCGGCGAGGCGAACTTGACGCCGGCGACGTTGGCATGGGTCGCGACACGGGCGAGATCCTTCACGCCGATCGCATCCGAGCGGATATAGGCGACGAGCGGGATATCCAGCGCCTCGGCGATGGCGAGGATGTAATCGGCCTGGCTTTGCGGGGCGGCGAAGGGGTCGAGCGGGTGATGCACCATCACCGCATCGCAGCCGGCCCTGGCGGCGAGCTTGCCGGTTGCGATCGCCTCGCGCAGCGAGCGGCCGATACCGGCGGTGACGAGCGCCTTGCCGGCGGCAGCTTCAGCCGCGACCGCGTGGCTGCGCACGACCTCCTCGGTGGTCATCGGGTAGAACTCGCCGGTATTGCCGGCCGAGACGATGTTGTGGATGCCGGCATTTGCGATGCGCTGGACGATTTCGCCGGTCAGCGCCCAGTCGGCCTCGCCATCGCCCTTCCAGGCGGTGACGTGCACGCCCGAGATGCCGCGCAGCGCGCTGCGAACCTTGTCACTCATCGTAGTCCAAACCTTCCGCATCGGCGCCGAAGACCTGGCGCACATGGCTCTTGGCGGAGCGCACGATATGGCTGCGCATGCGCTGCTCGGCCCGGGCCGGCTCATGCGCGCGCAGCGCCTCGAAGATGCCGCGATGCTCCTCGAAGCCCCTGGCGCGCTCACTCGGTTCGCCCAGCAGGGCGATGCGCTGGGCATGGTCGTACATGCGCTGGCCGTCGAGGCGGCGCTCGAGATAGCCGCAGCCCGAGATGCGGTGGATCATGCCGTGATAGGCCTCGTTCAGGTTGACGAGGTCCTCGAGATCGCCGTGCTCGGTCGCGTGGGCCATCTCGTCGATCAGCCGGCTCATCGTGGCGATTTCGGCGTCGCCGATCCGGTTCGCCGCGATATGCGTCATGACGCTTTCGAGCGCGGCGCGGCCGAGCGCCATTTCCAGCGCCTGCCGGGCCGAGAACTCGACGAAGACGCCGCGGCGCGCCTCGGTCCGGACCAACCCCTCGCTCTCCAGCATGCGGATCGCGTCCTTCACCGGCGTGGTCGAGACGCCGAGCATGTCGGCGAGTTGGCGCTCGTTCAGCCGCTCGCCTTCGCGGAAGCGGCCGGAGACGATCGCCCGGCGCAGGCGCTCATGCACATGCTCGCGCAGCGAGCGCAGCAAATGCGGCGAGACAGGTTCGATCGCGAGCACTTCCGACATTCAAGGTCCTCTGGCGTGCCGACGGGCGATTCCATCTCCCGTCGGTTCCTCACCATTGCCTCACCAGACATCACAAAGCGCAAGTGACATCAAGCCTGAAATTTCAGATTTCAAATCTGAAATTGCGTGCTATGCAATCGGTCAAGACGGCCGCAAGACGCCGGAACGGCAGGGGCCGAATGGACAATGACGAGGGAGGATTGGATGACATCGATCACACGCCGCAGCCTGCTCGCCGGAGCCGGTGCCATGCTGGTCGCGCCGGCCTTTACCCCGGCCTTGGCGCAGAGCGGCTATCCCGGAGGCAGGGTCGTCACCATCGTGGTGCCCTTCGCCGCGGGCGGAACAACCGACCTGCTCGGCCGCATCCTGGCCGACCGGCTAGGCGCGCGCCTTGGTGGCAAGTTCATCGTCGAGAACCGGCCGGGCGCTGGCGGCAATACCGGCGTGGCGGCGGTCGCGAAGGCCGAGCCGGACGGTTACATGCTGACCATGAGCACGGTCTCCAGTCATGCGATCAACCCGGCCGTCTACGCCAAGATGCCCTTTGACCATATCAAGGACTTCGCGCCGATCTCGCAGGTGGCGAGCGTGCCGAACATCCTGATGGTCAATCTCGATTTGCCGGCCAAGACCGTGCCGGAGCTGATCGAGCTGTTGAAAAAGAATCCGGGCAAGTACTCCTTCGGCTCGTCGGGCGCCGGCACCTCGACCCATATGGCGGCCGAATTGTTCAAGGTCTCGACCGGCACCGACATGGTCCATGTGCCTTACCGGTCGAGCGCGCAGGTGACGCAGGACCTGCTCTCCGGCCAGATCCAGATCACCTTCGACAACATCACCATCGCCTGGCCGCATGTCGAAGCCGGCAAGATTCGGGCGCTCGCCACCGCGACGCCGAAGCGGCTCGCGGTCGCGCCCGACCTGCCGGCGCTCTCGGAGTTCATCCCGGGCTACGACGCAAGCTCCTGGCACGGCATCTTCGCGCCGTCGAAAGTGCCGCCCGAGATCGTCGCCAAGCTCTCGACCGAGACGCAGGCGATCATGCGCGAGCCGGCGGTGATCGAGCAGCTCAAGAAGCTCGGCGTCGACCCGGTCGGCTCGACCCAGGCCGAGTTCACCGCCCATATCGCCAGCGAAACCAAGCGCTGGGCCGAGGTGGCGCAGAAGGCCAACGTCAAGATCGAGTGACCGAGACTTTTACCGCTTCCTCTGCCGTCATTGCGAGGAGCGGAGCGACGAAGCAATCCAGAAGACATGATGCACCGTCGCCCCTGGATTGCTTCGCTACGCTCGCAATGACGACTCCCGCTCTCTCAACGAGTATTGGCCCATGACATCGACCGCCCTGACCCCTGAGAACCGCGAGAAGCTGAAGCGCGTCTCGACGGCGACCCTGACCACAGCGCTGTTCAAGCGCGGCCTGCGCAACCAGTTCATTCAGGATGTGCGGCCGCTGTCGCCGAACGCGCCGCGCATGGTCGGCGAGGCCTTCACGCTGCGCTACATCCCGGCGCGCGAGGACCTCGACCATCTCGGCGTGTTCGAGGGTACGCAGCATCCACAGCGCGTCGCGGTCGAGACTTGCCCGCCCGGCCATGTCATGGTGATCGACAGCCGCAAGGATGCCCGCGCCGCCTCGGCCGGCTGCATCCTGGTGACGCGGCTGATGCAGCGCGGCGCCGCCGGCATCGTCACCGACGGCGGCTTCCGCGACAGTCCCGATATCGCGGCGCTGGGCTTTGCCGCCTATCACAATCGTCCGAGCGCGCCGACCAACCTGATCCATCACCATGCGCTCGACATCAACGCACCGATCGGCTGCGGCGATGTACCGGTCTATCCCGGCGACATCGTCGTCGGCGATGGCGAGGGCGTCTGCGTGATCCCGGTCGACATCGCCAACGAGGTCGCGGCCGAGGCCTATGAGCAGACCGCCTATGAGGACTTCGTCGAGGCCAAGGTCAGGGAAGGTCGCGGCATCTTCGGGCTCTACCCGGCCAATGCCGAGACCAAGGCGGAGTTCGCGAAATGGCGCGCCGACTGGAAATGAGCCCCGCATTCACCCGCTGATGCGGCGGCGAGCCTTGTGAAAGCCCGCGCCTATCCGGGGCCGCCAGCCGGCGGCGCCCGGAATCCGTCAATGACAACAAAAGCATGGGGGAAACAATGGTGCAGATCTCTCGCCGTCGCCTGCTGAAGGGCGGGCTCGCAGCAGCCGGCTCAGCGCTGGCCGCTCCAGCCCTGGCACAAGGCTTCCCGTTCAAGCCGAACCAGCGCTATCCGGACCCTTCGGTCGATATCCTCGATCCGAGCTTTGCCAAATACCGGATCTATTCGAGCACGATCGAGCAGGTCGGCACCGGCATGCGCTGGGCCGAGGGGCCGGTCTATTTCCCGGAAGGGCGCTACCTCCTGGTCAGCGACATCCCGAACAACCGGATCATGAAATACGACGAGGTGAAGAACAGCTTCACCGTCTTCCGCGAGAACGCCAACTACGCCAACGGCAATGCCCGCGACCGGCAGGGCCGGCTGATCACCTGCGAGCACTCGGTGACGCGGCGTATCACCCGCACCGAGAAGAACGGCCAGATCACCGTTCTTGCCGACAAGTTCGAGGGCAAGCGGTTAAACGCGCCGAACGATGTCGTCGTCAGGTCCGACGATACGATCTGGTTCACCGATCCGCTCTTCGGCATCAGCGGCGAATGGGAAGGGTCGCGCGCCAAGCCGGAGCAGGCGACGACGAACGTCTACCGGCTCGCTCCCGACGGGAAGCTGACGGCGGTGATCACCGATCTGGTCAACCCCAACGGGCTCGCCTTCTCGCCGGACGAGAAGAAGCTCTACGTCGTCGAATGGCGGGGAACGCCGAACCGCAGCATCTGGAGCTACGACGTCGACGGCGAAGGCAAGGTCTCGAACAAGGTCAAGCTGATCGACGCTGCCGATTTCGGCGCGCTCGATGGCTTCAGGGTCGACCGCGACGGCAATCTCTGGTGCGGCTATGGCAGCAATGGCGCGCTCAATGCCGAACCCGCCGATGCCGGCGGGCGCAAGGTCTTTGGCCTGCGCGGCAAGTCGGAAGACCTCGACGGGGTGATGGTGTTCAGCCCGGCCGGCAAGCCGCTCGCCTTCATCCGCCTGCCGGAACGCTGCGCCAATCTCTGCTTCGGCGGGCCGAAGGGTAACCGGCTCTACATGGCGAGCTGCCACTCGCTCTACGCGCTCTATGTCGAGGCGCACGGCGCGGTGTGACTAGTCTGCGGCGACGAACTCGCGCACCAGCGGGATGACCTCGCGGCCATAGAGCTCGATGCAGCGCAACAGCTTGTCCTGCGACAGGGGGCCGGCGCTGATCTTGAGCTGGAAGCGCTGGAGGCCGAGCGCCTTCACCGTCGCTGCGATCTTGCGGGCGACGGTTTCGGGCGAGCCGAGATAGAGCGAGCCGCCCGCAACCTCGCGCTCGAACTCCTCGCGCGACATCGGGCCCCAGCCGCGCTCGGCGCCGATGCGGTCGCGCATCGCCTTGTAGGCCGGGAAGAACTCCTCGGCGGCTTCAGCGTCGCTCGCCGCGACATAGCCCGGCGAATGCACGCCGATCGGCCGCTCCGCGTGCCCGAGCCGCCCCATGGCATCGCGATAGAGCTGGGTGTAAGGGGCGAAGCGCTGCGCCGGGCCGCCGATGATGGCGAGCATCAGCGGCAGGTCGTAACGGGCTGCGCGCATCACCGATTCCGGGCTGCCGCCGACGCCGATCCAGGTCGTCAGCTCGCCCTTCTCCAGCGGCGGGAAGACCTGCTGGTCCTTGAGCGGCGGGCGTAAGGTTCCCTCCCAGGTGACGCTCTTCTTGCGGATCAGCTCGGCGAAGAGGTCGAGCTTCTCCTCGAACAGCACCTCGTATTGGCGCAGGTCGAAGCCGAAGAGCGGGAAGGATTCGGTGAAGGAGCCGCGGCCGAGGATGACCTCGGCGCGGCCGTTCGAGAGCGCATCGACTGTCGAGAAGCGCTGAAAGACGCGGATCGGATCGTCCGAACTCAGCACTGTGACCGCCGAGCCGAGGCGGATGCGGCTGGTGCGGGTGGCGATGCCTGCGAGCACCGTCTCGGGCGAAGACACCGCGAAATCGGCGCGGTGATGCTCGCCAATGCCGAAGAAGTCGATGTCGAGCTCGTCGGCGAGCACGGCCTGGTCGACGAGGTCGCGGATGACCTGCGCATGCGGGAGCAAGACGCCGTCCGGGCCGGCGGTGACGTCGCCGAAGGTGTCGAGGCCGAGTTCGAGATTGGCGGGCATAAGCAAGGTCCGGGACTGATGCGGCACGCCGCAAGGCCGGCGCCCGAGGCATCTGGCGCCATGTTCTCCACCGTTCAAGATGTGCCGACGCCGAGGGCTCTATGCGAATTCGCCGAAATCGGTACCATAAGGAACAATAACGTCGGCCGCCCCCCATTTGGGTGTGGCGGGACGCATAAGATTGATGTTGCCTCGGCGCGCTCTGGAAGGAGCCGATGCGAGGGCGACGCATGGGGGGACGGTTCATGGACGGCGAGGCTGTAGCCGAGAGCGATCGCTCGATCGTCGGCAATCCAATGCTGCTGCCGTTCTTCGATCTCTCCTACGATGAGATCCAGCTGCTGTGCCGGGTGACGGCGCAATGGCGCGACGATTCCAAAGAGGTCGTCGACGGCGCGTGGTTCGCGAGTTTCATGGGCGCACGGAAGGAACCGGCCCGATAGGCGAGGCGCTTCTTGTCACGCTCGGCATGGTCGCCATCGCGCTGGCGGCATGGTGGGCGACGAACCGATGGCGGCTCTGAGATTGCCGCCAATAGGCAATCACGCCGCCGGCTCGAGCCGGGCACGGCCGAGGACCATCACACGATCGACCTCTTGTGGATCAGTCAGGCGGCTGCTCGCCATCTCCGCGACCGGAGCCTGGACGGATCGCCCCGGCGGAGCGCGCGCTGCTCTCATCCTTGAGCGCCACACCGGTCAGGCTCCGCGCAAAGGCTTCGCGGATCAGCCAGGCGGCACGCGCCGCAGCCTCGGCAGCCGATAATCCGGCGTCATGCACGTTCGAGATGCAATTGCGCTCGCCGTCCTGCCGTCCGGGGCGTGGCGCGTAGGTCAGATAGAGGCCGAGGCTGTCAGGTGTCGACAATCCGGGACGTTCGCCGAGGAGGATCAGCGCGAGCCGCGCTCGCTGCAATTCGCCGATCTCGTCGGCGAGTGCGACCCGGCCCTGTGTGGCCAGGACGATCGGGCCAAGGCGCCAGCCGGCGCTCTGCACATGATCGACAAGCGAGCGCAGGACCGGAAGCGCATGGGCCTCGACCGCGCTCGCCGAGAGACCGTCGGCGATGGTGATCGAGAGATCGACCGGATTCGTCGCTCCTGCTGCGACCGCCTCCCGGTCTGCCGGCAACAATCTGCGGCCGAGATCGGGACGCAGGAGATAGGAGTCCCGGGTCGGCGCGCGGCTCTGCACGCACAGGACCTGCAGGCCGAGCCTGCCGACTTCGCGCGCCAACATGTCGGTATCGAGGGCGGCATGGACCGCGTCCCTGGCGCGGGCATGCGCAAGCGCGAAGCGCAGGGTTTCGCTGGTCGGCAGCCCGGAGCCGGCACGCCCGAGCGCGATGCGGGCCGGTGTGAGCGCGGCAAGCCGCTTCCAGCGCTCGATCTCGCTCATCGCGCTTCCAGCGTGGCGAAGGAGGAGAGCAGGCGGGCCGCGGCCGCCTGTGGCAGCAGCCGGCCGTCGCC
The DNA here is from genome assembly GCF_964254315.1 of Allobosea sp. LjRoot90. Lineage (NCBI taxonomy): Bacteria > Pseudomonadati > Pseudomonadota > Alphaproteobacteria > Hyphomicrobiales > Alloboseaceae > Allobosea > Allobosea sp. LjRoot90. The sequence goes on from NZ_CAXUTF020000004.1 coordinate 654,425, forward strand.
GCCGGTGATGCCCTGATCTTGCAGCCAGGCCTCGAATTCCGGCGCCCGCTTCAGCCCCAGCAGGTCGCGGATATAGAGCTGGTCGTGAAAGGAGGTCGACTGGTAGTTCAGCATCACGTCGTCGGCGCCGGGCACGCCCATGACATAGGTGACTCCGGCGGCAGCGAGCAGCGTCAGCAGCGCGTCCATGTCGTCCTGATCGGCCTCGGCATGATTGGTGTAACAGACGTCGCAGCCAAGCGGGACACCCATCAGCTTGCCGCAGAAATGGTCCTCCAGCCCGGCGCGGATGATCTGCTTGCCGTTGTACAGGTATTCCGGGCCGATGAAGCCGACCACGGTGTTGACCAGCAGCGGATCGAAGGCGCGGCAGACGGCATAGGCACGCGCCTCGAGCGTCTGCTGGTCGACGGCGTGATGCGCCTCGGCCGACAAGGCCGAGCCCTGGCCCGTTTCGAAATACATGACATTGCGGCCGAGCGTGCCGCGCTTCAGCGACAGGCCCGCCTGGTGGGCTTCGCGCAGAATGGCGAGATCGACGCCGAAGGAGCGGTTGGCGGCTTCCGTTCCGGCGACGGATTGAAAGACCAGGTCAACCGGAGCGCCGCGTCCAATCAACGCGATGGTCGAGGTGACGTGGGTCAGAACGCAGCCCTGCGTCGGTATGGCGAAGCGCTGGATGACCTCGTCGAGGAGATGGAGCAGATCGCTCAGCACTGACAGGTTGTCGGAGACCGGGTTGATGCCGATCGTCGCGTCGCCGCAGCCGTAGCTGAGCCCGTCGAGGATGGAGGCGGCGATGCCGCGCGGATCGTCGGCCGGATGGTTCGGCTGCAGCCGCACGGCCATCGTGCCCGGCAGGCCGATCGTGTTGCGAAAGCGCGTGGTGACCCGGCATTTGCGGGCGACCGCGATGAGATCCTGAAGGCGCATGATCTTCGAGACCGCGGCCGCCATCTCCGGCGTGATGCCCGGCGCCAGCCGCGTCAGGACATCGCTCGTTGCCGCGTCGGAGAGCAGCCAGTCGCGGAACGCGCCGACGGTCAGGCTCGCGACCGGGGCGAAGGCGGCGTGGTCATGCCCATCGATGATGAGCCGCGTGATCTCGTCGTCCTCGTAGGGGACAAGCGCTTCGGTGAGGAAGGTCGCGAGCGGCAGGTCGGCGAGGGCAAAGCGCGCCGCGACCGCCTCCTCGGCGGTGGCAGCGGCAAGCCCGGCTAATTCGTCGCCAGAGCGCGGCGGCGTCGCCTTGGCCATCAGCTCCCGCAGATCGCGGAACCGGTAGCTAGTCTGGCCGATGACATGTCGATAGGCCATCAAACGCTCTCCACGCCGCAGCGACGCCACGGCATGCAAGCATGCTGCCGCGGTCCGGTCACGCGAAGCTTTCGGCTGGCGGAGACTGCGAGAGTCGTCCGCCTATGGCTGGCCGTGAGATTTGTCTGAGTTCGCAGGGATGGTAGCGGGAGAGGGACTCGAACCCCCGACTGCCGATGATGTTCACTGTCACATCGAACATGACGCGAACGGGGCAACGAGTGTGATGTCCGCTGCGGGTCGAAAGCGGAAGCTGTCAGGTAGCTTCACCAGCCGCCGCTTTCGCGTCCAAATCGGCTACAATCTCCGCAATCCGCGGCGCAGTTTTGGTTTGAACAGCATCCCCGTCGGAGGAAGAGAATTCGCCAGCATCGAACGCGAGGAATACGTCCCAGAGCAGCGGGTGGGCTGGCACGCTTTCACTCGCTCGGTTCACCATCGGCCAGTGGAGGCCATTGGCGATGAAGTCGCCCAATTCGAAGTCGATCTCTCCTTGATGGAAACCACGAGCGAGCGCACCAGCAATGCGGTGAAAGAGCTCATCTACGTCGCCGCCGGTATATGAAGCGCTCCAGCGGTGGATGTCGGCCTCGGATATGGCGGCTGCATTGCGATCGATTTCGCCCTGTTCCAACTTTCCGAAACGCACTCGCATTTCATCGATCAGAAGCTGCATTGCCCTATCCAGTGCACCCACACTCGAAATGTACCGACCCCAACGACATCAAGCAATTGTCGGCAACGGGTCGGGAGCGGGCATTAGCTGATCGAGCTGACGTTCGGTTTGCATCGGCCGTGGCGCGGCAATAGCTTGCGGCGTCGTCGATGGGAGAAGCACCTTGGGAGCCACCAACTACATATTGTTCTCGTCGCTCTGCGAGGCCTGCAATTTGGTGCAGGAGCATCGCGCCCAGTGCTCAACATGCGCCGATTATGGCGGCTATGATCATCGAGATGATCGGCTCTGCTTTCGGGAGTATCGCGTCGGGGACGTGATGGATTGGTATCCAAATGACGAAGCGCGAGACACTTGGCCCGGAGATTATTCGTTTGCTTCCGAACTTAAGGGGGCCGGATCCGTGTATGTCCTAGAAGGATGCTATGGAGAGTGCACCTCCTGTCGCAGCACATCTAGATTCTACTTTTTGTTCAACAATCGTCAGATAATGAGACTGGTCGGCAAGGAAAGCTGGGACCTAAACCTCAACTCAGTGGTTCCGGCCTAATCACGCATGTCGGCAATGGGTCGGAAGCGGACCTAGGGCGATGGCCAATCCCCGTCCCAGTCGCGAATCACCTCGATTAGGTCGCTATCGTCGTCGTTTTCACCGATGGTTATCGCCGAGAAGCCATACCCTTCCGCGACGAGCCGATCGGCGAAAGGTTCAATCACGCGCCACGCAGGGTCGACAACCATTCCGTTGGGTGATCCGACTTTCACAAGTGCGGTCGCCTCGACTGCCCGCCCGTCGCTGAGCGTCACCCTGCATGGGGCAACGACTTCAAACCCAATTCGCAAGCCAGCGGCAAGCCACAGACTGCCTTGATCTGATATCGTCGTCATCCCGATAGGATGACACGCTCGGCCGAAGGTCCGCAACGGGTCGGAAGCCGACGTTCCGCCCCACGACTGTGCTACGGCGAGCTGCATATGCATCGAAACTCGCACGGACACTTGCCAATGATGGCCACGGGAGAAACCCAGGCAATGGATCACGTCATTAGCGAGTTGCTGCACCGCTACGTTCGGTTGGATCGCAAGGAAATAGAATTGCGTGAAGCGCACATCACCGAGGCCGACGTAAAGCGCTGGGCAGGGTCGTATCCGGGCAGCCTTGAAGCCATGTTCGACGCTATCGCAGAGGATCTAGCTCGAAGGTTCAACAGCGGCGAAATAGAGTTCTGGCAAGGAGACTTCATCGCAAACACGCTTTTTACTCGCATGCTTGACTATGCTCCTGATGGGATACCTTTTTGCACCCTCGTATGGGAGGTCTATGAAGCGTTTGACGCTGGAGAGTATTCTCGCACGCCTAACGACGATCCCATTCGAACCTACACCGTCCCGAGGATTGCAGGGATTGTCGGCGACCTCGATGCAAAAACACGAAAGTCGTCTTAGGGTCGAAAGCGGAACAACTCATTGCCCTTCAGGCTTTGGTAGCGCCTTCGGTCGGTTGTTTTCGATATTTCCTATATTTAACAGCGGCTTGAGATTGCCTGGTAGCGGGAGAGGGACTCGAACCCTCGACACGCGGATTATGATTCCGCTGCTCTAATCAGCTGAGCTACCCCGCCCCGATGGCGACGCGCCTTGCGAACGGCGGTCAATCGCGACGGCCCGCGCTCGGAGACGTGGGCCGTCGTAGCGCCAGATGCGGACGAAACCGGCCCCTCCGCGGGGAGCCTCGCGACGAGGCCAGCGATCACCACCGCCGGCCTTTTGCATTCAGAGTTTCGATCGTAGCCGATCGGCGACTCGGAGAGCGATCTCAGCAGGCGCCTCGTCGGGGATCGGGAAAACCGAACTGACGTTTATCTCGCCGAGCACGTAGCTATCGGCGCCGTCTTCCCCGGGCGGGCCGAGCATGAAGTCTGCATCCCAGATCATCGGCAGGTCGCGCCGCGGGATATCCAGCAAAGTGGTCAGCTGTGGCGTCCACTCGTTTTCCATCAATCGGCGGAGACGCTGAAAGCGCGGGTCGGCATTCGATGTGTAGAGCCGTGGTTCGGCCTCCGCGCGCGCCGCCGGCTCGTCCACCAACGCCTTGACCTTCTGACGTCCGAAACCGGCGCAGCGATCGCCTGCCATATAGCAACGCACCACGCCTTCGCCCAAACGGGCCTGGAAAGCTTGATCGATCACGCAGCCGTCTTCGAAGTACTCAACGCACCGTTCCAGAAACTCATCCAGAGCCAGCTCCTCCGACATATCCTTGGTGGCGTCCAGCACGCGCGCCATCGGCTGATCGTAGGGACCTGCCAGCATCTCAACCTTCCAGACTCCTTGGCCACCGTTGCCGCGATTGCGCTTTATCACGCGTGGTCCAGCGGCAAGGCGCGCCGGAAGTTCGGCACGCATCGATTCGACTGTTCGATAGAGGGCCGTGTCGCCACCCCAGCTCATCATTCTGGTTCGATGGAGCACCTCCTTGACGCCCATCTTCAGGATGACATCGGGATGGGTGCTCACCCAGACGCCGCGCGCTGCGGCCTCGCGCAGCAGCGCGTCGAGGTTTGAGCGGTTGCGCCCCTCATGAATCGGATTGACCCAGACGAGCACGCCATCAAACGTGGCGAGCCGTGCGCGAACGGTGTCCAGGACATCGTCTTCGTAGACTACAGGTTCTGCCTCGACGCCGACATCCGCGAGCGCCGCGAATACGGCCTTGAATCGGCTTGTCGCCAATGTGGCGCTGCGGCGTTCCGCTTCATCGCCTCGCCACAGAATGGCGATGCGGCCAAGTCGAGTTCCGGGTTCAGACATGGAAAAACAGCTCCCACTCGATCGTGCTCCGGTCATGCGCGAACGCGCCAACCGCGAGCAGGACTTGGACGGAAAGCCGTCTTTAGGTGCCGGGAGCCTGCGACACCCCGACGCTCAATAGATAGATTCGACACGCTGCGCGATCAAGCTTCAGCGTCAAACGGAAACAAGCGATCTGAACGCCTTTGCAGCGAAGCTACCTGAAGGCGGACGTCGGACTTCGGCCCAACCCGGTCGTTAGCTTCGGCTGGACACCTCAAGGCCGCGAGGCGCCAACAGCGGACATGGGCCTAACGGCGGGAAGCGGACGTTGCCTGGTCTTATGCAAGTAGGCGATGTGACATTGCTTGGCGCTGTCTCGGTTCTGATCTTGCTTTTGAGGCCCGCGGAGATGCGATTGTTCAGCGCTCGGACATGTCGCGGTTGCACGGCGGACTATGGGCACCCGACTTGGCACGCGGTCGTCCTCCCGGAACAAGCTGCCAGCAATTCCGCTAGTGCAGCCGGTCAGATCTTTTTCGACGTCTCGGGCGGACTTTCACGCGATGCAGTGGCCCCGCCAGTCCCGCCGGCGAACGAGGTCGCCAATTGGCGATCCGCCTTTTCAAACGAGGCGCTAGTTCAGGCGGCGAAGCCGGCATTCGTTCAGGCATACGCGGCCGGAAGCGACGAAGGCTGTTGCGTCGTCTGGGTCAATCTTCGCTCGTTTTTGATGAGCGGCTTTCTCAAATAAGACGCCCGTTCGAAGTGTCACGATGAACGTGATACCGGTCCATAGATCTGATCAATAGAAGGGATCGAAACAACGTATTGGATCGATAGCGTGAGGGCTCGTAGCGTCAGTCATCCACTGACATGCAGGAGCGAGACCGCGCCATGGTTGCCAACCGCCGCCCCGCCACTTCCGAGACCGGTGACCCGCTTCTTCTGACCCCGGGTCCGCTGACCACGAGCAAGGCCATCAAGGAAGCCATGGTCCATGACTGGGGCTCGCGCGACGCGACCTTCGTCGGCATCAACAAGGCCGTCATGGAGGAGCTGCCGAAGGTCATCCACGGTGGATCGGACTTCGTCACCGTTCCCATGCAGGGCTCCGGCACCTTCGCCGTCGAGGCGATGCTGACGACCTTCGTGCCGCGCGACGGCAAGATCCTCGTCCTGATCAACGGTGCCTATGGCCAGCGCGCCAAGCGGATCCTGGAAATCGCCAGGCGTGGCGTTGTCGTCCACGAGACGGCCGAGGACATGCCGCCTGACCTGACCGAGGTCGACAGGCTGCTCGGCACGGACGCCGCCATCTCGCACGTCTTTGCCGTACATTGCGAGACGACGAGCGGTATTCGCAATCCCATCGAGGCGATCGCTACGCTGGTGAAGCGTCACGGCCGGCGCCTGCTGATCGATTCGATGAGCGCTTTCGGTGCGCTACCGCTCGATAGCCGCGACGTTCATTTTGACGCGGTCGCCGCCTCCTCGAACAAGTGCATCCAGGGTGTGCCCGGCCTCGGCTTCGTCATCGCCCGCAAGAGCGCGCTCGCCGAGACCAAGGGCAATGCCACGACCCTCGTCCTCGACCTGCATGATCAGCACGCGGTCTTCGAGCGCACGGGCCAATACCGCTTCACTCCGCCGATCCACGTCATCGTGGCGTTCCACGCGGCGCTTCAGGAGTTCTGGGCGGAAGGCGGCGTTGCAGGGCGCGGCGACCGCTATGCCGAGAATGCCCGCATCCTGATCGAGGGCATGCAGGAGCTCGGCTTCCGCACGCTACTTCCCGCCGCACGGCAGGCCCCGATCATCGTCACCTTCCATATGCCGGAGGACAAGAACTTCGTCTTCCAGCGCTTTTATGACCTGCTGAAGGATGCCGGCTACGTCATCTATCCGGGCAAGCTCACCGTCGCCGACAGCTTCCGCATCGGTTGCATCGGAGCTCTCGGCGCGCAGGAGATGAAGGCTTTCGTCGCCACCGTGTCCGATGTCCTCGCCGAGACAGGCGTCGGCCTGAAGTCGGCTGCCTG
>NZ_CAXUTF020000005.1:0-433762 GCF_964254315.1 Allobosea sp. LjRoot90
TGTGTCGGCGCCGATCAGCGGATCAGCGCCCTGACGCGGGACGAAATCAGGTCGGCCACCAGGACCATGGCGAGGATCACGAGGATGCAGGTCGCGGTGTCCTGGTATTTGAAGAGCTTCATCGAGGAGACGAGCTCGAAGCCGATGCCGCCGGCGCCGACCATGCCGAGCACCGTCGACTGGCGGACATTGGTCTCGAGCCGGTAGAAGATCGTCCCGAGCCAGGTCGGCAGCACCTGCGGCAGCACGCCGAAGAAGAAGGTCTTGAATGGGCCGACCCCGGCCGAGCGGAAGGCCTCGAGCGGCCCCTCGTCGATATCCTCCATCGCCTCGGCGAAGAACTTGCCGAGCATGCCGGCGCCATGGATGGCGAGGGCGAGCACACCGGCGAAGGGGCCGAGCCCGATGGCGGCGACGAAGATCAGCGCCAGGATGATCTCGTTGATGCCGCGCATGCAGTTCAGCGCCTGACGCGTGGCGTGATAGATGACCGGGCTCGGGCTGAGATTGCGCGCCGCGAAGAAGCAGACCGGCAGAGCGATGACGACGCCGAGCAGCGTGCCCCAGACCGCGACCTGCAGGCTTTCCAGCGCCGGCTGCCAGAGCCGCTCGAGGAATTCCGGGTTGGGTGGCATCATCCGGACGAGGAAATCCACCATATAGGGGATGCCGTTCCAGAGATTGCTGGCGTTGATCTGGGAGCCGATCGCGGCCCACCAGAGGAAGACCAGCATGGCGAGTGCGATGAAGCCGACGCCCCACCAGCCGAAGCGGCCCTGTGGCGGGCGGATGACGAGTTGCAGAGTTCCGAACGACATTGGTTTCTCCCCCCGTCAGGCGGTTGCGGTGGCGATCATCGGTGCCAGCACGGGCTGGCTGGTCGGGCGCGGCTTCAGCACGCGGCTGATGCCGGGGTCCTCGAGGCCGGGATAGATCTGGTGGACGATCTCGGAGGTCAGGTTGTCCGGCGTGTCGTCGAAGACCACGCGGCCACCGCTCAGGCCGACGATGCGCTCGCCGAACTCGACGGCATAGTCGACCTGGTGGAGATTGCAGATCACTGCGATCCCTTCCTCCTTGCAGATCGCCTTGAGGTAGCCGAGCACGATCCGCGAGGTCTTGGGATCGAGGCTCGCCACCGGCTCGTCGCAGAGGATCACCGCCGGCTGCTGCGCCAGCGCCCGGGCGATGCCGACGCGCTGCTGCTCGCCGCCGGAGAGCTGGTCGCCGCGCGAGTTCGCCTTGTGGGCAAGCTCGACCCGCGCCAGGCAGTCAAGCGCGATCGCGACATCCTGCCTCGGGAAGAGCTGCAGCATGCTGAGGAAGGACGACAGGCCGGCCATGCGGCCGACGAGGACGTTCTTCAGCACCGACAGGCGCTTCACCAGGTTGTGGTGCTGGAAGATCATCGCCACCGGCCGCTTGCCGCGCGCGCCCCGTTTCAGATCGAACACCTTGCCGTCGATGACGGTGCGGCCCGCATCGGGAAGGGCGAGCCCGTTGATGCAGCGCAGCAGCGTCGACTTGCCGGCGCCGCTGGGGCCGAGCACGACGAGGAACTCGCCGGCTTTGACGCTGAGGTCGATGTCCTGCAGGACAGGGCGTCCTGCATAGGACTTCTTCAGCCCTTCGATCTTGATCATGTCGCTTCCTCCGCCGGTCGCGTTCGCGACTACTTCATCCTGGTGAGATCGAGCTTCAGCACCTTCGCCGTCTCGCGAATGATGTCGTAGGCTTGGTCGTTGGTCTCGACGAAGCGGTTGAGCTTGCCCTGGTCGGCCCAGGTGATGTCGCGGATGTCCAGGAAGGCCGACTTGATCTTTGCCTTCAGATCCTCGGGCAGGTTCTTGCGCCAGCAAGTCGGCGATTCCGGGATCGGGTCCGACTCCCAGACGACGTGGATGTCGGCGCGATCGACCAGCTTCTTCTGCACGGCGGCATCGAGGATGCGGTCGGCGATCGTCGCGGCGTCGACGCGCTTGTTGGCGACGGCGAGCGCATTGGCGTCATGCGAGCCGGTGAAAAGCACACGGCCAAAATCCTTCTCCGGATCGAAACCGAGCTTCATCAGCCCGGCTTTCGGGAAGAGGTGCCCCGAGGTCGAGGACGGATCGACGAAGGCGAAGGTGCGACCCTTCAGGTCCTTCCAATCGTTGATGCCGCTATCCTTCCGCGCAATGATCTGGCTGCGATAGTAGCTGCGGCTCGACTTGGCCGTCTCGGCGGTCGCGAAGGCCTCGATGGCCGCGACCGTGGTGCCGAGCACATAGGAAAACGGGCCGAGATAGGCGACGTCGACATGGTTCGAGCGCATCGCCTCGATCACACCGTTATAATCCGAGGCGACGAAGCCCTGGACCTTGATGCCGAGGTTCCGCTCAAGCGCGGCGAGAAGCTGCGCGCTTGATTCCAGCATCGCCCGCGAATCCTCTGATGGGATCAGCCCGACGCGGATCAGCTTGGTCTGGGCGCGAACCAGGGCCGGCGCCGCCAGCACCGCTCCCGCGGCCAGTGAACTCTTCAAAATCGTCCGGCGTGAAATGGTCATGTCATCCTCCCAAGATGATCCGGCGATCTTTGCGAACTGCCGGTGAACCGTTGTGGGCGTCGTAGGCCGGTGTTGAGCTCAGGCGGCCATGGCTGCCTGCCGTCCGATGAAGTTGCGGCCGCGTTCGCCTTCGAGCGCCTTGCCGACCAGGCGGTTCCATTCGCCTGCGGAGACGCCATAGGCGGCGGGATCGGTCGCGACGCCGAGATCCCTGAGGAAGGCGCCGAGACGTTCGGCCCCCGCTTCGAGATCGGGACCGAAGACCCGGCGCAACGCCGCGTCGCATTGCGGCTGCGCGCCCATCGCCCAGCGCATCACCATCGGTAGCGAGAAGGAGCAGGCGATGCCGTGGATCGTGCCGCTCTTCAGCGTGATGTCGTAGGAGATGTTGTGGGCGAGCGCGGTCTTGGTGTTGGAGAAGGCGAGGCCTGCGAGCAGGCTGGCGCGCATCTGCCGCGACCGGAGTTCGACATCGCCCGGCCGCTCCAGCAGGCGCGGCAGCGTATCGATGATCTCGCGGGCAGCCTCGACCGCATAGTTAGCGGATACCGGATTGCCGTTGACGTTCCAGATGCTTTCAAGCGCATGGGACAGGGCGTCGAGCCCGGTCGCCAGCGTCAGGCCGCGCGGCGCACCGACAGTCAGGGCAGGGTCGAGCACTGCCGTCTCCGGGTAGAGCCTGGGATGAGCGAGCGAGTATTTGCTGCCATTGGCCGAGTCCCAGACCGTCGCCCAGGAGGTGACCTCGCTGCCGGTGCCGGCCGTGGTCGGCACGGCGATGATCGGGATGATCGTGGTCTCGTCGAGCGGCGTCTTCTCGACCAGATGCCGGCGCACGGTCTCGAAATCGCCGCCGCTGGCCGCCAGCACCTTCGCGGCATCGATCATCGAGCCACCACCGAGCGCGACGATGACCTCGGCTGGCTCGGCCGTGCCGAACTGGCGGCAGGATTCAGCGAGGTCGGCGCAATCCGGATTGGTCTCGATGTTGGTGATCGATACGACCGGCGCGCCGGCGACTGCCGTCAGCCGGACGGAGAGTTCGCGGAAGAGCGGCTGGTCATAGGTGACGAGGGCCCAGCGGCGGTTACCGATCAGGCCGGCGACCTCGTCGAGCAGGCCGGACCCAAAACGGATCTTCACGGGGTTCCAGTACGCCCAGTTCATGCGTTCCATCCTCGAAAATGCGCCTTGCCGGCTCTGTTGCGAGGATGTTCACAGAGCCCTGTTCCTATAACAAATTGATTTTTTGATCCGAATGGATAGAAATTATCTATGCGTTACACTCAACTCAGATCCTTCCATAACGTCGCGAACGCGGGTGGATTCAACGCCGCGGCCGACGCCTTCAACATCAGCCAGCCGACCTTGACGGCGCAGGTCGGCGCGCTGGAGGAGGAGTTCGGCGTCGAGCTCTTCGTCAAGCGGGGGCGGCGGCGCGAGCTGAGCGATACCGGGCGCCAGCTTCTCGCCATCACCACCCGCCTCTTCGCCGAGGAGGCCGAGGCGCTCGCCTTCCTGACGGAATCGCGCGAGCTCAGGACGGGCCGACTTTCGATTGGCGCCGTCGGGCCGGTTCACGTCACCGAGATGCTCGCAGCCTTCAACCTGGCCTATCCGGGCATCGAGCTTGCCGTGAAGATCGGCAACTCCACCGAGGTACTCGCCGATCTCGCCGCCTACCGATGCGACGTTGCAGTCCTCGCTTACATCGATGAGGACGACAGGCTCCTGACCATCCCCTATCGCCGCCATCCTGTGGCGATCTTCGTGCGACGCGATCATCGCTTTGCCGAGCGCCGCAGCATCCGGCTGCCGGAGCTGGAAGGGGAGCCGATGATCGTGCGCGAACAGGGGTCGACGACGCGGCGCGCCTTGGAGGGAGCGTTGGCCGAGACGGGTACCAAGCCCAGGTTGGTCATGGAGATCGGCAGTCGCGAGGCCGTCCGCGAGGCGGTGATCCGCGGGCTCGGGATCAGCTATGTCTCAGAGGCCGAGTTCGTTCCGGACGATAACCTGAAGCTGATCCCGATCGACGGTGCCGAGGTCTACACCTACGCGCACGTCGTGGTGATGAAACAGCGCGAGAACGGCCGGATCATCAAGGCCTTTCTCGATGTCGTTCGCCGTACACGTGGTGCTTTCGACGCCGGCATATGAGGATCGTGACATAGCGGCAGGGAATCCTTGGACACTGGCTGTGCCGGCGGCGGCGGGGACCAGGTGCCGGGTTTAGGAAAATCCAAATCACCACAGCAAGAATTCGTATTTTTACGATGCTGACGCCGCCGGTAGACCAAGGCCGGGGTTGGGATTTCCCGCAGGGGAATTCCTCCGGATTCGGCAAGAGGCGAACAATGTCAGTTGAGCAGATCGACACGCTCGTCGTCGGCGGTGGCCAGGCGGGGGTCGCGATGAGTGAGCATCTCGGCCGAGCCGGCGTGCCCCATGTCGTTCTCGAGCGAAGCCGCATCGCCGAGCGCTGGCGCTCCGAGCGCTGGGACTCGCTGGCCGCGAACGGGCCGGCCTGGCACGACCGCTTTCCGGGCCTCGAATTTTCCGACGTGGATGGTGAGGTCGGCCCCAACGACTTCCCGCCGAAGGAAACGGTCGCCGACTATTTCGTCGCCTATGCCGAGAAGATCGCGGCACCGATCCGCTGCGGCGTAGAGGTTCGGCATGTCGAGCGGCTCGCTGGCCGGCCGGGGTTCCGCGTCGAGACATCGGCGGGGATGATGGAGGCCAACCGGATCGTGGTCGCGACCGGTCCGTTCCAGTGCCCGATCGTCCCCCCGGTGGTTCCGTCGGAAACCGGCGTGCTGCAGATGCATTCCACCGCTTATCGCAATCCCGGCCAGCTTCCCGAGGGGGCCGTTCTGGTGGTCGGATCGGGCTCTTCGGGGACGCAGATCGCCGAGGAATTGCTGGAATCGGGGCGGCGCGTCTACCTTTCCGTCGGGCCGCATGATCGTCCGCCGCGGGCCTATCGCGGCCGCGACTTCTGCTGGTGGCTGGGTGTTCTCGGCAAGTGGGATGCCGCCGCGCGGGAGCCGGGCACGGAGCATGTCACGATCGCGGTCAGCGGGGCGAATGGCGGCCACACGATCGATTTCCGGCGCCTGGCGGCACGGGGACTGCTCCTCGTCGGACGGACGCAGGCCTGTGAGAACGGCGTGGTCAGCTTCGCGCCCGACCTCGTCGAGAATCTCCGGCGCGGCGACGCTAATCTTCACGCCTTGCTGGATGAGGCCGATGCCTACATCGCCCGCAATGGCCTCGACCTGCCGGAGGAACCGGAGGCACGCACTATCGTCGCGGATTCCGATTGCGTGGCAAATCCCATCGCCTCGCTCGACCTGGCGCAGGCCGGAATCGGCACGATCATCTGGGCGACGGGTTTCACCGCCGACTACAGCTGGATGAAGGTCGACGCCTTCGACGCAAATGGTCGTCCGCAGCACCAGCGCGGCGTCTCGTCCGAGCCCGGTATCTACTTCCTGGGCCTGCCCTGGCAGTCGCGGCGCGGCTCGACCTTTATCTGGGGCGTGTGGCACGACGCCAGATATCTTGCGGACCAGATCACGATCCAGCGCAGCTACTCAGCCTATCACGATGCCATGCAGCGCGAACTCGCGAACGCATGACTGTCGAACAAGAACCCGAGTTCGGCGCGCGGGCCCCGGGGCCGTTCGCGTCGAGCATGGTCTGACCAAGGAGGCCGAGATGGCACATACCCGCATCCGCAAGTTCAACACCAAGGACACCTATCCGGAGCAGAAGCTCGACAACGACCTGGCGCAAGCCGTCGTCACCCGAGGCGGCCGGATCGTCTGGCTGCGCGGCCAGTGCCCGCAGAACCTCGACGATGCCGTCAACCTCGACAGCCATGACCCGGTCGAGCAGACTCACAAGGTCATGCAGAACATCAAGCAGCTGATCGAGGAAGCCGGCGGCGAGATGGCGCATCTGGTCAAGGTCGTCGTCTACCTGACCGACGTCCGCCACCGCGAGGCCGTCTACCGCACGATGGGTGAGTATCTCAAAGGCGTGCATCCGGTCTCGACCGGGCTCGTGGTGCAGGCGCTGGCCCGGCCGGAATGGCTGGTCGAGATCGACGGCACGGCCGTCATTCCGGATTGAGCCGATGACCTTTTCTTTGGTCGCCCGCTGCGCACAGACAGGCATGTTCGGCGTCGCGATCTCGTCCTCCTCGCCTGCGGTCGCTGCTCGCTGCTCCTATGCTCGCGCGGGCGTCGGTGCGGTGGCGTCGCAGAACGTCACGGACCCGACCCTGGGTCCGTTGACCCTCGACCTGATGGAAGAAGGCCGGAGCGCGGCGGAGGCGATCGCCGAGGTCCAGAAGCGCGGCCGGTTCATCGAATACCGGCAAGTGCTGGCGGTCGACCGGAACGGGATGACGGCGATCCATTCCGGGCCGAACTCGCTCGGTATCTGGACCTCGGCGCAGGCCGAGAACGTCGCATCGGGAGGAAATCTTCTGGCAAATGACGGCGTTCCCCAGGCGATCGTCGATGGCTTCCTCGCAAGCTCCGGCCATTTCGGCGACCGGCTGATTGCCGCCATGCGCGCCGGCCTGGCCGCAGGTGGCGAGGCGGGACCGGTCCGCTCGGCAGGGCTCAAGATCGTCGACAAGGTGAGCTGGCCGGTCGCCGACCTGCGCTGCGACTGGACGGAAGACTGCCCGATCGAAGCGATCGCGACGGCCTGGGACGTCTACAAGCCGCAGCTCGACGCCTATATCCAGCGCGCGCTCGATCCGCGCGCGGCACCGTCCTACGGCGTGCCCGGAGACGAGTGAGAGAGCGACAGCCGTCTACGGGTCGATTCGCGTGCGCTCGGTCATGGCGGGGGCGACCATGCCGGGGATATAGGAGCGGGATATGCGCGCCTGGCAGTGCGCCTGGAACGCCGCGATCAGCTTGGACTTGGCCAGCGTGCGCAGCGTCGCGACGCCGATCGTCATCGGACGATGCTGCCCCGCCAGCCGGATCGAGACCAGCTTGCGGCCATCGAGCGCCTGATCCGAGCGCGGGCGGACATTGAACAGCGCATAGCCGGCGCCGTTGGCCACCATCGCCCGGACGACGTCGGGATAGGCTGATCGTGCCGTGATCGTCGGCGTGATGCCGGCGGACATGAACAGGGCGACGAAATACTCCCGGCTCAATGGCAGGTCGAGCAGCACCAGGGGCTGATCGGCAAGCTCATCCAGCGTCACGGCGCTCTCGCGTGCGAGAGGATGGGTCTCGGCGACGACGATGTAGGGCGGCAGACTGACGAGCTGCGAGAACTCGATGTCCTCGGGAATCTGCAGATCATAGGTCAGGGCCAGATCGATCTCGGAGCGCCGCAGCCCTCTGAGCAGGTCCTCCTGGTGCCCCTCGATATGCAGGATCTTCGTGTCGGGAAAGGCGGAAACGAAGCCCTGAGACAATTCCGGGACCAGCATCGGGGCCAGTGTCACCATGCAGCCGAGGGACAGCGTGCCGCGTACCAGGCCGCTGGTTTCGTCGGCGACGGTGTAGAGGCTCTCGGCCTGGGCGACGACGCGCTTGGCCTCGGCGAGCAGCGCCCGGCCGACCGGCGTCAGCGACAGCCCCTGGGCATGGTGGCGAATGAAGAGCTGGGCTTTCAGTTCGCGTTCGAGATGTGAAATCGCCGTCGAGATCGAAGGCTGGGAAATGTGGATTCGTTCGGAGGCGAGGGTGATGCTGCCCGTTTCGCCGGCTGCGATGAAATATTCCAACTGACGTAGGGAAAAGCGCATGTGGCAGCATAAAGCACGCGGAGCCCGCGCCGCAAAGCGCGCTCATGTGCTTGCGCCGGGCAGCTTTGTGCCTCAGGCCGCGACCCTGTCGAGCAGCCGCGCCATGAACCGGTCGCAGGCGGCGAGCTGGTCGAGCGTGATGAACTCGTCAGGCTTGTGGCCCTGATCCATCGAGCCCGGGCCGCAGACGAGCGCCGGCACGCCTAAGCGGCTGGAGAACAGGCCGCCTTCCGTTCCGAAGGCGACCTTGTGCGTCGCACCGTCGTCGAGCAGCGCGGCAATGAAGCGGACGGCCTTGGATTCAGCCGGTGTGGCAAGGCCCGGATAGTCGTTCAGACGTTCGATCCTGATCGCGGCCTTAGGGTGTGCCGCCTGCTGAGCGGCGGTCAGCGCAGCGGCCTCGTCCATCAGGCCATCGAGGATCGCGACCGGATCGTCGGCGGCAACGTTGCGAATCTCGAAATCGACGGTGCAGAGCGAGGGCACGATGTTCAGCGCCGTGCCGCCGGCGATCACGCCGGCATGGATCGTCGTGTAGGGAATGTCGTAGTCGTCGTCGCGCGCGCCGCTCTCGGCCAATTCGTCCTGCCGCCGCCGCAAGGCCCCGACGAAATCGCAAGCCAGATGGATGGCGTTGAGCGCTTTCGGGGCCAGTGCGGAATGGCCGGAGACGCCGCAGCAGGTCACCCGCGCGGCGAGCTTGCCCTTGTGCCCGGTCGCGATGCGCATCTGCGTTGGTTCGCCGATGACCGCGAGCCTGGCGGTGAAGCCTCGGGTGGCGAGGAGATCGATCAGGGAGCGGACGCCGACGCAGCCGATCTCTTCGTCATGGCTCAGGGCGAAGTGCAACGGCGTTTCTAGGTCGCGCGATGCGGCCCGCGCGGCCAGCGCCAGTGCCGAGGCGACGAAGCCCTTCATGTCGGCCGTGCCGCGCCCGAAGGCGCGGCCGTCGGCCACCCTGAGCTGGAACGGATCGGAGCTCCAGGGCTGACCCTCGGCCGGCACCACGTCGGTGTGGCCGGACAGCATGATGCCCGGCCGGTCGCGCGGGCCGATGGTCGCGAAGAGATTGGCCTTGCGCCCGCCTTCGGCCTCGACGAGCTCGCTCTCGATGCCGTGCCCGGCGAGGAAGGCGCGCACGAAATCGATCAGCGGGCGGTTGGGATCCCTGCTGACGGTGGAGAAGGACACCAGCTTTTCGAGGATCGCCAGCGTGTTCATGTCGGCAGCATCGCGCGAGCGTCAGAGATAGAGATGGCGAACCGCGTCGCTGCCGAGAAGCTCCGCTGCGGTGCCGGAGGCGACGACGCGGCCCTTCACCAGCATGATGCCGCGATTGGCGATCGACAGCGCGGTCTCGGCGTTTTGCTCGATCAAGACGACCGTCGTGCCGCGGCGGTTCACCTCGGCGACCGTGTCGAAATACTCGTCGATCAGCTTGGGCGAGAGGCCAAGCGAAGGCTCGTCCATGATCACGAGCTTCGGCTTGCCGACGAGCGCGCGCGCCAGCGCCACCATCGCCTGCTCGCCGCCAGAGAGCGTGCCGGCGCGCTGGCCGATGCGGTCGCGCACGCGGGGGAAGAGGGTCAGCATTTCGTCCAGCCGATCGGCGAAATCCGCCTTCAGGCCCTGCGCCTCGTAGCCGAGGCGGATATTGTCGCGCACCGTGATATCGGCGAAGAGGCGCCGCCCTTCCGGCACGAAGCCGATGCCGAGCCCGCTTAGCGCCTCGGTACGCAGGCTCGAAAGCTCCCGCCCCATGATCTCGATGCGCCCCTTCGCGAGGGGCAGGAGCGCCGATATGGCGCGGAAGGTCGTGGTCTTGCCGGCGCCATTGGGGCCGAGGATGCAGACCAGCTCGCCCTCGCCGACATGGAAGGAGACGTCGCGCAGCATGGCGACGACACCGTAATTGGTGTCGACCTTGTCAAGCTTGAGCATTCTGCGCCGCCTTTCTGCCGAGATAGGCTTCCTGCACCCGCGGAATGAGACGCACCTCCTCATAGGAGCCCTCGGCCAGCTTCTGGCCGTAGTCGAGCACCAGCACGCGGTGCGGCAGCGAGGCGACGAGGCGCATGTCGTGCTCGATGATCATCATCGCGAGCTCTGGCCGCTCGGCGCAGATCGCGCGGATGTCGTCCATCAGCGCGTCGGTATCGGCGTCGTCCATGCCGGAGGACGGCTCGTCGAGCAGCAGCACCTTGGGCTCGCTCGCCAGCGCGCGGGCGATCTCGAGCCGCCGGCGGTCGGCCTGCGGCAGTTCGGCGGCAGGGCGGTGGCGCTGCTCGTAGAGCCCGCGCGAGACGGCCTTGAGTAGCCGCTCCGCGATGGCGGCCGCCTCGGCGAGTTCCGCTTCGGCCTTGGATCGCCGCAGGATCGCGTCGAATATCCCGGTCTTCATGTGGGTGTGACGGCCGATGATGACGTTGTCGAGCACCGACAGGTCGCCGAACAGCCGGCTCGACTGGAAGGTGCGGGCAATGCCCTTGCCGACGATGCGATGCGCCGGCTGGCCGTTGAGCCGTTCGCCGGACAGGCGCACCTCGCCGGAGGAGGGGACATAGATGCCGGTGATGATGTTGAGCAGCGTCGACTTGCCGGCGCCGTTGGGGCCGATGATACCGAGGATCTCGCCCTTGCGCAGGGTGAAATCGACCTCGGCCATGGCGACGAGGCCGCCGAAGCGCATCGTCAGGCCGGAGCCTTCGAGGATGACGGGAGCGGACATAAGCTTAGCCTCCGTAGCGCCGCAGCCGCTGCGGGAAGATGCCCTGCGGGCGGATCATGAGGAAGGCGATCACGGTCACGCCGAAGAACAGGATGCGGTAATCGGAGAAGGCGCGGAGCTTCTCCGGCAGCATCGTCAGCAGGAAGGCGCCGACGATGACGCCGAGGGTGTTGTCCATGCCCCCGGCGATCACCATCGTCATGATCGTCACTGAGACCAGGAAGGTGAAGTTGTCCGGCGAGATGAAGCCGACATAGAAGGCGTAGATCGTGCCGGCAAAGCCCGCGAGGAAGGCGTCGACCACGAAGGCGAGGACCTTGTACCAGGTCGCGTTGATGCCCTGGCAGCGCGCCGCCAGCTCGTCCGCGCGCAGCGCGTTCCAGGCGAGCCCGATCCGCGAATGATGCAGCCTGGCGGCAAAGAGGATCGAGACCCCGACCAGCGCTGCCGAGAGATAGTAAAAATTCGCCTGCGACGGCAGCGAGTGGCCGAAGATGACGAGCGGCGAGGCGAAGGAATGCCCGAACAGCTCCGGCGCCGGAATGCCGACCAGCCCGTTCGGGCCGCCGGTGAATTCGAGATTGTTGAGGAGCTGGTGGACGACGACGCCGAAGGCGATGGTGACCAGCGCGAGATAGCTGTCGCGCGTCCGCATCGAGGGTACGCCGAGCACGAAGCCGAAGATCGTCGCGACCACCGCCGCTGCCGGCAACGCCAGCCAGAAGCTGACATCCCAGTTCAGGGCCAGCAGGGCCGAGGCATAGGCCCCGATGCCGTAGGAGGCACCGGTCGCGAAGTTCGGGATGTTGGCGCTGCCGAGCTGGAAGTTCAGCGCCAGCGCCAGCACCGCATAGAGCTGCGCGATGATCAGCAGGTGAAGCGCATAGGTGCTCTTCTCCAGCAGGAAGGGGAACAGCAGCACGATCGCAACGCCCAGCAGCGTCGCAAAGCGGCTCTGGGCCGAGAAGGAGCTTTCGATCCGGGCCTCGACCGTGGGCAGGCGTTGCAGCCCGACCAGCACGATGGCGAAGAAGGCGAGCAGCCCAACGACCACGCGCCAGTCTTCGACCAGCAGGAACTGCCTGAGGAAGGCGGCGCTGCCGATCTCGGTGAGCGTAACGATGGAGAGAGCGGCGGCGGCGCCGGAGGTTCCGCGCGTCGCTGTCACGGACACGGACATCGGCTCAGACCTTTTCCACGATGGTGCGGCCGAGCAGGCCGGCAGGCCGGAAGACGAGGACGCAGATGACGAGCAGGAACACGAAGACCAGCCGATAAGAGGCGCCGTTCGGGACCGTGGCCTGCACCAGCGTGTCGAGGCCCGCGATGAGCAGGCTGCCGATGATCGCGCCGGGCATGGAGCCGAGCCCGCCGACCACTGCGGCCGAAAAGCCGATCAGGCCGACGTCGACGCTGAAGTCGAAGCGGACGATGCCGGCATAGCCCGCGAAGAACAGGCCGCCAATGGCGCCGATGGCCGAGGCGATGAAGAAGGTGATCTGGAAGATCCGCGCGGGCGAGATCGAGACGAGGCGGGCCGCATCCCTGTCCTGCGAGACGGCCTTGATGTGCAGGCCGAGCCGCGTCCGCTCGAGCATGTAGAACAGCAGGCCCACCGAGAGGACCGAGACCAGGATCGCGACGAGGTTGAAGGCCGGGATGGTGACGCCGAGGACCTCGATGCTGCCGGGCACGAGCCTGGGCACGGCATGCGGGTTCGATCCCTGCGGGTACAAATGGCGGATCAACTCGCGCAGGACGATGCCGAGCGCGACGGTCGCGACCAGCGCCATCATCGCGGGAGCATTCTGGAAGCGCTTGATCACGAGATAATAGAGCACCACGCCGAGCAGGCCGGTGACGATGACAGCCAGCAGTACCGAAAGCACGATGGCGCCCACCGCAGGCGAGCCGCCGAGGGATGCGCTCACTGTCTGCACGGCCGCGAGCGCCAGGAACGGCGCCAGCAGCGACACATCGCCATGCGAGAAATGGATGATGTTGAGGACGCCGAAAAGCAGGCTGAATCCGACCGCGACCAGTGCATAGATCGAGCCGAGCGTGATCCAGTTCAGGAGCTGCTGAACCAGTTGCTCTGTCATTCACGTCCCCTCGCGTTTGCGCTGCCCCTGCCGGGACGTGCCGCAATTGGTTTTCGCTGTGCACCAGAACCGAAGCCGGCAAGAGTCGCAATTTCGGAATCCCTGCTTTGCTTGTCTTGAGGCAAGTCAGGCTCGCCCGTCATTCGCCGGCCTATGGGGCGCCGGGAGGCCTGCTTCGGCAAAACCGAAGCTCTGGGCGCAAAATATCCGATTTGCTTCAGGTTTCCTGAAGGGCAGATGGTCGAGCCACGATGTCGTCGGTGACGCTCACGGAGCCGGACACATCCAATTCCTTGAGGAGGGGATCATGCCTTTCAACCCGAATACCGGAGAGAAGTCCCTGGGCGCGTTCGTGCGCGCGGCCATCGTCGGGACGGCGCTCGCCTTGGCGTCGACCACCGCCATGGCGCAGGAAACCATCAAGCTGGGCTTCATCGGCCCGCTGAGCGGCGGCAACGCCCAGCAGGGCCTGTCGGCCCGCAACGGCTTCCAGCTCGCGATCGACCAGGCCAATGCCTCCGGCCTGCCCTTCAAGATCGAGCCGGTCATCCTCGATGACGCCGCCAATCCGCAGACCGGCGTCTCGGCCGCGATCAAGCTCACCAACGACCCGCAGGTCATCGCCGCGGCCGGCCACTGGAACAGCGGTGTCGCGCTGGCGACGATCCCGGTGTTCCAGCGTGCGGGCGTGCCCTTCATCGTCTGGGGTGCGATCTCGCCGAAGATCACCGAGCGCAATAATCCGATGGTCTCGCGCGTCGCGACCACGCTGGTGAACACCAACGAGCCACTGGCCAAATGGGCGGCGGAGAAGGTCGGCAAGAAGATCGCGATCGTCTCCGATACCAGCGATTACGGCGCGGCCAACACCCAGAACTTCGAGAAGTTCTACAAGGCGGCCGGCGGCAGCATCATCGCCACCGAGGCCGCGCCCGTCGGCACGACGGACTTCCGCGCGCTGCTGACGAAGATCAAGGCCGCGTCTCCCGATGCGATCTATTTCGGCGGTGTCGTGACCGAAGCCGGGCTGGTGCGCCAGCAGATGGTCGAGCTCGGCATGAAGCAGCCGATGATCGGCGTCGACGGCTTCCACGATCCGGCCTTCATCAAGATCGCCGCCGCCGCCGCCGAGGGCACGATCGTCGGCATCGCGAAGGAGAAGGACAATCCGCAGGTCGCCAAGCTCAGGGACGACTATGCGGCCGCCAAGTTCGCCGAGCCGTCGACGACCTACACCAAGAACGCCTATGATACGGCGAACATTCTGATCGCCGCGATCAAGAAGGCCGGCACCAAGGACAAGGCCGCGATCGCCAAGGCCATCCGCGAAACCCAGCATGACGGTGCGCTGGGTCACACCAGCTTCGACGAGAACGGCCAGACCAAGCTGCCGGTCGAACTCGAACTGCGCACGGTGAAGAACGGCGCCTGGGCGGCCTACTGATCCTGGCCCGCGACTGGGGCAGCTTCTCAGGCTGCGCCGAATGATCATTGATGACTTCGGAGTGGGCTCGCGGACGACGCGAGCCCTTTTCTTTGGCGATCTTCTCCCGGTCAACCGGCGTTCGCGCCGAGTCGAAAAGCGCTGTATCTGATATGGCATTGTGAGATTCGGCAGATCCCCAGGCAGGTTTGATGATCCGGTTCGACGAAATCGGTGAACGCCTGAAAGCCTACCGCCTGGGGCGGAGGCTTTTGGCCGAAGACGTTGCCGAGCGGCTCGGAATCTCGCGGGCGGCGGTCTACCGGATCGAAGGCGGCGGCGTCGTCAAGATCGAAACCCTGGAACGGCTGGCGGTCCTGCTGGAGACGACCGTTGCCTCGCTGCTCGGGGCCGGCGTTGAATATTATTCCAGCCCGATCAGCTATTTCGAGCGGATGCGGCAGATCGAGGAGCAGGCGGACCAGGTCATCGCCCACTTCCCGCCGCTGTCCTATCTGCTGACCTCGGACGGTTACTCCGGCTATTTGCGGCAGACTCTCATCGAAGCGCTTCCGTCTCATATCGCGGAGCCTGAGCAGGCGATTGCAGAGATCGACGCGATCATCGCGATCCTCGATGATCGCAAGCGGGCGCGCAAACGGCGCCGGCTGAGTGTCGTCAATTTCGTCAACGTCCTCGAGATCGAACGCTGGCTCAAGCTCGGCGTCGTCGGCCGGTTCAACCTGCCGGATAGCGAGTTGACCCGGCGGCGTCTGGCCGCACGAACCGAGATCGAGCACTTGATCGGCTTGATCGAGAGCGAGCCGATGGGGGTCCAAATCGGCCTGATCGAAGAGACGCTGCCGAACATCACGTTCCAGTTGTTCCGCACCTCGGAAAAGACGCTGCTTGGATTGAGTCCCTTTCGCCTGGGCGGCGAGTTGCCGAATATCCGGTCGGGTATCGCGATGCTGACCGCGGATGAGGAACCGGTGCGTCTCTACGAGGAGATCGCCAACGACCTTTGGCGCCGCGCCTTGAAGGGCAGCGAGGCCGGAGCGGTGCTGCGGGCCGCCATCGAGCGCTCGGGGATCGCGCGGTCTGCGCGAAATCAAACATCAGAGATCGCCTGACGGGGCAGCTCCGGGTCGTCGGATCGAAGGCGTTGCCTTTGTCATCCGCCAACAGGCCCCGCTCCCGATCTGGAGTCAGCTTCACCTCGATATCTTCCAGTCTGCACGACGCGGCCCCTTCGCGGCGCGCGAATGAGCCAGCTCGGTCCATCGATCAGGCTGTCTCGCAAGCCCGCGAGCTGCCTTGTCATCTCTCTTGTCGCAAAATTGAGATTAGTATTGCAATTGAGATTTTATCGTGAGATAGGTGACTGAGAAGCGGCGTTGGGCTTGCCCAGCGCAGACGGGATTTTCCGCGGCCGAGATTGATCCTTCGGCCGCCAAGAGACGCATTCGGGCGTCCTGAGAACAGTGGGCGGACGCCCAAACTTCAATGGTTTTGACCGGGCCGGCAGCGGCGCGCGGAACGCGCGCGCCGATCTATTTGCGTTTCAGCACGCAACGAAAAAAGCAAAACGGGGGAATTTGCCGTGAGTGACAACCAGGCAGCCATAACCGGCTCCATCGCCATTTCCGCTCCGACCGAGGTCGACAGCAAGGCCCGCAAGGCCCTGTGGGGCGCCGCCATCGGCTATGCCATGGACGGCTTCGACTTGCTGATCCTCGGCTTCATGCTGCGGACGATCTCCGCCGATCTGCAGCTCACCCAGGGCCAGGCCGCCTCGCTCGTCTCCGCCACGCTGATCGGCGCGGTGCTCGGCGGCATCGGCTTCGGCATGCTTTCGGACCGTATCGGCCGCGTCCGCGTCCTGACCTGGACGATCGTCCTCTTCGCCGTCTTCACCGGCATGTGCGCGCTGGCGCAGGGCTATTGGGATCTCCTGATCTACCGCACCATCGCCGGCCTTGGCCTCGGCGGCGAATTCGGCATCGGCATGGCCCTGGTCGCGGAGGCCTGGCCGGCCTCGAAGCGGGCGCGCGCCTCGTCCTATGTCGGTCTCGGCTGGCAGGTCGGCGTGCTGGCGGCGGCGATCGCCACCCCGATTCTGCTGCCGACGATCGGCTGGCGCGGCATGTTCGCCATCGGCATCCTGCCGGCAGTCGCGGCCTATTTCATCCGCCACTCGCTGCACGAACCGGAAGTCTTCGTCGCCCGCAGCAAGGATCGGCCGAAGGAGTCGGCGCTGCGCCTGCTGGTCAAGGACTGGGACACCACCAAGCTGAGTCTCGGCATGGTCGTCCTCTGCTCGGTCCAGAACTTCGGCTATTACGGCGTGATGATCTGGTTGCCGAATTATCTGGCGACCCGCTTCGGCTTCGCCCTGACGCAGTCTGCGGTCTGGACCTCGGTCACCATTGCCGGCATGGCGGTCGGCATCTATGCCTTCGGTCATATCGCCGACCGCATCGGGCGCCGCCCGGCCTTCTTCGGCTATATGCTGGGCGCCGCTGTGATGGTCATCGTCTATTCGCGGCTGACCGACCCCTTCCAGCTCCTGATCGCGGGCGCGGTGATGGGCTTCTTCGTCAACGGCATGCTCGGCGGCTATGGTGCGCTGATCAGCGAGCTCTTCCCGACGACGGCGCGTGCGACGGCACAGAACGTCCTGTTCAATATCGGGCGCGGCGTCGGCGGCTTCGGTCCGCTCGTCGTCGGGACGATCGCGGCGGCCTACAGCTTCGAGATGGCGATCGCGCTGCTGGCGACGCTCTATCTGCTCGACATAATCGCCATGTGGCTCCTGATTCCGGAGCGGCGTGGCGCCGAGCTCGCCTGAAGGCAAGGGCATCGTCATGTCGATCCAGCACGATCAGTCCCTGGCGGCCGCACCATGGAAGGCGAGCATCGTCGCCGAGCTCGCCGAGGTCGTGCAGAACGAGGCTGTGAATGCCGAGTACCGGCACCTTGTGGTTGATTGCAGCGAAGAGGCGGCCCGGGCGCAGCCGGGGCAGTTCTTCCAGCTGCTCTGCCCGCAGCCGGCGGGCGAGCAGCCCTTCCTGCGCCGGCCGATGAGCCTCTACGGCGCCGATCCAGACAAGCGCCAGGTGGAATTCCTCTACAAGGTGACCGGCGCCGGCACGCGCGGGCTCGACACGCTCCGTCCCGGCGACCGGCTCGACATCATGGGGCCGCTCGGCGTCGGCTTCACGCTGGATCCGGGCTGGCGCCACATCGTCGCGATCGGGCGCGGGGCGGGGCTGGCGACGCTTGCCCCGCTCGCCAAGACCGCGAAGGCCAATGGCACGCAGGTAACGGCGGTCTTCAGCGCGAGGCGGCCCGACCTCCTCGTCTCCGTTGATCTCTTCCATCGCCATGGTGCCGACGTCATCGCCGTCACCGATGCCGATTCCACAAGCGGCCCTGCCAATGTCGAACGCATCCTGCGCCGTCTTATCGCCGACGGTCGCTGCGATGCCTTCTTCACCTGCGGCTCGAGCCGCCTGATGCGGGTGCAACAGCGTCTCGCGCGTGAATTCGGCCTGCCCGGCCAGGTCGCGATGGAGCAGCAAATGGCCTGCGGAATCGGGCTTTGCTACTGCTGCGTGCGCGACTTCAACGTGAATGGCGAGATCGTCAACCGGCGCGTCTGCTGGGACGGCCCGGTCTTCGATCTGATGGAGGCGCTGCCATGAGCATGACGTCCGATATCGACCTCTCCGTCGCGATTGGCGGGCTTAACCTGCGAAATCCGGTGATGCCGGCGTCCGGTACCTTCGCCGAGGGACTGGAGAAGGTGATGGACTTCAACCGGCTCGGCGCCTTCGTCACCAAGACGATCACGCGCGAGCTGCGCGCCGGAAATCCGCTGCCTCGCGTCGTCGAGCGGCCGGGCGGGCTGATCAACGCCATCGGCATCCCCTCGAAGGGCGTGCCCTATTTCATTGAGAAGATCATGCCGCATTACGCGGTCTACGACACGCCGCTGGTCGTCTCGATCTCGGCGCCGACGGCGGAGGGCTTCGCCAGCCTCGCGGCGGAACTCTCGATCCCCGGCGTTGCCGCGATCGAGGCCAACATCTCCTGCCCGAACATCGAGGAGGACGGCAAGGCCTTCGCGATGCGGGCAGAATCGACCGAGAAGGTGACGCGCCTGCTCCGGGCCGCGACCGACCTGCCACTCTGGGTCAAGCTCACGCCCAACACCGGCGACGTGCCCGAGGTGGCGCGCGCGGCCGAGGCCGCAGGTGCGGATGCGGTCGTGGTCGCCAACACCATCCTGTCGATGGCGATCGACCTGAAGAGCTTCAAGCCCTGCCTCGGCAATATCATGGGCGGGCTCTCGGGGCCGGCGATCAAGCCGATCGTGCTGCGCCAGGTCTTCCAATGCGCCAAGGCGGTCAAGATCCCGGTGATCGGCTGCGGCGGCATCTCCACCGCCGAGGATGCGATCGAATACATGCTCGCCGGCGCCAGCGCGGTGCAGGTCGGCACCGCGACCTTCCTGCAGCCAGCGGCGATGACGACGATCATCGACGGGCTCAGGAGCTTCTGCCTGCATCGCGAGATTCCGCGTGTCACCGATCTGGTCCGCGGCGTCGTCATCGAGGAGGCGGACGAGCCCGATCTCGCCTGGCTGGACCCGGTCTCGTGACGGCGCAGCCTGCCGAGATGCGCAATGTCTTCAGCGGTGACGAGGGCGACCGCGCCCTTTCCGAGGCGCTGTTCGACGCCCTGCGCGAAGCGACGGGCGATGGCGTCGGCATCACCCGCGAAGCCTATAGCGAACGCGAGTCGCTGGCGCTCGACATCGTCGAGGCGAAGGCGCGCGAACTCGGCCTCGCGACGGAGCGGGACGCCGGCGCCAACCTCGTCGTCACGCTTGAGGGAGGCGAGCCGGAGCTGCCTTTCCTCGCCTGCGGCTCGCATCTCGATTCCGTGCCGCAAGGCGGTAATTTCGACGGCGCGGCCGGTGTTATCGCCGGTCTTGCCATCCTCGCCCGGTTCAAGCACGAGGGCTTCGTGCCGCGCCGGACGATCAAGGTCTACGGGCTGCGCGGCGAGGAGAGCGCCCGCTTCGGCAAGGCCTATATGGGCTCCAGCGCCCTGTTCGGGAAACTCTCGGCGGCCGACCTTTCCGTGCGCGATCATGCGAGCGGGCGGACTCTCGCGGAGTGCATGGCCTCCGTCGGTGTCGACATGGCCCGCGTCGAGAGGGCCGAGCCACTGCTCGACCCCGCCACCGTCGCGGCCTGGATCGAACTGCATATCGAGCAGGGGCCGGTGCTGGTCGCGCGGGATTTGCCAATTGGTATCGTCACCGGCATCAGGGGCAACATCCGGCATCGCACCGTCGAATGCATCGGCGAAGCCGGCCATTCAGGCGCGGTGCCGCGTTGGCTCCGGCGCGATGCGGTCTTCGCCACGGCCGAGCTGATCACCCATCTCGACCGGCATTGGCGCACGCTGCTGGAGCGCGGCCGCGACGTCGTCATAACGGCGGGCGTGCTCGGCACCGATCCGCAGGAGCACGCGATTGCGCGCATTCCCGGCACGGTGCGCTTCTCCTTCGAGATACGGAGCCAGAGCCGCGAGACGTTAGAGGCCTTCTACGACCTGTTCCTTTCCGAATGCGGCCTGGTCGGCGAGGAGCGTGGGGTCGCGTTCCGCGTCGACCGCCGGCTCGAATCCGCTCCCGCAGTGATGGATGCCGACTGGATCGCACGGCTCAAGGCGGCCGCGCGCAATCTCGGCCTGCCCGACGAGGAGATTCCGAGCGGCGCCGGCCATGATGCGGCGGTCTTCGCCAATGCCGGCATCCCCAGTGCGATGATCTTCGTGCGCAACGAGCACGGTTCGCATAATCCGGATGAGGCGATGGCGATCGACGATTTCCTCGCCGGGGTCGCGGTGATGCGGGACGCCATCAGGGAGGCGGTGCGATGAGCGCGAACGAGATCGGCCGCGAGGTCGCAGAGCTCCTGTTCAGGGCCGGCGCCATCCATGTCAGCCGCCAGCAGCCCTTTATCCTGGCCGCTGGCTGGGCGAGCCCGGTCTATGTCGATGTCCGCCTGCTGCTCGGCGATCCGCAGCTGCGCCAAGCGGTTAGCGAGCTTGCTGCCCGCTATGCCGGCGAGGCCTTCGCGCCGGGCAGCTTTGACGCGATCGCCGGCGCCGAGACGGCCGGCATCCCCTTTGCCGCCTGGCTCGCCGACAGGTTGGCCCTGAAGCTGCGCTATGTCCGCAAGCGCCCGCTCGGCATCGGGCGCAACGCCCAGGTGGAGGGCGGGCCAGTCGAGGGCTTGCGCGTGCTGCTGATGGACGACCTCACCACCGATGGCGGCAGCAAGCTCAATTTCGCCCGCGGCCTGCGTGCGGCCGGGGCAGATGTCCAGCATGTGCTGACCATCTTCTATCACGACGTGTTCCCCGGTGCCGGCACCCGGCTAAAGGAGGCCGGCTTGACCCTTCACGCCCTGGCGACATGGGGCGACGTGCTGCGCACTGAGGCCAGCCAGGGTCTCGCGCTGGAAGATCGCGCCGAGATCGAGCGTTTCCTGGCCGATCCGGTGGCCTGGTCGACCCGTCATGGCGGCCGCGCTAGCCTCGCCGTTCGGACCTAAAGCAGGGAGCGACCTGCGATGGCGGGACGTCGAAAGGAATCTGGCATGGCCGACGACGCTGGAACCGCTCCGCAACCGGATGCTTCGCGCCCGGGTACGGTGCAAGTCGCGACGACGCAGACCATTGCGCTGGCCGAGGTTTCGACCCGCCCCGAGCATGATCTGCTCGGCGAGGCCGACGTGCCCGCGGACGCCTATTGGGGCATCCACACGCTACGTGCGGTCGAGAACTTTCCGATCACGGGCGTGCCCATCGGCCATTTTCCCGAGCTGGTGCGCTCGCTTGTGCTGGTCAAGCAGGCCGCGGCCCGCGCCAATCGGCGCCTGGGCAATCTTCCGGCGGAGAAGGCGGATGCGATCGAGCGCGCCTGCGACCTGATCGCCAGGGAAAACCGCTTCCATGACCAGTTCGTCGTCGATGCCGTGCAGGGCGGCGCCGGAACCTCGACCAATATGAACGCCAACGAGGTCGTGGCCAATGTCGGGTTGGAGCTGATGGGGCGGCCGAAGGGCGACTATGACGCGCTCCATCCCAATGACGACGTCAACATGGCGCAGTCGACCAACGACGCCTATCCGACGGCGCTGCGCCTGGCGGTGATCTTCGCGACCGAGCCCCTGATCGCAGCGCTCGACGAGCTCGCCTTTGCCTTCAAGGCGAAGGCGGTCGAGTTCGCCGATGTGCTCAAGATCGGCCGCACCCAGCTCCAGGACGCCGTGCCGATGACGCTCGGCCAGGAATTCGACGCCTATTTCACGACGATCAAGGAGGATGTCTCGCGCCTGCGGGAAGCTGCTGCCCTGTTCCGGGAGGTCAACCTCGGCGCGACCGCGATCGGCACCGGCATTACCGCCGATGCGCGTTATGCGGCGCTCGCCATCGAGGAACTCGCGCGCTCGGCGCGCCTGCCGCTCGTGCCCGCCACGAACCTGATCGAGGCGACCTCGGACATGGGCGCCTTCGTACTGTTCTCCGGGGTGCTCAAGCGTGTGGCTGTCAAGCTCTCGAAGATCTGCAACGACCTGCGGCTGCTCTCGAGCGGGCCGCGCGCCGGCTTCGGCGAGATCCGCCTGCCGGCGGTCCAGGCCGGTTCCTCGATCATGCCGGGCAAGGTCAATCCGGTCATTCCCGAGGTGGTCAACCAGGTCGCTTACCTGGTCATCGGTCACGACCTCACCGTGACGCTCTGCGCCGAGGGCGGCCAGCTCCAGCTCAACGCCTTCGAGCCGACCATCGGCTATTGCCTGCTCTCCTCGCTGCGCCATCTCACCGCGGCGGTAACGACGCTGACGACGCGTTGCGTCGCCGGCATCGAGGCCGATCGCGAGCGCTGCCTGGCGCTGGTCGAGGATTCGATCGGCCTGGTCACGGCGCTTGTGCCGGCCATCGGCTACGAGGCCTCCTCGCGCCTCGCAAAGCGTGCCCTCGCCGAGAAGCGCAAGGTCGCCGACATCGCCCTCGAGGAGGGGCTGCTCACGCGCGCCGAGCTCGATGAGCTGCTGCGCATCGACGCAATGACGGCGCCGTCGCGCGCCAGACCGCCAACTCCGTCGCGCGCCTGATCCCGCCCTGGGTCCGCGACGAACACGACCTCCACCTCAGAGAGACACGATGAACGAGCTGTTGAACTGGTTGCTGCAGCAGAAGGGCAGCCTTCGCACCTATGTCGAATTCCAGGATCGGGCGCTGGCACTGCGTGCCACCGAGCCCGAGCATGCCGCGCTCCTGCGCCTGCTCGCCGATCTCGCCGGCCGCTTCGCCGACGCTTATCACGGTCAGCCGCTCTCGGCCGAAGTGGCCGGACGCGCGCTCGACCAGCTGACGGAGCTACTGGAGAAGGCCGTCGGTCAGGGCTGTGCAGGCCCGTCCGATCATCTCGCCTTGCTCAACCGGATCGGGACCAGCGAACTCGCCTAGAGCAGGATGCTAAAAAGTGGGAACCGGTTTTTCGCAAGAATCCTGCTCTAACTCTTTGATGAGAGACGGATTCAGATTTCAGTTAGCATCGCCTTGCGATTCCAACTGAAATCATCCGGCTCTAGTGCCCACGGGCGTGAATTTCCCCCTGCTAGCCGCGGTTGGCTGGATACAAGCAGCTCCGGTCGGCGACCGCGGCTTGACGAGTGTAACAGTTACCGCTCGCGCTCCGCTTCCGGCCTGCGCCGATCCGTCCGAGACTGACATCTGCGTCCCTCGCCGCAAGGAGATGACGCCGAGCGAGTGATCGAGCGGGTGGATCATGAGACAAGGCAAGAATGGATGGGCACTGCCGCTGGTGGCGGCCCTCGCTGCCATCGCCACCGGGTACCCGGCCCTGGCTTCGCCCGAGCGCCTGCAAGGTGCCTGGGCGACCAGCGCCGCGACCTGCGACCAGGTCTTCGCCAAGCGCAATGGCCGTCTGGTCTTCAACAAGCGCTCGGCCGAGGGCTGGTCCGGCTTCATCGCGACGGGCAAGCATGTCCGCGGCTCCCATGCGAGCTGTGACCTGATCTCCTCGAAGCAGAAGGGCGATGTGTCGTCGTTCCTGCTTGGCTGCGAGACCGAGATCATCTTCGAGACGGTGAGTGTCTCGGTCCGCTTCAAGCCCGATGGCGATCTCGTGCGTTTCGATCCGGATTTCCCGGAGGTCGAGACGACCTATCACCGCTGCGACAAGTGAGATGCTGACTGCTGCGTGCGGCCATCGCGCTTCGCATCACTGGCGGCTCAAAAGGCTGGTCAGGTCAGCAAAGGAGGCATGACCCCGAAGTCGTTCGGTCTGGAGATCTGGCCGAACTGAGCAGGCTGAAATCGGCATGACTGACGCCGAGCTTAAAACCGGACACATCTGAGATAGGAGGTTTCTATGTCGAGACATATCGGCGTGATCTTCGCCGTTTCGATCGCGGTGGGAGCAGCAGGCTGCGCCACCTATCCCGAGGTCACCAGCCAAACTGTCATCGTCGCCGGCGTTGGTCCGGTCGAGGTCGAGCGCCTCAATGTCCGCGTGGTATCGATCGACCGCCCCGCTCGCTCGGTTGTCGTCGAACAGCGCGGCAACACCTGGCGCGTCGAGGTTCCGCCGATCTTCGGAAACCTCGAGAATCTTCGCGAAGGCGACATGGTCGAGATCAGGCGGGTCGAAGGCGTGCTCGTGGATGTCCGGCGGGGCAAGCGCGGCGCCCGGCCTGCCATCACCTACACGGAAGCGGCGAGCGAGCCGCAATTCCAGAATCTGCCAGAGAAATACGTGGTCCGTGCCGTCACGGTGACCGCGAGGTTCGAGCGGTTCGACGCGACCAACAATGTCGTGAGCTATGTCGGCCCACTCGGCCCGCGCTCGCTCACGGTGGCCGACCCGGCCATCAGGGCAGAACTGCAAAGGCTGAAGAGAGGCGATATGGTCGACCTCAGCCTCGCCGAGGCCTTCCACATCGTTCTCAACTAGTGCTCCGGGCGGCTCTGCCTGCCCGGTATCCCGTTTGCGACCTGCAAAGGGCCGGATCCGAGTCGAGACCTGGCAAAAGGAGGAAACCCATGAAGCTGATCGGTATCTTATCTGCCGCGTTGCTTGTCGCCCTGCCTGTGCCGCAGCAAGTTTCCGCGGCAATGGTCGTCGCACCGATCAAATTCGCCGCGCCTGAATTCGTTGAGCCGGCACAATTCCGCAGAGGCGCGGTTCGAGGCGGTGTCGCGATCGGACCGAGGGGCGGTGCCATCGCCGGGCGGGGCTATGTCGCGCGCGGGCCGCGCGGCGCCGTTGCGGGCAGGGGATACGTTGCCCGCGGGCCAAGGGGGAACATCGTCGCCGGTCGAGGTGCCGTCGTACGCCCCGGCTATCGACCAGTGGGGCCCTGGGTCCGCCCGGCCGCCTATTGGTGGCATCCCGGACTAGCGATCGCTTCCGGAGCGGCGATCGGCTTCGCGACGGCCGCGGCTGCATCGGCCTATGCCAATTCGCAACCCCCGGCACCGGGCTACTGCTGGTACTACACCAACGCGCAGCGTACGCAGGGCTTCTGGGACGTCTGCCCGCCTTGAGCCGGGCATAACACACCCTGGCGGCTGCGGGCGATCCTGGGCTCACGCCTTCTCACCTGGCCGTCGACTACCGGCGCTGCAGATTTGTCCAAGGCACCAGCTTTCGTGGCCGGTCGCTGGAGTGTCCTGTCGCTTCCAGCGCTGGAGCCAAGAGTGGCGCCACGAGCAAAGCATCTCAGTGCTTGACGACTTTCGGCTCCGGTGGCGGCGCAGGGGCCGGTACATGCCCCAGGGGGAAAGCGAGGCTGACCAATGCGATCGTGCCTTGCGGACGGTTCTCGACGCTGACCTCGCGCAGGACCTTCAGGCGCGCCGAGACCGGAGTTCCGGCGACGTTGAAGCTGTAGCCGATAGTGCCGCCGACCGCAGTGACCCGGCCCTTATAGGGGCCGAGCGAGGCGCCGCTGCCGCCGTCGCCGCTGACCTGCTGGTAGTGCGAGGCGACGACGCCGATCGACAGCTCCTTGCTCAGATACTGGCTGATCGCGAGATCGGCATGGAAGGCGTTGCCGCTGCGATAGTCGGTGTCCTTGTTTTTGCCGTTGATCTCGAAGCCGGCCGCGGCCGAGATATCGAGGCCGATCTTCGGGTCGAGCCAGGTCGCCGCGGCATAGACATCGCCGACCCAGCGGTTCAGGGCGACGTTCGAGAGCTCGCCGTCCTGGTAGGCGCCGGCAGGGATGCTGACCGAGGTGCCGACCTGCCAATGGAAGTTGCCGGCGTGCCAGCCGATGAAGCTCGACACGACGGGATCGCCGATATTGAAGGTCGCGTCGCGCAGGCTCACGCCGAAGGCGCGGCCAAGCCGGGGCGCTGCGATCAGCGCACCGGCACTGATCCGCGGCGTGCCGAAGGGAATGGACACGGCGAAACCCAGGTTGCCGCCGAAGATCTCGAGCGGCGTGACCCAGGTCGGGGTCATGAAGTTGACCCTGGCCTCGACCTTAACGTTCGAGAGGACGGCACCGCCGAACTGGGTCTGCGTCCGGGCCGAGAGGCGGCCGGAGTAAGAGTAGAAATCGTTCTCGAAATAGAAGCCGGGCGGCGGAACGATGCCGGCCGTGGGGCCGCGAAGTCCCGAAATATAAAGGCTCGCTCCGCCTTCGGTCGCGGCGAGCGGCGTATGGATCAGGCTTCCGCCGAGACAGGCAGATGCGCCAATGAGAGCGGCCCCTAGTCGCTTCATGATCCGCCTCCCGCGCGTGACGCCGAAGCGTCAGCTGATTTGGCCGGGAGCGTCAAGCTGAAGAGGTAAACATCTTGGTCTTCATGCTCCCAGGGGAGCGTAACCGTTACGGCTGCATCCGACAGGGCTTCGTCACCGTATGCTTTCCATGCGCCCCACGCATGCAGTGGACAGCGACTATGGAACACGCGCAACGACGCGGGCTTGCCCGTCTCATGCTCCGCTGGCCGAGCCGGCGCGCGGAGCTGCGCGAAAAATGCGCCCGCGATCCGCGCCTGGTCGAGCTTTGCGAGGCCTATGAAGCCGCCTGCGAGGCTGCCGCCTATTGGGCGAAGTCCCCGGCGCCGATCGGAAACCAGCGCACCGAGGAATACAACGCCCTCGCATCCGCGACAGAACAGGATATTCTGGAAAGGATTTCCTAACCTCGTCGCCCCCGACCGGCGACAGGTGCGTGATGCAGCTTGCCAAACCATCTATGGTTGCGTCACTGTTACCTTGATCGGCGAATGATGTTTTTTGGTCCAGGCTTTGGAGGCGGAGCAATGGACGGAAGTGTTTCAGCTCGCGATGCCGAGCCGCCACCTGGTGAGATATTTACGGCTCTCCAAACGTTAGTTGCGAACGATGCCTTGCGATTGTCCGAACGAAACCGGCGATTTCTGTCTTTCGTGGTAACACAGACTATCGAAGGCCGTGCGGACCGGATCAAAGCCTATGCGATCGGTGTCGACGTCTTCGGCCGTGACGATAGTTTCGATCCGACGGTCGATCCGATCGTCCGCATCGAGGCGACGCGCTTGCGGTCGGCGCTGACGGCGTATTATGAGGGCGCCGGCGCTGCGGATCGCATCAGGATTGCGATGCCGCGCGGCGGCTACGTGCCGAGCTTCGCTTGGTCGCCCGAACTGGCGGCGACCGCAGGAGCGGCCGAGATCGCGAGCGCAGACGTTTCTGCCGCGGTGGTCATCCACGACCACACCGACCGCACCGATCCCGAGGCGGAATTGCGTGGCGAGCTCTTCACCGACGCCTTGCTCCTGCTGCTGCGCAAGGCATCTTGCAAGACGCTCGTCGTGCCGCCGGCCGAGCACAGCGCAGCGTCGGTTGCCATCCGCGACCTCTTTGCGCATCCCGGCGAAACCTATTCGCTCGATATCGCGGTGCGTCCGATGGCCGAGCGCCGGCGCTATTCCTGGCGCTTCAGCGATCTGCGCAACGGTGAAGTGCTGGCATCCAATTTCCGTGATTACGTCGTCAGGGCTGTGCCGTGCTTCGACCTGATCGACGAACTGGCCGAGGATGCAGCGAAGTCGATCACCGCAGCCCTCGCGGTTCGCTGACGCTGGCTGTCCCGCGTTGCTGATACAGTTACAGGCTTAAGCCAGCCAGACCCCCATGCAAACCTCGGCCTTGCGCGCCCAGGTTTGCGGTCTTGAAGACGCGCAACACCCCGGCGGCGATCCGAAACCGGGAGTGTCTCATGCGACGCCATCAACTCCTCGCCGCAGTCGGACTCGCGGTGGGCCTGGGCCTGTCGGCGATGCCGGCGCAGGCCCAGCCAGCGCCGAGCCCCAATACCGCAAGGCCGAACATCCTGGTGATCTTCGGCGACGACATCGGCCAGTCGAACATCAGCGCCTATACGATGGGGCTTGTCGGCTACAAGACGCCGAACATCGACCGGATCGCCCGCGAGGGCATGATGTTCACCGACTATTACGCGGAGAACAGCTGCACCGCCGGGCGCTCCTCCTTCATCACCGGCCAGACGCCCAAGCGCACCGGCCTGACCAAGGTCGGCATCCCCGGTGCACCGGTCGGTCTGCAGGATCGCGACATCACCATCGCCCAGGCGCTCAAGGCGCGCGGCTACGCCACCGGCCAGTTCGGCAAGAACCATCTCGGCGATCGCGACGAGTATCTGCCCGTCCGGCACGGCTTTGACGAATTTTTCGGCAATCTCTACCACCTGAACGCCGAAGAGGAGCCCGAGCGGCCCTACTGGCCGAAGAACGACGCCGCCTACGTCAAGGCCGCTTCGCCGCGCGGCGTGCTCAAGGCCTCGGCCGACGGCAAGATCGAGGACACTGGGCCGCTGACCAAGAAGCGGATGGAGACCATCGACGACGAGACCACGGCCGGCGCGATCGACTTCATGCAGCGCCAGGTCCGGGCCAACAAGCCGTTCTTCACCTGGATGAACACCACCCGCATGCACGTGTTCACGCATATCCGTGAGGCCAACAAGGGCAAGAGCGGCATGCCGGGCAATGACTATGCCGACGGCATGCTCGAGCACGACGCCGATGTCGGCAAGCTGTTGAAGGCGGTCGACGATCTCGGCATCGCTAACAACACCATCGTCGTCTACGCCACCGACAACGGCCCGAACCGCTTCTCCTGGCCGGACGCCGCGACCTCGCCCTTCCGCAACGAGAAGGATTCGAACTGGGAAGGCGCCTTCCGCGTGCCGGCGATGGTGCGTTGGCCGGGCCGGATCAAGCCAGGCGAGGTCTCGAACGAGATGTTCTCGGGGCTCGACTGGTTCCCGACCCTGCTCGCGGCAACCGGCGACATCGACATCAAGGACCGCCTGCTGAAGGGCACGCCTGTCGAGGGCAAGACCTTCAAGGTCCATCTCGACGGCTACAACCAGCTTCCCTACCTCACCGGGCAGCAGCCCAAGGGCAGCCGCACGGAGTTCGCCTATTTCAACGATGACGGCGTTCTCGTTGCCTATCGGCATGAGAACTGGAAGGCCGTCTTCTGCGAGATGAAGTATCCGGGCGGCTTCGACGTCTGGAAGGAGCCCTTCGTCTGCCTGCGCGTGCCCAAGATCTTCAATTTGCGCATGGACCCGTTCGAGCGAGCCGACATCGTCTCGGACCAGTACAATGCCTGGCTCGTCGACAACGTCTATCTCGCCGGCTGGCTGGTGACGAAAGCAGCGGGCTTCCTCGAGACCTTCATCGAGTATCCGCCGAGCCAGGAAGCTCCGAGCTTCTCGATCGACCAGGTCGCGCGTGACGTCGAAGCCAAGATCAAGGCCAACGCCGCCAAGGCGGCGCCGAAGTAGCGCTGTTCTTGCCAATACGGCCGGCGCTCGCGCCGGCCGGTTCTCTCTGACCAGGGGTGATCATGAGCAGTATTCGCGGGACTCTGCTGAATGTGACCACACGCTTCGCCGAACGATGGCTTGTTGCCGGTGCGGCTTTCGCACTGGCCATGGCCGTCGCCGTTTGGCCCGCGGCCGCCCAGAAGCCCGTTGCTCCGGACGAAAAGACCGTGGCCGACGCCTATGTCTATCTTCTCGGCCGCGCTTTGGTGATCCGGCAGGAGCAGATCGACGGCAAGGGCGAAGGCTTCGCCTACAACAAGATCAAGTACAACCCGCTCGGCTCCGCGGATTTCGCCAACCCGAACTTCGACGTCGCCTACCTCGAAGCCTGGTTCGCGGTCGACGAGAAGACGCCGGTCATCCTCAAGGTGCCGGAGGTCAAAGGCCGCTACTATACGGCGCAGATCCTCGACGAGTGGGGCGAGGTCGTCGTCAATATCAACAATCGCACCTTTGGCTCGAAACCGTTCGGGAAGTTCGCTCTGGTTGCGCCTGGCTCAACGCCGAGAATCCCGGCGGGAGCCACGCCAATCACGCTGCATTCGCGCAAGGCGAAGATGCTGGCACGCGTGGAGCTCAAGGGCGATCCCGATGGCGCGGTGAAGCTGCAGCACGCTTTCAAGTCCACGCCGCTCGGCAGGCCGGTCATCGCGAAGCCGCCGGCCATGCCGATGTTCGGCAACAAGGACCTGATTGGCGTCGAGATCTTCGACAAGCTCGACGCGACCTTTGCCAGTGCGCTCGACGTTGCTCCCAATGCCGCCGAAATGCAGCAGAAGGCTCGTGCGGTGGCGAACTATGCCGCGTCGGGCAAGGACGCGCGGGCGGCGGTCGACGCCCAGTTGAAGAAGGTGGTGCCGGCTTTCCAGGAATACGCCTTCACCAAGAGCGCGCCTTATCGCAATCACTGGGTCGGCGGCGCCAGCCTCGGAAACTACGGCAAGGACCACTGGCTTCGCACGACTGCGAACTTTGCCGGCATCTGGGCGAACGCGTCGGACGAAGCGATGTATTTCGTCGCCACGCGGGATTCCGACGAGAAGCCGCTGAACGGCAGCGGCAGCTACGTCATGCACTTTCCGGCCGACCGGTTGCCGCAGGCCGCGGTCGATTCCTACTGGTCGGTGATCCTCGTCGGCGTGCCAGATTACCGCGTCGTGCCGAACTCGCTCAATCGCTTCAACTTCAACACTTATTCGCCGCTGAAGAGCGAGCCGGACGGGTCGCTGAAAATCGCGATCGGGCCGCGGCCGGTCGCTGGCGTGGCCGAAACCAACTGGCTGCCAGCGCAGGAGGGCAAGCCGTTCTCGCTGACCTTCCGGACCTATGTCCCCAAGGACATCGTCAAGAAGGGGGAATGGCAGCCCGCGGCGGTAACGCCGGTCAAGTAACGCAAACCCATCGGCGGGCCTGCGCCAGGCCCGGCAACTGCGGCCAATGGAGAAAGCCGTGAGGCATCTTGGACTTCTGATCTCGTGTGTTGCGCTGCCCTTCGGCGCTTTGGCTCAGACCACGGGTGGCACTGCTGTGCCGGTCGGTGTGTCGCGTTGTGAGCGAGGGCGGCCATGAGCAGCAAACAGATATCAACGCGGATCGCGGGAACCGGCTTGAACCGGCGAGAGGTCGTGCTCGGTGCCGCAAGTCTGCTGGCGGCCGGCGGCGTCACGGCGCTTCCGGCCAGCGCGCAAACACCATCGGCGAGCGAGGCGCGCGCCATCGCCAGGGAGGCGATGATCTACGGCTTTCCCATGGTCGACAGTTACCGCATCCAGCATTCGTACTTCGTCGACCGCGGCGGCGCTGAGTACAAGGCGCCCTGGAACACGCTGGTCAACAATGCGCGGGTCTATACGCCTGAGGACAAGGCGATCCAGACACCGAACTCCGACACGCCCTACTCCTATGTCGGTGCCGACCTGCGGGCCGAACCACTCGTCTTCACCGTGCCGGCGGTCGAGAAGGGGCGCTACTATTCGCTGCAGTTCATCGACCTCTACACCTTCGACTTCGCCTATGTCGGCAGCCGGGCCACCGGCAACGGCGCCGGCAGCCATCTGCTCGCCGGGCCGGCCTGGAATGGCCGCAAGCCCAAGGGCATCAAGTCGGTGATCCGCTGCGAGACCGATTTCGCCTTCGTGCTCTATCGGACTCAGCTTCTCGATCCGGCCGATATCGAGAAGGTCAAGGCGGTCCAGGCCGGCTACAAGGTCCAGCCGCTTTCGCAGTTCCTCGGCCAGCCAGCGCCCGCAGCCGCGCCCACCGTGTCGTTCGCAAAGCCGCTCGGCCCCGAGCAGGAGCGCAACTCGCTCGAGTTCTTCGGTCTCCTGAATTTCCTCCTGCAGTTCTGCCCGCCCCATCCGTCCGAGCGAGCGACGTTGACGCGCTTCGCCAGGATCGGGATCGGTGCCGGCAAGCCGTTCGACGCTGCCACGCTCGCGCCTGAGATGCGCCAGGCCCTGCAGGACGGCATGGCCGATGCCTGGAAGGCCTTCGCCGAATACAAGGCGACGGTGCTCGATACCGGCAAGAAAACCAGCGCCGACGGCTTCGGCACGCGCGCCTTTCTCAAGAACGACTATATGGCGCGCATGTCCGGGGCGGTGCTCGGAATCTACGGCAACTCGAAGGACGAAGCGATCTATCCGCTTTATTTCATCGACGCCGCCAAGCAGCCGCTCGCGGGTGCCAACCGCTATGTGCTGCGCTTCGCGCCGGGCCAATTGCCGCCGGTCAACGCCTTCTGGTCGCTGACCATGTACGAGCTGCCGGCGAGCCTGCTCTACGCCAATCCCATCAACCGCTACCTGATCAACTCGCCGATGCTGCAGTCGCTGAAGCGCGACCCGGACGGCGGCATCACGATCCGTGTCCAGAATGACTCGCCGGGGAAGGACGGGGAGGCCAATTGGCTCCCCGCGCCCAAAGGACCGTTCTTCGCGGTGATGCGCCTGTACTGGCCAAAGCAGGCGGCGTTGAACGGACAATGGAAAGCGCCGCCTCTGACGCGCGCGGTCTGACGGGAAGGAAACGCATCATGCTCACCAGATACGCCATCCATGTCCTCGCCCTGACCATCGCCGGAGCCGGCGCGGCCCAGGCGCAAACGACAAGCGGGGCAGCGACGCCGGTCGGCGTCGACAACTTCGTGCGCGCCGAAACCGACCTCTACATGAGCAACATGGCCAAGGACGGCAGCTTCGGGAAATTCCTGCACCGCCGCGAGCCGGCCGCGATCGACAACCAGACGGTCATCCGGCTCAACCGCGACACGCTCTACTCGGCGGCGGTGTTCGATCTGGATGCCGGGCCGGTGACGATCACCCTGCCGGATGCGGGCAAGCGCTTCATGTCGATGCAGGTGATCAGCGAGGACCATTATACGCCGATGGTGGTCTATGGCGCGGGGACCTACACCATCGACAGGAAGAAGGTCGGCACGCGCTACGTCGCGACCGCGGTCCGCACGCTCGCCGATCCGGCCGATCCGAAAGACATCCAGCAGGTCCATGTCCTGCAGGACGCCATCAAGGTCAGCCAGAAGAGCGCCGGCACGTTCCAGGCCCCCAACTGGGATCAGGCCAGCCAGAAGAAGGTCCGTGACGCGCTGCTGGCGCTCGGTTCGACGATCCCGAGCTTCAACAAGGCCTTTGGCACCAGGAAGGAGGTCGATCCGATCCGGCACCTGGTCGGCACCGCCACGGGCTGGGGCGGCAATCCCGACAAGGACGCGACCTATCTCAACGTCACGCCGAGCGGGAACGACGGCAAGGCGGTCTACAAGCTCGTCGTCAAGGACGTGCCGGTCAACGGCTTCTGGTCGGTCAGCGTCTATAATGCCGAGGGCTACTTTCAGAAGAACCCCTATGATGCGTATTCGCTCAACAACCTGACCGCGAAGAAGAGCGCCGATGGTGCGATCGCAATCCAGTTCGGCGGCTGCGACGGCAAGGTTCCCAACTGCCTGCCGACCGTGCCGGGCTGGAACTACACCGTGCGGCTCTACCGCCCGCGCGCCGCGATCCTGAACGGCCAATGGAGCTTCCCGCAACTGCAGCCGGCATCGTGATGCCCGGCGGCTCCAACCCGTTTCCGAGAGAGGTTTGGATGTTGAGCCGGCGTACCATGGTCGCAGCGCTCCTGCTTACTGGCTTGTCGGGCTGGAGCCTCGGTGCGTCGGCGCAGCCCGATCCGCTGCCGTCCTGGAATGACGGCAAGAGCAAGCAGGCAATCGTCGACTTCGTTGCTAAGGTGACGCGCGAGGGCGGCCCGGATTTCGTCAAGCCGGCGGAGCGCATCGCCACCTTCGACAATGACGGCACGCTCTGGGCCGAGCAGCCGGTGTATTTCCAGGTCCAGTTCGCCTTCGACGAGGTCAAGCGGCTGGCCGTGCAGAACCCGGATTGGAAGACGAAGGAGCCCTTCCGCTCGGTTCTCGCCCGGGACCTGAAAGGCCTTGCCGCCTCGGGCGAGAAAGGCCTGCTCCAGATCATGGCCGCGACGCATACCGGGATGACCACCGACCAGTTCGCCGCCGCGGTCGCCAACTGGCTGGCCTCGGCGCGGCACCCCTCGAAGCAGCGGCGCTATGACGAGATGGTCTACCAGCCGCAACTCGAACTGCTCGCCTATCTCCGCACCAACGGCTTCAAGACCTTCATCGTCTCCGGCGGCGGCGTCGAGTTCATGCGCGTCTTTGCCGAGAAGGCCTATGGCATCCCGCCCGAGCAGGTCATTGGCTCGACCGGCG
Organism: Allobosea sp. LjRoot90; assembly: GCF_964254315.1. NCBI lineage: Bacteria > Pseudomonadati > Pseudomonadota > Alphaproteobacteria > Hyphomicrobiales > Alloboseaceae > Allobosea > Allobosea sp. LjRoot90. Next base: position 34,300 of record NZ_CAXUTF020000005.1, read on the forward strand.
TGGTAAAGTTCCGCATCGGCGGCGATGGCAGGCCGGAGCTCTTCAAGGACAGCAAGGTCGAGTTCGTCGATGACGGTCCGGGCAAGCCGGTCGGCATCAACCGCTTCATCGGCCGGCGGCCGATCCTCGCCTTCGGTAATTCCGACGGGGACCTGCAGATGCTGCAATACACGGCGGCGGGCTCGGGCGCGCGCCTTGCCCTGATCGTTCACCACACCGACGCCGAGCGCGAATGGGCCTATGATCGGACCTCGAAGATCGGCAAGCTCGACAAGGCACTCGACGAGGCGAAAGCCAAGGGCTGGACGGTCGTCGATATGAAGACCGACTGGAAGACGGTCTTTCCGGCCAGCAAATGAACGGAGAGGATCACGTGCTGGACAAGCCCGCTCTCGCCACCGGCATGCGTCGCATCGAGGGCGGCAGCTTCCGCATGGGCTCCGACCATCATTACGCCGAGGAGGCGCCGAGCCACCGCGCCAGTGTTGACGGGTTCTGGATCGACGAGACGCCGGTGACAAATCGGCAGTTTCGCGCCTTCGTCGAGGCGACGGGACACGTCACCTTCGCCGAGCTCACGCCCGACCCAAAAGACTATCCGGGAGCTCTGCCGCACATGCTGCGCGCCGGATCACTGATGTTCGATCCGCCGACGCACCCGGTCGACCTGCGCGACTGGTCGCAATGGTGGAGCTTCAAGTTCGGCGCGACCTGGCGCAAGCCCTATGGCTCCGGCTCCTCGCTCAAGGGCCTCGACGACCATCCCGTCGTGCATGTCGCCTATCGCGATGCTGAGGCCTATGCCGCCTGGGCCGGGAAGTCGCTGCCGACCGAGGCGGAATGGGAATTCGCGGCCTGGGGCGGGAGGGAAGGCGCGGAGTTCGCCTGGGGCGACGAGCTGACGCCGGATGGGCGCCACATGGCCAATATCTGGCAGGGCCATTTCCCGCACGAGAACACCAAGGAGGACGGCTACGCCCGGACCTCGCCGGTCGGGGCGTTCCCACCCAATGGCTACGGCCTCTACGACATGATCGGCAATGTCTGGGAATGGACCTCCGACTTCTGGTCTGTGCGCCATCAAGGCGACGCGCCCAAGGCCTGCTGCGTGCCGCAGAACCCGCGCGGTGGCCCGGAAGCCGAGAGCTATGATCCGCGTCAGCCGGCGATCCGTATCGCACGCAAGGTCCTGAAAGGCGGCTCGCATCTCTGCGCGCCCGCCTATTGCCGGCGCTACCGCCCGGCGGCCCGGCATGCCGAACCCGTCGACACCTCGACCAGCCATGTCGGCTTTCGGTGTGTCGTGCGCGGTGCCACTCCCTGACGGGGCAGGCCGTAACGGTTACAGCCTTCAGAAGTCGCGAGCGAACATGCAAGCCTTCCGTGTCGGGCGGGCACCGGCTTCGTCGCGTGCGGCATTGCCTCAGCTCAGGGCTGAATCGAGGGCGATCATGGGTAGCGATCATCCAGGCTTCGGCTCAGCCCCGGGCGGTGGGGCAAATGTCGATCGCCGCAGTCTCCTGCTTGGCGGGACGGCGCTCGCGGCTTCGACCCTCGCCCAGCCGACCCAAACGGCGCAGGCACAGCAACCGGCGCCAAGAACTTCAACCGCCGGTCGCAAGCCGAATATCCTCATGATCATGGCGGACGACATCGGCTGGTTTAATGTCAGCGCCTACAACCACGGGATGATGGGCTACCGGACGCCAAATATCGACCGGATCGCGAAGGAAGGCGCGCTGTTCACGGATTGGTACGGCGAGCAGAGCTGCACCGCCGGGCGAGCCGCCTTCATCACGGGACAATCGCCGATCCGTACCGGCCTCACGAAGGTCGGGCTGCCCGGTGCCGATATCGGCTTGCGCGCCGAAGATCCCAGCGTTGCCGAATTTTTGAAGCCGCTCGGGTATGCCACCGGCCAGTTCGGCAAGAACCATCTCGGCGACAAGGATGAGTTCCTGCCGACCGCTCATGGCTTCGATGAGTTCTTCGGCAACCTCTACCACCTCAATGCCGAGGAGGAGCCGGAAAACCCCGACTATCCGAAGAGCCCCGAATTCCGAAAGAAATTCGGTCCGCGTGGCGTCCTCAAGATCTCGTCGGACGGCAAGATCGAGGATACCGGACCGCTCACGACCAAGCGGATGGAGACGGTCGATGAGGAATTCCTTGGTGCCGCGCTCGATTTCATGGATCGTCAGCACAAGGCAAACAAGCCCTGGTTCTGCTATTTCAATCCGACGCGGATGCACGTGTGGACGCATCTGAAGCCAGCATCGCAAGGCAAGACCGGGCTCGGGCCGTATCCGGACGGCATGGTGGAATTGGACGGCTATGTCGGGCAGCTCCTGAAGAAGCTCGAAGACCTCGGCGTTGCCGATAACACCATCGTACTGTTCACATCCGACAACGGCGCCGAGGTGATGTCGTGGCCGGATGGCGGCACGACGCCGTTCCGGGGCGAAAAGGCGACCAACTGGGAGGGCGGCTATCGCGTCCCGATGGTCATCCGCTGGCCAGGTACGATCCCGCCCGGCACGACTTATAACGAAGCCTTCTCGCACTACGACTTGGTCCCGACATTCGCGGCCGCCGGTGGCGATCCGGATATCGTCGCGAAGTGCTTGAAGGGGTCTCAAATCGGCAACAAGACCTTCAAGGTCCACCTGGACGGCTACAATCTGATGCCGTTCTTCAAGGGCGAGGTGAAGGAGACGCCCCGCAAGGAGTTCATCTTCTGGAACGACGACGGCCAGCTCGTCGCGATACGCTACGAGGCGTGGAAAGCGGTATTCCTCGAGCAGAACAACAAGGGCATCGGCGTCTGGCAGGGGCAGTTCACCACTCTACGCTTGCCCAAGCTCTTCAACTTGCGCTCCGACCCCTTCGAGCGAGGGGACGAGTCGATCTTGTACAACAAGTGGATGGCGGATCGGGCGTTCGTGCAGGTGCCGATGCAGACCTTCGCTGCCAATTGGCTCCAGAGCTTCAGGGAGTTTCCGCCGCGCCAGAAACCGGCCAGCTTTAATCTCGACGAGGTGATGCAGAAGGTCGAAGCGATGGCGAAAGGCGGAAACTAACGACGGAGCGAACTTCCAAACCCGCGCGCTGTCTTTAGGCGGTCAGCAGGAACTTGCTGCTGCCGGGCATAGAGCTCTCCCGTCAGCAGCTGTGGGCTAGCGCCCTGCCGCTGGCCATGCCGAACCGATTGATATCTCCACCCGCCATGTTGGCTTTCGTTCGCGTCCCTAGACGAGTGACCCGATGGATTCGACAGTCTCGACCACGCCGCGCGACGCTGTCCGGGAGCTCCAGAGCCGGATCAACCAGGACATCATCGGGCAGGAGCGGGTGGTCGAGCGCATCGTCATCGCGCTCCTCGCCAATGGCAACGTCCTGCTCGAGGGACTGCCGGGCCTCGCCAAGACGCGGGCGATCAAGAGCCTGTCGAAGAACCTCGAATCCGATTTCAGCCGTATCCAGTTCACGCCCGACCTCTTGCCCTCCGACGTGACCGGTGGCGAGATCCTGCGGCCGGACGGGGCCTTCGAATTCCGCAAGGGGCCGGTCTTCGGCAACCTGATCCTCGCCGACGAGATCAACCGGGCGCCGCCCAAGGTGCAGTCGGCCCTGCTCGAGGCGATGGAGGAACGCCACGTCACCGTCGCCGGCAAGCGCTACGACCTGCCACCGCTGTTCATGGTGCTCGCGACCCAGAACCCGATCGAGCAGGAAGGGACCTATCCGCTGCCGGAAGCGCAGATGGATCGTTTCCTGATGCATATCCGCATCGACTACCCGTCCGACGCCGACGAGGTGAAGGTGATGCGGCTGGTCCGCTCGGAGAGCGCGATTGCTTCCGGCAATCCGCGGCCATCGCCCGCGAAAATCCCGCAGGAAACGGTCTTTGCGGCGCGCGCCGAGATCGACCGGGTGACGACCAGGGATGTCGTCGAGAGCTATATGGTCGCGCTCATCGCCGCGACGCGGCGGCCGGCCGAATTCGGCGACAAGCTGAAGAGCTGGATCGCGATCGGCGCCAGCCCGCGCGGCTCACTCGCGCTGGATCGCTGCGCGCGCACTTATGCCTGGCTGCAGGGGCGTGATTTCGTCACGCCCGAGGACGTTCAGGCTGTGGCGCATGACTGCCTGCGGCACCGGATTTCGCTGGCCTATGAGGCCGGCGCCGATGGGATGAGCGCCGATGCGGTGCTCGACGAAGTGATCAGGCAGGTCGCGGTCGCGGTCTAGCGAGGAAACCATGGCGCTGATCCGGGAGAGATCGAGGGCGGAGCGCGGCGTTTCCGATGGCGGTGCGCGCGCCTTTGTGACGCTCGACGATCTGCTGCGTCTCAAGCACCGGGCGCGCGGCTTCAGCTTCCTGCCGCGCCAGCCCGTGCACAGCCTGCTCGCCGGGCGCCATGCCTCGCGGTTGCGCGGACGCGGGCTCAACTTCGAGGAACTGCGTCATTACTTCGAGGGTGACGATATCCGCACGATCGACTGGCTGGCGACGGCGCGGCTCGGCAGCCCGCATGTCCGGGTCTATTCGGAGGAACGCGACCGGCCGGTGCTGTTGCTGGTCGACCAGCGCAGCACGATGTTCTTCGGCAGCCAGCGGGCGATGAAATCGGTCGTGGCAGCCGAGGCTGCGGCGCTGGCGGCCTGGCGCGTCACCTCGCTGGGCGACCGTGTCGGCGCGGTCGTCTTCGGCGATCACGACCTTGTCGCGATCAAGCCGCAGGCGCGCGACCAGGGCGTGGTGAGGGTGCTGTCCGAGGTCGTCCGGCAGAACGCCGCGCTGGCGAAGCCGGCCGGGGCCGGCGCAGCAGGCCGGCTCAACGAGGCGCTGGCCGCGGCTGCCCGGATGGTCGCCCATGATGGCTTGATCTGCCTGATCTCGGACGCAGCCGGCGAGGACGACGAGACAACGCGGCTCGTCACCAGGCTTTGCGCTCATAACGATGTGCTGGCGATCTTCGTCCATGACCCGCTGGAACAGGAGCTGCCCGATATCGGCCAGGCGACCTTCAGTTCCGGGAGCGCCCAGATCGAGATCGACGCCTCGGCGCCGGCGCTCCGGAAAAGCTTTGCCGGCGAGCGCACGGCGTGGCGCGCTAGGCTGGCTCAGCTCTCGCGCAGCCGGGCCATTCCGGTCCTGCCGATCTCGACCGCGCGCGACGTGGCGGACCAGCTGCGCGAGCTGATCGGCAAGCGCCGGGCACAGCAGATTGCGAATGCCAGCGGTGCGAGCCCGCCATGAGCGATCCGGGCGATCTCAGCAGGCTCGCCGATCTGGCCTTGCCGCCGCCGGCCCCGTTCTGGCCGCCGGCGGCCGGGGTCTGGATCGTCGGTTGTGCAGGATTGGCTGCGCTTTCGGTGCTGGGCTGGCGGAGCTGGTCGCGTTATCGCACCGACGCCTATCTGCGCGCCGCGACGGTCGAGCTCGATGTGCTTGCCGCCGGGCCGGTCACCACCGAGGCCATCTCGGCGGTGCTGAAGCGCGCCGCACTCGTCGCCCATGGCCGCGAGCGCGTGGCGTCGCTGACCGGCCAGGGCTGGAGCGCATTCCTTGCCGAGACGGCGCCGGACGACTTGAAGATCGATGCTCTGACGGTCGCGATCGCTGGCGCGCCCGCCGCAGCCCGCCCGGCTTCGGGCGAGATCATTGCCCAGGCCCGATCCTGGCTTCATGGCCAGCGCGGCCGCTTGCCAGTGGAGGCGTGACGATGCTCGCCTTCGCCTATCCCTGGCTCGCCTTGCTCACCCCGCTGCCCGTGTTGGTCTGGTTCGGCCTGCCGATTCATGCCGAGCGCCGTGCCGGCCTGCGCGTGCCCTTCTTCGACCGGCTGGCGCGATTGAGCGGACAGCAGCCTTTCGAGGGCGGCGTGGTCGCGCGGCGCGGGATCGGCCGGTTTGCCGTGCTTGCCGCGGCCTGGCTGCTCGCGCTCGCCGCGCTGGCGCGGCCGCAATGGATCGATCCGCCCTTGCATCGTGACGTGCCGACGCGCGACCTGCTCCTGCTGGTCGACCTTTCCGGCTCGATGGACACCAAGGATTTCGTCGACCCGTCCGGCCGGACCGTCGACCGTCTGACTGCGGTCAAGCAGGTGCTCGATGATTTCCTCTCGCGCCGGAAGGGCGACCGTGTCGGCGTCGTCGTCTTCGGTGACGCGCCCTTCGCGCTCGTGCCCTTCACCACCGACCTCGCGCTCTGCCGCGCGATGCTGCGCGACACCGATGTCGGCATGGCCGGGCCGCGCACGGCCTTCGGCGACGCGATCGGCCTCGGCATCGGGCTGTTCGCCCGCAGCACGGTCAAGGCGAAGACGATCATCGCGCTGACCGACGGCAATGACACAGTCAGCAAGGTGCCGCCGGTCGAGGCCGCGCGCGTCGCCAAGGACAAGGGCATCGTCATCCATACCGTCGCGGTCGGTGATCCCACGGCGGCGGGCGAGGACAAGCTCGACGAGGCGGCGCTGAAGGAGGTTGCGGGCGCCACCGGCGGCGGCTTCTTCCGCGCGCTCGACCGCGCCCAGCTCGCGGAGATCTACCAGCGGCTCGATGCGATCGAGACCCGTCGGATCGACACGGTCAGCTTCCGGCCGCGGCGCGATATCTACTGGATCCCGCTCGCCGCTGGCGTTGTCCTGACGCTGCTGGCGCAAGGACTGCAGCTGGCGCGGCGATATCGCCGCGACCACGCCTCCGGGAACAGGCCGGCGACAGCAGGAGCCCGGTCGTGATCGCCGCGCTCGCCCCCTTCCATTTCGAGCGTCCGCTCTGGCTGCTGGCGCTCATCCCAGCTCTGGCGCTCTGGCTCATCGAACGCCGCAGCTCCGACATGCTGCTGAGATGGCAGCGCGTCATCGACCCCGCCCTGCTGCCGCATCTCATCGTTGGCGAAACCCGGCCGGCCATCCTCAGCCCGATCAATGCGCTGATGGCGGGCTGGCTGTTGACGACAATCGCCGTCGCCGGCCCGGCCTGGCAGCGCGAGCCATCGCCCTTCGCCGAGGCCAAGCCCGCGGTAGCCGTCGTGCTCAAGGTCGCTCCGTCGATGCTGACGGAGGATCTCGCGCCGACGCGGCTCGACCGGGCCCGGCAGAAGCTGGCGGACATCCTGGCGGCTCGTGAAGGCGCCGCGACCAGCCTGATCGCCTATGCCGGCTCGGCCCATCTCGTCCTGCCGCCGACGCCCGACAGCGCCGTCGTGCTCGATCTGGCCAAGGCGCTGGCGCCCGGGATCATGCCGCGCGAGGGCGACGATCTCGCAGGCGCGCTCGCTTTGGCCGACAGGGTGCTCGCGGGGACCGGCGATGGCGGCTCGATCCTGGTCATGACGGATACTGCCGGACCGCAGGCGACAACCGGCCTCTCGGGCCTGAGGAGCGCGACGACGATCCTGTCGCTCCTGCCGGCCGAGGCCGAGGTCGGAGGACTGCGCGAGGCGGCCCAGGCGTTGGGCGCAAGCCTTGTCGCCACGACCGCGGACCAGGCCGACGTCGTGGAGATCGTGCGGCGGCTCGACCGTGCCGACCAGGCCGCCAGCGTCGCCGGCGAAGGCAGGCATTGGCGCGAGGCCGGCTACTGGCTCACGCCGCTCGTCGCCCTCCTGGCCCTGCTCTGGTTCCGGCGCGGATGGGTGCTGCGATGACGTGGCGATTCCCGTCCTCGCCTTATGTGGTGATCGCGGCTGTCGCTAGCCTGGCGCTGCTGCTCGCCGGCTATCGTCTTGGCTGGCGCGAGCTCTGGCTGACGCCGGACCAGCGCGGTCGCGTGCTGATGAGTGAAGGCCAGGCGGCGGAAGCGGCCGAGGCTTTCCGCGATCCGCTCTGGCGCGGCGTCGCGCTGTTCCGGGCCGGCCAGTTCAAGGAGGCAGGGCAGGCCTTCGCCGCGCGCGACACAGCCGAAGGTGCCTTCAACCAGGGCAATGCGCTGGTGATGCTCGGCCAGTATGACGATGCTCTGAAGCGCTACGACCGAGCGATCGCCTTGCGGCCCGGCTGGCCGGCGGCGCTCAACAACCGTGAGATCGCCCGCATCCGCGGCGAGCGCAGAAAGACCGAGGGTGGCGAGACCGGCAACACCGACGACAAGCCCGACGAGGTGGTGTTCGACAAGACAAAGAAAGGTGGAGAGAACACAACCGTCGAAGCTGCCATGCCGATGTCGGACGAGGCGGTGCGCGCGCTCTGGCTCAAGCGGGTGCAGACCAGACCGGCCGATTTCCTGCGCGCCAAGTTCGCCTATCAGCTCCGGGCACCGGAGGCGACGCCATGAAGCTTCTCGCCATCCTGCTCATGCTCGTCATCCCCGCTCTCGCCATGGCGCAGCAACCGAATAGCGCCCCGGTGGTCCGCACCCTGGTCGATCCGGCCGACGGCATCGTCATCGGCCAGCCCGTGCAAATCCATGTCGAGGTGCTATTCCCCGGCGAGATGCCGCATCCGCCGCTGGTTCGCGTGCCGGAAGCGCCGGGCGCCCAGATCCTGCGCTTCGAGACGCAGGCGACGACGATCAGGGACCGCCTGGCCGGGCAGGACTATGTCGGCCAGCGTTTCGAGTTCGTCGTCTTCCCACGCCGCGGCGGCGAGATCGCCATTTCGGCTCCCGAAGTGACGCTGCTCGATCGCGGCGGCGACCCGGCGGGCTCGGCCAAAGGGGAGGCGATCCGGATCAGCGCCAGCGTCCCGGCCGGCCTCGATGCCTCCGGCCCCGTGCTTGCGGCCGACAAGGTGACCGCCAGCGAGAGCTGGTCGCCCGATCCCGGGACGACCGGCTTCAAGGCAGGCGGCGCGATCACCCGGACGATCCGCCGGCAGGCCGCGGGCGTGCCGGCACTGGGCATGGCCGAATTCCGTTTCACGGCGCCTGGCGGCGTGCGCGTCTATGTCGATCCCCCGGTGGTCGAGGACAGAAGCAATCGCGGCATCGTCGATGGCGCAAGGGTCGACAAGGCAACCTATGTCTTCGAACGGGCCGGCAGCTATGCCCTGCCGGAGCTGTCGCAGCCCTGGTGGAACCTGGCGGAGAAGCAGGCCCGGACAGAAACGCTGCCGGGCCTCACGGTGTCCGTCGTCGCTCCCGATGGGCGGCCGGCGGAGCCGCCAAGACGGTCCCGGCTCTTGTGGCTTGCGGCCCTCGTCGCTGCGGTGCTGCTTTCGGCGTTGATCCTGATCCGCTCGCGGCTGAGCGCGGCCTGGCAGGGTTGGCTGCAGCGCCGGCAGGCTTCGGAAGCGTTCGCGCGCCGGACCTTGTTGCGGGAGGCCAGGAGCGGCGAACCCGCCTCGATCTATCGCGCGCTCGGCACCTGGCTGGGGCGCTTGCCGCCGGTCGCCAGAGCGCGTGTGCATGCCGATGCTCGTCTGGGCCCCCTCATCGCCGGGCTCGAAGGCGCGCTGTTCAGTGCCGAGGGCAATTGGGAGCCGCGGCGTGGCGCGGACCTGGCCCAGGCCTTGGCCAATTTTTCCGCCACCTCCGCGAATGCGACACCAGCGCGTAATCTGTTGCCGCCGCTCAACCCTGTTTACCTGACCTAGATCATCCCGAGGAGGGCTTCGTGAGTACACTCGACATCTTCGCCTGGATCGTCCTGCTCGTGTTGGTGGCCAGCACGGTCCTCGTCGTGGTCTTCACGGCGATGCTGCCCGGCATGATCGCCCGCAGCCGCAATCATCCCTGGGCCGAGGCCGTTTCGATCGGCGGCTGGGTCACGCTCTTCCTCGGCTTCGTGCTCTGGCCGGTGGTCTTGATCTGGGCCTATGTCGACGTGCCGCTGCCGGCCGGCCGGGCAGTCGACAAGGTGGAGGCGGCCCGATGATCGTCGTCCTGCTCAATGTCTATCTCGCGCTGCTCTTCATCCTGGTGAAGCTGCGGGTCGTTCCCTTCAACCTGTTCTGGAAGGTCTCACCGGTTCTCGTGCTGCTCGTCCTGCTGATCGGGCTGTTCATCCCGATGAACTGGGGGGCGCCGCAGGGCTCGGCGCTCGTCGTTCGGAACTCTGTCGCGATCGTTCCGGACGTCGCCGGCGAGGTGATCGAGGTTACGGCCCAAGCCAATCAGCCGCTCAAGGCCGGCGATGTGCTGTTCCGCATCGACCCCGTGCCGTTCGAGGCGCAGGTCCGCGCCATCGAGGCGCAGCTCAGATTCCAGGAGACCCGCCTCGCCGAAATGACGCAGCTCCAGTCGCGGGGCACCGGGCGGGCCTTCGACGTCGAGGAGCGGCAGGCTTCGGTCGACCAGCTCAAGGCGCAGCTCGACGGCGCCAAATGGAACCTGGAGAAGACGACGGTGCGTGCGCCCGCCGACGGCTACGTCACCAACCTGGCCCTGCGCAAGGGCGCCCGGGTCGCAAGCCTGCCCTTGTCGCCGGTGATGGCCTTCATCGACACCTCCGCGGCCATCATCGGCGTCGAGATCAACCAGATCGATGCGCGCTATCTCGCTGCGGGCCAGCCGGTCGAGCTTACCTTCAAGATGACGCCGGGCACGGTCCAGACCGGCAAGGTCGAAAGCGTCCTGCAGGCGATCGCGACCGGGCAGGTCCAGACCTCCGGCCTCGCCGTCGCGCCGAAGGCGGTTCAGGCTGCACCGTTCGCAGTCCGCGTCCGGCTCGATGATCCGGTCTTCGCCAGCCGCCTCCCTGCAGGCGCTGCCGGCGACGCGGCGATCTTCACCGACCGCGTCCAGGCCGCGCATGTCATCCGCAAGGTGCTGCTGCGCCAGATCGCCATCACGAACTACATCAATCCGTTCTAGAGTTGGCGTGGTCGTAACAAAGGCATTTGCGGATGGTCAGCTTTTGCTTCTCAAGCCTTGAGATCGTCTGGAGCGGGCGGAGGGACTAGAACCCCCGTCTGCCGTGGCACGACCGGGATCGTAGTCGCTCATCGCCTGCGTTCTATCCAGGCGGCCGATCAGATCACGGTCTTCAACGAGGGCGGCGATCTTGGACTTCTGGGCCTCGTTGACATAGCAGACTTGGCATATATGCGGCTCCGCTCGCGTCCTGCAGTCTCGCCTGAGTATCTGCAATCGGCTGCTCGCCGCTTGGCGATCAGCATTGAGGCTTAGCGGACGGCCCATGTTGGTGGCGGAAGCAAAGTTGTTCGCTAGGGCGGATGTCGCGGCCGAACCCTGCCGGATCGAGAGCAATGATGCCGCGACCGCGGGGGTAACGACCCCTCAGAGCAGCATGCAGGGCGTGGGCGGACAGGTTTTCGTCCGCTCAGATATCGACCGCCTGCGACACGCCCCTCGGTCCTTGCGTGCGCACCTCCGGCTGACTGCGATACTTGATCTCGGTCTCCACGAAACCGGCAGCAGGCCGGCCCACTTCCATGAGCAGCCCACGCAAACGGGCAAACTCTTCTGACGCTATCGAAACACCTGCAGAGGCGACCAAGCTGTCTGTCCAGACCTATCCCCTCGGGGAACTGGTTTTCCAGGGCAAGGGGCTGCGGAGGATGGTTTTTCGCCGCGACTTATTCTCGGCGCGGCGCTTATCGGGTTCAGCGTCGGCAACGCTGCTAGCCTGTCGCTGCCGGGTGTCGCGCGGGCAGAGTTCGCAAAACTGTGATGAGCGTCACGTGGCCGCACGTGTTGTCACAGGCTCTCCCGCAGCCTACGCCTTTGCCCCGGCGGCGCCGATTCAAGACGAGGCAGGGCCCCCATCTATCGCGCTAGGCGGCCTGCACATGGACAGTCGGATCCCGCGCCCGACTCTCTATCCTGGATGAATATTCAGTGCGCCCACCGCAGCCCGCCGGAGTTGTCAATGGAGCTGCTCGAACGAGAGGCTGACCTGAAGGCGTTGGCAGCCGCCCGCGACGAGGCGATCGCCGGGCAGGGACGCATCGCGTTGATCAGTGGCGAAGCCGGCATTGGGAAGACATCCCTCGTCGATCGTTTTCTCGCGACCGGTGGTCATGCGATGCGCATCCTGAAGGGAAATTGCGACGCGCTGTTCACCCCTTCGCCACTCGGTCCGCTCTACGACATAGCCCCTCATTTGGGTGGGCGACTGCTGGCGCAGCTTGAAAGCGAGACGCCGCGCGCCGCCCTTTTCTCCAATGTGCTCGAGCAGATACGCGATCCCGCGCAGCCCACCCTCCTGTTCATCGAGGATATCCATTGGGCCGACGAAGCGACGCTCGATCTCATTCGATTCCTGACCCGTCGCATCGCGCAGACAAGCATCCTTGTCATCGTAACTTATCGCGACGACGAGATTGGCGCGCAGCATCCACTGCAGATCCTTCTGGGCGAACTGGCCTCTTCAAGAGCGACCATTCGTATTGAATTGACGCGACTGACGGTCGATGCGGTGCGCGTTCTGGCGGCGGATCAGCCCCTCGATCCGGCTGTGCTGCACCGGCTCACATCGGGCAATCCTTTCTTCATCACGGAGGTTCTGGCCAACGCCGGGCGAGGTATACCGAAGACGGTGCGCGACGCCGTGCTGGCGCGGGCCGCAAAGCTGAGTACGGCCGGCCGCCATGTTCTGGAGGCCGCTGCCGTGATCGGCAGCCGAATCGAATATAGCCTGCTGAGCGAAGTGCTTGGCGGTGCAGCCGAAGGCCTGGCCGATTGCATCAAGCACGGAATGATCGAGGCCGCAGGGCAGGGCGTCGCTTTCCGGCATGAACTGGTCCGCGACGCGATCCTGACCGATCTGGACCCAAGTCGTCGCCGCGATCTCAATCGGTTGGCGCTCGACGGATTGAAAGCCTTCGGGGTCGGCCGCGGCGACTTGGCATTGCTGGCCCATTTCGCCGAGGGCGCAGGCGACACCAAGGCCATTCTAGAATTCGGGCCGGCCGCGGCCCGCGCCGCCGCCGCCGCCGGCGCTCATCGCGCAGCGGCGGCGCAGTACCTTCGTGTCCTGGACTTCGCCGGCGCTCAAGCGCCGGCCGAACGAGCGCAGCTCTTTGAGGCTTATGCCAAGGAATGCGCCATCGTCGACGAACTGGCCGAGGCCAGCAGGGCGCACCGTAAGGCAGTCGAATGCTGGCGGCAGGCAGGCAATTGCCTGAGAGAGGGCAAAAATCTCGCAGCTCTCGCCTTGCCCCTGGTTCGCAGCGGACAGAACGCTGCCGCCGAAGATGCGAGCCGGCACGCGATCGAGGTGTTGGAAACGCAACCTCAGACGCGCGAACTGGCGGCAGCGTATCAAGTTCAGGCTCACCTGCGGATGCTCAATCGAGAATGCCTGGTCGCCATGCGCTGGGGCAGGAAGGCGATCGAGCTGGCCTCCCATTTTCACGACAATGCCACCATCGCCGCAGCTGAGAATACTGTCGGATCGGCGATGCTCGTTGTCGGAGACGAGAGAGGCCGTCCCTATCTGGACCGAAGCCTCGCCATAGCCCGTCAGGCTGGCCTGGAAGACCTGATCGGCCACGCCTATACGAATCTCGGGGCGTGCTACGGCGAGCAGCACCAGTTTTCCGAGGCCGAACGCCATCTCGTCGAGGGCATGGCTTACGCGGCCGATCGCGATCTGGATCGCGCGAGTCATTACATGGGCTCCTGGCTCGCGATCACGCGGCTCTATCAGGGGCGTTGGAATGAGGCCTGCGACATCGCAACCTCGCTCGTCGAACGCCCCAACATCGCGGCCATAAGCCGGATCGTGGCCCTGGTCGCATTGGGGCGCTTGCGCGCAAGGCGTGGCGATCCTGGCGCAACCGCGGCCCTCGATGAAGCGCTCGACCTGGCATTGCAGACAAACACCCTGCAGCGTCTTGCGCCCGTCCACGCGGCCCGCGCCGAGGCCGCCTGGCTCGCGGGCGAGCTCGAGAACGTCAAGGCGGAGGCCACCGCAGTCTACGACCTCGCCACCCGGTCCCGGCACAACTGGTATGCGGGCGAGCTGGCGTTCTGGCGCTGGCGAGCCGGCGACCCGGTCGCCGCGCCAGGATGGGGCGCGCCACCCTTCATCCTGCAGATCGAGGGAGATTGGCAGGGCGCGGCTGAAGCGTGGCGGTATCTTGGCTGCCCCTATGAGGAGGCCCGTGCGCTGACCGATGGCGACGCGCCGGCGCAATTGGCCGCCCTCGAGATATTCGACAGGCTCGGCGCCGCGCCTGCGGCCGCCATGCTGCGCCAACGGATGCGCGGCAAGGGGATGCTCAGGATCCCGCGAGGCCAAAGGGCTTCCACGCGCCAGAATCCGTTCGCGTTGACCATGCGCGAGATGGAGATTCTCGGCTGCCTTGCCGACGGGCTGAGCAACGGACGGATCGGCACGCAGCTCCACATCTCTCCGAAGACTGTCGATCACCACGTTTCTTCCGTGCTCGGAAAGCTCGGTGCCTGCACCCGCGGCGAGGCCGCTCGCATTGCCGGCGAACAGAACGTGCTGGCGCAAAACAGGGAGCGCTCGGCCGCAAAATAGGGACCCTTCCCGATGCTGGCGAACACGACAGCGCATAGCTTGGCCGGGTTGCGCAGTGCAGCGAGTTTGGGACGGGAAGCTATGGCCTACTTCGAAAAGTGTTCTTGTGGCGTGGTCCAGCCTGAGATCAAAGGACCGCTGGCAGCCATGGGCGCTCCTATCGCTGCGGCCCGGCGCGCTGGGACCGCCTCAGCCTGTGGAAGCCCGAGGCATTGCGAGTAACGCCGGGCGCCGGATAGTCCGCGATCTTGCAGAATACCAGATTCAGCTAGCGTCAGTACTGCGGGCATCCCATGGCTGACCATTTGTCTTTTGGTCCCGTCGCCGCTTTCGCCACGGCGATGCCGTGCTTGCTTCGCGCTCAGTGTTCCCCTCAAGGACACTCAGGCGCGGCTGCTCAAGCTGAATAACCTTCCCCCGACTGCGGCTCCGCCAGAGAAATGCCGAACGATGACCGGGTCATCTAACGGTGCCTGAGGCGGTGATACGCCGCATCGGGACTCCGATATCAAGAGTCCAGTGCACAAGGCTCTTGCCGGGCAGTCTAGTGCGCCTCAACAGAGAGATAATGTGAAAACATCTATCGTTATACTTGAAAAAAGCATACTCGATTCCGAGGTGTACCTGAGACAGGTTTGGTCCTGGCAACGCTGCAGCGCCGATGGCCCTGCAATGTCGGCGCTGTCAGCAAACCCGGCTACCGGTCCCAACATGGCTCACCTTGTCATTGCTGGAACGGGCAACCAATGTCTTGCCACGGGATCGGAGTTTTCCCAGCGGCGGCGCAGTGCGCTCACCCGGATGCTTTCGTCTTGCAAGATCTTCTTGATCGAAATGCTGCGGTGGCGGCCGATACGTCAAGATACGCGTCTCCTCATGCCGATGGATGATCGCATTCTGGCGGATATTGGCCTCCGCCGTGATCAGGTCGAAGGCGCGCATCGCTACAGTCTCTTCGATGCGCGCGACTAGAGCCCGTTCCGATCGGCTTGCACCGCAAGCAGATCGGAAAAACGGTCTCTAAACTCAAAGTGAGAGACGGATTCACCGATCAGATTGATTCAATCTGATCGGATCCGGCTCTAAGCGCCGCCGGCGGGCCGCATCGTTGAGACGGGCAGCCCTGCGCCGTGCCCCCTGAGCCTCGCCGATACAAAGCGCTGGGGCGCGGCTCTTCCAGGGTGCCTTCGGGTGAAGATTGGCCCGCTGCAAAACAAGCGGGAATTTCAGGGCGATGGAGAATCTCCGATAATGACGACACCCGTGATCGATAACCTTGCCGTAGGTGAGTTGACGCCGGCCCCGATCGAGCCGCGCTTCGGCGAGATCGGCATTGCCGCCGTCGCCGGCGCGCTCACTGCATCTCGCCCGAACGGGGCGGGTAGGGGCTCCACCACTCAACCGCTCCTTCGCTCTCCGAAAGGGGCGGGTGCCGACGCCGCAGCCGAAAGCCTCAGCTACGAGCTTTCAAGCACGTGACGCGATTGGTGGCGCCGGCAAAAGGGGTTCGCGGCTGCAAAATAGGGAGGTTCCGGCCGCAAAATAGGGAGGTCTTCCCGATGCCGGTGTCTGTCGCGGCGCCTAGCTTGATCAGGTTAGCACGGTTCAATCAGCTGGAAATGGGACGCCATGACGCACTCCGGACAATGCTTTTGCGGCGCAGTCGAACTTGAGGTCAGCGGCGAGGCGGAGGCGATGGGTTATTGTCATTGCAGCTCCTGCCGTTCGTGGTCCGGCGGCCCTGTGAACGCTTTCACCCTGTGGAAGCCGGAGGCGGTGCGGGTCACGTCCGGGGCCGAGCATGTCGCGACTTTCCAGAAGACCGAGCTGAGCCAGCGCCAGTATTGCGCGAAATGCGGCGGCCATCTGATGACCAACCATCCGCCCCTGGGTCTCGTCGATGTCTTTGCCGCGACACTCCCGACGCTGCCCTTTGCCCCTGGCGTTCACGTCAACTACGCCGAGACCGTGCTGCCGATGCGGGACGGCCTGCCCAAGCTGAAGGACTTCCCAGCGGCGTTCGGCGGCTCCGGCGAGGAAATCGCGGAGTAATGCGTGGCTCCGTTGAAGCTTTTCAGGCAGGCGGATGGCTCTGACCAGTCCAGTGGCCAGCTTTCGGCCCGCTTCGGGGAGGCCGAGTGGACGATCACAGGGCGCTGACTGGCCCCGTTTGAACGAAGTGAATGAGAGGCAAGCAGCGCTGGCGCGCCAGCGCCGTGGAGCTCATTGCTCCGACGTGGAAGGGGTATCATGATCATTCGCGATCCAGGAGAATTCAAGGGAAAGATCAATATCAGTCCGAAGCTGATAATACATGGTGATATTAGCGAAGAGCTAGATTTTGTTGACAATTCAGCCGTATTTATACCTAAAGGGTGGCATATAAAGTGGAAGAATGTTACAAGTATAGAAATTATTGTAAGAATAGACTACAAGCTTTTGATAGCCCCATTTTTTGGCAGTCTAACGATTGGTGATGGCCACTATAGTTTCTCGAACTCCTGGCTTGTTCATTACGGTGATAGCGGGATAACCCTGGACCCGCAACTTGGTGTCGACCTGGGGTCAAGCCCGGGAGCAAAGGGTATCGTTGTTGCCGTAGGTCTGGCCATGATCCAGAGCGCCCATGAAGCCGACGCCGCATTCGTTTCCCTGCACGTTCAGATGAAAGGCGGCTACTCTGACGACGGCATAAGCTTCGGATTATTCGGGGTCGGCGTCAGCGGAGTCTTTGCGTCGGCATCGGCTTTTTCCCGCGACGTACCGCTCAAGGTTTTTTTGTTTGCCAAGGATCGTCCAAGCAAGGAAAAGCAGGTCGAAATAACTGATGATTTGCTGTCATCCTCCGTTTATTTTGAAAAGAATAAACACCTTATCGACCGAAGTTCGCTGGGAGATCTGGCCGGTTGGATCAAAAGCCTGCAAGGGAAAGCTCCGAACTTAACAAAAGCCATTAAGGACGGCAAGGTGACGATCACGCTTTCGGGTTATGCGAGTACGGAAGGTTCTACCAAGGTCAACGACAATATTAGCAAAGAGCGCATCGGCTCGCTTGAAAAAGAGATCAAGCGAAAGTTCGATAGCGAGGCCATTCGCATTGATGCTCAGCCTCATGGCAAACGCGATGCGAAGCAGAAAGGCAACGTGCCGGCCGAAATGCGGGTCGATATCAAGCTTGATCGCGCAGAAGCGACCAAGGCGGTGCAGGGACGCGGGCTTTGAGGCTCGCCGGCACCTGGTGGCATCGCGCCTGCGCGTCCCGGCCCGCGAGCCAACCATCATGACAGTCTGCGTCGCGCCTGTCGCGCCGGGCTGAGGAGCGGCGCGTGGGATCATCCTGCCGGCCGCGCTTGTTCGAAATCGGATCTGTCTCGAAACAATCCAAATTTTGGAGAGAACTATGGCGAGCGATTTTCTACTTGAAATCGATGGTATCAAAGGCGAGAGCGGCGACTCCAAGCATAAGGAGACGATCGAGATCGAGTCTTTCTCCTGGGGCGCCGGCAATTCCGGCAGCCATGCATCCGGCGGGGGCGGCGGCTCCGGCAAGGCGAGTTTCCAGGACCTGCGCTGCACGGCCAATGTCAGCAAGGCGTCGCCCGTGCTGATGCTGAAATGCGCCACCGGCGACCACATCAAGAAGGCCGTGCTGTTCGTCCGCAAGCAGGGCAAGGACCAGCAGGACTTCTATACGGTGACGTTGGAGGACCTGCTCGTCTCAAGCTACCAGTCCGGCGACAGCACCGGCGGCAATCCGGTCCCGACCGACCAGTTTTCGCTGAACTTCGCCAAGATCAAGTTCGAGTACAAGATCCAGAACAAGGATGGCTCGCTCGGCGCGACCACGACCGGTACCTGGAATCTCAAGGCCAACAAAGAGTAAGGCGCCGGCCTGCTGGCGTCGCGCTAGCGATTTCCGCCGGGCTGCGGGGCATTCCAGCACTGCGGCGCGAGCCAGGCCCGGCAAGGACGCCATCGCCAAAGCCTCTCTGCTCCAGCCTTCACGCAAGGCCTTCCAATACTTCCTAATCCCATAGGAGAGATACTATGCAGACCATTGTCGCCTCATCTCCGCACGTCACAGACCCGGGCGCGATCGACCTGTCCGTTCTCAAGTCGCGCCAGCAGGCCGCATGGGCATCAGGCGATTATGCCGTGATCGGCACCACGCTGCAGATTGTCGGTGAAAGCCTGTGCGAAGCGCTTGATCTGCGCGCCGGCCAAAGCGTGCTGGACGTCGCTGCCGGCAACGGTAATGCGAGCCTGGCCGCTGCCAGGCGCTGGTGCAATGTGACGTCTACAGATTACGTGCCAGCCCTGCTGGAAAGGGGCGGCCAGCGTGCCGCAGCTGAAGGGCTGGCGGTGGTGTTCCAGACTGCCGATGCCGAGGCGTTGCCCTTTGCCGACAGTAGCTTTGATGCTGTCGTTTCCACATTCGGCGTGATGTTCGCCCCCGATCACGACCGCGCAGGGTCCGAGATGCTGCGGGTCTGCAAATCCGGCGGCAAGATAGGAATGGCCAACTGGACGCCCGAAGGCTTCATCGGGCAGGTATTCAAGACGATCGGCAGCCATATCCCGCCTGCGCCCGGAGCCAGATCCCCCGCTCTATGGGGCACGCAGGACCGGCTGGACCAGATGTTCGCGGCGCATGCCTCTGTCGCTGTCGCAATGCGATCCTTTGCCTTTCGCTACCGGTCACCCGCGCATTGGATGGAGGTTTTCCGCACCTGGTATGGCCCAGTGCTCAAGGCTTTCGCGGTATTGCCGGAAGCGCAGCAGACGGTCCTGGAGCGCGATCTCCTGGCGCTGATCGACCGTTTCAACCGGGCCGATGACGGAACGGTTGTGGTACCGGGCGAGTATCTGGAGATCGTGATTACGAAGAAATAGCGGTCGATCATCTGTCCGGGATCAGTCGCGGTTAAGTGTGCGGTCGCGCTCGCGACAGCTACAGATCAATTCCGGTCAAGGCGATGCGCAAGCCGGCAAAAGGTCGGCTTGCAGACGGGGTTCGGTGTCTGCGCGCAAAGGCGCGATCCAGAACTGAAGATCCGTCGACGGACAGAGGATTAGCGGGAGCGCGCCAGCGCGACCCCTACGGCGCCGATTCACATCCGGAGCCTCCGAATAAAAACCCTGGTGGGGCGTTCACCACGCGCCAAGCGCCGAAATCGGCAGCCCTATCGAGATTGCGAGGAGTGGCTATGACTGAGAAGAACCTGGCGGCGGCATCTGCACACGTCCCGCGCATCGCAGCGATCCTGAGCGGCGTCATCGCTGCAGCAGCCATCCTGGCCGGTGGCCATGTCGCAGCAGCCGAGCTGCCGGGCGCGATAGCCGCTCCCGGTAGAACCGAGATACTGAATTTGCACGCCGAGGGCGTTCAAATCTACGAGTGCAAGGTCAATCCGACAGGCGACGTCAGGTGGCAGTTCCGCGAGCCGCTCGCCCTTCTGCTGAAGGACGGCAAGACCGTCGGGCGCCATTTCGCTGGGCCGAGTTGGGAGCTGGCATCGGGCAGCACCGTCGTTGGCAAGGTCGAGGCACAGGCGCCAGGACGCACCTCCTCCGACATCGCGCTCCTGAAGCTCGCGGCGGTCGAAAAGCGCGACGGTGGCGAGTTGGCGAAGGTCGTCGCGATCCAGCGCCTCGAAACGCGCGGCGGTGCTTTCGGCGGCCCCTGCGAACGGCCGGGCGCGTTCCATCTCGACCCTTACTCTGCCGATTACGTCTTCCTCGGCGAGTGAATCTCATCCCGCTTGGGTGGGCTGTTGGCCAGGCAATTCCAGCCGTCTCGCCGCATGAGCGGGGGCTTCCGCTCTGACAAAGGACTCTGTGACATGAACAAGCTCGCTCTCGGCCTCGGCGTGGCCCTGCTGACGGCCGCGGCCCCGGTCTACGCCGCCGACCTCCCCAGTCGGAAGGCCGCACCGGCTTATCCTGCGTTGACGGCGTTCTCCTGGGCCGGCCTCTATGTAACTGTGGTGTAACCACGGGCTCTCTGATGCCCTCGCAAACGGGGGCGAACCTACCAAGCCCGAAAAGCAAAAAGCGCCGGGAAACCCGACGCTTACGTGCCTCTCAAGCCTTGAGGTTGTCTGGAGCGGGCGAAGGGATTCGCAACCCTTGCCCCCAACCTTGGCAAGTGATTTACCGAGGTGTTTCAGCGTTTTACCGCAGTGGGCATCATTTTCTTGGAAGGCGCCCAGTACATTTAGCTCGATTCATAATGTCGAGATCAAAGCGAAGTCGCGCGACTCGTGCGAATTCCCGCGGAGCTTGAAGACTGCAACCGCGATGTAACCGTCGAGAAGCGAGCAGCTAGCGCTGCTCACGTACGTAGATCAGGCCCGCGGCCGCCGGCTGGCGCGAGCGACCAACTGTCCAGGCGAGGGCTGCGATCGAGACGAGATAGGGCAGGATCTGGAAGATCTGGTAGGGCACGCCGGGAATGGCGAACTGCAGGCGGAATTGCAGCGCGTCGCAGAGGCCGAAGAATAGCGCAGCCAGCGCGACGCCGGCCGGATGCCAGCGGCCGAGGATGATTGCGGCGAGGGCGAGGAAGCCTTTGCCGGCGCTCATCCCGTCTGAGAAGATGTGGACCTGCGCCAGCACGAGATGGCAACCACCGAGCGCCGCCAGCATGCCCGAGAGCATCAGCGCCAGATAGCGGATGCGCATCACCGGCAGGCCGGCACTGTCGGCAGCGCGCGGGTTCTCGCCGGTTGCGCGCAGAGCGAGGCCCCAGGGTGTCAGGAAAAGCAGGGCGGCGACGAGCAGGCAGAGCGCAACGAAGACATAGGTCAGCGCGTCGTGCGCGAAGAGTGCCGGCCCCAGTATCGGCAGGTCCGAGAGAGGCCCGAGATCGAGCGTCGGGAAGCCCGGCACCTGCGTGCTGGTGGTGAGGCCGAAGACGGCACGTGCAAGGAAGGCCGTCAGTCCCGCGCACAGGATGTTGACGGCAATGCCGGCGACGAGCTGGTTGACGCGGAAGGTCACGGTCAGCAGCGCGACGAGGAGGCCGCCGACCGCGCCTGCGCCGAGGCCGGCGGCCAGGCCGATGAGCGGCGAGCTGGTCGCGTGGGCTCCGGCCGCCGCGGCGAGCGCGCCGCTCAGGATCAGGCCCTCCAGCGCGATGTTGTAGACGCCGCTGCGCTCGGCGACGACGCCCCCCAGCGCGGCGAAGGCGATCGGCATGGCAAGACGGACCGAGGCCGCCAGCAAGGCCGCGAAGAAGGCGGCGTCGAAAGCAAGATCGGTCATGGCGCGGCCTTTTGCGTGCTGAGATTGGTCGGCTCGCCAGCTGCCGGCCTCGAACGGAGGAAGGCGAGCAGCGAGGCCGGTGAGGGCTTCCAGGCCAGGCCCGCGGCAACGGTCATCACGACCAGACCGAGGATCGCCTCGACGATGCTGCCGTCGAGGCCGATGGCGCGCTGCATGCTGCCCGAACCTGCCTTTAGCGCCGCGATCAGCAACCCCGCAACCGGCACCAGCAGCGGCTGCGCACCCGCCATGAAGGCAACGACGATGCCGTCGAAGCCGTAGCCGGCGCTGAACAGATGGAAGAGCCGGTATTTCAGGCCGATGATCTCGAGCCCGCCGGCGAGGCCGGCGAGGCCGCCCCCAAGCGCCATGGCGACAACGATCTGGCGCTCGACCGCGATGCCGGCATAGCGCGCCGCGCGAGGGTTGCGGCCGACCATGTCGAGCGCGAGGCCGTGGGTAGTGCGGTTGAAATGGACGTGCAGCGCAAGTGCCAGCACGAGGCCGAAGAGCGCACCGAGATGGGCGTCGGTCTGTGGCAGCAGCAGCGGCAGATGCAGGTTGGCCGGCAACTGCTCCGAGAACGGATAAGGTGCGCCTTCCGCCAAAAGCGGGCCGCTCACCGCGTAGCTGACGATGTGGATGGCGACGAAGTTGAGCAGCAAGGTCACGATGACCTCGTTGACGCCGCGATAAGCCTTCAGCGCTCCGGCGATCGCGGCCCAGGCCGCCCCGCCGACCGCGGCGCTGGCCAGGACAAGCGGGATGCCGAGCCAGGGCGAGCAGTCCGGCAGACTAAGCCCGGTCAGCGTGGCGCAGAGGCCGCCGATATAGATCTGGCCTTCTCCGCCGATGTTGTAGAGGCCGGCGCGATAGGGCAGGCAGACGGCGAGTGCCGCGAGCACGATCGGGCTCGTCTTCACCAAGGTGTTGGCGAAGCCCCAATAATCCGCAAAGCCTTCTCGAAAGAGCACGGCATAGGCCGTGAGCGGATCGTGACCGGCGATCCAGATCAACAACGCGCCGAGCAGCAATGCTACCAGCGTTGCCCACAGGCTGCGCAGGCGGATGACGATATCGAGGATCGTGCTCATGCCGCACGCTCCGCGGTGACGCCGGCCATCAGCAGGCCGATGCGCTCGGCACTGGCTTCCTGGGGCGTCAATTCGCCGGTGATGCGGCCTGCGCAGATCACGCCGATGCGATCGGCGACCTCCATGACGTGCTCCAGTTCTGTCGAGATGTAGAGGATGGCGACGCCCTTCTCGCGCTGCGCCAGGATCTGGCGCTGGACGAAGGCGATGGCGCCGAGATCGAGTCCCTTGGTCGCCTGGGCGATGACGAGGATGCGCGGTGCTGCCTCGATCTCGCGCGCCAGGATGATCTTCTGCTGGTTGCCGCCGGAGAGGTCGCGCGCGGGCTGCCGCGGCGAGCGCAGGCGGATGTCGTATTCCGCCGCCAGCCGCTTGCCGATTACCGCGATCACGCTCCGGTCGAGCAGGCCATGACGCGAGACGGGCGCGAGATCGAAGGAACGCAGGATCAGATTGGTCTCGACCGAATGGTCGAGGACGAGGCCGGTACCATGCCGGTCCTCGGGCACGAAGCCGATCCTGGCCTCGCGCTGGCGCGCGCGCGCGTCGAGCGGGCCAAGATTGCAGCCGTCTGCCGCGATGTGGCCGGAGACAAGCGGCCGCAGCCCGGTGATCACCTCGGCGAGCTCGCGCTGGCCGTTGCCGTCGATGCCAACGATGCCCAGCACCTCGCCGGCGCGGACGCTGAGCGAGAGCTCGTCCAGCGCCCGCCCGCCGCGATCATTGCGGGCGACGAGGTCGCGCAGTACCAGCCGTTCAACGCCGGTCTTCGTCGTCCGCGGCGTCGGTTCGACCGAGAGCTCGCGCCCGATCATCAGGCGCGATAGCTCCTGCGGCGATGTCTTGGCGATCGGCCGCCGCGCCACGACCTTGCCGGCGCGCATCACCGAGGCCTCGTCGGCGACCGCCATCACCTCGTCGAGCTTGTGGGTGACGAAGAGGATGGTGGTGCCGTCGGCGCGCAGACGCCGCAGGCTGGCGAGGAAGCCGTCGATCTCGCTCGGTGCCAGCACCGAGGTCGGCTCGTCGAGGACGAGGATGTCCGCGCCGCGATAGAGCGCCTTCAGGATCTCGACACGCTGGCGCATGCCCATCGGCAGGCGCCAGACCTCGGCGGCAGGATCGACCTCGAAGCCGATCTGCCGGCTCATCTCGGCAATGCGCGCCGCGTGATCGGCCAGCCGCAGCCGCGCCAGCGGCCGGCCGAGGCCGAGCATGATGTTCTCGGTGACGGTGAGCGCCTCGGCGAGGTGGAAATGCTGGTGGATCATGCCGATGCGATGGCGGATCGCATCGGCCGGGGAATGCAGCGTGATCGGGTGTCCGGCGATGCGGATCTCGCCCTGGTCCGGCCGGTAGAGGCCGTAAAGCACATTCATCAGGCTGGTCTTGCCGGCGCCGTTCTCGCCGAGAACGGCATGGATGCTGGCCTTCGCGACAGTGAGGTCGACGCCGTCCAGCGCCCGGAAGCGTCCGAACGCCTTCGAGACGCCGTCGACGACGAGATAGCCCTGATCTGGCTCGGCCATGAAATCCTCCCTCGCCGGCCGTCGCACTCTTTCGGCGCGTCCGGCCTTAGCCTTGCTTTGGGTTCAGACGGGCTGGACGGCGAGCTGGCCGGACTTCATCCGCTCGACCAGCGCCGCGATCTCGGCGACGGTCTCGGGCGGAACCTTCGGGCCGAAACGGCCGAGGCGGACCGCCTGCGGCATGGTGATGTCGAACTTGTAGTTCTTGCCGGCGAGCCCCTCGGCCTTCGCCCTGGTCAGCATCGCGAGCAGCAGGCCGCGTACGTCGAGAATGGCCGATTGCAGCATGATGTCCGGCCATCTGGTGATGGCGTCGTAGTAGAGGCCGAAGGCCATCGCGCCCTTCTCGCGCACCGCCTGCAGGCTGCCGGCGGTGGCGCTGTCCATGGTCGGCCAGACGATGTCGATGCCCTGGGAGAGCTGGTTGACCGCCGCCTCCTTGCCTTTGGCTACGTCGTCCCAGTCGCCGGTCCAGGTAGTGACGACCTGGCCGTCGCTGCGCGCGGCGCGAAAGCCCGCCTCGAAGCCGGCGACGCTGTCATTTGTGAACTTGAACTTCTGCGCTGCGATGATCCCGACCTTGCCAGTCTTGCTCATCCGTGCCGCCAGGAAACCGAGCAGATAGGCCGGCTGCGAGAAATGGAAATCCGCCGTGGCGACGTTCGCCGAGGCTCGCAGGCCGTTTGTGACGAGGAAGCTCGTCTTGGGGAAGCGGCCGGCGACGCGATCGACCGCGTCCTGGAACTCGCCGCCATGGCCGATCACCAGATTGTAGCCCCGCCTGGCATAGTCGGAGAGCACCTCGACCTGCTGCGGCTGGTGCACCTTCTCGCTGTAGGCAGTCTCGGCCTGCAGCTCGGTGCGAGCCTGAGCCAGCACCTCGAAGGCCGCCTGGCTCCAGCCGCCATCGGCGATGCTGCCCGGCAGCGCGATCGCCACCTTGAGCGGCTCGCCGGCGGCCTTCGCCGATCGTGGCAGGGCTGCGACACCGACACTCGCCGCAAGTGCGCCGACCATGTCCCTTCGGGTCAAATTCATGCTGATCTCCCGCCTCTGGAAAGGAATGGGCTCCCCTTGGATCGTTCTTGCCCATCTCACGCGATAGCAGCAGTGCTCCTTCCGGCTCGAAAGTGAGATTTGCTCAACCCGGCTTGAGAGATTCTTGGAGACCGGCGCGAAGCCGTCATTTCCCCGTTCTTTCAACGACAGGAGAGCCGCTGCGGCGTGACATGAAAATCTCTCCAGCGCCCTGAAGAAAAACTCGTTGGCACTACCAAGAGCGGCAACACATCTTCCTCGCAACCGACGGGACCAAGCGGTTCCGTGACTTCACGAGGACTTCCAATGACGACGCTTCTCCATCTTGACGCCAGCGCCCGCGGCGAGCGCTCGCTCAGCCGAGCCCTGTCCAGGTCCTTCGTCGACGCCTGGTTGGCGCGCGAGCCCGATGCGAGCGTGATCGCCCGCGATGTCGGGCGCGACCCGCCGCCTTTCCTCAATGAAGCCTGGGTCGCGGCGGCCTTCACGCCGGAGGAGGCTCGCACGCCCGCACAGAAGGCGGAGCTCGCTCTGTCCGACGAACTGATCGGCGAGCTCGCCGCCGCCGATGTCATCGTGATGGGCACGCCGATGTACAATTACGGCATGCCGGCGCAGCTCAAATCCTGGTTCGACAAGATCATCCGGATCGGGAAGACCTTCAGCTTCGATCTGGCGCGCGGTGATTTTCCGCTCGAGCCGATCCTCAGCGGCAAGACTTTGGTGGTGCTGAGTTCGCGCGGCGAGTTCGGCTTCGGGCCGGGGGGCGTGCGCGCCGACATGAACCAGCTCGACCCGCATATCCGGACCTGCTCGCACTATCTCGGCGTCGAGGCGATCCATACGATTGCGATCGACTATCAGGAATTCGGCGACGCCAGGCACAAGCGCTCGATCGCCGAGGCGCATGCCGCGGTGCCTGGGCTGGTCGACGAACTCATCGCCGGCCGCCGCGCCGAAGCGGCATAGAAGCGGGGGAGCGAACGCCTTGATCCAGAATCCGATCCCCTGGCCGAACGGCGCGCGCTGCGCCTGCGCCATCACCTTCGACGTCGATGCCGACAGCCTGATCCATATCGCCAGGCCGAAGGACAGCTGGAACCGGCTCTACCCGATTACCATGGGGCGCTACGGCCCGACCGTCGGCGTGCCGCGCATCCTCGAGACCTATCGCCGGCTGGGATTGAAGCAGTCCTTCTTCATTCCGGGCTGGACGATGGAACGCTACCCCGAGGCCGTCGAGGCGATCCTGAAGGGCGGTCACGAGATCGGCCATCACGGCTATCTGCACGAGGACCCGACCGAGATCTCACCGGAGGCCGAGCGCCGCGCCTTCGAGAAGGCCCTGGCCGTCCACCAGCGGATGACGGGCGGCAAGCCGCGCGGTTATCGCGCACCCGTCTACAATGCGACGCAAGCGACCATCGACCTGCTGATCGAGCACGGCTTCTCCTATGATTCCTCGCTGATGGCCGACGACATCCCCTATCGGATGCGCTCGGGCGGCAAGTATCTCTACGAGGTGCCGCCGCATTGGGGCTCTGACGACTGGCCGCCCTTCGCCCATTATGCCGAGATCGGCTATATGATGCCGGTCCAGCCACCGGAGCAGGGTCTTGCCGCCTCCTTCGCCGAATTCGAAGCGCAGTACGAGGCCGGCGGCTTCTGGATGGGGATCTGGCACCCGTTCCTGACCGGGCGGCTGGCGCGCTGGGCCGTGGTCGAGCGCTGGCTCGAACAGGTGCTGGCGACACGCAAGGTCTGGTTCGCGCCGCTGGAAGAGATCGTCGCTTATGTCGAGCAGCTGGTCGCTGCCGGCGAATATCAGGTTCGGACCGAGGAACTGCCCTATTTCACGCAGCCTGTGGCAGGGTGAGCTCGGGCGCCTCGCGCCGGCGGAAGGCGGCCGCCTCGGCGCGCAGCCAATCGCGGAACAGCACCGTCGAGCGCTTGCGCGGCGTCGCGCCCTCGACCAGGCGGAAGGCGAAACCGGGCAGGCTGCCGCCGTCGAGGCGCACCAGGCTGCCGTCGCGCAGCGCGTCATCGATGAGGACATCGCTGCACAGGAGCGGACCGAGCCCGCGGTCTGCTGCGTGCAGCGCCAGCGTCTCCTCGCTGAACCAGGACTGGCGAAAGTCCGGCGCCGTTCCCGGCAGCGCCTGCGCCAGCCAGGCTGGCCAATCAGGCGCTTCGAGCGAGCGGTTCTTCCAGCGATAGCCGATCAGCGGGCGGCCCAGCATGTCGGCGATGCCGGGGTTGTGGCCGGCCGGACAGAGGCTGCCGGACGCGACGGCGATGTAGCTGTCCTCCAGCAGAACGTTCTGACGCTGGTCGGCCGGCACGGCGCCGTAGCGGATGGCAAGGTCGATGCCCTCGGCGCGCAGGTCCATGACCTCTTCGGAGGCGTCGATGTGGACCATGATCGCCGGGTGGGCGGCGTGGAATGCGCGCAGCCGTGGCATCAGCCAGCGCTCGGCAAAGGCTCGCGTGGTCGAGACGGTGACGGCGTCGGCCGAGCGCGAATCGTCGAGCAGGGCGAAGGCGTCGGCGAGCCGGTCGAAGCCGTCGCGCAGCATCGGAAACAGCGTCTCGCCCGAAGCGGTCAGCGCGAGCGCCCGCGCCTGGCGTTCGAACAGCTTGAGGCCGAGCACGGCTTCCAGATGACGAACCTGGTGGCTGACCGCCGTCACCGTGACGCAGAGCTCGTTGGCGGCCTGGGTGAAGCTGAGATGGCGTGCGGTCGCCTCGAAGGCGCGCACGGCGTTCAGTGAAGGCAGTTTGCGCATGGCCAGCCCCTTCGGGCGATCTGATAGTGTGCGTCGGTCGGATGCATGGCGTTGACCGGGACCATATCCTGCGGGCAGGCCGAGAAGACGACGATCAGGTCCATTTCGGCCCGCAGGGCGATGTGCTGGCCCGGCTCGCTGACCGGTGCCTCGAAGGCGAGGCTGCCATCGGCACGTACCGGCACGTTCATGAACAGGTTGAGCGGGCTCGGCGTCAGCGGCACCGCTATGCCGAGCGTCGCGAGCGCGGCCTTGAGGTTGTCGGTGCAGCTGTCGTGATGGCCGTGAGCGCCGAGCTGGCGATAGCGGTGCTCGTCGCAGGCGGCGATCAGCATGTCGTGGATGCCGGGGGTGGTGTCTTCGACCACGGTCAGCATCGGATTGCGTCGGTTGCTGACCAGCATGTCGCCAATCGCCGGCATCAGCTTCAGGATCGCGGCCCGGCTGTGCTCCATCGACAGATGCTCGTCGACATCGGCGGCATTGAAGGCCCAGGTGTCGACCACCTGCTTGCCATGGGTATTGACGATACGAACGCTCTGGCCGCGCTTGACCCTTGCGGCGACGCCGCTGCGGGCCGGGATCAGTTCGAGCGCCGGCTGGAGCGCTCCGACCTGCTTGTTCATGGCGATCTCCTCACTGGCTCATGCGCTATGCCGGCAAGGAAACGTCAGCTTGTTATGCAAATCCAATAATTTGATTTGGCCTCGTTATTATAAAAACATATGAAGTGATATGCGCCTGCGCCAGCTCGAATGCTTCCGCGCCCTGATGATCCACGGCACGATGACGCGTGTCGCCGAACTGCTCGGCATTTCGCAGCCCGGCGTCAGCACGATGATCGCGGCGCTGGAGCATGATTTCGGCGTGGCGCTGTTCGTACGGCGCGGCACGCGGCTGCAGCCGACGCCGGAGGCGCATCTGATCTATGCCGAAGCGAGCCGGGCGCTCGAGGCGGTCGAGAACACGATGCGGGTCGCGGGCGAGATCCGTGCCGGCCGGCGCGGGCACCTCGCCATCGCCGCCTATCCGAGCATCTCGATCGCCCTGCTGCCGCGGTTGCTCTCCGTCTTCGCCGCCGAGCGGCCCGACCTCCAGATGAAGATCATCACGCGGAATTCCCAGAGCGTGAAGGAGTTGATGTCGACGCGGACCTTCGACTTCGCAATCGCCGAATTGCCGCTCGACTACCCAACCGCGCAGATGGAGGTCTTCAGCTATCAGTGCCAGTGCATGCTGCCGATCGGCCATCCCCTGGCCGATCGCGACGAGATCACCCCGGCTGATCTCGACGGCGTGCCCTTCGTCACCCTGTTCCGCGGCGACCCGGTCTATCAGAAGCTCGCTGCCGCCTTCTCGGAATATGGTGCGCGCTGGAACGTGGTCGCCGAGACGGAGTTCTTCTCCTCAGCCTGTGAGCTCGTCGCCGCCGGCGTCGGCGTCGGGATCGTCGACCCGGTCGTCAGCGCGCCTTTCACGGCCGACGTGGTTCGCCGGCCGTTCCGGCCGGCAATCTCCTACGAGATCGCCATCCTGCACCCGCTGCACGAGGAGCTGTCGCAGCTCGCGCACGAGTTCATGGTGTCGCTGCGCCAGGCACTGACGACCTGACCTCGACGAAACGGCCAGCGGTGCCGAGTTTCTCTCGGATGGATTTATTGCCAGGGCGCGTTCTGATCTGCGAGCCCGCCAAACTCACGAGCCTGCGGACGTCGCTCACCCCCGTTACGCCGATCGAGCCGATTGCGTCGGCAACGGGGGATCGCCTTCAGGTAGAAACTCCCCCTATTTGACCTGCCCAGATTTCCCGAAGCGGCTCTCCTGTCGCCCAGGTCATCCAGGCGTCATCCGCGGCGGATAGCTCGGCCCGACTTCAAGAGGCCAAGCATGACTCGCAAAAACGTTCTTCTGATCGTCGTCGACCAGTGGCGCGCCGATTTCGTACCGCACCTGCTGCGGGCCCGCGGCCAGGAGCCTTTCCTCAAGACCCCGAACCTCGACAGGCTCTGCGCGGAAGGGGTGACCTTCGCCAACCATGTCACCGCCTGCGTGCCCTGTGGCCCGGCCCGCGCCAGCCTGCTGACCGGCCTTTATCTGATGAACCACCGTGCCGTTCAGAACACTGTCCCGCTCGACCAGCGGCATTTCAACCTCGGCAAAGCGCTGCGCGCCATCGGCTACGACCCGGCGCTGATCGGCTACACCACGACGACGCCGGATCCGCGCTCGACCGCGAAGCAGGACCCGCGCTTCCTCGTGCTCGGCGACCTGATGGACGGTTTCCGTTCGGTCGGCGCCTTCGAGCCGAACATGGACGGCTATTTCGGCTGGGTCGCCCAGAACGGCTTCGAGCTGCCGCCCAACCGCGAGGACATCTGGCTGCCCGAGGGCGAGGATGCCGTGCCCGGCGCCACCGAGCGGCCGGCGCGCATCCCCAAGGAACTGTCCGACTCGTCCTTCTTCACCGAGCGCGCGCTGACCTATCTCAAGGGCCGCGCCGGCAAGCCGTTCTTCCTGCATCTCGGCTATTACCGGCCCCATCCCCCCTTCGTCGCGCCGGCGCCCTATCACGAGATGTATCGGGCGCAGGACATGCCGGCGCCGATCCGGGCTGAATCGCCCGAGATCGAGGGCGCCCAGCATCCGCTGGTCAAATATTATGTCGACGCGATCAAGCGCGGCTCGTTCTTCCACGGCGCGGAAGGTTCTGGCGCGACGCTCGACGAGGCGGAGATCCGCCAGATGCGCGCGACCTATTGCGGGCTGATCAGCGAGATCGACGACTGCCTCGGCGAGGTCTTCGCCTATCTCGACGAGACCGGGCAGTGGGACGATACGCTGGTTGTCTTCACCAGCGACCATGGTGAGCAGCTCGGCGACCATCATTTGCTCGGCAAGATCGGCTTCCACGACGAGAGCTTCCGCATTCCGCTCGTCGTCAAGGACCCGCAAGGCGCCGCGGGCCGGCGCGGCGCGATCGAGGAGGCCTTCACCGAGAGCGTCGACGTGATGCCGACGATCCTCGATTGGCTCGGCGGCGAAGCGCCGCGCGCCTGCGACGGGCACTCGGTGATGCCGTTCACGCAAGGGATTCATCCGGCGGACTGGCGCACCGAGCTGCACTACGAATACGATTTCCGCGACGTGCATTATTCCGAGCCGGAGAAAGTGCTCGGGCTCGGCATGGATGAATCCAGCCTCTGCGTCGTGCAGGACGAAAACTACAAGTACGTCCATTTCGCCGCATTGCCGGCGCTGTTCTTCGACCTGCGCAGCGACCCCAACCAGTTCGTCAACCTGGCGGACGATCCGGCTTATGCGGCGCTCGTGCGCGACTACGCCCAGAAGGCGCTGTCCTGGCGGCTGACCCATGCCGACCGGACACTGACGCATTTCCGCTCCAGCCCGCGCGGGCTGGAGGAGCGCAATCCCAATGCAACCGAAACAGGAGACCAGTCATGGTCGGCTCCCTCACTCGCCGCAGCGCAATAGCGCTCGGCGGTTCCGCCCTCATCCTGCCCTCGCGCTTCGCGATCGCGCAGGCCGACAACCGGCCCTCGATCACCATCGCGGTTCAGAAGATCTCGAACACGAACCTGCTCGACGTGCTGCGCGAACAGTCCAATGTCGGCGAGCGCATCTTCTTTTCTTCGATCTGGGAGGGCCTGATCGGCAAGAACTGGACCGGCAGTTTCGAGCCGGTGCCCGGCCTCGCGACCGAATGGAAGCGCATCGACGACAAAACCGTCGAGCTCAAGCTGCGCCGGGGCGTGAAGTTCCACAATGGCGATGAGCTGACCGCCGAGGACATCGTTTTTTCCTTCGGTAAGGAGCGCATGTTCGGCGACACCAAGCCGAGCGCCGGCAAGACGATCTCGGCCGATTTCACCGTCGGCGGCGGTCGTGCCTCAAAGGAACTGCCTGCGGAAGTTCCGGCCGTGGCGCGCCGCGCCTGGCCGGCCCTGCTCGGTATCGAAGTCGTCGATAAATACACCGTGCGTTTCGTCAATGGCACGCCCGACGTCACGCTGGAAGGCCGCATCTCGCGTTTCGGTAGCGAGATCATGAACCGTCGCGCCTTCGAGGAAGCCAAGACCTATAGCGACTGGGCCTCGAAGCCCGTCACGACCGGTCCCTATCGCGTCGCTGAATACCGCGCAGACGTGTCGCTGCTGCTCGAAGCCCATGACGAGTATTGGGGCGGCCGTCCGCCGCTGAAGTCGATCCGCTTCGTCGAAGTGCCGGAGACGGCCTCGCGCATCAACGGGTTGCTGTCGGGGCAGTATCAGTTCGCCTGCGACATCCCGCCGGACCAGATCGCCCAGATCGAGAAGAACCCCGCCTTCGAGGTCCAGGGCGGCACGATCCTGAACCACCGCCTGACAGTGTTCGACAAGAACCACCCACAGCTCGCCAACCCGCTGGTGCGCCGCGCGATGACGCATTCGATCGATCGACAGGCCATCGTCGACTCGCTCTGGGCAGGCCGGACCTCGATCCCGAAGGGGCTGCAGTGGCCATATTACGGTGACATGTTCATCGCCGACTGGTCGGTACCGGCCTTCGACCTCAAGGTTGCCAAGGATCTCGTGAAGCAATCGGGCTACAAGGGCGACCCGATTCCCTACCGGCTGCTCAACAACTACTACACCAACCAGACCGCCACCGCGCAGATCCTGGTCGAGATGTGGAAGGAAGCCGGGCTGAACGTCGAGATCCAGGTCAAGGAAAACTGGCAGCAGATCCTCGAGCGGACCCCGACACGGGCGGTGCGCGACTGGTCGAATTCGGCGCCCTTCAACGATCCGGTTTCTTCCCTGGTCAGTCAGCACGGCCCCAACGGCCAGCAGCAGCAAGTCGGCGAATGGACCAATGATGAACTGAACAAGCTCTCCGTCGAGCTGGAAACCTCGACGGACCGGGCCCGCCGCAAGGCAGCCTTCCGCCGGATGCTGGAAATCGCCGAGCGCGAAGATCCGGCCTATACGGTGCTGCACCAGAACGCGACCTTCACGGCCAAGCCGAAAGCGCTCGCCTGGAAAGCCTCGCCCGCCTTCGCCATGGACTTCCGCGCCGAGAACTGGGGCGGACGCAGCTGACGCCGACATCATCGACGGCGCGACCTCACAGGTCGCGCCGTTTTCTTTTTGGATGTTCGAGGAGGTCGCCATGACCGGTCTCACCACCCGTGAGACGAGCCCGCTCGTCGCCATTCGCGACCTTGCGGTCTCGTTCGACGGCGTCAAGGTGCTGCACGGCATCGACCTCACCGTCCATCGCGGCGAGGCTGTCGGCCTCGTCGGCGAGTCCGGCTGCGGCAAGTCCGTGACCTGGCTCGCGGCCCTGGGCCTGTTGCCGAAGAAGGCGACGATCACCGGCAGCGTCATGCTCGATCGGCGCGAGCTGATCGGCGCGGCGCCGGCCATGCTCGACAGCGTGCGTGGCGGGAAAATCGCCATGATCTTTCAGGACCCGGCCAGCGCTCTGAACCCGGTGATCAAGCTCGGCAAGCAGGTCGGCGAGGCGCTGGCGCTGCATGGCGGGCTTTCAGGCAAGGCGATCCGAGCCGAGGCGAAACGCCTCTTCGATCTCGTCGGCATTCCCGACGCTGCCCGCCGGCTCGACGCCTTCCCGCACGAATTGTCCGGCGGCCAGAACCAGCGCGTGATGATCGCGATGGCGCTGGCCGGCAAGCCTGACATCCTGGTCGCCGACGAACCGACGACGGCACTCGATGCGACGATCCAGGCGCAGATCCTCGAATTGCTGACCAGGATCAGGCGCGAAACCAACATGTCGCTGGTCCTGATCAGCCATGATCTCGGCGTGATCTCCAAGACCTGCGACCGCGTCTGCGTGATGTATGCCGGCCGTATCATCGAGACGGCGACATCCGAGGCGCTCTTTGCGCAGCCGCTGCACCCTTACACGCAAGGGCTGCTCGCGGCCCTGCCGCCGCTCGAAGGCGTGCGCCGGCGGCTCCTCCCCGTCGAGGGCAACGTTCCCGAGCCCTGGAACCTGCCGCCCGGCTGCTCCTTTGCGCCTCGCTGTCCGCGCCGGATCGACGCCTGCGACATGCGCGTGCCGTCGCTGGACCCGAAAGCGCCGGATCGGCGGGCCGCCTGCATCATGACGCCGCCTCTGGCGCAGCCGCAGCGCCAGCCGGAGCCCGTCTACGCATGAGCAGTGCCCCTTTGCTTCAGGCGCGCGGCG
Organism: Allobosea sp. LjRoot90; assembly: GCF_964254315.1. NCBI lineage: Bacteria > Pseudomonadati > Pseudomonadota > Alphaproteobacteria > Hyphomicrobiales > Alloboseaceae > Allobosea > Allobosea sp. LjRoot90. The sequence continues at coordinate 68,630 of NZ_CAXUTF020000005.1, forward strand.
TTGCCCGCCGCTATGCCATGCGACAGGGGCTGTTCGGCCGCTCGGTCGATGTCCGCGCCGTCGACGGTGTTTCGCTGACGGTGGAGCGCGGCCGGACGCTCGGCCTCGTCGGCGAATCCGGCTCGGGCAAATCGACGACCGGGCGGCTGGCGCTCGGGCTGGAGCCGCCCGACGACGGCGACGTTCTGTTCAAGGGCGCGCCGATCCCACCGGCGGGCACGCTGGCCTGGCGCCAGATGCGTGCCTGCATGCAGATGATCTACCAGGATCCGCTCGGCGCGCTCGACCGGCGCCTGTCCATCCTGGAACAGGTCCGCGAACCCTGCGATGTCCATGGCCTCGGCGAGGCCAAGGAGCGCGATACCATGGCGCTCGCCTTGCTCCAGTCCGTCGGCCTGCGGGCCGATCAGGGCCGGCGCTATCCGCATGAGCTGTCGGGCGGCCAGCGCCAGCGCGCGGTGATCGCGCGGGCGCTCGCAACCAAGCCGGACCTGTTGGTCTGCGACGAGCCGGTCTCGGCGCTCGACGTCTCAATCCAGGCGCAAGTGGTCAACCTGCTGGTCGACATCCAGCAGGAGCTCGGCCTCGGCATGCTGTTCATCAGCCATGATCTCAAGGTGATCCGCCAGGTCAGCCACCGCGTCGCGGTGATGTATCTCGGACGCATCGTCGAGGAAGGCGATGCCGACCTCCTGCTCGCCAGCCCGTCCCACCCCTATACCGAAGCGCTGGTCTCGGCTTCGCCGGTGCCCGGCCGCCGTGCCCGCCCGCGCATCGTGCTGCAGGGCGATCCGCCCAACCCGGCAGCGCGGCCTTCCGGCTGCGCCTTCCATCCACGCTGCCATGCGGTTCGCGAGCGCTGCAAGGTCGAAAGCCCGGCCTTGATGCCGCTACCGGACGGGCGCCTGACGGCCTGCCATGTCGCCCACGACCAGGCCAGCTTCCTGAAGGCGGCAAGCTGATGCTGCGCTTCCTGTTCATACGGCTGTGCCGCGCTGCGCTGACGGTCGCGCTCGTCGTCACCTTCGCCTTCATCGTGCTCAGGATGTCGGGCGATCCGGCGCTGATCATCATGAGCGTCGATGCGCCCCCCGAGGCCATCGCCGCCTTCCGCAAGGCCTGGGGCCTCGATGATCCGATCTGGCTGCAATATCTGCGCTATTTCTCCGCGATCGGCCAAGGCGAGCTCGGCCAATCGATGCGCGATGGGCGCCCGGCGATGCAGCTCGTCCTCGAACGCATCCCGGCCACCCTGGCGCTGACCCTGCCGGCGCTGGCCCTCAAACTCGGCATCGGCATTCCGGCCGGCATCTATGCCGCGCTTCATCGCGACAGCCTGATGGATCGCGTCGTGATGGTGACGGCGGTCGCGGGCTTCACGGTTCCCAGCTTCGTGCTCGGTCTGGTCCTGGTGCTGGTCTTCTCGGTCCAGCTCGGCTGGCTGCCCTCGGGCGGGCAGGAGAGCTGGCGCCACGCCATCTTGCCGGTGCTGACGCTCGGCATCGGCGGCGCAGCCGTGCTGGCGCGCTTCACGCGCAGCGCCATGCTCGAGGTGCTCGGCCAGTCCTATATCCGCACCGCCAGCGCCAAGGGCGTGCCCTGGCCCCGCGTCGTGCGCGGCCACGCCTTGCCCAACGCAGCCGTGCCGACGGTCACGGTCGTCGGCTTCATGGTCGGCAGCCTGATCGCCGGCGCGGTCGTGGTCGAGAGCGTGTTCTCCTGGCCCGGCGTCGGGCGGTTGCTCGTCGTTGCCGTAGCCAACCGCGATCTCGCCGTCGTGCAATGCATCCTGCTGCTGGTCGCCATGACCATGGTCAGCGCCAATCTCATCGTCGACCTGCTCTATGGCGTGCTCGATCCGCGGCTGCGCAGCGGCGCCAAGGCCGGAGGGCACTAAAGATGGCCGATGTCACCGTGACCGCCATGCCCGCCGCCGACGCGGACAGGCCGAAACCGAAGCACCGCATCCCGCTCCTAGTCTGGTGCGGGCTGATCTGGATCGCCTTCATCATCATCGTCGCGCTCTTCGCCGACTGGCTCACGCCCTACCGTTTCACCGCCTACGACCTGCGCAACAGATTGGCCTTGCCCTTCCATCCGCTGCACTGGCTCGGCACCGACGAGCTCGGCCGAGACGTGCTGTCGCGACTGATCATTTCGGTGCGGATCTCGCTGCTGGTGGCGTTCGGCGCGACCATCATCTCGGCCGTGCTGGGAACCTTGATGGGTTTCCTCGCCGCGCATTTTCGCGGGCTCGTCGAGCAACTTGTGCTGATGCTGGCGGACTTCCAGGCGGCAATGCCCTTCCTGATCCTGGCGCTGTCGGTGCTCGCCTTCTTCGGCAATGCGCTGCCGCTCTTCATCGGCCTGATGGGGCTCTATGGCTGGGAGCGCTATGCCCGTATCGCGCGCGGCCTCGCCATATCCGCCGGCGCACAGGGCTATGCCGGCGCGGTGCGCCAGATCGGAGCGTCGCCGGCGCGCGTCTATCTCAAACACATCCTGCCCAACATCGCCTCGACCCTGATCGTCTCGATGACGCTGACCTTCCCGGAAGTGATCCTGCTCGAAAGCGGCCTCTCCTTCCTTGGCCTCGGGGTGCAGCCACCAATGACGAGCCTCGGTAACATGGTGGGCTATGGCCGCGAATACCTGACGCGTGCACCCTGGATCATGCTGGCGCCGGCCTGTACGATCGTGCTGACGACGCTTGCCGTCAGCCTCGTCGGCGACTGGCTGCGCGACAGGCTCGACCCCACGCTGCGCTGAGCGGGCAAGCGACAGGAACGCCGTAGCGGGAGCGCACTAGCGCGTTTCCTATGGTGCCAAGCGTATCTGTAACCACGGGCTTTCGGAGCCGTTCAGAATTTGTCCCGAACCTCCGAGGCCAGAAAAGCAAAAAGCGCCGGAAAATCCGACACTTACTTGCTTCCCAAGCCTTGAAAACATCTGGAGCGGGTGAAGGGACTCGAACCCTCGACCTCAACCTTGGCAAGCGATTTATCGAGGTGTTTCAGCAGCATACCTGTGTTCACATCAATCGCTCGGCGACGAGCTAGTGCATTCCTAAGCAGCCTGAACTGCAGCGATGGACCTGGAGCTGGGCGACAGCTGTGAACGGCCGCGGACAGTGGAGGCTGCAACCACGAAGTACCCGCATTAGCCGAGATTGACCGAGCCCTCCGGTGTCACAAAGAGACCGCCATGGGCGCTCTAGAGCCCGCCAAGTGAAGTTCGTCAGCCTTCGCTACAAATCGCGGAATATGGATTGTGCTCTCCTTATAGGTTGGATATCTCTCGTCAGGGTTGTGATGGGGATGCTGAAGTCCGTGACGCGCCGGGCACCGACAGCATACCGCTCTGGAGCCTCAGCCACGACGACTTCAGCAATTTCTGAACATTCCCAACTGGTGCCGGGCTTTGAGCAGCTGCTTCGCCCGGCGCCTTGTTTGCTCCTGAGCTGTGAGTTCCCGCGTTGAGCCGTCCGGCTTCGTCCTCCGCTTCGGCCTCGATCGTGTCGTTGGCGCTGGCGTCGTGCCGCGGCTCGTTCGTGGTCGTCGGCGTCTTCTCCGGCGTCATCAACCTTCTGATGCTGGGCGGCTCGTTCTACATGCTCCAGGTCTATGACCGGGTGCTGAGCTCGCGCAGCGTCCAGACCCTGATAGGCCTGTCGCTGCTCCTGCTCGCCGCCTATGTGCTGCAAGGCTTCCTCGACGGCATCCGCGTCCGGTTGCTCGCCCGGATCGGCGCGCGCTTCGACGAAGTGGTGTCGCCGGCTGCCTTTGCCGCTGGTCAGAAGCTGCCGCTGCTCGGCTTTCGGCCGGAACAGGCGCTGCAGCCGGTCCGCGATCTCGACCAGGTCCGCGGCTTTTTATCCTCGCTCGGCCCGACCGCGCTGCTCGACATGCCCTGGCTGCCGCTGTTCCTGGCCGGTGCCTTCTTCCTGCATCCCTGGCTCGGCTGGCTGGTCGTCGCCGGCGGCCTCGTCATCGTCGTCCTGACCTGGCTGACTGAGTTGAAGAGCCGCGAGGCGACCAAGGCGCTACTGGCGAGCGGCTCGGCCCGACAGGCGATCGCGGAGGCGAGCCGCCGCAATGCCGAGGCGCTGACCGCGATGGGCATGGCACCCGCCTTCCAGCGCAAATGGCACGAGCTCAATTTGCGCCATGTCCGCGACTGGCTCGCCGGTTCGGATGCGACCAGCGGCATCGGCGCCTTCGCCAAAGTCTTCCGCATGGTGCTGCAATCCGCCGTGCTGGGACTCGGCGCCTATCTTGCCATGCACAACGAGATCTCGGGCGGGGCCATGATCGCAGCCTCGATCATGGCCTCGCGTGCGCTGGCGCCGATCGAGATCGCCGTCGCCCACTGGAAAGGCTTCGTCGGGGCACGCCAGGGCCTGAAGCGGTTGCGGCAGGTGCTGGACTCGCCCGCCTTCGCGATAGCTGAGCGCACAGCCCTGCCGGCACCGCGCCATGAACTTACCGCCGACGGGCTGATCGTCGCCGCGCCCGGTAAGCAGGCTCCGATCCTGCAAGGCGTCTCGCTGTCGCTCAAGGCCGGCCAGGGCCTCGGCATCGTCGGGCCGAGCGCGTCCGGCAAGTCGACGCTGGTCAGGGCGCTGGTCGGGGTCTGGCGCCCGCTCAAGGGCGAGGTCCGGTTGGATGGCGCTGCGCTCGGGCAATGGGAGCCGAGCGAGCTTGGCCGCCATATCGGCTATCTGCCACAGGACATCGAGCTGTTCGAAGGCACGGTCGCGCAAAACATCGGCCGCTTCGACGAGGATGCCAAGGACGAGGCGATCGTCGCGGCGGCGATGGCCGCCGGCGCGCATGAGCTGATCCTGCGGCTCGAGCAAGGCTACGACACCCGCATCGGCGAAGCCGGCATGACCCTGTCGGGCGGCCAGCGCCAGCGCATCGGCCTGGCGCGAGCGCTCTATGGCGAGCCCTTCCTGGTCGTGCTCGACGAGCCAAACTCCAATCTCGACCGTGATGGCGACGAGGCGCTGACCCAGGCGATCCGCAAGACCCGGGAGCGCGGCGGCATCGTCATCGTCGTCACCCACCGTCAGACAGCGATCGCCGGCGTCGACCATGTCGCGATGATGGCGGATGGCCGCATCCAAGCCGTCGGTCCCAAGGAGGAGATCCTGCAGAAGGTGCTGAAGCAGCGCGGCCTGCCAAACGTCCAGCGCCAGCCGATGACAGCGTCATGAGCGAGACGGCCACGACCTCGGACCATCAGGGCTTCGGACGCTCCTTGCGCCGGCTTGCACTCGCCGGCTGCGTCGGGGTGACCTTGTTCGCCGGCACGGTCGGGGTCTGGGCGGTGGCGACGACCTTGTCGGGCGCGGTCATCGCCAGCGGCCAGTTCGTCGTCGACGGCAACGTCAAGAAGGTTCAGCACGCGACCGGCGGCATCGTCGGCGAGCTCAGGGTCCGCGAGGGCGACCGCGTCGAGCAGGACCAGGTGGTGATCCGGCTCGACGATATCGTCACCCGCGCCAACCTCCAGATGGTGGTGAAGCAGCTCGACGAGCTTACCGTCCGGCGCGGCCGGGTCGAAGCCGAGCGCGCGGGCAAGGACGCGATCACCTTCGCCGCCGAACTGCTCACCCGCCGGTCCGAGCCGGAGATCGCCGAGCTGATCGGCGCCGAGCGGAGCCTGTTCGAGGCCAGGCGTGCGGCGCGCGACGGCCAGAAGGCTCAGCTTTCCGCGCGCATCGCCCAGCTCGGCGACGAGATCGCCGGGCTGAAGGCCCAGCAGACGGCGCGCGAACTGCAGGCGGAGCTGATCGAGGAAGAGCTCACGGGTATCCGCTCGCTCTATGCCAAAAACCTGGTCTCGCTCAACCGCAAGACCGCGCTCGAGCGCGAGTCGGCGAATCTGGGAGGCCAACGCGGCCAGCTCATCGCCTTGCTCGCGCAGGCGGAAGGCAAGATCGCCGAGACGCGGCTGCAGATCATCCAGATCGACGCTGCCCTGCGCGAGGAGGCGATGAAGGAGCTGCGCGAGATCCAGGGCAAGAGCGCCGAGCTGGTCGAGCGCCGCGTCGCGGCCGAGGACCAGCTGAAGCGGGTCGAGATCCGCAGCCCGAGCTCAGGCTTCGTGCATCAGCTCGCCGTGCACACGGTCGGCGGCGTGATCACCCCGGCCGAGCCGGTCATGCTGGTCGTGCCGGCCGAGGACGCCCTCCAGGTCGAGGCGCGGATCAACCCGCCCGACATCGATCAGATCGCGCTTGGCCAGGAGGCACGGGTCAAGATCCACGCCTTCAACCAGCGCACCACGCCCGAGCTTGCCGGCAAGATCACGCGTATCTCGGCCGACACCAGCCGCGACCAGCAGACTGGCGCGACCTTCTACACCGTCCGCGTCTCGATGCCGGCCGCCGAGTTCGCCCGCCTCGGCCAAAACCGCGTCAGCGCCGGCATGCAGGCCGAGGTGTTCGTGCGCACCGAAGACCGAACCCCCCTCGAATACATCGTCAAGCCCCTCAAGGATCAGATCGCAAGGGCGTTCCGGGAACGGTGAAGGTGCGCGCCCAGATCGATACGATAGTTAAGCTCGCGCAATGCGAGTGAGTTGCCTGGATTTAAAGCTGTATAGACGGCGACCACCGTTGCTTCTGATGGTGACGCGCACTTAGAAAAGACGATGTCTGTTCTAGGGGCGGAAGCATAATGTCCAAAGATTCAACGGAATTGCTCGAATTGTCGACAATGATCGTCGCGGCTTTCGTTCGCCATAACCGTCTTCCCCAGGCCGAGCTTGCCGGTCTCATTGACCAAACCCACGCGGCGCTGAGCCGCCTCGGCCAGAAGCCCGCAGCCCCGCCGGCCGAAAAGCCTGTCCCGGCGGTCCCGATCAGGAAATCCGTGACGCCCGACGCCATCTACAGCCTCGAAGACGGCAAGCCGTTCAAGTCCCTGAAGCGCCACCTGCGCACGGCCTACGACATGTCGCCGGAGGACTACCGCGCCAAATGGGACCTGCCCGCCGATTATCCGATGGTGGCCCCGAACTACGCCGAAGCGCGCTCGCAGATGGCCAAGAGCCTCGGGCTTGGTCGCAAGAAGGGGCAGGTCGCCCCGCAAAAGCGAAACAGGAAGAGCTGACCTAAGTTCCTGCGACGGCAGCGCCCGCGTCCGAGCCATGACTTCAATGCGGACGTGACCGCGTCCTCTCTAGCTGACATCCCGCCAGCTCACGCGGATCTTCCGCTTTGCCTCCTCGATGTCGTGACAACGGCCGAACTCGGCTACCGACCGGCGTTTGCCCTTTGACATCGCCCAATGCCATCGCAGCGAGCCGTGCGGAGCGTATTTGTAGTGGGTGATGACGGCGATTTTATCACCGGTCTCGTCTTCGACATGGAAGAGATGATCGATGTCCGGCCACGTCCGCCGAACCCAAATTCGCGCCGCCATTGCGTGCCTCCCGCCAATCAGATGTTCTTATTTTGTTCTGGCGTACGGAATCAAGGCATAATCTCGCAAAGCTCCGGGCACTATCGCGGTGTGCGGGGCGCCATCGGCGTAGTGGATATTGTCAGGACGACGGCCTCCCCCCTCAGTCGCTGACGAGCTTGCGTGCCTTCAGCAGCGCGAGCAGCCCTTCATCGCGGCGCCGTTCCAGTTCGGCGATGGAGCGGCCGGCGGCCTCTTCCGCTACGCCCGAGACGATCTTGGCTTGAACCTCCGCATCGAGTGAAGGGCTGCCCAGTGATTGCCAGCGCCGCACCTGGCTCGGCCCGAGATGGGTGAGATAGCCGGCGATACCGCCTTCGCCGCCACCGAGGTGGTAGGTCATGTGCGGCCCCATCAGCGCCCAGCGCAGGCCGGGGCCGTTGCAGAGCGCCGCATCGATATCGGCGACGCTCGCAACACCCTGCTCGACGAGGTGGACCGCCTCGCGATAGAGCGCCGAGGCCAGCCGATTGGCGATGTGCCCGGGCATTTCGCGGTTGAGCACCACCGGGCGCCTGCCGAGCGAGCGATAGAATGCCGCGGTCCGCGCCACGATCTCGGTGTCGGCACCGACGATCTCGACCAGTGGCACGAGATGTGGCGGGTTGAAGGGATGGGCCACGACGATGCGTTCCGGCCGGGCGCAATCGGCGACGATGGCGCTGCGGACGAGCGCCGAGGTCGAGCTGGCGATGATCGCCTCCGGCGCAGATAGCCCGTCGATCTCGGCGAGGAGCTTGCGCTTGACCACCTCGTTCTCCGGCCCGTTCTCCTGGACGAAGCCGGCGCCATCCAGGGCTCTTTCGAGGTCGGTGGAGAAGCTGACCTCAGCAGTGCCCTCTAGACCTAGTTCCGCGAGCTGGTGCCGTGAGCGCGCCACATGGTCGAGGAAACGCTGTTCGGCTTCCGGATTGGGATCGTAGGCACTGACTGGCAGGCCATGGGCGCAGGCGAGCGCGGCCCAGCTCGCACCAATCAGGCCAGCGCCCACAATCGCGAGACGTTCGATTTCCATCGTCACCATCCAAACCGGCTTGCGAGCAGCGTCATTCGGCCTTCAGGCCGGCGGCCCTGATCAGGTCGCCCCACTTCGTGATCTCGCTGTCGATCCGCTTTACCGCTTCGGCAGGGGTGCTCGGCTTTGGGTCGACGCCCTGCAATGCCAGCGCCTCCTTTACCTTTGAGCTCCGCAGAGCCTTGTTCAACTCGACATTGAGCTTGTCGACTATCGCTTGCGGAGTGCCTGCCGGAGCAAGCAGGCCGAACCAGGACGAGACCTCGAAGCCGGCGAGGCCCTGCGAGATCGCGGTCGGGGCCTCGGGCATGAACGGAGAAGGTTCGAGGCCGGTGGTTGCGATCGCCCGCAGCGAGCCAGCCTTGACGTGCTGCAGCACCGCCGGGATCGTGTCGAACATGAGCTTGACCTGGCCCGCCACCATGTCGGTCATCGCCGGGCCGGAGCCGCGATACTGGACGACGGGCATCCTGGTGCCGGCCTTGATGTTGAAGAGCTCGCCCGAGAGATGCTGGGGCGAACCTTGCCCGGACGAAGCATAGGAATAGCTGTCCGGGCTCGCCTTGATCAGCGCGACCAGTTCCGGGACCGTCTTGGCGGGGACGGAAGGATGGACGACGAGCGCGAGCCCGACATTGCCGGCGAGGCCGATCGGGATCAGGTCCTTCTTCAGATCGAAGCCGGGCTTGGCCTGCAGGCCCATATTGATCGAATGGCTGGTGAGCGCGCCCAGCAGCAAGGTGTAGCCGTCGGGCTGCGCACGCGCGACAGCTGCTGCCCCGACACTGCCGCCGGCACCGGCCCGGTTCTCCACCACCATGCGCTGTCCAAGGCTGTTCGACATCTCCTCGGCGACGACGCGACCGATGATGTCCGTCGCACCGCCGGGCGCGTAGGGCACGACCAGCGTGATCGGCTTCTGTGGGTAGGTCTGTGCGAAGGATGGGATGGGCAGCGTCAGCGCAAGGCTGGCAAGAACGCTCATGACAAGGCGGCGGTCGAACATGCGTTTCCTCCGGGGATGATCGTAGCGGACTGGTGGCTCCAGTCTCTTGGCGGACGCTTGGACCGAGGTGTCGGCCAACAGGATTCAAAGTGATCGTATGGGATTTCTGGAATTCACGCCGGTGCAAATTACACCGGGTCGACCAGCGTGAAATTGACTGGCATTCCCGAAACGGCGCGTATGGCGGAGACTGCGACCGCGCGGTAACCGCGGAGCTTTTTCGGCGCTCCGATCTCACGAAAATCCGATTGCGGGAGCACGCCCGAGAAGGCCTATGTGCCTCCGAAACGTACATGTAACCGCGGGCTTTCGAAGCCTTCCGGAAATCGGCCCCAGCCGCTGAAGCCCAAAAAGCAAAAAGCGCCGGAAAATCCGACGCTTACGTGCCTCTCAAGCCTTGAGATTGTCTGGAGCGGGCGAAGGGCTTCGAACCCTCGACCCCAACCTTGGCAAGCGATTTATCGAGGCGTTTCAGGAGTATACGCAGCTTCGCGCGCATCGCTTGGTGGCGTGCCAGTGCGCAGCGGTTCAATTTGTATTGTCGCGACCGTGACGAAGCCGATCGACCTCGGTGAACTCCAATCGACAATGGAAACTGCAACCGCATGGTAACCGCCAGTCGGAGCAGCGCGAGGGTAAAGTCCGTGCGCGTCGCAAGCTGCAACTGCTCGCGCTCAGCGGGAGGTTTCATTTCCGTTCGAAATGGATGCGACGGCAAAGCTTGCGACCGTCCAGCCGGAGGCCATCGTCAAAGTTTATTGCGAATTCTCAGGACGAGAAGGTCGCCAGCATCATTCTTTGACGCTTGTCACCCCAGCCTCCCGGCCGCCGCCTGTTGCCTCACGCATGCCCTGCCTGAGGGCCTGGACGCTTCTGTTGAGCTCGATCATCTGGGGGATTTCGAATCCGGAATGGCGCAGGAGGGCGTCGGTGAGGCAGCCGGTCTTCGGATGCAGCTCGTGGCCCTTGGCCGTCAGATAGACCTCGACCAGGCGCTCATCCACCGTGCTGCGCCGGCGGCTGAGGAAGCCGGCCGCCTCGAGGCGCTTGACCGCCGGGGTGATCGTGCTCGGCTCGAGTGCGAGGCGCTCGCCGATCGCGCCGATCGTCAGCCCGTCCCGCTCCCAGAGCGCGCTCAGCACGAGATACTGCGTGTAGGTGACGCCGAGGCCGTCCAGCATCGGCTTGTAGACGCGCTGGATCGCCAGCGAGGCTGAGTAGATCGAAAAGCAGAGCTGGCCGTCGAGCGGCAGCGTCGGGGTGTCGGCAGCGAGCTGGTCGGGCTTGGGCGCATTGGTCATCGGGGTGCTCTCCGGAATCGGTCGATGTCGAGAAAAATGATATCGCGATAAAGAAAGCGCTTTACAAGCCCAATGTGGGCCTGTACGATAATATATATCGCGATAATGATTGTCGCGAACCAAACAACAGGAGCCCATCATGACCAAGTCCCTGATCGCCGCCGCTTTCTCCCTCGCTGCTTCTCTCGCCGGCACGCCCGCTCTGGCCGCCCCCGCCGCCCGGAACGTCGTCCTCGTCCATGGCGGCTTCGTCGATGGCTCGGGCTGGCAGGGCGTCTACGACGTCCTCAAGGCCAAGGGCTACACCGTCACCATCGTCCAGAACCCGACCACCTCGCTCGCCGACGACGTCGCCTTCACCAGGCGGGCGATCGCCCAGCAGGACGGCCCGGTCGTCCTCGTCGGTCATTCCTATGGCGGCGTCGTGGTCAGCGAGGCCGGCACCGATCCCAAGGTCAAGTCGGTGGTCTACATCGCCGCCTTCGCCCCCGATACGGGCGAATCCGTCTCCTCGCTGATCGCCAACCCGCCTCCGGGCGCGTCCGTCCCGCCGATCCTGCCGCCGGTCGACGGCTTCCTCCTGCTCGACAAGGCGAAGTTCGCCGCCTCCTTCGCCGCTGATGTCGACGCCAAGACCGCCGCCTTCATGGCCAACTCGCAGGTACCCTGGGGCGTTGCGGCCCTGACCGGCGCCGTCACAAGCCCGGCCTGGAAGGTCAAGCCCTCCTTCTACCTCGTTGCCAGCGACGACCGCATGATCCCGCCCCCGGCCCAGCGCCAGATGGCAAAGCGCGCCGGTGCAACCATCACCGAGACCAAGGGCAGCCACGCACTCTACGTCTCAAAGCCAAAGGTCGTCGCCGACATCATCGAACAGGCCGCAGCGGCCAAGTAAACGACAACCAGGCGACCGAGCAGAGGCGTTCGCCATCGATAATCACAGCGGGCCCAGTACGGGGCCCGCTCTTGTCGTTGAGAGGGACGTCGACTGCATGCCGACTTCAAGTCGGACGATCGCGATCCGGTCTCGCTTTTCGGCGGTGCCGACCCGGAGCTACAAGCCCAGATAGGCGGCACGAATCCGCTCATCGGCGATCAATTCGGCCGCGGGCCCCGCCATGGTGATTCGGCCGGTCTCCATGACATAGCCGCGATCGGCGATCTGCAGGGCCGCATAGGCGTTCTGCTCGACCAGCAGGACGGTGACACCGAGCGATTTTAGCGTTTTCACCACGTCGAGGATCTGCGCCACCAAGATCGGCGCCAGCCCCATGCTCGGTTCGTCGAGCAGCAGGCAGGCGGGCCGTGCCATCAGCGCGCGGCCGATCGCCAGCATCTGCTGCTGGCCGCCGGAGAGGCCGCCAGCCGGCAGATTGCGCTTCTCCTTCAGGATCGGGAACATGGCGAAGGCATCGGCCATGTCGCGCTCGACGCGTTCGTCGGCGAAGAGATAGGCGCCGAGCCGCAGATTCTCCTCCACGCTCAGATTGGTGAAGATCAGCCGGCCTTCCGGTGAATGCGAGAGGCCCAGGCCCACGCGGCGATGGGCCGGAATCGACTTCAGCGCCTCGCCCCTAAAGATGATCGCGCCGCCGCTCGCCGGCTGCACGCCGGAGATGCAGCGCAGCAGCGTCGTCTTGCCGGCGCCGTTGGCGCCGACGACCGTCACGATCTCGCCCGAGCCGACCTCGAGGTCGACGCCGTGCAGGACCTCGATGCGGCCATAGCGCGAGCGCAGCCCTTCAACCGAGAGCATGGCCGGTCTCCGTGACCTGCGTGCCGAGATAGGCTTCGATCACTCTGGGATCGCGCGACACCGTCGCTGGCGAGCCTTCGGCGATCTTCTCGCCACGGTCGAGAACGACGATGTGGTTGGAAATGCGCATCACCAGCTTCATGTCGTGCTCGACCAGCAGGACGGCGACGCCGGACTTGGCGACCTCGGCGATCAGATGGTCGATATCCTCGGTCTCGACCGCGTTGCAGCCGGCGGCAGGTTCGTCGAGCAGCAGGATGCGCGGCTCGAGCGCCAGCGCCCGGGCGATCTCGAGGCGCTTGAGCGCGCCATAGGAGAGCGAGGAGGCCTCGTGCTCGGCGGCGCGCGCCAGGCCGACGCGCTCCAGCAGCTCGCTCGCGCGCGCCTTCGTCACGGCGCTGCGACGACGCGAGGAGGGCAGGCAGAGAAGATCGCTGAGGATCGCGCCGCGCTCCTTCAGATGGCAGCCCGTCATGGCGTTCTCGAGCACGCTCATGCGCTGGAAGATCTGCAGGTTCTGGAAGGTGCGCGACAGGCCGCGTTCGGCCAGCCGGTTGGGCGCCATCCCCGTCACGTCACGGCCATCCAGCGTGATCTTGCCGCGCGCCGGCAGGTAGACGCCGGAGATCATGTTGAACAGCGTGGTCTTGCCGGCGCCGTTGGGGCCGATCACCGAGACGATCTCGCCGGGCGCGACCGCAAAGTCGACATCGTTGACGGCACGAAGGCCGCCGAAATCGATGCCGAGGCCTTCAACCTGGAGAAGCGTCATCAGCCCCTCCCTTTCAGGCGACGCATGAGCGAGGGCAGGAGCCCGTCGCGCATGAAGATCATCACCAGCATCATGATCAGGCCGAGGATGAGGTTCTCGTATTGTTGCAGCACGGTGAGCGCCTGCGGCAGCAGCGTCAGCGTCGCCGCACCGAGGATCGCGCCCGGCACCGAGCCGACACCGCCGAACACCGTCATCGTCACCAGCTCGACCGAATGCAGGAAGCCGGCGACATCAGGCGTGATGAAGCGGTTCATCAGCGCCAGCAGCGAGCCCGAAAGCGAGGCATAGACGGCCGAGATCACGAAGGCCGACAGCTTCAGCCTGGCGACGTCGACGCCGACCGTAAGCGCCGCGACCTCGGAATCGTGCAACGCGCGCAAGGCCCGGCCGGTCGGGCTGTCCTGGAGGTTGAGCGCGACCCAGGCGCCCAGCAGCATGGCGAGGCCGGTCGCAGCATACCAGAACTGCGCGTTGCTCAGCCCGATGCCGATCGCCGAGAGCGCGCCACGCAGGCCGAGTTCGGCGACCTCGCGCCCGTCCGGCCCACCGGTGATCTTCGCCTCGTTGGCGAGCACCATCGAGACGAGGATGCCGAAGCCGAGGGTGGCGACGGCGAGGTAATAGCCCTTGAGCCGCAGGATCGGTCGGCCGATCAGCCAGGCGACGCCGCCGGAGAGCATAGCGCCGAGCAACATGGCGAGGCCGGGATGCAAGCCGAGATAGCCGGGGGCCAGCGCGCAGGCATAGGCGCCGATCCCGGCGAAGCCGGCATGGCCGAGGCTGATCTGACCGGCAAAGCCGATCAGCACGACGAGGCCGGTGACCGCGAGCCCGTTGACGAAGATCAGCGCGCCGATGCGGTAATAGAAATTGGACGGGAAGAGCGCCGGCGCCAGCGCGATCAGCAGCGTCAGCACGAACAGTGTCAGATGCTTGCGGGACAGGCGCATCGTCAGACCCGGTCCATCGCCTTGCGGCCGAACAGGCCTTGCGGCATGGCGAACAGGACCGCGAGGATGACCACGAAGGCGACGGCGTCCTTGTAGACGGAGCTGACATAGCCGGCCGTGAACGCCTCGATCAGCCCGAGCAGCAGGCCGCCGGCCAGCGCGCCGGCCGGGATGCCCATGCCGCCGAGCATGGCTGCGGCGAAGCCCTTCAGCGCGATCGCCACGCCAAGATCATAGCTCGTCAGGGTGATCGGCGTGACGAGCACGCCGGCCAGCGCGCCGATGGCGGCCGAGACCGCGAAACTCAGCGTCATCATATGGTTCGGGTTGATGCCGACCAGGCTCGCGGCGATGCGGTTGTTGGCGGTGGCGAGCACGGCCTTGCCGGTCAGCGTATGGGCGAAGAACAGCCAGAGGGCGAGGAAGATCGCGACCGCGCCGGCAATGACCCAGAGGCTCTGCGGCAGGATCGTCGCGCCGAGGATCCGGATCGGATCGTCGCCGGAGAAGCTCGGAAAGCGGTGCAACTGCTTGTCGAAGACGAGCTGCGCGCCGCCGCGCAGGAAGATCGAGGCGCCGATCGTGATGATGATCAAGCTGGCGACGGGCGCGCCCCGAGCCGGCTCGATCGCCAGCTTGTTGAGCAGCACGCCGACGCTCGCAGTGGCGATGATGGCCAGGATCGCGGCCAGCGGCAGCGGAATACCGGCCTGCCAGGCGAAGAAGCTGATCATGCCGCCCAGCATGACGAATTCGCCCTGGGCGAAATTCACCACATCGGAGGCGTTGTAGATCAGCGTGAAGCCGAGCGCGACGAGCGCATAGACCGCGCCGACCGTCACACCCGACAACAGGTACTGGAGAAGTTCCGCCACTTTCTGCTCCCCGCGGCCCGGTCAGACACTGAAGGCCGTTCCAGCTCGTCATGCTCGCCCTCGTGGCGAGCATCCACGTCTTGAACACCGCCTTGCCCGAAGGAAGACGTGGATGGTCGGGACAAGCCCGACCATGACGGAAAGGGCGCTTCTCAACGGCCGCAGGCCGCAGCCTTGTAGGCGCCCCCGTGCCTTCCGCCTACTGGATCAGCGCCCAGTCGCCGCGCTTGATCTCGAGCATCCGGAAGGCGGACAGATCGAGGCCGAGATGGTCGGTTGCGGCCATGTTGAAGGTGCCGGTCACGCCGACGAAGCCCTTGGTACCCTCGATCGCATCGCGGATCGCTTTCGGGTCGGCCTTGCCGGCGCGCTTGATGGCATCGACCAGCAGTCGCAGGCCGTCATGGGCGTAGCCGCCGAAGGTCGAGGGCGGCTGATTGAACTTCGCCTCGTAGCTGGTCTTGTAGGCCGAAACGATCGCCTTCTGCGGGTCGCCGGCCGGCAAGAGATTGGCGACAAGGACGGCGGTGCCGGGCAGGCGCACGCCTTCCGAAGCCGGGCCGGCGAGGTCGATAAAGCTCTTCGAGGCGACGCCATGCGACTGATAGAGCGGCGTCTTGATGCCGAGCTGGCCGTAATTGCGGGTCACGATCGCCGGCCCCTGGCCAAAGCCCGGATTGAGGATCGCCTGCACCTCCGCCTTGGAGCGGATATTGGTGAGCTGCGGGGTCATGTCGGCGTCGTTCGGGCCGTAAGTCTCCTCGGCGAGCACCGTGATGCCGAATTCGCTGACGACTTGGAGGCACTGCTTGCGCATCGAGGCGCCGAAGCCGTCGGAACCGGAGATCAGCGCGATCTTGGTGAAGGCCTTGGCCTTCATGTCCTCGAAGATCTTGCGGCAGGCCATGCGGTCGGTATGCGGTGTCTTGAAGACGAAAGGCTTGGGCGGATCGATGATCTCGACCGCGCCAGCCAGCGAGATGAACGGGATCTTCGCATTCTCGACGACCGAGATGATCGACATGGTGGTGCCGGTGGTCGAGCCGCCGACGATGGCGACGACCCCGTCATCCTCGACCAGGCGGGTAGCGAAGGTGCGCGCCTTGTTCGGATCGCCGCCATCGTCATAGAGGAAGAGCTTGAGCTTCTGGCCGAGCACGCCGCCGGCGGCGTTGATCTCGTCGACCAGCATCTTGAGGGTCTTGGCCTCGGGGTCGCCAAGCGACGAGGCCGGCCCGGTCTCGGAGACCGAGGCGCCGATCTTGATGTCGGCAAAGGCGGGGCTCGTCAGGGCGAGCGCCAGCGCGAGCGCGCTGCCGAAAACGTTGAGCTTCATTGTTTCCTCCGAGTGCCACGTATTTTTGTGCAGTTCGTCGCCGCGCGGCTGAACGCTCAGAGCGCGGTCGTCGTCGTTCCCCGCATGGCGCGTGGTTGACCTCAGGATCAGGTTCGCAACCCTTGCCTAAGACCAATTCGCGCCCTCGTTGGATTAATAATTGACCGACCGTTCGGACTATGCAAGGGATTTTTTGAAGCGACGGCTCAAAGCCGCGACTGCATGGGAGGAAGCGCATGTCCGATACGGTCAAGATAGCGCTAGCCGACGGCCTGCTCCGGCTGACGCTCAATCGCCCGGACAAGTTGAATTCCTTCAATGAGGAGATGCATCTCGCTTTGCGCGCCGCAATGCAGCGCGCCCATGACGAGAGCGAGATCCGCGCGGTCCTGCTGACCGGCGCCGGTCGCGGCTTCTGCGCCGGCCAGGACCTCGGCGACCGCGACCCGCGCAAGGAAACCGCGCCGGATCTCGGCCGCACGATCGAGACCTTCTACAATCCACTCGTCCGGCTGATCCGCAGCCTCAACAAGCCGGTCATCTGCGCGGTCAACGGCGTCGCCGCCGGCGCCGGCGCCAATATCGCGATCGCCTGCGATATCGTGCTTGCTGCGCGCTCAGCGAAGTTCATCCAGGCCTTCTCCAAGATCGGCCTGGTTCCCGATTCAGGCGGCACCTGGACCCTCGCCCAGCTGCTCGGCGAGGCCCGGGCCAAAGCACTCACCCTGACGGCGGAACCGCTCACGGCAGAAACCGCCGCGGCCTGGGGCCTGATCTGGCGCGTCGTCGACGACACCGAGCTGATGACCGAGGCCGAAGCGCTCGGCAAGAAGCTGGCGGCCGGTCCGACCTTCGGGCTCGGCCTGATCAAGCAGGCGATCCAGGCCTCGGCCGGCAATACGCTCGATCAACAGCTCGATCTCGAGCGCGACCTGCAACGGCAGGCCGGGCGCAGCGCCGACTATGCCGAAGGCGTCCTCGCCTTCCTCGACAAGCGCCAGCCTGAGTTCACCGGACGATGAGCCTCGACGTTTCCGATCCGGATACGCTCGCCCGCGCCGTGGCCCAGGCGATGTGGGACAAGGATCTGGCGTCCCGCAGCCTCGGCATGAGCCTCGATGCGGCCGGCCCGGGTAAGGCGACGCTGTCCCTGACCATCACGGCGGTCATGACCAACGGCCACAAGACCTGCCATGGCGGCTATATATTCACATTGGCGGACTCTGCCTTCGCCTTCGCCTGCAACAGCTACAACCAGAACACCGTGGCGCAGCACTGCTCGGTGACCTTCCTGCGTCCCGCCTTCGAGGGCGATCGGCTGACCGCCAGCGCCCGCGAGGTCTCGCGGATCGGCCGCGGCGGCATCTACGACATCAAGGTGACCAACCAGAACGGCGAGCATGTCGCGGAATTCCGTGGCCACTCCCGTACCATCAAGGGCGCGCCGATCGCCGAACCAGGCTGAACGCTCCAGCCGAAAAAGACAAAGCGGAGGAAGCATATGGAAGATCTTTCGCCCCGTCCGGGCGATCTCGACCCCATCGAAACTGCCTCGCGCGACGAGATTTCGTCGCTCCAGCTGACGCGATTGAAGACGACGATCGAGCACGCCTATCGCAACTCGCCGCATTACAGCGCGCAGTTCGACAAGGCCGGCGTGCATCCGGGCGACCTGAAGACGCTGTCCGACCTGTCGAAATTCCCGTTCACGGTGAAGCAGGATCTGCGCGACACCTACCCATTCGGCATGTTCGCGGTCCCCCGCGAGAAGATCGCCCGTATCCATGCTTCCTCCGGCACCACCGGCAAGCCGACGGTCGTCGGCTATACGCAGAACGACATCGAGATGTGGGCGACCTGCGTCGCGCGCTCGATCCGGGCGGCGGGCGGCCGCGCCGGCGACATCTGCCATGTCGCCTATGGCTATGGTCTGTTCACCGGTGGGCTCGGCGCGCATTACGGCGCCGAAAAGCTCGGCTGCACGGTCGTTCCGATCTCCGGCGGCATGACCGAGCGCCAGGTGACGCTGATCCAGGACTTCAAGCCGCGCATCATCATGGTGACGCCGTCCTACATGCTGTCGATCCTGGACGAGTTCCGCCGTCAGGGCATCGACCCGCGTAAGTCCTCGCTGGCGGTCGGCATCTTCGGCGCCGAGCCCTGGACCAACGCGATGCGCGAGGAAATCCAGCAGGATTTCGACATGCATGCCGTCGACATCTACGGCCTGTCGGAGGTGATCGGCCCGGGCGTCGCCTGCGAGTGCGTCGAGACCAAGGACGGGCTGCACATCTGGGAAGACCATTTCTATCCGGAGATCATCGATCCGGAGACCGGCGACGTCCTTCCCGATGGCGAGCTCGGCGAACTCGTCTTCACCTCGCTGACCAAGGAAGCGCTACCGATCATCCGCTATCGCACCCGCGATCTGACGCGGCTTTTGCCCGGCACGGCGCGCGCCATGCGCCGGATCGAAAAGATCACCGGCCGTTGCGACGACATGATCATCCTGCGCGGCGTCAACATCTTCCCGACGCAGGTCGAGGAGCAGCTGCTGAAATGCGCTGGGCTGGCCCCGCATTTCCAGATCGAGCTCGTGCGCGCCGGCCGCATGGACGACATGATCGTACATGTCGAGGCCATGCCATCCGCCACGGATGCGGCAGCGCGCACCGCCTCCGGCAGGGAACTTGCACACCACATCAAAAGCGTGGTGGGAGTCAGCACCAAGGTGATGGTGGGCGATCCTGATTCGGTCGAGCGTTCGGCTGGAAAGGCGAGGCGCGTCGTCGACAACAGGCCGAAAGGGTAGCAGGCGATGGCCCGGACCAGGGCTGCCGACTTCGACGAGAAGCGGCGCAGCATTCTCGACAGCGCCGCAGCCGTCTTCACCAAGCTCGGCATGGAGCGCGCCTCGATGGCGCAGATCGCTCAGGAGAACAACGTCTCCAAGGCGCTGCTCTATCATTACTATCCGAGCAAGGACCTGCTGATCTTCGATATCGGCCGCACCCATCTCGTCGAGCTGGAAGAGGCGATCATCGCGGCTGACCGGCCCGATCTCGAGCCTCGGGCTAGGCTGCGCCACCTGATCGGCGGCGTGCTCGAGAACTACCGCACCGCCTCGAATTTCCATCAGGTTCTGCTCAACGGCACGGGCTCGCTCACCGAGGCGCAGAGGCTGGAACTTCGCGAGATGGAGCGCAGGATCGTCAAGGCGTTCTCGGATGTGCTGATCGACATCAACCCGGCGCTGGCACAGAGCCGCGCCGGCGTGACGCCGGTCACCATGTCGCTGTTCGGCATCCTGAACTGGGTCTACACATGGTTCCGGCCCAGCGGCGCGCTCAGCCGCGAAGGCTATGCCGACATGGTCACCGCTCTCTTCCTCGACGGCGCCGGCGCGATGAAGTAGGCCATCGCAGCGACCGTAAAAGCCCCGGTCAGGCGGCTTCCTTTGCAACCGTCACTGCGGCCTCCTTCAGCAGCCTGTCCACCGTCGCCTTGACCTGCGTGACGGCGGCTTCCTTCACCGGGCCGTAGCCGCGGATATCCATCGGCGCCTTTGCGAGCGCCACCAGCGCGTCCGGTGCCTGCGCGGGCAGCCGCGCCACGATGTCGTCGATGAGGCCTTCGTACCAACCGATCAGCGCGCGCTCCATCTTGCGCTCCGCCGTGTAGCCGAAGATGTCGAAGGCCGTGCCGCGCAGGCCCTTGAGCCTGGCCATGAACCGCAGCGGCGTCTGGATCCATTGGCCGAAACGGCGTTTCAGCGGCCGTCCGCGCGGATCCTTTTCGCCACCGAGGAAAGGCGGGGCGAAATGATAGTTCACTTTGAAATCGCCGGCGAAGCTGCGCTTCAGCTCATCAAGGAAGCCGGTTTGCATATGCAGGCGCGCAACCTCGTATTCGTCCTTGTAGGACATCAGCTTGAACAGCGAGCGGGCGACCGCGTCGGTGAGCACCTCAGAGTCGAACGGTTTTTCCGCCGCGCGGACCTTGTCGACACCAGCCCGGTAACGTCGCGCCCAGGCCGCATCCTGATAATCCACGAGGAAGCGCTCGCGCCGGGCGATCACCTCGTCCAGGCTCTCCGTTTCGAACGCAACTGGGGCAGGCGCAAACGCAGCCGGATCGGCGGCCGCGAGCCGCCCGGCGGCAAAAGCCTGCCGATTGCGCTCGACCGCGACGCCATTGAGTTCGATGGCGCGGTTGAGGGCCTCCAGCCCGACGGGAACCAGCCCCTGCTGCCAGGCATGGCCGAGCATGACGATGTTGGCGAAGACGGCGTCGCCGAACAGGTTCTCGGCCAGCGCATTGGCGTCGATGGCACGGACATTCCCGGCGCCGGCCACGCGTTCGATTTCCTTCAGTCGGCGGCGTGTCGCGAGGTCCGCATCGCGCAGGCGAACGATGTCGCCGGTCGGCATCTCCGCCATGTTGACCAGCGCGCGCATGCCGGCCCGATAAGTTGCAGATGCCTTGGGCGAGGACGATACGACGATGTCGCAGCCGATGAGCGCATCCGCCGAGCCGTTGTCGAGGCGGACCTGGTAGATCGCCTCGGGCGTTTCGGCAAGCCGCAGGAAGGACAGCACCGGCCCGAACTTCTGGGCGAAGCCGGTGAAGTCGAGCACCGAACTGCCCTTGCCTTCGAGATGGGCCGCCATGGCGATCAACGCGCCGACCGTGACGACGCCGGTGCCGCCGACGCCGGTCACGAGGAGGTCGTAGGGGCGGTCGAGTGACGGCAGAGCCGGCACCGGCAGCAGCGCAGCGCGGCCGGCAAAGTCGTCGCCGCTTCCCTGCCGCTTCCGGCGGACAGCGCCCTCCACCGTCACGAAGCTCGGGCAGAAGCCGTCGAGACAGGAGAAATCCTTGTTGCAATTGGAGAGGTTGATCTGCCGCTTGCGGCCGAACGGCGTCTCCTTCGGCTCGACGCTGAGGCAGTTCGACGCCACCGAGCAATCGCCGCAGCCCTCGCAGACGAGATCGTTGATGTAGGCGAAGCGCTGCGGGTCGACCATCGTGCCGCGCTTGCGCCGGCGGCGCTTCTCGGTGGCGCAGGCCTGCTCGTAGATCAGCACCGAGACGCCCTTGATCTCGCGCAGTTCGCGTTGGACCGCATCGAGCTCACGGCGGTGGTGGATGGTCACGCCATGCGGCAGGCTGGCGGGCGCGAATTTCTCCGGCTGGTCGGAGACCAGGGCGATGCGCAGGACGCCCTCGGCGCGGACCTCCTGCGTGATGGCGTGCACGCTGATTGGCCCGTCGACGGGCTGGCCACCGGTCATGGCGACGGCGTCGTTGTACAGGATCTTGTAGGTGATGTTCGCCTTGGCGGCGATCGCCTGGCGGATCGCCATCGAGCCGGAATGGTAATAGGTGCCTTCGCCGAGATTCTGGAAGATGTGGCCCCTGCCGGTGAACAGGGAGGACGCCGCCCAGTTGACGCCTTCGCCGCCCATCTGGATCAGCGAGCTGGTCTCGCGGTCCATCCAACTCGCCATGAAATGGCAGCCGATCCCCGCCAGCGCCTTCGAGCCCTCCGGCACCTTGGTCGAGCTGTTGTGCGGGCAGCCGGAGCAGAAATAGGGCGTTCGCGTCGCGCCGGCCACCTGGATCAGCCTGCTGGCCTCGGGGGCGAGCGCCGCGGCCCGCTCGGTGAGGCGAAGGTCCGGAAACAGCGCGTCCAATCGCTTCGCCACGATCGGCGCGAGCAGGCGCGGCGACAACTCCCCGATCCAGGAGATCAGGCGGTTGCCGTCCTCGTCGCGCTTGCCGACCATGGAATGCGGCTTATGGCCGGGATAGTCGTAGAAGTACTCCTTGAGCTGGCTCTCGATGATGCCGCGCTTCTCCTCGACGACGAGAATCTCCGCCTTGCCGCGCACGAATTCGAGCGCGGAGCGGCGGGCCAGCGGCCAGACCATGCCAACCTTGTAGATGTCGATGCCGTGGCTGCGGCAGGCCGCTTCGTCGAGGCCGAGCAGACGCAGCGCCTCCATCAGGTCGAGATGCGCCTTGCCGGTGGTGACGATGCCGAAGGATGCGCCTGGAATGTCGTAGATGCGCCGGTCGATCGGGTTCGCCTCCGCGAAGGCGAAGACGGCCATCTTCTTGGCCTCCATGCGCTCTTCGATCTGCGGTCCGGGCAAGTCCGGCCAGCGGTAATGCAGCCCGGTGGCTGGCGGCGTGTAGTCCGGCTCCTCGAACAAACGCGGCGCCGGCAGCGC
This sequence comes from Allobosea sp. LjRoot90, assembly GCF_964254315.1. Taxonomy (NCBI): domain Bacteria; kingdom Pseudomonadati; phylum Pseudomonadota; class Alphaproteobacteria; order Hyphomicrobiales; family Alloboseaceae; genus Allobosea; species Allobosea sp. LjRoot90. The sequence continues at coordinate 91,352 of NZ_CAXUTF020000005.1, forward strand.
GACCGACTGGCCGCTCTCCACCGTTTCCGAGATCGCCTTGAAACCGACCCACATGCCGGAATAGCGCGACAGCGCGTAGCCGTACTCGCCGAAGGCGAGATATTCGCCGACCGAAGCAGGATTCAGCGTCGGCATGAACCAGGCCATGAAGGCGACATCGGACTGGTGCGGCATCGACGACGAGACGCAGCCATGGTCGTCGCCAGCGACCACCAGCACACCGCCATGCGGCGACGAGCCATAGGCATTGCCGTGCTTCAGCGCATCCCCGGCCCGGTCGACGCCCGGACCCTTGCCGTACCAGAGGCCGAAGACGCCCTGGACCGTCCTGTCCGGATTGGTCTCGACCTGCTGCGAGCCGAGCACGGCGGTGGCGGCAAGGTCCTCGTTGACCGCTGGCAGGAACTCGATGCCGTGCTGCTTCACCAGCTCCGCCGCGCGCCACAATTCGAGGTCGACGCCGCCGAGCGGCGAGCCGCGATAGCCGGAGATGAAGCCGGCGGTGGCAAGGCCTGCGGCGCGGTCTCGCCGGGCCTGGTCGAGCGCGATCCTGACCAGCGCCTGGGTGCCGGTCAGGAAAGCGCGCCCGGAGGTCCTGGTGTAGCGATCACTCAACGCATAGTCGGAAAGCGGGCTGGTCGACGCGATACCGGCCATGGCATGGGCCTCCCGACAGGTTTCATTCGGACGATTCTAAACTCGGCCGGCTGGAAAGATTTGCCTGGTTTGCCGTTTCCTGTTGCCACTTCGGTACAACTGACCGAACATCACCGCTATTCTGGATAATCCTTTCAGGACGAGGCGATGGAACTCACTGAGCAGGACCGCAAGCTGATCACCCTGCTGCAGGCGGACGCCCGCATCTCCAATCAAGAGCTGGCCGAGGGCGCGGGCATGTCGGCTTCCGCCTGCTGGCGGCGGGTGCGGGCCCTGGAGGAAGCCGGCGTGATTGCGAGCTATCGCGCGGTCGTCGATCCGGCCAAGGCTGGGCTTGCCTTCAGCGCAGTGGTGCATGTCGCGCTGGTGCGCCATGAGGCCGACCATGTGACGACCTTCATCTCACGCGTGGCGGCGCGGCCGGAGGTGCTGGAATGCTTCGCGACCACCGGCGAGGCCGACTACCACCTGCATGTCGTCTGCCGTGACAAGGATGCCTACAACGATTTCCTGGAGCATTTCCTGTTCAGGCTGCCGGGCATCGCCAATGTCCGTACCAATCTCGTCCTGAGGGAGATCAAGGTGCACGGGCCGGTGCCGGTCTGACCGGCACCGCTTTTCTTGGCGTCGACGCTATTGCGGCCAGCGCTTCGCCACCATGGTCAGCACGTCGTACTGCGCGACGAGCTGGGCATCCTGGTTGCTGACCGTGCAGTCCCAACGGACCTCGCCGTACTCCTCGGTCTCGCGCGGATTGATCTGCTTGCAGGTCAGCGTCACCTGCAAAGCGTCACCCGGATTGACCGGCGTCAGGAAGCGCAACGCGTCGACGCCGTAATTGGCGAGCACCGGGCCTGGCGCCGGATCGACGAACAGGCCGGCCGCAAACGACACGATCAGATAGCCATGCGCGACACGGCCGTCGAAGAACGGGTTCGCCTTGGCCGCCTCCTCGTCCATATGGGCGTAGAAGGTGTCGCCGGTGAAATGGGCGAAATGCTCGATGTCCTCCAGCGTCACCGTGCGCGAGGCCGTGACGAGCTGATCGCCGATCTCCAACTCGGCCAGCGACTTGCGGAAGGGATGGATGCCGTCCTGCCGCGCCTTCGCGCCCTGCATCCAGCGGCCTGTGACCTCTGACAGGAGCCATGGCGCGCCCTGCACCGCGGTGCGCTGCATGTAGTGCTTGACGGCGCGCATGCCGCCGAGCTCCTCGCCGCCGCCGGCGCGGCCGGGACCACCATGGACCAGCACCGGCAAGGGCGAGCCATGGCCGGTCGAGGATTTGGCGCTGACGCGGTTGCCGAGCATGACGCGGCCATGCCACGGCCCGAGTGCCTCCACGGCCTCGCGGGCGAAAGCGGCGTCATTGGTGAAGACCGAGGCGACGAGGCTGCCCTTGCCGCGCCGCGCGAGTTCCGCGGCCTCGTCGGCGCTGTCATAGGGGATGATCGTGCTGACCGGCCCGAAGGCCTCAACATCGTGCACCGCCCTGGCGGCGCCGGGCTTATCGCAATAGAGCAGCACGGGACCGAGGAAGGCGCCGGCCTCCGCATCGCCCGACGTCAGATTGGTTTGGCTGGGATCGCCGGCGACGATCTCGGCCTCGCCGCGCAGTTCCGCGATGCGGGCGCGGACCTCGTCGCGCTGGGCGAAGCTGGCGAGCGGGCCCATCCGCGTCGCTTCCTCCCCGGGGTTGCCGAGCGCGGTCTTGGCGAGCCGGTCGCCGAGCGCCTTGATCAGCGGCTCGACCGTGGCCCGCGGCGCGATCACGCGGCGGATCGCCGTGCATTTCTGCCCGGCCTTCACGGTCATTTCGCGGGCGACTTCCTTGACGAAGAGGTCGAACTCCTCGGTCCCCGCCACCGCATCCGGCCCGAGGATGGCCGCGTTGAGCGAGTCCGCCTCCATGGTGAAGCGGACCGAGTGCTCGACGATCGCCTTGTGGGTCTTGAGCTTGCGGCCGGTTGCGGCCGAGCCGGTGAAGGTCACGACGTCCTGGCAGTCGACATGGTCGAGCAGATCGCCGACCGAGCCGCTGATCAGCTGCAGCGCCCCCTTCGGCAGGATGCCGGTCGCGATGATCCTGCGCACCATCAGCTCGGTCAGATAGGCGGTCTGGCTCGCCGGCTTCACGATCGCCGGCATGCCTGCGAGCAGCGTCGGCGCCAGCTTCTCCAGCATGCCCCAGCACGGGAAGTTGAAGGCGTTGATGTGGATCGCGACGCCTTCGAGCGGCGTCAGAATGTGCTGGCCGGAGAAGCTGTTGTCGCGCGACAGGAGTTCGACATCGCCATCGACGAGGGTGCGCGTATTCGGCAATTCGCGCCGACCCTTCGAGGCGAAGGACAGCAAGGTGCCGATGCCGCCCTCGATGTCGATCCAGCTGTCGGTGCGCGTCGCGCCGGTAGCGGTGGAGAGGGCGTAGAACCCCTCCTTCGCCTCCATCAGCGCCTGGCCGAGCGCCTTCAGCATCAGGGCCCGTTCATGGAAGCTCAGCTTGCGCAATGCTGGCCCGCCGGCCTCGCGGCCATGATGCAGCGCGCGCGTCATGTCGATGCCGCCGGCATCGATCGTTGCGACCTCCGCCCCGGTCGCTGCATCGAGCAATGCCACGGCCTTGCCGGCGCCGCGGACCCATTCTCCGGCGATGAAGGATTCGAGCTGGCGGACGGTCTTCACTGGCGCATTCATCCCTTGGAATCCCCTGTCGATCGCGGTCAGCGGCTTGTCGCCGTCATCGGTTGGTGCAGGTCAGGCCATGCCGACGGCACGCAGCACGTCATCCACCTGCCGCTGCCAGGCGGCGGCGAGCTCGGCATTGCCGGTCTGGCGCAGGCCGAACTTCTTCTGCGTCTCGAAATGAGCCGAGCTGCCACTGCCGAAGCTCGCCGCGACGCGTGGGCGCCAATAGGCGATGGAGGTGGCGGCCAGCGGCCGGTTGCCGGCATCCTCCAGCAGCTTCCGCAAGCCCTCCTCGCCGAGCTCCATATGCCGGCGCTCGCGCGGCAGGATGGCGCGGAAGATCTCGCCGAGCGGCTGGTAGGAGAGCTTGGTGAATTCGTCGATCTGGATGGTGACCGCGTGACCCATCAGCACGTTCATCACAACCGCGTCGAGCCAGCCCTGCAGCGGGTAATGCAGCACGGCGAGCCGCATGTCGGCGCCATGGCGAGCAGCACCGAGATCGCTGTCGCGTGCGACACGGTCGGTCCAGGGGTGGTGGTTGGCGTAGCGCGAGATGTCGGCGCCGAACTCGCCCATCACGGCGAGCACGCGCTCGGCATGGTCGAGCTTCTCCAGCACGATGCGGGAAGCGGCGATGCGCTCCTTGATGCCGGGTCCCTGGTTGATGATGTCGGCGAAGCCGGCAGCACCGGCGAGTTCGCTGTCGACGAAGGTCGCCATCAGCCTGAGCAGTTCGCCGCGATAGCGCGGCGGCGCGTTCTCGGGCGTGGTCAGCTTGCCGCCTTGCGCGAGATATTCATCGAGCGGCATGGAGCCGGTCGAATCTGCGGCCGTGCCGGCGGATTCACTGGTCATAGGTCACCACCACGCGGTCGGAGAGCGGGTAGCACTGGCAGGTCAGCACATAGCCTTGCCGGACCTCGTAATCCTCGAGGGCGTGATTGGTCTCCATCTCGACCTCGCCCTCGACGACCATGGCGCGGCAGGTCGAGCAGACGCCTGCCTTGCAGGCATAGGGCGCATCGAGGCTGGCACCGAGCGCGGCCTCCAGGATGGTCTCGCCGGTCTTGGCCATCTCGATCACCCGCGTCATGCCGTCGAGCGTGATCGTCGCGGTGCAGGTCGCGGCCTTGCCATTGTCGGCAGCGGCCTTGACGACATGCTTGGCGCGGCGCGGCGCGGATGCGAACAATTCGAACTTGATCTGGTCGTCGCGCAGGCCGTGCTCGCGCAGCGCCGCAGCGATCGCCAGCATCATCGGCTCGGGCCCGCAGATGAAGGCCATGTCGATGGCGGCGATGTTGATCCAGCCCTTGAACAGCTTCGCGCATTTCTCGGCGTCGATGCGGCCGGAGAAGAGTTCGACGTCCTGCGCCTCGCTCTCCAGCACATGGACCACGTTGAAGCGGCCGAGATGGACGTTCTTGATGTCCTCCAGCTCCTCGCGGAACATGATCGAATGGATCGAACGGTTGCCGTAGACCAGCGTGAACCGCGATTTCGGCTCGCGCGCCAGCGTCGTCTTGATCAGCGAGAGCACGGGCGTGATGCCACTGCCGCCGGCAAAGCCGAGATAGTGCCGTCCCTCCTCCGGCTTCAGCGGCACATGGAAGGCGCCCATCGGCGGCATGGCTTCGAGCAAGTCGCCGGCCTTCAGCTCCTCGTTCGCCCAGGTCGAGAAGGCGCCGCCGTCGACGCGCTTGATGCCGACCTTGAGCACGCCTTCGTCCCTGCCGGCGCAGATCGAATAAGACCGGCGCAGCTCTTCGCCCTCAAAGCTCCGACGGAAGGTCAGGTACTGGCCTTGCGTGAAGTCGAAGGCGGCGCAGTCCTCGCTGCGCGGCGCGAGCGTGACGACCACCGCATCGCGGGTTTCGCGACGGACTTCGGCGACCTCCAAAGGAAAGAAGCGGGCCATCGGTCCCTCAGATGCTCTTGAAGTAGTCGAACGGTTCCAGGCACTCAGTGCAGCGGAAATGCGCCTTGCACGGTGTCGAGCCGAACTGGCTGACGCGCTCGGTGCTGGCCGAGCCGCAGCGCGGACACGAGACATCGAACGGGCGCAGCGCGCCAGCGCAGGCGGCCGTGCCCTCGACCGGCGGCGCAATGCCGTAGTCGCGCAGCTTGGCGCGGCCGTCGGCGCTGATCCAGGCGGTGGTCCAGGCCGGCGACAATTGCCGCTTGAGCGAAATCTTCTCGATGCCGTGCTCGCGCAAGCCGCGATCGATCTCGAAATTGATCACGCCGGTCGCCGGGCAGCCGGAATAGGTTGGCGTCACCGTCACCTCCAGCACGTCGCCCACCCAGGAGACGTCGCGGATGATGCCGAGATCGACCAGCGAGATCACCGGGATCTCCGGGTCCGGGATCTCGCCCAACCAGGACCAGATTTCGGCGATGGCCGGGCGCGAGATGGTGGCGGCATCCATCAGCGTCCCCTCACCAGCGTGCGCCGGGATAGGCGCGCTGCAGGAACTGCATCTGCGCCAGTATGAAGCCGAGATGCTCGGAATGCACGCCGCGCCGGCCGCCCTTCTGCGCGAAGCTCTTCTCCGGCGCCTTCAAGGTCGCATCGGCGAAGGTGCGCGTGATATGCTCCTGCCAGGCAGCTTTGAGCGCGCCGGGCTCCGGCGCGAGGCCCGACGCCGCCAGTTCCTCGTCGACCGCATCGGCGATGAACATCTCGCCCGTATAGGGCCAGAGGAAATCCACAGCCGCCTGCATGCGGGCGTGGCTCTCCTTGGTGCCGTCGCCGAGGCGGATCACCAGATCGGCGCTGCGCTCGAGATGATAGGCGGCCTCCTTGGCGGCCTTCTCGGCGATCGCGGCGATGCGCTTGTCAGTCGAGCCCATGAGAGCCTTCAGCAGCGGCAGATGCCAGGCGTCGAACAGATATTGCCGCATCACCGTGCGGCCGAAATCGCCGTTGGGCTGCTCGACCAAGAGGAGATTGCGGTAGCCGGAGACGTCGCGCAGGAAGGCGAGTTCGTCGGATGTCCGGCCCTTGCCCTCGGCCTCGCAGGCGAGCTCCAGCCAGAGCTGGGTCTGGCCGATCAGGTCGAGCGCGGTGTTGGCGAGCGCGATGTCCTCTTCCAGCGCCGGGGCATGGCCGCACCATTCCGAATTGCGATGGCCGAGAATGAGGCAGCTGTCGCCCATGCGCAGCGCGAACTCGGCGACGGCGGGCAATGGGGCCAGGGCGGTCATCACATATGCCCCACTTCGTCCGGCACATCGAAGAAGGTCGGGTGCCGGTAGACTTTTGCGTTGGCGGGGTCGAAGAGAGGCCCCTTTTCCGAAGGCGCACTGGCGACGATGTCCGAGGAGCGCACCACCCAGATGCTGACGCCCTCGTTGCGGCGCGTGTAGACGTCGCGCGCATTATGGATCGCCATCTCGGCATCGGGCGCGTGCAGGCTGCCGACATGCCGGTGGTTGAGGCCGTGCTGGCCGCGGATGAAGACCTCCCACAGGGGCCATTCGCTCGACATTGCTTGCTTCCTGTCGCTTCTGAACGCGCTACTCGGCGGCAATCCTGGCGGCGTCCCGGCGGGCCGCCTGCTTGTTCGCGTGGGCGCTCAGCCCGTCGCGGAACCAGGCGCCGTCATCCCAGGCCTTGCGCCGCGCCTCGAGCCGCTCGCGGTTGCATGGCCCCTCGCCGGCGATCACCGCGAAGAATTCGGTCCAGTCCGGTTCGCCGAAATCATGGCCGCCCTTCGCCTCGTTCCAGGCCAAGGCCGGATCGGGAACGGTGAGGCCGAGGAACTTCGCCTGCGGCACGGTCTGGTCGACAAACTTCTGGCGCAGCTCGTCATTGGAATCCTGCTTGATGTTCCAGGCCATCGACTGCGCCGAATGCACCGAGGCGTCGTCGGAGGGGCCGAACATCATCAGCGACGGCCACCACCAGCGGTCCAACGCATCCTGCGCCATCGCCTTCTGCTCGGGTGTGCCCTTGCAGAGCACGCTCATGATGTCGAAGCCCTGGCGCTGGTGGAAACTCTCTTCCTTGCAGATGCGCACCATGGCGCGGGCATAGGGCCCGTAGGAGCAGCGCTGCAGCGGCACCTGGTTCATGATCGCGGCACCGTCGACCAGCCAGCCAATTGCGCCGATATCGGCCCAGCTCAGCGTCGGATAGTTGAAGATCGAGGAATACTTCGCCTTGCCGGAATGGAGCTGCTCGTACATCTGGTCGCGGCTGATGCCGAGCGTCTCCGCCGCGCAGTAGAGATAGAGGCCATGGCCGGCCTCGTCTTGCACCTTGGCGAGCAGGATCGCCTTGCGCTCAAGAGTCGGGGCGCGGGTGATCCAGTTGCCCTCCGGCAGCTGTCCGACGATCTCGGAATGGGCATGCTGGCTGATCTGCCGGATCAGCGTCTTGCGGTAGTCCTCCGGCATCCACTCCTTCGGCTCGATCTTCTGGCCGGCATCGATGCGCTGCTGGAAGGCGCGTTCCTGCGGCTCCATCTCGTCGAGGCTGCGGACCCGCTTCGCCTCGGTCTTGACCATCTGGGCATACATCGGCTCGCCTCCTGTTCCGGTTCGCGCGTCAGACGCGCTCGAGGATCACTGCAATCCCTTGGCCCACGCCGACGCACATCGTGCAGAGGGCGAAACGCCCGCCGGTGCGCTGGAGTTGCCACATCGCCGTCGTTGCCAGCCGGGCACCGCTCGCGCCCAGGGGATGGCCGAGCGCGATCGCGCCGCCATTCGAGTTCACATGCGGCGCATCGTCCGGCAGACCAAGCTCACGCAACACGGCGAGCCCCTGAGCCGCAAAAGCCTCGTTCAGCTCGATCACATCCATCTGCGCGAGCTCCATGCCGGCACGCTCGAGCACCTTGCGCACGGCTGGCACCGGGCCGATGCCCATGACGCGCGGCGCGACACCGGCAGCCGCCATGGCGACGACCCGGGCGCGCGGCGTCAGGCCGTTGGCCTTCGCCGCCTTCTCGCTCGCCACGATCAGCGCCGCAGCACCATCATTGACGCCCGAGGCGTTGCCCGCCGTCACGCTGAGATCGGGTCCGTTCACGCCCTTGAGCCTGGCCAGTTGCTCGAGCGTCACGTCGGAGCGCGGATGCTCGTCACGATCGACGATGAGCGGATCGCCTTTTTTCTGCGGCACGGAGACCGGCGCCAGCTCATCGGCGAAACGGCCGGCGGCCTGGGCGGCGGCCCAGCGCTGCTGGCTGCGCAGCGCGAACGCATCCTGGTCGGCGCGAGAGACGCCAAAATCCGCCGCGACATTGTCGGCCGTCTCGGGCATGGAATCGATGCCGTAGGCCTTCTTCAGCTTCGGGTTGACGAAGCGCCAGCCGATCGTCGTGTCGTAGACCGCGTTCGAGCGCGAGAAGGCGGCGTCGGCCTTCGGCATCACGAAGGGCGCGCGCGACATGCTCTCGACGCCGCCGGCGATCATCAGCTCGCAGTCGCCGGCGCGGATCGAGCGAGCCGCAAGACCCACCGCATCGAGGCCGGAGCCACAGAGCCGGTTGACCGTGCTGCCGGGCACGTCGACCGGCAATCCCGAGAGCAGAACGGCCATGCGCGCGACATTACGGTTATCTTCGCCGGCCTGGTTGGCGCAGCCGAGGATAACGTCGTCGACGCGTGCCCAGTCGACAGAAGGGTTGCGCTGCATCAACGCCGCGAGCGGGATGGCGGCCAGATCATCGGCGCGCACGCTCGCCAACGCCCCGCCATAGCGGCCGACGGGCGTACGAACCGCATCGCAAATGAAAGCGTCCGCCAAAGGTGCTTCTCCCCGCTATCCGCCGCTCTGTTTTTATCAACCGACCGGTCGGTCATTTAATTGCACGAATTCGAGTGGAGATCAATCGGACTCTTCGGCCGCATGTCAGCTTGGGCCGCGCCGCTGCCATGCAGTTACATGCATGCCATGCCCAGTATGCTGCAAATTCGGAAGCGGCGGCGACTACACTAGCGCGTCGGTCAATTAGAGTTCGGGGTGACTCTCGTGAGGCCGGCCGACATTCCCGAAACGGTGCGTGCGCGCGAGACCGCAACCGCGGACCTTCTTCGGCGCTTCGGTCTCACGAAAATCCGATTGCAGTGGCACGCTGACGACGACTCGTCTGCTGCCTTTCGGTTTCGGCATGACTTCCAACCTGACCCGCCGCCAGCTCTATGATCCGATCTGGTCGCACGAACTGTCGCAGGTTTCCGCGCATCTCGGCATCTCCGAATGGCAGATCAGACAAATCTGCGAGAGCCACCGCGTGCCTTTGCCGACGGCTGCGTTTTGGCGCGACAGGGCAGATGGCCGACGGACGAAGCAGGCAGTTTTTATGTCGACGATGGATGCGGCGCTCGAGGTCATTTCTTTCAAAGGGACACAGCCGACCACGCCGCTCCCCGTTTCAGAACCGGCGCCTACCCCCAAAATCGTGGCTCCGAAGCGCGAAGTTGTCGCGCGAGCGCGGTCTAAGCGGGCCGAGTGGGCCAAGGTCGATAAGCCGTATCCAGCGCTGCTTCAGGTCGCCGCCGTTCTTCGCACTGCGAAACCTGACAAAAACGGCGTGGTATTCGCTCGCGGGGCTGACATCCCGTCGACCTCGGTTGGGCAAGCTTCTGTCGAGCGCGCGATTTTCGTTCTCGACGCCATCATCCGCGACCTCGAACGGCGTGGCATCGGCATCAAGCTGTCAGGGCAGTGGTTCAGCGCGACACAGGGAGAGGAATCCGTTGATTTCAAGCTCCCGGAAAAGATCGCGAAGGTGAAGCATGTTCCGACAGCCGCGGACCTGCAGGCGGAGGCACAACGACTTCGGTCTGGGGGCAGCGACTACGGCCGGTATTGGAGCAAGGCCTATCCTGAGTACGATTATCTCCTATCGAAATACGAGACCGAGGAACGGCGGCTCGATGTGGCCGAGTACATCGCGATCGCGCGGGCGATGAGCGTCGATCCTTATGGGCTGGTGCAGATGGCGGAGCGCGCAACACTGCCAGCGTGATCGGTGCGGCAAAATGTGGCCCATTCCCCCCTGGGAAGGTCGGTTTTTGGGCAAGCCGGTTCGCGAACTGCCAACGGCGGCAATCGAGGTTTGTCGGCCTGCCGGAACGCCGCTGGCTGGATCGGCGCCAACGCAAATTCTGATGACACGAACGGTCAGCAGTCGGGATGCCAAGCTCGATCAGGCTTTGGCGGCCGGCAGCGGGCAAGCCGCGCAATAACCGAGATCGGGGATGAGGTAGGGGATGCAGCAGACGCGCCGGAGCCTGTTGGATCACGGGCAAAATCCAGGAGCACGCTACTCCTCATCGGCAATCGAGGCGCGCTGACTATCGCGGACATAGCGCCAGAGCACTTCGGCGATCTCCACCCGGCGCCGGGCCTTTGCTTCGGGTGAGGACATGTCCCAGCGAAACTGCGCCTCGAAGGTATGCCGGTTCGCCACGGAGAAAATGGACAAGGCGTTGAGCGTGGCGTGGAGTTCGTAGGCGTCGACCTCGGGCCTGATCGCGCCGAGGCTCTTGCCTTTGGTCAGCATGCGCTCGATCTGGCCGATGACCGGTCGCGTCATCTGCTTGAGCTTCTCGCTGCTGTTGATGTGCCTGCCGCGATGGATGTTCTCGATCGCAACGAGCCGGACGAATTCGGGATTGGCCTGATGGAAGTCGAAGGTGAATTCGGCGAGCCGGCGGATCGCCGCCTCCGGCTCGAGCGTCTCGAGATGGAGGTCCTCCTCCGCCAGGCGCATCTTGCCGTAGGCCATCTCCAGCACGGCCGTGAATAGCTCTTCCTTCGAGTTGAAATAGTAGAAGATCAGTCGCTTGGTGATCCCGGCCCGCGCGGCGATCGCGTCGGCATTGGCGCCCGAGAGCCCATTCTCGGCGAATTCCTCGAAGGCGATCTGCAGGATTTCGCCCTTCGTCTTCTCGCGGTCTCGGCGGCGCGCCCTGGTCGGTTCCTCATTCGCCGGCATGCGCACGCTCTCAGCTTTCATCCCGCGATCCCGGCTGTCCGTTCCGACGATGGTGCTTGCCTCCTTAGCCGATTTGGCGGTGCTTGACATCAATTATCCATCAGGTTAATTAACCTGCAATTATCCTGTAGGTTAATTGCAGGGAGGAAACATGACGATCACCGCATCTGGCCGATCCGTTCGGGTCCGCCCGTCCCCAGGCGCTGTGCGGCAAGCCGGTGCAAGACAACCGGACCGCCATGTGAAGGCCGCGGCCCGATGAGCGCGCTCGGCCTGGCCCATTTGACGGCGCTCGAGCTCTCGCCGCCGGAACTGGCCCGGGAGGCAGCAAGTGCGGGTTTTGGTTCCATTGGCTTGCGCGTCCATCCGGCGATGGCAGGCGGTGTCGCCTATCCGCTCCGTGTCGGATCCTGGGCCCAGCGGGAACTGTGCACGATCCTGGCGTCGGAAGGCGTGCGCCTGAACGAGATCGAATTCATCCAGCTCACACCCGGCCTCGACATCCGGTCCTTTGCGCCGATGCTCGAAGCCGGAGCCGAACTGGGTGCCTCGGCAGTGACCGTGTCCGGCGACGACGCCGATCGCCTACGCCTCACCGCCAGCTTCGCCGCGCTCTGCGATCTCGCCGGCGAGTTTTGCCTGCGTGTCGACCTGGAGTTCATGCGCTGGCGCGTGGTCGGGACGCTGGCGCAGGCCGAGGCGATCGTACGCCAGGCAGGCAGGCCCAACGGCGCCGTGCTCGTGGACGCACTGCATCTCAGCCGCTCGGGTGGCGATCCCGGCGATCTCGCGGACTTGCCGAGACATTTTCTGTGCGCGGCTCAGCTTTGCGACGCGGCCGCGACCCAGCCGGCGAGCGACGCCGACGCCATCACGGAGGCGCGCGAAGGACGCCTGCCGCCGGGGCAGGGCGCATTGCCGCTCGCTGCGCTGCTGCAGGCGCTGCCGGCCGATGCGGCGCTCAGTGTCGAACTGCCGATGCGCGGACCCGATGCGCGTTCGCGGATCGCGACGGCCTACGCCGCGACGCGTCGATTGCTGGACGGCCTGTCTCCGCACAAGGCGTCCGAAGTCGGCAACGCGCCGAGCCGCCCGACAACACAGGGATCCGTGAGAGCATGACGAACATCGCAATCGGCGTGATCGGCGCAGGCCTGATCGGACGCAAGCACCTGGCGAAGATCGCCGAGCATCCCGATTTCGACTTGGTCGGGATCGCCGATGTCAATGCCGAGCAGGTCGCGGCCCAGAATCCGCAGGCGCGCGTCTTCGCCGATTACCGCACCATGCTCGATGAGGCGCGGCCGAGCGCTGTCATCATCGCCTCGCCCAATCAGCTCCACGCCGAGAACGGCATCGAATGCGCCCGCCGTGGCATCCATATCCTGATCGAGAAGCCGGTCACCGATACGCTGGAGTCGGCGAACACGCTGATCGGCGAGCTCCGGAAAGCCGGCATCCGGTCGCTGGTCGGCCATCACCGCCGCCACCATCGCCAGGTCGCGACCTTGCGGTCGCTGCTGGGCGAGGGCCGGATTGGCAACTTGGTTGGCGTCTCCGCCATCTGGGCAGCGTACAAGCCGGATCCCTATTTCAAGGTCGCGTCGTGGCGGACGCAGGCCGGCGGCGGGCCCGTCCTGATCAACTTGATCCACGAGATCGATTTCCTGCGCTTCAGCGTCGGCGAGATCGTCTCGGTCGGCGCCGTCCTCTCCAACCGCCAGCGCGGCTTTGCAGTCGAGGATACGGCCGGCGTGCTGATCGAGTTCGAGAATGGGGCGATCGGGACCTTCTTCGCCAGCGACAGCGCGGTCTCGCCCTGGACGACGGAGCAGGGTGTCGGAGAGTCGCCTGAGTTCCCGTTCAGCGGCGAGAGCAGCTACCGCTTCATGGGCAGCCAGGGCGCGCTCGAATTCCCCAATCTGGTCGCGTGGACGCAGGCGAACGGCGAACCGAGCTGGAACCAGCCGATCCAGGCGCAGCGGATCCATGCGCCGACGCTCGATCCCTACATCGCCCAGCTCGACCATTTCCGCGACGTGGTCCGCGGCACGGCTGTGTCCCTGCAACCGGTCGAGGACGGCGCACGCACGCTGATCGCGACGCTCGCCGTGGCCGAGGCCGCCGCGACCGGCAAGCGGATCGACCTGCGCGACCGCTACGCGACCCTGCTCACATCCCAACCCGGACAGACGCAGCGGAGAGCCTCATGAGCCGGAAAGCCCGGCGCTAGCCAGCCGTCGATCCCCGGCACTCGCCGAGCGCGGGCGCCAGCAAGGGCGAGAACGATGACGGAGGATGCCGCGCTACCGCGGCACAGACGGAGCGACTGAACCGCAGGCAAGACAACCGGACCCGCAAGAAGGTCCAGCAGAAGAGGGAAGAAACGTCTTGAACTACAAGTTCGATTTCGGCCCCGTCATCGAGGGGCTTCCGGACCTGCTATGGGGCTGCCTCGGCACACTCGGGCTGGCGCTCGCCGGCATGGTGCTTGCGCTGGTCATCGGCATCGGCGGCGTGGTGCTGCGCGACTCGCCCTATCGCTGGCTGCGCTGGCTGGTGATCGGTTTCGTCGAGCTGATCCGCAACACGCCGTTCCTGGTCCAGATCTACTTCATCTTCTTCGCGCTGCCGCTCGCCGGCATCAGGCTCGATCCGACGCCGACGGCGATCATCGCGCTCGGCGTCAATGGCGGCGCCTATGCGATCGAGATCATCCGCGGCGGCGTTCAGTCGATTGGCAAGGGCCAGATCGAGGCCGGGCTGGCGCTCGGCCTGCACAAGGGCCAGGTTTTCCGCCTGGTCGTGCTGAAGCCGGCGCTGCGCGCGATCTTCCCGTCGCTGACCAGCCAGTTCATCCTGCTGACGCTGACGACCAGCATCGCCTCGGCGATCTCGGCTTACGAGCTGACCTCGGTCGCGCAGAACATCGAGAACAACACCTTCCGCAGCTTCGAGGTCTACGGCGTGGTCACGCTGCTCTACCTCGCCATGTCCTGGCTGATGATGCGGATGTTCGCGCAGATCACGGCGCGCCATTTCAGCTACCCGGTGAAGTGAGGCGCGCCATGAACGGAAGTGAACTCCTCTTCCTGCTGACCGGGCTGAAATGGACGATTCTTCTGTCCGCGATCGGCTTCGCCTGCGGCGCAGTGAGTGGGCTCGGCATCGCGCTCGCCCGCACCTCCGGCAACGTTCCGCTGGAGCGGGCGACGGCCGGCTACATCGCCCTGTTCCAGGGCACGCCGCTCCTGATGCAGCTCTTCGTGGTCTATTACGGCCTGGCCCTGGTCGGCCTGAAGCTCGACGCCTGGCTCTCCGTCGCCATCGGCTTCACGCTGCATGCCAGCGCCTTCCTGGGCGAGATCTGGCGTGGCTCGATCGAGGCCGTGCCGAAGGGGCAGACCGAGGCGGCGAAGGCGCTGAGCCTCGGCTATGTCTCGCGCATGCGGGACGTGATCCTGCCGCAGGCGCTGCGGATCTCGCTGCCGGCGACGATCGGTTTCCTCGTCCAGCTGATCAAGGGCACCTCGCTCGCCGCCATCGTCGGCTTCACCGAGCTCGCCCGGGCCGGGACGATCATCTCCAACCAGATCTTCAAGCCCCTGCTCGTCTTCGGCGTGGTGGGCGCTCTCTACTTCCTCATCTGCTGGCCGCTCTCGCTCTATGGCGCGCGGCTGGAGCGCAGGCTTGCCGCGGCCTCGCACTGATATCGGCGGCATCACCAAGACCAAGAATGCAGGAGGGAACGATGACCCATACGACCAGAACAGGCCTCAATCGCCGCCAGCTCATCGCCGTCGGCGCTGCCACATTGGCCGCGCCGATGCTGATCACCAGACCAGCCGTGGCGGCGACGCCGGCCGAGATCAAGAGCCGCGGCAAGGTCATCATCGGCATTCAGGGCGACAACCCGCCCTGGGGCTTCGTCAACTCCGCGGGCAAGCAGGAGGGGCTCGACGCCGATATCTCGGAACTCTTCTCCAAGGAGCTCGGCGTGCCGGCCGAGTTCGTGCAGCTCGCCGTCGCCAACCGCATTCCGGCGCTGACCTCCGGCCGCGTCGATGTGCTGTTCGCGACCATGGCGATGCTGCCCGAGCGCGCCAAGGCCGTGCAGTTCAGCAAGCCTTACGCCGCCAACATCATCACCTTTATCGCACCCAAGGACGTGGTGGTGAAGACGCATGCCGATATGGGCAAGTACACGATCGGCGTTGCCCGCGGCAGCGTGCAGGATGCCGACGTCACCAAGACCGCGCCTCCCGGCACCACGATCCGGCGCTTCGACGGCGACGCGCCGACGATCCAGGCGCTGCTCTCCGGCCAGGTCCAGGCCGTCGGCGGCAACATCTTCTACGTTCCGCGCCTCGAGGAGGCGAAACCGGGCGTCTACGAGAACAAGCTCGAGTTCACCAAGCTCTACAACGGCGCCTGCACGCGGCTCGGCGAGAAGGAGATCAACGCCTTCATCAATGGCTTCATCGACAAGATCAAAGCCAATGGCGAGCTGGCGAAGATCTACCCGAAGTGGATGAAGAACCCGCTGCCGCCCTTCCCGGACAGCGTGCCGGAGATTCCGTTCGTCGCCAGCTGACACAATGACGATTTGAAAGGCTTCGCCATGACTGACAGAGCCGCCGCATCGCCCGCGTCGATGATCACGATGCAAGGCGTGAACAAGTGGTTCGGCAGCTTCCAGGTCCTAACGGACATCAACCTTTCGGTCCGCACCGGCGAGAAAATCGTCCTGTGCGGGCCGTCGGGCTCTGGCAAGTCGACGCTGATCCGCTGCATCAATCATCTTGAGCCCTATCAGGACGGGCAGATCGTCGTCGACGGCACTCGCCTGATCGAGAATGCTGGCGTGATCGACGCCATCCGCCGCGAGGTCGGCATGGTGTTCCAGCAGTTCAATCTCTTCCCGCATCTGACCGTGCTGGAGAACTGCGTGCTCGCGCCGATGCGCTCGCGCGGGGTATCCCGCGCGGAGGCGGATGCAACCGCTCGCCGGCTGCTCGACCGGGTCAAGATCCTCAACCAGGCCGACAAGTTTCCGGCGCAGCTCTCGGGCGGACAGCAGCAGCGCGTCGCCATCGCCAGGGCGCTGTGCATGGAGCCGAAGGTGATGCTGTTCGACGAGCCGACCTCGGCCCTCGACCCGGAAATGGTCAAGGAGGTGCTCGACACGATGGTGGGCCTCGCCGAGGACGGCATGACGATGATCTGCGTCACCCATGAGATGGGCTTTGCGCGCCAGGTCGCGGACCGCGTGATCTTCATGGCCAGCGGCGCCATCGTCGAGGAGGGCGCGCCGCAGGACTTCTTCGGCAATCCCAGGCACGAGCGCACGCGGAAGTTCCTCGGCGAGATCCTGCCGCGGCATTGAAACAAGCGTCGAGCGCAACCGCGGCGATGACCAGCCTCAACGGGTCGCGGTGACCGCGACATCACCACCATCTGCGATTTTTAGCGCCAGGATTCGAGCCGCAGTTGCCGGTCATCGAGCGGACGCACCTGAGGACCTGGAATGTCCGGTTCCCGGAACCAGCCCAATGTCCGCTCCTGGCGCACTGCCGACGTATGCGCTTGGCGTTCAACCAGCGGACAGATTGAGCACTACCGCCGGGAACTGTCAGGAATTTCGTGTGCGGGCGGCCATAATGAACCCGAAGGAGGTTCCCGATGGCACGACGCAAAGCTCCCCGCATTCCTGACGCACTCCTGGATCATCATCTGGCGGGCGAGGAAGGCGGCAACAGCTGCAACGGCTACGGCCGCAAGACAGTGACGACCGAGATCGGCCGGATCGCGCTCGGCCAGGAGGCGCGGGTCAAGATCCACGCCTTCAACCAGCGCACCACGCCAGAGCTTGCCGGCACGGTCACCCGCATCTCGGCCGACACCAGCCGCGACCAGCAGATTGGCGCGACCTTCTACACCATCCGCGTCTCGTTTGCCCCGGCCGAGTTCGCTCGCCTCGGCCAAAACCGCGTCAACGCCGGCATGCAGGCCGAGGTGTTCGTCAAGACTGAGGACCGGACTCCCCTCGAATACATCGTCAAACCTCTGAAAGATCAGATCGCAAAAGCCTTCAGGGAACGGTGACGCCCGAAATCTGAGTGGCTTGCCCGCCTCGCGTCGACCATCTCAACGGTAGGATGTCTAAAAATTTAGTCGATGCCTTGTCCTTCATGCGCTGCTGATCCGCTGCAGCCTGGGCGACGGCGAGCGGACCTACTTCACGACGTGGTGCCCGGCCGACACGCCGGTCGAGACCCTGGTCGCGGTCGAGGGGCGGCGCTGGGCGATCGAGGACGCGTTCGAGACCGCCAAGACCGAACTCGGGCTCGATCACAAGGAGACCCGTTCCTGGCACGGTTGGCACCGGCGCGCCTCGTTTGTGATGATGACCTTCGCCATGCTGGCGGTGATCCGCCATCGTGCCAATACGCCGCTCCCAAAAAGCCGGGTGCGGCCGAGACCGCGCTCCGCTGATCCGCTGGTCGGTGCAGGAGATTCGCCGGCGCAGCTCTCTCCTGTCGCGGCCATCATGTCGCGTTCAGGCAGAAGCTCCACTTATCCGACCGGTTCAATTTTCCCGAGCCGGCTCTCAACAGACTGGCGAACACCTACGCTTGCAGCACCGCTAGCTCGCCGCATAACATCAACCCTCGGACAAGGCCGACGCTCCGCTAATCCACGCCGCGACCTGCGCCAATTGTTCTGACGACGGATAGGGGCAGATCAACAATGTAAGCGTGACAGCGCCTATTACCGCAGTGATCGCGAAACCCGAGACCTACTCCATGTCCCTTCGTCTTGCCATTGGCGGTTTTCAGCATGAAACCCATTCCTTCGCCCCTAAGGCGACGGTCTTTTCGGATTTCCTGAATCCCGCGGGCTTTCCCCCGCTGACGCGGGGAGCGGCGTTAATGGCGGAGATCGCCGGTACGGCGACAGCGCTTGCCGGCGCGATTCCCGTCTTCGAGGCGCACGGAGCTACGCTCCTGCCGCTGCTCTGGTGTCTCGGCATGCCGGCGGGGCCGATCGAGGATGGGGCCTTCGAGCGGATTGCGGCGATGCTCTGCGCCGATGTCTCCGACGCGCTGCTGGCGGGCCCGCTCGACGGTGTGTATCTCGACTTGCATGGCGCAGCTCTGACCGACAGCATCCCTGACGCGGAGGGTGAGTTGCTGTTGCGGTTGCGGCGTATCCTCGGCCCCGATGTGCCGGTGGTGATCAGCCTCGACCCGCATGCCAACCTGACGGCGGAAATGGTCGCCTGCAGCGACGGTATCGCGCCCTATTTAACCTATCCACATGTCGACAAGCGCGAGACCGGCGCCCGTGCTGCGAAGCTGCTGCTGGCGCGGGTCGCGCGCGGCGTACCTTTCGCCAAGGCGTTCCGGC
This sequence comes from Allobosea sp. LjRoot90, assembly GCF_964254315.1. NCBI lineage: Bacteria > Pseudomonadati > Pseudomonadota > Alphaproteobacteria > Hyphomicrobiales > Alloboseaceae > Allobosea > Allobosea sp. LjRoot90. The sequence goes on from NZ_CAXUTF020000005.1 coordinate 110,062, forward strand.
AGCTCGATTACTGGTTCACGCTGAGCGGCCAATGCACGATGACCGAACCGATGCGCAGCGTGATGGCGGAACGCGCGGCGATCAGCGCGCAGTTCGAGGTCGCCGAACTTGGCTTCTGCTTTGGCTTTCCCTACGCCGATTTTGCCGATTGCGGCGCCGCGGTCTCCTGCCACGCCGACACCCAGGGACAGGCCGACGCGGCGGCGGATGCCTTTCTGGCCTATCTGAACGCGCGCGAGAACGATTTCCGCCCTGACGCCATACCCGGCGCCGCGGCGGTAGCCGAGGCCCTGAAGACCGCCAAGGACGCACATCGCCCGGTGATCCTGGCCGATACGCAAGATAATCCCGGCGGCGGCGGCCATTGCGACACGACCGGCCTACTGGCTGAACTGGTCGGACAGGGCGCCCAAGGAGCGGTGGTCTGCCTGATCAACGACGCGGACTCCGCCCGCGCTTGTCACGCCGCTGGAGAGGGCGCGACCTTGCAGCTCGATCTCGGCGGCAAGTCCGACGGTGTGCCGTTTTCAGGCCTCGCTCGGGTGCTCAAGCTCGGCGATGGCAATTTCACGCTGACCGGCCCGATGGGCCAAGGCAATCGCGCGAAGCTGGGAGCGACGGCGCTGGTCGCGTTTGAGCCAGGCGTCAGGGTGATGATTGCGAGTCGCAAGACGCAGGCCTACGATCAGGCGATCCTGCGCCATCTGGGTGTCGAGCCCACCGAGTGCCCGATCATCGTGCTGAAGTCATCGGTGCATTTTCGGGCCGATTACGAGCCGATCGCCGAGCGCATCATCGTCGCCGCGTCGCCGGGACCGGTGATCGTCGATCCATCCACGTTGCCCTTCCGTCATGTCCGGCCTGGCATCCGCAAGTGCGCCGGCCGGCCGGTTCAATGAGCATCACCGGAGATCGTCCTTCCATGCCTCGTCGTCCATTGCATCGTCGCACCTTTCTGAAGGGCGTCGCTGCGACCGCCGCGCTGCCGGCACTGGCACGCCCGGCGCTTGCCCAACCGGTCAGCACATTACGCTATGTTCCACAATCCAATCTGGTCTCGCTGGATCCGGTTTGGACGGGCGCAACGGTAACGACCAACCATGCCTATTACGTCTATGACACACTGTTTGCCTTCGATCGCAACTTCCAGATCAAGCCGCAGATGGCGGAAGGCTACGAGGTCACGGCCGATGGTCTCGCCTGGCGCATTCGGCTGCGCGAGGGGCTGAAGTTCCACGACAACACGCCGGTCCGCAGCATCGATTGCGCTGTAAGCATAGAGCGCTGGGCAAAGCGCGATCCCTTCGGCCAATTGATGGCCAAGGTGGTCGAGAAATACGAGACACCGGACGACCGCACGTTGGTCATTCGGCTGACGCGGCCATTCCCATTGATGCTGAACGCGCTCGCCAAGCCCGATACCTCGGGGCTGTTCATCATGCCCGAGCGGGTCGCACGGACGGATGCCTTCAAGGCGATCACGGACACCACGGGTTCAGGCCCCTATCGCTTCCTGAAGGAGGACTGGGTCGAGGGCAGCAGGCTGGCCTATGCCAAGTTCGACGACTATGTGCCGCGCCCGGAGGCGCCGGAATGGGGCAGCGGTGGCAAGGTCGCGCATTTCCGGCGCATCGAATGGCATATCATTGGCGACGCCTCCACTGTTGCCGCCGCAATGAAGAGAAATGAGATCGACTGGTGGGCGCAGCCCCTCCCGGATCTTTATGCCAGTCTCGCGCAGGACGGCATGCAGTTGCAAATCGACCAGCCGGCAGGCCGGCTCGCTATGCTGCGCATGAACACTCTGCAAGCGCCATTCGACAATCCCGCCGTACGGCGTGCGGTCCTGATGGCGATCAAGCAGGAGGATTTTCTGCGCGGCTATGTTGGCGACGACAACAACATGCTCAAGGAATGTCTCAGTCTGTTTCCGTGCGGCACCCCCCTCGCCGACGAGACCGCCGGCAAGACGCTGATGCGTGGCGACATGGTGGAAGCTAAGCGCCTCCTGGCTGCCTCCGGTTACAAAGGCGAGAAGGCGGTGGTGTTGACCGCAAGCGACCTGCCAGTAGTCAATGCCTTCGCCCAGGTTGCCTTCGCCGTCCTCAAGGAACTCGGTATGAATGTCGACCTTGTCGCCAGCGATTGGGGCACGCTCGTGCAGCGCCGTGCCTCGCGCGAAACGGTCGAGAAAGGCGGCTGGAGCATCTTTACGACGGCAGGCCCGGCAGTCAGCTATGCCGATCCGGCGATCTCGCCATTGGTGCGCGGACAGGGCGACGCCGGCTGGTTTGGCTGGTGGAAGAACGCAGCGGTCGAAGAGAAGGTCCAAGCCTATCTCTACGCCTCGACCGAGGCCGAGCAGAAACGCTTGGCCGTCGAGATTAACGCGATCGCGCTGCAGGAGGTGGCGACCGTCCCGCTCGGCCAGTATTTCGTCAAAACTGCCTTCACCAAGCGGATCACCGGAGTTCTCGAAGGCATCTCGCCCTATCCTTGGAACGTGCGAGCGGCCTGAGAGCCCGACCCGAAAAGAATTGAGCGGTTTCGGTAGGTTGTGGTTCCATCAGGTTGCAAAACTTGATGGAGACCACGATGCCCTGGGCCGAAACCGCTCGGCGAGATCATGCACGCCGAGGGTTGCAGCAGCGTGGGTCTGCGAGATTGCAACCGCGAGGTAACTGCGGATTTCTCCGGTCTCACTCAAATCCGATTGCGGCGGCACCCTGCAGGCGACTCGTCTGCTGCCATCGGCATCGACATGACTTCCAACCTGACCCGCCGCCAGCTCTATGACCTGATCGGGTCGCATGAAATGCCGCAGGTTGCCGCGCATCTCGGCATCTCCGAATGGCAGATACGACAAATCTGCGAGAACTACCGCGTGCCTTTGCCGACAGCCGCGTTCTGGCGCGACGGAGCAGCTGGCCGACGGGCGAGCGGGCAATCTTCGCATCGACGATGGCGGGAGCACGCCCGAGAGGACCTATGTGCTCCCGAAGCGTCCCTGTAACCGCAATGTAACCACGGGCTTTCGGAGCCCTTCAGAAATCGCCCCCAATCGCTCAGGCCCAGAAAAGCAAAAAGCGCCGGGAAACCCGACGCTTACGTGCCTCTCAAGCCTTGAGATTGTCTGGAGCGGGCGAAGGGATTCGAACCCTCGACCCCAACCTTGGCAAGGTTGTGCTCTACCCCTGAGCTACACCCGCATCCGAGACAGTCGCGCCACCGGCGCGGCCGGGTTATTGCCCCAAAGCGGCGGGAAGCGCAAGCGCCTTGTTGCAGGAATTTCACACAGACCTGCCGGGCGGCCAATTCCGGCCGTTAAAACCTGGACTTCCCACCCCCTCTTTCCGATCCTCTGGCTTGAGCGAGAAGCAGGACCGGCATGGCGAAGGCAGCGGTGAGAAGCAGGATCGAGCGATTCGGGCGGGGGACGCTCCGCGTTGCGTTGAGTTTGGCGACACTAGTCCTCCTCTCCACGCTGGCGATTATCGCCGGTGCCGTCCCGCTCGGTTTCGGGCCGGCGCAGCCCGGCGAGCGAAGCGTCACGATCTATGTAGCGAGCAACGGCTTCCACAGCGACATCGTGCTGCCGACGGTGAGCGCGAGTAAGGATTGGCGGCCGCTGCTGGCGGCTTCGCCTTTGACCGAGCCCTATCGCGATGCGCCCTGGGTCGCCCTCGGCTGGGGGGCCGAGACGGCCTATACCGAGCTCGGCACCCTGGCCGATCTGTCGCTGGGCTTGATTCTGAAAGCCACCGCCTTCGATCGCTCGGTCGTGCATGTCCAGCCGGTGGCTGCGGTCCGGACGGGAACGGATTTGCGCAGCTTCACGGTGAGCGAGGCGGGATATCGCGCGCTCGTCGGTCATATCGAGGTCAGCCTCCAATTGGACGAGGCGGGCGGGCCGGTGATCCTGCCCGGGGTCAGCCATGGCGCGGGCGACGCTTTCTTACGCGGGCGCGATCGCTTCTGGCTGTTGCGCAGCTGCAATGTCTGGGTCGGGGAGGGCTTGCGCAGGGCCGGCCTGCCGATCGGGCTCTGGACGCCGCTGGCGCAATCGCTCATGTGGTCGCTCGGCCCCGGCGATGCTGGGGAGCGCTGACCAGAAAGCCTGAGTTGCCCGGATGAATTTCGCTCTGCCGATCGATGTACCAAAGCCGGCGACGCCCGCCGATCTGATCGCCACGCTCGAGGCGCTCGGTCTTGCGACCACGCGTATCGACCATGTCGCGGTCTTCACCGTCGCCGAATCGAAGGAGTTGCGCGGCAAGGTTCCCGGCCACCACACCAAGAACCTGTTCCTCAAGGACAAGAAGGGGAAGCTCTTCCTGGTCTCGGCACTGGAGAGCACGAGGATCGACCTGAAGCGGCTGCACGAGACGCTGGGCGCCAGCGGTCGGCTCTCCTTCGGCTCGGCCGAGCTCCTGATGGAGACGCTGGGCGTGACGCCGGGCTCGGTCACCGCCTTTGCCGTGATCAACGATCGCGGCGGGCGCGTCACCATGGTGCTCGACGCCGCCCTGATGAGCGGTGAGCGCATGAACTTCCATCCGCTGGTCAATACGGCGACGCTCGGCATCGCGCGCGACGACATGCTCGCCTTCCTGCGGGCCGTTGGGCACGAGCCGCGGATCGTTGAACTTCCAGTACCGCCGGACGATGGACAGAACGGCTGAAGCCACCCATCTATGGGACGGCCCGCTACGGTGGGCATCCGGATTTCAAGTCGACAGATTGCTAAGCGAAGGACGAGCCATGCTGATCAATGGCGATGCCGCCCCGGACAAGGGGCTGATCAAGGATACGACGACACAGGGCTTCCGCCAGGATGTCATCGCCGAATCGATGAACCAGCCGGTGCTGGTCGACTTCTGGGCGCCGTGGTGCGGGCCCTGCAAGCAACTCACTCCGGTGATCGAGAAGGTGGTCAACGAGGCCGGCGGCAAGGTCAAGCTGGTCAAGATGAACATCGATGAGCACCCGGCCATCTCCGGCCAGCTCGGCATCCAGTCAATTCCGGCGGTGATCGCCTTCCAGCGCGGCCAACCGGTCGACGGCTTCATGGGCGCTCAGCCCGAGAGCCAGGTGAAGGCCTTCATCGAGAAGCTGGTGGGGCCGATGGGTCCCGGGCCGATCGAGGAGGTGCTGGCGGCTGCGGCGGAGGCTCTGGAGGCGGGAGACGCGGCGGGCGCAAGCGAGCTCTATGCCGAGGTCCTGGCCGCCGAACCGGATAACGTCGCGGCGATCGCCGGCCTGGCACGCCTGCATCTCGATGGCGGCGACATCGAGGGCGCCAAGGGCTTCCTTGCCATGGTTCCCGAAGCGAAGGCGCAGGATCCGGCGGTGGCTGCGGTCAGGGCTGCGATCGAGCTCGCCGAGCAGGCCGCCTCGCTCGGCGACACGGCCGAGCTCGAGGCCAGGCTTGCGGCGAACCCGAAAGATCATCAGGCGCGTTTCGACCTGGCGCTGGCGTTGAACGCCCGCGACAGGCGCGAGGAGGCGGTCGACCATCTGATCGCGCTCATCAAGGCCGACCGCAAATGGAACGATGACGGCGCCCGCAAGCAGTTGCTGCAGTTGTTCGAGGCCTGGGGGCCGATGGACGAGCACAGCGTCGCCGGCCGTCGCAAGCTGTCGGTCCTGCTGTTTTCGTGAGGTGGAAGAGGAGCGCGAGCCGATGGGCATGAACGCGGTCTATTCCGGGCCGGAAGACTGCCCGGCGGTGATCCCGCTGTTTCCGCTCGCCGGCGCGCTGCTGCTGCCGCGCGGCCAGATGCCGCTCAACATCTTCGAGCCGCGCTATCTTGCCATGATCGATGACGCGCTGCGCACGCACCGCGTCATCGGCATGATCCAGCCGGAGCCTGAAAACGGGCGGCAGTCGCAAGTGCCGGCGCTGCTCCAGGTCGGCTGCCTCGGGCGCATCACCCAGTTCGCCGAGACCGGGGACGACCGCTACGTGATCACGCTCACCGGCGTCGCGCGCTTCCGGCTGGAGGAGGAGCTTTCCGTCACCACGCCCTATCGCCAGGCCCGTATCGCCTATGATGGCTTTACGCTCGATTTTCAGGCGCGCGCCGGTGAGGAGGAGGTCGATCGCCCTGGTCTCATCAAGGCGCTGCGCCGCTTCGCCAAGGCGAACGAGCTCAAGATCGATTGGAAGGGCGTCAACGAGGCGCCGAACGAGGCGCTGGTCAACGCGCTCTCGATGATGTGCCCGTTCGGCCCGCCCGAGAAGCAGGCGCTGCTGGAGGCGCCGAGCCTGAAGAGCCGGGCCGAGGTGCTGGTCGCGATCACCGAGATCGAGCTGGCGCGGGGCGGTTCCGACCCGGAAACGACTCTGCAGTGAGCGTCGTTTCCCTGCCTGCTTCCGACGAAGTGCCGGCGGTCTACCCGCCGCGGCGCTCGATCGTTGCCTGGATCTTTTTCGACTGGTCGGCGCAGCCCTTTTTCACGCTGGTCACCACCTTCGTCTTCGCGCCTTTCTTCGCGTCGGCGCTGGCGAGCGATCCGGCCGAGGGCCAGGCACTCTGGGGCTATGCGACGGGTCTAGCCGGGCTCGCCATCGCACTGGTCTCGCCCCTGCTCGGCGGCATTGCCGACAAGACCGGGCCGCGCAAACCCTGGATCGCGGTGTTCGGCGCCATGCTCGTCATCGGTTCTGGGATGCTCTGGTTCGCCAGGCCCGGTTCGCCCTGGGCGGTGCCTATCGCACTCACCGGTTTTATCATCGGTACGATCGGCGCCGAGTTCGCGACGACCTTCAACAATGCGATGATGACGCGGCTGGTGCCGCCGGAGAAGCTCGGGCGGCTCTCGGGCACCGGCTGGGCGGTCGGTTATCTCGGCGGGCTGATCTCGCTGGCGCTGACGCTCGGATTTCTCGCCGCCGATCCGCAGACTGGCAAGACCCTGGTGGGCCTGTCGCCCCTGTTCGGGCTTGATGCCACAGCCCGCGAGGGCGATCGCTTCTCGGGGCCGCTGACGGCGCTCTGGTTCGTGATCTTCGTCACGCCGATGTTCCTGCTGACGCCGGATACGCCGCGCAGCGGCATCCCGCTGAAGGAAGCTGCGGCCGGTGGCTTTGCGCGGCTCAAGGCGACGGTGGCGGAACTGCCGTCGCTGCCCGGACTCGGCCGCTTCCTCCTCGCTAACATGATCTATCAGGACGGGCTGGTCGCGCTCTTCGCCTTCGGCGGCATCTACGGTGCCGGTGTGTTCGGCTGGCAGACGATCGAGCTCGGCGTCTTCGGTATCCTCCTGACCGTCACCGGCACGTTCGGCGCCTGGCTTGGCGGCAAGCTCGACGATCGCCTGGGCGGCAAGCCGGTGATCCTCGGCGCCATCGCCTGCCTGCTCTTCGCCTGTATCGGCATCCTCTCGCTCGGGCCGGGACAGGTCGCCTTCGTGATCGAGGCCGCGCCCGCGACACCCGGCGACGGCCTCTTCGCCTCGCTGCCGGAGAAGGTCTATCTTGGCTTGGGCCTGCTCATCGGCCTCGTCGCCGGCCCCTTGCAGGCTTCCTCGCGCAGCCTGCTCGCCCGGATCGCGCCGCCGGCCCGGATCGGCGAGTTCTTCGGCCTGTTCGCGCTGGCCGGCAAGGTGACCTCATTCCTGGGACCGACGCTGGTCGCACTGGCAACGACGATCTTCGCGAGCCAGCGCGCGGGCCTGGCAGTGCTGATCGCATTCTTCCTGCTCGGCGGCTGGCTGCTGGCCGGGGTGAAGGTCAGGCGGCCCTAGCCTAGCGCTGAGCGCAGGCCCAGCATCGCTACCGACTCCCGCTGGCAGCAGGCCCGCTATCGTGATCCGCAGGCAACTTCAAAGCCTGACTGCGCAGGAGGGAGGGTTGCGGTGCGGATCGTGGAAATGGACGCGCCCGCGGGGCAGGGCGCTCAGCCGAAGCAGGTCAAGGCCGGCGACAATCTCGTCGCTCCGCAGGCCGTGCTGAAATGGTACGAGATCGCCGAGGCCGGCATCGACGCCGCGACCGTCGTGCTGGCGCGGCAAGCGGCGGAGGGGTTTGCGGCCGGCCGGCACGGCGAGGTCGGCTTCGCCATCCTGCACCGCTGCGGCGAGCATTTCCATTTCCTGCTGCTCTGCACCTGGCGCGGCACCAACGAGCTCTGGGAAACCGTGCAGTTCATCGACGAGGGCATGGCGGCGTTCGCGCCGTTCGACGCCCCTCATGCCCATCGCGGCACGTTCTGCATCTGGGAGATGACCGCGGTCTCGCACGAGACCGCGGCATGGCGGAGATTCCTGCTCTCGCCGCGCCGCGACGCCGATCTCGAGGCCTATCTGAGCAGCGGCTACACCGGCGAGGCGTGAGCGATGACGGCGCGCCTTACGGCAGCGCCTTCAGGTACCTGACCGGCCGGCCTGGCGCGGCGGCGTTTGCCGCGTGCACGATCGCGTTCGCGTCGATGCCGAAATGGCGGTAGAGGTCGGCGACCGTGCCGGTCTGGCCGAAATGCTCGACGCCGAGCGCCTTCTGCCTGTGGCCGTGGACGCTGCCGAGCCAGGCGAGCGTCGCCGGATGTCCGTCCAGCACCGAGACGATGCCGCAGTCGCGCGAGAACTCGCCGAGCAGGCGCTCGACATGGCTGGTGGCGGCATGGTTGCCGCGCTGGCGCGCCCTCTCAGCCGCCTGCCAGCCGGCATTGAGCCGGTCGGCCGAGGTGATGGCGAGCAGGCCGACATCGCGGCGGTCCTCGCCGAGCAGGCCGACGGCCTCGATCGCTTCGGGCGCGACGGCGCCGGTATAGGCGATCACAACGGAGGCGTTTGGGCCGGGCTTACGCAGCCAGTAGGCGCCGTCGATGATGTCGCGCTCCAGCTCCGACGTCATGGCGCGCTTGGGCTGCTCGACCTGGCGGGTCGACAGGCGCAGATAGACCGAGCCGCCGGTCTCGTCGCGCAGCCAGGTGCGCTCGTCCGGATCGCCTTCGCCATCCTTCTGCAGGTACTCGAACGACCAGCGCATCATCACCGCAAGCTCGTCGACGAAGGCCGGCTCGAAGGCGCAAAGCCCGTCCTGGCTCATGCCGATCAATGGCGTCGCGATCGACTGGTGCGCGCCGCCCTCGGGCGCGAGCGTGACGCCGGCGGGCGTCGCGACGACCATGAAGCGGGCGTCCTGGTAGCAGGCATAGTTCAGCGCATCGAGCCCGCGCGAGATGAACGGGTCGTAGAGCGTGCCGATCGGGATCAGGCGCTCGCCGAAGATCGAATGCGACAGGCCGAGCGCCGAGAGGTTGATGAACAGGTTCATCTCGGCGATGCCGAGCTCGATATGCTGCCCCTTGGGAGAGAACTCCCATTTCTGCATCGAGGGGATGCGCTCGTCCTTGAAGGTGTCGGCCATCGAGGCCCGTGCGAACAGGCCGCGCCGGTTGACCCAGGGGCCGAGATTGGTCGAGACGGTGACGTCGGGCGCCGTCGTGACGATGCGGTCGGCGAGCGGCCCGCCGAGCTTGGCCAACTCGTCGAGCACCTTGCCGAAGCCCATCTGCGTCGACATCGTCGCCTGGATGCCAGCTTCCAGCTTGGCCGGGACAGGCAGGGCAGGGGACGAATGGCGCCGGCGGCCCTTGGCGAAGAACGGCACCTTGTCGAGGAAGGCGCGAATCTCTTTCTCCGGCAGCGCCAGCCCTTCGAACAAATCCCATTCATGGCCGGGGCGGATCTTGTTGGCCGTCTTGAAACCCTCCATCTGCTCCTTGGTCATCAGCCCGGAATGGTTGTCCTTGTGCCCCGCCAGCGGCAGGCCGAAGCCCTTGACCGTATAGGCCAGGAAGCAGACCGGCCGATCGTGATCGATCGCCTCGAAGGCTTCGAGGATCGAGGGCAGGTCATGCCCGCCGAGATTGCACATCAGCGCCGAGAGTTCGGCGTCGGAACGCTTCTCGATCAGCTTGGTCACCGGGCCCTGATCGCCGAGATCGTCCATCAGCCGCTTGCGCCAGGCTGCGCCGCCCTGGAAGGTCAGGGCCGAGTAGAGCTGGTTCGGGCAGGAATCGATCCAGGCCTTCAGCCGCTCGCCACCCTTTTCCTTGAAGGCGGCCTGCTGCAGCGAGCCGTATTTCAGCGTGACGACATCCCAGCCGAAATTCTTGAACATCTGCTCGAAACGGTCGTAGAGGCCCTCGCGGATGACCGCGTCGAGCGACTGGCGGTTATAGTCGATCACCCACCAGGTGTTGCGCAGGCCATGCTTCCAGCCCTCCATCAGGGCCTCGAAGATGTTGCCCTCGTCGAGCTCAGCATCGCCGATCAGCGCGACCATGCGGCCTTCGGGCGCGTCCTTGGCCCAGCCATGCGCCTTCACATAGTCCTGGACCAGCGAGGAGAAGAGCGTCTGCGCCACGCCGAGGCCGACCGAGCCGGTGGAGAAATCGACGTCGTCGATGTCCTTGGTGCGCGAGGGATAGCTCTGCGCGCCCTTGTAGCCGCGGAAATTCTCGAGTTTCTCCTGCGTCTGCAGGCCCATCAGATAGTTGATGGCGTGGAAGACCGGCGAGGCATGCGGCTTCACCGCGACGCGATCCTGCGGCTTCAGCGCGGCCATGTAGAGCGCCGTCATGATCGTCGCCAGCGAGGCCGAGGAGGCCTGGTGGCCACCGACTTTCATGCCGTCGCCATTGTCGCGGAGATGATTGGCGTTGTGGATCGTCCACGACGCCAACCAGAGGATCTTCTTCTCAAGCTCGGCGAGGATGGGTAGACGGGGATCGGACATCGGGATGCTCCTTGGACCGGAGCATCATGCACAATTGCCTTGGGGAAGGCAGCTAAACACCATCTCGCCGGCTTCTCGAATTGGCGGTTTCCGCTAAGCTCGCCGGGCAGAGCGAGGGAAAATGCCAGAGTTCAAGCTCGACGATATCGATCGCCGCATCGTCCAGGCCTTGCAGGCGGATGGTCGCATCAGCGTGCAGGAGCTGGCGGGGAAGGTCGGGCTTTCGCCGAGCCCCTGCGCCAGGCGGGTGCGCCTCCTGGAAGAAGCCGGGATCATCGAGGGCTATGTCGCCATCGTGAACCAGGAGAAGCTCGGCCTGCCGGTCTCGGTCTTCGCATCGATCAAGCTGGAGCGGCAGCGCGAGGAGGAGCTCGACCGCTTTGCGGCGGCGGTCTCACGCTGGCCCGAGGTCGCCGACTGCTATCTGATGACCGGCCAGCGTGACTATCTGCTGCGCATCATCGTCAGCGACCTCGCCGCCTATGAGCGCTTCCTCAAGGACAAGCTGACGCGGCTCGACAATGTCGCCTCGATCGAATCGAGCTTCGCGCTCGGACGGGTGAAGCGCTCCTATTCGGTGCCGGTGGAACTCGGGCGGGGTTAGCACATCGTCTTTCCGGGGCAGGCCGAAGGCCTGAGCCCGGAATCCAGAACCGATGCCTTCTGGCGATGGGCGCATCGGGTGCCCTGACAATGCCCCTCATTGGTTCTGGATTCCGGGCTCGCCGCTATGCGGCGCCCCGGAATGACAGTCAGCGTTTCCGAACCGCGTCCGGTATTCGCCTGGCGCGACGCCATAGCGGCGCAGGAAGGCGCGGCGCAGGCGCTCATCGTCGCCGAAACCGGCGCGGACCGCGATCTGCTGGATGCCAAGCTCGCTTTCTTCCAGGAGGTCGCGGGCGAGATCGAGCCGGACCGCCTCGACGGCCTTGGCGGGGCTCACGCCGATCTCCTGCGCATAGACCCGGGCGAAATGGCGCGGGCTCATCGCCATGATGCGGGCGAGCTCCGGCACGGAGAGGTCGCCAGCGGCGTGATCGCGGATATGGGTGTGCAGGCGCTCGAAGCGGCCGGCGGCATCGCGCGACTGGCGCTGCAATTCGCCGCTGAACTGCGACTGGCCGCCAGGGCGCTTCAGATAGAGCACGAGGTCGCGCGCCAGATCGAGCGCGGCCTTGCGGCCGAGATCCTCCTCGACCATGGCGAGCGCCATGTCGATCCCGGTCGAGACGCCGGCCGAGGTCCAGATCCGGCCATTGCTGACGAAGATCGCGTCCGGCCTGACTGTCGTCGCCGGGTGCGCCGAGCCGAGCCGCTCGGTATATTCCCAATGCGTCGTCGCCTCGCAGCCGTCGAGGAGGCCGGCAGCGGCGAGGATGAAGGCGCCGAGGCAGATCGAGCCGAGGCGGCGGACCGTGCCGCTCTGATCGCGCAGGAAGTCGAGCAACACCGCCGAGCCGGCCGCTTCCAGGGCCGAGCGCCCGCCCGAGACCAGCAATGTGTCGATCGGCCGATTCATAGCCTCGCTCAGTGTGATACTCGGCAGGGGCACGCCAGCATCGGTTTCGACTGGCCCGCCATGCTCGGAGGCGAGGGTGATCTCGTAGACGCGGCTGCCATCTGGATGCTTGGCATCGTTGAAGACCTGCAGCGGCCCGGTCACGTCGAGCAGCTTGGTGCGCGGGAACAGCACGATGACGACGCGGATCGGCGCCGTAGCTGTGATGGCAGAAAACGAGGTCATCTTGTCATTTATGACATCGTCATGCCGTGGCATCCAGTCCCGTCACGAGAGGAACGACGCCATGCTGCAACTTCGGCCGAACTGCGAACTCTGCGACTGCGACCTGCCTCCGGCCTCGCTGCAAGCGCGCATCTGCAGCTATGAGTGCACCTACTGCGCCGATTGCGCCGAGAAGACGCTCGATAACGTCTGCCCGAGTTGCGGCGGCGGCTTCGTGCAGCGGCCGATCCGGCCCGTCGGCGACTGGGGCGGGCTCGGCCTCGGGCTCGCCAACCGACCAGCCTCGACCGAGCGCCATCATTCGCAATGGACCCAGGAGCAGCGGCGCGAGCGGACCGAATTGCTGCGTAGCGTGCCGCCCGAGAACCGCTGACGGAAGCGCTGAGCCTCAGCGGCGCTCGAAGTCGCGGTGGACGTCGTGGGTGACGATTCCCGCGCCGTCCGGCGGGATCGTCAGCCAGTCCTTGCGGGTCAGCGTCTGCTTGGTGTCCTCATAGCCGGAATGCCAGTGATCCGTCATCGAGGTCCGCGAGAACTCGTGGTCCTTGGCGTGGCTCTCATAGCTTTTCTGCTGGTAGATCAGCTGCAGGATGGTGTGCTCGGGGATCAAGGCGAGCTCGTCGCGGAGCTTGCGATCCTCCTCGCTCAGGGCGTCCTCGGGGATGTGGGTGAGGGCCTCATGGGTCTTCTTCTTCCAGCCTTGCAGGGTCTGGAACAGGTCGGTGACCATGCGGGTGCGCGAGGAGTACATGATGTCCTTGTGGCGGCCCATCACGTCCTGCATCGTGCGCGGCATCGGGCCACGCGACGAGAACAGATCGACCTGGAAGATCAGCGAGTTCAGCGTGTCGTCCTGGTTGAGCAGGTGCGACAGCGGCGTGTTCGAGACGATGCCGCCGTCCCAGTAATGCTCGGTGCCGATCTGCACGGTCGGGAAGGCCGGCGGCAGCGCGCCCGAGGCCATGACATGCTCGGGCGTGATCTCTTCCTGCATGTTGTCGAAATAGACGAAGTTGCCCGAAAGCGCGTTGACGGCGCCGACCGAGAAATGCGTGCGCTTCGCGTTGATCAGGTCGAAATCGACCAGCTCCAGCAGGGTCTCGCGCAAGGGCGAGGTGTCGTAGAAGCTCGTCGCGTCAGTGGCGCCGGCTGGCGCGAGCCAGGCGCTGGTGCGCCGCGGCTCGAAGAAGCCGGGCTGGCCGAGCACCGTGGTCATGAAGGACGAGGTCGCGTTGCGGGCCTGGCGGAAGACGTCGCCTTCGGGCGTGAACCACCAGACCTTGCGGTCGGTGATGCGGTTCCAGAAGGTCTCCAACCGCTCGAGCCGGCGCTCGCGCGGGTTGCCGGCGATGAGCGCGGCATTGATCGCGCCGATCGAGACGCCCGAGACCCAGTCAGGGGCGATGTCGGCTTCGTGCAGCGCCTGATAGACGCCGGCCTGATAGGCCCCGAGCGCGCCACCGCCCTGAAGCACGAGCGCGACGCGGTCGCAACGCTCCGGGCGCCAGCCGAGATGGCGCTCGGAGGAGGACGGGGACGGCGCAAAAGGGGCGTTCATGGCGCGGATTCCGTTCGCTCGGTCTGTGGGGAGAGCTGGATTTCGCCCATGTCTGATGGGCAGGCGGTGACAGGCATGTGACGCGGGCAGGATTGGATATCGGTGTCACGTCCCCGTCAGACAAGCTTCATCGCCCCGTCAGCTTGCTCTTCCACCTCAGCGGCATGGAGTTTGCGACGCAGCATCGCGTCGTGCCCTCGCGGCTGGGAGATCGAAGCATGCTCAATGGCAAGACCGCCGTCGTCACCGGCTCGACCTCCGGCATCGGCCTCGCAATTGCCCGCGCCTATGCGGCCGAGGGCGCCAACATCGTCATCAACGGTTTCGGCGATCCCGGCGCGATCGAGCAGGAGCGAGCCGGGATCGAGGCCGATTTCGCGGTGAAGGCGCGCTATTCGCCGGCGGACATGGCCCATGGCGGCGCGATTGCGACGATGATCGCCGAGGCGGAGGCTGAGTTCGGCAGCGTCGACATCCTGGTCAACAATGCCGGCATCCAGTTCGTCTCGCCGGTCGAGGAGTTCCCGGTCGAGAAATGGGACGCGATCATCGCGATCAACCTCTCGGCCGCCTTCCACGCCATCCGCGCGGCGCTGCCGGGGATGAAGCAGCGTAAATGGGGCCGGATCATCAACACGGCCTCCGCCCATGCGCTGGTCGCCTCGCCGTTCAAGTCGGCCTATGTCGCCGCCAAGCACGGCATCGCCGGCCTGACCAAGACGGTCGCGCTGGAGGCGGCAACCTTCGGCATCACCGCCAACGCGATCTGCCCGGGCTATGTCTGGACGCCGCTGGTCGAGAAGCAGATCTCCGAGACCATGGCGGCGCGCGGCCTGACCAAGGAACAGGTGATCAACGACGTGCTGCTGCATGCCCAGCCGACCAAGCAGTTCGTCACCAGCGAGGAGGTGGCGGCACTCGCGGTCTTCCTCGCTTCCGATGCGGCAAAGTCGATCACCGGCGTTATCCTGCCGATCGATGGCGGCTGGACCGCCCAGTGAGGACATCGCCATGAACCGCCAGCAGATCCTCGACCTGCCCTCGATGCCGCTCGCCGGGCCGAGCTACCCGGCCGGGCCGTACCGCTTCATCGACCGCGAATACATGATCATCAGCTACGAGACCGATCCGGAGCTGATCCGCCATCATCTGCCCGAGCCGCTGATGCCGATCGCGCAGCCAGTGGTGCACTATGAATGGATCAAGATGCCGGATTCCTCCGGCTTCGGTACCTATACCGAGACCGGGATCGTCATCCCCTGCCTGTTCGGCGAGGAGGAGGTCAGCTTCGTCTCGCAGATGTATCTTGATATCGAGCCGCCGATCTCGGCCGGTCGCGAGATCTGGGGCTTCCCGAAGAAATACGCCCATCCCAAGCTCGAAGTGGTCAAGGACACGCTGACCGGAACGCTCGAATATGCTGGCCAGCAGGTCGCCATGGGCACGATGGGCTACAAGCACGAGAGCCTCGCCGGCAACGGCGTCAAGACCACCGCGATGCTGACCAAGACCCAGGTCAACCTGAAGATCATCCCCGGCGTCGACGGCGAGCCGGAGATCTGCCAGCTCGTGGCGCTGAACCTGACCGACATCACGGTGAAGGGCTCCTGGATCGGGCCCGGCCGGCTGCACCTGATCCCGCATGTGAATGCGCCGGTCGCCGACCTGCCGGTGCGCAAGGTGCTCGGTGCCCATCACTTCATCGCCGACTTGACCCTGCCCTTCGGCCGCAAGATCCATGATTACATGAAGGGGTAGGACAGAACGCCGTCATTCTCGGGCGCAGCGAAGCGTAGACCCGAGAATCTCAGGCAGAACGAGGCTCATGTTTATGAGATGCTCGGGTCAAGCCCGAGCATGACGTGCAGGTTCTACCGCCGCCGCTCCATACTCCGGCTCCAGCGCGACAGCGCAAAGCAGATCAGCCAGTAGATGCCGCCGGAGAAGACATAGGCCTCCATGCTCATGCCAACCCAGTTCGGGTCCGCGAGCGAGGCCTGGGCGATGCCGAGCAAATCGAGGATCGAAACGACGAGCACGAGCGTGGTGTTCTTGACCAGCGCGATGAACTCGTTGGTGATCGCCGGCAGCGAGATGCGCAGCGCCTGCGGCAGGATGATGAACCAGGTCGCCTTCCAGTAGTTCAGGCCGAGCGCGGTCGCAGCCTCGCGCTGGCCCTTCGGCAGCGCCTGCAGGCCGCCGCGCACGGCTTCCGCCATATAGGCGGCGATGCAGAAGCCGAGCCCGATCACGGCGCGCGCCAGCCGGTCGACGCCGATGCCCGCCGGCATGATCAAGGGCAGCAGCAGCGAAGCCAGGAAGATCACGGCGATGATCGGCACGCCGCGCCAGAACTCGATGAACAGCACCGAGATCAGCTTGACCACCTTCAGCTCGGACTGCCGGCCGAGCGCGAGCAGGATGCCGAGCGGGATTGCGATCAGGCTGGCATAGATCGAGATGAAGACGGTCAGCATCAGCCCGCCCCATTCGCGCGTCTCGATCGCGCGCAGGCCGAAGCCGCCAGCGAGGAGCCAGACGCCGAGGGGCGGCAGGATGACGAGCGCCGCGACGCCGAGGCGCAGTTTCAACTGCTTCGGCGCAAAGACGATCGCGGCCCCGGCAGCGAGGAAGAGCAATCCGGCGAGGTTCGGGCGCCAGCGCTCCTCGACAGGATAGAAGCCGTACATGAACTGGCCGAAGCGGGCCTTGATGAAGACCCAGCAGGCGCCGGTCGCCGTGCAGTCGTTGCGGGTCTGACCGCTCCAGGTCGCGTCGATCAGGGCCCAGCGGATAATCGGGACCGCGACCCAGGCGATGGCGGCGGCCAGCAGCAGCGTCACCACGGTTATGGTGGGAGTACCGAACAGGCGCTGGCGCCAGCTGGACGAGAGGGTTGCGGCGGCGCTCATCGTGTCACCAGCGCGATGCGGGCATTGTACCAGTTCATGAAGGCCGAGACGGCGAGGCCGATGACGAGATAGACGGCAAGCGTCATGGCGATGATCTCGATCGCCTGGCCGGTGTTGTTGAGCGCCGAGCCCATGAACAGGCTGACCACGTCGGGATAGGCGATGGCCGCGCCGAAGGACGAGTTCTTCAGCACGTTGAGATATTGGTTGGTCATGGGCGGCGTCATCACACGCAGCGCCTGCGGGATGGTGACGAGCCTGAGCGTCTGGCCGGGGCGCAGGCCGAGTGCGCTCGATGCCTCGATCTGGCCGTGCGGGACCGACTGGATGCCGCCGCGCACGATCTCGGCGATGAAGCCGGCGGTGTAGGTGACCAGCGCCGCCAGCAACGCGACGAATTCCGGGATGACGACGAAGCCGCCGCGATAGTTGAAGCCGCGCAGCACCGGGATGTCCCAGCGCGTCGCCAGGCTCGCCCAGGTGAGCGCCAGAACCGGCACGAGCAGGAGCAGGACGAGCCCGACACGCACGATCGGCGCGTCCTGGCCGGTCGCCTCCTTGCGCCGCTTCGCCCAGCGCAGGAACAGCCAGTGCAGCAGGCAGGACACGGCGATCGCGATGAAGGCATATTTGAAGTTCGCGCCGGCATCGGGCAGCGGGATGGTCAGGCCGCGATTATTGATGAAGGCGACGCCGAAGACCGAGAGGCTCTCGCGCGGCGCCGGCAAAGCGGCGATGACGCCGAAATACCAGAAGAGCACGAAGAACAGCAGCGGGATGTTGCGGACGAACTCGACATAGGCGCCGGCGATCGCCTGGACCAGCCAGATCGAGGAGAGCCGGGCTATACCGATCAGGAAGCCGAGTGCTGTCGAGAGTACGAGTGCGATCACGGTGACCAGCATCGTATTGGCGACGCCGGCCCAGAACAGCGACAGGATGTTGTCCGACTGGGTGTAGCTGGTCAGGACGAAGGGCACCTCGATGCCGGAGGTGCGCCAGAGGAAATCGAAGCCCGAGGCGATGCCGGCCTGGACCATGTTCTGCGAGGCGTTGCGGATGAAATAGACCAGCAGCGCCGCAAGGCCGATCAGCAGCGCCGCCTGGTAGAAGACGTCGCGGACGCGCTTGTCATTGATGAAGGCGAGGGCCTTGGCCACGGTCGCAGCGCCCTTCTGGTTCGATGAAGAGAGATCGGTCGTCCCGGGCGACCCATCGGGTCCGACCTTCGGTCGGCCCGACGGCAGGCTCCGGGAGACCCGGGACCCATGCCGGAACGGTTCAGGCATGGGTCCCGGATCGGTGCCGCTCACGCGGCTTGTCCGGGACGACCCGCGTCAGACGAGAATGGTACCCGCTCTCACTGGAACGGCGGGGTGAAGAGCAGGCCGCCCTTGGTCCAGAGCTGGTTCTGGCCGCGCTCGAGCTTCAGGGCTGACCCCATGCCGACGGTGCGCTCGAAGCTCTCGCCATAGTTCCCGACCTGCTTGATCGCCTTGTACATCCAGTCCTCAGGCAGGCCCATCATCGCGCCGAAGCCACCCTCGGCGCCGAGCAGGCGGCGGACCTCGGTGTTCTTCGAGTTGGCCTTCATCTCGTCGACGTTCTTGGAGGTGACGCCGAGCATTTCAGCGGCGATGGTGCCGTTCAGCACCCAGCGCACGATCAGCTGCCAGCGCTCGTCGCCATAGCGCGTCACCGGGCCTTGCGGGTCGTTCGAGATCGGCTTGGTCAGGATGGTGTGGTCGTCCGGGACCTTGAGCTTGGCGCGCTGGCCGGCGAGGGCGCCGACGCCGGCAGTGTAGGCGTCGCAGCGGCCGCTGTCATAGGCGGTGATGGCGTCGTCGTTCTTCTGGAAGTTGGTGATGGTGACCTTGAGGTTGCGCTCGCGGAACCAGTCGGCGGCGTTCTTCTCCTCGGTCGAGCCGGCGGCGACGCAGACCGAGGCGCCGTCGAGGTCCTCGGCCGACTTCACATTGGCCTTCTTGCGGACGATGAAGGTCTGGCCCTCGTAGAAGTTGATGCCCTGGAAATTCAGGCCGAGCGTGGCGTTGCGCGAGAAGGTGATGGTCGAGTTGCGCGAGAGCACGTCGACCTGGCCCGATTGCAGGATCGGCCAGCGCTGCTGCACCGAGGTCGGCGTGTACTTCACCTTGGTGGCGTCGCCGAGCACGGCCGCGGCGAGCGCCCGGCAATAATCGACGTCGAGACCGGTCCACTCGCCCTTGTCATTGGCGAAGGAGAAGCCGGGCAGGCCGAGATGCACACCGCATTCGATGTGGCCGCGCGCCTTGATGGCGTCGAGCGTCGGGCTGGGCGCGAGCTGCTGCGCGGAAGCGGCGAGGGTGCCGGCGGCGAAGAGCGCCGCGGCGAGAACAAAGGTCTTCATGTGCGTTCCCCAGTCTGCGTCGGCGTCGCGCCGCGTTGGGGCGACTATGCAACAGCCTGACCGGGGAAGGTAAGGGGGGTGTTCGCTGTTTCCTGCCATAGCCTGACGCCGCGGCAGCGCCGGCGGTCTACCAGCCGCGCTGGGCCTTGATCGCCTGCTTCTGCATGTCCTTCTGGGATCGCCAGTAGTCCTTCTGCGCGTCGGTCTGCATGCGCTGATAGTCGCGGATGCGGTCCTTGCGCGAGGTCGCGTCGCGATAGTCGTTCCAGTCGTAATGGTCGTCATGGACATCGTCGTCGCCCAGCGCATCGAAGAACTTGCGCAGCGCCGAGCGGGCGGGCTCGATCGGCAGGGCGGAGGCTACCTTCGGCAGCGGTGCGAGCGCCGGCGCGGCCGAGGCGTTGGAACCGGCGGCAAGGGCGATGGCGAGCGACAGGATAGCGGTACGGATCATGATGGTGCTCCTCCCTGTCACTGTGCCGACCGGCTGAAGGAATGCGGCAGTTCGGGGCTGAGCCAGCGCATCTGCGTGATCTTGCCGGCAGCATCGGTCTCGAAGCGCAGCCGGACGAAGGGCTCGCCGCCGGACATCTCAGCCGGCGCAACGAAGGCGCCGATCGGCGCCAGCCGCGCCTGGAACAGGTAAGGGTCGTCCTTGTTCGGCTCGAGCAGGATCTGCGCCTCGGTCTTCTCCAGCGTGAGGCCGAGCTTGCCCTCGGTGAGCGCGACGGTGGCGTCGCCGAGGATCGGCGAGGCGTAACTGCCGGCGAAGGCGGAGGCGATCGGCGACAGGGGGCCGGGGACGAAGCCCGCCGCCTCGGCCTGCGCCGCCTCGCGACGGCCTTTTGCACTGGCGGCCGCGAGCGCGATGTTGTCGACGGCCGGGTTGCCGAGGACGCGATCGTAGAACCACATCGCCAGTGCGTCGGGCATGCCGCCATTGTCGAGATTGGTCAGGATGACGATGCCGGTCTTGCCGTCCGGCAGGAAGCCGGCATGGGCGCCAAAGCCGGAGGTGCCGCCATTGTGCCAGATGATCCGGCCGCGCGGCGTCGCGGTCGCGACCCAGCCCACGGCATAGCTGGTGCGCTCGTTCATGGCGACGCGCGGCGTCCAGGTGACGTCGAGATTGCCTTCGGAGACCAGGACCTTGCCCTCGAAATGGCCGCGGCCGAGCTGCAGGCGCAGCCATTTGGCCATATCGGGGATGTTCGAATTGAGCGCGCCGGCCGGGCCGAGCGCATAGGGGAAGGACGGATGGAAGGGCACGGCGACCGGCTTGTCGGCGAGGCGATGGCCCTGCGCATGGTTGGGCGCCGCGGTGATCGCCCCGGCCGTCGCCGTCGTCGCGCCCATGCCGAGCGGGGTCAGCAGGCTCGCCTTCAGAGAGTCGAACCAGGACGGAGCGCCATTGACCTTGGCGACGATCTCGCCGCCGACGACATGCGGGATGTTGAGATAGCGGAAATCGGAGCGGAACAGCCCGAGCTGCGGCGCAACACGCAGCGAGCGGATCAGCGTCTGCTTGTCGTAGCCGAGCATGGTGAGCGCGTCGTTGACATAGGGCGTCAGGCCCGAGCGCTGGGCGGCGAGGTCGAGCACGCGGAAATCGCGGGTAACCCAGGGATCGGCGAGCTGAAACTCGGGGATATGGTCGATGACGGGATCGTTCCAGCTGAGCCGGCCGGCATCGACCGCCTGCGCCAGCGTGGTCGCGAGGAAGGCCTTGGTGGTCGAGCCGACCTGGAAGATCGTCTCGGGCGTGACCGGCTCCGGCTTACCGAGCGTGCGGGCGCCGAAGCCCTTGGCGTAGATCAGCTTGTCGTCATGGACGATGCCGATTGCGACGCCCGGCACCGAGAAGGCCTTCATCCCCTCGGCGACCTGCTTCTCGAACTCCGGCAGCAGCGCCTCGATCGAAGCTTGAGTGGGCTGCTGTGCTTCCGCTGTCGTTACGCTGGAGAGGGCCGCGATGCCGAACAGGAGCGCGGCTCCGATAAAGCGCTTCATTCAATATCCCCCGAGGCATCGACAAGGCCAACATCGACAAGGCCAACAGATCACGTGGCCGAAAGCGGGCTCGCCCGCCGGCGCGCGACGATCTCACGCCAAGCTCTGACTATAGGTAAATCGGATCAGGAGATTGTGACGGGATCGGAAATTCGACCGAGCTGCTGCTCAGCCGGGCAGGAAGGCGAGCCGCCCGTCATGGCCTCGGACGGTCTCGACCGCGCTACCATAGAGTGCGGTGAGCCGCTCGGGCGTCAGCAATTCGGCCGCGCCGCCGCTCGCCAGCGCCCGGCCATCGCGCAGGAGCAGCGCCCGGTCGGCATAGCGCAGCGCCTGGTTCGGATCGTGGGTGGTGAACAGCACGCCCAGCCCTTCCGCTGCCAGATGCCGGATCTGGCTCATCACCTTGCCCTGGTTGCCGAAGTCGAGGCTCGCCGTCGGCTCGTCGAGGATCACGTAGCGCGGCTCCTGGGCGAGAGCGCGGGCGATCATGACGAGCTGGCGCTCGCCGCCGGAGATCTCGGTGTAGGGACGCTCTGCCAAATGTTGGATGCCGAGCCGCTGCAGCATGGCGGAGACCACCTCGCGGTCATGCGTCGAGGGGGCTGCGAACAGGCTGGAGCGCGCGGTGCGTCCCATCAGCACCACCTCACTCACCGAGAAGGCGAAGGTGCCGGCATGGACCTGCGGCACATAGGCGAGCGCCCGCGCCCGCTCGCCTATGGAGAGCGTCGCCAGCGGCCTGCCATCGAGCGTGAGTGTGCCGCCTTTTGCCGGCAGCAGACCGAGCAGGGTCTTCAGCAGCGTCGTCTTGCCGTGGCCGTTCGGGCCAAGCAGGGCGAGCACTTGTCCGCCCGCGAGGTCGAGCGCGATGTCGCGGCCGATCTCGTGCTCGCGGTAGCCATAGGAGAGGGCGCTGGCGGAGAGGCTCACGACCAGCCTCCGCGCGCCGAGGCCAGCAGCCAGATGAAGAAGGGCGTGCCGATCACGGCCGTGAGGATGCCGAGCGGCGTCTCGACCGGGGCGGCGGTACGCGCCAGCGTGTCGATGGCGAGGAGATAGCCGCCGCCGAGCAGCGCTGCCGTCGGCATAAGCCGGCCGAAATCGGGTCCGACGAGGAAGCGGGCGAGATGCGGCACGACGAGCCCGACCCAGCCGATGATGCCGGCGGCTGCGACGCTCGCCGCCGTCACCAGCGTCGCGGCGGCGATGATAGCAATGCGCAACGGGCCGGTGGCAAGGCCGAGGGCACGCGCCTCTTCCTCCGGCAGCGACATCACGTTCATCCGCCAGCGCAATGCCAGCAGGATGATGGCGCCGATCAGGACCGGGCCTAGCAGGGGGATCAGGTCGGGTTTGGCCGTGCCGGCGAGGCTGCCGAGCAGCCAGAAAGTCATGGCCGGGAGCTGGTTGTACGGGTCGGCCCAGTACTTCACCAGCCCGATGCCGGCGCCGAGCAGCGAGCCGATGACGACGCCGGTCAATACCAGTACCAGCACGGGATCGCCGCGCCGGATCGTGGAGCCGACAGCATAGACGGCGCCGACCGCGACAAGCCCGCCGACGAAGGCGGCGAGCTGGATGCCGAACAGGCCGAGCGAGAGATAGATGCCGATGACGGCGCCGAGCGCCGCCCCCGAGGACGCCCCGAGGATATCGGGCGAGACCAGCGGGTTGCGGAACAGGCCCTGGAAGGCGCAGCCGGCGATAGCGAGCGCCGCCCCGCACAGGATCGCTGCGAGGATGCGCGGGCCGCGGATATTCCAGACCACGGTCTCGACCTGCGCCGGCAGGCCGGAGGGATCGCCCGAGACGAGCGACCAGACGAGGCGGCCGAGATCGCCCGGCGCGACCGGATAGCGGCCGAGCGCAAAGGCGGTGAGCACGGCCAGCGCGAGCAGGACGAGGGCGATCAGATTGCCGCGCAGGGAGGAGGTCATTGCGGGCGCAGCGAAGCAGGCGAGGCGACCTGCAGCAAGATCATCATCCCATCACCCCCGCCCTGCCAGCACGCGGTCGAGCTGCGCCTCGCTCGGCGTGACCTGGTAGAACAGCGTGTGGAAGTCGCGGGCGAGCTTGCGGATGTTCTCCGGGAACTGCGCGGGGTAGAGCAACTGCGCCAACCACCACAGGCCGATCGCGCGGTTGACCGAGGGCGGGAAGTCGACCCAGCCGAAGGGCAGCTTCGGCGAGAGATGGACGCGGCTCTCGCGTACCGCCTTCACGCCGGCCCAGTTCGGATCGCTGCGCACGCTGTCGGCGAAGGCGAGGTCGATCGTGACGATGACATCGGGGTTCCAGGCCAGAACCTGTTCGAGCGAGACCTGGGCGAGGCCGCTGCCCTGCTGTTCAGCGGCGGCATTGCGGGCGCCGAGGAAGCTCAGCGTCTCGACATTGATCGAGCCGCCGAGCCCGGTCTCGAGGCCACGCGGGCCGCGGGCATAGTAGACGCTCGGGCGCTTCTCGGCAGGGATCGAACCGACGCGTCCGCGAATCGTGGCGAAGCTGTCCTCGCACCAGCGCGCCAGCGTCTCGGCACGCTCGCTGCGGCCAGTGAGCTGGCCGAGGATGCGATAGCTCGCCGGGGTCTGGTCAAAGCGGCCGTCGAGCAGGGCATAGGGGATGCCGGTCTGCTGCTGCACGCGCTCGGCGAGCTCGACATAGGTGCGGCCGGTCGAGCCGGAATCGATGATCAGGTCCGGCTTGGCCTGGAGCACGGCTTCGAGATTGGCGCTGTTGCCGCGACCGGTGATGCGGCCGACCTCCGGCCGATCGCCGATGCCGCGCAGCAGGAATTCGCGCTCCTCCGGCCGGTTGGCGCGCGGCCAGCCGAGCAGCAGGTCGGGCGCGAGGGTGTAGATCAGGATCGCCGCCGGTGGCCCCGCCGGGAAGATGCGCTCGACCTTGCCGGGAACCGGTACCTCGCGGCCGGCGCCGTCGCGCAGCGACGCGGCGCGGGCGAGGCGCGGGGCAGCGAGCGTCGCGCCGAGGCCGGCCAGGACGCTGCGGCGGTCAGGATGCGGCATGCCGGGGCTCCGAGACGCGCGAATGGCTGCAGCGAAACGGCTTGATGTCGAGGAGCGGCGTGCCGTCGAGACAGTCGAGCCCGCGCACC
Organism: Allobosea sp. LjRoot90; assembly: GCF_964254315.1. Classification (NCBI taxonomy): domain Bacteria; kingdom Pseudomonadati; phylum Pseudomonadota; class Alphaproteobacteria; order Hyphomicrobiales; family Alloboseaceae; genus Allobosea; species Allobosea sp. LjRoot90. Next base: position 134,537 of record NZ_CAXUTF020000005.1, read on the forward strand.
AGTAACACGCCTTCTTCGATGCCTTCGAGCTTCACCCGCGACAATGCGATCGGGTTCGGCCGGACCGGCGAGCGCAGTGCGAAGGTGCCGAGCGTGCCGCCGCCGCGTGGTGTCTGCGTCAGCAGATCGCGCCGCGCCTCATGCATCCAGTAGAGCAGGTCGAGCTCAGCGAAGGCTTCGATGCCCTTGAGCGCCGGCTGCCAGGGCGCGTCGATCTCCACCCGGCATAGCGGCCCGTCTTGCCGGCCCTGGCGCGGACAGTCATCGCGCGTCGCAAACGGCGTGCGGATGCGGCCGATGAAGACGAGTCGGGCGTCGGCCCGCTCGGGCAGGGGCGCTTCGGTCTCGCCTGGCCGGGTCGCTTGCCAATCCATGATGTCGCCTTTCCGCTATCCCGCGCGTGGCCGACCCGGCGCCAAGAAGCCATGCCGTGTCAGGATCGACTGGCCCTGCGGCGACAGGATGTACATGGCGAGCCGGTAGCCGCCCGGCGAGGCCTTGTTCAGCACCGTCAGCCCATAATCGGCGCCGACGGCGAGCTGGTCCGGCAGGCGCAGCATCGCGATCCCCGGCTGTTCCTTCGCCAGCTGCTGGGCATTGGTGCAATAGGCCAGGAAGATGTCGGCCTCGCCGCTTGCCAGCTTGTGACCGTAGACGTTGAGGCCTTCCGGTGCTGGCAGGCATTCAGGCCCGCCGGTGAGCTTCAGGGCTTTGGCTTCAAGCGCCGCCTTGGCGCCGGGCTTAACCGCCTCGGCTCTGGCGAAGACGGCGAAGGCGTAGTCGCCGGATGGATCGGCCTTCGGCGTCGAGGTGCCGAGCCTGACCTTGGGATCGAGCATCAGATCGAGCAGGTTGGCGCTTGTCGCTACCAGTCCCGGCCGCAGGAAGGCGCAGAGTTCGTTGCGGGCGAAGAGCACGGCCGGCCCTGCGAGGCCGGCGCGTGCCAGCGCCTGCGGATGCTCCAGATTGGCCGAGGCGAAGACCGCACCGGTCTCGCCTCTGGCGAGCCGGTCCCTGAGCAGTCCGGAGGCGCCGAACTGCGCGGAAACGAGGACTCCGGTCTCGCTTTGGAACGTTTCAGCGATATCGAGCAGGGCGCCGCGCAGGCTGCCGGCGGCGTGCAGGCTCACCGAGGCTGGCGCAGTCAAGATCTCACTTCCCCTCGCGAGGCAGGCTAGGCGCGACGAAACCGTGCCTCGCCAGGATGCGCTGCCCCTCCGGCGAGAGGATATACATGGCCAGCCGATAGGCGTTCGGCGAGGCGCCGTTCATCACCGTCAGCCCGTAATCGGCGCCGACCAGCAGTTTCTGCGGCAGCCGGACCATGCGGATGCCCGGCTGCTCGCGGGCGATCGGGTCGGCATTGGTGCAATAACCGAGGAAGAGATCGGCGGCGCCGGTCACCAGCAGATGGCCGGTGCCGTTGCGGTCGGGCGGCGTCGGGGCGCTATTGGGACCACCGACAAGCTGCAGCGCCTTGGCCTCCAGCGCCGCCTTCGCGCCGGATTTCAGCCCGTCGGCCTTGGCGAAGACCTGCCAGGCATAGTCGCCGGACGGGTCGGCCCTGGGCGTCGAGGTGCCGAGCTTCACCTTGGGATCGAGCATATGCGTGAGCAGCGTGGCGCTGGTCACGTCCAGTCCGGGGCGCGCGAAGGCGCAGGTCTCGTTGCGGACGAAGAGCACGACCGGGCCGGCCTTGCCGTCCTTCGCCAGTGCGAGCGGATGGTCCATGTTGGCGGAGGCGAAGACCTCGGCCGGCTCGCCTTTGGATAGCGCCTCACGGAGCAGTCCGGAGGGGCGGAAGCTGGTCTTGACCGGAATGCCCGCGGAGGCCTCGAAAGCCTTGGAGACCTCGGTCAGCGCATTCTTCAGGCTGCCGGCGGCGTGCAGCAGCACCGGCTTCTGCGCCTGTTGAGCCGGCGCGAGCGCCGGCCACAGGCCGATCAGGGCGGTGAGAGCGAGCCTGCGCAGCATGTCAGGCGCCCGCCTGCCCGGCATTGGGGAAGAAGAGCTGCTGGCCGTCGATCTTGTAGTCGGCGATCGCCTTCTGGCCTTCCGGGCTGGTCAGCCAGTCGGCGAAGAGCTTGCCGTCGGCGACCTTCACATGCGGGTGCTTGGCGGGGTTCACTGACATGACGCCGTACTGGTTGTACAGGCGCTGATCGCCCTCGACCGAGATGACGAGATCGCCGCGGTTCTTGAACGAGATCCAGGTGGCGCGGTCGGAGAGCACATAGGCGCCCATCGCTCCGGAGGTGTTGAGCGCCGCGCCCATGCCCTGGCCGATCTCGCGATACCAGGGGCCCTTCTGCGCGGCGATGTCGATGCCCGCGACCTTCCAGAGATTGAGCTCGGCGGCATGGGTGCCCGACTTGTCGCCGCGCGAGACGAAGGGCGCTGCCTTCTCCTGGATTGTCTTCAGCGCCGCGACGATGTCCTTGGTGCCGGCGACGCCGGCCGGGTCGGCCTTGGGGCCGATCAGGACGAAGTCGTTGTACATCACCGGCCGGCGCTCGGTCGAAAAGCCCTCCTCGACGAATTTCAGCTCCTGCGCCCTGGCGTGGACGAAGACGACGTCGGCATCGCCGCGACGGGCGGTGTCGAGGGCCTGGCCGGTGCCCTGCGAGATGACGCGGACCTCGATGCCGGTCTTGGCCTTGAACAGCGGCAGGATGTGGTTGAACAGGCCGGAATCCTGGGTCGAGGTGGTCGAGGCCACAGTGATGAAGCGCTCGCCGCTCGGGGCGGCGGGCGCCTGGGCAAGGGCGACGCCGGTCAGGCCGAGGAACAGGCCGGCGGCGAGGACGGAACGACGGGGCAGGGCGGTCATGGGCGTTTCTCCTGTCTTTAGTTTTTGTGGATCACCAGAGCAGTTCACCGGCAAGGAAGGCGCGCGCTTCGGCTGATTGCGGGCTGGCGAAGAAGTCTTTTCCGGGCGCGTCCTCGACCAGCCGGCCGCGATGCAGGAAGAGCACGCGGTCGGCCAGGCGCCGGGCCTGGCCGAGATCATGGGTCGACATCATCACGGTGATGCCCTCGGCGACGAGGCCGGAGAGCAATTCCTCGATCTGGCGCGTCGCGGCAGGGTCGAGCTGCGAGGTAGGCTCGTCGAGGAAGAGCAGTTCGGGCCGGAGAGCCCAGGCGCGGGCGATGGCGAGGCGCTGCTGCTCGCCACCGGAAAGCAGACGGGCTGGCTGGCTGGCGCGCTCGGCGAGGCCGAAGCGCTGCAGCGCCTGTGCCGCGCGTGCCTTGCGCTCGGCTCCGCTAGCGCCGGCGGCAGCAAGCGCGTGGGTGATGTTGGCCTCGACCGAGCGGCGCAGCATGATCGGCTTCTGGAAGACCATGGCGTGGCGCTTGGCTCTTCCCTCGGCCCCGGCGGCCCAGCGTACGGCACCGCGGCTCGGTGTCAGCAGGCCATGGCATAGGCGGAGCGTCAGCGATTTGCCGGCGCCGTTCGGCCCGAGCAGCACGGTGATGCCACCGGCCGGGATGATGAAGCTGTTGGGCTCGACCAAAAGCTTGCCGTCGCCGGAGAAGGCGGCGGCCTCAACGGTCAGCGGCAGGATCGAGGTTACGCTCAGCATGATCGCTTACCCGGCATAGCGCGCGCCGATGCGGCTGGCACCGAAGGCGATGGCGTTGATGGCGAGCGTCAGCGAGAGCAGGACAAGGCCGAGGCCCAAAGCGAGCGGCAAGTCGCCCTTCGAGGTCTCGAGCGTGATCGCCGTGGTCATGGTGCGGGTGTAGCCGGCGATATTGCCGCCGACGATCAGGACGGCGCCGACCTCGGCGCTGGCCCGGCCGAAGCCGGCGAGCAGCGCCGTCGCCAGCGCAAAGCGCCCGTCGAAGAGCAGGGTCGGGATGGCGCGCAGGCCGTCGAGGCCGACCGACCGCAGATGGTCGCGATACTCGCTCCAGAGATCCTCGATCACCTGCCTCGTCAGTGCGATCACGATCGGCAGGACGAGGATCACCTGCGCGATGATCATCGCGGTCGGGGTAAACAGCAGGCCGAGCGGGCCGAGCGGACCTGAGCGCGAGAGCAGCAGGAAGACGGCGAGGCCGGCCACGACCGGAGGCAAGCCCATCAGCGCGTTCAGGCAGACGATGATGGCAGAGCGGCCGGGAAAGCGGGCCAGCGCCAGGGCCGCGCCGAGCGGCAGACCGATCAGCGCCGCAATCAGCACGGCGGTCAGGGTCACGCGCAGCGACAGGAAGACGATGCCGAGAAAGCCGGGATCGAGCCCGACCACCAGGGCAAATGCCGCCTGAAAGATCGCGCCGACGTCCAAAGCCTACTCCCGCGCGCTCGCCTTCGAGCCGGATCCGATCAGGTTGGTTCAACCTGATCGGTGAATCCGTCTCTCACTTTTAGTTAGAGACCGTTTTACCGATCAGCTTGCCCAGCAAGCCGATCGGAACGGGCTCTGGATTGCAAGCATTTGCAATTGGTAGAGTTCAATGCGACCAAATGCCAACGCCGTAACCAACGCAGGCAAACGCAGGCTGATGCAGGACCAAGTCTGGCTGACGACTGAAGAAGCGGCGCGCTATCTGCGGCTGAAGGATCGCAAGCTCTACGAGCTCGTCGGGCAGGGCGCGGTGCCCTGCACCAAGGTTTCCGGCAAATGGCTGTTCCCACGCGCCGGGCTCGACCGCTGGCTCGAGGCCGGGCTGTCGCGACCGGCCGGGTTCGACGCGGTCCCGCCGCCACCGATCGTCGGCGGCAGTCAGGATTCTTTGCTGGAACTCGCCATCCGCGAATCCGGTTGCGGCTTGGCGCTGCTCGCAGAGGGCTCGCAGGCCGGGCTCGACCGGCTCGTCCGCAATGAGGTCTCAATCGCGGCCCTGCATCTGCATGCGACGCCGGATGACGACGCCGCCAACCTCGCCGCGATCCGCGCCGAGCCTTCCCTGCACGACGCCGTGGTGATCAATTTCGCCCGGCGCGAGCAGGGATTGCTGATCGCGCCTGACAACCCGCTCGGGATCGATGAACTCAGTGCGGCGATTATGAAGGGCGCCCGCTTTGCCCAACGCCAGCGCGGCGCCGGGGCGCACTTGCTGCTGATGAGCCTGCTGGAGCGGACCGGCGTCCCCTCCGGCCGCATGATCGTCGCCGACGGCATCTGCGCCACCGGCCAGGATCTGGCGCTGGCGATCCGCTCCGGGCGGGCCGATTGTGGCATCGCGGCGCGCGCCATCGCCATGGCCTTCGGCCTCGCCTTCCTGCCGCTGGTCTGGGAGCACGTCGATCTGGTGCTGCGCCGGCGGAGCTATTTCGAGCCGGCGACGCAGAAGCTGCTCGCCTGGATGCGTGGCCCCGATATGGCGGCGCGGGCGAGCGAGTTCGGTGGCTACGACCTCTCGATCAGCGGAGCAGTGCGGCTGAATCGGTAGGGAGCTGGAACCACACGGGCAGAACCCGCGCGCCTCGGGAGGCGGTCGCATGCGGCGGCGGCTCCTGTAAGGCCCATTTTCAATTGGAACAGCCCGGTTACTGCGTTACAGTAATCGTCCCCAGTCTGGGCGAGTATGGCCAATGAACGAGCTTTCCTCGACGACTAGGCCTGCCGCCCACACAATCGATTTTCGCCAGCTCGCGCGCGGGCTAGGGACGGTGTTAAACTATGCCTCCGGGGATGTAGTCTTTCGGGAGGGCGATGAACCCGCCTATGCCTATATCGTTCTCACCGGCAAGATCGAAGTCAGCAGCCACGGAAAGCTGATCGAGCAGGTCAGCGAGGGGCGCGCTTTCGGTATTATTTCACTGATCGACAGGAAGAAGCGTTCAGCCACAGCAAAAGCTCTAGAACAATCCGAGATTGCCCTGGTTGATTCAAAGCAGTTTCGCTTCATGGTCGAGACAACGCCCAATTTCGTCTGGTATGTGCTGTCGGAGGTCGTGGACCGACTGCGAGCGACGAATTCTGCTTTGTGATCGCGTGATGCCGAAGGCGGGCTCGGGCCGAAAGCCACGCGCAGACCACATCGTCGAGCGACAAATCCGGACGCTGCGGCAGATGCGACGATGAGGCGGTCAAGAGGCATAGACCCGAGTGGGTCGTTCCAGTCGTGCTCCACTTCGCCAAACGGCGGCCGGCCAGCCGTCTCTCGCCGGGTTCCCGTGTGCCGCATCCGCGAAACTATCGTGCAAATCGGCCGGGCAATTGCAGCGCCTCTTGCGCCGTCATCGACATAGTCTTTCGGCCGTTGCAGCAGGCAGGGACGGCCCGTGACGATCGATCTCGACACACTCGTGCAGGAGATGACCGCCTGGCGGCGCGACCTGCACGCCCATCCGGAATTCGGCTTCGAGGAAAAGCGCACCAGCGCCTTCGTCGCCGGCAAGCTGCGAGAGTTCGGCTTCGACGACGTCGCCGAGGGCGTCGGCGGCACCGGTGTCGTCGGGACGCTGAGGCGCGGCAGCGGTAACCGGGCAATCGCGCTGCGGGCCGACATGGACGCCTTGCGCATCCCCGAACAGGGTGAATTGCAGTATCGTTCGCAGAACCCCGGCGTCATGCACGCCTGCGGTCATGACGGACACACCGCCATGCTGCTCGGGGCGGCGAAGCTCCTGGCTGCGGATGGCGGCTTCGACGGCACCGTGCGCTTCGTCTTCCAGCCGGCCGAGGAATGGGGTCGCGGTGCTCTCGCCATGCTCGATGACGGGTTGCTGAAGCGCTTCCCGTTCGAGGAGATCTACGGGCTGCACAATGCGCCGGGACTGCCGGTCGGCACGTTCCAGACGCGGACCGGGCCGATCATGTCGGCGGAGGATAATTTCGAGATCGTCCTCACCGGCGTCGGCGGCCATGCCGCCCGGCCCCATGTCGGCAACGAGACCCTGGTCGCGGCCTGCGCTCTGGTCACCAGCCTGCAGACCATCGTCTCGCGCCGCCTGAGTCCGGCGCAGATCGCCGTGGTCTCGGTGACGGAGCTGATCACCGACGGCACCCGCAACGCCCTGCCGGGGCAGGCGCGCATCCTCGGTGATGCTCGCAGCTTCCACCCCGAGGTCAGCGCCGAGATCGAGGCGCAGATGCGCGTGATCAGCGACGGCATTGCCCGCGCCTACAATGTCGAGCAATCGGTGAGCTATACGCGCGAATTCGTGCCGCTGCTCAACCAGCCGGTCCAGACGGAAGCGGCGCTGGAGGCGGCGCAGGCAGTGCTCGGTTCCGAGAACGTCTCCGTCGTCTCCGAGCCCTTTACCGGCTCGGAGGATTTCGCGCGCTTCCTCGCACATGTGCCGGGCTGCTTCTCTTTCGTCGGCAATGGCGACAGCGCTCCGCTGCACAACCCACGCTACGACTTCGACGACGGAGGGCTGATCCACGGCGCGCGCTTCCACGCTGAGATCGTCAGGCGGCGGCTGGCGGTGGGGTGAGGTCGGATTGGGGAGAGGACGGCGCGGACGTTTACGGTGCGCTGCTGTGCGATCCTGAGCTGACCTTGGTAAAAGCCGCTTCCGACCATGTGGTCACTCATTGCTGCACTCAAGGCGGCGTTGATCTCTGTCAGTAATGTACTGCGGAGCAGAATCGTCCATACATTGGCTAATATGCTCGTTTGCTGAGTGTAGAGCAGCAAAAAAGAGAAGGTAACCGGTGTAGACAACGACTAAAACCGTTGCCGATAGGATGAATAATCCACGCCAACTCCGCATGCAATGCCCGCTCCCGGTCCCGCTCAACGGCCCAGCACAGGCCGCATCGAGAGCCTCACTTCCACTCGTAGCCGACATTGCGTTGGCGACATTCAATCGCCTCTTGTGCCGAGCATTCGACACCAAGCTCGCCAGGCGATCTCGCAAATGTAACCAGCAACAAAAATCCCGGCTATGCATAAGACAGCATACAAGCCGACCCAGAAAGGATTGGCGAGAAATTGGTCCCAGAGTTCGCGCATTTGCACCGCCCGTAGCCGAAGCGGACAAGAGTAACATAGCTTTCCAGCTACCGCGGACCCACTGAGTGGGGCTGCAAATTGCAGCTCCCACTCGAAAAGACAGCGCTCACTCTCGCCCAAACCTCCGCCACGCACAGACCCGATGCACATACTCCCGGTCACGCTGCGCCTCGCCGAAGGGCGCGACTGGCCAGAGCCAGCTCTCGTCCTCCTTTGGCAGCGCGACGCCATAGGTCAGATCGAGCCGGTCGTGGATCGCGCCATCGCGGTCGCGTTCGACCATCTCGACATCACTGATCAGGCAGATATGGCCCTTGAAGCGGGCGAGGTCAGCGAGATGCCAGGCGATGCAGCGGGCCGGCAGGTTCTCGGGGAGGGCGGCGGCGCGGGCGGGATTGGCCTCGAGCCAGTCGGCGAGCGGCCAGGCGAGCTGCGAGAGCAGGTTGGCGGAGATGACGAGATCGACGCTGTCGTCGGCGATGAGATCGGCCAGCGGGTCCTGCCGGTCGTCCGCCTCGCCGGCGAGCCAGGCCATCGCGCCGGTGAGGTCGCGGCTGAGGAGGCTGACCTTGGCCTGCCGCCAGAGCTTCAGGCGCACGAGTGGCAAATGGACGATGTCGACCAGCACAACCTCGTCGAAGCTCGCGCAAAGCGCCTCCAGCGGGATGTCGCGGACAGGGCCGGAGCCGAGCACCACCGCCCTACGGCGTCGTGGCAGCGCGGCCGCGACCTCGGCGATGATGGCGCGACAGCGGGTGTGATGCGGCTCCCAGGCCTTGCGCTGGCGCCAGCCGCGCGACCAGAGCGCGACGCCCTCCCGCAGCAGTCCGAGCTTGCGCGCCATCGGTGCCGCTGGAGTCAGGGCACGCAGAGCGAGCTCGGCTAGCATCAGGGCATGATGCCGAAAAGTGGATGCCGGTTTTCGGGCGACATCATGCCCCCAGGAATCAGTTGAGCGCCCCGCGCCCTGCGACAGGCCAGACCGCCTCGACATGAGCGTCAGGGCCGGAAAGCCCGCGTACGCAGACATACCAGTCATGCAGGTTGACGGTCGGGTCGCAATGGCCGGGCACGAGCAGGACGCGGTCGCCGCGATGCGGCACGGTGACGGGGTCGCCGGTCAGGATGCCGTGCTCGTCCGAAGGCTTTGTGTAGATCACGCCGTCGCGCTGCCACGGCACCGGCATGCCGGAATCGACTGCGGCCGCCTTGTGGCCGGCATCGACGATGGCGCGGTCCGGCACCGGCTTGCTCATCACCCCGGCAAGCACGAAGAGCGCATGCTGGAAGGTTTGGAAGGGCGAGCCGTCGGCGGTGCGGTTGCGGGCGTAATCAGCGTCCATGAAGATATAGGAGCCGCATTGCAGCTCGTTCCAGATGCCGGAGCGGCTTTCCAATTCGAACGTGCCGGTGCCGGCGCCGCCGACGGTTTCGCAGGCGAGTCCGGCCTGGGCGAGGCGCTCGATCGCGTTGCGGGTAAGCAGGCCGGCGCGCTCGATCGCCTCGCTGCGCTCGTCGATCGAGCGCATGTGCTGGGCCGAGCCGTGATAAGCCTGCACGCCGCGGAAGCGCAGCGTGTTGCTGCGCGCCACCGCCTCGGCGAGCCGGACCGCCGCCTCGCCCGGCGCGACGCCGCAGCGGCGTCCGCCGATGTCGAGCTCGACCAGGACGTCGAGGACAACGTCGTTGCGGGCCGCCGCCTCGGCTGCCTCGCGCACCCCGTCGATATGGTCGACGCAGAGCCCGATGCGGGCGTCGCGAGCGAGCTTGGCCAGCCGGTCGAGCTTATGGGCTCCGGCGATCTCGTTGGTGACGAGCACGTCGGTGACGCCGCCGGCGACCAGGATCTCGGCCTCGCTGACCTTCTGGCAGCACTGCCCGACCGCGCCATGGGCGATCTGGCGCATCGCGATCTCGGGGCTCTTATGCGTCTTGGCATGCGGACGCAGGCGCACGCCGCTCGCCTCGGCGAAAGCCGCCATGGTGACGAGATTCCGCTCGAAGGCGTCGAGATCGAGGATCAGGGCAGGGGTGTCGATCTCGGCGAAGGACTGTCCGGGCCGAGCCGGCGGGGTAAGGGGCATGGGCGCTCATATCTGGGGAATCAACTCATGGCCATCGGACGTCAGGTTCGTGTCCGGAGCAAGACCGGCAGTGGCGCTCGCATGGCGGCCATGTTAGGCCGCGCCCCATGAAGATCGGCCGCGTCACCGACGATACCCTTGCGCTCTTTGCCCGAGTCTGGCGCGAGCGCGGGCGGCAATACCTGCCGCAAATGCTCACCATCCTCGCACTCGTCGTGGTCATCGCCGCGACGACGAGCTTCTATCCGCTCTTGATCAAGGCGGCCTTCGACGCCTTCGCCGACCCGATCGGGGCCGAGGCAACCGGCTTCGTGCGCCGCGCCGAAAGACTGGTCTCGAAATCGCTCGGCATCGAGATCGGCGTCGTCAATGCCGTCGCGATCGTCGTGGTCATCGTCACCGCGATCAAGGGCTTCTCGCTGCTGACCCAGACGGTGATGACCAACAGCGTCGTCAGCCGGATCGAGGCGGACATGCAGAGCGCGCTCTACGACCATTTGATCGACGCCGATCTGGCGCAGCTGCAGCGGGAGAATCCTGCCTCGCTCACCCAGCGCTTCACCACCGACTTCACCTTCGTCAAGGAGGCGCTGACGCGGCTGGTCAATATTGCGATCCGCGACGTGATGACGGCGATCGCGCTGGTCGGCGCCATGCTCTGGATCGACTGGAAGATGACGGCCGTCGTGCTCTTGATCGCGCCGATCGTCGCACGGCCGATCGGCCGGATCGGCAAGAAGCTGCGCCGGATGGCGGCCTCGCAGCAGGAGCAGACCGGCCTCATGGCGAGCCTGGTCACCGAGAGCCTGCAGGGCGCGCGTGTCGCCAAGACCGATTCGCTCGAACCCTATCTGAAGGGGCGTGCTGCCGCCGCCTTCGAGACGATCCGGGCATTGAAGATGAAGGCGGCGAATGCGCGCGGCCGGCTCGACCCGCTGCTCGAGGTCGCCGGCGGCATCGCGGTCGCCGGCGTCCTCGCTGCGATCGGCGTGCGCATCACCTCGGGCGGCTCCACCGTCGGCGACTTCACCGGCTATGTCTCGGCGCTCTTGCTCGCGGCGCAGCCGATGCGCTCGCTCGGCAATCTCAACGCCATCGTGCAGGAGGCCGGCGCCTCGCTGAAGCGCTACTACGCGCTGATCGACGAGAAATCGCTGATCACCGATCGCCCGGATGCCAAGCCTCTGGCGGTGACCGGTGGCGAGGTCGCCTTCCGCGACCTGCGGTTCCGTTATCGCGACGACCAGCGCGGGCTCGAGGGTATCGACCTCGTGGCCGAGGCCGGCAAGACCACGGCGCTGGTCGGCCGCTCGGGCTCGGGCAAGTCGACCATGCTGGCGCTGGTGCCGCGGCTCTACGATCCGAGCGAGGGCAAGGTCGAGATCGACGGGCAGGACACCCGCGACGTGACCCTGCACAGCCTGCGCAGCCAGATCGGCGTGGTCAGCCAGGACGTGGTGCTGTTCGACGACACGGTGCGCGCCAATATCGGCTTCGGCCGCCCTGGCGCAAGCGAGGCGGAGATCGTCGCCGCGGCCAAGGGAGCCGCGGCGCATGACTTCATCATTGCGATGCCCGATGGCTATGAGACGCGGGTCGGCGAACGCGGTTCGCGGCTCTCCGGCGGCGAGCGCCAGCGCCTCGCCATCGCCCGCGCCATCCTCAAGGACGCACCGATCCTGCTGCTCGACGAGGCGACGTCAGCGCTCGACACCCAGTCGGAGCGGCTGGTGCAGCAGGCGCTGGCGGAGCTGATGAAGGGCCGGACCACGCTCGTCATCGCGCACCGGCTCTCGACCGTGCGCGAGGCCGACCAGATTGTCGTGCTCGACGAGGGCAGGGTGGTCGAAACCGGCGATCATGACGGGCTGATCGCGCGCGACGGCGCCTATGCGCGGCTCTACCGGCTGCAATTCGCGGAGGGCTAGAGCCATTCGCCTGGAGACTGAACGCCTCGTCCTCGATTTGCATGGCACCGAGCATTTCGAGCCGCTTTGCCAGATGTGGGGCGATGCAGCGGTGGTGCATCATATCGGCCAGCCCTCGACGGTCCAGGAAGCGTGGATGCGGCTGCTGCGCTATCGTGGGCTCTGGCCGCTGCTCGGCTATGGCTATTGGGCACTCACCGAGAAGGCCAGCGGGCGCTTCGTCGGCGATCTCGGCTTCGCCGATTTCCACCGGGCGGTCGAGCCGCCGATCCGCGGCATACCCGAGGCCGGCTGGGTGCTCGCGAGCTGGGCGCATGGCCGCGGTTTCGCCAAGGAAGCGCTGACGGCCGCGCTCGCCTGGCTCGATGGAGAGACCGCGCATCAAAGCTGCGTCTGCCTGATCGCGCCGGGGAACGAGCCCTCGCTTCGGCTTGCGCGGGGCGCCGGCTTCCGCGACGAGCGCACCGTCGGCTTCCTGGGGCATGATACGGTGCTGCTGCGGCGCGAACGTCCGGCATAGCGCCAAGGTGGCGCCAGGGCGCTCGCACAAGCATACCGGACATGCGCAAGCGACAGGCGGCTGCTGACAGGAGCCGCCACATTCGGCTGGCAGTGTCGCCACTCAAAAAATGATGGGATTGATTGTGACTGCTGCTTCGACCGCAGAGGCGCCTGTGCGCAAGGCGACACGCCGCGAATGGCTGGGCCTGATCGCCATCGCCTTCCCGTGCATGATCTATTCGATGGACCTGACGGTCCTGAACCTTGCCGTGCCGACGCTGATACGCGAGCTGAATCCATCGGCGGGGCAGCTGCTCTGGATAATCGACATCTACGGATTCATGGTCGCCGGCTTCCTGATGACGATGGGCACGCTCGGCGACCGGATCGGCCGGCGCAAGCTCCTGCTGATCGGCGCGGCCGCCTTCGGCGCGGCCTCGACCGTTGCCGCCTTCTCGACCAGCACCGAGATGCTGATCGTGACGCGGGCGCTGCTCGGCATCGCCGGCGCGACGCTGGCGCCCTCGACCCTTTCGCTGATCGCGGTGATGTTCGAGGACGAGACCGAGCGCACTTTCGCCATCTCGATGTGGATCGCCAGCTTCTCGGCCGGCGCGGTCATCGGCCCGCTGATCGGCGGCGCGTTGATCGAGTATTTCTGGTGGGGTTCGGTCTTCCTGATCGCGGTGCCGCCGATGCTGATCCTGCTCGTGATCGGCCCGATCCTGCTGCCCGAGTACAAGGCGCCACAAGCGGGTCGGCTCGACATAGCCAGCGCGCTGCTCTCGCTGGCGGCGATCCTACCGGTGATCTACGGGGTGAAGCACTGGGCCGAGTTCGGGCTTTCGGCCTATGCCGTCGCCTTCATCCTCGCCGGGCTCGCGCTGGGCGTGGTGTTCGCGCGTCGGCAGAAGCAGCTGGCCGATCCGATGGTCGACCTCACCTTGTTCGGGATTCGCGCTTTCCGCGCGGCGCTGGCGATCAATCTCGCCGGGATCATGGTGATGTTCGGCAGCTTCATCTTCGTGGCGCAGTACCTGCAGCTGGTGGCCGGGCTGACGCCGCTTGAGGCGGGCATCTGGTCTCTGCCGTCGGCGATCGCCTTCACGCTCGCCTCCTTCGCGGTCACGCCGCTGTCCGTGCGCTTCAAGCCGGCGACGCTGATGGCTGGCGGTATGATCCCGTCGGCGCTTGGCTTCGTCTGGTTGGCCTTTGCGCCGAACCTTGTCCAGATCGTTGCTGCCTCGGTCATGTTCTCGATCGGCTTCACGCCGGTGATCGCGCTGACGACCGGGATCGTCGTCGGTTCGGCGCCGCAGGAGCGGGCCGGCGCGGCATCGGCCATGTCGGAGACCAGTATCGAGCTTGGTGGCGCGCTCGGCATCGCCGTGTTCGGCAGTCTCGGCACGGCGCTCTATCGCCAAAGCATGGCGGATATTTCGGTTGCCGGCGTCGACGGCGCGACGCTGGCACCGGCGCGTTCGACCTTGGGCGGCGCGCTTGCTGCGGCGGAGCGGCTGGCACCCGACCAGTCGGCGCATCTGCTCCAGGTGGCACGCGAGGCCTTCATGACGGGCTTCCACGCGGTCGCGCTGATCGCCATCGCCGGCATGATCTTCTGTATCGCCGTGGCGTTGACCACCCTGCGCGATGCGCGGCCGACGGGAGCGCATTGAAGCGGGGTGTCATTCTCGGGCGAAGCGAAGCGCAGACCCGAGAATCTCGTGACGAGAAGGCGCTGACGACAGCCCTTCCTGGCCTGAGATGCTCGGGTCAAGCCCGAGCATGACGCCACTTAGGGCTCGCGCTGCAAGGCCTCGGCGGCGGCGGGGAAGCCGCGGAAGGAGAGCGGCAGCGTGACCTCGCGCTTGGCGGCGTCGAGATAGCGCATCTGGCCGGCCTCGGCGAAACCGCGCCAGCGCTTGAAGACCTCGTCGCTCAGACTGGCTTCGGCGAAGCAGCCGCCGGGCAGGCAGCGCTGGAACACGGCGAGCGCTTCGTCCTTGTCGGCGACCGTGACGCGCACACTGGCCTTGTCACCGAGCGAAAGGTTAGGTGGGACCTGGATCACGAGCTTGATCGGCTCGTCCTTGACCGGCCGGCCAATTGCGACCAGCGCGATCGGGCCGCGCTGGCCTTGCTGCTCGAGCGTCTGGACGATCTCGCAGACACGGGCCGCGACGCTCGCCTGGCAGCGCATCACCCAGTCGCCATAGGTCGCGGTGGTGTTGTCGGGTTGGGAGACGGCGCCGGGAGCTGGTGCCGTCTGAGCCTGAGCCGGTGCCGTCTGCGCCTGGGCCGGCCGTTGCGAGGCAGGGCGCTGCGCCGGGGCCTGGGCCAAAGCAGCGCCGGCCGCCAGGACGGACATGGAGAGGGTAAGGATGGTCGGTCGGCTCATGGCGGGGCGTGTCCGGTCGCAGCGATAAATCGAGTTCAAGACCAGGATCGGTCGTTGCGCAAGCCGGAGTTGTGAACGCGCATCAAGGATGCCAGCCGGTTTCCTGCGCCGGAGCATCATCCTGCACTTCTTGCGCGCGTGCTTCCTCGACCACCGCGAAGACGGCGCGCAGCGCAGCCTCGACGCCCTCGCCCGAGGCGGCCGAGAGCGCGATCGGGGTGCGTCCGGCGGCGCGCTTCAGGCGGGCAAGCTGCTCCTTGCGCACCTCCGGCGTCAGCGCATCGACCTTGGAGAGTGCGACGATCTCCGGCTTCTCGTCGAGATCGGCGCCATAGGCGGCGAGCTCCTTGCGCACCGTCTTGTAGGCCTTGCCGGCATGTTCGGTGGTGCCCTCGACGAGATGCAGCAGCACGCGGCAGCGCTCGATATGGCCGAGGAAACGATCGCCGAGGCCATGGCCCTCATGCGCGCCTTCGATCAGCCCGGGAATATCGGCGAGCACCATCTCGCGGGCATCGACGCGAACGACGCCGAGGCCGGGATGCAGCGTGGTGAAGGGATAGTCGGCGATCTTCGGCTTAGCCGCGGTGACGGTGGCGAGGAAGGTCGACTTGCCGGCATTGGGCAGCCCGACGAGGCCGGCATCGGCGATCAGCTTGAGGCGCAGCCAGACCCAGCGCTCCTCGCCCGGCAGGCCAGGATTGGCGTGGCGCGGCGCCTGGTTGGTCGCAGTCTTGAAATAGGCGTTGCCGAAGCCGCCATTGCCGCCCTTGCACAGGACGAAGCGCTGGCCGGGCTCGGTCAGGTCGGCGACCAGCGTCTCGCCATCCTCGTCGAGCACCTCGGTTCCCGGCGGCACCTTGAGCACGATCGCGGTGCCATTGGCGCCGTGCCGGTCCTTGCCCATACCGTGCTCGCCGATCCTGGCCTTGAAATGCTGCTGGAAACGGAAGTCGATCAGCGTGTTCAGCCCCTGCACGCATTCGATCACGACGTCGCCGCCACGTCCGCCATCGCCGCCATTGGGCCCGCCGAACTCGATGAACTTCTCGCGCCGGAACGAGACGCAGCCGGCGCCGCCGTCGCCGGCCTTCACATAGATTTTGGCTTGGTCGAGGAATTTCATGGAGGAGTAGGTAGTCGCATGAGCGCTGGAGAGCAATGCATCGCGACGCTTCTCCAGGTTGACGCCGGCGTGCTTCACGCAGAATTATGTTGCAGTGCAGCAACGAATGCCCATCTCGGAGGTTGTCACCCGCCAGCGCCACTCCGGCGGCTGACGAAGCAAGGGCCCTGACGATGCGAAAGCTCTCCGACACGATCGCCCGACTATCGGCCTATCGCACCCAGCTGGGGGCCGGGACGGGTATCGATGCGTCCGGCCGCCTCGGCACCCTGCCGGAGTTCGGCAACAATCCCGGCGCGCTGCTCGCCCGGACATATGTGCCGCGGGAGCTTCCTGCCGGCGCGCCCCTGGTCGTGGTGCTCCATGGCTGCACCCAGACCGCTTCCGGCTACGATCTCGGCTCCGGCTGGTCGACACTGGCCGATCGCGACGGCTTTGCGCTGCTGTTTCCCGAGCAGCAGCGCGCCAACAACGCCAATCTCTGCTTCAACTGGTTCGAGCCGGGTGATACCGGCCGCGGCAAGGGCGAGGCGCTGTCGATCAGCCAGATGATCGAAGCCATGATCGCGCGCCATGGCCTCGATCGGGGCCGTGTCTTCATCACCGGATTGTCGGCGGGCGGAGCCATGGTCGGCGTCATGCTCGCGACCTATCCGGAACTCTTCGCCGGCGGCGCGATCATCGCCGGACTGCCCTACGGGGTCGCGGCGACCATTCCCGAAGCTTTCGATCGCATGCGCGCCCATGGGCTGCCCGGCGAGCAAAGGTTGCAGGATCTGGTGCGCTCCGCCTCGCGGCACGGTGGACCCTGGCCGACGATTTCGATCTGGCAAGGCAGTGCCGACCGCACGGTGAGCCCTGCCAATGCCGCAGCACTCATCACGCAATGGCGGGGCGTCCACGACCTGCCTGCCGAACCGTCGGCGAGCGAATCGGTGGACGGCCATCGGCGCCGGGTCTGGCGTGACGCTGATGGCCGCGACCTGATCGAGGAGTACAGCATTGCCGGAATGGGCCATGGCACGCCGATCGCCGGCGACGGCATCGGCCGACCGGGGCCGTATATGCTGGCGGCCGGGATTCCCTCGACGCAGCGGATCGCCGGCTTCTGGGGACTGGCGGTCGATGAGGCCGAGAAGGTCAAGCCAGCCGTGAAAACGCCGACCGCTTCCCTCCCGGTGCAAACGCCTGCCATGGCCGCCGGTCCGGCGCGCCCGGCGCCTGAACCGCCGCGCGAGACTGACCGGTGGGCCGCGCCGCCTGCAGCCGCCGGCGTGCGCAAGATCATCGAGGATGCGCTGCGTTCGGCCGGGCTGATGCGGTGACGGTCCCGCCGATACACGGGACCGTCCCTGTCAGGCGAGGCAGGGCTCCTCGCTGACGCTTTCAGCCTGCTGCTGCTGTTCATCCGCTGGCAGCGGAGCCCAGCCCGAGACGCTCCAGCTCTTGAGCGCCGCCCAGGTCGAGCGGTCGAGCCGGAACTGCTCGCAAGGGAAGAGCCCGCCGCGCGCTGGCAGCGACTTGAGGAAGGACCCCTCCTGCCGAAAGCCGCTCTTCTCCAGCACCCGGCGCGAGGCCGGGTTGATGACGCGGGTGTCGGCCTCGATCGCGTCGATCTCGACCAGCGAGAACATGGTGTCGATCAGCGCCTGCACCGCTTCGGTGGCGTAGCCCTTGTTCCAGTGCGGTGTGCCGAGCCAGTAGCCGATGAAGGGCCGCCCGGTCGCCTGCTTGTGCGCACCGATCATACCGATCAGCTCGTTGGGCTTCTCGCGCGGGGTGATCGCCAGCACGAGGTGCTCGCCCAGCGCATTGCCCTTGCGCGTCGCAAAGACGAAGGGATCGGCCGCCTGTGTCGGGTAAGGATGCGGGATCGAGGCCGTCATTTCCGCGACCGCCTTCTCGCCGGCGAGGCGCAGGATGGCGGTGGCGTCGGCGATCCGCGGCCAGCGCAGCCATAGCCGCCTGGTCTCGAGCCTGAAGACGTCGTCTCTCGTCAATTCGGGGAACATCAGGGTCTCTCCGTCGGCGCAAACGAGAAAGGGAGATGAGACTTCTGGTCCCATCTCCCCCTCGTTGACCTTCGGGAAACCCGTTTTCGGGCTTTTATCCCTTGATCCGTCCGGTTCGATGGAACCGGCGGATCGAGGAAATTCCCTATCCGCCGTTTATTCTGCGGCCACTTGGGCCGGGACTACGTTCACGAAAGCTCGGCCGAGCTTCGTCGTGAATCGGACGCGACCGTTGGCGGTAGCAAAGAGCGTATGGTCTTTGCCCATGCCGACATTCGCGCCGGCGTGCCATTTGGTGCCGCGTTGACGAATAATGATGTTGCCGGGAACGACCACCTGGTCGCCGAAGCGCTTCACGCCGAGGCGCCTGCCTTCGGAGTCGCGACCATTGCGGGACGAGCCGCCTGCCTTTTTGTGAGCCATAACGCCCTACCTCAAAAACTCTTCAGTCGATGTAACCCGAATCGGCGGCAAAAGCCACCCCGACCGGGCGTGAAGCTGCGCGGAGCCTGTCAGCCCCGGTCAGTAGTCCTCGCCGGACGCCTGCTCGGCCTGGTCGGCCTTGGCACGCGGCGGCTTGCCGGCGAGCAACTCCTTGGCCTGCTCGACCCACTCCTCGCGGGTGGCGCGGCCACGAAGCTTGAGCTCCTCGTCCCACTTGGCGACGTCGGCCTCGGTCCAGGCGGCGATGTCGTTCCAGGAGGTGATGCCGGCGGCGCGCAGCTTCTTCTCAATGGTCGGGCCGACGCCCGAGATCAGCGAGAGGTTGGAGGCGTCGAGGCCCTCGGCCTTGGCTTCCGCCTTGGCCTTGGCAGGCTTGGCCGAAGCCTTGCCCTTGACGGTCTCGCTGCCGGCCTTGAGCGCGACGGGAGCGGCTTCGCCCTTCTTCATCTCCGGCTTCTTGCCGCCGGTGAGGATATCGGTGATGCGCACCACGGTCAGCTCGGCGCGGAAGCCGCGCTTGCGCTTCGAATTCTGGCGGCGGCGCTTCTTGAAGGCGATGACCTTCTCGCCGCGGGTCTGCTCGACGATCTCGCCCGCGACGGTGATGTCACCGAGGAAGGGGGCGCCGACCGTCGACTTCTCGCCATCGGTCAGCATCAGCACGGAGCCGAAGGCGACGGTATCGCCCGGGTTGCCCTCGAGCTTGGCGATCGTAATGCGGTCATTGGCGGCGACGCGGAACTGCTTGCCGCCGGTCTTGATGACTGCGAACATCTTAGTGTTCTCCATGTTGAGCCCCGCCCTGTCATGAGCCCTTAAAAGGGGCGCACGCGGGACGGCTTTTTGGCAGTCGGTTGCGTGGTCGGGTTGCTCTTAAGAACTCGCTGCGGCGACTGCATCGAAGCGTCGCTGTCGGCGCTAGCCAAAAGAGATCAGGCGCGGGTTTCCCCACGCCGGACGCGGCTTCCTAGTCGCGCACGGGCTGGCCGTCAAGGAAAAGCAGCATGGCGGCGAAGGATTTCAGGGCTGTGACAGGCTCGTTGCCGCATCACATCGGAAAGGCTTGTGCACGACGTACGCAATGTGTAGTAACCAGCCCGCTTCGACCAGAGCGACCGCGGACAGGTGGCAGAGTGGTTGAATGCACCGCACTCGAAATGCGGCATACCCGCAAGGGTATCGGGGGTTCAAATCCCTCCCTGTCCGCCACTCCTTTTATCTCACGCCAGTTCGCTTCGCTCACGGCTCCGATGGGGTGGCCTTCCGGCCGGTCGCGCAGTCGCGCTCCCGGCTCCGAGTTCGAACTTTCGTTCTCATTCTCCGCCACTGCTATTTGCGCAATCTATTGATTCAATTATGATATTTGACAGACTCGTCTGACCATCCCCCAACGGGTGGTGTCGGAGAGATCGCGCTGTTCGGCGTGCTCATCGGCTGCCTCTATTTGCCAAACGGCAATCCGGCGCCGGGGCCGAAATTCGGTTACAAGCTCGACCGGTTCAAACGTTTGGCGGCCTACGCCGCCGTGCTGCTCGACCACGACATTCCCGTTGCTTTGATTGGCGACTTCAACGTGATGCCGACGGAACTCGACGTCTGGCGCTCAGAAGGGTGCCAGGCCTCTCCATAATTGCCACTAGTGCCGATAGCTCGATCGCTTACGTTCGAAACAGGCCGATGGAACCGGCGCGATCGAGCAAGCCGCGGATGTAACGGTCTCGATGGCGCCGGCCGGAGGCCGAGGGAACGGTGAAACAGAAAAACGCGGTCGTCCCTCGGCGATCTATGGCCCGGCCAGACAGAGGCCGGGCCATTTCAGCATCGCGGCACGCTCGCGCCGATAGAGCACGACGCGTGAGACGCCGATCATCTTCATCGCCGCCATCGCGTCACGGATGACCGCGAACGCTCCCGTTCGGACGAGAGTGCTTTCACCCGACATTTGAGACAGAGCCCGTGCTGACGATGTTGTCCGACGTCAACATCGTGCCGGCGCTGATCTAAAAGCGATCGGCTGCGAATGGCTTCAGGTCGCAGAAGGTCGGCGCGCCGGTCATCGCATCCGCCAAGAGCCGCCCGGTGACTGGCCCCAAGGTGAAGCCGTGATGGGCGTGGCCGAATGCAAACCACAGGCTGCGATGCCGGGGTGCCTGTCCGATGATCGGCAGCATGTCGGGCAGGCAAGGGCGTGCCCCGCGCCAGGGTTCGGCATCGAGACGCGGGCCGAGCGGCATGATGCGTCGCGCGACCCGCTCGGCCTGGTCGAGCTGCCAGGAATCCGAGGGTTCATCGCGGCCTGCGAGTTCGATCCCGGTGGTCAGGCGAATGCCGCGCTCCATCCGGCTGAGCACGAACCCGGCCTGCACGTCGCAGAGCGGGTGCTGCGGGACCGCTCCATCGGCGACCGCATAGTGCATGTGATAGCCGCGCTTGAAACTGAGCGGAAAGCGATAGCCGAACCGCTTGCACAGATCGTTCGACCAGGGTCCAAGGGCGACGACGGCCTCTGGCGCGCGCCATTCCTCGGCATCGACCGATAGTCGCCATCCCGCGTCGTCGTGCTGCAATGAGTCCGCGTCTGCGCGGAGCAGCCGGCCTCCGCGCTCAGTGAACAAGGTGGCATAGGCTCGCGTCACTGCGCCTGGATCACTGACGGTCACCGGGTCGCGCCAGTGTACGGCGCCGGCGACCGTGCCCGGCAGCAGGCCCGGCTCGCGCTCCCGAAGCGTTGCCTCGTCGAGAAGGTCGTAGGCGAGACCGTGAGGCGCGAGTTCCTTTGCGGCCCCCGCCGCTCGCTGAAGACCGCGATGGCTGCGGTAAAGCTCGATCCAGCCCTCGCCGCGCATCAGCGCTTCGGTTCCGGCCGCCTTGGCCCAGCGCTGGTGCTCGTCGATGCAGCGCTCGATGAGCGGCAGGATGGCGCGTCCGGATCTGTCGAGCCGGCCCGGAGCCGAATTCCACCAGTAGCGTGCGAGCCAGGGCGCCATTCGCAGCAATGCGCCAAGCCGGTAACGCACGGCGATCGAGCGGTTGGAGGCGAAAGCGGCGAGCGTCGGGAGGTCGCGCGGGAATGCATAGGGAACAACCGAGGAGCGCTCGATCAGTCCGGCGTTGCCATGGCTGGTCTCGGCTCCGGGTTCGCCACGGTCGATCAGCAGAACGCTGCGACCGCGCTCCTGCAAATGCAGGGCGACGCTGACGCCGACGATGCCGGCCCCCAGCACGATCACATCGGCTTGTCGTCCTGCGCTCGTCATCGCCTGGGCAAGCCCGTCTCCAAAGGCTCGAAACGAGCACATCGGCAGCGAGCCTCAAACTGGGTCATTTTGCAAGAAAATAAAAACAGATTGACATAATGACAGAAAACTTTCTCGATGCGGTTGCCGCAGAGAACCTCCATGTCGCTAACCCTTCGCCAGAGATTGCAGGCCTGCCTCGCTTCCGGCTCGAAGGCCGACAAGACGCTGGCAAGCTACATGCTGGCGCAGATGCCGAGCCTGCCCTTCGAGACGGCAGCAAGCCTGGCCGAGAAGGTCTCGGTCAGTGAGCCGACGGTCGGGCGCTTCTGCCGCACGCTCGGCTATAAGAGCCTGAAGGACCTCAAGGGCAGCCTCGCCGAGGAGATTGGCGACAGGCCCTGGCTGATCAGTGACCGGCTGCGCGATTTCCAGCAGCGCAGCCTCGCCGGCGATGACCAGCTCGCCCGCAGCCTCCAGCTCGAGATCGCCGGCCTCGTCCGGCTCTATGAGCTCGCCCAGAGCGAAGAGTGGAAACGTGTCGCGCGCCGGCTGGCGACGGCGTCCTCGGTCTATGTCACCGGCTTCCAGACCGAGCGCGGCCTTGCGCAATACCTCGCCAATCAGCTCCAGTACCTCCGTGACGGCGTGCATCTGGTCGATCTCGCCGCCGGCAACTTCTCGGAACTCCTGCTTTCGGACGAAGCCGGGCGCTGTCTCGTGATCTTCGAGGCGCGCCGCTATTCGCGCATGGCCAAGCTCCTGGCCCGGCAGACAAAGGAAGCCGGCATTCCTACCACTCTCGTCACCGACGCCTTCTGCGATTGGGGGCGGGAGCTGGTCGACGAGGTTCTGGTCGTCTCGACCGAATTCAACCTGTTCTGGGACTCGACCGCGCAGATGGCGAGCCTCAGCAACCTGCTGATCAATGCAGTCTTCGTCGAGCTCGGCCCGCAGGTCGAAGTGCGGCTGAACCGGATGGCCGAGCTCTACGGCCGCTTCACCGGCCATGTCGGAGACGCCTCCGGGCCGCTGGGCTGAGCCGACCCAAGCCTTTCGCAACATCTCAAAACAAAAGGGGAAGCGAGATGAGGACCATATTGAAGGGGAGCATACTGGCGCTGGGCCTCACCGCCCTGGCGGCGACGACGGCGCTCGCGCAGGAGGCGACGTTCGTGATGACCGCACGCCTCGTCGGCGCGCCGACCTACAATCCGATCAAGGCGACCAAGCTCAACACGGCGACCACGCTGATCTTCGATCGGCTCGTGGTGCAGGACGCCGACCAGAGTTTCCACGGCCAGCTTGCGAGCTCGTGGGAAGCGAGCCCCGACGGCATGCAATGGACCTTCAAGCTGAAGCCCGGCGTGAAGTTTCACAATGGCGAGCCATTCAACGCCAAGACCGTCGCCTGGTGGGTGCCGCAGTTCAAGGGCAGCGAGAACGCCTTTACCGTCGAGGCGATCGAGCGGGTCGAGGCTGTCGACGAGCTGACGGTGCGCTTCCACATGAAGCATCCCGACCCGAACCTACTGTTCAACCTCGCCAGTTCCTTCATGTGCATTCCCGAGCCCAAATCCTATGAGACACTCGGCGACAAGTTCGGCGTGACCGAGGCGATCGGCACCGGCCCCTACAAGATGCAGCAGTTCAGCGTCGGCCAGCAGACCGTGCTGGTGCGCAATGACGACTATGCCTGGGCCGCAAGCCTTTCGACGAACCAGGGCCCGGCCAAGTTCAAGAAGCTGACCTTCCGCGAGATCGGCGAGGAATCGACCGCCTATCTCGAACTGAAGACCGGCGGCGCCGACATGCTGGTCAATGTCCCGACCGACTTCCTGCCGCGAATCCAGGCCGACAAGGCGGTGAAGCTCGTGACCTTCCCGGGCAACGAGCTGGTCTATATGCCGATCAACACCAGCGTCGAACCCTTCACCGACATCAAGGTCCGTGAGGCTACCGCCTTCGCCGTCAACCAGAAGGAAATCCTCGCCAGCCTCTATGGCGGCAACGGCGCCGCCGCCGACACCTTCCTGATCTCCTCGCTGAAGGAGGCGCAGGTCGAGCCGAAGTTCAGGATCGCCTACGATCCCGAGCGCGCGAAGAAGCTCTTCGACGAAGCCGGCTGGAAGCCCGGCGCGGACGGCATTCGCGTCAAGGACGGCAAGCGCCTTGCGGTCAAGCTCTGGACCCAGAACGGCACCGAGTTCAAGCGCCTCGTCGAGATCGTCCAGGCCCAGCTCAAGGCGGTCGGCATGCAGGCCGAGATCAGCATCATCGATGCCGGTTCGATCAACGCGCAGTACCGGAAGAAGACCGAGCACCAGCTCGCGATCCGCGCCTATCAGTGGACCAATGCCGACATCGTCGACTGGTTCTTCGCCGCCAAGCGGGCCGGCTATCCGAACGTCTCGATGTTCAACGATCCCGAGGCCGAGCGCCTGAACGACATCGCCATGAACAAGTCGAAGACCTGGGATGAGCGCGTCGCGAACTTCACCAGATATCATGAGTACGTGCTGTCGCAGTACCCGCTCGCGCCGATCTACCAGCCGGTGCAGAGCCTCGCCTACGGCAAGCGCATCGCGATGCCGGACAAAATCCGCGGCATGGGGCTCTACAGCTCGACCATGCTGGACATTGCGCCGGCGAACTGAGCGCTTCACGCACGTACCCGGGAGGGGCCCTTGCTGCGCTTCGCGATCCGGCGGCTCGCCATGCTCGTGCCGGTTTTCCTCGCCGTCTCGCTGGTGATCTTCATGATCGTCCACCTCGTGCCGGGCGATCCGCTGGAGCATCTGATCCAGGTCGGCTCATCGCCCGAGCAGCAGGCGCAGATGATCGCCCGCTACGGCCTCGACCAGCCGTTGCTCGTGCAATACGGGCGCTGGCTCGCCAAGGTCGTCGGCGGCGATCTCGGCGATGCCATCGTGATGCGCCAGCCGGTGGCGCGGTTGATCGCGGAGAACCTGCCGCACAGCCTCGCGCTCGGCGGCGCGGCGCTGGTCTTCTCCACCACGGTCGGGATCGTCACCGGCGTGCTCGCGGCCTCCTTTCGCGACAGCCTGTTCGACCGGGTGGTGATGGGCTTCATCCTGCTCGGCTCGACGCTGCCGAGCTTCTGGCTGGCGCTGCTGATGATCCTCGTCTTCGCCGTCCAGTTCGAATGGTTTCCGGTCTCGGGCGCGCGCAGCTGGGATGCGCTGGTGCTGCCGGCCCTGACGATCGGCATCGGCGGCACGGCGCTGATCGCCCGCGTCACCCGCGCCGCCATGGTCGAGATCGCCGGGCGCGATTTCGTCCGCGTCCTCCAGGCCAAGGGCCTGTCGTTCTGGCGCATCCAGCTTCGCCATGTCCTGCAGCAGGCGATGCTGCCGGTGATGACCATCCTCGGCCTGCGCATCGGCTGGATCCTCGGCGGGGCGGTCACCGTCGAATACGTCTTCGCCCGGCCGGGACTCGGTTCGCTGCTGATAACGGCGCTCGGGCAGCGCGATTACCCGCTCGTGCAGGGCTGCCTGCTCATGCTCGCCATCGCCGTCATGCTCGGCACGCTTCTCGGCGACCTCGCCCAGGCGGCGCTCGATCCACGGCTGCGCGAAACCATGGGGGCAAGATGAGCCGCTCCTCGCTCGCCGCCCGCCTGGTGCGTTCGCCGCGCGGCGTGCTCTGCGCCCTGTTTCTGGTCGCGCTGGTCTTCTGCGCGCTCTTCGCGCCCTGGATCGCGCCTTATGACTATGCGGCCCAGAAGCTCAGCCTTGCCAACACTCCGCCCTCGGCAGCGCACTGGCTCGGCACCGACGAATTCGGGCGCGACCTGCTCTCGCGCATCATCCAGGGCGCCCGCACGTCGCTGAGCGTCAGCGTGCTCTCGATCGCAATCTCGATGCTCGCGGGCGCAACGCTCGGCGCCGCCGCCGGCTATTTCGGCGGGGTCTTCGACCGTATCGTCACCGTCGTCGTCGACCTGACCTGGTCCTTTCCCGAGATCCTGCTGGCGCTGATCCTGATCGCGATCCTCGGGCCAGGACTGCATTCGACCGCGATCGCCATCGCCATCGCCTATCTCGCCCAGTTCACCCGATTGACGCGGGCGCAGGTCATGGCGCTCAGGGGCGAGCTCTTCGTCGACGCCGCGGTTACGGCCGGTGCGAGCCCGGCGCGCATCGTCTTCCTGCATCTCCTGCCCAACGCGATGACCCCGGTCATCGTCGCCGGAATGCTGGCGACGGGCGATGCCATCGTGCTCGAGGCGACGCTCGGCTTCTTTGGCCTCGGCGCCCAGCCGCCGACTCCGTCCTGGGGCGCGATGATGAGTTCGGGCACCGCCCAGATCTTCATCGCCCCCTGGATCATCATCTTCCCCGGCCTCGTCATCGCGACCACCGTGATCGCCATCAACCTGTTCGGTGATGCGTTGATCGAAGCCCTCGATATCCGCCGGCCGCTGCGCGACGGCTGATCGCCCTTGTCCGAGAATTTGCCGAGAGGAACGCCATGAGCTTCACCGTGCTGACCGCCGAGTTCGCGCATGAGAGCAACACCTTCAGCCGTTGCCCGGCCGACTATGCCGCCTTCCAGGATCGCGGTTTCGCCCTCGGCGAGGCCGCGATCGCGGCGCGCGGAGAGGCCAACACGTCGATCGCCGGCTTTCTCGATATCGGCCGCCCGGCCGGCTGGCAGGTGATCCATGCGATCAGCGCCTCCGCCCAGCCATCGGGTCCGGTGACGCGCGACGCTTATGACCGCATCGCCGGCGTGATCGTCGAGGCGGCGAAGGCCCATGCCGGATCGATCGACGGCGTCCTGCTCGGCCTGCACGGCGCCATGGTCACCGAGTTCTGCGAGGACGGCGAGGGCGAGTTGCTGGAGCGGCTGCGCGCCGTGCTCGGCAAGGACGTGCCGATCGGGATCACGCTCGATCCGCACGCCAACGTCACCCGCAAGATGACCGACCTCGCCGACATCGTCGTCTCCTACAAGACCTATCCGCATGTCGATGTCCGCGAGACCGGCCGGCTGGCGGCAGACATCATGCAGCGCACGCTCGCCGGCGAAATCAGGCCGGTGACGCTGCGCGTCGAGCGGCCGATGCTCGAGGAAGTCAATGGCGGGCGCACGGATATCGGCCCGATGGTCGAGCGCATCGCCAAGGCCAAGGCCTATGAGCAGGAGCCGGACGTCTTCGCCGTCAGCGTCAATGGCGGTTTCGGCAATGCCGATATTGCCGAGGTCGGCCCAACCGTGCTCGTCACCTGCCAGGGCGATCACGAGCGCCATCGCGCCTTCGCCGATGGTCTGGCCGAAGATATGTGGCAACGTCGCTTCGAGATGATCACGCCCTTCCTCTCGGTCGAGGACGCCGTCGCGGAGGCCGCGTCCTATGCCGGGAGTTCGGGGCCGCTGATCATCGCCGACTATGCCGACAACCCCGGCGGTGGCGGCTATGGCGACGCGACCGAATTGCTGCGCGGCATGATCGCCGCTGACCTCCAGGACGCCTGCTTCGGCCCGATCGTCGACCCGGAGGCGGCGGCCGAGCTGCATCGGGGCAAGCCTGGCACGACGGTCTCTGTCAGGCTCGGCGGCAAGGTCGATCCGGAGATCGGCGGTGGCCCGCTGTCGCTTACGGGCACGCTCGTCAGCGTCAGCGACGGCGACTATGTCGGCGATGGCCCGATGCTCGGCGGCCTGCATGCCAGCTGGGGGCCTTGTGCGGTGCTGCGCGTCGGCGGGATCGAGATCCTCGTCACCACCCTTCGCGCCCAGATGAACGACCTGCAGCAATTTCGCGCCTTCGGCATCGACCCGGCCGCCAAGCGCGTGGTCGGCCTGAAGTCGATGCAGCATTTCCGAGCCGCCTTCGAGCCGATCGCCGGCAAGGTGATCGTCTGTGACAGCGGGGCACTCTGCACGCCGGATCTGAGCAAGCTGCCGTATCGGCGGGCCAGGCGTCCGATCTTCCCGCTCGACAGATGACAACGGGCTAGCCGACCACTCCAGCCCTTCAAGGGCTGGAGTGCCTCGGCCGCCAGCCGCAAGCGCCGTCAGCCCAGCGTCAGAAACGCTTGTCTTTCGTCCGGGCGCAATGCGCCGAGAACGGACGTTAAATCATCGCTCAGGACGTCGGCCTTACGCCCCACGGCGGCAGTGTGAAAACGGCCTAACGGAGCTTGGCGATCCCGATGCCATCGAGTTTGGCGCGATCTTTGATGGATTCCTCGCTGCGCGTCATCGCTTTCGAAATCGCCTTCAGCGCCATGCCCTTCCTGGCGAGCAACTTTAGCTTCTCGAGTTCCTCATGTGTCCAGGGTTGGCGATGTCGTTCAAATCGTTCGGCCACAATCTGCTCCTGCTCTGCCCGGGCATCTCCGGCATTCGCACCATCAATAGCAGTGATGGCGACGAACTTGGCGACACGTGAATGCATGCCGAGCCCATCCGGCCGCTCGGCGCCCGGCAGCGGACGTTGATGCTGCAGCGAGAACTCCGAGGGCAGCCTCGGAGCACGTTCGGGTTGGTCAGTTGGGAACGTTGTTCCAGTAGTCACTCATTTCCTGCTGACGTGTCTGGTCTGGCAAAACGCCTTTGTCCCCATACAGGGTCGCGGCACCTCGGACCTGAGCCTCGGTGAGATCAGTGCGATAGCCCTCGAGTTCCTTGTCGTAGGTGAGCTTTTCCCATGGAATTGTAACGTGGTGGCTGCCGATACCGAGAAATCCTCCAAACGTCACGTCGACGAAGAAAACACGGCCGCTGACCTTCTCAATCAACAGCCGCTTGATGGTGCCGATCTGATCATACTTGCGGTCGAATACGGCGGTTCCTTCGACCCGATCACTTTCGATGATCAGGTGCGATGCCGGTCGCTCGGCGGGCCCCCAAAGATAAAAACCGTTCTCGATGATGCCGGCCGCGACGACTGCTCTGCTGATCGGGGATGTCCATTCCTCATTGGGCCGGATCTCTCGCACGAGGGTCCATGGCCCAAGATCCCGAGGCAAGCTGCCGCCGGTAGGCTCCTCGCTGAAGGCGCGAAGGTCAGGGGAGTTTACGGCTTGGAACAAGCAATAGGTTCTCATGAGCGCCTCCCTTTGCCGGATCACAGCCTAATGGGCTGCTGCTTCATCCCAGATCTCGTCCCGAGGCCTTGGCCGCATGGGTGTAAGGCCTATGGCCTATCGAGCGAGCCATTTCCTCCTCGAAAACCGCCCCGGACGACGGCATGCATCGTGATCGAGACTCCAGGTCGCGCATCAGGAACCGGCCACGAAATAGGCCACCCGGGTGAAGAGCGTGTATTCCGACTCGAAGACCATGATCCCGACGAAGACCAGCAGCGCCAGCGGCGGCACGAGGATCGCATAGGTCAGCGCCAGCCGCTCCCAGGCCATGTGCATGAAGACGGCGACGATCAGCCCGGCCTTGAGCGCCATGAAGATCAGGATCAGCGACCACCGGAGATAGCCGGCGACGTGGAAAAAATCGACCAGGTAGGAGCAGGCGCTGAGGACGAACAGCCACACCCAGACCACGAGATAAAGCCTGATCGGATGGTGCTGCCCCTCGTTCTGGGTTGTCGGTTGCGACATGGCGGCCTCTCTCACCAGAGATAGAACAGCGCGAAGATGAAGACCCAGACGAGATCGACGAAATGCCAGTAGAGCCCGGTGATCTCGACGATCTCGTAATGCCCCTTGCGGCTCGTGAAGAAGCCGCGCCGCCCATCGTCGAAGTCGCCGCGCCAGACCTTGCGGGCGATGATGACCAGGAAGATCACGCCGATCGTGACATGGGTGCCGTGGAAGCCGGTGATCATGAAGAAGCTGGAGCCGAACTGCTCCGCACCCCAGGGATTGCCCCAGGGGCGGACGCCTTCCGAGATCAGCTTCGTCCATTCGAAGGCCTGCATGCCGACGAAAGTCGCGCCGAGCACCGCGGTCAGCAGCATCAGGATCGCCGTCTTCCTGCGGTCGCGGCGGTAACCGAAATTGACCGCCATCGCCATCGTGCCGCTGCTGCTGATCAGGACGAAGGTCATGATCGCGATCAGGATGAGCGGCAGGTGGTGGCCGCCGATCTCGAGCGCGAAGACCTCGCTCGGATTGGGCCAGGGTACGGTCGTCGACATCCTGACCGTCATGTAGGAAATCAGGAACGTGCCGAAGATGAAGGTGTCGCTGAGCAGGAAGATCCACATCATGGCCTTCCCCCAGGACACATTCTTGAAGGCCCGCTGATCGGACGACCAATCCGCCACGATCCCTTGCCAGCCGGGCGCGCGACCGATCTTTGGGTTCAGGGTGTGCGGCGCGACCTCATTCATCGTTCCGACCTCGCTTGGAGCCTCTAAGTCAGCAGTCCGCGGCAGATCGCGATGAGATCATCCGTCCAGCGCATGAGGAGGCTGAACAGGATGAGCCAGACCAGCAGCAGGAAGTGCCAGTAAAGGGCACAGAGCTCGACGCTGAGCCTGAGCTTGCCAACTGCCCGCGGAGGGCTCGTCGCCGATAGGGCGAACGCTCTGGCGCTGGTTCGGCAAAGCGCCACGAGCCCACCCAGCATATGCGCGCCGTGAATCGCCGTGACCAGATAGAAGAAGGCGCTGGCGGGATTGGCAGCGGTGAAATAGCCGGAGTCGGCAAGCTCGCGCCATGCCAGCACCTGAGTTGTGAGGAAGGCGAGCGAGCACACGCCCGCTGCAAGGATGCTGGAGCGGACGTGGCTGAGTTCGTCGCAGCGCGCAGCGATCACCGCCATGTGCAGGGCGATGCTTGCGAGGATCAGCAGGCCTGTACTGAACCACAGGACCGTCGGCATCGGCAGCGCGCGCCAGTCCCCCATGTCCATCCGCATGGAATAGGCGCTGACCAGAAGCGAGAACAGCGAGCCGGCCACGACGAGGAAGGCGCCGAGGCCGACCTTCGCCGTCGGGGAAGACGGCAGCTTCGCACCGCCAGCCTCGACGCCCACCCCGACCTCGAGCCACGGCTTGTCGGCCAGCCCCTGGCGCGACAGCCACCAGCCGGCGAGGATTGCCATCAGGACCATGAAGAGGACGGTCACGACCATGGCGGCACCTCGTCACGCGGTCCGTGGGATCGGCGGCTGGTTCTGCGGCAGGAAATCCTCCGCAGCGCCGGGCACGCTGTAGTCATAGGCCCAGCGGTAGACCACCGGCAGGGTCTTGCCCCAGTTGCCATGCGCGGGCGGTGTCTGCGGCGTCTGCCATTCCAGCGTGGTCGCGCGCCAAGGATTGCCGCCGGCCGGCCGGCCGTGCCTGACACTCCAGATGAGGTTGAACAGGAAGACGAGCTGGGCGGCGCCGACGATCAGGGCGACGATCGTGATGAACTCGTTCAGCGTCGCCGCCGAGGGCGGGACGAAGGCCATCCCGCTGATCTCGTGATAGCGGCGGGGCACACCCATCAGTCCGATATAGTGCATCGGGAAGAAGATCAGGTAGGCCCCGAGGAAGGTCACCCAGAAATGCAGCTTCCCGAGCACGTCGCCGAGCATCCGCCCGGTGACCTTCGGATACCAATGGTAGATCGCCCCGAAGATCACGAGGATCGGCGCGACGCCCATCACCATGTGGAAATGAGCGACGACGAACATCGTGTCGGAGAGCGGCACGTCGACGACGACATTGCCGAGAAACAGGCCGGTGAGCCCGCCGTTCACGAAGGTGACGATGAAGCCGAGCGCGAACAGCATCGGCACGGTCAAATGGATGTCGCCGCGCCAGAGCGTCAGCACCCAGTTATAGACCTTGATGGCGGTGGGGATCGCGATGATCAGCGTCGTTGTGGCGAAGAAGAACCCGAAGGCGGGGTGCATGCCGCTGACATACATGTGGTGCGCCCAGACGACGAAGCTGAGCGCGCCGATCGCCACCAGCGCCCACACCATCATGCGGTAGCCGAAGATGTTCTTGCGGGCATGGGTGCTGATCAGGTCGGAGACGATGCCGAAGGCCGGCAGCGCCACGATGTAGACCTCGGGATGGCCGAAGAACCAGAACAGGTGCTGAAACAGGATCGGGCTGCCGCCCTTGTGGGCCAGCCGCTCCCCCATCGCGACGATGGCCGGCATGAAGAAGCTCGTGCCGATCAGCCGGTCGAGCAGCATCATCACGGCGCCGACGAAGAGCGCCGGGAAGGCGAGCAGCGCCATGACGGTGGCGGTGAAGATGCCCCAGATCGTCAACGGCATGCGCATCAGCGTCATGCCTCTGGCCCGCCCTTGCAGCACGGTCACGACATAGTTCAGCCCGCCCATGGTGAAGCCGATGATGAACAGGATCAGCGAGACGAGCATCACGAGGATGCCCCATTGCTGGCCGGGCGTGTTGGCGAGGATCGCCTGCGGCGGGTAGAGCGTCCATCCCGCTCCCGTCGGGCCGCCCGGCAGGAAGAAGCCGGCGACGAGAACCAGCACGGCGAGGAAATAGATCCAGAAGCTCAGCATGTTCACGTAAGGGAACACCATGTCCCGCGCGCCGAGCATCAGCGGGATGAGGTAGTTGCCGAAGCCGCCGAGGAACAAGGCGGTCAGCAGATAGATCACCATGATCATCCCGTGCATGGTGATGAACTGATAGTAGCGGTCAGGGTCGATGAAGGAGAACGCGCCAGGGAAGCCGAGCTGCAGCCGCATCAGCCAGGACAGGACCAGGGCGACCAGCCCGATCGCCAGCGCCACCATGGAATACTGGATGGCGATGACCTTGGCATCCTGCGAGAAGACGTACTTCGTGATCCAGCTCTTCGGGTGATACAGCTCGACATCATCGACCTCGGCCGCCGACAGCGGTCCGGCTGCGTCATGCGTCACGTCGGCCATCGAGCATCTCCCACTCCTTTCGGACGCAGCCCCTGTTCCGGGGCTTGATCCCGCATCAATCCCTAGTTCTTCGCCTGCGTCCTCGCCGGCGCCTGGAGTTGTGCGAAGGTTTTTTGTTGCTGCAGCCAGGCCTGGTAGCTGCCCTCGGGCTCGACCACGACATTGCCGCGCATGAACGTGTGGCCGGTGCCGCAGAGCTCGGCGCACAGCACGTCGAAGGTGCCGGCCCGCGTTGGCGTGAACCAGTAATAGGTGACGCTGCCGGGGATCATGTCCATCTTGGCGCGGAACTCGGGCACATAGAAATTGTGCAGGACATCGACCGCGCGCAGCAGCATCTTCACCGGCTTGCCGAGCGGGAGATGGAGGTTGTCGCCCTGGATGACGACGTCGTCCTGCCCGTGCGGATCCTTGGGATCAACGCCCAGCGGGTTCTCAGGAGTGATGTGGGCGACGTCGGAGGCGCCGAGCCTGCCATCGCCACCCGGCAGCCGGTAGGCCCATTGCCATTGCTGGGCGACGACCTCGACAATGGTCGCGTCCTTCGG
The DNA here is from genome assembly GCF_964254315.1 of Allobosea sp. LjRoot90. NCBI lineage: Bacteria > Pseudomonadati > Pseudomonadota > Alphaproteobacteria > Hyphomicrobiales > Alloboseaceae > Allobosea > Allobosea sp. LjRoot90. Next base: position 167,573 of record NZ_CAXUTF020000005.1, read on the forward strand.
GACCGTGATGAACTGATGCCAGACGACGAGGCCGGGTGCGAGCATGGCGGCGACGCCGACGCCGGTGCCGATCGCGAGCCACCATTCGAGCCGCTTGTTCTCCGGCTCGTAGGCCGCGCGGTTGCCCTCGCGATGGCGAAACCGGAGGACGCAATAGGCCATGAACAGGACGACAGCAGCGAAGACGACGCCGGTGATCCAGAATGTGATGATGATGGTGTCGTCGATATAGCCCCAGTTGGAGGCGATCGGCGTCCACCACCACGGGCTCAGGAAGTGGAACACCACCGAGCCGATCACGACCAGAGCCAAGGCGACCGCGACACCCATTCCTTTTTCATCCTTGCCGAGGGCGGCATGAACAGGAACCAGGCAATGCCACGGCGCAGGTAACGCGCCACGGCGCTACGTAAACGAACTCATTTCCGATATGAAAACGGGGTTGGGGCCCGACACGAAGCGGGCCCATTGCTTAAAACGATCGAGGTCAACAAGATCGGAGGCGGCACATGACTGCCGCTGGGCGCGGGCTCGGCTGAGCGCGCCGTCGGGCTGCAAATTTTGCTTCCTGTTCGCCATCGCCGAACCTTTGGTTCGCTTGGACGACCACGCGTCACATCTGACGCACAAGCTCTCAGTCGGACTGCAGGACACTCAAGCCTCCAGCCCATAGTCATCTGATGTTGTCGTCCTGCTCGCGGTGGTTGTCAATCGAACCCACATCGCAGCCCGCCGCGGCTGCGGCTGCATTCAAGCGCCGATCCGGCTATTTTTTCTTTCCGTCGGTGTCAAATTGCTTGAGGAAGGCGAGGATGTCGTCGATTTCCTGATCGGCTTTGAGCCCTGGAAACACCATCTTGGTACTCGGAATCTTCACCTGCGGCGCCTTGATGTAATCCCGGAACGTGGGCTCATCCCACGTGATGCCGGAGTTCTTGTTGGCAGCCGAATAGCTGTAGCCTTCGATCGATCCCGCCGGCCGACCGAGAAGGCCGTTCAGTCTCGGTCCGATGGCATTCTTGGCCGTCTCCCCGATCTGGTGGCAGGCGCGGCACTTCTGAAAAACCTTCTCACCCGCGGCGGGATCGCCGACCGCTTTGGCTGGATGGGTCAGGGCCGCAAGCATCAACGAAGCCATCAAGGTCCAACGCAGCATCGAAGGTTCTCCCTCGAACTCGGAGGCGACCCAATCCGCTCGACCGCGGCCGAGCCGCACAACCCTTCGCAATACGCTTACATCATTGCCGGCTTCCCTCCAATCCGGGGTCGATCGGCGTCACGGCAATCCGGCTGAGGCAGCTTGAGAATGAGAACGCCAAGCTTAGGAAACTGGCGCCGATCCACCGCTTGATCAGGATATGCCCCAGGATAGTGGTGCTGAGATCACGAGCGAAAATAAGATGGCAGAACCGAGAAGTAGGCCCCTTGGGCCGGCTTTTGTGATTCTGGTGTGCCGGCCCGGCTTTCACGCCTCGCGGACAATCTGCAAGGCCATTATGAAGAAGGGGCTTCTCGTTGCGCGTGAGCGGAGACGGCCAGTCTCGCCAGGCCGGCGCCCTTGAAGCTGCCTTTGATGACGGCGATGTCGGAAAGCCTGCCCCCGAAGGCCGTTGCGACGAGCAGTCCTTCCGCTTCGGGTGAGGCGAGAGGGTCGAACTGGCGCCAGCGCGTGCCTTCCCAGATGGCGATCCAGACATGGCGTCGGACCATTCGCACGTCGCCCTCGACATGGGCGAGACGATAACCGCCGACGAAGCGCGCCGGAATGCTCTGGCTTCGAACGATCTCGACTGCCAGGCGCGCCACCGCTTCGCAAGAGCCTGAGCGGAGCCGCGCAATCTCGGGCAGCGTCGACGGCTGCCGGTGCGGATCATCGCTATAGCACCAGCTGGCGCGCAGGCGCCCCAGCGCCTCTGGCCAGGGCTCGATCTCCGGGGGAGCCATCAGGCCTTCAAGCGCGAAGTCCGCCTTGGTTGGAGCGAAGACGGGGAGGGCTGCATCACGTACGACCAGATGGTCGAAGCTGGCGTTGAGCCGCAAGCGGGAGAGCGGCCCAGCGAGCCGAAACCGATCCACGGCTACACCGTTCTCGTCAATTTCCGGCCTCGCGAAACAGCCTTCTGGCTCGCTGGCGAGCCGGATCGGAACAAGTCCCGGTTTGGCATCAAGCCAGGGTCGAACCCTGAGTTCGAGCTCCAAATCGTGCGCCGGTCGATCGAAGGCATAGACGGCATCGAAGGTTAGCCGAACCCGTTCGGCGGCTTCGAGGCCCGTTCTCACGGCCTGGCTTCGGCGTCGAGCCGCGCGCGAATGGCCCGTCCAAGGTCCGTGCCTGAAGACGACGCATCCTGCGATCCGGCCGTCCGGAGCAGCGTCAGCGACGGATAGAATCTCGCCCGCCCCGCCTCCTCCTGCCAGATCCAGTGCGGCACGCGCGGGAGCAATGCGATGCCGGGCCGGCCGAGCGCGCCGGCGAGATGCAAAGCGAGGCAATCTGGCGCCACCACCAACTCGAGCGACGCGACAGCGGCGGCGAGATCCTCCGGCCCGGCGACCCGATGGCCCGCATCGATGACATCAGGCGCGCGGGCGAGATCGTCCCGCGCTTCGCCAATCGCCAAGCTCACCACCGTGCCGAGTGATCCGGCGGCCGCCAGGAGATCCTCCAGCCCCATTCCGGGGATACGGGCCGACCAGATGATGCCGATGCGCGGGCCGGGTAGCGCCGCGATCGCTTCCTGCCAGAGTCGGGCGCGGCCGGGTTCTACCGCGATATAGGGCGCCGACATGGCGAGCATGCCGGCATCGGCGCGCAGATGCGCCATAGCCTCGGCGAGAACGAGCGGCTGCGCGGCGCCCACTTCCGGGAGCAGAGGCGCGAGCGGCGCCAGCAGCGGATGCAAGGCCGGCGGCGCCAGCAGCGGCAGTTCCCGGTCGGCCTGCGCGGCCAGCGCCGGCAGCAGGCGCAGCGCGAAGAGGACCTCGCCGAGCGGCATGTCGGGCGGGATCAGCACCGCGTCGATCGCTGGCCGTGGCTCGGGCTCGCCATAGGCTTCCTCGAAGCGGCCGAGCGCGAATAGGCAGGCGTGCCGCAGCGGACGGGCTTCGGGCAACTGCATCGCTGCGGCGCGCTCGCTCGCCAGCAGCGCATCCGCGAAGCGCCCTGCTCCGGCCAGCGCCCGTGCCAGCGCGAGCAAAGCGGGGCCGCTCTCGGCTCTGTTCTCGCGAGCTGCCGCGGCCAGCGCGGCAAACGCCTGCCGGGCCGTTGCGTCATTGGTCGCGGTCAGCGCCTGCAGTTCCAGCGCGGGGAGGTGGCCTGGCGCGAGGGCCAGCGCACGCCGCAGCAGGTCGCCTGAACGGCCGGGGTCGCGGGCGGCGAGGAGCCGCGCCAGGGTGACGATATGCGTTGGGTCCGCCGGAGCACAGAGATAGGCCCGCTCGGCGCAGTCGATCGCGACCGCCTCATTGCCGAGCGAGGCATAGGCTTCGGTGAGGTTATGCCAAGCCTCGACGCAGGCCTCGTCCAGGGCGACGGCTTCCTCGAAACAGGCGATGGCGAGCGGCCGGTCCGAAACGGCGAGGGCGCAGAGGCCGCGCAGCAGCCAGGCACGCGGCCGCTCGGGATCGCATTCGAGCGCCCGCTGGGCCTCGTCGGCGGCTTCCGCCGGGCGTCGTCGCGCCAGAAGGAGCTCGGCCCGGCGTTCCCGGATACCCACATGGTTCGGTGCCAGGCGGACTGCCTCGCCGAGACAGAGCTCGGCATCGTCGAGGCGCCCGCATTCGGTATGCAGGGCCGCGAGATTGGCGATAATTTCGGGCTCGCCCGGGAGCAGCTGAGCCGCGGCGCCGATCAGCTTTTCAGCCGCCGCCGTGTCGCGCCGCAACAAGGCGACGCCGCCGAGCCCATTCAGCACCCAGGGATCGTCCGGACTTGCCGCGAGCGCTTCGCGCAGGATCGCATCGGCCTCGGCGGTGCGGCCTTCGGACAGGCGCTTCAGCCCGGCCCGTACCCTGGTCGCATGGCTGGTCGTGGCCACCGGCGCGCTCATCCGATCGTCACGCGCTTGGCGTCGAGGCGGATATCGTCGCGCGCCAGATGCGTCTCGACCGCGGCGCTGACCGTGGTCAGCTCGGTCTGCGAGAGATGCGTGCCGATGCGCTCGCTGTCGATGCCGGCGATCGCGGTGTTCCGCTCTTGTGACGTCACCTCGATGCGCTGCGCTACGGTCGACTGGCGGCCGACGACGGTGGTCAGTGTCTCGCCGATCACGGATGCCAATCGCGAGACCTGCGTCAACACGTCCGTAACAAGGTGGAAGCGCCGGCTGGTCACGGCCACTTCCGGCGCTTCGAGCCCGAGCCGTGCCGAGGCATTGAGAGCGATGCTCGGCGCCGCGATGGCAAGGCTCGCAGCCCGATCCGGCAAAGTGAGGGTCGCATCGCCGAGGCCGGTACGGGTCAGGACCGCCAGAATGAAGATGCGCCGGCCGGAGGCAACGATGAGTACCTCGTCCTCGGCCTGCGGCTGGATCAGGCAGGAGACGGCGCGCGAGGCCTCGCGCGTCCCCGCCTCGTCCTGCACAAGACAGCGTTCTCCGGTGACCGCGAGCACGCGCGCAGAATTCAGCCGATCTGCTTCCCGGAAAGGCACGGAATTCGCGCCGGCCAAGGCTTCAGCCATGGCCAAGGGGCTGTGCAAAGCTTGGCTCATGATCTGAAAAGGAGGCCGGTTTTGACATCGACATCCTTGCCGCCGATCTCGACTGTGCTTTTCTTCAACACGACCGCCTTGAGATAGGCGCTCATGTCGGCGTTCTTCACTTCCAGCCCGAATTTCTTGCCATCGATGCCCACCCATTTGAAATCCAGGCCGTTGACGTATTTGAAGTCCGAGCCGAGCACTGCCTTCGTATCGAGGCCGATGACGCCCTTGAAGGCGACGCCGATGATGATGTTCATGTCGATGGCGAGATTGATCTTGAGATCGATCGCGGCGTTGAGGCGGAACTCCGTGCCGAGCGCGAGTGTCAGCGTCGCCGCCAGCGTCATGCTGATGCGCGCGGCGAGGTTGGTCGAGATCTGGTCGCCGAGGAAATAGCTGATCGAGGTACCGAAGAACTTCTTCTCCTCGTAGCCGTGGAACTCGGTGTATTTCTCGCCGTAGAACCACTCCTTGGCGGTGCCGTAGGTCTTCTTCTCGGAGGTCGAGTAGAGCCATTCCGAAAGCGGCCCCTTCGCCTCGTTCTTCACATAGCCATAGGCGAGCAGGGAGATATTGGCCGGCGCGTCGGGCGTGCCGGCAGTGATCGAGACGCCGGAGAGGGCGTTGACGGCAAAGACGCCGGCCGGCGCCGTGAACTTGATGTCGCCGTCGGAGACGTTGGTGGTCTGGCCCTTGACGATATCGACGAGCATGCCGCCGCCGACGGAGAGGTTGACGTCGGAATCGGTCTTGCCGAGGAAGCCGTCGCCGGAGGAAGTCGTCGTCGTCGCCTTGGTCGAGATGGTCAATAGCTCCATCTGGCCGGCCTTGTTCTTCACGAACTTGTCGCCGCGCTTCAGATAGCCCTGCTTGACGCTGCCATCGGCATTGGTCGCGTCGCTCTCCTTGGCGGCGTTGGCTGTCTCGGCCATGCCGACATAGGGGTTCTTGCCGCTGAGCAGCGAGGTCAGCGAGAGGTCCGGGCTCGGCTCGGTCTTGGTCGTGTTCGAGGCGGTGCTCTTCGAGAGCGCGAGGTCGGGCATCATCGCGCCCTCCTCGCCCTCGACATAGGCGCCGAGGCGCAGATAGGTGCCGCTGCCGAATTCGTCGGGCTTCAGCGGCACGTCGATGCGGGTGTAGGGCCGGCCGGCAGCTGCCTCGCCTTCGGTGACCGAAGCGTCCTCGTAATGTGGCACCAGCGGCAGCGGCTTCGCTTCGCCGTCGATCACGCGTTCCAGGTCATTCGGGCGAACACGCTGTGCCGTTTGCACGCCGCGACCCAGCACGGCGAGGACGTGCCATTCCTCACTGCCTGCCCAGGCGAGGACCTCGTCGCCGACATGGGGGGCGAGCGGGCAGGACAGGGCGACGCAGGCCGGAACCTCGCCGGTCTCGCTCCGGAGAAGCAGCCGGTCACCGGTGCGGGCGACCACCGTTGCCGGGCGCAGCGCCGGCATGGGGCCGAGGGGCGGGATCAGGGCGGTTGCGGCGGGCATCATCGGTGCTCTCCCGTGGGATCAGAAATGCGGCCGTTGTCTCAGGACAGGCAGATCGTGGTGATCTGGGTAGGGGCAAGCGTCAGGCCGACGATGTTCGGGCTCATGCCGTTCTGCATGGTCGGGTTGAGCATCTTCGTGGCGGGCGGGCCGCCGAGGAACATCGTCACCGATCCCATTGCGTGTTTGACCGGCCCCATGACGAAGCCCGAGGCGACGCCGAGCAGGACGCCGGGCTGGTCGCCGAGGCTCATCGGCTTCGTGGTCAGAAGGTTGTGGGCCGGCATGCAGGTCAGGAAGGTGGTGAGCTGCGTCGGTATCGCCATCGGCGCGAGCGCGATGTTGGGGTAGGGCACCGGCACCGGCACGACCGCCGGCGTCATGCAGACATCGGGAAAGGCAAAATCGGGGGCGGGGATCGGCCCGGAGGAGTTGACGAAGACCATCGCGTGCCTCCTCAGGCCAGGGCCGCGACGCGCGCGGGATCGTAGAGATCGGCGACGGCGCGCTGTGGATCGGTCGGAAGGGTCGAACCCGTCGCATGCTGGAACAGCGTGCCTTCGGCCGAGATGGCGTGAAGATTGGTGCGATGAAAGCGCGCCGCGATGAAAGACGCGCCGTCGAGCCGGGCGTAGGGAAATTGCGCATGGTCGAGCAAGGCGCGCTCGAAGCGCGCCGCGGCGCAGTCAGCGCGTTCGAAGAGAGCGTTGCTCAGCCGTGCGTCGGAGAGATCGGCGCCCGCGAGCTTCGCCTCGCTGAAATTCGCGCCGGTGAGATCTGCTCCAACCAGTTTCGCGGCTGTGAGATCGACGCCGATCATCAATGCCATCGGCAGCTTTGCCCCGGAGAGATCGGCGCGCGAGAGATCGGCTTCGAGGAAGAGGCTCTGGGAGAGATCGACGCCAGCGAGATTGCTGCCGGCGAGGCGGGCTCTCATCAGATTGATGCGTGACAGCCGCACGTTGCGCAGGTCGCGATCCGATATATCCGCCTCCATGGCGAACATCGTATCGATGTCGGCGTGATCGAGGATGGCAGTTCGCAGATCGCCCTTGACCAGCGTCAGGCCGCGGATCGTCGCATCCGACAGATCAATGCTTGCGAGGGCGCATTCGATCATCGCGACTGTCGTCAGTTCGGCCCCAGCGAAGCACGATCGGGACAGGTCGACCCGGGCGAAGCTTGTGCTGACGAGTTTCGCTCCAGTGAAATCGGCTTCGGTCGCGTCGGTTTCGGCGAACTGGCAATTGAGCAGCACCGCGCGGGTGAAGGATGAGGCGATCAAGCCGGTGCGAGGCCATTGCACCGTGTCGAATTCGGCTCCGCTGAAATCTGCGCGTTCGAAACGGCATTGAACGAACTGGCATTGTTTCAGCTGCGCTTCGTGGAAACGCGCTCCGGAGAAATCGCAGCCGATCAGGATCGCGCCGTCCAGCAAGACACCGTTGAAATCCGCTTCGACGAAAGAGACTCCCTCGACCGGCAGGCCAAGCTCGACGCGCTCAAGCAGATCCTCACGGCGCATCGCTGGGCATCCCGAATATGGTCTTGTCGAGCAGGGCCTGCGTCAGGTCGGCGCCGACGAGCGACGCATCTGAGAGATCGCAGCCGTAGAGATTGGCCCGCAGCAGCCGCGCGCCGTCGAGATGGGCACGGCGCGCCTGGGCGTTGAACAGATTGGCGCCGAAGAGATCGGCCCGCAGCAGGATCGCCTTGCCGAGCGAGGCCTGCTTGAGCGAGGCGAGGGAGAGATCGGCCTCGCTGAGATCGGCTTCGCCGAAATCGACTCGGTTGAAGCTCGAACGCGCGAAGCTGGCGCGGATCAGCCGTGTCCCGCGAAAGGAGCCGTTCATGCCGACAGCACCATCGAAGCGCGCGCCGGTGAGGTCGCAACCCGCATAGAAACCGCATTGCTGCAGGTGCGCGCCGGAAAAGTCGGCGCCCGGTGCTTCGAGCTTCACCGCCGAGAGCTTGAACGCCTTGAGCCTGCGCGCGTCGAGCCCGTCCGCCCTGACCTCAACCAGTGAGCAGCTTTCCATGACCGCATCGGCGAGGACCGCCCGCGACATCTCCGAGCGCAGGATCGTGACCCGGTCGAGCCGGGCGCCGGCGAAGGAAACCTCCGACAGGTCGGTCTCGATGAAATTCGCCTGTTCGAGCGTCGCGCCGGCGAAGTCGCATTGCGCGACCTGGCTCTTGAGCCATTGCACGCGACGTAGATCGGCTCCGGCGAAGCGCGCGCCGCGGGCATCGGCGGCGCCGAAATTGGCCTCCAGCAGATTGGCCTGCGAGAAATCGGCCTCGCGCAGATCGGCGCCTGCGAAGACCGCGCCGGCGCAATTGGCGCCGAGAAAGCGCGCACCGCGTAGATCGCATTGCTCGAAGAAGGCACCGCTGAGATCGAGGCCGCTGAAATCGTGACTGGAGAGATTGGCGCCAGCCATGTCACGGCGGGCGAGTCCTTCCCCCTTCATCGCGGTGATCGCCTGGCCGAAGCGGAGCGCGGCTTCCGGTGGCAATGGCGTGATCGGATGGATCGGCTGCGGGGCGAGGCGGCGCATCGTCGCCATGGCTTCGCCGAGCTGCGGTTCGAGTTCGTCGAGCTGAGCGCTCGCCCGCGCGAGCTGCGCCTTCGGATCGGCCGGTTCCTTTGAAACCGGCAGGATATCGCCCGCCAGCAGCGTGCTGAGAAGATCGTCGAGCGATTGGCCGGGCGGTGCCAGATCAGGGAAGGCTCGTGTCAGTTTCTCGCGGGCCGCAGCGGTTTCTGCCGGCAGCTGGATCGCCTGTCTGCTGCCTGCTGCCGCCAGCTCCGGGAGCGGCGTATCGCGCTGCGCCGCCTGGGCACCGGCGAGGCCATCGCGCGCGGGGGCAAGGAGCGCCGCGCCCGGCGCGCTATGGAAGCGCTGCAGCGCCTCGCGCAGCGCTGCTTCCGGATCGATTGTGTCTGCCGGCAGCTTGAAATCCGGCGGCAGGGCGGTCGCGGCGAGGTTGGGCTGCTCCGGCAGGTCGAGCTCGGCGAGCAGGGCATCGAGCTCGCCGAGTTCTCCCGTCTGGCGGAAGCGCTCGCCGCGATTCGCCATGGCATGGGCCTGCGCCTCCAGCTGGCGGCCGCGTTCGTCCATCTGCGCCTGGAGCTGCTGCGTCCCCTCGAACAGGGCAGCGAAGTCGATCTCGCCGCTGGCGATCTCGTCAGGCGAAGGCATCCAGGCCGGTGGCGGCTCGGCCGGCGGCAGGCTCGGCATGAAGGCTGCTGGCAGGCCGGCCTTGTCGAGCGCGTCGCGCAGGACGAGCCGTTGCGCTTTTTCGGTCCGCTCGCGCTGGCGTTCGTGATGGGCCATGCGGGCAAGCCGGCGTCGCTCCAGCGCGGCGGGGTCGGGGAGGGGCGAGAGCGCCGCGTCGGCAAGAACGTATTTCGGTTTCTCGGCCGGATCGCTGCGCAGCCGGAAGGCTTCGGTATAATGCTCGACGGAGCGGGGCGCGTCAGCGAGGCGCTCATAGGCGAGCATGATATGGGTCACGTCGTCGCCGTCGATGTCGGAGACGGGGCAGGCGCCGCGATAGATCAGCACGCCCTTGTGGGCGCTGGGGAAGAGCCAGGCGGTGTCGAGCACGTTCGGCAGCTCGAACAGGCCATCGGCGCGGGCGATGAAGATGCGGGCACGCATCCCCGGCAAGGCGCCCTCGAGGACGGGATGCTCAGCCGAGAAGCCTGCGAGCCGGAACCGCTCCTGCCCGGAGAAGTAGCCTTCGATGCGCTGATCCGGCGTGGCGACACAGAATAGCCGCGGATCGGCATCGCGGGCGAGCCCCGGGAAATCGTGCTTCAGCCAATGATCGTCATAGGTGCCGGCCAGCACCCGCCTGGATGGGTGGGCTGGGTCGATCGGCCCAAGGCGCACTGACTCCGGCGCATCGTCGGCATTGCGGATCAGCCGGTCGGCGCGCTCGATGTTCGGCAGCAGGACGATCTCCCCGGCATCGACGCGGCGGGCCGCCTCCGCGCCGCGCCCGAGCGGATTGACCGGATGGTTCGGGCCGCCGAAGCAACGCTCGGGAACGAGCGGCATCTCGGTGAAGGGGCGGGGCGGCTCGAAGACAGGTCCGCCTGCGGTCTGGCGCCAGACGCGGTCGCCGAAGACGGCGAGGCGCTTGCGCATGGAGCCGAGCGCTATGTCGAGCGTGAGTGCCGGGACAGACTCTCCGCCCGGAGCCCTGGCAAAACCGGCGACGAGCACCTCACCGCACGGTTTTGGCATTGCCGCGTCGAAGATCGTGCCCGCCGGCATCTGCTCCATCGCCATCGGCCAGAGCGCGGTATCGGGCTCGAAATCACCGGGTTCGAGCAGCGAGAACAGCCCGAGCGCCGAGACGACCAGCGTTGCCGAAGCGCCCCGGCGCTCGACCTTGGTCAGGATGCCGAGCTTTCGTGGTTTGATGATCGTCGGCATGCTGCTGTCTTGATGGCTCGTAGGTGACGCTAGGGCGGGGAGACGACAGGCTGACGACGCTCGCGCGGCGCCTCAGGGCTCGCGGGTGATCAGGATTTCGACACGCCGGTTGCGGGCGCGGCCCTCGACGCTGCCATTGTCGGCGATCGCCTCGGATGAGCCGCGTCCATCGACCGCAAGGCGACCGCCCTCGCGCAGGGCGGGCCGGATCAGCGCTGCGACGGCCTCGGCTCGTGCGACCGAAAGCGCTTGGTTGTCGCGGAACGGGCCGCCGGCTGTGACCGCCTGATCGTCGGTATGCCCGACGATGCGCACGGGCCCGCGTTCGCCGTCGATCACACCGGCGATACGGCGCGCGACCGGCACGAAGCCCGGCAGGGCCGTCGCTTGGCCCGAGGCGAAGGTGATGAGATTGCCGATGCGGATCGCGACCCAGCTGCCGAACGGATCGACGGTGATCGAGCCGGCCTTGATCTCCTCGGCCAGCGCCGCCCGAATCCGATCGATTTGGCTGGGGCGCGGCGTCGGAACCGGAGTGGGCTGCGCCGTGACCGGCTGGGCTGGCCTGGGGGCTGGCAGCAACAGCGGGATCAGCAAGGCGAGCGCCACGAGCACCGCGATGATCGCGGCGCTGTAGAGGCCGATCTGAACGAATTTCGATCTGACCTGCGCGCTCGCCGCCATCGCTCCCCCCGTGCCCACGCGACAGATCACGACGCCGGTGACGACAGGACGATGACGGCACTGGCTATTGCAGGGACGCAACGGAATTTGATCGGAAACTGTATAGAAAATCGCATATTAAAGTAATTAGCCGGCATATTGAAACAATACTGTTAGATTCCCACCCTAGAGGTGCCGACGAGACTTCCTGGCCGCTGACGAGAGACCGTCCGTGACGAAGGTCCTGGGCGATGAAATGCCTTTGCGCTTGAACGGAGAGGCCGAGGCGTCTCCGGCAGCAGAACCGACTTCAGCAGGCACCGCTGCGTCCACCTTGCCGTTCCTGCCCGCCGTTCTCGTCCTAGCCGGGGTCGTCTGCCTGTTCGCGGCAGGCTCGCTGCTGCTGCGGCAAAGCTTGCGTCCGGCCGAGTTCCGAATTGCTCAGCCCGTGGGCCATGCCGAGCGCGAAGCGGGTTTCGTGCTGTACCGGACGCATTGCAGCGCCTGCCACGGCGCCTTTCTCGGCGGTGCGGCCGGATGGCGCAGCGATCCGCGAGCGGCGCCGGCGCTCAACGAGAACGGCCATGCGTCCAACCATAGCGATGCAGACCTGTTCTTCCGTGTCGCCGCCGGCGCCCGCACGGCCGATCGCCGCGTGACCATGCCGGCCTTTCGCGGTGTCCTCTCGGATCAGGAGATCGTGGCGGTGTTGGCCTATGTCATGTCCTGGTGGCCGCAGGAGGAATTGCAGCGACGTGCCGGCGCCGACTGGACCTTCCAGGCTGTGTGCACAGCGGCCGGGGCGCAGGTTTCCGCGAAGGCCGGGCTTTGACGCGATCCTCCTCCCAAGCAACATGCGCCTGGAGCGCCTGGTTCCGGCAGCGCGCAGTCCGGCCGGGATGCCTCTTGGCGCCGACGATCCTCTTCGCATCGACGGGGGGCGCCGAAGCGCATGTCAAATGGTTCGCGCCCTACAACGTCGCTGTCTCACCTGCCGCGCTCTGGGAGGTGTTCTCGATTCCTTTCGTGACCGCCCTGTCGCTGTCGATCCTCCTGATCGCGATCGTCTTCGTGGCCGACCGGCTCATGGCCGCCGGCGGTCTGGAAGATGCCGTCGATGCGATGTTCGCACCCTTGAAGGGCATGGCGCCTGGGATCATGCGCGTCAGTCTCGGCGCCTTCCTGCTCTGCCTCTGGCTGCTCGGCGGCATCCTGCTCACCCCGGAGCTGAAGACCGACAGCCAGGCCGTCTCCTGGTTTCAGCTCTTCCTGGCCATCTGCACGCTCTGGTGGCGAACGGTCTTCATCGCCGGCTTCGGGATCGTCGTGCTCTACGGCCTCGCGGTCGCCCAGTACGGTGCTTTCCACCTGATGGATTATCCGCTCTTCCTCGGAATCGCCGCCTACCTCATCATCCATTCGCTACGGCTGGCGAAGCTCCAGCCCTACGCCCTGTCGATTCTTTACGCCGCCATGGCGCAGACGCTGCTCTGGGCTTCGGTGGAGAAATGGGCCTATGCGTCGTGGACGCTACCGCTGCTCGCCGAGCACGAGCGCATCACCCTCGGCATCAACCATCACATCTATGTCATGCTGGCGGGTTTCGTAGAGTTCGTCGCCGCCTTCCTGCTCCTGTTCGGCATGCTCAGCCAGCGCCTGGTCGCCGCAATGCTACTCGGCATCTTCATTGCCGCCGTCATCGACTTCGGCAAGGTCGATGCCGTCGGCCATCTGATGATCATCGCCTCGCTCGGCATCGCCGTGATCGAGGGCAACACGGCTGTCAATCGCGCGGTCCAAAGTGGCATCCGCTCTTACCGGATCGGAGGGCTGGAGCAGGCCGCGACCTATGTCGGCGTCCTCCTGCTCCTCTTCCTGATGTATTACGGCGCGCACGGTCTGGCCTATGGCAGCCTGGCATAACGGCAAATCAACGGGTCGAACGACCACCCGGCTGAAAGCCGGCACGGTGGAACCGTTGCTGCGCCTGCGTGGCTGGCGGTTGCTCGCTAGCGTCGCGATGATCTTGCTCGCCGGCTGCTCCACCATCGAGCCACTGCTCGAAAGCCCGGCAAGCCTCGACGGCGACGGTCCAACTCTCACGCCTGAACAGGCCGAACAGAAGGCGAGGGCGACCGCACGCCCGCTCGACAACGCCGGCCTGCGAGCCAGATATCGCCGGCCAGCCGATCTGCCCGATGGCGCGCGCTCTTCGGCGCCCGTGGTCGCGCTCGGCGACAAGCTCTTTCACAGTACCGAATTATCGGGCAATCGTCGCATCGCCTGCGTCAGCTGCCATCTGCCGAATGCCGCCTGGGCCGATCGCAAGGCGAAGCCGATCGCCGACAATGGCCGGCCGATGGCGCGGCGCTCACAGACCCTCTACGACATGGCCTGGGCGAGCGCCTTCCTCTGGGACGGCCGGCAGGATTCGCTTGCCGGCATGGTGAGCGGGCCGATCGCCTCGCCCGACATCATGGGGCTCTCGCTTGACGCGATGGTGCAGCGCCTCGCCTTCTCGCCGGAGTTCTCGGCCGAGTTCCGGCGCGTCTATCCCGAGGTCGGGCCGACGCCCGAGACGGTCTCCGACGCGCTGGCGGGCTATATGAACACCTTACGCTCGCCGGCGACCCGCTTCGACCTCTGGGTCAAAGGTGATGACCGGGCGCTGACACCGGTGGAACTGCGCGGCTTCAAATTGTTCAACGGCAAGGCCAATTGCGTCGCCTGCCATTCGAGCTGGCGCTTCACCGACGAAGGCTTCCGCGACATCGGCCTGAAGGACACCAGCGATCGCGGGCGGGGCCGGATCAAGCCGCAGATCGAAAGCCTCGCCTTCGCCTTCAAGACGCCGACCTTGCGCGGCGTCGCCGAGCGCGCGCCCTATATGCACGACGGCTCGATCGGCACGCTGGAGGCCGTGATCGAGCATTACGACCGCGGCGGCGCGCGCCGCCCGAGCCTGTCGCCGGACATGTTCCCGCTGGGGCTCAGCGCGCAGGAGAAGAGCGACCTCGTCGCCTTCATGCGCTCGCTTTCGGGCTCTGCAACATCTGCCCAGACCAATGCTGACCCGGAGGCCACGGCCCAATGAAGTACGCCCCAGCAATCCTCCTCGCGCTGGCTTGTGCCGGCGCAGTGCCCTCGCTTGCCGCAGCGACCGAGTTCCGGGTCACCCAGAAGGGCCAGCAGTTCAATCCGCGCACGCTGACGATCAAGGCCGGCGACGAGGTCGTCTTCGTCAACGACGATGCCGGCACGCACAATGTCTTCTCCGAGAGCGCCACGAACAGCTTCGACCTCAAGGCGCAGCGGCCGGGCGCCAGCACCAGGGTCGCATTTCCAAAGGCGGGCCGGGTCGATGTACGCTGCGCCATCCACCCCTCGATGCGGATGACGATCGACGTCGAGTAATTCGACGGCCTGCCGCCCGGCCGCGGCTGGCGCGCAACTGTCACATGCGCGTGCTCCGATGCGTCGTCAGGACCGGGCGGCGATACGTCGCCATTCGGCGATCCGGCGTGTGGCATGAGGCCCGAGCGTTGAAAATGACCGTCAAACGCAAACTGTATGGGCTCGCCGCACTCGGCATCCTGATCGCGGCGATCGTCGCCGCCGCGGCAGTCTACGGCGTCGCGGCCATGTCGAGCGCCAGCCATTCGATCTTCAACAATGCGCTGCTCGTCAACAAGAACGTCTCGACCCTGGTCGTGCTGTTCGAGCAGAGCCGGACATTCGTTCGCGGTGTCACCGCGGCGACCAGCAAGGACGAGATCGCCAGGGCCGATGCGGCCTTCAACGTCATCGACCAGAGGCTCGCCGACACCAGCATCGACGTGTTCCGCTCGATCACCAATGAAGGGGTTCGCGAGGCAGTCACCGCCTTCATCGCCGCGCTCGACCAGTCGCGCCGGGTCGCGACCGAGATCTTCGAATCCTGGAAGGTCGGCGATGTCGAGAAGGCAGCGCGGCTCTATGAGGAGGACGGCCGCAACGAAGCGGCGATGCGCGACGCGCTGTCGACGCTGACGGCCTTTCTCGACCGGCTCGCCGATCAGGAGCTGAATGCGCTCGAAGAGACGCAACGCACGACCACGCTCGTCGCGATCGCGGTGGCGGCGGCGGTGCCGTTCCTGATCGTCATCGCCTTCCTGGTCGCGCGCCAGATCGCGACGCCGATCGCGGCACTGACCTTCGCTGCGCGCGATGTCGAGCGCCGCAAGTTCGAGCCGAGCTCGATCGAGGCCGTCGCCAGCCAGCGCAACGAGCTCGGCTCGCTCGCGCGCGTCTTCCAGAAGATGGCGGTCGACGTGCAACGGCGCGAGGAGGAGCTCGAAGGGCTCGTGCACGAGCGCACGCGCGATCTCGAAACCAAGAACGAACTGCTCGAAAAGCAGCACAAGCGGATGGAGACCGAGCTCGACATCGCCCGCTCGCTGCAGGGCGCCATGCTGCCGCAACGCATGCCGAAGCATCCGAGCTATTCCGGCCGGGCGATCATGCGGCCGGCGCGCGAGCTCGGTGGCGACTTCTATGATTTCTTCGTGATCGGCGAGGACGAGATCGGCCTCGTGATCGCGGATGTCTCGGGCAAGGGCGTGCCGGCGGCCTTCTTCATGGCGATATCCCGCACGGTACTGCAGGCGAGCGCGCGCGAGCGTCGTTCGGCCGGCGAGTGTCTCGCCGAGACCAATTCGATCCTGTGCGAGCAGAACCCGCTCGATATGTTCGTTACGGTCTTCTACGGCATCCTGAACCTGCGGACAGGCGAACTGAGCTACGCCAATGGCGGGCACAATCCGCCGATTGTCGTGCGCGAGAGCGGCGAGGTCACCGAACTGCCTGTTACCGGCGGCATCGCCATGGGCATCATGCCCGGCCTTTCCTACGAGCAGGGCAGCCTGATGCTGGAGAAGGGCGACACGCTCTTTCTTTACACCGATGGAATCTCCGAGGCGATGGATACTCAGGGCCGTGAATTCACCGTCTCTCGCCTGCTCGCATCGTTGAGCGAAAGCCATCACCACTCGCTCGACATCGTGGTCTCGAACGTCACCGACGCCGTCAGCCGCTTTGTGGGGGACGCCCCGCAGCATGACGACATCACCTATCTGGTGGTCCGCTATAAAGGTCCGCCGGAGCAGATCGAGCTCGAAACCATCAAAAAGATGGAAGACGCGGGCCGCGGGTGGGCGGTAGAGGCCATTTGATACTGAGCCGGCTTGGTCTTAGCTGCATTTCTACAGTGGACGTGACCTGAAGATCGATTGTCGAAGGGTTAGTCGCGCGGTCACATCAAAGTCATCGAAGCTTCAATAAGCGGCGTCATCAACGTCAGCGGGGCCAAATACACAATGGGCGCCGCTGCGAGCGTCGATGTCCGAAACCAGTTCCACCTTTTTCGATCCGCGTATCGCGAGCGGTGCATCGCCCGTGTCCGAGGCGGCGCCTGCCGGCTCGGAGCCGCGCAGCTCGTCCGAATTCGAGGAACTGGAGGCCGAGGTCCGCAAGCTCGAGACCGACGGACCGCTCGCCGTGAACTGGCGCGAGGTCGCACGGCTGTCGGCGGCCGTGCTGGAGACCCGCGGCAAGGATCTTCTGGTCGGCGCTTGGCTGGCGCATGCGCTCTGCCGCGAGGAGGGCTATCACGGCCTCGCCGTCGGGCTCGGCATCCTGCGCGGGATGATCGCCAATCATTGGGACGGCATGCAGCCGCCGGCCGCGCGTGAGCGGGCTCGTGTCGGCGCGCTGGAATGGCTGGTCGGCCGCACCGCTCCGCTTTGCGAAGGCGAGGTCGAGGAGCGCGATTGGCCGGCGGTTCTCTACGCCTATGACGCGCTGACCGAGATCGACACGCTCGCCGGTGAGAAGCTGCGCAAGGAGCAGGTCGCCCTCGGCGATCTCGTGCGTGCCCTGAGGCCGCATCGCGATGCCGCGCGCCATGCCCTCGCCGAGGCGGAGCAGAAGCGAAAGCAAGCGGAGGCCGAAGCCGCTGCCAGGGTGGAGCAGGAGGCGCGGGCTGCCGAGACGCCTGCAGCAGCTCCGGCGCCATCACCCGTAGCCCCAGTGCCCACACCGGCCGCGTCGCCCACGCCTGCCGCGTTGCCTGCGCTCGACCTCTCGACGATCGATACGCTGCCCGAGACGCTGCGCACCCTTTCGGCCGGGCTGATCGGTCGCAGCACCGCCGATGCGCGCGCCTATCTGCTCTCGCGCGTCGCCTCCTGGTGGCGCATCCGGCAATTGCCGCCGAACGAGGGCGGCCGCACCGGCGCCATGCCCCCGGTCGAGGAGGCGGCGACCGTCCAGGCCCAGCGTCAGGCGGGCCAGAACCAGGAGGCGCTCAAGGCGCTGAACGAACTGATCTGGACGGCGCCATTCTGGTTCGAGGGCCACCGCCTCAGCGCTGAGATCCTGAAGAGCATGGGCCCGGACCATGCCGATGCCTGCGCCGCGGTCGGCGGGGCGATGAACATGCTGTTCCGTCGCTTTCCCGAGCTGATGAATTTCAGCTTCGGCGACGGCAAGCCCTTCGTCGATCCTGCGACCCGAGACTGGATCGAGGAGAACGGCGGCGGCGGTAGCGCTGCTTCGGGCGACGCCGACGGGCTCGACCGGGTGCTAGGCGAAGCGAGGGCGCTGATTGCGGCCGGCAAGGCGCCGGAGGCGGTCGACCTGCTGGCGTCGCTGACCCGCGGCGAGATCGGCGGACGCAGCCGCCTGCTGCGCCAGATCGCCCAGGCGCGCTTCTGCCTCGATGTCGGCCTGATCGCCGCGGCGCTGCCGCTGCTCGATCATCTCGAGAACCTGCTCAAGACCTATGACCTCGAGAACTGGGAGCCGCAGCTCGCCGCCCAGGTGGCCGAGCTGCGCTTCCGGGCGCTCACCCATGCCGATGCCGCCCGGCTCGTCGCCGAGGACCGTCGTCGCATCAGCCTTGACGAGACGCGCCAGCGCCTCGTTCGGCTCGATCTTGCAACCGCCGCGCGCCTGTTCCGGTGACCGGCTCCACCTGAAGACCAAGTTTCAACACGCTGGGGAGATCGTCATGTCGAAGGAAGTCTCGGTCGCTCCGAAAGAGCGCGTCAACATCAAGTTCAAGCCGAGCACCGGCAATGTGAAGGAAGAGGTCGAGCTGCCGCTCAAGCTGCTGATGGTCGGCGACTTCACCGGCCGGGCCGATGACCGCCCGGTCGAGGAACGGGCGCTGGCCGACATCAACAAGGACAATTTCGACGACGTGCTGAAGGGCCACGAGCTCAAGCTCGACGTCGCCGTCGCCAACAAGCTCGATGACTCCGCCGATGCGCCCGACGTCCGCGCCTCGCTGTCCTTCAACAAGCTGAAGGATTTCGAGCCGGATGCGGTGGCACGGCAAGTGCCCGAGCTGCGCAAGCTGATGGAGCTGCGCGAGGCGCTGGTCGCGATGAAGGGCCCGCTCGGCAACGTTCCGGCCTTCCGCAAAGCGATCCAGAGCGTGCTCGAGGACGATACGGCCCGCGAGAAGCTGCTGCGGGAGCTGACCGGCTCCGTCGACGGCAAGACCCCCTGATCAAGCCAGCACGACAGGACCGCCACCATGAGCAATCAGCAACTCGAGATCGCCCCGGATGCCTCGGTCGTCACGACCGAATTGTCGCTGCTCGACCAGATCCTCGGCGAGACCAAGCTCCAGCCGAACGACGAGGGCTATGACGTCGCCCGCCGCGGCGTCGCCGCCTTCATTTCCGAGCTGATGCTGCCGGCGCGCAAGGACGAGAAGGTCAACAACGCCGTCATCGACCAGATGATCGCGGCGATCGACGGCAAGCTCTCAGCGCAGATCGACGAGATCCTGCACGACGAGTCGTTCCAGAAGCTCGAGGCGGCCTGGCGCGGGCTGAAATTCGTCGTCGACCGCACCGATTTCCGCCAGAACATCCGCATCGAGCTGCTGAACTGCTCGAAGGACGAACTCCTGGCCGATTTCGAAGACAGCCCTGAAGTGGTGAAGTCCGGCCTCTACAAGCACATCTACTCGGCCGAGTTCGGCCAGTTCGGCGGCAAGCCCTATGGCGCGGTGATCTCCAATTACGAGTTCTCCGCCGGCCCGCAGGACGTGAAGCTGATGCAGTTCATGTCCAGCGTCGGCGCGATCTCGCACGCTCCGGTGATCGCCTCGGCCGGGCCGCAGATGTTCGGCGTCGAGAAGTATGAGGACATCGCCAACCTCAAGGATCTCGAGTCGATTTTCGAGGGCCCGCGCTATGCGAAGTGGAACGCCTTCCGCGAGACGGAAGATGCGCGCTATCTCGGCCTGACGGTGCCGCGCTTCCTGCTGCGCATTCCCTACGGTTCGGACACGGTCCCGGTGAAGGCTTTCAACTACGAAGAAAAGAGCGCTGGCGAGACCGACAACTATCTGTGGGGCAACGCGGCCTACACCTTCGCGACGCGCCTGACGGAGTCCTTCGCGCAGTATCGCTGGTGCCCGAACATCATCGGGCCGCAGTCGGGCGGCGCGGTCGAGAACCTGCCGGTGCACAATTTCGAATCGATGGGTCAGCTCCAGTCCAAGGTTCCGACCGAGGTCCTGGTCACCGACCGGCGTGAATATGAGCTCGCCGAGCAGGGCTTCATCGCGCTGACCATGCGCAAGGGCAGCGACAATGCCGCCTTCTTCTCGGCCAATTCGGTGCAGAAGCCGAAATATTTCGGCAACACGCCGGAGGCCAAGCAGGCGGAGCTGAACTACAAGCTCGGCACGCAGCTGCCCTATATGTTCATGATCAACCGCCTGGCGCACTACATCAAGGTGCTGCAGCGCGAGAACATCGGCTCCTGGAAGAGCCGCGAGGAGCTCCAGGAAGAGCTCGGCAAGTGGATCAGCCAGTATGTCGCCGACCAGGACAATCCTTCGCCGGAGGTCCGGGCGCGCCGGCCGCTGCGCAAGGCCGAGATCCGGGTCGAGGACGTCGAGGGCGAGCCGGGCTGGTACCGCGTCGCGATGTCGGTCGTGCCGCACTTCAAGTACATGGGCGCCGACTTCACGCTTTCGCTGAAGGGCAAGCTCGACAAGCAGTGACCTAGTCCTGCTCTGCCCCGCCTCCCATCGGAGGTGGGGCGGCAGCGATCGACGAGAAGCCCGTGGCGAGCCTGTTCGAACGATTGGAGACCGCGCGCGAACCCGGCGCCGGTTCGCCGGGGGCAGCGCCCGGCCCGAGCCTGTCCGAGAGCGTGCTGACAAACGTCAGGCGCATCCTGAACGCGCGCCAGGGCTGCTGCGAGACGAGGCCCGATTTCGGCATGCCGGATCTCAACGACATCTCGCGTGAGGCATCCGAGACCATCCCGGCGATCGCGCGCACGGTGAAGGCGCAGCTCGAAGCCTTCGAGCCGCGGCTGCGCGAGGTGCTGGTCAAGCCGATGCAGGCGGAGGCTCCGGGCGAGTTCGCCTTCTCGGTCAGCGCCGTCCTGATCGATGGCGAGAGCGGCGAGGCGATGCGCATCGACACCGTGCTCGGCAATGACCGGCAGATGCGGCTGCGGAATTGATGCGATGTCGCTGAACGCCCATTACGAAGACGAATTGTCCTATCTACGCGAGCTCGGGCAGGAGTTCGCCCGGGCCAATCCCAAGCTCGCCGGCTTCCTGTCGCGCGAGGCGAGCGACCCTGATGTCGAGCGGCTGCTGGAGGGGTTCGCCTTCACCGTCGCGCGTCTGCGCCAGAAGCTCGAAGACGAGATGCCGGAGCTCGTCCACGGACTGATCCGGCTGGTCTGGCCGCATTACCTGCGCCCGATCCCGCCGATGAGCGTCGTCGCCTTCGAGGCGGCGGCCGGCGGCGGGCCGGGTGTCACGCGCGTTCCGGCGGGGATCGCACTGGCCTCGCGGCCAGTCGACGGCGTCTCCTGCCGCTTCCGCACCTGCTATCCGGTCGAGGTGCTGCCGTTCTCGATCACGCGCATCGAGAGCGAGAACCGGCCGACCACGGCGCGCCTCGCGCTGACCTTGCAGGCGGCCGGGCGTGGCACATTGCAAGGCCTGCAGGGCAGTCGCCTGCGGTTGTTCTTCAACACCGAGCGCGAGCCGCAGGTCGGGCGCACGCTCTTATTGTGGCTGTCGCGCCATCTGCGTTCGATCACGGTGACGAGCGATGCCGGCGAGAGCGTCACCCTGCCGGCGAGCGCGATCCGCCCGGTCGGCTTCGAGGAGGCCGAAGGCGTACTGCCTTATCCATCGAACGCCTTCATCGGCTTCCGGCACCTGCAGGAATATCTCGCCTTTCCGGCCAAGTTCCTGTTCGTCGACGTGACGGGGCTCGAGGCGCTGGCCGGGCTGTCTGGGAAGGCTGCGACCTTTGCCTTCGAGTTCTCGCGACCCTTCCCCGATCAGGTCAGGGTGGCGGAGGGTCATGTCCGGCTGAACTGCACGCCGGTGGTCAATCTCTTCGCGCACGAGGCGCATCCGCTACGCATCGATCGCTCCCGCAGCGAGTATCGCGTCGTCGCGGGCGGCCGGGCCGGGGCGGAAATCTACGCGATCGACAAGGTCACCGGCTATCTCCAGGGCAGGGCCGAACGCATCGTCTACGAGCCCTTCGAAGCCTTCCGCCACGACTTGCCCGGCGAGGCCGAGAGCAAGCTGTTCTATCGCGAGCGGCTGCGCCCGGCCGTGGTCGGCCGCGGTGTCGACCATTATCTCTCTTTCGTCTCGCGGTTGGAGCGGGCCTCGGCGCCGCCGGCCGAGGTGATCTCGATCGGTTTGACGTGCTCGAACGGCGCATTGGCGGAGCGGCTCCCCATCGGCGCGATCGATCAGCCGACCTCGGAGACGCCGGCGACCGTCACCTTCGCCAATGTGATGGGTGTGACGCCGCATACGCCGCCGCCGATCGGCGAGAACCTGCTCTGGCGGCTGATCTCGAACCTCTCGCGCAATTACGGCTCGCTCGTCGATGTCGGAGCGCTGCGGACGCTGATCGCAAGCTACGACTTTCGCGCCGTGCACGATGCGCAGGCACGCCGCCGGCTGGAGTTGCTGCTGGAGGCGCTGGAGACGTTCGAGACCGGCGTCGAGGACGGCGTGCTGCGCGGCCAGCCGGTGCGCATCCGCACGATCCGGCTCACTGTGGCGGAGAGCAAGATCGGCGGCGAGGCGGAGCTCTATCTGTTCGGTGCGGTGCTTGATCGCTTCTTTGCGGTCTATGCCAGCCTCAACAGCCTGCACCGCTTCGCCATTCAAGGCGCCGACAGCAAGGTGGAATACAAATGGACGCCGCGAGCGGGAACGACGAGCGCGACCTGAGCGCCGTCGTGGCGCTCGACGCTGCGACGGTCCAGTTCAACGCCTTGTGCCTTCAGCTGGAAGAGGCCTTCCCGCAGCCAGGTGGCATCGGCGCCTCCGGTTCGCCGCGGCGCGAGGCCGTTCGCTTCCGGGCCAATCCGACGCTGGGCTTTCCGGCCGAGGAGGTCGCGGCGATCGAATTGCCGGCACGCGCCGGCGACCCCATCGTCGTCACCGCCAATCTCTTTGGCCTACACGGTCCGTCCTCGCCCTTGCCGCCCGCCTTCACCGAGCGGATCATCTTCGCCGAGGATGGCGGCGCGCTGCGCGACTTCTCCGACTTCTTCAACCATCGCCTGCTCGGGCTGCTTTTCCGGGTCTGGAAGCATTATCGCCATCAGCATCGTTACGAGCCGGGTGCTACCGATCCGATCTCCGGCGCGGTCGCCGCGCTCTTCGGCATGTTCGGAGTGGCGCAGGAGGGAGACCGTCCGGCGCGGACGCTGCTCCTGCCCTATGCCGGGGTGTTGGCGCTCCATAGTCGCTCGGCTTCCGTGGTCGCAGGCGTGGTCAGTCACTATTTCGGCGTGCCCTGCGCGATCGAGGAATTCGTGCCACGTGAGATCCGCATTCCGGAGGAGGCGCAGTGGCGCCTCGGCGCCCCCGGACTCGAGTTCGGCGTCGACACCGTTGCCGGAGAGAGCATGCGCGACGTCATAAGCAAGTTCCGCCTCCGTCTGGGGCCGCTCACGGCGGCGCAATGCGACCGGCTGCTGCCGGGCGGGGCGGATCACGCCACGCTGGCTGAGCTGATCCGTCTCTCGATCCGTGAGCCGCTGGATCGGGACATCGCCTTCCTGCTGGCGCCGGGCGAGGCACGGCATTTCCGCCTCGGCGAGACGCGGCTCGGCTGGACGGGCTGGCTCGACGCCGATCCGGCTGGTGCGGTCGAATTCGTCATCTGAGATCTACTTGCGTCACATGATTGTTGTTCGCCTCGCCCAACCTTGCGTCAGCAGCGCGAAGAGCCGGCCCGACCGGTCGGCGGGGCATGCGTTGATGTGGGGCCGGGGGTAAGATGAGACTGCTGCTGACCGTGCTCGGGCTGCAACGCAGCACGCTCGGCGACCGGTCCACGCATATCTTCGAGGAAGTCGGCGGCACGCTCGGGCGCAGCGCCAACTGCGACTGGATTCTGCCCGACGAGCGCAACACCCTCTCGGCCCGGCATGCGCGCATCTCGCATAACGGCCGCGGCTTCCTGATCACCGATACCAGCACGAACGGCGTCTATCTCAACGCGGTCGATGCGCCGCTCGGGCGCGACCAGAGCGCGCCGCTGGCCAATGGCGATACGATCTACCTCGCCGACTACATTATCTCCGTCGCGATCCTGCGCGAGGAGCCTGCGCCGGCGCCGGTTCCCATGCCAGCCGCCGTAGCGCTACCGGCGGTGCCGCCTCCTGCGCCGGTCGCGCTAATGCCGGTGCAGCCGATGCCAGTCGCGGTACCAGCCATTCCGATGGGCCTGGAGCTGTCGGCGCCTGCGCTCTCCATCTCTGCTCCGATGCCGGCCGCAGCTCATCGTCAGCCGACGCAGCCCGCCGGCCTGATCCCGGACGATTTCGACTTCAGCGACCTGGCGCCGGCAAAGCCACAGGCCACGGCGATACCGGTGCAAGTGGCGCAGCCGCCGATTCCGGCAATGCCCTTGCCTGCCATCGAACCCATCGCACCGCAGCAGGCATCAGTCGCGGCGGTCGACCCGCTCGCCTTGCTGCGCCAGCGCGCCATGGCGCGGGCCGCCTCGATCGATCTGACGCCGCAGGAACCCGGCGCGTCGCCTCCCGCCGCGTCTCGGCAGATGACCGACGTCGCCCTGCCGGGAGGCTCGCCCGCTTCGAATTCAGGTGATGCCGCGGCCTTCTGGTCCGGGCTCGGGCTCGATCCAGCGCGCATCCCGCCCGAGGCGCGGGCGCGGTTGCTGGAAGAGCTCGGCGGAGCGCTGCGCCAGGCCGCGGGCGGGCTCGTCTCGATGCTCTCGGCGCGCAAGTCGATGAAGGACGAGTTCCGCCTCGACCAGACGCTACTCGCGCCGCAGGAGAACAACCCGTTCAAGTTCTTCTCGCATGGCGACGAGGCGCTGCGCCGGGTCGTCACGGAGGGTGCGCCCGGCTTCTTGCCGCTCGACATGGCGGTGAAGCAGTGTTTTTCCGACATGCATGCGCATGAGGTCGCGCTCGCCTCGGCGATGCAGACCAGCATCCGCGAACTGCTCGACAGGCTGGCGCCGGCACGGCTCGAATCCGAGGCTGAGCCGGGCCTCCTCGGCCGCAAGCCGGACAGGAGCCGGCTCTGGGAGCGGTATGCCGAGCTGCACGGCGAACTCGCGGGCGATCTCGACCGGACGATCCGCACGCTCGTCTCCGACGAGCTGGCGCGCGCCTCCGTCCGCAGGCCGGGGGCGAAGGCGTGAAGCCGATGCTGCTCCCCTCCCGCCGGCTGCTGCTCGCCGGGCTGGCGGTCGGTACTTGCGCGCCGCTTGTCGCCGGTTGCTCGTCCGGTCCGCCGTCGGCGAAGACGACGTCGCTCGAATTCGGGATCGAGGCTGATCAGGAGATCAACGTCAACGCGAACGGCGACCCGTCGCCGATCGTGCTGCGCGTCTACGAGCTCAAGACCAAGAATGCCTTCGAGCAGGCGAGCTTCTTCGAATTGCTGGACAGCGACTCGGCCAAGCTCGGCGCCGATCTCGTCTCCAAGCGCGAACTCGAGGTCAAGCCAGGCGAGAAGAGCTCCTTCAAGCGCGAGTCGCCGGCCGAGGCCAAGCATATCGGCGTGATCGCCGGCTTCCGCCAGATCGAGGTCGCGCAATGGCGCGCACTGGTCGACATCGTGCCGGACCGCGACAACGCCTTCCTGATCACCGTGCGCGCCTTGGCCGCGCGGATCGAACTGCAGCGCGCTTCCCGCAATTTCGGCCTGATCTGAGGCCGCCCATGCCGACCCTCGCCCCGACCGCAGAACCTTTCCGGAGCTGTCCCCGATGACACTGGTGAGCAAACCGCTCTGGTCCGAGGGCATGCTGATCCGCCCGCAGCACTTCCAGCAATATGACCGCTGGATCGAGCATGTGGTCGAGGGACGCACCACTGCACTCGCGGCCTTCGCCTGGGGGCTGCGCAAGCTGACGCTCGGGGCCGAGCTGCTGCCGCTCGGCCGCATCGCCGTCCAGTCGGTCGCCGCGGTAATGCCGGACGGGACCGTGATCGACACCGCCGGCGGCATCGTGATCGAGGCGCGGGCGGTCCCGCCGAACACCAAGAACACGCTGGTGAAACTCGCCGTCGCTTTGCGCCCGCTCGACGGCGCCGAGATCGGCGATGGCGGCCGCAGCAGGCGCTATGAGGCGGCCGAGCAGGCGGTACGTGACGCGACCGCTCCGGACCGCGCCTCGGTCAGCCTCAAGGTCGGGCGGCTCTCGGCGCGGCTCCTGCTCGAAGGCGAGCCTGAGGACGATCTCGTCACCTTGCCGATCGCTCGTATCCGCGAGGTCGATGCGACCGGGGGCGTGCTTCTCGACGAGAATTACGTCCCGCCCTGCCTCGATTTCCAGGCCTCGCAGCGTCTCGTCCGGATCGTCGGCGAGATCCGCTCCCTGCTGCGCAGCCGGGCTGAAGCGCTGGCCGGCCAATCGGCCGCCGGCCCGGCCGCGGCGGAGAGTGGCGGGCTGGTCGATCTCGTCGTGCTCTCGATCGTCAACGGCCAGGAGGCCGTCTTCGACCATTTCGCAACGACGCCCGGCCTGCATCCGGAGCAGGTCTACCGCGCGGCGCTGGCGCTCGCCGGCCAGCTCTCGACCTTCTCGGTCTCGCGCCGGCGCAGCGCCGATTTTCCGGCCTACGACCATCTCGATCTCGACACCTCCTTCGGGATCGTGCTCGATCAGCTGCGCCAGCTTCTGGCGGTGGTGATCGAGCGCAACGCGATTGCGCTGCCGCTGCAGGATCGCGGCTACGGCATCCGCCTCTCGACGATCAGCGATCGCACCCTGTTCCAGGATGCCCGCTTCGTCCTGATCGCGCTCGCGAGCGTGCCGACAGAGACGCTGCGCAGCCAGCTGCCGATCTCGATGAAGATCGGCTCGGTCGAGCAGATCCGCGATCTCGTCAACCTGCAGCTGCCCGGCATTCCGCTGAAGGCGCTGCCCGTCGCGCCGCGCGAGCTGCCCTTCCTGCAAAGCGGCGTCTATTTCGAGCTCGACCAGAGCGTCGAGCTCTGGCGCAACCTGACGCGCTCGGCTGCCTTCGCCCTGCATGTCAGCGGCGACTATCCCGATCTGCATCTCGAATTCTGGGCCATTCGCGGGAAACGCGCGTGAGCAGCGATCAAAGCTTCGATCCGCCGACCGTCGTCGGGCACAGGCCGATCAGCCTGGCGCAGCCGCGGCCGGCCGGGTCGGCGATTCACGATCCGCCGACGACACCGTTCGCGCCGCCGCGCCAGCCGCTCTCGGCTCCGACCCTTGCTCCGCCACCGGCAGCCCAACCGACCGGCTTCGTGCCGCCGCCCACGCAATCATCATCGCTCATCTCACGGTCCGAGCCGCCCAGGCAGCAACGGCGCACCTCCGCGCCGACGCGCGAGCCTGCTCCTTCGGCGCTGCAGGCGAATGCCGAGATTACCGACGGCTCCGACGCGCTGGTCGCAGCCGCCAACCCGCTGCTGGCGCTGGTGGCGCAGTTGCGCGATGCCGTCGACTTCGCCGATGTCGCGCAGCTGCGCAACGAGGTGGTCGAGCAGATCCACAAATTCGAGGAGGCGGCAGTCAGGAACGGGGCGGCGGCCGGCGATGTCCAGGCGGCGCGCTACGTCCTGTGCTCGCTGATCGACGAGACGGTGATGACGACGCCCTGGGGCGCCGCTAGCGACTGGAGCGCCAGCTCGCTGCTCAACCGCTTCCATAACGAAACCTGGGGCGGCGAGAAGGTCTTCGCCATTCTCGACCGGGTGAAAACCGATCCGCGCAAGAACATCGCTTTGCTCAAATTGATCGACTTCGTGCTGCTGCTCGGCTTCGAGGGCATGCATCGCGTGCTCGACAACGGCCGCGAGCGCCTCGCCGACCTGCGCGACGAGATCGGCCAACTTGTCGGCCGCAACCTGCCGCCGCCGCCCTCGGAACTCTCGGCGAACTGGCAGGGCGTCGGAGCCGAGAAGGCGCTGCGGGCCTTCTTCCCGCTCTGGATCGTCTTCGCCGCCGCCGGCTTCCTGCTAGTGACGATGTACAGCTTCCATCGCTACCGCCTTGCGGTCGAGGTCGCGCCAGTGGTCGAACGGATGCGGGCGCTCGAAAACACGATCGCCTCCAGGGCGGTGCGGCCATGATCCGCTCCTATCTGCTCGGCTTCCTGTCACTGCGCGGGCTGGTCACCGTCTTCGGCGTGGTCGCGCTCTGCGCGGTGATCTGGGCCGGCGGCCCCTATCTCTCGCTTTTCGGCTGGGCGCCGCTGGTCTCCGTCGAGGCGCGGGCGAGCGCGATCACCCTGCTGCTCGCCGGCCTGATCGGCGTCTCGCTGCTGCGGCTCTATCTGGCGCGCCGCGCCAATGCCCGGATGATCAAGTCGCTGCTCGACACCGGCGGGCTGGCGGCCATGGCCGATTCCGGCGGGACCGACGAGATCGAGATCATCCGCGAGCGCTTCGAAGGGGCTCTGACTACTCTCAAGGAGACGATCTTCGCCGGGCGCAAGGGCGACGCCTATCTGTTCGAATTGCCTTGGTACGTCATCATCGGCCCGCCCGGCTCCGGCAAGACGACGATCCTGAAGAACTCCGGGCTCGATTTCCCGCTGGCGCGCACGCTCGGAACCGATCCCGTCGCCGGGCTGGGAGGCACCCGTCATTGCGACTGGTGGTTCACCGACCAGGCAGTGCTGATCGACACCGCCGGGCGCTACACCACTCATGAATCGAACGCCGCGGTCGACGGCGCCGCCTGGCGCGGCTTCCTCGATCTGCTCAAGACCCATCGCGGGCGCCGGCCGCTGAACGGTATCGTGCTCGCGATCAGCCTGTCCGACATCCTGCTGCAGAACGAGGTCGAGCGTAAGCGCCATGTCGCGGCGCTGCGCGCCCGCCTGCAAGAGTTGACCAAGACCTTCGGCGTCGAGCTGCCGACCTATCTGCTGATCACCAAATGCGACCTGATCCCCGGCTTCGCCGAATTCTTCGACGGTCTGAACGAGAGCGGGCGGGCGCAGGTCTGGGGCATGACCTTTCCGCCCGACGCCAATCTGGCGACGCGCCTGACCGAGATCCTCGATCAGAACTTGCGCGAGCTCGCCGATCGTCTCGACCAGGTCATGCGCGAGCGCGCCCATGCCGAGCGCGGCCTGACCCGGCGTGGGCGCATCTATCTCTTCCCCAAGGAGTTCGCCGGGCTGCGCCGCGATCTGGCGAGTTTCGTCCACGAGATCTTCAAGCAGAGCAAATTCGAAACCCAGTCGCGGCTGCGCGGCGTCTACTTCACCAGCGGCACGCAGGAGGGCACGCCGATCGACCGCGTGCTCGCGGCGTTCGGGCGCAGCTTCGGCCTGACCAGCGGCCAGCGCGCGCCGTTCTCGGGGCAGGGCAAGGCCTTCTTCGTCAACCGGCTGCTGACCGAGGTGATCTTCGAGGAGCAGGGGCTGGTCGGCGTCGACCGCAAGCTCGAACGCAGCCTCGTCCGGGCCCAGAACGTCGGCTATGCCGTGGCCGCGGCGCTGGTGATCGGTTTAGGTGTGCTCTGGTGGGGAGCTGCGACGCGCAGCCAGGCCAGGATCGCCGCCACCAACCAGGCGCTCGCGCCGGTCGAGACGCGGCTGGCAGCGGTACCTGCGCGGGCGACGCCGGCGACGCTGCTGCCGGTGCTCCAGGCGGCCGATGAGGTGCGCGAGGCGAGCGGGCAGGGCGGCCTCTTCGGCTGGCTCGATGGTTTCGGGCTGAGCGCTACGCCCTCGCTCGCGCCGGCGGCAGCGGAATTGCGCGAACGCCTGATCGTCGACCGACTCTATCCCGCCTTCGCGACGCGCCTGTCGGAGCGGTTGACAGGTCTCTCCCAGATCGGTGCAGACAACGAGGCGGTGCGCGAACTCCTGCGCAGCTATCTCATGCTGAGCGACACCGAGCGCTTCGACCGCAGCGTTGTGCAGCGTGCCGCGCGCGAGGAGGCGCAACTCGCCTTCCCGGTCGATCAGAGCCGGGCGGCCGAGCTGGGACGGCATTTCGACGAGCTTGTCGCGCTGTTGCCGAAGCCGCTGCCGACCGACCGACGCATCATCGATACGACGCGGGCGCGGCTGATGCGGACGCCGCGCAGCGAGCAGGTCTATGCGCGGCTGCTGCGCGAGGCATCGCAGAATCCGCGCCTGCGTTCGGTCGACCTTTCGACCGCGATCGGCGCCGGCGTGATCGATTTCGGGCTCGGCCGTGGCAGCAACACTGCGGTCTCGGTCATCCCGGCGGCCTTCACGCGCGAAGCCTTCTACGACTTTGTCCTGCCGCGGCTGCCGATGCTGATCCGCGAGGAGCTCGGGATCGACTGGGTCACCGGCGGCGAAGCCGCCGGCTCGAGCGTGGTCCAGACCGGCACGCGCGAGGTGATGGACCGCTATGTCACGGATTACATCCGTTCCTGGCAGGGGGCGATCACGGCGGCGCGGCTCGTGCCCTTCGCCGAGACGCAGCAGGCGCTCTCGGCCGTGCAGGCGCTCGCCGCCGCGAATTCGCCGCTCGAACGGCTGATCGGCATCGTGCGCACCAACACCGAGCTGCCTTTGCCGGGCGATCCTCCGACTGGCTCGGCTGCTGCCGCGACCGGGCCGGTCGGCACGGCCGCCGGCGGCCTCATCGCTGCGGCAGCCAGCAGCGCGGCGAATGCTGCCGCCACTGCCGCGCTCGGGGAAGGGCCTTGGCCCGGCGCGACGATCGCGGCGCCCTTCCGCCCGCTCGTCGAGCTGGTCGCGCCGCAAGGTGGCGCACAGGCGCCGATGGGGCGCATCCGCGAATTGTTCAGCGGCGCCTATGGCGCGCTCAGCAACGTCTCGAACGCACCCGATCCGCGCCAGGCGGCCTATCAGGCTGTGGCGCGGCGGGGCAGTTCCGGTGCCGACGCGCTCGGTCAGCTCAGGGCGGATTCGGCGCTGCGGCCGGAGCCGGTGCGCGGCATCATGCGGGCGGTCGCGAGCCTCAGCGCCTCCTCGGTGGTCGGCGACTCCCTCGACTACGTCAACCAGGCCTGGCGCCGGGACGTACTCCCGCAATGCCAGGCGGCACTCGACCAGCGCTACCCGCTCTTCGCCAATGCCAAGGACGAGATCTCGCTGCGCGATTTCAGCGACATGTTCCGGCCTGGTGGCCTCCTCGACGAGTTCTTCCAGAAGCACCTCGCGCCCTTTGTGACGGAACAGCGCAACGGCTTCGCTCCGATCAATGTCGATGGGCAGGCCCTGCCGCTGAAGCGCGAGGCGCTGGCGCAGTTCTATCGGGCGCGGGCGATCCGCAACGCCTTCTTCGCCGGCTCGGGCTCAGCTCCGTCGCTGAAGTTCAGCCTGCGGCCGAGCTTTCTCGATCCGAAACTGCTGCGCGCGACGCTGGCGCTCGACGGCAAGGACATCGTCTATCGCCATGAGGCACAGCGGGCCTACGATCTCGAATGGCCGACCAAGACCGATGCCAGTACGGTCGCGGTCACGCTCACCGACCTTAACGGCAAGGACACCCGGGTCGAGCGCACCGGAGCTTGGGCCCTGCTGCGGATGGTCGATTCCGCCTCGCTCGCGGCACGCGGCGGCGCCGACCAGTTCAGCATCACCGTGGCCGGCGACGAGGGCGCCCGCGTCGTCTACCAGTTGCGGGCGGCGAGCGTGAACAACCCGTTCAATCTCGGCGCCTTGCGTGCCTTCCGCTGCCCGGATGCGTTGTGAGCGAAGCGCCGGCATTCGGATTGTTCGGCAAGGTCCCCTGGGCCGGCGATTTCGTGCAGCAGGGACTGCCCAGCCGTTTCGTCAAGCCGTGGGAAGTCTGGCTGCTGGCGATGCTGGCCGCGAGCCGCGAGGCGCTTGGTTCACGCTGGGACGATGCCTATCTGCTCAGCCCGCCCTGGCGCTTTCAGCTGGCTCCTGGCGTGATCGGGGCGAGCGGCTGGGCGGGAGTTTTCGCCAGTTCTGTCGACCGCGTCCGGCGCCATTATCCGCTGACGCTCGCGCTTGAGCTTCCGGGGGAGGATGGCGCCGGTTTCGCCGCGAGCGAGGGCCTGCTCGATCTGTTCGAGGTGGCGGTGCTCGAGTTGATCGCGACGGAGCGATCCCTGCCTGACGCACTGGCCAGCCTGCGCCGACGGCTCGATGCCCAGCGCGCCACTGTCAGTCTTTGGCTCGGGCCGGGCAGCGGCCGGCTCGTCGTCGATGGCGAGGCGGAGCGCCTGTCGCCCGCCGCTGCCGATCGCCCGGCGCAGGACGGTGCCAGCCATTGGTGGCATGGCCGTTGGAGTGGACGGCCGGCGACGGCGCTGCGCTGCGAAGGGTTGCCGGACCCGGCCGCCTGTGCCGGCTTCTTCTCCGGCGACTGGTCGCGCCATGGCTGGCGCACTGCTGCAGTGCGGCAAGGCGCATGAGCCTGACAGGAGAGGTCTGGGAGGTCTCGGTCGCGACGCGGCAAGGGCCGCGTCATGACGTCAACCAGGACAGTTATGCCGCTTTGCCGGAAGCGGGGCTGTTCGCAGTCGCCGACGGCATGGGTGGCCATGCCGATGGCGAACTCGCTAGCCATGCGATCACCCGCATGCTCGCCGCCGTGTCGGAGCCGCAGGCGCCGTTGACGATGCGCGTCGCGCTGGCCGAGGAAGGGATCGCGGCGATCAATGATGCGCTGCGCGAGCATGCGGCCCGTTCGGCCGATGGCGACATCGTCGGCTCGACGGTGGTGGTGGCGTTGGTCGGCGAAGGCATGCTCGTCTGCATCTGGGCCGGCGACAGCCGCGTCTATCGCTGGCGCGCCGAAGTCCTCGCCCAACTGACCGAGGACCATGTGCTCGGGCACGGGCCCGGCGCCGGCCATGTCCTGACGCGCGCGGTCGGCTCGGCCACCTATCTGCCGATCGCACGCTGTGTGACGCCGACGCAGCCCGGCGACACGCTGCTTTTGTGCAGTGACGGCCTCAACAAGGCGCTCGCCGATGCCGAGATCGGCGAGTTGCTGGACGAGCCGCTGCCCGGCCTTGCCGAACGGCTCGTCGCCCGCGCCGTCGCCAATGGCGGCCGCGACGACATCACCGCCGTGATCGCGAGGCGGCTGTGACGGTCAGGCGCAGGAAGCGCAGGCGCGCGGCCGAAGCGGACGAGCCACAAACCGCGGCCCTGGCTGCGGCCACGCAGCCGCAATCGGGCGAACGTGCCCTGCCTGCGCCGCTCGGCACACTGCTGCGCGGGCGCTTCGAGCTTGTCGAGGTGGTCGGGCGCGGCGGCATGAGCACGGTCTACCGCGCCGTCGATCATGTTCGCAGGCGGGCGCGGGCGCTCGATCCCGAGGTCGCGCTCAAGGTCACCGATATCGGCGACGGTTATCATGACGATGCCGCGACCCTGCTGCATCGCGAGGGCCGGCGGCTGCTCGCGATGCGCCATCCCAATGTCGTCAAGGTGCACGACTTCGACCGCGAGGGGCCGCTGCACTTCCTCGTCATGGAATTGCTGCGCGGCAAGACGCTGGCGCAGGTGATGCAGGAGCGTGACGGCAAGGCGCTGGAACGGCGGCTTGCGCTGCGCATCGTCACGGAGCTCGGGGCCGGGCTCGCCGCCGTGCACGCCGCCGACATGGTCCATGGCGACCTCAAGCCCGGCAATGTTTTCATCACCCAGGAAGGCCATGTGAAGCTGATCGATTTCGGCACGGCCCAGCCATTGCTGCCGCCGGATCACCGACCGTCCGAGGACGAGACCGGCTTTTTTCTCAAGCGGCTGCGCGCGGTCACACCGGCCTATGCCTCGCCGGCTGCGCTTGCCGGACAGGCGCCGGACCCGCGCGACGATATCTTCTCCTTCGCCGTGCTGACCTATGTGATGGTCGCCGGCAAACACCCTTTCGATGGCCGCTCGGCTGCGGCGGCGATGGCGGAGGGGCTGGTCCCGGCCTCGCCGCCCAGCTTTCGCGGTGGCCGCTGGGTTGCATTGCGGCGCGGCTTCGACTGGGAGGCAGAGACGCGGCCGGGCAGCGCGCTCGATTTCGCCGGCCGCATCCTGCGGCCGCGTCTCGCAGATCATCGCCGCGCCTTGCTCGGCCATGCCCAAAGCCTGCTCGAACGCCTGCACCGTCGTAAACCTGTCAACGCCCCGCCCTAGCGTCACCTTCGTTCCCCTTATCGGACGCGACGTGCCATGCTCGACCGACCCGCCAGTCACGACACCACGATCGCGCTCTCGCTTGCCAGCGGCAGCATCAAGGACGGCCTGCATATCGAGCGGGTCACCGGCCGCGAGGCGATCTCGGAGCCCTACGCCTACCGGGTGGCGTTCCGCTCGGACAAGGCAATCAGTGCCCAGGACGTGGTCGGCGAGCGGGCCAAGCTGACGCTGAACACGGAGGCCGGCGAGCTGGTGGTGCACGGCGTGGTCGTCGAGTTCGCCGCCGAGGACCCGCTCGGCGACCAGGGCCATCTCTACGCGGTGGTGATCGCGCCGCGCCTCAGGATGCTGGAGCTCAGCCGCCAGAACCAGGTCTACGGCTCGACCAGCAAGGTCTCGGTCAAGGACATCATCCAGAAGGAGCTCGAAGGCTCGCTGGCGGCCAATCACGGCCACATCACCATCGAGCACGAGCTCAATCTCGCGACGAGCTATCGTGAGCGCGAATTCATCGTGCAGTACAATGAGAGCGACCTGGCATTCCTGTCGCGCTGGTGCGAGGGCAGCGGCATCTTCTACTTCTTCAAGCAGGGCGAGGATGGCGAGAGCGCGGTGTTCGGCGACAGCAATGTCGCCTTCATCGAGGCGAAGTCGCTGCCTTACCGCCATGGCCATGACACGATCAGCACGGCGCAGGCGGCGGTGACCTCGTTCGGCTTCGTCGCCCGGCCGGTGACGAAATCGGTGGTGCTGCGCGAATACAACCCCGAGAAGCCGGCACTGCTGCTGCGCGCCCGGGCCGAGGTCGAGGGCGGCAAAACCGGCACCATCATCGAATACGGCCAGCACTTCCTCGAACCCGACGAGGGCGACCACCTCGCCAAGGTCCGGGCCGAGGAGATCGCCTGCCGGGCCAAGGTCTTCCGCGGCGTCAGCAATGCACCGCAGCTGCGCCCGGGCGCATTCTTCAGCCTGACCGGGCATCCTTCGCTCGACGATCGCTACCTCGTCATCGCCGTCGAGCACGAGGTCTCGACACCGGCCCCGGTCGGCTATGGCGCTGGCGAAGCCGTCGCGGGCGCGCCCTATGGCAACCGCTTCGAGGCGATCCCGCTCTCCGTGCCATTCCGGCCCGAGCGACGCACGCCGCGCCCGCTGGCGGCGGGGTTGTTCAACGCCTTCGTCGACGGCGAGGCCGACGGCACGCGCGCCGAGGTCGATACGCAAGGACGTTACAAGGTGCGCCTGCGCTATGACGAAGGTGACAGCGCCGAGGGCAAGGCGAGCGAGTTCCTGCGCAAGGCCGAGCCCTATGCCGGCCCCGCCGACACCGGCATGCATTTCCCGCTGCTGAAGGGCACCGAGGTTATCCTCAGCTGCGTCAATGGCGACATCGACCGGCCGATCATCGTCGGCGCCGTGCCGAACCCGCTGACGCCCAATGTCGTCTCCAAGCGCAACCGCACGCTCAACCGCTTCCGCTCCCCGTCCGGCACGCTGTTCGAGATGAACGACGGCTCGGCGAGCTGAGACTGCGATGATCTGGCAGCCACCGACGCGCGAGCTCGATCCGCTTGCCGCACTCGTCCACGAGGCGGTGCGCACGCAGGTCTTTCCGGGCGAGGCGTTCGGCTTCCATCTCG
This sequence comes from Allobosea sp. LjRoot90, assembly GCF_964254315.1. NCBI lineage: Bacteria > Pseudomonadati > Pseudomonadota > Alphaproteobacteria > Hyphomicrobiales > Alloboseaceae > Allobosea > Allobosea sp. LjRoot90. The sequence continues at coordinate 203,175 of NZ_CAXUTF020000005.1, forward strand.
TGCCGGTGCCGGGCGAGAGCTGGCGCGAAGCCACGCTGCCGGACGGCCGACAGGTCCGGATCAGGCTGTCGGTGAGCCCGGCCGCGCAGACGGAGCGCGAGAACCGCGCCTGTGCCGGCATCCATGTCAGCGGGGAACTGGTCGCCGGCGACATGGGCTATCGCGTCAGTGCCGATCTCGTCGTCGACTTGGTCACGCGCGCCGTCCTTGCTTGCGATAGCAGGCTGGAGGCCGTGGGGCGGACACGCCCCTGAAGCCGCAGCCCGGTTCACTTCACCACCCTTGTTCAAATCAGATCGCTGCGGCCCTGCATCGCTCGCCGCCATTGCTGCGATGTGGCCGGCATCGGCATGGCCGGCGCTGCCTGGCATTGCAGCTTCCCCTCGGGACGGCAGCTGATCGCGGTGAGCGCGCGCCTGCGCAGTTAGCCGAATGAGAGCAGGAAACTGCGCAGTCACGGCAGTGACGCAAACGAATTTATCAAAGTTATATCAAATGGATAGGTGATTTCTTCCACTTGGTACGGCCCTTGCCGAGCAAAAGGCGCCGGCCCGTGCCGGAGCACCGAATTCCAGGGAAGAAAACAATGGCACTCGACGCCTATATGACCATCAAGGGCCAGAAGCAGGGGGACATCTCCAGCGAGGCCAGCACCATCAAGAGCGCTGGCGCCGGCGCCAAATACGACAAGCACGGCAACGAGATCACCGTGCTCTCCTTCACCAGCGGCGTGATCAACCCGCGCGATCCGAAGTCGGGCTTCACCTCCGGCGCCCGCGTCCACCAGCCGGTCACCTTCACCAAGCTGATGGACCGGTCCTCGCCGCTGCTGTGGCAGGCGCTGGCCAAGGGCGAGACGCTGACCGAGATCGTCTGCAAGTTCTATCGCCCGGACACCGCCGGCCTCGGCGAGCCTGAGGAGTTCTTCGAGTTCAAGTGGGAGAACGCCAAGCTTTGCGAAGGCAAGTCCTATCTGCCGCTGACCGTCACCCAGGCGAACGACCATCTGCGCCCGATGGAAGACTGGTCCTTCACCTATGAGAAGGTGACCTGGAAGCACACCAAGGCCTCGACCGAGGGCGAGGATTCCTGGCAGAGCGCCTGATCAGGCGAATTCGGCCGCCGCGCAGCTCCTGCGCGGCGGTCTTGCAACGTTACGGTGACGTAGATGTCATCGGCCAGTCACCTCGACGCGGTGAGGTACGCCATCGCGCAGACCGGGCCCAAGCCCGGCGCGACATCCGGCGCCAGGCGCCAGGCAGGGGGCGTTCCACCATGGTCCAGGTCGATCTCAAGCAGCTGCTCGGGCGGCTGAACCCTTACGTCAAGCGTGCCTTGGAAACGGCCGCCGGCCACAGCGTCGGTCGCGGCCATTACGAGGTTGCGGTCGAGCATCTCCTGCTGGTGATGTCGGAAGACGAGCAGCGCGACCTCGGCATCATCCTGAAGCAGTTCGGGCTCGACGCCTCCGGCCTCAAGCGCGGCCTGCAGCGTGCCACCGAAACTCTCAAGACCGGCAATACCGGCCGGCCGGTCTTCTCGCCGGGCTTGATCGAATTGCTCACCGATGCCTGGTTGATCAGCTCGATCGAGCTTAGCCAGCAGCAGATCCGCTCGGGGTCGATCGTCGCGGCCCTGCTCGCCAATCCCAGCCGCTACGCGATGGCCGACTGGTTCGAGGCGGTGCGGGCGATCCCGCTCGCCGAGCTCAAGGCCAAGTTCCGCGACATCGTTGCGCCCTCGGCTGAGGAGCCGACGGTTGCCGCGGCGGTGCCCGGCGGGGCCTCCGGCCAGGCCGGCAACGGCGCCCTGCCGCCCGATGGCGCGCTCGCCCGCTTCACGATCAATTTCACCGAGCAGGCGCGGAAGGGCAAAATCGATCCCGTCTTCGGCCGCGACCGCGAAATCCGGCAGATGATCGACATCCTCGGCCGGCGCCGCAAGAACAACCCGATCTGCGTCGGTGATCCCGGCGTCGGCAAGACTGCGGTGGTCGAGGGCCTCGCGCTCAAGATGGCCGAAGGCGACGTTCCGGACTTTCTCAAGAACGTCGAGCTGCTCAGCCTCGATCTTGGCATGCTGCAGGCCGGCGCCGGCGTCAAAGGCGAGTTCGAGAACCGGCTCAAGGGCATCATCGACGAGGTCAAGGCCTCGCCCAAGCCGATCGTGCTGTTCATCGACGAGGCGCACATGCTGGTCGGCGCCGGCGCTTCGGCGGGCGGCGGCGACGCCGCCAATCTGCTGAAGCCGGCGCTCGCCCGCGGCGAATTGCGCACCGTCGCGGCTACGACCTGGTCGGAATACAAGAAATACTTCGAGAAGGATCCGGCGCTGGCGCGGCGCTTCCAGCTGGTGAAGCTCGACGAGCCCTCGCCGGCGGAGGCGATCACCATCGTGCGCGGCCTGCGCGCGGCTTACGAGAAGAGCCATGGCGTCTATGTCCGCGACGACGCCGTCGCCGCCGCCGCGAACCTCTCGGCCCGCTACATCTCCGGCCGGCAACTGCCCGACAAGGCGGTCGATGTGCTCGATACCGCCTGTGCCCGGGTGAAGCTGTCGCTGTCCAGCAAGCCGGCCGGCATCGACGATCAGGAGCGCCGCATCGCGACGCTGCGCCGTGAGCTTTCGGCGCTGGAGCGCGATCGCAGCACGCTCGGCAAGGACAATCCGCGCATCGCCGAGGTCGAGGAGGAGATCGCCGGGATCGAGGTCGAGAAGGCCGAGGCGATCGTGCAATGGGAGCGCGAGAAGGCTCTGGTCGACCGCATCGTCGAGCTGCGCCGCGAGCTCGGCCTCGGGCCCGAGGGTCTCGCGAAGCTGGAAGCCAAGCCCGCCGACAATGACGATGGCGATGACGAGGATGACGACCGCAACGAGGAGGAGGCCGAAGAGGTCGACGGCTCGCGCAAGTCAGCTGAGCAGGAGCTGCAGCAGGCCGTCGCCGAGCTGGAGAAGACCCGCGGCAAGACCGCGATGATCCATTACGAGGTCACCGCCGACGCTGTCGGCCAGGTGATCTCGGACTGGACCGGCATTCCCGTCGGCAGCATGGTCAAGGATGAGGCCGCCGCGATCCTCGGCATGTCCGACAATCTGCGCCAGCGCATCAAGGGCCAGGACCATGCCGTCTCGGCACTGGACGAGGGCATGCGTGCCGCCAAGGCCGGCGTCAACAATCCCGGCCAGCCCATGGGGGTCTTCCTCTTCGTCGGCACCTCCGGCGTCGGCAAGACCGAGCTCGCGACACAGCTCGCCGACCTGCTCTTCGGCGGCGAGCGCTTCCTGATCACCATCAACATGTCGGAGTTCCAGGAGAAGCACACCGTCTCCAAGCTCGTCGGCGCCCCCGCCGGCTATGTTGGCTATGGCGAGGGCGGGCTGCTGACCGAGGCGGTGCGCCAGCGCCCCTATTCGGTCGTGCTGCTCGACGAGTGCGAGAAGGCCGATCCGGAGGTGCTGAACCTGTTCTACCAGGTCTTCGACAAGGGGACGCTCGCCGACGGCGAGGGCCGGATCATCGACTTCAAGAACACGGTGATCATCCTGACCTCCAACCTCGCCACCGACATCATCACGGCGATGGGCACGCAGGAGGAGAAACCTTCGACCGCCGAACTCACCGAGGCGATCCGCCCGAGCCTGTCGCGGCACTTCAAGCCGGCGTTGCTGGCCCGCATGCAGATCGTGCCGTTCTATCCGCTGATGCCGGACGTGCTGAGCGAGATCGTGCGGCTCAAGCTGAACAAGGTCGGCAAGCGCCTGCGCGAGAGCCAGAAGATGGCGTTCCACTATTCGGACGCCGTCGTCGATGCGGTCACGGCCCGCTGTACCGATGTCGACACCGGCGCCCGCAATATCGACCATATCGTCAATCGCACGCTGCTGCCCGAGATCGCGACCGAGATCATCGGCCGGATGGGCGAGGAGCATGCGCCCGAGAGCCTCTCGGTCGACATCGGCCCCGAGGGTGGCTTCGTCTACCGCTTCACGCTGCCGGGCTCCGAGCCGGTGGCGCAGGCGGCCGAGTGACGGTGTTGCGCGAGCCCGCCAAATGCACGACCCCCTCTCGGTCGCCGAGGAGCTGATCGAGCTGACCACGACGCTCGCCACCGAGCGTCGCCTCGAAGCGCTGCTCGGGGCCGTGGTCAGCTCGGCGCGACGCCTGACCCGCGCCGAGGGCGGGCGCGTGCTGGTGCTCGACCGTACCGGCCGGCATCTGCACGGCCTCGTCGGCCAGAACGACGTCGCGCCCGACGCCGCGGCGCTCCCCGGCGAGATTCCCGTCTATGCCGAGGGGAACGCGTTCAACCTGCGCGACGCCAATGTCTTCGCGGCGGTCACCGGCAAGATCGTCAATCTCGCCGACGTCTACGATTATAGCGGATTCGATTTCGTGCGGCTGCGCGAGCAGGACGAGCGCACCGGCTATCGCACGCGCTCCTTCGTGGTCGCGCCGCTGTGGAATGTCGAGGGCGTGACCCTCGGCGTGCTCCAGCTCATCAATGTGCAGCTGACGCCGGGAGGTGAGATCGGCGCGCTGCCCAAGGCCTTCGAGCGCGTCGTCGGCTCCTTCGCCGCCCATGCCGCCGTTGCGATCACCAATGCCCGGTTGTTCGAGGAGAACCGCGAACTTATCCGCCAGCTCGACCGGCGCAATGCCGACCTCGCCCGCGAGAATTCCCGGCTGAAGGTGATGACCGCGCCGCGGGAGGAGCAGGTGGTCGGGGAGAGCCCGGCTTTCCAGGCGGCGCTCGATCTGGCGCGCCGCGCCGCCTCCTCATCGGTGGCGGTGCTGATGCTCGGCGAGACCGGCACCGGCAAGGACGTCTTCGCCAATGCGATCCATCGCTTCGGCAAGCGTCGGGACCGGCCTTTCGTTGCCCAGAACTGCGCGGCGCTGCCTGAGACTTTGCTGGAGAGCGAGCTCTTCGGTCATCGCAAGGGCGCCTTCTCGGGCGCGCTCGCCGACAAGAAGGGGCTGGTGCACGAGGCCAATGGCGGCACGCTCTTCCTCGACGAGATCGGCGACATGCCGTTGCCGCTGCAGGCGAAGATCCTGCGCCTGCTCGAGGAGGGCTCCGTGCGCCGCCTCGGCGACACCCGGCTCGAAAAGGTCGATGTCCGCATCATCGCCGCGACCAATGGCGACCTGCCGCAGAAGATCGCCCAGGGAACCTTCCGCGAGGACCTCTATTACCGGCTCAGTGTCTTCCCGGTGACGATCCCGCCGCTGCGCGAGCGGCCTTCTGATATCCCGCTGCTCATAGACTTCTTCCTCCGGCGTATCGCGCAGGCGCATGGCCGCGAGGGCTTCGCGCTGACGCCGCGGGCGCTCGATGCGCTCTGCCGCTGGCGCTATCCCGGCAATGTGCGCGAGCTGAAGAACATGGCGGAACGCGCTGCGCTGCTGATCGACGGCGACGAGCGCATCGACCTGAAGCACTTGCCGGCGCATCTCGCCAGGGTTGCGCCCGACATCATCGTGCAGACGCCGGCGGCCGAGGGCGGCAGCAGCCTGCGCTCGGCGGTGCGGCAATACGAGGCGATCGTTATCGAGAACCGGCTGCGCGAAGCCGGCTGGAACCAGAGTCGGGCTGCCCGCATGCTGCAGATCTCGCGCCGCAGCCTGGTCGAGAAGCTGCAGCGCTACGCCATCAGGACACCATGAGCACGGCATTGCCGAGAGGAAGGATCGATGGATAGGGCGGACGAGGCCGACCGCGCCCTCAACGCCTTCGTCTCGGGGAGGATGCCGTTCGAGCGGCTCGTCGCGGCCCTGAAGAGCCTCGTGATCGGCGACGGCACCGCCCTGCCGGTCCTCGCGCAGCTCGGGAACTGGGCGAATGAAGGACGCCTGCCCGCCGATCTCGCAGCCCTTCTCGCCGGCGAGCTTGGTGGGACCTCGGCAGCCGCCGCATCCGGCGACGCCGGCCTCGATCCTCCGACCGTCCCGCTCGGCCCGCCGCGCCGGTCTGCGCCCGATCCGGCCATGGCGCTGCCGCCGGCCGGCACGATCCGCGACAAGGTCGACGAGGTCGTCGTCAATGCGTTGATCGGCGATTTCGTGGGCCTGCGCGGTCGCAACCGCACCGGTGAAGCCAGCTCTGACGCAGCGCTGGACGCCAGCCTCGCCGATTTCCGCAGCCTGCGCTTCCGGCGGGACGCGAGCAATGCCGAAGCCGGCCGCGCCCGGCGTTTCGAGCTCGATCCCCGGCGCGAGACGCGCCAGATCGGTATCGGCGCCATGTTGAAGGACCGCTTCATCCTCGATGCCGAGATCGGCCGGGGTGGCATGGGCACGGTCTATCGCGCGGTCGACCGGCGGCGGCTCGAGGCGATGCGCCACCAGCCCTATGTCGCGCTGAAGCTGCTCGGCGGCGATTTCCGCCATCATCCCGAGGCGCTGCGCACCATCGAGGCCGAGGCGCGCCGGGCGCAGGAGCTCGCGCATCCGAATATCGTCACGATCCATGATTTCGAGCGCGATGGCGGCCATCTCTTCATCGTCATGGAACTACTCGAGGGCGAGCCGCTTGATCAGCGCATCGCACGCGCCGGTCCGACCGCGGTCGGCTGGGAGGAGGGCAGGGACATCCTCACTGGCCTCTGCGCCGGCCTTGCCCATGCGCATGCGCGCGGCGTGGTCCATGCCGACATCAAGCCGGCGAATGTGTTCCTGACGGCGGGCGGCGTGAAGCTGCTCGATTTCGGGATTGCGAGCGCGGCACGCGACGGAGGCTTCGATCCAACCTCGCTCGGCGGGCTGACACCGGCCTATGCCAGCCCGCAGATGATCGAGACGGCCGAGCGCCGGGCGGATGACGACGTCTATGCGCTGGGCTGCATCAGCTATGAGCTGCTCGCCGGGCGCCACCCCTTCGACGGAAAGGCGGCGCTCGAGGCACGGGAGCAGGGCCTCTCGCCGAAGAGGCCCGTGGATGTCGAGGACAGGGTCTGGCAGGCGGTCGTGGCGGCACTCGCCTTCGAGCGCGGGCAGCGCGCGGTGGATGCTTCGGCCTTCGCGCGGGCGCTGTTCAGCTGATTGCGGCGCTCCAGAGTCGGATCGATCAGGTTGGATCAACCTGGTCGGTGAATCCGTCTCTCACTTTTAGAATGGAGATCGTTTTGCCGATCAGCTTGCGGTGCAAGCTGATCGGCACGGGCTCTAACGATCGCTGTCGACCAGGGCCGTGATCGCGGCAATGCCGTCGGCATAGGCCGATGTCGGCGCGAGCAGCGAATAGAGTCCGCCGCTGCCGAGCCTGATCATGTCCTCGCTGAGCGGCAGCACGGCTGCGACCGGCACGCGATAGGTGCTGGCGATCCGGTCGGAGAGCTCGCGGAAATCGAGCGAGGGCAGCACCTTGTTGACGATCAGCAGCAGCTGCGGCACGCCGAGCCTGCGGGCGAGGTCGAGCGTGACGGCGGTGCCCTGATAATCCTGATGGTCGGGCCGCAGCACGAGCAGGAGCGTGTCGGAGATCGCGATCGAGAGCAGCGTCTCCTCGTTGACGCCGGGATGAGTGTCGATCAACAGGTAATCCAGCGCCAGTGCGCGGGATAAATCCTGAAAACCGTCATTGAGCAGGTTGACGTCGTAGCCTTCCTTGACGACCCGCGCGATCTCGCCTGGCCGGATGCTCGACGGCACCAGCATGACGATTCCGCCCGCCGTGGCCGCCTCGGCCAGCCGGTCGGTGACGTCGTGAGCGGCTTCCTCGATGCGGCAGCGCCCCCACAGATAGTCGTTGAGCGTATAGCGCAGCCGGTCCGGCTCGATGCCGAACAGGACGTGGATGCCGGGCGACTGGATATCGGTGTCGACGATGGCGACGCGCCGACCGCGCCGCGCCAGCTGGGCGGCGATGTTAGCCGTGGTGTTGGATTTGCCGGTGCCACCCCGGTAGGAATGCGTCGAGACGATGATGGTCATGTCCGCTCGCTCTTCTCCGGGCCACCGGCGTCACGCCGCTGCCGCATCGCCTGTGCGCGTTCCTGCAGCGCCCTGAAGTAGTCGGTCTCGACGATGGCTTCGACCTCGCGCTCCTTGCGCGTCTGGTCGATCTCGATGGCGAGGCGCTGCACCTTGGTCTTGAGGTCGGCGTTCTCGCTGGTGATATCGCGATTGGCCTCTTCCAGCCGGCGATTGGCCTCCTTGAGCTCCGCCAGCATCTCGCCGAGCCGGAATTCGCGTGCCTCGATCTGCACGGCCATGCTGCCGAAGGCCTCGGCGAGCTCGCGCACTGTCTCTGGCGCGTCGGCATCGGCCGTCATGGCGAAGAGGCTGTCGATATTGTCGTAGTCGCCGCGGGCAAGCTCACCGCAGAGATCGCGCAGGCGCCGGGCGAACAGGTCGGGGGAGGCGAGGCTGTGGGTGTCCATGCGGGACACACTAGAGCGCCATCGATGACAGAAAGAGGAAGGCGCTGTCGGCCTGATCGATGTCAACGTAGTTTCGCAATCGGCCTCTAGCGTCACAGGCGAATGATAATCGCCGACCGAAGGCCGTTGAATGCTGGCGCGCGGAATCCATGTCGTCCTTCGCAGCGACACACATGAAATCCGGCGTCTGGCCGATGCGATCGACTATTTGGCAGATTCCCTTCAGCTGCCCCAGCCGATGATCTTCAAGCTCAACCTCGCGCTGGACGAGCTGATCACCAACACGATCGCCTATGGCTATGCCGAGCAGAAGGACGGCGTCATCGACATCGAGATGCGCCGCCATGACGATCGCGTCGTGGTGAGACTGATCGACAGCGCCGAGGCCTTCGACCCGCTTTCGGTTTCCGAGCCCGACACGGCCGCGGCGCTGGAGGACCGGAAGATCGGTGGCCTCGGCATCCATTTCGTCCGCACGCTGATCGATGAGGTCGACTATCGGCGCGACGACGACCGCAACGTCATCACGCTGACGCTTCTCTTGCCGCCGCAGCCGGTACCGGCTGCCGGAATCCACCCCTGAACGAACAGTTCCGGCCTTATCCGCCGCCACAGGAGAGCAACGGCTGATGATGGAGTCGCAGACCATCGGCGAGATGCGCGTCCTGTCGCTCACAGGCCGGCTCGACAGCATCAACGCGGCCGAGACGGAAGCCGCGATCGTGGCCGAGATCAGGGACGGAGCTACGCGCCTCGTGCTCGACTGCTCGGGGCTGACCTATGTCTCCAGCGCCGGCCTGCGCGTTTTCCTCGTCGTCGCCAAGCGCATGCGGGAGATCGGCGGCCGGGTCGTCCTGGCCGCGCTCGCCTCCTCGGTGAAGGAGGTCTTTGCGATCAGCGGCTTCCTGCAGATCCTCACGGTCTGCGAGAGCCGGGAAGACGCCATCCAGATGTGTATCTGAGCCGGCAGTTGTCGGCCCATTGCGGAAACCAAATCGCCGCTGACGCACGATCGTGGCCGCCACGGGATTCGGGCTAGCGCGATGGCGCGGGGCGCGCGGTCCTTTGACCGTCGGCCAGGCCCGCTCGCCCTCGATTCGTACACGGACCTTTCCCTTGGAGCCTGCGACACCAACCCGCCCCGTAGCTTCCGGTGGCCGGTGGCCTCCTCGCGCCACGTATCACCGATCACCGCGCCGGATCCGCGTTCTTCTGCCGGTTTACATCTGGCCCGCCTTGGCGGCGAAGGTCGATATCCGCATCGCCGAGCTCGGCAACACGGCCGGGCTGCTCGGCGTAGCCTCGCTTGCCTTCGAGGGGCTGTCCGCATCGGCGTACGATCGCGGCGCCAGGCAGATCGCCAAATCCTGATCGGCTCGGCTGCGCGCTCGGGCATTTCTTGGTCGGGCTGCCGGCCGAACGCGTTCCCAGTGTTTGAATGCGAGTCCGGCCGGGCTTCTTGCAGCAAAGCTTAGTTACAGAGCGGGTCCTTTAGAGACCTGATCGCTCGCCCTTAGCGGAGCGGCGGCGCGTATTGCAGCCCACCCTTGGACCAGAGATTGTTCGCGCCCCGTGGGATTGCGAGCGGCGAGTTCGGGCCGAGATAGCGCTCATAGCTCTCGCCGTAGTTCCCGACCTGTTTGACGATCCGGTAGGCCCAGTCGTTGCTCAGGCCGAGGCCTTCGCCGAGCTTGCCGTCGACGCCAAGGAAGCGCTTGATCTCGGGGTTGGTCGATTTGAGCTGCTCGTCGACATTGGCCGAGGTCAGGCCGAGCTCCTCGGCATTGACCATGGCGTAATGGGTCCAGCGGACGATGTTGGCCCAGGCTTCGTCGCCGCGGCGAACCGCCGGGCCGAGCGGCTCCTTCGAGATCAGTTCGGGCAAGACAACGAAGTCCTGCGGGTTTGCCGCCTTGAGCCTGTAGGCATAGAGCGCCGAGGCGTCGGTGGTGAAGGCGTCGCAGCGCCCCGCTTCGAAGGCCTTGATAGCCTCGTCGCCGGAGGCAAAGGAGACGGGATCGTATTTCAGCGCGTTCTTCTGGAAGAAGTCGGCGATGTTCAGCTCGGTTGTCGTGCCGCCCTGGACGCAGATCGTGGCGCCGTTCAGCTCCTTGGCCGACTTGATGCCGAGCGTCTTCTTCACCATCAGCGCCTGCCCGTCGAAATAGGTGATCGGCGAGAAGGAAAGGCCGAGCGAGGTGTCTCTCGACAGCGACCAGGTCGTCTGGCGGGACAGCACGTCGACCTCGCCAGACTGGACCGCCGCGAACCGGTCCTTGGGGTTCAAGGGCACATACTTGATCTTGGTGGTGTCGCCGAAGACCGCCGCGGCCACTGCCTTGCAAAGGTCGACGTCGAGCCCGTTCCATTGCCCTTGCGCGTTGGGCAGGGAGAAGCCGGGCACGCCCGGGCTCGTTCCGCAGACCAGCTGCCCCCGTGACTTCACCGCATCCAGCGTGGCGGCGCCTGCCGTCGACACCGAAAACGCGATGCTCAGTGCGCCCAGCGCGGCACTTGCTAATTTCACAGGCGTTCCTCCCAGTTATTTAGGTCATTAAACTAGCCTATATTCCTGTGTCGGAACTTGGTCAATCTGACCGCGCTCGCTTTCGATGCGGCAGTCGGCGGGTAATGATCACCTTGTCGCTTTGCACGCGGGTCTCGACAGCGCGAGGTGAATTGTTATAGGACATAAAACTAGCTGATAAGCTGAATATGGAGATGTTTCGCTTGGGCAAGATGCTGCTTCACTGGTCGCCGCGATCGCCTTTCGTCCGCAAGGTGATGGTGGCCGCGCATGAGCTTGGTCTGGTGGACCGGCTGACGCTGCGGCGAACCGTGGCTCTGATGACGGCGCCCAATCCGGACCTGCTGCCCGACAACCCGCTGAGCAAGATCCCGACGCTGGTGCTCGAGGACGGAACCGTCCTGATCGATTCCGGCGTGATCTGCGAGTATTTCGACTCGATCGCGGGCGGCGGGCTCATCATTCCCGCAGCCGGGCCGGAGCGCTTCCGGGAGCTGAGCCGGCACGCGCTGGCGACCGGCCTCCTCGATGTCCTGATCCTGTGGCGCAACGAACGCGGCAAGCCGCCCGAAGCGCAGACCGCAGCGTGGCTGACGGGCTTCGAGACGAAGTTCCTCGCCACGCTCGCACGGCTGGAACGCGAGGCCGGGCCGATCGCGCCGGGGCCGCTCGGGCTGTCCTGGATCGCGCTCGGCTGCTGCCTGTCCTATCTTGACTTCCGCTTCGCCGATCTGGGTTGGCGCGCCGGACGCCCGGCACTCGCCGCCTGGCATGACGAATTCCGCGCACGTCCCTCAGCCATCGCGACCGAGATCAACGACGATGTCTGAGCCCGCCAGCGCCCGACAGGGACCCCTGAGCCATGTCCGCGTGCTCGATCTCAGCCGCATCATGGCGGGGCCCTGGGCGACCCAGATCCTCGCCGATCTCGGCGCCGACGTGATCAAGGTCGAACGCCCCGATGTCGGCGACGATACCCGCTCCTGGGGGCCGCCCTTCCTGAAGGATGAGCAAGGGCAGCCGACCCGCGAGGCCGGATATTATCTTTCGGTCAACCGCGGCAAGCGCTCGATCACGCTCGACATCGCGACGAAGGACGGCCAGGAGGCGATCCGTCGCCTCGCCGCGATCAGCGACATCGTCGTCGAGAACTACAAGGTCGGTGCCCTGCGACGCTACGGGCTCGACTATGACGGGTTGAAAGCCGTCAATCCGCGCCTGATCTACGCCTCCGTCACCGGCTTCGGGCAGAATGGTCCGCGCCGGGAGGCTGCCGCCTACGACTTCGCGATCCAGGCGATGGGCGGCCTGATGAGCATCACCGGCGAGCGCGACGGCATGCCCGGCGCCGGCCCGCAGAAGGTTGGCGTCCCGATCGTCGACATCATGACCGGCATGTATACGGCCATCGGCGTGCTGGCGGCGCTGGTACGGCGCGGCGAAACCGGGCAGGGCGATTATCTCGATCTCGCCATGCTCGACGTGCAGACCGCCTTCCTCGCTAATCAGGCGATGAACTGGCTGCTCTCGGGCAAGCCGCCGGCGCGCGGTGGCAATCGCCACCCGAATATCCAGCCGCAGGACGTCTTCCCCTGTGCCGACGGGGCGCTCGTCCTGGCCGTGGGGAATGACGGCCAGTTCGCCAAGCTCGCAGCCATCCTGGAGCAGCCCGGCTGGGCGAGCGACGAACGCTTCGCGACCAATCCGGCACGCGTCCGCAATCACGCTCTGCTCGACCCGATGCTGCGCGCGGCGCTGGCGAGCCGCAGCCGAGACAGCCTGATCACGGCGCTCGACGCCGCCGGTGTGCCCTGCGCGCCCATCAACACCGTGCCGGAGGTCTTCGACGATCCCCAGGTCAAGCATCGCGGCCTGTTGCGCGAGCTGCCGCATCCTACCGCCGGCAAGGTTCCGCAGGTGGTCAGCCCATTGAACTTCCGGAATGAGCCGCTCGCCTTCGATCGGGCGCCGCCGCTGCTCGGGCAGCATACCGACGAGATCCTGCAGGAGATCGGGCTGGCTTGACGCCGGCTCGCGGAGATCAGCATGGCCCGCCTTCACCTCCCGACCCCCGACGAGCTGAGCGACGAGCAGCGCAAGGTCTATGACGAGGTCGTCTCAGGCCCGCGCGGCCGGCTCGTCGGGCCGCTTCGCGCGATCATCCACAGTCCCGAGTTGGCTGCGCGATGGTCGCGCATGGGCGAGTTCCTGCGCTACTCGACCTCGCTTCCGGCAAGGCTGAACGAGCTCGCGATCATCGTCGTCGGCCGCCACTGGAACAGCCAGCTCGAATTCCATATCCACGCCGAAGCGGCGCGCGCGGCCGGGCTCGATGCCGCCTGCATAGAGGCGATCCGGCTCGGCGAGAGCCCGGTTTTCGTGGATGAGGCCGAGGTCGAGATCTATGACTACGCCCGGCTCCTGCTGCAGACGGGGCGGCTTTCCGATGCAGTCCATGCCGCCGTCGTGGCGCGCTGGGGCGAGCGCGGTGCGGTCGAGCTGACGGGCGTCATCGGCTACTACACCATGGTCTCGCTGACCCTGAATGCGCATGAGATCCCGCTGCCCGACGGTGCGCAGGCGCCATTGCCGGTCGAGGGGCCTGGCCCGACCGTGTTGCCGGCCTCGCGGCAGGTCCAGAGCGCGGTGCAGGCGGGATGACCGAGACCACGACGCCACGGTCGCACCGCCCGCCGAACTGGACGCTGCCTGACGGGGCCTGCGATTGCCATGCGCATGTCTTCGGGCCCTATGACGCCTTTCCGGTGTCCCATGCGATGCACTATGTCCCGCCGCTGGCTCCGGCCGGCGCTCATCGCGCTATGCTCGACCGGGTTGGGCTTGCACGCGGCGTCCTGGTTCAGCCGGGCGCCTATGGCTCCGATCCGGCCGCGATCCTGGATGCGACAAGCCGATCGGGCGGGCGCATCAAGGGCGTGGCGGCGGCGGACGGTGGCGTGAGCGATGCACAGCTCGACGTCTGGCACGGTCACGGCGTACGCGGGCTGCGCTTCAACGACATGACGGTACCGGGCGGAACGGGGCGCTTTCCCGGCGCCGTCGGCACCGATGGGCTGACTGAGTTGGCGCCCCGCTTGAGCGCACGTGGCTGGCATGCCGAGATCTGGGCGAGCATCGACCAGCACGTCGCGCTGCTGCCGCTCTACCGTGCGACCGGCCTGCCGGTCGCGCTCGACCATATGGCAGGCCTCGTCGTCGCGCGCGGCATTAGCGACCCCGCCTTCCAGGCGATCCTGGCGGTGCTGCGCGAAGGCTGGCTTTGGGTCAAGCTCGTGCTCTGCCGCTGTTCGCAGGCGTTTCCGGACTATGCCGATCTGCGGCCGTTCCACGACGCTCTGATCGACGCCAATCCGGACCGGATGGTGTGGGGTTCGGACTGGCCGCACTTACGCCTCGCCGACAGAGCGCCCGATATCGGCCATCTGCTCGATTTGTTCCGGGACTGGGTCCCGGACGCAGCGCTCCGGCAGCGCATTCTCGTAGACAATCCGCGCATTCTCTACGGCTTCTGAGCCGACGCGGGACAAGGAGACCGACATGACCGACGCCTATGAGTGCTTCAAGGTGAGCGTTGCCGATCACGTTGCGACCGTGACGCTCGATCGCACACCGGTGAATGCGCAAAACCGCCGGTTCCGCGAGGAAATCGTCGCCATCTTCGACCGGCTGAACGACAGCGCCGACGTCCGGGCGATCGTGCTGACCGGCGCCGGCAAGGCGTTCTCGGCCGGCGCCGACCTCAAGGAGCGGCCCGGCCTGGCGGATGAAGCGGGAGCCTACCCCCGCCACAACCGGCTGGTGCGCGCCTCTTTCGATGCGGTGATGGAATGCGGCAAGCCGGTCATCGTCGCCGTCAACGGCGCTGCGATCGGAGCCGGCTGTGTGCTGGCGCTGTGCTGCGACATCCTCCTCGTGGCCGAAGAGGCGTTCCTCGCCATGACGGAGGTCGATGTCGGCCTCGCTGGTGGCGTCAGCCATGTCCGGCGCTTCTTCCGCGAATCCGACGCCCGCATGCTGATCTACACGGCGCGGCGGGTCCATGGCCCCGACCTCTACCGGATGGGCGTCGCTTCGGCCTGCCTGCCGGCGGCGGAACTGCTCGGCTTCGCACAGTCCATGGCGCGCGATATCGCGGCCAAGAGCCCGCTCGCCGTCCAGGCCGCGAAGCGCTCGTTCAACGTCACGGAAGGCCTTGCGCTGCGGGACGCCTATCGCTTCGAGCAGTCGCAGACCGTCGCGCTCTCGCACACCGAGGACACGAAGGAGGCGCAACGCGCCTTCGCAGAGAAGCGGCGGCCGCACTTCACGGGGCGCTGACCGTCGCCCCGTGCCATGTCACTTCAGCTTGACGTCGAATCTGACCACATCGCCGCGGTAGAGCCCCTTGGCACTCAGGACCAGCACGCCGCGCTGGTCGACGGCCTGGCGGTGCACGAAGGCGACCGGCGCATCGAGCGAGATCGTCAGGGCCTCGGCGGTTTCGACATCGGCGGTGCCTACGGTGAGGGTCTGGCGTGCATCGGCGATCTCCACGCCGGGCACTTCCGAGATCAAGCGCAGCGCCGTCTTCGATTCGAGATCGTGCTGCGAAATCCTGTCGCGCAGGGATTCGTCGATATGCAGGTCGGCCAGCAGGAAAGGCTGGCCGTGCCGCCAATGACGCCGCCGGACTTCCCGGTAGGCCGGGGCGAGTTCGCCGATCTGGCCATCGAACGGGTGGAACACCCGGTCCGGCTCGTCGCGGAGGATCTCGATCGTGGCGCTGTAGCTCGGCCGCAGCAGGCCGGACCAGTCCGTGCCGACCTCACACCACAAATCTTCGGTCGGCCGCTTGCGGACGAAGGTGCCCCGGGCGCGGTAGCGCTCGATCAGCTGATCGGCTTCCAGCAGATCGAGCGCCTGGCGGATCGTGGCGCGCGCAACGCCGCATTCGACAGCGAGATCGTCGACCGTCGGAATCTGGGCGCCGACCGCCCATTGACCGGCTTCGATCCTGCGGCGGAACAAGGTCGCGAGCTGATTGTAGCGGGAGACCCCGGTGCGTTTGAAATCCAGCGGCTTCGTCACGGCGCGGCTAACGGTCATGCGGCTCCCTTCGCCGATGCGATGTCGATCCGGCTAGCCCAACAGGATAATTCATCATCCGCCCAAATGTAAGCCCATCAGCCGTGAGTGAGGCATAAAACATAATCAACTAGCTTATTGCCCTTTAGGCTTCGAATGAGCATGATCGGCTCCGGTCGCGCCATGTGTGCGGCCGGCTTGGGCTGTCGAAAAGGTGACTGGGAATGCACGGCACGATCGAAATCACCGGGCGGGATCTCAGCCCCGCGGTGATCGTACGGATCGCGCGGCATGGCGCGAAAGTCGCGCTCAGTGCCGAGGCCGGGGAGCGCATCGAGGCTGCGCGGAAGGTCGTCGATGGGATCGTGAGCAGGGGCGAGAAGGTCTATGGCGTGACCAGCAGCGTCGGCGCCAAGACCGGGGTCATGCTCGCGCCCGACCGGGTCGCCGAGTTCAACCGGCGCCTGCTGCTCACGCATAATATGGGGCACGGACCGCTCGCCTCGCCGGAGGCGGTGAGGGCGATGATGGCGGTGCTGCTGAATGCGATGGCCAGCGGCTATCTCGGCGTCCGGCGCGTGCTCGCCGACCGGCTCGTCGACGCCCTCAACACGGACCGCCATATCCCGGTGCATCTCTGGGGCTCGATGGGCGAAAGCGACATGTCGCCGGTGGCAGATCTCGCCCTCGAGCTCTACCGCGACCATGATTTCGCGGCCGGCGAAGCGCTCGCCCTCCTGAATTCGAGCGCGCTGTCGCTGGGCATGGGCGCGATGGCGTTCCACGATCTGTCGCGCATGCTGGACTTCGCGACCCTGGTCGGCGCGCTCAGCATGGAAGGGTTCGCGGCTAACCCGTCAGTGGTGTCGGAGGCCGCGCTGGCGTCCCGCCCGTTCGATGGCGTGCTCCGGCATGGCGGCGCGATTAGGCGCTATCTCGCCGGCAGCTACATCATGACGCCCGGCGGCCCGCGCCATCTGCAGGATCCGCTGAGCTTCCGCTCGCTGCCGCTGCTTCACGGCAACGCCGCCGACAGCCTCGATTTCGCCGGGCGGCAGCTCTCGATCGAGCTGCGGGCCAGCCAGAACAATCCGGTCGTCTCCGTCGAACGGGGCGAGCTGGTCTCGGTCGCCAATTTCGACATGGTCGCCCTGGCGATGGCGCTGGACGTGGCGCGGCTCGCGATGTCGCCGGTGGTGACGAGCTCGACGGAGCGCCTCGCCAAGCAGGCCGACTCGTTCTGGTCGGGCCTGAGCGTCGGGCTGATCGAGGAGGACGGGGTCGGGTTGCCCGGGTTCAACGGCCTCGCGCAATTCCACAAGTCGATCACCTCGGAAGCACGCCTGCTGACCGCGCCGGTCGTCGGCGAGCTCGCCAGCTCGAGCCATTCGAACGGCAATCTCGACCGGGCCAGCATGGCGGGCCTCGCGGCGCGCCGCGCAGCCGAGTTTGCGACGCTGTGCCGGTCGATCTTCGCAATGGAGCTGCTCGTCGCCGCGCAGGCGGTCGAGATGCGCAAGGCCTCGCCGCTGGGCGCAACGACGCGCCGGCTCTTCGCCCTGGTGCGCGAGGCCGTTCCCTATGCCGGGCCAGGGCAGCGCGTGCCGCACATCACGGCACTGCTCGACCATCTCGATGCAGGGGCTGCGCGGATCGACGCGCTGATGGCGCCTCCGGACCAGGGCTGAACCGCCTCGCGCGTGGCCCACACGGCCGCGACGAATGAACTGATCAACGTAGCACAAGATAAAAAGGGGAGACGACCATGAGACCATTGCGCTTTCGAACATTCGCGGCGGCGGTTGGCATGCTCGCGCTGAGCCTCGGCGGGGCGGTTGCACAGAGCTACCCGACCAAGCCCGTTCGCATGATCGTGCCCTTCGCTCCCGGCGGGCGCGTCGAGGCGGTTGCGAGGCTGATCGCCGATGCGCTCAGCAAGGATCTCGGCCAGCCCTTCCTGGTCGAAAGCCGGCCCGGTGCCGGCGGGGCGATCGGCGCGGATTTCGTCGCCAAGGCCCAGCCCGACGGCCACACGCTGCTGCTTTGCTCCGCTGGCGTGCTGGCGATCCTGCCGAATGTCGACAAGAAGCTGCCCTACGACTCCGTCAAGGACTTCACGCCTGTCGCCCGGCTGATCGAAGGCTTCACCTTCATTGGCGCCTATCCTGGCCTGCCGGCGAAGTCGATCGCCGAACTTGTCGCATTGGCCAAGCAGAAGCCGAACTCACTCGGATACGCCTCGAGTGGCATCGGCACCTACAGCCATCTCGCCGGCGAGCTGGTCGCCATCGCCTCGGGCGCGCCGATCAAGCACATCCCCTACCGGGGCAGCGGGCCGGCGCTGAACGACATCGTCGCCGGCCATGTGCCGCTGATGATCGGCGGCGAGCTCGGCGACCTCGCCAAGGCCGGCAAGATCCGCATCCTTGCGACCACGAACGAAAAGCGCTCGCCCGAATTCCCTGACGTTCCGACCATGAAGGAAAGCGGCTTTCCGCAGTTCGTCGCGCATTCCTGGGTCGGGTTGGTCGGGCCGGCCAAGATGCCGTCCGCCATCGCCGACAAGCTCAACCTGACGCTGGCCCGCGTCATGGCCGATCCGGCGACGCAGGAGAAGCTGCGAGGACTCGGCGGCGAGCCCGCCTATCTCGCGGCGGCTCCGTTCGGCAAGACGATCGCGAGCGATATCGCCATCTATGCCGACATCATCGCCAAGGCCGGGCTGAAGTTCGAGTAAGACGAGCCCGTTTCAGCCCGCGAGGGTCAAACCCGTGCCGGCTCCAGTCGGTACGGCGACCTCGCCGCCCTCCAGGCTCAGGCCTGAGAAGCGGTCGTCGTTCAGGAGCGCCATCTCGGAGAATTCGTGCGGGAAGCGCGGCGCGGGCAGGCTCGCCGCCAGGTGCACGGTGTGGGCGTGGATGATGCTCGACCCGAACACCGCGCCAAAGCGAAAGCCGAGATCGGCGGCCCGGCAGATCGCGACCGCCTGCGCGGTCCGGCTCGGGCCGCCAAGATTCAGGATCCGCAGGTTGATCGATTCGACCTGGCCGGCATCGGCGATCCGCAGGATCGAGGGCAGGTCCTGGGCGCTTTCATCGGCTTCCACCGGCACGTCGAGGGCGCGCGCGACCGCGATGAAGCTCTTGAAATCGGTCGCCGCCGTTGGCTGCTCGACGAGTTCCAGCCCGAAGCGCGCAATGGCGTTGATGGCCCGCACCGCGGTCTTCGGGGTGTAGGATTCATTGGCGTCGATCATCAGCGCGATGTCCGCCCCGACGGCGCTCCTCACGGAGCGGACACGGTCGAGATCGAGCTCAGGCTCGCCGGAGACCTTGACTTTCAGATACCGAAAACCGGCACTCACGAGCCCCTCTGCAACCTCGGCCATGCGCTGCGGTGACTTGAGGGGGATGATCCGCGTATTGGCGAAGCGTTCCTGGCGCTTGCCGCCATAGAGATCGTGCAACGGCACGCCGAGCGCCCGGGCCCGCAGGTCGAGCAGGGCGCATTCAATCCCGGCCTTTATCGGCAAGGCGCCGTGCAGCCGGTGGTCGAGCCCGTCCATAATCGCCCCGATCGCCGTCTCGTCCTGGCCGACCAGGCCCTCGCAGAGATAGTCGAAGCTCGCCTTCACCACCTCCAGCGGCTCGGTCCAGGGCGGCATGGCGCGGACATAGCCGTGCCCTTCGACACCGTGCGCATCGGACAGTATCACCGCGAAGCCCCGGATGCGGGTCAGCGGTCCCTGCGCGAAGCGCCATTCGGGGTCCGACAGCGTCTGGTCGATCGCGACCGTCCTGACTGCGCCGATTGCCATCGAAACTCCCGCTGCTTCGTTTGGTTGACCGAGCCGACCCTATCACACCAGGCTTGTCATCAGGTCAATAGTATATAAAACTGGCCTAATGACATAATGAGCCGATCAAGGCTCCTGATCATAGGGCGGCGAGGGAATGCAGAGCCAGGATGAAGCTCGCCCGGCAGGGCCGGGGGAGGCCGTTGCGGACAACAAGGCCGTACGTGCAGCTGGCGATATCCTGGCAGGCTTGCTGTTCGCGGGCCTGGGGCTCGCCGCACTCCTCATCGGTCGCGGCTATCCGGTCGGGAGCTCGCTCGATATGGGCCCGGGCTATCTGCCGCGCGTCGTCGCGGGGGCTCTGGTGCTCACCGGCCTCGTCGTGATGCTCAGGGGCATGCGGCTGCGCGCCTTTGGCTGGCCGGCCTTCCCACTGCGCGCAATGGGCTGGATCGCGGCCGCGATCCTGCTGTTCGCTGGCCTTGTCGAGCGGACCGGCCTGTTCGTCGCTTGCCTCGCCAGCATCCTGGTCGCGGCCCTTGGCGACCCGCAGGCGCGCTGGCGCGAGGTGCCGGTGGTCGCAGTGACCTTCGCTGGCTTCTGTGCGCTGCTGTTCGGCTATGTGCTGAGGCTGCCGGTTCGGGTCTGGCCGCTGTGAGCGAGATTCTCTCCTCGCTCGGCATCGGACTGGCCGTCGCCGCGACGCCGATGAATCTCTGGTACTGCTTTCTCGGCGCACTGGTCGGCACGCTGATCGGCGTGCTGCCCGGGCTGGGGCCGATCGCCACCATGGCGATGCTGCTGCCGCTGACCTACTATCTCGAACCGACAGGCGCGCTGATCATGCTCGCCGGTATCTATTACGGCGCACAATATGGCGGCTCGACCACCGCGATCCTGATGCGGTTGCCCGGGGAATCCTCTTCTGTCGTCACCTGCCTCGACGGTTACGAGATGGCGCGGCAGGGCAGGGCGGGCACGGCCCTGGCGACGGCGGCCCTGTCATCCTTCCTTGCCGGCACGATCACGACGCTGCTGATCGCCTTCTTCAGCCCGGCGCTGACCGCCGTCGCGCAGCGCTTCGGGCCGGCGGAATATTTCTGCCTGATGATCCTCGGACTGACCGCGGCGATCGTGTTCGCGCAGGGCTCGCTGCTGAAATCCTTCGGCATGATCCTGGTCGGGCTGCTGTTCGGTCTCATTGGCGCGGACGTCAACACGGGCCTCGACCGGTTCACCTTCGGCATTGCCGAGCTACGCGACGGCGTCGGCATCGCGGCCCTGTCGATGGGGGTGTTCGGCATTGCCGAGATCGTGCTCAACCTGGCGCGGCCGGAGCAGGGCGGCGAGCGCGCCCAGAACGTCTCGTCGCTGCGGCTGAGCGCGGCAGACTTCCGGGCGGCCTGGCCTGCCGCCCTGCGCGGGACGGGTATCGGTGCACTGCTTGGCATTCTGCCGGGCGGCAGTGCCATGATGGCGTCTTTCGCCTCCTACTCGGCCGAGAAGAAGCTGTCCTCGTCGCCCGAGCGTTTCGGCCATGGCGCGATCGAAGGCGTCGCGGGTCCTGAGGCTGCCAACAATGCCGGCGCGCAGGCCTCCTTCATCCCGATGCTGGCGCTCGGCATCCCGAGCAATTCCGTCATGGCGATGATGGCCGGCGCCATGCTGATCCACGGCATTGCGCCGAGCCCGAACCTGGCAAGCGTCCAGCCCGGGCTGTTCTGGGGGCTGATCGTCTCGATGTGGCTCGGCAACGTGATGCTGCTCATCATCAACCTGCCATTGATCGGTCTCTGGGTCAGGCTCCTGCAGGTGCCCTATCGGCTGATGTTCCCGGCGATCCTGCTGTTCTGCTGCATCGGCATCTACTCGGTGAACTACAGCGTTTTCGAAGTTGCCCTGCTGGCATTGTTCGGCGTTGCCGGCATCATCTTCGCACTGCTGAACTGTCCGTTGGCCCCGCTGGTCCTTGCTTTCATTCTCGGGCCGGCGATGGAGGAAAACCTGCGCCGTGCGATGCTGATTTCAGGCGGAGATCTCGGTATTTTCACAAGTCCGGTGTGCATCGCCATGCTCGCCGCAGCGGCGATGATCTTGTCGATGATCATCTTCCCGTCATTCCGGAACGTCAGAGCCGTGGCCGTCGACGGATAGCTCCGCGACGGACTTTGCGCGGCAGTGCGCTTCAAGTCCGAGCAGCTGTTTCCGACGACACTAGGCGTGACCGTTTGTGGCTTTGCCCCGGGCGACCTCGCCGGCAATGGCGAGGAAGGCAGCGACGCTGCCGAGGCTACGGGTCTCCCGCCGCGTCACCAGATATTCGCCGGCCACGATATCGACATCGGAAATGGCGATCGCCTTGAGCCTGGGGTCGAAGCCTCGCTCCTGATCGAGCACGATGCCGATGCCGATGCCGGCCGCAACCGCCTCCTTGACGGCTTCACGACTGCCGAGCGTCAAATGCGGCGGAAGCTCGAGGTCATGCTCCGCCAGCGCCGCCTCGAAGAGATGACGTGTCATCGAGCCGGCTTCGCGCGTCACGAGGCGCTGACCCGGCAATTCGTGAGCCTCGACCTGCTCGCGATTCCACCAGGGGTGGCCGGCGTGCACGAGAATCTCGACCCGCTGGGCGACCACGAAATCGCAGGCGAAATCGGGATGAGGTTCCCGCAGCGTCGCGATGGCGATGTCCACGCGGTGCTGCGCGACGAGTTCCAGAAGGCTGCTCGAGTTCTCCAGCCGCACATCGAGCTGAACACCCGGATGCTCCGCGGTGAACCGTTGCAGGATCGGCATCGCGACATAGGGCGCGCATAGGCCGATCGCGAGGTGCCCGGTGGCGAGGGCGCGGCCGTCGCTCATCCGCGCCGAGATATCGTCGAGCATGAGGATGGCCTGACGCACCTTCGGGAGCAGGTCGAGCGCGTCAGCCGTCAGCTCCACGCCGCTCGCCGCGCGCAGGAAGAGACGCGTCCCGACGGCGTCTTCCAGCGATTTCACATGTTGGGTGATCGCCGACTGGCTGACGCCGAGCGCCTGGGCTGCGGCTGAAAAGGTCGGGTGGTTCGCGACGGCGTGGAAGGCGCGGAGCTGGGCAAGGTTCATCGGGTAGCCTGAATAAGCGTAGCTTCATTTCAGTGTCACATACTTTAGCGACACTTATATCACGACGAAAAGCCAGAAGGCACGGAGAGTTTCATGCTCAGCCTCCCCAGCAAGATGATCGCGCGTCTCGCCGCTACGGCGACGTTCGCGCTCGTGAGTGGCGCTGCCCTCGCCAAGGAGGTCGTGATCTACAACGCCTCCGACAGCGTCAACAGTGCGCTCGTCGGCGCCTTCAAGAAGAAGTATCCCGGCATCGAGGTGAAGTTCGTCTCCGGCTCTACCGGTCCGATTGCCGAGCGGGCGATCGCCGAAAAGGGCAAGCCCCAGGCGGACGTCGTCTATCTCGTCAATAACGTCGCGCTGGAACAACTAAAGCAGGCCGGCGTGTTCGAGCCCTATGAGCCGAAGGGATCGAAGATCCTGCCGGCCTTCCGCGACGCAGATGGCTTCTACAGCAAGTACTTCGCCACCACGATGTGCATGGTCGTCAACAAGGAGCGGCTGGCGCAGAAGGGGCTGCCCATGCCGGCGACGTGGGAAGACCTGATCAAGCCGATCTACCGCAAGGAGATCTCGCTGCCCTCGCCGCTGAAATCCGGGACCGGCGGCGCAATCCTGACGACCTTCGTCGATGCCTTCGGCTGGCCTTTCGTCGAGAACCTGAACGAGAACGTCTATCAGTATGCGGATGGCGGTTCGGGCGGCGCGCAGCTGGCCGGCGCCGGCGAGGTCGCGATCGGCCTGACCTTCGACACCACCTGCTTCGAGACCAAGGCCTCGGGCAAGCCGGTGGAGATCGTCTACGGCCGGATCACGCCCAACGTCACCGAAGGCGGCGGCCTGGTCGCCGGCGGCCCGAACCCGGTCGAGGCGAAGATCTTCCTCGATTTCATGGCGAGTGACGACGCGGCCGCCGTGCTCGGCAAGGTCGTCGGTGCCACCGCAGTACCCGGGTACGGCCTGGTCGATCTCAAGCAGATCACGCTCTGGCAGGTGCGGCGCCCGGTCGACATGACCGAATTCCGCCGCGAATTCGCCAGCCGCATCCTCAAGCAGTGACCGGGTTGATCGAACTCGCGGCCCCGCCCGCCAGCGAGCGGCCGGGTGTCGCGGCGGGCTGGCCGCATCTGGCCGTGCGCGATGTCGTCAAGTCCTATGGCGGCCCGGCGCGCGCGGTCGATGGCGTCGCGCTGGACCTCGCCAAGGGCGAGTTCGTCACGCTTCTCGGCGATTCCGGCTGCGGCAAGACCACATTGCTCAGGATCATTGCCGGCTTCGTGCGGCCCGATGGCGGGCAGATCAGCCGCTCCGGGGAGGACGTCACCGAGATGGCGCCGGCACGCCGCCGGATGGGCTTCGTCTTCCAGTCCTATGCGCTGTTCCCAACCAAGACGGTCGCCGACAATATCGGCTTTGCGCTCGCGATCGCGGGGCGCTCCCGCGCCGAGCGGGAGCGCCGCATCGCCGATCTCGCGCGGCTGGTCGAGATGGAGCGCCTGCTTGAGCGCTACCCCCACGAACTCTCCGGCGGGCAGCAGCAGCGCGTCGCTTTGGCGCGTGCGCTCGCCTCGGACCCGGAGGTGCTGCTGCTCGACGAGCCGATGTCGGCGCTGGATGCGCGCATTCGCGTCAAGCTGCGCAACGAATTGCGCGCCATCGTCGACCGGCTCGGGATCACGACGCTTTATGTGACGCATGACCAGGAAGAGGCGCTGGCCCTGTCCGACCGCGTCGCGGTGATGCGCGACGGCCGCGTCGAGCAGATCGGCAGCCCGGCCGAAATCTATCATCGGCCGGCCTCGCGCTTCGTCGCCAGCTTCATCGGCACCTCGAACCTCGTCGAGGGCCATGCGGTCGAGGGCGGCGTCGATGCCTATGGCGACATCTGGCCGATGCTGCTTCCCCCAGAAGCGAGACCGGGCGAGCTGGTCGCCGCGATCTACCGGCCCGAGCATATCGCGGTCGCCCCGGATGGGCCGGGATTGGCCGGGCGGATCGCCGGCTCGGCTTTCCTTGGCGCGGTCGTCCGGCTCACGGTGACGCTCGACTCCGGCCGCACCGTGATCGCCGACTGCCCATCGCACCAGGCCGAGCTGCTGGGCGGACGCGGTGCGCCGGTCGTGCTGCGCCCCGATGCGCGCCGGGCGGCCCTGCTTCCCTCCGGCGAGCGGTCGTGACACGCCTGCTGCGCCAGCTCCCGCAGGCGCTGGTCAGCGGCGTCGTGACGTTGTTGCTGGTGATCTTCATCGGCGTGCCGATCGGCGCCGTGCTGGTCGAGAGCTTCGTCATCTCCGGACCGATGCCGCCGGCGCGCCTCAAGGCCGTCACCGCCGAGGCGCTCGGCCAATTGCCGGCGCAGGAGAGCGCGGCATTGCTGCAGCGCTGGCGCGCGTCGGCGACCGAGACCGAGCGTGTCGAGGCCACGGCCATGGCGTTTCGCCTCGCCGGGCTCGAACCGGGCTGGAACCGCAAGGCGCCTTATTCGGATCAGGCCAGGGCGATGGAGACTGCGCTCGCCGCCCTGCCTGCGCAGGTGCGTGCGGAGGTGACCGACAACTGGGCGCTCGCCCATGTGATGCAGCACAAGCGCACCGCGCTCGCCTTCCGGGTCAAGAGCCTGATCGGCCAGCAGGCATTCGACATATTGCGCAATGGCAGCGAGGAGCGCTGGGGGCTCGACCACTACCTCAAGGTCTTCCAAGACAGCTATCTGCGCAATGCCGCGCTCAACAGCCTGATGCTGGCCGGCCTCTCGGTCGTCTTCACGACCTCCCTCGCCTTTGCCCTCGCCTACGGCATCAATTGCGGCGGCATGCCCTGGCCATCCGTGATGCGCGGCGTCTTCCTGATGCCGCTGGTCGCGCCGCCGGTGCTGATCGCGACCGCCACCGTCATGCTCTTCGGCCGGCGCGGGCTGGTGACCCATACGCTGCTTGACCAGGGCCTCGGGCTGATCGATGCCGACGAGACCAATCTCTACGGCCTCGTTGGCGTCGTGCTGGCGCAGACCCTGTCCTTCCTGCCCGCGACCCTGATCGTCCTCGACAATGTCCTGCGCCGGCAGGACGGCCGGCTCGACGAAGCCGCCGCCGGCCTCGGCGCCAGCCATTTCACCACTTTCCGGGAGGTCACGCTGCCGCTGGCCCTGCCGGCGCTCAAGCGCGCGATCGTGCTCGTCTTCATCATGAGCCTGACGGATTTCGGCAACCCGATGATCCTCGGCCGCGATACGCCGGTGCTTGCCGGCATCGTCTATGACGAGATCACAGCCTATCGGAATACGCCGCTGGCGGCGGCTTTGTGCATGTGGCTGATCATTCCCTCGCTGCTGCTCTATCTCGGCCTCGAGCTCTTCGGACGGCGCAAGGGCTATTCGAGCGCGAGCGTCGCGGCGCGCTCCGAGCTTTCGATGCCGCGCTCCTGGCGCATCGGCCTGACGGCGATCGCGGGGATAGTCGCGGTCCTGATCTTCGCGGTCTACGGCACCATGGCGCTCGGCGCAGTCACCAGGGTCTGGGGCACGGACTGGAGCCTGACGCTCGGCTACTTCACCGGGGAAGGCGTCAATATCGGCCTGGCCGGGACCGGCTATGGCAGCTCGGAACGCGGGTTCGGGCTCGTCTGGGACAGCCTGCGCATCGGTCTCATCGCGGGCCCGATCGGCGGGCTGTTTGCCGTGGTGATCGCCTATGTCGTCGAGCGCCTGCGGCCGCCCGGCGCCAATCTCATCGTCTTCCTGGTGCTGGTACCGGCGATCCTGCCCGGCATCATCTTCGGCATCGGCTATATCGTCGCCTTCAACGTCCCCTTCGGCATTCCCGCTTTGTCGCTGACCGGCACCTCGGCGATCCTGGTCGTCAACATCCTGTTCTCGAACATCTTCGTCGGCGTGCTCGCCGCACGCGCCGCCCTCCAGCGCGTGGACTGTTCCATCGATGAGGCGGCCGAGAGTCTCGGCGCCGGACTGGTCTCGCGCTTCGTCAACGTCACCCTGCCGATCCTGCTGCCTGCCCTATTGCTCGGGACGCTCTATGTCCTCATCGACGCACTGACGACGCTCTCCTCGGTGATCTTCCTGGTGTCGGGCAATCACAAGCTCGCCTCGGTCGCGATCTTCAACCACGCCAATTCCGGCGAGTACGGCTACGCCGCCGCCAAGAGCCTCCTCCTGCTCGCCTTCGCGCTTGCGGCCATCGGCCTGGCGAGGCTGATTGAGCGGCGCCGGGAAACGGGAGGGCGCCGCCGCTCGCCGCCGGTTCTGCCCGGCCTTTCTTCCGCTATCTCCCGGTAAATCCCGAATGACCCACGACCTCGTCTCGCGCGACGCCGCCGCCTTCTTCCATCAGAACGGATCGAGCCCCTGTCTCTCGGCGCTGCGCGCCGTCGAGGGCATCTGGCTGGAAGATACTGACGGGCGGCGCTTCATCGATCTGCATGGCAATACCGCCCATCATGTCGGGCATCGCCATCCGGAGATCATCGCGGCGCTGAAGCGCCAGCTCGACATCCTGCCCTTCTCGCCAAGGCGGTACACCAACGAGCCCGCCGTCGCGCTTGCCGAGAAGCTGCTAGCCCATTGGCCCGGGGCGCCGGCCAAGCTTCTCTTCGCCACCGGCGGCTCCGATGCGATCGAGATCGCCCTCAAGCTGGCGCGCGTCAACACCGGCCGCCATGAGACGATCTCGCTCGAAGGCTCGTATCACGGCCACGGTTTCGGCAGTTTCGGCCTGTCGAAGGCGGCTCCCGATCCGCGTCTCGGCCCGTTCCTGCCCGGACGTCGCCATGTGACGCCCTATTGGGCGCCAGGTGGAGCAGAGCGCATGCTCGCGGAGATGCGCGATGCCTTCGCGCAGTCGCAAGGCGGCATCGCCGCCGTCGTGGCCGAGCCGATCCGCTCGAATTGCCACATGCCTCCAGATGGGCTCTGGGCCGAGGTCCGCGAACTCTGCGCCCGGCACGGCGCCCTGCTGATCTTCGACGAGATCCCGTCGGGGCTCGGCAAGACCGGCCGCTTCTTCGCTTTCGAGCATGTCGGCGCGGTGCCCGATGCGGTGGTCCTGGGCAAGGCGCTGGGCGGGGGCATGCTGCCGATCGCCGCGGTGATTGCCGACGCAAGGCTCGACATCGCTCCGGAGCTCGACCTCGGCCACTATACCCACGAGAAGAACCCGCTGACGACGCTCGCCGCCCTGACGATGATCGAGATCATCGAGCGCGATGGGCTGGTCGAGCGAGCCGCCCGGCTGGAGCAGGAGATCAGATCGCGCATTGGCGAACTCGCCCGCACGGCGCCGGCGATCCGCGGCGTTCGCGGCGCCGGCCTTCTGCTTGCGCTCGAGTTCGATCCGGCCATGTGTGGCGGCGGTTCAGGTGCCGACCTTGCGGGGGATCTCGTTCAGGCCTGCATGGATTGCGGTCTCTCGACCGTCTCCAAGGGCGGCGCCAGCATCGGGTTCTCCTTGCCGATGACCGTGAGCGACGCCGAGCTCGACCTGATATTGGAGGCGGTGCTGAAGGTTGCCGAGGCGCTCCGGGGCTAGACAGGATGTGGCGCGGTCGGCGTCTTCAATCGCCTATTGTGCAAGGCCCTGAGCTGCCCGGTCTGTTTTCGAGCCGCCAAGGGCAGGCCCCTCTTCCCACTCAGACGACTGAGCCCAACCTTTGGTGAGCTCGGAACGCCGTTGGCCTTATCGCATTCTGAAGGCTATGTGATCCGATGCGCGTGGATGTGCTCGGACTTCAGGCCTTCGTCAGCATCGCCGAGCGCGGCAGTTTCCGCGCCGCCGCCTCGCACCTCAACCTGTCGCAGACGGCGCTCAGCCACCGCATCCGCAAGCTGGAAGAGTCGCTCGGTACACCCCTGTTCCTGCGGACCACGCGCCAGGTTTCGCTGACCGCGGCCGGCACGACGCTGCTGCCGCGGGCGCGGCGCATCTTCGAGGATCTCGGCTTCGCCATCAACGAGGTCAAGGTCGAGCTGCGCGAGGGCGACGAGCAGGTCTCGCTCGGCTGCTTGCCGACGGTGGCGGCGCATTGCATGCCCGCGGTGATCGCTGCCTTCGCGGCGCGCCATCCCGGTGTTGGCGTCAGGATCCACGACAATTCGGCCTCCGAGATCGCCGACAAGGTCCAGTCGGGCGAGGCCGAGTTCGGCGTCACCATCGTCGCCGCCAATCGCTGGGACCTCGAGCTGAAGCCGGTCGTCAAGGAACCCTTCGTCCTGGTCAGTCATCGCGCGATGCCGCTGGCGCAGGCGACCTCGCTGACCTGGGCGCAGTTGCAGGACGAGCCTCTGGTGCGCATCAGCGCCGAGACCGGCAACCGTATCCTGATCGACGACGCGCTCGGCGCCCGCCGCGAGACCTTGACCTGGCGCTACGAGGTCCAGCGCGTCGTCACCGCGGTCAGCCTGGTGCGCTCGCGCATCGGCTATGCGGTCGTGCCGCAGCTTGCGCTCGATGTCGTCGATGCCGGCGATCTGGTCGCGATCCCGCTGCGTTCGCCGGCTGTGACCCGGACGCTCGGCATCATCACGCGCAAATCGGTGCCGTTGCGGCCGGTGACACGCGATCTCATCTCGATCCTGAGCCAGGCCCTGAAGCGCAGCATCGTGCCGCGGCGAGATGAAGAAAAGTAATCAATCGCTGCATTCTTATCATTTGATGGCAGAATGGCTTTGGCCGAACCTCGCGGCGGGATGAAACGCGTGAGGAGAGGCCAGCATGGCAGGCGCCAACACGGCAGCGATCGCCTTCATCGGCTTCGGCGAGGTCGGGCAGGCGTTTTCGCGCGGCCTTCTGGCCAAAGACGGTGTTGCCATCCGCGCCTATGACCTGCTGTTCGGCAGTGGGGCCGGCACCCGCCTCGAGGCCGCCGCACAGGAACTCGGCGTTGTCTGCACACCCTCGGCGCAGGAGGCTTGTTCGGCTGCGACCTTCATTTTCTCGGCCGTTACCGCCGACCGTGCTGAAGCGGTAGCGACCGAGGCGGCTTCCTGGCTGAAGCCGGGACAGATCTTCGTCGACGTCAACTCGGCCGCGCCCTCGACCAAGCAGCGGGCGGCGCAGGCGATCGCTGCGAGTGGCGCCGACTATGTCGAGGCTGCCGTGATGGCGCCGGTACTGAAGCCCGGCTTAAAGGTCGCGATCCTGACCGGCGGCCCGAAGGCGCAGGCCACATCCGACGCGCTCAACGAACTCGGCATGAACCTGACGCCGGTCTCGGAGATCTATGGCCGGGCCTCGGCGATGAAGCTTTGCCGCTCGATCGTCATCAAGGGGCTGGAGGCGCTGATGGTCGATTGCGCCGCCGCCTGCGAGGTCTGGGACGTCAAGGACCCGGTCTTCGCCAGCTTGCACGCGACCTTCCCGTCGATCGACTTCCACGCGCTCTCCGCCGACATGCGCGAACGCGTCGCGACCCATGGCGTGCGCCGCGCCGCCGAGATGCGCGAGGCGGCCGAGATGCTGGCGGCGGCGGGCTTCCATCCCGGCCTCGCCGGCGCCATCGCCGATGCGCAGCAGCGTGGCGCCCGTCGCAAGGAGGGCGCTCGATGAGCCTAGATCGTCGCTTTGTCCTCGCCGGCCTCGGGCTTGCCGGTTTCGCTGGACTCGGGCCGGTGCGCGCCCAGGCGGATTGGCCGAGCCAGCTCATCCGGATCGTCGTGCCGTTCACGCCCGGCGGCAGCACCGATGTGCTGGCGCGGGTGATTGCCAACAGGCTCGAACGGGTCATTCCCGGCAAGGGCTTCGTGATCGAGAACCGTCCGGGCGCCGGTGGGATGACGGCGGCAGGCCAGGTGGCGAAAGCCGAGCCCGACGGGCACACGCTGATGATGGGCCATATCGGGACGCTGGCCTTCGCGCCCTCGCTCTACACCAATGTGCCCTATGACCCGGTCAAGGATTTCCAGCCGGTCGCGCTCGTCGCCATGCTGCCGAACATCCTGGCGATCAATCCGAAACTGCCGGCCAAAACCCTCGCGGAGTTCATCGCCTACGCCAAGGCGAACCCCGGCAAGCTGAACTACTCGTCCGGCGGGCAGGGCAGCGCCGCCCATATCGCCACAGCCTATTTCTGTTACCACGCCGGTATCGAGGCGACGCATGTGCCCTATCGTGGAACGGCGCCCTCGGTGAACGACATCGTCGCCGGCAACATCCAGTTCACCCTGACTGGCGGACCGGCCGTTCTGCCACTCGCGGAAGGCGGCCAGCTTCGGGTGCTCGGTGTCGCCGGGCGCGAGCGTGTCGGCTTCGCGCCCGATCTGCCGACACTGTCCGAGAGCGGCCTGCCGGATTTCGAGGCGGTGCAATGGTACGGGCTCGTGGCGCCGGCGCGCACACCGCGCCCGATCGTCGAGCGGCTCAATCGCGAGATCAATGCGCTGCTCGGCCAACCGGACTTTGCCGCAGCCTTGGCCAAGGACGGCGCCATCGCCCGACCTGAACCGCCTGAGGGCTTCGGCAAGCTGATCGCCTCGGAGCTGGCACTCTGGCGCGACGTCATCAGCCGTGCCGGCATCAAGGCGGCGGAGTAAGTGATGGGCCAGCTCGCCGTTCCCTGCATGTTGATCCGCGGCGGTACCTCCAAGGGCGCCTATTTCCTGGCCGACGATCTGCCGGCGGATATCGCTGCACGCGACGCCTTCCTGCTCGCGGTGATGGGTTCGCCGGACAAGCGCCAGGTCGACGGGCTCGGCGGCGCCCATCCGCTCACCAGCAAGGTCGCGATCATCTCGGCCTCCAGCGAGCCGGGCTGCAACATCGACTTCCTCTTCGCGCAGGTCGGGATCGAAACGGCGAGCGTCGATACGACGCCGAATTGCGGCAACATCCTCGCCGGGATCGGGCCCTTTGCGCTGGCTCGCGGGCTGATCAAGGCGAGTGGGCCGCGCACGACGGTGCGGGTCCGGACGATCAACACCGGCACGATCGCCGATCTCACGATGGATACGCCGGACGGCGAGGCGAGCGCTGAGGGGAGTGCGCGCATCGATGGGGTGCCGGGCACGTCGGCGCCGATCGATATCGGCTTCCTCAATGCCGAGGGCTCGGTCTGCGGCGCGCTGCTGCCGACCGGCAATGTCGTCGATTTGATCGAGGGCGTGCCCTGCACGCTGATCGACAACGGCATGCCGGTGATCGTGCTGCGGGCTGCCGATGTCGGGCGGACCGGCTATGAGCCGCGCGACGAGCTCAATGACGATGTCGAGCTCAAGGCCCGCATCGAGGCGATCCGCCTCGCGGCTGGGCCTTTGATGAATCTCGGCGACGTCACGAAGAAGGTCGTGCCGAAGATCGCGCTGGTCGCGCCGCCACAAGCGGGTGGGGCAATCTGCACGCGCAGCTTCATCCCGCATGAATGCCATGCCTCGATCGGGGTCTTCGCCGCGGTGACTGTCGCGACCGCCGCCGTGTTGCCGGGCTCCCCCGCTGCGTCTGTCGTGGTGATGCCTGAGGGCGGCGAGCGTTCGCTCTCGGTCGAGCATCCGACCGGCGAGTTCACGGTGACGCTGACGGTCGGCGGGTCGGTGAAGCAGCCGGTGGTCGAGCGGGCAGGGCTGCTGCGTACCGCGCGCATCCTGATGGCAGGGCAGGCCTTTGTGCCGGCTGGTAGATTTTGAGAGAGGAGCGCATTGCGATGAGCGCCCAGAAGACAGGCTTGGTGATCACCGCCCATCCCGGCGATTTCGTCTGGCGTGCCGGAGGCGCCATCGCGCTGCACGCCAGGCGCGGCATGCGCGTCAAGATCCTCTGCCTGTCCTATGGCGAGCGCGGCGAGAGCCAGTTCGCCTGGAAGAAAACCGGGGTCAGGATGGAGGAGGTCAAGGCGCAGCGTCGCGAGGAGGCGGAGGCCGCCGCCGCGATGCTGGGGGCCGAGATCGAGTTCATGAACGCCGGCGACTATCCGCTGCGCACGACCGAGCCGATGCTGGAGCGCGCCATCGACATCTTCCACGAGCTGGGGCCGAGCTTCGTGCTGACCCATGCTCTCGAAGACCCCTATAATGTCGACCACCCCGAGGCGGCGCGCTTTGCGCAGGAGGCGCGCATCATCGCGCAGGCGGCCGGGCATAAGCCCGATCCCAACCGTGCTTATGCCGCCCCACCGGTCTTTCTGTTCGAGCCGCACCAGCCTGAGCAGTGCAACTTCAAGCCGAACGTCATCCTCAACATCGACGAGGTCTGGGAGGTGAAGCGCCGGGCGTTCGAGATCCTCGCCGCGCAGAAGCATCTCTGGGAATACTACACCCGCGTTGCGCTCAATCGCGGCATGCAGGGCGGCCGCAATTCCGGCAAGGCGATGACCTATGGCGAGGCCTATCAGCGCCTCTTTCCGGAAGCTTTGGAGACGCTGGCATGAACCCCGTCGTCGTCCGCACGAAGAAGCGGGCTTCCGCCGCCGCGATGGCCGATCTCGCCGCGCTTGGCGTCTCCACCACGCATGAGGCGATGGGCCGGAGCGGGCTGCTGAAGCCGTATATGCGACCGATCTATGCCGGCGCGCAGATCGCGGGCGGGGCGGTGACCGTGCTCGCCCAGCCCGGCGACAACTGGATGATCCATGTCGCCATCGAGCAGGTGCAGCCGGGCGACGTGCTCGTCGTCGCCTGCACGGCTGACAACACCGACGGCATGTTCGGCGACCTGCTCGCGACCTCGCTCAAGGCGCGCGGCGGCATCGGCCTCGTCATCGATGCCGGGGTGCGCGACGTGCGCACGCTCACCGAGATGGGCTTCCCGGTCTGGTCGCGGGCAATCTCGGCCAAGGGCACGGTCAAGGCGACGCTTGGATCGGTCAATGTGCCGGTGGTCTGCGCCGGTGCGCTCATCCATCCCGGCGACGTGATCGTCGCTGACGATGACGGGGTGGTGGCGGTGCCGCGGCGCGATGCGGAGGCGGTCGCCGCCGCCGGCCGCAAGCGCGAGGCCAATGAAGACGAAAAGCGTAGACGCCTCGCCGCTGGCGAACTCGGGCTGGACATGTACGCTATGCGGGACGGCCTCGCAAAAGCGGGCCTTACCTATCGCGACGACGAAGACGACTGAGCAACCCCGAAAAACGGGGATCAGGCACAACTTTCGGGAGGAACGATAACATGACTAATCGCAGGACTGTTCTCAGTGGAATGCTCGGCCTAGCGCTGGCGGCTTCGGTTAGCAGCGCGGCTCTGGCGCAGGACGCGGTCAAGATCGGCCTGATCCTGCCGATGACCGGCCCGTTCGCCTCGACCGGACGGCAGATCGCCGCGGCGGCCAATCTCTATATCCAGGAGAAGGGCGCAACCGTTGCCGGCAAGAAGATTGAGCTCATCCTCAGGGACGACACCGGCACCGCGGACGTCACCCGCCGCATTGCGCAGGAGCTGATCGTCAACGACAAAGTCACCGCGATCGCCGGCTTCGGCCTGACGCCGCTGGCGCTCGCCACCGCGCCGCTCGCGACGCAGGCCAAGACGCCGATGGTGGTGATGTCGGCGGCGACCGCGATCATCACCGAGCGCTCACCCTTCATCGTGCGCACCAGCCAGGTCGTGCCGCAGATCGGTTCACCGTTCGGGACCTGGATCGCCAAGCAGGGCACCAAGCGCGTCATCACCATCGTTTCCGACTACGGCCCGGGTCATGACGTCGAGAGTTCGTTCTCGGAGGCGTTCAAGGCCGGTGGTGGCCAGGTCGAGAACATCCGCGTGCCCTTGCAGAATCCGGACTTCTCGCCCTTCCTGCAGCGCGTCGCCGACAGCAAGCCGGAGGCGCTCTTGGTCTTCGTGCCGTCGGGCGTCGGCGCCCAGTTCATGAAGCAGTTCGTCGAGCGCGGCCTCGACAAGAGCGGCATCAAGCTGATCGGCACCGGCGACCTGACCGATGACGACATCCTCAACGGCATGGGCGACATCGCCCTTGGCGTCATCACTGCCCAGCACTATTCGGCTTCGCATGACAGCCCGGAGAACAAGGCCTTCGTCGAGGGCTTCAAGAAGGCCAATCCCGGCATGCGGCCGAACTTCATGGCGGTCGGCGGCTATGACGGCATGCACGCGCTCTATGAGGGCCTGAAGAAGACCAAGGGCGAGGGCGGCGAGGCGCTGGTGACCGCGATGAAGGGGATGAGCTGGGTGAGCCCACGCGGGCCGATCTCGATCGACCCCGAGACGCGCGACATCATCCAGAACGTCTATATCCGCAAGGTCGAGCGCGTGAACGGCGAGCTCTACAACCAGGAGTTCGAGACGATCCCGAACGTCAAGGACCCGACCAAGGCCAAGAAATAGGCCGGCCAAGGCGGACCCGACGTGCTCACCATCCTGTTCGACGGCGTCGCCTACGGCATGATCCTGTTCGTGCTGGCCTGCGGGCTGTCCGTGACCATGGGGTTGATGAACTTCATCAACCTCGCCCACGGCGCCTTCGCTATGTTCGGCGGCTATGTCACCGTGCTGGCGATGCAGCGGCTCGGCCTGCCATTCCTGTGGGCGCTTCCGGCGGCTTTCCTCGCCTCTGCGCTGGCGGGCCTGGTGCTGGAGCGGCTGGTCTATCGGCCGATGTACGCCAAGAGCCACCTCGACCAGGTGATGTTCTCGATCGGGCTGGTGTTCATGTCGGTCGCCGGCGCCGACTACCTGATGGGGTCGAGCCAGCAATTCGTGCATCTGCCGGAGTGGCTGAGCGGGCGCTTCGATCTCGCCGGCATCGGCGTCGGCCGCTATCGCCTCTTCATCATCCTGCTCTGCGGCGCCCTGGCCTTCGTGATGCAATGGGGCTTCACCCGTACGCGCTTCGGCAGCCGGCTACGCGCCGCGGTCGACGATGCGCGAGTGGCGCGTGGTCTCGGCATTCCGGTCAACCGGCTGTTCGCGCTGACCTTCGCCTTCGGCTCCGGCCTCGCCGGCCTCGGCGGCGCGCTCGGCATCGAATTGATGGGGCTCGATCCGACCTTCCCGTTGAAGTTCATGATCTACTTCCTGATCGTCGTGACCGTCGGCGGCACCTCGACCATCTCCGGCCCGTTCTTCGCCGCGATGCTGCTCGGGGTCGCCGACGTCGCCGGCAAGTACCTCGTGCCGCAGCTCGGCGCCTTCATCATCTACGCGCTGATGGTGGTCCTGCTGATCACCCGGCCGCACGGTCTCTTTGCGAGAGGTCGGGCATGAGTGCCGACAGCGTCGAAACACGCGTCCGGCGCTCGCTCTACGCCGCGCGCCGCTGGCATCCGGCCGAGATCACGTTCTGGGTCCTGGCCGTGGCGGCCTTCTTCCTGCTGCCGCGCCAGCTCCTGATCCTGAACGAGATCGCGATCCTCGGGCTCTTTGCCGTCTCGCTCGACCTGATCCTCGGCTATGCCGGCATCGTTTCGCTCGGGCATGCCGCCTTCTTCGGCTTCGGCGCCTATGCGGCCGGGCTCTTCGCCAAGCACGCCAGCGCTGACCCGCTGGCTGGGCTGGCTGTCGGGATGGGTGCTGCCGGGCTGCTCGGCCTGCTCACCAGCCCGCTGATCCTGCGCGGCAGCGACCTGACGCGCCTGATGGTGACGCTCGGCGTCGCGCTGATCCTGGGGGAATTGGCGAACTCGCTCGGCTGGCTCACCGGCGGCGCCGATGGCTTGCAAGGCATCGTGATGGGGCCGGTGCTCGGCCTGTTCGAGTTCGATATCTTCGGCCGGGTCGCCTATCTCTATTCGCTCGCCGTGCTGTTCGTGCTGTTCGTTCTGGCGCGGCGCATCGTCGGCTCGCCCTTCGGCCTGTCGCTGCGGGCGATCCGTGACAACCCCTTGCGTGCCTCGGCCTCGGGCGTGCCGCTGCACTGGCGGCTCGTCGCGGTCTACACGCTGGCGGCGGCCTATGCCGGAGCGGCCGGGGCGCTGCTCGCCCAGACCACGCAGTTCGTCTCGCTCGACGTGCTCGCCTTCCATCGCTCGGCCGACCTGATGCTCGTCCTGATCATCGGCGGCGCCGGCTATCTCTATGGCGGGCTGATCGGGGCTGTCGCCTTCAAGCTGCTGCAGGACGTGATCGCGAGCTTCACGCCGCAATACTGGATGTTCTGGATCGGGCTGTTCCTGGTCTTGTTCGTGCTCGGCGGGCGCGAATTGATCCATGGTGGGATCAAGGCGGTGGCGTTGCGGATCGGCCGCCTTGCCCGGAGGTCGCCGACATGACGGCGGCGCTCCAGACCTTCGATCTCTGCAAGACCTTCGGCGGCATCACCGCGACCGACCATGTCGATTTCACGCTTCAGAAGGGCGCGCGCCATGCGCTGATCGGCCCGAACGGCGCCGGCAAGACCACTTTCGTCAATCTCCTGACCGGGGTGCTGCGGCCGAGCTCCGGCCGTGTCGAGCTGCTGGGTGAGGACATCACTACGCTGCCGCGCGAAACCCGGGTCGGGCGCGGGCTAGCGCGCACCTTCCAGATCAATCAGCTTTTTGCGACCATGACGCCGGTCGAGATGATCGCGCTCGTCACCTCCGAGCGGCTCGGGCGCGGCCGGCAGCCTTTGCGCGCGCTCGACCAGGATGGCGAGCTCGTTGCCGAGACGACCGAGATCCTCGCTCGCTTCAGGCTCGACGACATCATGGACGAGCGCATCGCGACCTTGCCTTATGGCAAGCAGCGCCAGATCGAGATCGCCGCCGCCTTCGCGGCAAAGCCCAGCGTGCTGTTGCTCGACGAGCCGGCGGCGGGGGTGCCCGAGGCCGAGCGCCGCGAATTGATGGCGATGGTCGCCGGCCTGCCCGAGGACGTCTCGGTCCTCCTGATCGAGCACGACATGGACCTCGTCTTCCGCTTCGCGACGCGGATCACGGTGCTGGTCAACGGCCACCTGATTGCCGACGGCACGCCGAGCGAGATCGCGGGCGATCCGGCCGTCCGCCAGGCCTATCTCGGGGAGCACGCCCATGGCTGAGCTCCTCACCGTCGAGCGCCTCAGCGCCGGTTATGGCGAGGCCATGGTGCTGTTCGACATCGACCTTGTGCTTGCCGAGGGCCGCTCGCTGGCACTGCTCGGACGCAACGGTGTCGGCAAGACGACATTGGTCAACAGCATCATCGGCGTCACGCGCCGCCGCGGTGGCAGGATCGCGTTCGCCGGGCGTGACATCACGACGGCTTCGCCGGAGCAGCGCGCGCATGCCGGCATCGGCTGGGTGCCGCAGGAGCGCAACATCTTCAAATCGCTGACCGTGCTGGAGAACCTGACCGCCGTGGCGAAGCCCGGCCCGTGGACGGTGGAGCGTGTCTTTGCGATGTTTCCGCGCCTTGCCGAGCGCAAGGGCAATCTCGGCAACCAGCTCTCCGGCGGCGAGCAGCAGATGCTGGCGATCGGCCGGGCGCTGATGCTCAATCCGAGGCTCCTGTTGCTCGACGAGCCGACCGAGGGCCTTGCGCCGATCATCGTCGAGGAATTGCTGCGCGCCCTGAAGCGGCTGGTCCGCGAGGAGGGGCTCTCGGCGATCGTGATCGAGCAGCACGCCCGCAAGATCCTCGACCTCACCGACGAGGCGATCGTGCTCGAGCGCGGCCGCGTCGTCCTTGCCGCCGGGAGCGCCGAGCTCCTCGCCGACCCGTCACGGCTCGAGCGCCATCTCGGCCTCGCCGCCGCCTGATCCATCGACTGAAAACAGGAAAGGAAACGCCATGAGCCAGAGACAGAAGCCGCCGTTCCGGGGCGACATGGTCGGTAGCCTGCTGCGCAGCACGCCGGTCAAGGACGCTCGCGCCAAGCTCGCTTCCGGTGAAATCAGTCAGGCCGAGCTGACGGCGATCGAGGACGAGGAGATCAAAAAGCTCGTCCGCAAGCAGGAGGACGTCGGCCTGCAGGCGGTGACCGATGGCGAGTTCCGCCGCGCCTTCTGGCATTTCGACTTCCTCGACGGCCTCTCCGGCGTCACCAGCTTCGAGACCGATTCAGGCATCCAGTTCAAGGGCGTCACCACCAAGGGGCATGCGGTCCGCGTCACCGGCAAGCTCGACTTCCCGGACGACCATCCGCATCTCGCTCATTTCAAGTTCCTGGCCTCGACGACCAATCGCGTGCCGAAGATGACGATTCCGAGTCCGTCGATGCTGCATTATCGCGGAGGGCGCAAAGCGATCGATCCCAGCGCCTATCTCAGGGTCGAGGACTACTATGCCGATCTCGGCAAGGCCTACGCCAAGGCGATCAAGGCCTTCTACGATGCCGGTTGCCGCTATCTCCAGCTCGACGACACCAGCCTGTCCTATTTCTGCGATCCCGAGCAGCGCAAGATGCTGGCGGAGCGTGGTGATGATCCCGAGCAGCTGATCTTCATCTATCGCGACGTGCTCAATGCGGCGCTCAAGGCCAAGCCGGCCGACATGCAGATCACCACCCATACCTGCCGCGGCAATTTCAAGTCGACCTTCATCGCCTCTGGCGGCTATGAGCCGGTCGCCGAGATGGTCTTCAACGAGATCAATGTCGACGGCTATTTCATGGAGTGGGACGACGACCGCTCGGGTGGCTTCGAGCCGCTGCGCTTCCTGCCCAAGGGCGACAAGCAGGTCGTGCTCGGGCTGGTGACCTCCAAGTTCGGCGAGATCGAGAGCAAGGACAACCTCAAGCGCCGAATCGAGGAAGCCGCCAAGTTCGCGCCGCTGGAGCAGCTCTGCCTGTCGCCGCAATGCGGCTTCGCCTCGACCGAGGAAGGCAATGTCCTTGCCGAGGATGAGCAATGGGCCAAGCTCGCGCGCATCCTCGAGGTCGCGAAGGAAGTCTGGGGATGAGCGGGGAGCCCTGCTTCGACATCGCCCATCTCGGCCATGTCGAGCTCTTCACCGACAAGCCGCAGGAGAGCCTCGATTTCTTCGTCAATATCTTCGGGCTGACGGAGAGCGGGCGCGAGGGTGACAGCGTCTATCTGCGCGCCTGGGACGACTACGAGTTCCACACGCTGAAGCTCACCGCGGCGAAGACGACGGGCGTCGGCCATATCGGCTACCGTGCCACGAGCGAGGCGGGCCTGCTCCGGCGCGTCGCGGCGATCGAGGCGATGGGCTGTGGCATCGGCTGGACCGAGGGCGATCTCGGCCATGGCCGGGCCTATCGCTTCCGCGACCCGGACGACCACGTCTTCGAGATCTATTTCGAGACCAATAAATATGCCGCTCCTGAGAAGGAGCGGCCTGCCCTGAAGAACCAGGCGCAGCGCAACCATGGCCGGGGCTGCGCCGTGCGCCGGCTCGACCACCTCAACCTGCTTGCGCAGGACGTGGCGGCGATCCGCGATTTCATGCCGAAGGCGCTCGGCAGCCGGATCACCGAACAGATCGTGCTCGATTCAGGCGAGGTCGGCGGCTGCTGGTTCACAGTCAACAACAAGAGCTACGACATCGCCTATACCCGCGACCACACCCCGGCGCGCGGGCGCTTCCACCACGTCACCTACGCCGTCGACCAGCGCGAGCACATCCTGGAAGCGGCTGATCTCTTCCTCGAGAACGGCGTCTTCATCGAGACGGGGCCGCACAAGCACGCGGTGCAGCAGACCTTCTTCCTCTATGTCTACGAGCCCGCCGGAAACCGCGTCGAGATCGCCAATGCCGGGGCGCGCCTGATCCTCGATCCTGACTGGCAGACCGTGACCTGGACGGAAGAGGAGCGGAAGAAAGGGCAGGCCTGGGGGCTGAAGACGATCGAGAGCTTCCACACGCATGGGACGCCGCCTTCGGGGAAGTAGCTCGGCTTTAAGAGCGCTGAAGCTGCGCTCTTAAACCACCTCCGAGACGATCTTGGCGATCAGCGCATTCGACAGGATGACCGGGAGGCCTGCCGCGGCCGCCTCCTGGCGATGGCGCTCGACGAAACCCATGCAGTCCATCAGCAGGATCTGTGCGCCACCCTCGGCGAGAGCTTCGGCGGCCTCCGCAACCGACGGGCCATCGCTGCCATAGGGCGAGGCGGCGGCATAAATCGGCGCGCGGGCGAGCGGCACCCATTTCCCGGCCTCGGAGGCGATCTGCTCGGCGAGCGGCACGATGATGCCGAGTTGGGCACCCTGGACCAGCGCCGCGACGGTCGGCGGCAGGATGCGGTCCGGCTCGATCAGCCGGGAGCGCCTGGTGGCGAGGCTCGCGAAATGTCCGGTGCAGAGCATCAGGATCGTGCTGCAGCCGGCATCTTCGAGCATGGCGAGCTTGGCCTGCGCCGCCCGCTCGGTGCGAGCGCGATCGATGACGACGGAGGTCCCGTCGAGCAGTTTGGTGATCAGGAGCGCGCCGTCTGGCTGGGGTGCGAAGTCGCGGGCGATCTCCTCCCGCGACAGCCCGTCTAGCACGCCGGCATGCAGGCGCGGCAGCTCGGGAGCGAGCACGGCGTCGAGAATCGGCGTGATGTCGGCGCGCGGCGCCTGGCCGATGGTGAGGGTGCCGAGCTTGCCCATGGCGACGCTCCTCCTTTGGAAAGACAAGGCCCCAGAATGAGCTCCGGGGCCTGTTTCGTTCAGGGCTTCCTGAAGTTCTTCGAGACGGAATCGAAGAACGAGAAGATCGCGTCGCCGGCGATGATGCCTGCGGCGAAGACCTCCATGTCGCCTTCGCCGGAGGAGCCGCGCAGCTTCTCCCAAATCAGCCGGCAGAGGATGCCGGCCAGCACCGCCCAGCCCGCCATCGGGAAGTTGATCAAGAGGCCGGTGGCGAAGAGCACGCCGATCTGGCGCTTCGGCCCGCCGACGAATTGCAGGACCGCGCCGGGGATCGCCCAGAGGAAGAGCTGCCAGGCGACACCGGGCGCGACACCGGCCTTGATCGTTGCGGCATAGACCTTGTCGACGGGGGCGACGAGGTTCTGGTCGAAATAGGACTGGTACGAGACCAGCACGACCGCGCCGGCGATGACGAAGGCGAACATCGCGGCGAAGAGCTGCTGGCGGCGGCCCTCGCGCTCGAAGGCGGGGTCGGC
Source organism: Allobosea sp. LjRoot90 (assembly GCF_964254315.1). Taxonomy (NCBI): domain Bacteria; kingdom Pseudomonadati; phylum Pseudomonadota; class Alphaproteobacteria; order Hyphomicrobiales; family Alloboseaceae; genus Allobosea; species Allobosea sp. LjRoot90. The sequence goes on from NZ_CAXUTF020000005.1 coordinate 244,990, forward strand.
GCCGTTGCCGCGCAGGAGATAGCCGGCCTTGAGGTCGTAGCCCATATCGGCGAAGGCCGGGCCGGTCGCAGCCGAGAAGCCGACGAGCAGCGCCAGCGCCGGCATCGGGAAGCCGATGAGCATGCCGATGATCAAGGTGATCAGCGCCACCGCGAAGGCCGGGAACCAGCCGGAATGCATCGCGGCGAGGCCGACGATCAGTTCATGCACATAGGCCGCGAAGGCGGCGTAGAGCACGAACAGGATCAGCATGCCGATCGACATGTCGGTCATCAGCCCGCCGACGAGCGCGATGAAGATGGCGATGACGAGGTAGCCAATGGTGCCGAGCCCGAGCGCGCGCTTCACCTCGGCGTCGGAGGTGCCCGAGGCGGCCTCAGCCCGCTTCTGCGCCTCGTCGCGGCGGAAGAGCAGCAGAGCGACTTGCAGCAAGGCGACGAGACCGGCGCCGATCATGAAGCCGTGCGGGATATAGGCGGCCATCAGGTCGCCCTTCGGGATGATGGTCTCGAAGAGCGGGCCGCCGAAGATCTGGCCGGAATAGCCGCGCAGCAGGAGGCCGATGCCGAACATGGTCAACGCCCAGATGTTGCCGATGAAGGCGACACCGAAGGCGGACATCGGAATGCCGGAAACCGCAGTCGAGCCGGCGAAGCCGATCCAGGCCAGCGGCACCTTGACGAAGCCGGCGAGGATGCCGGTGACGAAGCCGACGCCCATCAGCGCCGCCTTGCGGCCACCCTCGTCGCCGGCCTTGATCGCCTCAGCGGCGGCGACGCCCGGCGGCCAGGCGCCGGTCGCCGGGAAGACGCGGGAATCGAACATCCGGTAAAGCAGGTAGGCGTCGAGCAGCATCGCCGCGAAGGCGCCCGCCAGCATCGGCAGGACGAGATCGGGGCGGCCGAGCAGGAAGGGGATGCCGACCGGCAGGAGCAGGCTGTTCGCCGCGCCGAAGGTGGCCGAGGAGATCGCGCTCTGGGCCAGGTTCTGGACATGGATCGAGCGATAGCGCGCGAACATCGCGAGCGGTACGCGCGCCAGCGCCATGGCGGCGAGCGCGCCGATCAGCGAGGTGTTCGCGGTGATGCCGAGCGACACCAGAAGCTGCATCCCGATGATCGCGCCGAAGACGCAGAGGATCGCGATCAGCACCAGCGTCGCCGGCTCGAACAGGCTCGGGTGCCGCCGAGGCACTCCCTCGGTTTGATTGGTCATGCCTTACGTCCCCTTATTGGCCCCAGCGGGCGTCTTTCGATCGATCAGTCAGGCAACAAGGATGCCGGTCTTGGCCTCGCCGACATCCTGGGAAGCATGGGCGGCATGCATGCCGTAATCGCGCCGGGCCGCTTCCGGCGAGACGAGGCCAAGCGCGATGTCGCGGGCGATCGCCTCGCGCGGACGCTCCGCAGCCGGGCCGTAGCCGGCGCCGCCGGCGAGCACGAGCTCGACGATCTCGTGCGGCTGCCTGACTTGGACGAGGTCGCCGGTGCCGACGTCCTTGAGGACATGGCCCTGCTCGTCGATCACCCGGCCGGAGGCGCCGCCGCCGGCCTTGCCGCCGAACAGGCCCGGGATCGGGTTGTTGACCCCCTCCGGATAGAGCGAGACCAGCGTCGGCAGGCCGTCATCGGAGAGCTTGCGCAGGCGCACGCGCTGGCCGAGGCCGCCGCGCTGGCGGCCGGCGCCGCCGGAGTCGGCGAGATAGGTCTTCTCGACCACCAGCACCGGCACGCGCGATTCGAAGGTCTCGATCGAGGTGTTGGCCGCGGAGGTCGGGTAGAGCAGGCCCGACTTGCCGTCGCCATGGGCCGAGCCGCCCTGGCCACCGCCGACGAAGAGCATGTCGGAATAGGTGTCGCCGGCCTGGTCGCGGCCATAGACGCTTGCCGCGACCGGCAGGCCGGTGAAGGCCTGCACTTGCTTCGGCGCCGCCTGCGACAGGGCACGGAAGATGTTGGGCGCGAGGTACCAGCCTGTGCGGGTGCGCAGGTTGACCGCCAGCGGCTTGTCGCAGTTCAGGATCGAGCCCTTGGGCGCGTCGATCGAGAAGGCGCGGTAACAGCCGGCATTGCCGCGCACGCCCGGTGTCAGCATGCACTTCAGCGGGTAGGTGGCATGGGCCATCGTGTAGTTGAGGGTGCAGTTCAGCCCGCCCTGCGGCAGCTGCGGCGGTGCGCCGGCGAAGTCGAGATGGATGGTGTCGCCCTTGACCGTCAGCGCCAGCGGATAGGTCATCGGCGTGCCGAGCGGATTGTTCGAGACCGTGCCGTGATAGGTGCCGTCCGGCAGCGCGCGAATGGCCTCGCGCATCGCCTTCTCGGAACGGCTCTGCACGACATGGGCGAGCGCCCGCAGATCCTGCATGCCGTAGTCGTTCAGGAAGGATTGCAGCCGCTCGGCTCCGATCGCATTCGCCGCGACGAAGGAGTGCAGGTCGCCGAGCACCTGCTCGGAGTTGCGGACATTCTCAGCCAGCAGGCGAACCAGCGTCTCGTTGATCTTGCCGGCCTCGTAGAGCTTCATCGGCGGGATCTGGAAGCCTTCCTCGTAGATCTCGCGGGCGCGCAGGCTGTCCTTGGTGCCGCCGATGTCGGAGACATGCCCGACCGTGCCCATCAGGCCGACGACGCGGTTCCCCAGGAAGACCGGGGTGACGATCGCGATGTCGAAGAGATGGCCGGCGCAGAGCCAGGGATCGTTGGTGATCAGGACGTCGCCGGGCTTCAGCGTCTCGGCCGGATAGCGTTCCAGCAGCGCCTTCACCGCGCGCGGCAGGGTCAGGTTGAAGACCGGCATGGCGCGGGGGGAGTGCGCCAGCGTCTCGCCTTCGGGATCGAGCAGTTCGCAGGCGAAGTCCTGTGCCTCCGAGATCACCAGCGAGAAGGCGGTGCGGCAGACGGTCAGCCACATCTCCTCGACGACGTTGATCATGCGGCTCCACATGATCTCGAGCGAGATCGGATCGGCCTCGATGCGCCGCGCCGCCTCCGCCAGCGGCATGTCGGCGGTGATCGTGGTTTCGACCGCGTTGGCCTGGCCGACATGGATGATCAGATTCAAGACATCGTCGATGGCGACGCTGTCGCCCGGCGGCACGATCGTGGTCGCCTCGCGCTCCTCGATGATGGCCGGGCCGCTGATCGTATCGCCCGAACGCAGGGCGTAACGGTCGTAGACCTCGGCCTCGCTCCAGCCGCCCTCGAACCAGGCGCGGCGGCTGCCCTTGAGCTTGGCCATGGCGTCGCCGCCGCCGGCCGCGCCGGAGAGCGAGAGCGTCGGCACCGGGCCGGCGCAACGGACGCGGAAGTTGATCGCCTCCAGCCGGGCGCCCTCGTAGACCGAGGTGTAGCGGGCCGAATAGGTCTTGCTGAAGGCGGCACGGATCGCTTCCAGGCTGGACGCGTCGATCGCGCCTGGCGGCAGCGGCACCGAAATGTCGTGCATCTGGCCGACCAAGCGCATATCGGCCGAGCGCTCGACCGTGACGTCGCCAGGCTTCACGCCGGCTTCGACCAAATGCTTGCGCCCCTCTTCTTCGAGCTCGGTCAGCACGCGGTTGACGGCGGCGGCGTCGAAGCCCTCGGAGAATTCGACCGGCAGCGAGCGCACTTGGTCGAAGGAGAGCGGCGCGGCGAGGAAGCCGAGCGCCGAGGCTGCGCCGGAAGCCGGCGGGATGATGACCTGCTTGACGCCGAGCACGCGGGCGACGTCGACGGCGTGCGCCGGGCCGGCGCCGCCGAAACCGACCATGGCGTAGTGGCGCGGGTCCTTGCCCTTCTCGACGAGATGGACGCGGGCGGCAGCGCCCATGCTCTCGACCACGACCTTGTGGATGCCCCAGGCCGCTTCCTCGATCGAGAGGCCGAGCGGTTCGGCCACGGTGGCGACAGCCTTCCGAGCGGCTTCCAGATCGAGCGCCATGCGCCCGCCGAGGAAGAAGCCGGGATCATAATAGCCGAGGACGAGATTGGCGTCGGTGACGGTCGGCTTCACGCCGCCCATGCCGTAGCAGGCCGGGCCGGGATCGGAGCCAGCCGAATGCGGGCCGACCTTGAGCAGGCCAACTTCGTCGATCGCCGCGATCGAGCCGCCGCCGGCGCCGATCTCGATCATGTCGATCACCGGCGCCTTGATCGGCAGGCCGGAGCCCTTGGCGAAGCGGTTGACGCGGCCAGCCTCCAGCATCGGCGCGATCTCGGCGCGGCCGTCCTCGATCATGCAGGCCTTGGCGGTGGTGCCGCCCATGTCGAAGGAGATCACGTCCTTGTGGCCGGCAAGCTCGCCGAACAGGGCGGTGGCGAGGCCGCCGCCGGCCGGGCCACTTTCGAGCAGGCGGATCGGGAAGGTGCGCGCCGTCTCGGGCGAGACCAGACCGCCGGCCGAATGCATCAGCCGGAGCGCGCCACGGAAGGAGCGGGCGGCGAGCTCGCGCTCAAGCCGCTCCAGATAGCGCCGCATCAGCGGCTGGACATAGGCGTTGGCGGCCGTGGTGACGAAGCGCTGGTATTCCCAGATTTCGGCGACGACCTCGCTCGACAGCGAGACGGTGAGCTCCGGGCAGGCCTCGCGGACGATGCGGCCGGCTTCCTGCTCATGGGCGGGGTTGCGATAGCTGTTGAGGAAGCAGATCGCGATTGCCTCGCAGCCGGCGGCGGCCAGCTCACGGGCGGCTTTGCGCACCCCCTCGGTATCGAGAGCGGTCACGACCTTGCCGTCGCGGTCCATGCGCTCGGGCACTTCGAGGCGGTGTTCGCGCGAGACCAGCGGGTCGGGGAAGGTCAGGAACAGGTCGTAGATGTCGTAGCGCTGCTCGGTCCCCATTTCGAGGATGTCGCGGAAGCCCTTGGTGGTGATCAGGCCGAGCCTGGAGCCCTTGCGCTCGATCACCGCGTTGGTGACCAGCGTCGTGCCGTGGACGATGTCGCCGACATCGGCGAGCGTGATCCCGGCCATCTCGACGAGTTCACCAAGGCCGATCAGGGCTGCCTCTGACGGGTCGTGCGGGGTCGTCAGGCGCTTGTGCAGCAGGACCGAGCGCTCCTCACCGTCATAGAGGATGAAGTCGGTGAAGGTGCCGCCAATGTCGAAGCCGATGCGCCAGCGATTGCTCATGGAGCAGTCTCCGCGTTTGAGAGGGTCAAGGGGAAGAAGCGCTTGTCGTGGGTCAGCGCCGCGATCTCGGCGGCGCCTTCGGCCAGGGCATTGATGATGGCGAGGCGCTCGCTCGGCTCGACCGTCGCGGCCGGGAAGGAAATGCAGAGCGCAACCTCGTCGCCGGTGGCGGGGTCGCCGACGCCGACCGAGATGGCGCGCACGCCGCGCACCGCCTCGTCATGGGATTCGGCGAAGCCGGCGCGGCGAGTCTCGGCCAGACGTGACAGCAATTCGTTCATGTCGCGCGGCGCGGTTTCGGAGGGGGCGGTGAATCCGTCCGGATAAAGCGCGCGGACCTCATGGTCCGAAAGCCGGGCGAGCAAAGCGCGGCCGGTGCTGGAGGCGAAGGCCGGGATGCGGTCGCCGATCGAGGTGACGACCCGCAGCGCGTGCCGGCCGGGATGGGCGGTGACGCCGATGATCTCGGTGCCACGGCGGACGCTGATATAGCCGGTATGGCCGATCTGGTCGGAGACGCGCCCGACCACGGCGTCGGCACGGTCGATCAGCGAGGCGGCGAAACGATAGAGCTGGCCGACCTGGGCGAGCAGCAGCGACGGACGGTAGCGCTTGCTGTCGCCGACCGTTTCCAGAAGCCCCTCGTCGCGCATCGCCCGCAGCAGGCGCGAGGCGTTGCTCTTGGGCATGCCGAGCAGGGTCACGAGATCGGTCACGGTCACGTCGTGACGCGTGCTGGAGAAGCAACGAAGCACGTCTGCGGCTGCCGTCAGGATGGACATCCGGTCGCTTCCAAGAAAAGTTCCAAAAAATGGAACTTAAGTTGCAATTAAAGGAACAATACTGTGAGCTGGCGATGAGTCAAGACGGTTTGTGTCGCGGAATGACTCCACGGCTGCCCGAATCGTTCGCGTTGACGAGAAAGGAGCGACCACAGCGGAGGGTTGAGAGAGGACGCGGGCCAACGAGCGCCTGCGGTTCACGCATTGTCGCCAGACGAGCCATTCGCCAGGCAATCCTCCGGCAAACTCTCCGAACCATAGATTGAGTGCGGTACTCCAAAATTTGGAGCCGTCTCCAAAAAGAGCGGTCAGTCGACCGGTTTGAATTTCCTTTAAGTTAGTGTTTTCAATGATTTGTCTTGTGGCACAGAGGTTGCTGAAGCGGCGCGCGGATTGGCTGGAGCGCAGCGGGCATGAACTGGCAGGCAATCGTCGATTTCGACGGGACGATCTCACGAGAGGATACGACCGACCGTGTGCTGCAGCGTTTCGCGGAGCCGGGCTGGGAGGAGATCGAAGCGGATTGGGTTGCCGGGCGGATCGGCTCGCGTGAGTGCATGGAACGTCAGGTCGCTCTGCTGCACGCTTCGCCCGATGTGTTCGACACCTTCGTGTCGTCGCTCGCGATCGACTGGGGCTTTGCCGCCTTCGTCCGGCTGTGCCAGCGCGCTGCGATCCCGGTCACCGTCGTCTCGGACGGGCTCGATCGCACCATTCACGCGCTGCTGGGGCGGGCGGGTCTGAACGGTTTGACGGTCGTCGCCAACCATATCGAGCCGCTGCCCGGCGATCGCTGGCGACTGACCTCGCCGCATGCCGACCCCTCCGGTGGCTGCACGAGCGGCACCTGCAAGTGCCGCGTCGCCAGCAGCCTCAGCCGGCCGCTGACTCTGCTGGTCGGCGATGGCCGCTCCGATTTCTGCGTGGCCGGCCAGGCCGACCTCGTCTTCGCCAAGAACGGACTGATCGCACATTGCCGCGATAACGGCATCGGCCACCGCCCGTTCAACACCTTCTCCGAGGCCCTCGGCCTCCTTGAAACCCTGCTGTCGGACTCCGCGACGGAGCCGGCGACCCCCGCCCGCAAGGACATGATCAATGGATGACGGCTTCACCCTGCTCGACCGCGCCGAGCAGGTCGATCTTTCCGCTGCGCCTGCCGCGACACTCGCCGAAGAAGAGGCCCGCCTGCTCGCGCTCGAGGCCGAATACTGCTCGCATGGCGACACGGTCCACTACACGCAGTTCCCCAAGATCTTCTCGGGCTGCGAGGGCTCGTTCATGCTCGATGCGGCGGGCAACCGCTTCCTCGACCTGCAGATGTGGTACTCGGCCGTCAATTTCGGCTACGCCAATCCGCGCCTGAACAATGCGCTGAAGCGCCAGATCGACACGCTGCCGCAGGTGGCGAGCCAGTATCTGCACCGCGAGAAGATCGAGCTCGCGGCGATGATCGCGAGGGATGCGCAGCGCAAGTTCGGCACTAAGGGCCGCGTCCACTTCAACGTCGGCGGCGCCCAGGCGGTCGAGGATTCGCTCAAGCTCGTGCGCAACGCCAAGAACGGCAAGAGCCTGATGTTCGCCTTCGAGGGCGGCTATCACGGCCGCACGCTCGGCGCCTCGGCGATCACCTCGTCCTATCGTTATCGCCGCCGCTTCGGCCATTTCGGCGAGCGCGCGCATTTCATCCCGTTCCCCTACCATTTCCGTGGTCCCAAGGGGATGAGCAAGGAAGAGTATGGGCATCACTGCGTGCAGCAGTTCGCCCGGCTGTTCGAGAGCGAGTACAACGGCGTCTGGGATCCCAAGGTCCGTGAGGCCGAATACGCCGCCTTCTATGTCGAGCCGCTGCAAGGCACGGGCGGCTACGTCATCCCGCCGCCGAATTTCTTCATCGAGCTCAAGAAGGTGCTCGACCAGCACGGCATCCTGCTGGTCGTCGACGAGATCCAGATGGGCTTCTTCCGGACCGGCAAGCTCTGGTCGATCGAGCATTTCGGCGTGCAGCCGGACGTGATCGTCTTCGGCAAGGCTGTGACCAACGGGCTGAACCCGCTCTCCGGCATCTGGGCCAAGGAAGAGCTGATCAACCCGACCGTTTTCCCGCCCGGCTCGACCCATTCGACCTTCAACGCCAACCCGCTCGGCACCGCCGTTGCGCTCGAGGCGATGAAGATGATGGAGGAAGAGGACTACGAGACCATGGTCATGGCCAAGGGCGCGTATTTCCTCGAGGGCCTGAAGGGGCTGGAGCGGCGCCACAAGATCGTCGGTGAGGTCGACGGCCTCGGCATGGCGCTGCGCATCGAGATCTGCGAGCCGCATGACAGCTTCACCCCATCGAAGCGGCTGGTCGACCTGATGTGCGACGAGGGCATGAAGGCCGACCTCGAAGTCGGCGGCAAGCGCTACGGCCTCGTGCTCGACATCGGCGGCTACTACAAGAACGTCATCACGCTCGCGCCGGCATTGACCATGAGCTACGCCGAGATCGACCTCGCGATCGAGCTGCTCGACCAGCTCTTCACCCGGGTCGCGAACGCCTGAGCGGCGGAGACGGGTTTTGCGCCTAAGCGTGATCGATCTCGACGGCAGCGTGGCGGCGCAGGAGCCGCTGCGCCGGCGCATCGATGCCGGTTCGGCCGAGCGTATCGAGGCGGCGGACCTCGCCGGCGCGCTGCGCATCGTCGCGGGGCGCCGGGCGAAGGCCGAGCTGTTTGAACGTCTCGGCCGACGCGATGGCGAAGGCGAGGGCGCGCCCGTCTTCTTCTACGGCTCGGGCGATTTCCATCACGTCACCTCGGTCCTGCTCAGCCGCGTCGAGGAGCCGGTCACGGTCGTCCATTTCGACAATCATCCCGACTGGGTGCGATTTCCGGCGACGGTGAATTGCGGCAGCTGGGTCAACCGGGCGCTGGAGCTGCCTGATGTGCGCAAGGTGGTGACGATCGGCCCGTGCAGCGACGATCTCGTGCGCCCGGAATGGCAGTTTGCCAATCTCAAGGCCGTGGCCGAGGGGCGGATCGCGCTCTATCCCTGGCGGCATGCGCCTTCCCGGGTCTGGGGGCGCTATGGCAAGGCCGACAGCTTTCGCCAGCAGGGTGGCCATCTGCATTGGCGCAACCTTGCGGAGGTGGATTGGTCCGACTTCCTCGGCGAGTTGATCGCTGCGATCCCGACGCCCGCCATCTGGCTGACGATCGACAAGGATGTGCTCGCGCCAGCCGACGCCTGCACCAACTGGGACCAGGGCGAACTGCCCCTCAGCCATCTGCTGGCGGCGGTCGAGCGGCTGGCGGGCGAGCGTAGGATCATCGGCGCCGATGTCTGCGGCGACTGGTCGGAGCCGCGTTTCACCGATCCGTTCCGCGCGACGCTGGCCTATTTCGACCATCCACCGTGCTTCACGCCGACGCCCGAGCAGCTCGCGATCAATGCCCGCGTCAATGCGAGCCTGATCGACTGCTTCCAGCGAGTGCTGTCATGAGCACCACCATCATCCTCTGGTTCGTGCTGTCGGTCGTCTGCGACGTCGCCGGCCAGATCTGCTTCAAGATCGGCGCCGATAGGCTGCCGCAAGGCGCCGATTTTCGTGCCACCGCCGCGGCGATGGCACGCTGCGGCTGGGTCACCGCCGGCATCGCAACTTACGTCGCCGAGTTCTTCATCTGGCTGCGCATCCTGGCGGAGGTGCCGCTCTCGATCGCTTTCCCAATCGCCAGCGCCAACTTCCTCGCCATTTCCCTGGCCAGCGCCGTCTTCCTCGGTGAGCGCGTCGGCCGCCGGCAATGGCTCGGCTCCTTCCTGATCACCTGCGGCGTCATCATCGTCGCCCGAACAGCCTGACGGACATGTTCCGATGACCAAGCGTGATTTCAGCGTTCGCCTCGCCGGGGACCGGACCGGCTTCCTGCTCATCCACGGCCTCGGTGGCACGCCGACCGAATTGCGCTTCGTCGCCCGGGCGCTGCATCGCGCCGGCCACACCGTGCATTGCCCGCAACTCGCCGGGCATTGCGCTGGCGAGGCCGAGATCCTCGCCACCGGCTGGCGCGACTGGACGGATAGCGTGTTCGCAGAGCTCGAGCGGATGCGCGAGATCTGCGACACGGTGATCGTCGGCGGGCTTTCCATGGGCGCGGTGCTGGCGATGCATGTCGCCGCACAGCGCCCGAACCAAGTCGACGGGCTCGCGCTCTATGCCCCGACCTTCCGCTACGATGGCTGGTCGATCCCGCGCTACGCCTTCCTGCTGAAATGGTTCATCAACACCCCGTTCGGGCGCCGTTACCGTTTCGTCGAGCGCGAGCCTTATGGGCTGAAGGATACCCGGACGCGCGCCCTCGTCGTCTCGTCGCTGACGAATGGCGACAGCTCCGAGGCCGGCCTGCTCGGCACGCCCTCGGGCTCGCTGAAAGAGATGTGGGACCTGATCGCGGTCACGCGCCGGGAGCTGCCCCTGGTCAAATGCCCGGCGCTGCTGGTCCATCCGCGCGAGGACGATATCGCCGACCTGTCGAATGCCTTCGAGATCCAGCGCAAGCTCGGCGGGCTGGTCGATGCGGTGATCCTCGACGACAGCTATCACCTGGTCACCATCGACCAGCAGCATGAGATCGTGATCGAGCGCTCGCTGGCGCTGGCAGGCCGGCTCGCCAAAGCCCGCGCGCCGGTGGTGCCATTGCACGTCGTGGCGGCGGAATGAGCATGATCCAGGGCCGTATCCTGGCTGGCATCGCGGACATCGCTTCTGCCGCCTGGGACGCCTGCCTGCCAGGCGAGGCTGAATGCCATGCCTATTACAGCGCCTGCGACGCGGTTGCTGCGGAGAGCGGCGTCGGCCTGCGCATGGCGGCTGCGTGCGTCGAGGACGGGGGCGAGGTCGTGGCCGTGACGCCGTTCTTCCGGCTGAGCTACCGGCTCGACACGCCCCTGCAAGGCCGCCTGCGTGCTGTCGGCGATGCGTTGTTCCGGCATGTGCCGGGGCTGGTCACCCTGAAGGTGCTCTGCATCGGCTCGCCCTATGCCGAACGCTGTCATCTCGGTTTCTCGCCGCGGCTCGATGCCGCCGGGCGTAACGCGGCTTTCCAGGCGCTGGCCGTCGCGCTCGAGCAACAGGCGGCAGAGGAGGGTGCGCATCTCGTGGTCTGGAAGGACCTGGCGCCAGCCGAAGAGGACGGCTTCGGCGGACTTCTGAAGCAGGCGGGTTTCGCCCGGCTCGACAGCCTCCCCGTTGCGCTGCTCGACCTACCCTTCGCCGATGAGGCCGCCTATCTCGCCTCGCTCTCGGCGGCGACGCGCAAGGACATCAAGCGCAAGCTCGCCAAGGCAGACGAGGTGCGTGTCACCTTCCATACCGATATCGCCGGGCTGGAGCATGGGATCACCGCACTCTACGAGGCGACGCGGGCTCAGAGCGGGCTCGACTATGGCGAACTCGAAGTTCTGCCACCCGGCTATTTCGGCGCGGTCTCGCGTGCGCTCGGCGAGCGGGCGGTCTTTGCGCTCTACTGGATTGGCGAGGAACTGGCGGCGTTCAACCTACTTCTGGTCGAACCCGACCGGGTGATCGATAAGTTCCTGGGCATGCGCTACCCGCTGGCGCGCGACCATAATCTCTATGCCGTGAGCTGGATGACGAATGTCCGCTTCTGCCTGGAGCGCGGCACCCACAAGCTCCAGAGCGGCCAGACGGCCTATGCCTCGAAGCTGCGCTTCGGCAGCTGGCTGGTGCCATCGACCCTGTATGTCAGGCACCGACTCGCGCCGCTGCAATGGGCGTTGCGCTCGCTGAGCCCCTGGCTGAGCTTCGAGCGATTCGACCCTGACCTCGCCGCAATCGCCCGAAAGAAGGCCGCATGAGCAGCATCTCGCCACCGGCCACGACTCCCTGGGCGCGCCAGCTCGCGATCTGGATCGTCTTCGTCGTGCTCGACACCGGCACGCAGCTCGCCTTCAAATGGGGCGCGGATGGGCTCGGCGACATGGATTTCGGCCTCGCCATGATGGCGAAGGCGGTGTCGCTGCCGGGGGTCTGGCTCGCGACGCTCGGCTATATCGGCACCTTCGTCGTCTGGATGGCGATCCTGCGCGACATGCCGCTCAGCCGCGCCTTCCCGATGACGGGGCTGGTCTATGTCACAGTTCCGCTGCTGGCCTGGCTCACCTTCGGCGAACAGATTGACCTGCTGCGTGCAGGAGGAATCGCATTGATCATCGCAGGCGTCATCCTGCTCGGGAGCGACGAGTGATGCGCGGGATTGGCCTGGCCTCGGTGTTAGCGGCGGCGCTCGTGACAGCGCTGCCGGCCCTCGCCGATCCGATGGGTGACATGGTCGGCCGCTGGCGCGATTCCGATGGGGAATCGGAGATCGCGATCAACCGTTGTGGCTCGGCGCTGTGCGGCAAGATCGTCTGGTTGAAGCAGGAGCGCTTCGACATCTTCAACCCGGATGAGGCCTTGCGGAAGCGCTCACTGCTGGGTCTCCAGGTACTCTCCGGCTTCAAGCCGGCTGCGAAAGGCGCGCTGGAGGGCGAGGGCTACAATCCCGCTGACGGCAAGAGCTATCGCACTACGCTTGAGCTGGCCTCGCACTGGAGTCTGGTCATGCGCGGCTGCGTGCTCGGTGGCCTGATCTGCGACGACGATACCTGGTCGAGGCAGCCATGAGATCGGTGGGAACGACGTGGCTGATCGGTGGCCGGAGGTGAATGGAACGGGTCCTCGAATGTCGATGCGGATGACGCCGCTCAGGTTCAGGCTGGTGATCGGCTTCATGCTGGTCAGCGTGCCGGCGATGCTGGCGTCCGCCTATATCGCGGCGAGGCTGATCTCCGATGCGTTCGAGGAGAATGTCGAGCAGTGGCTGGGCGAGACCTCGCGCTTCTTCGCCCTCGAGATATCCGAGGCGACGCAGGAGGCGCAGCGCGTCGCCGGTGTGATCGGGCATCGGCTCGAACAGACCACCGACGAGCACAAGATGCAGCGCACCGTCGAGCGCGAATTCGCGGTGCTGAGCTCGGTCGGCTATGATCTGATCGCGATCTATCGCCCGGGCGGCGACGTCCTGTTCAAAACCAGGGACTTCAAAAGCGCCAGCCCGCTGCCGGCGGAGACCAGTCTCGGTCTTTTCAGGATCGAGACGGACGGCAAACGCTGGATCATGGCGGGTGCGGTCCAGGCTGTGCAGATCAACGGCCAGCCGGCCAATATCCTGGTTGGGACCTGGCTCGACGAGGGCTCCTTCGGCGGCATCAAGGTGGTGACCTCGCTGGAGGTCCGGCTCTTCGCGGTGTTCAACGGCCAGCTCGAACTGGTCATGCAGACCCATCCCGATCGCATGACCGGCGTGCCGGAAAGCATACGAGCGAAGCTCGAGGCCGGAGAGGAGGGGGTCTTCGAGCCGGCAGCTGACGGTGGCGCCTATCGCGCCGTCTATTCGGGCCTGCGCGGTATCGACGGTGAGCTCGCGGCGATCAGCTTCATCGGCATGCGCAGCGAAGCCGGCTTCTTCGAGCAGCTTGGCCGGGAGAGCCTGTTCCTCGGCATCTTCCTGCTCGGCAGCGCGATCTCGATCGTCGTCGGCATCCTGACTTCGGATTTGCTGGTGCGCCCCCTGCGTGCGCTGACACAGGGCGTGAGGGCGATTTCGGCCGGGGACTTCGGCCAGCGCGTCTCGGTTGGGGGCGGGCGCGAGATCGTCGAGCTCGCCACCGGCTTCAACGGCATGGCCGAACAGCTCGGCAAGCTGCAGGACCTTGAGGCGGAGCTCAGGCGAAAGGACCGGCTGTCGGCACTCGGCCAGGCGGCGATGGTGATCGCCCATGAGGTTCGCAATCCGCTGGGGATCATCAAGACCTCGACGGAAGTCGTCCGCAACCGCGCCAAGCTCGGCGGCGCGGAGGAGAAGATGCTCGGCTATGTCATCGACGAGGTCCGTCGCATCGAGACGCTGGTGCGCGACTTCCTCGATTTTGCCCAGCCGAAGCCACCGGCGAAGGTCGAGCTGCCGCTGCGCGCTGTGATCGATCGCGTTGCGGCGATCGCGGCGCCGGAGTTCAGTCGCCAGAAGATTCAGCTGACAGTCGAGGACCATAGTGCCGGCGCGACCGTCCTCGGCGATCCCGACCAGCTGTACCAAGCCTGCCTGAACCTGATCCTCAACGCGATCGACGCCATGCCGGAGGGCGGCACGATCCGGGCGAGCGTCAGCGTCGCCGGCGAGACCGTCTCGCTGACGATCCGCGACGAGGGGGCCGGCGTGCCCGATGCGATCCGCCAGGAAATCTTCAATCCCTTCTTCACCACCAAGGCCAAGGGCACTGGGCTCGGCCTCGCCAAGGTTCAGGCCGTGGCTGAGGCTCATGGTGGCAGCACTTCTTGTGTCTGCGAGCCGGGGCAGGGCGCTGCCTTCGCCATCACGCTGCCGCGGGCGAAACTGGGAGTGGCGGCATGAGCCAGTCCATCCTGGTGGTCGACGACGAGGTGCGGCTCGCCGATGTGTTGGCGGCGGCGCTGGAGGACCTCGGCTACCGTGCGACGGCCGTGCACAGCGCGCGGGCTGCGCTCATCGCGCTCGACCAGACACGCTTCGATCTGGTGCTGACCGATCTGAGGCTGCCGGTGATGGATGGTCGTGCGCTGTTGCGCGAGGTCCGCAGCCGTTGGCCAGAGGTTCCGGTCATCATCATCACCGCCTTCGCGGCGGTGCGCGACGCGGTCGATCTCGTCAAGGAGGGTGCCTTCGACTACATCGCCAAGCCCTTCGAGATCGACGATGTGTCCGCCACCATCAGGCGGGCGCTGCGCCTTGCCGACGTCGTGCGTGACAATGAGCGGCTGCGCAGCGAGCTCGAAGGCCGCTACAGCTTCGATACCCTGGTCGGTAACAGCGCGGCCTTCCGCCGTGTAATCGAGCAGGTCACGGAGGTCTGCGAGACGAAGGCGACCGTGCTGCTCAACGGTGAGAGCGGCACCGGCAAGGAGCTGGTCGCCCGCGCGATCCACTTCAACAGCCCGCGGCGCGACAAACCCTTCATCGCGGTCAACTGCACGGCAATCCCCGAGACCCTGCTGGAGAGCGAGCTCTTCGGCCATGTCAAAGGCGCCTTCACCGGCGCGCTCGCCAATCGGATCGGCCGTTTCGCCGCGGCCGATGGCGGCACGCTCTTTCTCGACGAGATCGGGGATATGTCCCTCCCGATCCAGGCCAAGCTGCTGCGCGTGATCCAGGAGCGCAGCTTCGAGCCAGTCGGTGCGACGCGGACCCAGGCGGTCGATGTCCGGCTGATCGCGGCGACGCATCGCGACATGCGCCAGGCCATCGAAGGAGGCAGTTTCCGCGAGGATCTGTTCTATCGACTCAACGTGTTTCCTATCGTTTTGCCGCCGCTACGCGATCGCGCCGACGATATTCCGCTGCTGTCCTCGCATTTCCTGGCCGAACTGGCGGAGGGGATGGGCAAGCGTGCGAGCGGCTTCTCGCCGGCAGCCATGGTGGCGATGACCGCCTATGACTGGCCCGGAAACATCCGGGAGCTGCACAACTGCATCGAGCGGGCGGTGATCGTCACGAAAACGCAAACGATCGATGCAACTGATCTGCCGCAGGATCTGTTCAGCGGCAACCGCCGGACCGACCGGGACGGATTGCCACGCGATCTCGACGCCGAGCTTGAGCGGATCGAGCGCGACTTCATCATCGAGGCGCTCAGGCGCAGCGACGGTGTGCAGGTCAGGGCTGCGAAATTGCTAGGCATAGCCGAGCGAAGCCTTTGGCACCGGATCAAGAAACTCGGTATCAAGCTGGGCCGCGCAATCGCGGACTGACGACCACGGGACACTGCTTTTCATGCCTGCCAATACACGTCCCGAACATCCCTGCCGCAGCCTGCGTCGTCGGTCCGTCGCCCTAGCCGGGATCGCGGCTCTGCTCGCCCTTGCCAGCGGAGCTGCGCTGGCAAACGACGATGACGACAAGCGCGCTGTGACGGACCCGACCCCGGCCAAGGGCTGGATCATCACGCTGGGTGGCTCCTTCGAGATGGGGCCGAAGTACGATGGGGCGAAGTCGATGGGCCCATCCTTCATGCCGTCGATCTCCTGGCGCCGAGCTGGCGAGGAGGCTGGTTTCAGCGCGCCCGATGATGGCCTGGATTATGCGCTCTATGAAACCGATCGCTTCAGCGTCGGTGTCGTCGGCAACTATCGCGCCGGTCGCTATGCGAGCTCGAACCGCAAGCTCTTCGGCCTGCGCGATGTGCCATGGGCGATCGAGGCCGGTGTCTTTGCGGAGTACTGGCTGGTTCCCGACCGGCTGCGCACCCGCATCGAGGTTCGCCAGGGCTTCAACGGCCATCATGGCGTCGTCGCCGATCTCTCGGCCGATTGGGTCGAGCGGTTTGGCAGCTTCACCTTTGCCGTCGGCCCGCGCCTGTCGCTCGGCACCGCCCCGTTCATGCGGCGCCAATTCGGCGTCCTGCCCTACGAGGCCGCGCTCAATGGCATCGTCACCCCCTACAAGCCCGGCGGCGGCGCCAAGTCGGTCGGTCTGGCCTCGTCGCTGGAATATGCGTGGTCGCCGAGTCTCTCCACGACGCTGTTCGCACGCTACGACAGGCTGGTCGGCGACGCCGCGAATTCGCCGATTGTCGACAAGCTGGGGCAGCGCAACCAGTTCTCGGTCGGCATCGGCGCGAGCTATTCCTTCCACATCGGCGGCTGAGGGCGCCCGTCAGGGCACCAGGATCACGCCCGAGTTGGCGAAGGAGAGCCAGACCGGCGTGCCTGGCGCGAGCATGTCGTCGACATCGTGGCTGATGACGAAGAGCTCGCCGACCGCGGTCTCGATCATCAGGTCGAGATGGTTGCCGAGATAGGCGCATTTGCTGACTTTGCCGGGCAGGGCGCCCTGGCTCTCATGGCGCGTAACCAGGAGGCTTTGTGGCCGGATCGCTGCCTTGGCCGGCCCCGGCTGCAGGCCGCGCGCCGCCAATGAGACGGTCGCAGGGCCGATCGCGACAGTAGCGCGCCCGTCTGCGACTGATTTCACGGTGACGTCGACCATGTTGGCATCGCCGATGAAGTCGGCGACGAAGGCGTTGGCGGGTTCCTCATAGAGCTGGCGCGGCGTGCCCTCTTGGGCGATGCGGGAATTCGACATCACGATGATGCGGTCGGAGACGGCGAGCGCCTCCTCCTGATCGTGGGTGACATAGGCGACGGTCAGGTTGAGCGTCTGCTGCAGTTCGCGGATCTCCTCGCGGACGCGCCGGCGCAATTTAGCGTCGAGGTTGGAGAGCGGCTCGTCGAAGAGTAGCACCTGCGGCTCCAGGACGAGCGCGCGGGCAACCGCGACGCGCTGCTGCTGGCCGCCTGACAACTCGGAAGGGTAGCGCTTCTCGAAGCCCTTGAGGCCGACGAGCGCCAGCTTCTCCAGCGCCATCTCCTGCGCCTTGGCCTTGGGCAGGCCCTTCACGGTCGGGCCATAGGCGGCGTTGTCGAGCACGTTCATATGCGGAAAGAGCGCATAGGACTGGAAGACCATGCTGACATCGCGGTCGGCGGCAGACAGCCTTGTGACATCCTTGCCGCCGATCAGGATCTCGCCCTCGCTGGCGATCTCGAGCCCGGCGATCATGCGCAGCGTCGTCGTCTTGCCGCAGCCGGAGGGGCCGAGCAGCGTCACCAGCTTGCCGGCCTCGACCGTGAAGCTGACATTGTCGACCGCCGTCACCGCGCCATAGCGCATGCTGACATTGCGGAACTCGACGGAGGCTGGGCCGGCCTTGGACATGGGAAGCGCTTATCCTTGTTTGATCGGCTCGGCGGCGGAGGAGGCGAGGGCAGGCGTGCCGCGCCGGCCGAGCTTGCGCTCGCCGACGCCGAGCTGGATCAGGCTGATGCCGATCGCCATCACCACGATCAGCACCGAGGAATAAGCGATGGCGAGGCCGAACTCGCCGGCCTCGACCCGGCCGACGATATAGGCGGTGGCGAGGTTGTACTCGGCCGAGACCAGGAAGATCACGGCGCTGACCGTCGTCATGCTGCGCACGAAGCTGTAGACCAGTGCGGCGACGAGGGCCGGGCGCAGGAGCGGCAGCACCACCCGCCAGAGCGTGGTGAAGCTGCGGGCCGAGAGCGTCGCCGAGGCCTCGTCCAGGCTCCTGTCAATCTGCGACAGCCCGGCGATGCCAGAGCGCACGCCGACCGGCATGTTGCGGAAGACAAAGGCGATGATCAGGATCAGCCCAGTGCCGGTGATCTCGACCGGCGGCACGTTGAAGGCGAGGATATAGGCGACGCCGAGCACGGTGCCGGGAATGGCGAAGCTCAGCATGGTCGCAAATTCGAGCATGCCGCGCCCGGCGAAGCGCTGACGCGTCAGCAGGTAGGCGGTGAGCAGGCCGATGGTCGCCGTCAGCGGCGCCGAGATCGCCGCGAGCTTCAGCGTGGTGAAGAAGGATGGCCAGGCCGAACCGTCGAAATAGAGGCCGCGGCTGAAATCGATCGAGAAGCCGGTGATGTAGTGCTGCAGCGTCGGCGTATGGTCGCGGCCCATCGTCTTGACGAAGCCGCCCATCAGGATGACGACGTAGATCACCGCGGTCAGCGCGACCCACGGGCCGATGACGAGGGCGGAGATCCAGGTGATCCGGCGCGGCAGCGGCGTCGGCAGGCCGGAATCGCCCTTGCCGGTGACGGTGGTGTAGGACTTGCTGCCGAGCCAGTATTGCTGGGCCCAGAAGGCGGCGAGCGTGAAGCCGAGCAGGACGACGGCGAGGACCGCCGCCTGGCCCTGATTATGCGCGGCGCCGACCACCGCGAAGAAGATCTTGGTCGAGAGCACCTCGAAATTGCCGCCGAGCACCAGCGGGTTGCCGAAATCGGCCATGCTCTCGACGAAGCCGAGCAGGAAGGCATTGGCAAGGCCGGGCCGCAGCAGCGGCCAGGTCACGGTCCGGAAGGTCGTCCAGCGCTTGGCGCCGAGCGTCTGCGAGGCTTCCTCCAGGCTTGGCGCGATGCCCTGCACGACGCCGATCAGCACGAGGAAGGCGATCGGCGCGAAGGCGAGGACCTGGGCGAGCAGCACGCCCGGCAGGCCGTAGATCCAGCGCGAGCGCGGCACGCCGAACCAGTCGAACAGGAATGTCGAGAACAGGCCGGAGCGCCCGAAGAGCAGGATCAGCGCGAGGCCGATGACGAAGGGCGGCGTGATGATCGGCAACACCGTGAGCAGGCGCATGGCCCGCTTGCCCGGCATGCCGGTGCGCAGGATCAGCAATGCACAGGCAAGGCCGAGCAGGGTGGTGATGACGCCGGTCAGCACTGCCAGGATCAGCGTGTTCCAGGCGACGCCGCAATTGGTGTTGGCACTGAGGCAGCCAAGCCCCCAGATCGTCGGGCTGAAGAAGCGCTCGACGAACTCGCCGAACACGAGGTTCCCGGACTGGTCGACGAGCGCGCTGCGCAGGATCGTCGAGACCGGCAGGAAGATGAAGAGCGCGATCAGCGTGATGACGATGCCGACCGAGGACGTCGTGAAGATGTCGCCACGGCAGAGGCCGCGATAGGCCAGGCCGTGGCAGAGCAGTAGCAGCAGCGAGACGAGCGTCACCAGCGCGCCGAAGCCCATGCCGGACTGGGCGGCGCCGGCGCCACCGAGAATGGCTGCCAGCGCCGGCATGCCCTGGTCTTTCAGCGTGATGGAAAAGCCCTGGGCGAAGAAGACGACGAGGCCGGCAAAGCCGATCCAGGCGAGGAGCTTGCCGGTGGTGGCGTTCTCCTGGCGGGCGCTCAGCAGGCTGGCGAGGACGAGGGCGATGCCGATCGGCAGCAGCCAGGGCGCAGCTCCGGAGAGCACGAGCGCCAGCGCCGTGCCGCCCTTGCCGAACGGGTAGCCGGTGAGGCTCATCCCCTCGGGCAGATACCAGGGGATGAGCACATAGCCGAGCCAGCCGGCCATCAGCACAAGCCTCGTCGCGGGACGCATCGTCTCTCGCCTCTCGTCTCAGATGGCCGCGATCAGTCTGCGATCAATCGGGCGCTCACTTCGGCAGCGCCTTGATCTCCTTGTCCCACTTCGTCAGCAGGCGGACGCGCTCGGCGGAGGAGCCGTATTTGACGAAGTCGTAGTTGATCAGCTTCATCTCCGACATCTTCGGCGCCTGGGCCGGGACCGGCGCGTTCTTGTTCGAGGGCACCTGATAGGACTTGGCCGGAGCGGCGAGCGCCTGCGCCGCCGGGGTCAGGGCCCAGTCGTAGAACTTCTTGGCGGTGTCGAGATTGCGCGCGCCCTTGATGATCGACATCGAGCCGATCTCGTAGCCGGTGCCTTCGCAAGGGGCGACGGCCTTGATCGGATCGCCCTGCACCGCGAAGACGACGGCGTCGTGGATGAAGACGATGCCGACCGCCGTCTCGCCGAGGCTCGCCGCCTTGGCTGGAGCGGCGCCCGATTTGGTGTATTGGCTGACGTTCTTGTGCAGCTGCCTGAGATAGTCGAAGCCCTTGTCCTCGCCCATCAACTGCACGACCGTGGCGAGCAGGTTGTAGGCGGTACCCGACGAGTTCGGGTCGGCGACCTGGACGTCGTCCTTGAGCTTGGGATCGAGCAGATCGGCCCAGCATTTCGGCTCGTTCAGGCCCTTGGCCTTGACCTGCTGGGTGTTGTAGCCGAAGCCGAGCGCACCGGCATAAATGCCCATCGAGCGCTTTTTGGCGGCGTTCCACTGCGCCAGCGCCCAGTCGTGCATGTCCTTGTTGGCGGGCGATTCATATTCCTGCGTCAGACCTTCTTCGGCCGCCTGCAGATGCGGGTCGCCAGTGCCGCCCCACCAGATGTCGCCGCGCGGATTGGACGATTCCGCCTTGAGCTGCGCGTAGATCTCGCCTGCCGATTTGCGGGTCATCGCGACCTTGATGCCGGTTTCCTTCTCGAAGGCACCGCTCATGGCGCGGCACCATTCCTCCTGCACGCCGCAATACATGACGAGGGAGCCCTGGGCCTGGGCCGGAGCGGCGGCGAAAGCAGCCCCGCTAGCGGCGACCGCGAATAGCCCGGCGCGAAGCCGGTTCAATGACAGCATGTCTTCCTCCCGATGTCTGGTTCTGACTTGTTCTTGTTGGGTCAATAGTGACCGTTTGCTCGAAAAGATCAACGATCCTTGTGCCGGCTTACTATTCCGGTGATGCACTCCAACTCATCTTGCAGCTCCGGCGTGCAGCACAGGACCGGATTGCCGGCCGTGATCGCATCGCCCTCGAAGAAGTCGTTGACGTGGGCGCCGGCCTCGGCGGCGATCACCAGCCCGGCAGCGACGTCCCAGGAATTGATATGCAGCTCCGCATAGGCATCGGTCCGCCCGCAGGCGACATGGCAGAGCCCGAGCGCACCGGCGCCGGGGCGCTTGACTGCAGCGCCGGCCTCGAAGCCGCGCCTGACCATCTCGATATAGCTGTCGAGGGGCTTGCGCTTCGACCAGCCGAATTCGAGGCTGGCGCGGCCGATGTCGCTGGTGCCAGAGACCCGGATCGGTCGGCCGTTCAAGCTCGCCCCGCTGCCGCGCCGGGCGCGGTAGACCTCCCCAAGGGCCGGTGCGGCGATGACGCCGATCTCAGGTCGCCCGGCGAGGACGAAGCCGATCGAGATGCACCAGTTGCGATCGCCATGCGCGAAATTGGCGGTGCCGTCGATCGGGTCGATGATCCAGACCGCGTCGGCCGCCTCGCCACCGCCTTCCTCGCCGATCACTCCGTCGGCCGGGAACAGCCGTCCGAGTCGTTCGCGCAGGAAGCTCTCGACGGCGCCGTCGGCGGCGGTGAGCCAATCCTGGGCTCCCTTCATCGTAATGTTCAGGGAGTCGCTGCGTCCGAAGTAGTCGAGCGCGAGATGGCTCGCCTCCGCGACGAGGCCGAGCACGGCATATTCGCGCAGTTCGAGTTCGGCAGGCGTCATCACAGAGCCTCGAGCGAAACGGCGACCGGCTTGCCGGTGCGGCGGGACTCGGTCGCGGCATCGGCCAGGATCTGCGCCTTCAAGCCGTCGAGTCCGGACGGGGAGGGCGCTCGCTTGTCGCGGCAGGCGGTGATGAAGGCGTCGAGCTCGGCGCGATAGGCGGCGGCGTAGCGCTCCAGGAAGAAGTTCTGCACCGGGTCGGCGCGGAAGCCGGCGCCGGTCGCGATCTCGACGGTGGTCTCGTGGATATTGCCGGCGCGCAGCATGCCCTTGGAGCCGTGCACCTCAATGCGCTGATCGTAGCCATAGGTCGCGCGGCGGGAGTTCGAGATCTGGGCGATGCGCCCGCTGCCGGTGCGCATCAGTACCGCGGCGGTGTCGACGTCGCCGGCCTGCCCGATCGCCGGATCGACCAGTGCCGAGCCGAGCGCGAAGACCTCGACCGGTTCCTCGGCGAGCAGGAAGCGGGCCATGTCGAAATCATGGATCATCATGTCGCGGAAGAGCCCGCCCGAGCGCTTGACATACTCGACCGGCGGCGGGCCGGGATCGCGCGAGATCACGCTGACGATCTCGACGTTGCCGGCCTCACCGGCGCGCAGGCGGCCTTCCAGCGCGGCGAAGTTCGGGTCGAAGCGACGGTTGAAGCCGATCATCAGCGGCTTGCCGGATTTCGCGACCACTTCGAGGCAACGGCGGATGCGGCCGGCATCGAGATCGACCGGCTTCTCGCAGAAGACCGCCTTGCCGACCGAGACGGCGGCCTCGATCAGGTCGGAATGGGTGTCGGTCGGCGTGCAGATCACCACGGCGTCGATGCCGCTATCGGCGAGGATTGCGTCCGTGGTCGCCACCTTGGCGCCGGAAGCCTGGGCGAGCGAGGCGGCGGCGTCCGCAGAGGCATCGGAAAGCGCGACCAGCTGCGCATCGGCGCGCGCCGCGACATTGAGCCCGTGAATGCGCCCGATGCGGCCGGCGCCCAGCAATCCAAATCTCATCACGTCCGTTGTCCCGCGGTTCGAGAATGCTCCGGCGCCTTAGTCATGCGCGCCGAGAATGGTCTGATCGAAGTCGATATTGGCGCCGGTCATCAACCCCGATTCGGATGACGCCAGATAGGCGACGGCCTTGGCGACCTCGCGCGGATTGATCAGGCGGCCGAAGGGCCTTCCGGCCTGCGCCTCCTCCAGCCAGCCATCCTGCGCGCCATGGCGCAGACGCATGATCGCGTCCTCGCCCGGGCTCGCCATCCAGCCGATGTTGAGGCCGTTGACGCGGATGCGATCGGCGAGCAGCCCATAGGCGGCGTTGCGGGTCAGCGTCGCCAGCGCACCCTTCGAGACGCTGTAGGCGGCGAGGAAGGGTTGGCCGCCATGGGCCGACATCGACTGGATATTGACGATGGCGCCCTCGATCTTCTCGCGCCGCATCAGGTTGGCGGCATCCTGGATCAGGAAAAAGGGCGCGGTCAGGTTGACCGCCATGATGCGGGCATAGAGCTCGGGGCTGGTGTCGAAGATCGTGCCGCGATCGGTGTCTCCAGCGGCATTGACGAGGATGTCGAGCCGGCCGAAAGCTTGCTCGGCGGCGGGGACGATTCCGCGGACGGCGTCGAGATCGGCAAGGTCGGCGGTGTGGAAGATCGCGTTGCAGCCGGCGGCTTTCAGGCTCGCGGCGACGGCTTCGCCGCGTTCGCGGTTGCGGCCGGTAAGAATGAGGCCGGCAGCGCCGCGTGCCGCGAATTCCCGGGCGATCGCCTCGCCCAGGCCCTGGCTGCCGCCGGTGACGACGGCGACCTTGCCGTCGAGCTCGCGACGGAAGTCGGTTGGCTTGGACACCTCTGATCTCCCTGGCAGCGCCACTGTCACAATGGCACATTATTTTTATTGCGCTTGACTAATGGAACAAACATTCCATTCTCTCCCGGCACAAGTCAAGGCCGCGAGAGCCCCTGTTCCCCATGTCGTCGCCACTGCAGCAGGACCCGCCACGGGACGATTTCGACGGCTTCGTCGCGCTGCTGCGTGAGCGCGGGCCGAACCTGCCGAAGCGGCTGCGGCAGGTCGCCGATTATGCGCTTGCCAACCCCGACGACATGGCGCTGAACACCGCGGCGCAGGTGGCGCAGCAGGCCGGCGTGCAGGCTTCGACCCTGGTGCGCTTTGCCCAGGCGCTCGACTATTCCGGCTTCAGCGAGTTGCAGCAGCTCTTCCGCTCGCGGCTGCGCCAGCAATTCCCGGATTATCGCGAGCGGCTGGTGGCGCTGCGCGAGGAGGGCGCGGCCGGGCCGAACATGGCGCAGGTGCTGCTCGACGGCTTCGCCGAGGCCAGCCGCAACTCGCTATCGCGGCTGCAATCGACGATCCGGCACCGCGATGTCGACAAAGCGACGGACCTGCTTGCCGGAGCGGAGACGATCATCCTGGTCGGCGCGCGCCGGATGTTCCCTGTGGTGTCCTATCTCGCCTACGCTTTCGGCAAGCTCGGCATCCGCGCGGTGCTCGTCGACAATATCGCCTCGCTTGGCCCCGAGCAGGCGGCGATTGCGCGCCCGGGCGATGTCGTCCTCTCGGTGAGCTGCGCGCCCTATACGCCGGGGACGGTCGCGATCGCGGCGGCTGCCCACGAGAAGGGCATTCCGGTGATCGCGATCACCGACAGCGCGCTCAGCCCGCTCGCCCAGCACTGTTCCCTATGCCTCGAGGTCGATGAAGCCGATTACGGCGCCTTCCGTTCGATGTCCGCCACCTTCGTGCTCGCCATGACGCTCGCCGTCGGCACTGCCGAGAAAGCCCGCCCTGATGCCTGAACCCGTGCTCGACCTGATCTCGATCGGCCGCTCCTCGGTCGACCTCTACGGCCAGCAGATCGGTGGCCGGCTGGAGGACATGGCCTCGTTCTCCAAGGCGGTCGGCGGCTGCCCGACCAATATCGCGATCGGCACGGCCCGGCTCGGCCTAAAATCGGCAGTGATCACCCGCGTCGGCGACGAGCAGATGGGCCGCTTCATCCTGGAGCAGCTGCAGCGCGAAGGCGTCGAGACCAAGGGCGTCATCGTCGATCCCAAGCGGCTGACCTCGTTGGTCATCCTCGGCGTGCGCGACGAGAAGACGTTTCCGTTGATCTTCTACCGCACCGATTGCGCCGACGCCGCGCTCGACGAGAGCGAGATCGACGAGGCCTTCATCGCCTCCGCCAAGGCGGTCGTGGTCACCGGCACGCATTTCGCGATTCCCAATGCGGCCAGTGCGCAGCGCAAGGCGATCGCATTCGCCCGCAAGCATGGCCGCAAGGTCGTGTTCGATGTCGATTACCGCCCCAATCTCTGGGGACTGGCCGGCCACGCCGCCGGCGAAGAGCGCTATATCCGCTCCGACACCGTCACCCAGCACCTGCAGGCGATCCTGCCGGATTGCGACCTGATCGTCGGCACCGAGGAGGAATTGCACGCCGCCGGTGGCTCGGAGGACACCCTCGTCGCGATCCGCAATATCCGCAGCCAGAGCAAGGCGACGATCGTCTGCAAGCGTGGGCCGATGGGCTGCGTCGTCTTTCCTGGCGCCATTCCCACCTCGATCGAGGACGGCATCAAGGGGCCGGGCTTCCCGGTCGAAGTCTACAACGTGCTCGGCGCCGGTGACGCCTTCATGTCCGGCTTCCTGCGCGGCTATCTGCGCGACGAGCCGATCGAGACCTGCTGCAGCTGGGCCAATGCCTGCGGCGCTTTTGCCGTCTCGCGCCTGCTCTGCTCACCGGAAAGCCCGACCTTCGCCGAACTTCAATTCTTCCTGAAGAACGGCTCGCCGCACCGGGCGTTGCGACACGACATCGCGATCAACCACGTCCATTGGGCGACGACACGCCGGCCGCAGGCCGCGACGCTGATGGCACTCGCCATCGATCATCGCTCCCAGATCGAGGCGATGGCTGACGAGGCCGGCGTGCCGCGTGAGCGCATAGCGGTTTTCAAGCGGCTCGCCGTCGACGCCGCGGCGCGGATCACCAAGGGTGCTGACGGTTTCGGCATGTTGCTCGACGGGCGCCATGGCCGCGAGGCGCTGTTCCGCGCCGGCGATCACGGCTTCTGGATCGCGCGGCCGCTGGAGGTGCCGGGCTCGCGGCCGCTGCGTCTCGAAACAGATGCTGATGGCTCGCTTGGGGCGGTGCTGAACGAATGGCCGGTCGACCATGTCGTCAAGGTGCTGGCCTTTTATCACCCTGACGACGATGCGGCGCTGAAGGCCGAGCAGGAGGCGACCTTGAAGCGGGTGGCACTCGCCTGCCGGCAGGTCGGCCGCGAGCTGCTGGTCGAGATCATCTGCTCGAAGAACGGGCCGCTCGGTGACGACACCATGGCGAGCGTGATGCGCCGGCTCTACGAGATCGGCATCAAGCCAGACTGGTGGAAGCTGGAGGGGCAGCCGACAACGGCGGCCTGGGCCGCGGTCGATGCCGCGATCGCCGAGAACGATCCCTATTGCCGCGGCGTCGTGCTGCTCGGTCTCGATGCACCGCTACCGGAGCTGGAGCAGGCCTTCCGGCTGGCGCAGACGGCGAAGACGGTGAAGGGTTTTGCGGTCGGGCGCAGCATCTTCGGTGAGGCGGCGCGCGGCTGGCTCGCCGGGACGCTCGACGACGAGGCCGCGACCGCGATGATGGCCGAGCGCTTCGGCCGGCTGGTCGAAGCCTGGCAAGGTTCGAATTCCTGAGTTTGCAAGACGCTTGCGCTCGTCCATCACGGGATGAGCGACGGGCGCGCCGAGGAGACGCATAATGAGCACGATCAGGCTCACCATGGCGCAGGCGCTGGTGGCGGCGATGGCGGCGCAGAAGACGGTTGTCGGCGGCCGGACATTGCCGCTCTTCGCCGGCGTCTGGGCGATCTTCGGCCATGGCAATGTCGCCGGCCTCGGCGAGGCGCTCTACGGCGCGCGCGATATCCTGCCGACGCTGCGGGCGCATAACGAGCAGGCGATGGCGCATGCGGCGATCGCCTTCGCCAAGGCCTCGCGCCGGCGCCGGATGATGGCGGTGACGAGCTCGATCGGGCCCGGCGCGACCAATATGGTGACGGCTGCTGCAGTCGCGCATGTCAATCGCCTGCCGCTGCTGCTGCTGCCTGGCGATGTCTTCGCCGGGCGCCGGCCCGATCCGGTGCTGCAGCAGATCGAGGATTTTGGCGACGGCACGGTTTCGGCCAATGACTGCTTCAGGCCGGTCTCGCGCTATTTCGACCGGATCACCCGGCCGGAACAACTGATCCCCGCCTTCGAGCGGGCGATGCAGGTTCTGACCGATCCGTCGGACTGCGGGCCGGTGACACTGGCGCTCTGCCAGGATGTGCAGACGGAAGCCTATGACTATCCGGAGAGCTTCTTCGCTGAGCGGATTTGGACGCCGCGCCGGACACGGCCGGACGAACAGGAATTGGCGCAGGCGGTGGCGCTGCTCAAGGCTGCGAAGCGGCCGCTGGTCGTGGCGGGTGGTGGCGTTCTCTACAGTGAGGCGGAGGGCGAGCTCGCCCGTTTCTGCATGGCGCACGGCATCCCGAGCGCCGAGACGCAGGCCGGCAAGAGCGCCCTGCCGCACGACCATCCGTTTAATCTCGGTGCGATCGGCGTCACCGGCACCGGCGCTGCCAATGATGCCGCGAAGAATGCCGATGTCGTACTCGCGGTCGGCACGCGCCTGCAGGATTTCACCACCGGCTCGCGCGCGCTCTTTGCCGATCCGGATTGCCGGATCGTCGGGCTCAATACGCAGGCCTTCGATGCCGGCAAGCATGGCGCGCAGCCGCTTGTCGCAGATGCCAAGGCTGGCCTCGCTGAGCTCGAAGCGGCACTCGCGGGCTGGAAAGCGCCGGCTGGCTGGACGGCGCAGGCGCAGACGTCCCGTGACGCCTGGCTCGCGACCGCCGCGCGCTATACCGCGGCGAGCAATCAGGCCCTGCCCAGCGATGCGCAGGTTGTCGGCGCGGTGCAGCGCCAGAGCCGCGTGAGCGATGTCGTGCTGTGCGCCGCCGGCGGCTTGCCGGGCGAGTTGCACAAGCTCTGGCAGCCGGGCGCGCCCGGCGGCTACCATATGGAATACGGCTATTCCTGCATGGGCTACGAGATCGCCGGTGGGTTAGGCGCTAAGCTCGCCGATCCCGCCCGCGAGGTCTTCGTCATGGTTGGCGACGGCTCTTATCTGATGATGAACTCGGAGATCGCGACCTCGGTGATGCTTGGGGTCAAGCTCACCATCGTCGTGCTCGACAATCGCGGCTTCGGCTGCATCAACCGGCTGCAGAACGCGACCGGCAGCGCCTCCTTCAACAATCTCCTGCGCGACACCCGGCACGAGGCACTGCCCGAGATCGATTTCGCGGCGCATGCCGGCTCGATGGGGGCGATCGCGCGTAAGGTCGCGAGCCTGGCCGAGCTGGACACCGCGCTCGACGAGGCCCGCAGCCACGACCGCACCAGCGTCATCGTCATCGATACCGACCCGTTGATCTCGACCGATGCCGGCGGGCACTGGTGGGAGGTCGCGGTGCCCGAGGTTTCGGTGCGCGATGAGGTCAAGGCGGCGCGCAAGCGCTATGACGGCGCGCTCGCGGCGCGCGACAACTGAATCGAAGAGGACGACATGCCTATCCGTATCGGCGCCAACCCCATCGGCTGGTCGAATGACGATCTGCAGGATATCGGCGGCGCGACGCCGCTGGAAACCTGTCTGGCCGAGGCCCGCGAAGCCGGCTTCGTCGGCATGGAGCTCGGCCACAAGTTCCCGCGTGAGCCGAAGGCACTGAAGGCGGCGCTCGACCCCTTCGGCATGGCCTGCATCTCCGGCTGGTATTCGGCCGAGCTGCTCAAGCGTGACGCCGACGAAGAGATGAAGCAGCTGCGGCCCCATCTCGACCTGCTGAAAGCGATGGGCTCGACCGTGCTGGTCTTCGCCGAGACCTCGAACGCGATCCATGGCGACCGCAGCAAGCCGTTGTCGCAGCGCCCGGTGCTGGCGGCCGGTGAGTGGGCGCAGTTCGGGCGGCGGATCACCGAGGTCGCCGAGCGCACGCTCACCGAGGGCGTCAGGCTGGTCTACCACCACCACATGGGCACGATCGTCGAGAGCGAGACCGATATCGACGCCTTCATGGCGGCGACTGGCGAAGCGGCACACCTCCTGCTCGACACCGGCCACGCGACCTGGGGCGGGGCCGATCCCGCCAAGCTGGCTGAGCGCTATCGCAGCCGCATCAGCCACTTCCATGCCAAGGATGTGCGCAAGGCGGTGATGGAGCAGGCGCGCCGGGAAGACTGGAGCTTCCTCGACGCCATTCTCGGCAAGGGCTCCGAACTCGGCGTCTACACCGTGCCGGGCGACGGCATGGTCGACTATCCCACAGTGTTCAAGGCGCTGCCGAGCTATTCCGGCTGGGTCGTGGTCGAGGCCGAGCAGGACCCCGAGAAGGCGCACCCGCTGACCTATGCCAAGAAGGGCGTCGCCCATCTCAAGCAGAGCCTGAAGGAGGCTGGGCTCGTCTGAGCCTGGGCAGAAATCATGTCGAAGCTACTGGTCAAGCCGCAGGCGCCCGATGCCGAGGGGCGCATCCACGAGGTCACGCCTGAAACGGCCGGCTGGGGCCATGTCGGCTTCGCGGTTCACAGGCTGGCGGTCGGGCAGAGCCTGTCGCGCGAGACCGGGGACAGGGAACATTGCCTCGTCCTGCTCTCGGGCAAGGTCGCCGCCAGCGCCGGCGGTCAGGATTTCGGCGTGATCGGCGGGCGCACCTCGCCATTCGAGCCCGATCCCTGGTCGCTCTATGTGCCGGCAGGCTCGAACTGGAGCGTCACGGCGCAAGGGCCGTGCGAACTCGCGATCTGCTCGGCGCCGGGCAAGCCGGGCGCACGGCCGGCGCGCGTCATCGGCCCAAGTGATGTCGGCGCCCTGACGCGCGGGGAGGGCAGCAATACGCGCCATGTCCGCAACATCCTGCCCGAGACGGAAGCCGCCGACGGGCTGCTCGTCGTCGAGGTGATCACGCCCTCTGGCTGCTGGTCGAGCTATCCGCCGCACAAGCACGATCAGGACAAGCTGCCAGCGGAATCGCTGCTGGAGGAGACCTATTACCATCGCTTGAGTCCGCCGCAGGGCTTCGGCTTCCAGCGCGTCTATACCGACGACCGCTCGCTCGACGAGACCATGGCTTTCGAGGATGGCGATGTCGTGCTGGTGCCCAGGGGTTATCACCCGGTTGGTGCCCCGCATGGCTATGACCTCTATTATCTCAACGTCATGGCCGGGCCGAAGCGGGTCTGGAAGTTCCATAACGATCCCGCGCATGAGTGGATGCTGAAGGCGTGACGATCGTGACGACGCAGGCCGAGCTGATAGGCGACGATGAACTTGCTTATCTCCGCAGCCGCACAGCCTTCGTTGCCGGCGCCGGCATGGCGCTCGACGACGGCTACCGTTTGGCGCATCTGCCACTGATCGATCCGCATCATCCAAAGGCGATCGCGCGGAAGGACGGGACGCATTACGAGAACGGCCGGCACCCGCCGATCTACTCGCTGGTCGTGCCGACGCTCGGTCTGCCGGAGGCGCCGGCTTATCAGGCGCTCGAGCGGGAGCTCCGCCAGGCCCCGTTTGCGGCAAAGATCGCTTGGAATCTGGTCGCGCAGCGGCAGGCAAAGCTGCATGCGACCGTGTGTGGTTCACTCTCGGTCGGCGCGCCGCCGGCGATCGGCCCGGCCGCGCGGGACGCCCTGTCGCGCCTCGGGCCGGTCGCGCTGGAGTTGCGCGGCCTGTTCTCCGGTAATGTCAATCGCGGTCGGCTCTATCTCAGGCTCTATCCGGAGCGTCGCGACGGGCAGAACGCCCTGCACCTCATGCAACGGGCGCTCGGACGGCCGACCAGCGATCTCTATGTCGTCGGCATCTGGAACCTGAGCGAGGATCTCGATGCGGCTGAGGCGGCAGCGCTCGCCGCCATGCTCGATCGCTGGTGGGACCGGCCGATCCTGCGCTTCACGGCCGATCGCCTCTGGCTGATGGGTGCGCGCGACGATCTCGTGCTCGACTCGGAGATCGTCGAGACGTTGAGCCTGCGATAGCCGGGCAGGGTGGCGGAGGCAGCGTTGCGGCTTGCCTTGTCGGCGCGAGGGAGTTACCTCGCGCTCACAGCATTCTGCCGCCTCTGCGCGGCTCCGCGATCCCTCGGCCCGCCCTGTGCGTTGCTGCCAGGGGGATCGCCCAACCGACAGGATCGATCATGGCCCGCAAGAAATCGAAACCGCTCGACGCCGCCTACGTCCTGTTCGACGTATTCTACGAGGATGGTTCGCGCAGCTCCAACCGCCGCGTTCCCACCGAACTGCTGGGCGGGATCGACGGCGATGAACCGGCGCGAGACGCCATCCTGGAACAGGATCGCGTCATCGCAGAGCGGTCGGGCAAGCCGCCGCTCGCGATCACGAGCCTGGTCCGCGCTGGCGATGCCGAGAAGCAGGCAGCCCGCCAGGCGGAGAAGGCCTCGCGCCGGTCGGGCTGAAGCCCGACAGGCGGCTTTTACCGCTTGGCCCGGCGACGGGCAGGCTGCGCCTGGCTGCTGCCGCTGCTCAACAGCGAGCTGATCACGTAGAGCGCAAGGCCCACGCCGACCACGGCCGCCAGCGGCTCGCGCTCGCCGCGGCGCATCAGCGCGCGGCCGCCTTCACGGGCATAATCGCGGCCGACATCGAGATAATCCTGCCCGCGGGCGACGTAGTCGCGGCTCCGATCGACCTGCTCGCGGCCGCTTCCGATCAGATCACGTCCAGCGCGGAGCGCCTGATCGCCATAGTCGCGCAGCGTGCCGCTCCAGCCGCTGGTGTCCGGCTGCCAACTCGAACGGCGGGGTGTCACCGCCCAGGCGATCAAGCCGACGCTGAGCGCGCCGATGGCGAAGGCGGCCAGCGGATGGCGTTCGACCGTGTCGATCGCGGCCTCGCCCGTCTCCTGGGCGTATCGGCCTGCTTCGCGCAGCGTGTCGCCGGGGTCGAGCTCGGCGAGCTTTTCCTTGGCTCGCCCGTAACCGTCCTTGACGGTCTCCGCCGTGCGGTTGGCGAGGTCAGCGGCGCGCGCCGCAACGCTGCCGGTCGCGCGGTCGATTTCGTCCCGCATGTCATCCGTGCTGGGCACGTCCGGTGGCAGGCGCTTGTCGTTGTCCATCCGTCAACTCCATGAGCTTGAAAGTGTCTGGGCTCGAAAGCTTCATGGTCGAAACGACGGAGCGGCGGCGTGGTTCCGCCGCCGCGCAAGAAAGCCGGATTTAGGACTACCGAGTGGCGCGGCGCGTGGTGCGAACCACCGCCGGAGCGCTGACCGCGCCGGCGGCCCCGCCAACTACGGCGCCGACCGGCCCGGCAACGACCGCTCCGGTCCCTGCGCCGACCGCAGCGCCGCTGACACGCTGTTCCAGGGTCGTGCAGGCGGCTAGGCCGGAGGCCAGAACGAACAGGGCGAGGAAAGTGGGGATCTTCATCAAGACATCCTTTGTGGTGGCAGGCTATGGAACCCGCAACTAGCCCAGAAGTTGCCGCACGGCGATGGCAGAGATTTGCATCGTTGGTTAAGCTTGCCTCGGCGAGTTCGACTCACCGCCCCAGGGAGACTGCTCATGAAGACGCTTCTGTTCTCCACCGCCCTTGCGTTGATGGCCGCGAGCTTCGCCGCTGCGCCGGCCTCGGCCCTGACCATGAAAGAGTGCAGCACCAAGTATCAGGACGCCAAGAAAGCGAACACGCTGAAGGGCCAGAAGTGGAACGATTTCCGCAAGGCCAACTGCGCTGATGACGATGCCTCGGAGAATGATGCCGCGGCAGCTGTGACGGAAGCTCCGGCCCCGGCTGCGACGCCCGCCGCGACCACAGCGGGCAAGCCGGCGACGGCGGCCAAGCCCGCCGGCAAGGCCAAGGCTGCGGTCTTCCCGCGGGCCGTGGCGCCGAAATATTCGGATGAAACCGCCGGCAAGGCTCGCCTCAAGACCTGCGTCGACCAGTACAATGCCAACAAGACGGCCAACGCCAATGGCGAGCTGAAGTGGATCGAGAAGGGCGGCGGCTACTGGAGCCAGTGCAACACGAAGCTCAAGGGCTGAGCTGACAATCGGAGCGCGCCCGGTTTACCGGGAGCGCTTCCACCAGGGATATTCGAGCCTCCCGCGCATCGACGCGGGAGGCTTTTTCAATGCGCCTTGCCGGGCCGTGACGCTTCCCGCAGCAGCAGCTTCTGATAGGCGAGGCCGATGGCGACGAGGCTGGCGCCGAGGCCGATGAAGGACAAGGCCCGCAGCAGGCCTTCCAGCCCGGACATGTCGATCAGGAAAGCCTTGCAGATCGCGATCGTCACGACGCCGAGCGAGGCGAGGCGCAGATCCTTCGACTGCAATCTGAAGCCGAGCGCGAGCAGCGCCACGCCATAGAGCAGGAGCGCGGCCGAATAGGCATAGAGTTCGCTGGCGCTGCCGGCGTCGACCAGGAGATCGCGGCCGACGAAACCGCGCCGGACCTCGATCAGCAGATAAACCAGCCCGCCGATGATCGCGCTGACGCCGAAGATGCGCCGTGCCCCGGCGCCGGCGAGGTACTCCCTGGCCCAGCGCGCCGCCGCGAAGGCGAGCAGCGCCGGCAGGAGATAGCCGATCGCGGCATTGTCGAGCAGGAGCGGGCCAGCGAGCGGCTGCTCGGTCGCGAGCGGATTGGCGATGAGGCCAGGCAGGAGCGCGAACAGGCCGCAGGAGCCGACTGCTGCCCACTCGGGAGCGACCGGCACAGAGCGACCGGGCAGGCGGACCGAGCCGGTGATCATGACGATGATGGCGGCGATGAAGCCGAAGGCGGCATAGGAGCCCGCTTCGGCGAGGGTGACCGGGACGTCGGAAGCCAGCAACGGCCCGTGGAAGCCATGGCGCAGCAGGAGGAAGACGCAAAGCGCTGACCCCGCCAAGGCCGTGCGCCGGAAGGCGACACTGATCGCGGGGGTGACATCG
This sequence comes from Allobosea sp. LjRoot90, assembly GCF_964254315.1. Lineage (NCBI taxonomy): Bacteria > Pseudomonadati > Pseudomonadota > Alphaproteobacteria > Hyphomicrobiales > Alloboseaceae > Allobosea > Allobosea sp. LjRoot90. Next base: position 278,859 of record NZ_CAXUTF020000005.1, read on the forward strand.
CGCAGCCACCAGGCCGCACCGGCGAAGCCTGAGATCGCCGCGCCATAACCCCAGAGGATGCGGTTGAAGATGACCGGCCCCTCGACGCCGCTGAGATCGAACAGCGGATTGCGGCCGATGCCGAGTGCGATCGCCACCCAGCCGATCGCGATCATGGCGAGCGCGTGCAGGGCAAAGCCGGTGACGTGGCCGGGCGAGAGTTCGCGCCATATCCGCGCGGCCGCCGTGAGCGCCAGCAGCAGCAGCGCGATCGTCACCACCTCGGCAAAGCCGGCGACCCTGCCATCCATCGGCGCCAGGACCGGGCCGGAGAAGGCCTGCCGGACGATCAATATCGCACCGAGCGAGACCAGCACCGCAGCGCAAGCGTTGAGCGTATCGCCCAGGCGCGAGCGGCCGTCGCGCCCGAGCCCGTAGCCGAGCAGCCCGAGCAGGCCGCCGACGACGACATACCAGAGCAGGCGGTTGAACACCGGCCAGCCGAGCACCGGCGTGCCGTCGAAGACCGGGTTCAGCACGGCGCCGAGCCCGCCGATGCCGACAAGGATCAGCGCGATCGCGGCGATATCGGCGCAGACGCCGAAGACCCGTCCACCGAGCCGGCGGGCGAGCAGGACGAAGCCTGCGCCGAGCAGCCCGAGCGCCAGGGCATGGCAGAAAACCTCCTCGAAGAGCCGGTTGCGCGGGCCGAGATAATGTAGGCGGACCAGATCCGCGGTCGGCACGAGATTGGCTCCGGCAAAGGCCTGCCGCACCTCCAGCAGCACGAAGGCGGCGAAGAAGAAAGCGGCGAGCGCCTCATGAACCAGGCGCGGGCGATCCTGCTTGCTGCGCAGTGCCAGCGCGCCGATAGCGAAGCAGAGCGCTGGCAGGGCATAGGCCGGGATCAGCCAGTTGAGGATGGGCCAGGAGCCGATATCGCTGACGATCGGGCTCCAGACGAACCGCGCCAGCGCTGCGGTGGCGAGCGCCGCCGACATGCTGCGCAGCAGCGGAATCGGACGCAAAGCGGACAGGAGCGCGACGCCCGCGGCCGAAACGGCGAAGCCGACCACCAGCCAGGTCTCGCGCAAGGCGAAGGCGATGGCGAGGCCGAGCGCGATCGCACCGGCGGCGGCATAGGCGGCCGAGCCGATGAAGGCGAGGGGATTGGCGCGCGTCTTGGTGCTGCGGCGCTCGACCGGCAGGAGGAATTCTGAAGCGGCAAAGAGCGCGATCGTCAGGAGCAGGGCCAGTGCGGCAAAGCCGGTCGAGCGTTCGAAGCCGTTGCTGCGCAACGCCGTCGCCAGCAGCAGGCAGACCGGCGCGAGCGCCGAGGCGAAGGCGAGGCAGCCGCGCACCAGGACACCGCCAGTACCTGCCCCGCGCCGCATCAGCAGGGCGAAGAAGGGCGGGAGGGCGAGAAGCAGCGCAAAGAGACCAGCTGTCCAGCGCAGGCCCGGGCCAGCGTCGGGCGCGAAGCTCAGGCGCATCAGGTCGAGCGGCAGGGTCGGTGACAGGCCGAAGGCGCCATCGCGGGTCGGCCAGAGCAGCGCCATGCCGGCGGCCGCCGCGCCGGCGAGCAGTGCCAGCGGTGCCAGGTCGCGATACCGGACCGCGCCGGCGACGGCGGCAGCCACCGTGACGATGATGGCAACATGCAACGGCGCGGGCCCGCCATGGCTGACCAAAAGGATGCCGGAGAGGACGAGCGGCACACCGATGGCGATGAGGCTGGTCAACTCGAAGCCCGCAATCCGCCAGCCGCCATCGGGCTCGGCTCGCCCGCGCAAGGCCGGCCATTCCCTGAGCAGGCCGAGCGCGAGAACCGAGCCGGAGGCGGCGAGCCAGGCGGCCCAGTTCACATTGCCGCCGGCGAAGGCGATGAGCAGCGTCCAGGCGCCATGCCCGGCGACGGCGCCGAGGGTGACGATACGGCTCGGCCGGCGCTGGTGCAGCAGGAGGGCGACCGCGGTAACGAAGGTGATGAAGAGCGCGAGCGCGACGAAGTTCGGCGCGGTGCTGGCGACCAGGAAGGGCGTCGCATAGGAGCCGAGCAGGCCGAACAGGCCGAGCGCCGGGCCGTGCAGGAGCGAGGCGGAGAGCGCCGCCAGGCCGAGCAGGCCCATCAGGGCGAAAGCCGGGCCTGGTCCGATGAAGCCGTAGACCGCATGGGCGGCGAAGATCACGCCGAAGCCACTGAGTACGGCGACGCCCGCGAGCACGCCGGGAATGCTGGCATGGCCGAGGCCGGCGAGCGGGCCGGAGCCCGAGGCGATCGCGAGCGGCAGATCGCGCCGGCGCAGATATTCGCTTGCGCCGGCTGCGGTAAGGGCGAAGGCGGCGCCCAGCAGCAACCGGACGCCCGGACCGAACAGGCCGGCCTCGATCGAGTAGCGGACCAGGAAGAGGCCGCCGAGCGCAAGCGCGACGCCGCCGATCCAGACCGCCCAGCGCGAGCCGATCGCCTCCTCGAAATCACGCCGCGGCGCAGGGGTGGCGAAGGGCTCGGCTTCCGGCGGGAGTTCGCTGCGCTGGACGTCCAGGGCCGGCTCGGGCGCTGTGACACTCGTTGCGAGCGCCTCGATAGGAGTGGGCGGCTCCTCGTGCACTGTCTCGGCGGATGCGCCCTCGATGGTGCGTGCTGTGATGGGGGCGGCCTCCGGCTCCTGTTCGCGCGCGGCGAGGAGATCGGCAGGCAGCGCGTCAGGGGCATCCGTGACAATGGCGGGTGGCAGCTCGATGGCGATCGGCACCTCAGGCGCCTCCACCGGTTCCCCGGCCTCCTCGGGGCGCGCCGCCACGGCAGCACCGGCGGCGATCTGGGCCCGCAGAACGCTCAGATCGGTGCGCAGGGCGTCGATCTCCGCCCCCTGACGCGCGACGATGGCGAGCGCGGCGTTACTGCGCGACCGGGCGGCGAAGGCGGCCCAGGGAACGGCGACGAACAGGAACCCGAAGAGGGCGAAGCCCAGGATCACGACTTCCATTGCGAAATCTCGATCCCTGCTGGCCGGCCGCGGACTCAGGTGGAAATAGCGCGGTGCGCGCTATCCTGTCCAATTGTCGCGTTGCGAGCAGCTGAGCGCTTTTCGTGGTGGCGCAATGTCGATAGGCGAATTCGGCCGTGGCGCTGGCGGCCCGGCAAGGGAGATTTCGGAATGCCGGAAAAGGCGATCGGAGGCTGAGGGGAGCCTCCGATCTGTGCTTTAGCCCCTGAGAGCTATCGCCTGCTAGGCCTTGCCGACGCTGCCGTAGACCATGCGTCCCTGATGGAAGGTGGCACTGCGCACCGGCAGACGCGCGACTGCCTCGGCGGAGCAACTGGCCCCCACCAGTGTGAAGGCGGCATCGTCGCCGGCCTTCGGCCAGGCGCGCTTGCCCTCGTCGTCGAGCGGCAGGACGCCGCCGGTGGCGATGGCGAGCGAACGGGACAGGCGGAACTCGTCGGAATTCCGGTAGACCTGCGCGTAGAAATAGGACCGCTCCAGCATGTCGCCGCTGCCGAAGGGCGACCAGTGGTCGATCACGCTGTCGGTGCCGGTCATTACGAAGACGCCCTTGTCCTGCAATTGCGGCAGCGGCATTGTCAGGGCGCCGAGCGGCACGGTCGAGGCGATCGTCATCTTCTGGGCGGAGAGGCGCGCGATCGTCTCGGCCTGGAGGCCCGGCGCCATCGTCGCCAGCGCGAAACCGTGGCTGATCGTCACCTTGCCGCGCAAGGCCGGGTTCTTCTCGACCGTCTCGATCATGTAGGTCACAGCGGCGGCGCCGGACGGGCCGGTCTCGTGCAGATGGATGTCGACGCCCTTGCCGGTGTCGAGCGCGATCTGGAACATCGCATCGAGCGATTTCTCCATCGCCTTGTCGACATTGGTGGGGTCGAGCCCGCCGACATACTGCACGCCCATCTTCATGGCTTCGCGCATCAGCCCATCGACCTTGGAATGCAGCAGGCCGTGCTGCGGGAAGGCGACGATCTCGCAGCTGAAGTCGTTGCGGTGGTTTTCGAGCGCGCGCAGCAGGTGCTCGAGGCTCTTCAGCCCGCTGACCGGGTCGATATTGCAATGGCTGCGCGCGGTCGTGGTGCCCTTCGACTGAAGCAGAGCGATCAGGCCTTCGGCGCGCTCCTGCGAAGTCGGCAGCAGCGTGGGGATCAGCTTCTCCTCGAGCGCGATCATGTCCATGATCGTCTTGCCCTGGCGGGGACGCGGCGCCTGCCAGGGGCCACCATAGAAGGTCTTGTCGAGGTGGATGTGCATGTCGCGCATCGCCGGCAGCATCAGCTGGCCATCGGCATCATAGCGCGGCAAGGTGGCGGAGAGGGGGGCGCCGGCCGGATGCAGGGCGGCGACCTTTCCGTCCTTGATCTCAACTGTGTAGAGCCTGGTGCGGGTGCCAACCACGATTTCGGCATCATACTCGAAGCCGTCTTCGAGCCGGACATTGCCGAGATAGTAGTGGCGATCGGTCAACGTCGTGACGCCGGTCTTGCCAGCGTCCTTCTCCATTTTGCTCGGCGCCGCCTGAGCGCTGCCACCGGACAAGCCGATGATCGCGGCGCTGGTGGTGAGCTGCCCCGTCTGCATGAGAAAACCCCTGCGGCTCTGCTGCTGCGCGCTGCCCATGTCGTTTCCCCGATCTAGATGTGAGTTTGTGGCTCTGATCTACGGGATGGCCGCGAGCGTTGGCAGCGATGTTTGCCCATGATGATCATTCGATTCAGCAATGATCGATGTGTACGCATAGATGATGCGCTCCGAGCCGCTCGGAGCGGCTATCGCTCCAGTCCGCAGAAGGCCGCCAGCCTTTCGGCCAGGGCGGTGGCTGCAGCCGGGGCGTTGTCGCGGTAGTAGAGCGCCAGTTCGAAGCCGGTTACCTCCGGCACCCCTTCCGCCGATCCCAACACGCGGTGGCCCTGTTGTCGGCAGCTGGCGGGCAGCAGGGTCAGGCCGAGTCCGGCCGCCGAGGCGGCGGTGAGGGCGGCGAGACTCGTGCTGCTGTAGCTGACGCGCCAGCGAATGCCGAGCTTGTCCAGCGCTCCGCACAGCTCTTCCCGATAGAGCCCGTTCAGCGGGAATACCGCCAGCGGCACCGGCGCGCGCTCGATGGCGGGGTGGGCCAGGCTGTCGAGCCAGAGCAGTGGTTCGGGCCGGGCGGCACGCGGTGGCTGGCGGCGGCGCTGCTTGACCAGGACGAGGTCCAGCTCCTCGCGCTCATAGGCGCCGTAGAGGTCGGCGCTGAGGCCGCTGGTGACGTCAAGCCGCAGATGCGGCTCCGCCAGGCTGAACTGTGCCAGCAGCCCGGCGGTGGGAACGGTGAAATCCTCGGGCATGCCGAGCCGCAATACGCCGTCGCGCCAGAAGCCGGTCAACGCGTCATGCGCCTCCTCGTGCAGAGCGAGGATACGCCTTGCATAGCTCAGCAGCCGGCCGCCTTCTTCGGTCAGTTGCACCTGGTGCGGATTGCGCTCGAACAGTGGCTTGCCGAGCATCTCTTCCAGCCGCTTGACCTGCTGGCTGACGGTCGATTGCGATAGCGATACCCGCTCGGCGGCCCGGGTGAAGCTCATGCTGTCACAGACCGCGACGAAGCTTTGCAGCAGTTGCGGGTTGAACATCGGGTAGCGAGTCATCGTCGCGCCGCCATGCGGTTCGTGAGCCGATCAGCCACACTAGGCGGCGCAGGCAACTGGAGCCAAGGCGATACCCGTCGTCGAGCTGATGACAACCAACATGCCGAACCGGGAGGCCGGTCCGTCAAGGCGCTTCAGTCAAGCGATTGCGGGAGATCAACGAACTGACGTTGGCCTGGTGGAGCTGAGGGGATTCGAACCCCTGACCTCTGCAGTGCGATTGCAGCGCTCTCCCATCTGAGCTACAGCCCCCAGGGCGCTGGCCTTCTAGGCCCTGCGTCGCGCTCCTGTCAATCGCTTGCGGCAGGAGTTTTGTGGGCGCTTCCGGCGGAGCGCCCGGCCTTCTCGGAGATACTGTTCGATGCGTGCCGTTCTCGACGTCGTGATGCTGGCGCTGAACCTCTATGTCTGGATCCTGATCGCCTCGGCTGTGCTGAGCTGGCTGATCGCCTTCAACGTCGTCAATACCCGCAACCAGTTCGTCTCCACGGTCTGGGATTTCCTCTACCGCCTCACCGAGCCGGCACTGCGTCCGATCCGGAACATGCTGCCCAATCTCGGCGGCATCGACATCTCGCCGATCATCCTGCTGCTGCTGATCTTCTTCATCCAGAGCGTGATCACTCGCTACATCTACCCCAACGTCTTCTAGGCTGGATGGCCGCCTGGTCCGTCACCCCGGACGGGCTCGCGATCGCCATTCGCCTGACGCCGCGCGGCGGGCGCGACGCCGTCGACGGCGTCGAAACGCTGGCCGATGGCCGTCAGGTCCTGAAAGCAAGGGTTCGGGCCGCTCCCAGCGAGGGGGAGGCGAATGCCGCACTGGTCGCGCTCCTGGCGGAGGTGCTCGCCGTGTCCCGCTCGCAGCTGTCGCTGACGGCCGGCGCCAGCGCGCGGCTCAAACGCATCGTCGTCCGCGGCGATGGCGAGGCGCTGGCGGCGCGACTGCAGAAGCGGATCTGCGAGATTTGATGCTGCATTGCAGCAGAATCATTCGGGTCGGCTCTTGACGAAGGCGGTCGCCTTCTGGCCCAACTGCGCGCCATGGACCAGCCAACGTCTCAGCCGTTCCCGCAGCGCCTGACGGAGGGCTATCGCGCCTTCCTCGATGATCGTTTCACGCGCGAGAAGAGCCGCTACGAGGAGCTCGCCGAGAGCGGGCAGACGCCGAAGATCATGCTGATCGGGTGCTGCGATTCGCGTGTTTCGCCTGAGGTGATCTTCGATGCGAGTCCGGGCGAGATGTTCGTGGCGCGCAACGTCGCCAATCTCGTCCCACCCTTCTCGCCCGACGATCAGCTGCACGGAACATCCGCCGCGCTCGAATACGCCGTGCAGGCGCTGAGGGTCGAGCATATCGTCGTGCTTGGCCATGGCCGCTGCGGCGGCATCAGGGCTTTCGCGGACGATGCGCAGGGCCCGCTCTCACCTGGCGACTTCATCGGCAAGTGGATCACGCTGATCGAGCCGGCCGCGCGCCGCTCGGGCGGGCGCGGTCGCAATGAGAGCTTCGAGACTTACGTCGAGCGCCTCGCTCTGCTCTCGGTCCAGCAATCGATCGCCAATCTGCGGACCTTCCCCTGCATCAGCATCCTCGAGGGCAAGGGCCGGCTGCACCTGCACGGCGCCTATTTCGCGGTCGCGACCGGCGAGCTGATGTTGCTCGATCCGCAGTCAGGGCAGTTCGTTCCGGCGATCGGCGAGATGCCGAAGAAGGTGCAGATGATCCGCTGCTCCGAGGCCGAGTCGGGACAGGGCGGTTGACGTCTGCTCTCGATAGGGTGATTTTTGAACGATCCGCCGCTTAAATCGGCGTCTCTGGGGAAAAATTCGGCGATCCGGCAGCATTTGACCGGACCAGCATTTTTGCTGCGCCGCCCCGATGACGAACTCGGAAGCTTGCGCTAGATTGCGCGCTCCCGCTCACTATCGTTGAAGCTGCATGTTCGATCGTCGTAAGCCCGCCGCCCCGGCACCGTTCGTCACCCACGAAAATGTCGAAGCCAAGATCAAGTGGTTCGATCCGGAGAAAGGCTTCGGCTTTGCTTCTCCGGCGGACGGCTCTGGTGACGTTTTCGTCCACGTTTCGTCCATCGGCCCGCAGGATCCGCAGGACCTGCAGCCCGGTGCGACCATTATCTGCGACCTCGGCGAAGGCAGGCGCGGCCTGCAGGTCGTCGCGGTCCACGAGATCGACGCCTCGACCGCGACCCCGGCTGCGCCGCGTGGCGCCGGCGGTGGTGGCGCTGGCGGTCGTCCGTTCTCGCCGCGCCCGCCCCGTGACGATTTCGGCGGCGGCTACGGCGGTGGCGGTGGCGGCGGCGGTTACGACCGCGGCGACCGTGGCGGCTTCGACCGTGGCGATCGCGGCGGCTTCGATCGCGGCGCCAGCGCCCCGATGGAAGGGCCGTTCGACGGCGCGGTGAAGTTCTTCAACACCGAGCGCGGTTTCGGCTTTATCGCCCCGGACCAGGGCGGGCCGGACGTGTTCCTGCACGTCTCGTCGCTGAGCCGCAGCGGCCTGCAGCCGCCGATGGACGGGCAGCGCGTGCGCTTCTCGATCCGCGCTGGCAAGAAAGGCCCGGAAGCGGCGAATATCAGCTACGTCTGATCCGCCTGCTCCTGTGAGCGCCAGTTCGTGACGAACGGCGTGGCTTTCGGGCCGCGCCGCTTTTTTTGTCGAACGGAGCGGCGGTCCGCGAGATGCCGCCGCGTCGACGGGGCCTATGCCGAGCGCCTCAGACGCGTTCGAGCGCGCGATGCGGCAGCGCCGGCAAGGTCACCGCGATCGCGTCGCCGGGCCCGACCTCGCCGCCTGCAATGACGATCGCCATGACGCCGGCCTTGCGGATGAGGCTGCCATCGGCGGCCCGGCCGAGCACTGCCTTGAGGAGGCCGGGCTGGAACGCCTCGATCTGGGTGCAAGGGTTGCGCAGTCCGGTGATCTCGACGACGGCCTCGCGCCCGAGCCGCAGGCGGGCGCCGACGGGCAGGCCGAGCAGGTCGATCCCGCGGGTGGTGACGTTCTCGCCCATCTCGCCGGGACTGACCGAAAAGCCGGCGGCTGCGAGTTCGCTGAAAAGCTCGGCGTGAATGAGATGGACCTGGCGCAGATTAGGCTGCGTCGGATCGACCGCGACGCGTGAGCGATGCTTCACCGTCTCGCCGCAATGGGCATCGCCCTCAATGCCGAGGCCGGCAAGCAGACGGATCATGGGTAGGACAGGCTTGCTGAAGTGGTGGCGGTCATCCCGAGCCACCGCGACGATCATTCCCATCCGCCTAGCTCCATGTTGTCGGGCTGGTGTCTGGCATGGTGTGCCCCACTTGACGAGCCCGGCGCGCAGCAAAAAACCGGACCTGTCGCCAGGTCCGGTTGGTCACTGCTACGAATCACCGTCGCTCAGTGGGCGTCGCCCTCGAGGCCGCCGATATGCTTCTGGGTGTAGAGTTCGAGGCCGATGCGGCCGATCAGGTCGAGCTGCGTCTCGAGGAAGTCGATATGGCCTTCCTCATCCTTCATCAGGTTCTTGAACAGCTCTTCGGACGGGTAATCGCCGACCTCGCGGCAGTATTTGGCGGCTTCCTGATAAAGCGAACGCGCCTCGAGCTCAGCCTTGAGATCGCATTCGATCACTTCCTTGACGTTCTCGCCGATCCGCAGCGGGTCGAGCGTCTGCATGTTCGGGAAGCCTTCGAGGAAGAGGATGCGGTCGGTGAAGCGGTCGGCATGGACCATCTCCTCGATCGATTCCTTCTTCCAGATCTTGGCCATGTCCTTCAGACCCCAATTGTCGAGGATCCGGTAGTGCAGCCAGTACTGGTTGATGGCCGTGAGCTCGGAGCGCAGGCCCTTGTTGAGGTATTCGATGACCTTCTTGTCGCCCTGCATCGCAGCTCTCCTCGCAATCGACTACATTAGAATGATCCTAATGTAGAAGGCGAAGCGGCAAAAGGGAAGGGGAGATCGCGCAGTCGCAGGAGAAATCGTACCGCCCCAATCAGGCGGCGACGCGGTCGTCGTTCTCCTCGATGCCGGCCATCATCAGGCCGACCGAGACATGCACCGAGCATTCGACCTCGCGGCTGGCGCAGCTATGGCACTGGCTGGCGCAGGCGGCGCGCGCTTCGGCCAGCAGGCTGCGCACCTCGCGGGCGCAACGGCCACAATCGGGACTGCAGCCGAGGCAATCATAAGCCTCGCCCGCGGTGCGCGGGCCGCTCCCGTCCGACGCGACCGTGCCCTTGATCTGCCGGCAGGAGAGAACGTTGCAGGAGCAGACGATCACGCCCGGTGGCCTCCGGCGACTTTCGTCACCGTCTCCTCGCCATCAGCCCGGCGCAGGCGCACGATCACTTCGACGGAGGCGATCAGCATGCCTTCCGGGGCGACCGGCAGGCCCGAGACGTGGATCTCGGAACCGGGGATGTCGACGACGGTCTCGTCATCCTCATTGTAGAAGTGGTGATGCTCCGAGACATTGGTGTCGAAGAAGGTCTTCGGCCCTGAGACCGAGACCTGGCGCAGCAGGCCGACCTCGGAAAACTGGCGCAGCGTGTTGTAGACGGTCGCGAGTGAGAGCGGCTCGCGGGCGCGCAGCGCTTCCTCGTAGAGCATCTCGGCGCTGACATGGCGGTCGCCCTTGGCGAAGAGTAGCCAGCCCAGCGCCATGCGCTGGCGGGTCGGCCGCAGGCCGACGCTACGCAGGCGCGCCTTGACGGCGCTGATCGGGCAGGCGGCGGGAGCCTTCTGCGGCCAGGGAATCTGGTCCACCTGGGTTCGCACCGGGCTGCCATCCTTGAGGGACAGAATGCTCATGAACGCTTTCCAACTCGCAGATCAGTTTTGATGCAGTTTAGAATTTATCTAAACTACTGATATTACTCGTATTTTTGACGCTTCCGAAGCCGACTGTCAATCTCTTCGCACCTGCGGCAAGACGCATCAGGGGGTTGTCCACGGCGCGTGCGCAGCCGCCGCTCAGTGGCCGCCGCCTCCGGCAGCAGGGGCCGCGGCAGGTGGCTTGGTCATGAACAGGGACAGCAGCACCAGAGAGGCGAAGATGACCGTCAGGGCGAGAAAGACGTCACCGAAAGCCATGACCAGCGCCTGCTTGTGTGCCCGCTGCGTCAGCAGTTTCAGCGCCATCGACTGGGCAATGTCGCCATATTCGATGAAGCGCTGGGTCATCGACGCCAGATTCTCCTCGGCGATCTGGCGGCCGGCGGCGACCGCCTCGTGCAGGCGCGTGATGTGCAGGTCGGTGCGGCCGTTGAGCAGGGTGTTGATCACCGCGAGGCCGACGGCGCCGCCGAGATTGCGGGTGAGGTTGTAGAGGCCGGAGGCGTTCTTCAGTTGCTGCGGCGGCAAGGTGCCGAGCGCGAGGTTGTTGATCGGCACCATGCACAGCATCAGCGAACAGCCGCGCAGGATCTGCGGGATCAACAGTTCGTGAAAGTCCCAGTCGGCGGTGATCGACGAGGCCATGTAGGTGCCCAGCGCAAAGCCGCCGAAGCCGATCATCATCATGATGCGCGGATCGAGCTTGGCCGACAGGCGCCCGGCGATCGGCGCGGTCAGGAACATGGCAAGGCCGGTGACGAACATGGTCTCGCCGATCATCAGCGCGTCGTAACCGCGGATGCGACTGAGATAGACCGGGTAGAGATAGGTCAGGCCGTAGAGGCCGATGCCCATGGTGAAGGAGAACAGCGAGCCGAAAGCGAAGTTGCGGTTCCTGAAGGCGTAGAGATCGACCAGCGGGTCGTCGCGCGTCAGCGCGCGCCAAAAGAACAGCACGGCACCGATGACCATCACCCCGGTGAAGAGGGCGATCTCGTGGCTCTCGAACCAGTCGAGGCGTGTGCCCTCCTCGAGCACATATTCCATGCTGCCGAGAAAGGCGGCCAGGGCGCCGAGGCCGACCCAGTCGAAGCGCTTGAGCAGGCTGTGATCGGGCTTGTCGAAATCGATCAGTGTCCAGGCGGCGATGGTGACGCCGATGCCGGGGATGACGTTGACCAGGAAGAGCCAGTGCCAGGAGAAGGCATGGCTGAGATAGCCGCCGACCGTCGGGCCGATCGTCGGGGCGAGCGTGGCGATCAGGCCGATCAGCGGCGAGACGATCGGGCGCTTCGAGGCCGGGAAGATGGTGAAGGCCGCGGCGAAGACGCCGGGAATCATGCCACCGCCGATAAAGCCCTGGACGGCGCGCCACAGGATCATCTCGTTGATCGAACTCGAGGTGGCGCAAAGGATGCTCGCCACGGTGAAGCCCGCGGCGGCGATCGAGAAGAAGACGCGGGTCGAGAGCGCCCGGCTGAGATAGCCGGACAGCGGGATCATGATGACTTCAGCGATCAGATAGGCGGTCTGGACCCAGGCGATCTCGTCGCTGGAGGCCGACAGTCCGGCCTGGATCTCGGCGAGCGAGGCCGAGACGATCTGGATGTCGAGGATCGCCATGAACATGCCGAAGACCATCGCCAGGAAGGCGAAGATCCGGCGCATCGGAATGGCGTCGGCAGCCGGTGGGGCGCCGGCGGGGATCGTAGTCGCGGCGGTGGCCATGCCGGCCTCCAAGACGGGGTACAGCTTCGGGCTTCAGCTTGGGGTTGGAACCGGGCCCCCGGCCCGAGGAGCGCCGTGAGGCGCGGTGCGTTTTGGCTCAGAAGGGGCGAATGAGCCGCTGCGCATCGCCATTTCCCGGTCGGAAAATGGCTCCTCGGGTCGAGGGCCCGGAAGTCTTAATTCCCGGTTCTCGGACGCGGGTCGATCGAAACCACGACCGACATGCCGGGGCGCAGCACGTGCCTGGCCGCCGACTCGGACGACAGGGCGATGCGGACCGGTACGCGCTGGACGATCTTGGTGAAGTTGCCGGTGGCATTGTCGGGTGGCAGCAAGGTGAAGACCGAGCCGGTGCCGCCGGCGATGCCGCTGACCGTGCCCGCGAAGCTCTGGCCGGGCAGTGCGTCGATGGTGATCTTCGCCTTGTCGCCGATCTTCAGCGGGCCGACCTGCGTCTCCTTGAAGTTGGCGTCGACATAGACCTTGTCGAGCGGGACGATCGACATCAGCCTTTTGCCGGCGCTGACCAGGTCGCCGAGCTGCATGTTGGTGTTGGCGACGAGGCCATCGATCGGCGCAGAGATCGTCATGAAGGAGAGGTCGCGTTTGGCCTTGTCCTCGGCGACCTTGAGCTCGTCGATCTGGCGGGCGGCCTCGACGCGCTGCGCTTTCAGCACTTCGATATTGGCCGTAGCCTGGACGACGCCGGCCTTGGCGCTGGCGAGCGAGGCGGCGGCCTGGTCGCGAGCGGCGGTGGCGGCGTCGAGCGTCGCCTGCGAGCCATAGGACTTGGCGGCGAGGTTGCTGGCGCGCTCGAAATCGGCGGCGGTGCGGGTGACGGCAGCCTCGGCCGAGGTCTGCTGCGCCTGCGCTTGCAGCAGGCTGGCGCGGGCGGCCTCGATCTGCGCGTCGATGCGCGACAGGGTGGCCTTTGCCGTGGCACTCTTGGCCTGTGCACTCTCCAGCGCGATGCGCTGGTCGCCAGCGTCGAGCGCGACCAGAGACTGGCCGGCCTTGACCTCTTGGTTCTGCGTGACCGAGATCGTGGCGATGTTGGCCGGCAGCTTGGCTGAGATCGTCGCCATCTCGGCGCCGACATAAGCGTCGTCGGTCGAGATGATGAAGCGGCCATTGCGCCACCAGTCGATGCCGAACCAGAGGCCGGCGGCGAGCGCCGTACCGGCCACGAGAATGAGAGCAATGCGTTTGCCGCTCCGGCGCTTGGGCGCAGGCTTGTCGCTTGCTTGCGGGGCAGCGGCGCGTTCCTCGTCGGCCTTGCGGGCTTCGACGGGGGCTGGTGTCTGCTCGAGCACCGGGTCGACCAGCTTGAGCCGGTCGCGGCGGTCCTCGGAGCGCTTTTCAACGACAGATTCGACAGTCATGGTGACAATGCCCTGACGATCACAATTCGAACCGCTTGGTTCGATTGAGGTTGAAATAGCGCCCTGCGCGGTGCATATCAAGAGGAAATCGAACCAAGCGGTTCGATTATTTTTGCAAGCGCGAACATGCGCGAAACGGATGGAACACAATGAGCGCGACGCTGGAGCCGCGACACGTCAAGGCGATCTCCCGTAACCGGCGCGTCGCTGGTGCCGACCCCGACAAGCGTCACCAGATCCTCGAAGGGGCGCATGCCGTGTTTGCGGCGCGCGGCTTCGACGCGGCCAGCATGAACGATATTGCCGCGGCGGCGAACGTCTCCAAGGGCACGCTCTACGTCTATTTCGAGGACAAGGAGCACCTCTTCGTTGCGCTGATCGAACGCGAGCGCGAGAAGCAGAAGCAGGGCATGTACGCGGCCCTCGCCGAGGAGCCTGATCTTACTCTGGCGCTGGCGAATTTCGGCTCCGGGCTGGTGCGTCTGCTGACCGGCCCCTTCGCGCTGAGTGCCCACCGGATCGTGCTCGGCGTCGCCGAACGCATGCCCGATCTCGGCCGCGAGTTCTACGAACGCGGCCCGATGCAGGGCGCGCGGCATCTGGCGACCTTCCTCGACCAGCGTGTCGCCAAGGGCGAATTGGTGATCGAGGATACCAACCTGGCGGCGGCGCAGTTCGTCGATCTCTCCCAGTCGACCCTGATGCGTCCGCGCCTGTTCAATGCCGTGCGCACGCCGCCGAGCGAGGACGAGATCGGGCATGTCGTCGGCGAGGCGGTGATCACGTTCATGGCGCGTTATGGAGCGCCGCCCAAGAACCCCTAAGGTTTTGCGAAGCGCACGATATCGGCGAGAATCGGTGTGCGGCCGCGGAAGCCTGCGTTCAAGGCGAGCAGGATCCCAGCATGGCCGATGCCGGGGTAGGTCTTCAGTTCGACCGCCACTCCGGCAGCCCGAAGTTTTGCGGCGAGCGCAATGCTATTGCGTGGCCTGACCGTTTCGTCCTCGTCGCCGGTTGCGAGGAAGGCGCGCGGCGCGTGAGCGTTGGCGAAGCTGATCGGCTGAGTATCGAGCAGCCGCGGGAACTCGCCGAAGGCGGCGATGCTGCGTGGATCGTCGAGCGGCAGGAAATCGTAGGGGCCAGCAAGCCCGGCGATGCAGCGCACGAAACCGGGAGGCAGGCCAGCGCGGGCGAGGAAACGGCGGTCGAGCGCCAGCATCATCGCGATATGGGCCCCGGCCGAATGGCCGCTCAATGCAATGCCGGTCGCATCTCCGCCGTACGTCGCGATGTTGTCGCGGACCCAGCGGAGGGCGAGGGCGCCGTCCTCGACGAAGGCGGGAAAGCGGACCTGCGGCACCAGCCGGTAATCGGGAATGACCGTCACGAAACCTTGCGCCGCGAAGGCACGGCCGACAAAAGCATAGTCGGCGCGCTCGCCATTGTTCCAGCCGCCGCCATAGAAGAAAACCATGACCGGTGCGCTACGGGAGCCTTGCTCCGGCACGTAGACGTCGAGCCTGTGACGCTGATCCGGTCCATAGGCGATGCCGCCAGCCGCGAGCCGGCCGCCGGCATCACCCGGGGTGAGCGCGGTGAGCAATCCGAGCGGGGAACAGGCCGATAGCAACGCCGAACCAGCAGTGAGGAGCGCGCGGCGGCTAAGAGTGATGAGAGAGGCCATTGCAGTGCGAGGCTAGAATGAGGTCGGTGCTTTGGATAGAGCGCAATCCGCCGACCGGATGCAGCTTCGCCTAGCGTCCGGTGACCTTACGCGCGCGAATGCGCTCGCGATGGGCGGTATAGAGGCCGGACGCGATGATGATCGCCGAGCCGAACCAAGTGAAGGCGTCGGGCAGCACGGAAAACAGAATGAAGCCGAAGGCCGAGGC
This sequence comes from Allobosea sp. LjRoot90, assembly GCF_964254315.1. NCBI lineage: Bacteria > Pseudomonadati > Pseudomonadota > Alphaproteobacteria > Hyphomicrobiales > Alloboseaceae > Allobosea > Allobosea sp. LjRoot90. Next base: position 294,318 of record NZ_CAXUTF020000005.1, read on the forward strand.
CCAGAGCAGCTGCACATAGGAGAACGGCGCCAGCAGTGAGGCGTCAGCGTGCCTGAAGGCCTGGATGACGAACCAGTGCCCGACGGTCGAGAATACGCCGATGAACAGGCCGACCAGCAGCGCCTCGGTCGTCAGGGGCTGCCAGGTCAGCGGCTGCAGCACCGACAGCACAAGGCAGCCGACAACGGCCGACCAAGCCAGGGTGGTGACCGGGTTCTCGCTCGCGCTCATCATCCGGGTGACGATCAGGGCGAAGGCCCAGGTCACCGCCGAAAGGACGGGAAGGATCGAGGCGAGCTGAAAATCGCTGCCGCCCGGGCGGACGACGATCAGTACGCCGATCAGGCCGACGGCGGTCGCAGTCCAGCGCCGCCAGCCGATCCTCTCGCCAAGAATCGGGATCGACAGCGCGGTGACGAAGAGCGGCGAGACGAAGCTCGTCGCGGTCGCATCGGCAATCGGCAGGTATTTCAGCGACGAGACGAACAGGATCGAGGAGACCGTGACGGCGACGCCGCGCAGGATCTGCATGCCCATGCGCTTTGGCTTCAACTGCGCGAAGCCGCCAGGGGCCGCCACCGCCAGCATGATCAGTGCGAAGGCAGCATAGCGCAGCCAGACGACCTGGAGCGCAGGGGTTGTTGCCGTGAGGTATTTCGAGGCGACGTCGGCAGCGGACAGGAAGACGCTGCCGATCAGCATCAGACCGATGCCGCGCAGGCTGTTGTCGCGTCGCGGCGCGGGGCGCTGCGGCGGCTCGGCCGAGGCTGGATCGACCGGCAGAGGCACTCTGGTCAGGGTATCGGGCAAGGTTTCGGCGAATCTCGATGCCGGCCGACCCTAGCCGATGAGCGCGGCGAGCCCTTGCGCAAATCCGGCACGGCCGCCATGCATCCGCGCAAGAAAAAGGCGGGCATGGCGCCCGCCTTGAAATTTTATTTGAACTGCCCGGCCCGAATTCAGGCGGCCTTCTTGCGCGGCTGGATCAGCTTGCGGTTGATCAGAACCTCGGCGATCTGGACCGCGTTGAGCGCCGCGCCCTTGCGCAGGTTGTCCGAGACACACCAGAAGGCGAGGCCGTTCTCGACCGTGGCGTCCTCGCGGATGCGCGAGATGTAGGTCGCGTCCTCGCCGGCCGCCTCGTGCGGGGTGATGTAGCCACCGGGCTCGTGCTTGTCGATGACGAGGATGCCGGGGGCGGTGCGCAGCACCTCGCGCGCCTCGTCGGCGGTGATCGGCTTTTCGCACTCGATGTTGACGCTCTCGGAGTGGCCGATGAAGACCGGCACGCGCACGCAGGTCGCGGTCAGCTTGATCTTCGGATCGAGGATCTTCTTGGTCTCCGCCATCATCTTCCACTCTTCCTTGGTGTAGCCGTCCTCCATGAAGACGTCGATGTGGGGGATGACATTGAAGGAGATGCGCTTGGGGAACTTCTTCACCTGGACCTCGCCGGCGGCGAAGACTGCGCGGGTCTGGTTGAAGAGCTCGTCCATCGCCTCCTTGCCGGCGCCGGAAACCGACTGATAGGTCGAGACGACGACGCGCTTGACGCCGAAGCGGTCATGCAGCGGCTTCAGCGCCACGACGAGTTGGGCGGTCGAGCAGTTCGGATTGGCGATGATGTTCATCTTGGTAAAGCCGGCCGCCGCAGCGGCGTTCACCTCGGGCACGACCAGCGGCACGTCGGGGTGCATGCGCCAGGTCGAGGAATTGTCGATCACGACGCAGCCCTGCGCGCCGATCTTCGGCGACCATTCCTTCGAGACCGCGCCACCTGCCGACATCAGGCAGATATCGGTGTCGGAGAAATCGTAATGCTCGAGCGCCTTCACCTTCAGCGTCCTGTCGCCGAAGGAGACCTCGGTGCCGATCGAGCGCGAGGAGGCGAGCGCCACCACTTCGCTGACGGGGAAAGCGCGCTCGGCGAGGATGTCGAGCATCTCATGGCCCACATTGCCCGTGGCGCCGACGATCGCGACCTTGAAGCTCATGCTGGAAATTCCTTCTGGCGAAACGGTTCAGCCTCCCCGGGAGGCCGTCGCCGCTGATCTCGTTTGCGGGTTCGGCCGGTTGACCCCGGCCGGGGGGGAGAACCCGGAATCGAGGCGACGTGTCAGCGCAGCGTCCGGGTTTTCCCGGTCGCCGTTTTGGTCGTGGTTTTCGTCGTCAGAGCGAACGTCACGGAACCAACCAGAGCTGAACATCATCGCGAAGCCGGAGGAGAAGCGTCCGGCGCGCAATCCCAAACACAAGCCGCCGTAAAAAGTCAATCGTCAGAGCGGTCCTGCGCCATTAACCCTGCCTCCTTACCCGTCATTGACCCTGTTTCGCGATGGAAAGCGGCTGGTAACGACCCGCTCACTCGCCCCGACGAAAGTTCGGCAGCGAGTGGGGCGAGGGCTGCCTGCAGGGGTGCAGACGGTCGAAACGGGTCGGGGTCTGTTGTGTTCGGGGACGGGATCAACGCCATCTGGCAGCGCCTTCAGCCGCGCCTGCATGTCCTGGCGAACGCTGCGCCAGGACGCTTCGACCTCGCCGCGCGGCTGGTTGACCTTGCCGACGCGATCGAGACCGGCTTTGCGCGGATCATGCGGCCGGTTCGGCGTCTCCTGCGCTCCGGAGCAATCGGGCTGACCGGTGGCCTGGTCTGGCGCGGGCTCGCCGCCGTCACCGGCATCGGGCTGACCGCCATGCTCGTCGCCGGCCTCTCGTCAGGCTCATCCGATCCGGCGCTCGCCGGCCTGCCGGGGCCGGCGGAGGCTTCAGCGGCGCCCGCGGTGCGCGATGTTCGTCAGCAGGCACTGCCGCTTGCCGCCAGGGAGGAGGGCTGGGTGACGATCGGCCGCCCGATCGCGCTCTTCGGTCTGGAATCCCCGGAACTCGACAAGCGTAGCGCCTATGGTGCGCGCCGCAGCCAGGACGGCCAGGGGCGCGAGGACGTGCTGACCTTCGGCGCGTTCGATGACGGCAAGTCGTTCCTGTCGCTGAAGCTCCAGGTCAACCGCGATGCGCAGATGCAAAAAGCGCTTGCCGGCCTGTCGCAGCCCTTCGTGATCACGCTGGTGCGCGAGGGCGCGGCACGCGGGCTCTCGGTCGGGCGCAGCGGCGCCACCACGGCGATCGAGACCAAATTCGGAACCGTCGAGACTGCGGATGTCGGCTTGAGCGACGGCGTAGCCGGGCGGGCCTGCATCGCTTTCCGCCATCTCGACGCAGCGGCGCATCTGTCCTTCTCGGGCTGGTGGTGTGGCAGCGAGGCCAAGCCGGCCGACAGGGCGCAGCTGACTTGCCTGATCGACCGGATCGACCTTTTGAGCGCCGGCGATGACCCGGAGCTGCGGGCCAGCTTCGCCCGCACCGAGCTCAACCGCAGGCAGGGCTGCTCGGTGCCGAGGCTCGCCGCGACGGGGCGCAAGGGCTCCTGGCTCGACGCCGACAGCAAGGCGCCGGCGCTGCGGTCGACCAGCGGCAAGCACGCGCAGGCGCGGTAACGCGCTCGTGTGGCCGCGGCGCACTGGCGAGGCGCAACAAAAACATTAACTCTGGAATTGTATCGTCAGCGCGAGAGCCGGATCCGCACAGCTTGGAACAAGCTGAGCGGTAAATCCGTCTCTCACTTTTAATCAGAGACCGTTTTACCGATCAGCTTGCGATCGGAACGGGCTCTAACCGGTCCGCCAACAGCCTTGGCGGGGGCAACCGCCTCAGGAGATCGTCATGCGTTCGCTTTCCCGCCTTGCCGCCGGCCTGGCCTTGTCCGTCGCAGCCGTCACGTTCGCCGCATCGGTGGCTGAGGCCCAGCAGCAGCGCCGCCCGCTGCGCGTCACCGTGCAGAAGCGCAGCTATTTCGACGCCGGCAATGTCGTGCCCGTCGGCAGCATGAACCGCTATGCGACCCAGAACATCGTGGCGAGCCCGGTCTATTCCGCTTCGGGCGAGCTCTATGGCGAGGGCACGCTGCCGTCGCGCATCGGCTCGGGCGCCAATCCCTTCGCCAACAGCTTCTCGACGCCGCGCTTCTGAAACGCAGCATCCCCGGAATTGGAAAGGCCCGCCGTGAGGCGGGCCTTTTGCTTTGTCGTGTCACCGCACCAGGATGTTGCGGAACTGCCAGGGATCGCTGGTGTCGATATCTTCCGGGAACAGGCCCGGGCGGCCGTCGAGCGGGGTCCAGTCGGTGTAGTAGCCCTTCACCGGCCCGAGATAGGGCATCTGGATCGCGAGGCAGCGATCGAGATCCATCTCCTCGACCTCGACGATGCCGGCCTTGGGGTTCTCCAGCGCCCAGACCATGCCGGCGAGCACGGCCGAGGTGACCTGCAGGCCGGTCGCAGTCTGGTACGGAGCGAGCTTGCGCGCTTCCTCCGTCGAGAGCTGTGAGCCGAACCAGTAGGCGCCCTTGTCGTGGCCGTAGAGCAGCACGCCGAGCTCATCGATGCCGTCGATGACCTCGTTCTCCTCGAGGATGTGGTGCTCCTCCTGCGGGAGGCCGGCATTGCCGAACATCTCGTGCAGCGAGAGCACGGCGTCGTTGGCCGGATGATAGGCGTAGTGGCAGGTCGGCCGGTAGATCGCCTTGCCGGCATCGTCGCGCACGGTGAAGTAGTCGGCGATCGAGATCGACTCGTTATGCGTCACCAGGAAGCCATATTGCGGGCCCGGGGTCGGGCACCAGCTGCGCACCTTGGTCTCGGCACCGGCCTGCATCAGGTAGATCGCTGCCTGCGAGCCGGTCTCGTGGGTGCGGGCGTTGTCCGGCATCCACTTCTCATGGGTGCCCCAGCCCAGCTCGGCCGGTTGCACACCCTCGGAGATGAAGCCCTCGACCGACCAGGTGTTGACGAAGACGCCCGGAGGCTTGGGGTTGCGCGAGCGCTGCGTATCACGCTCGGCGATATGGATGCCTTTGACGCCGACCTGCTTCATCAGCCCGGCCCATTCCTCGCGGGTGGTCGGCTGCGGCACGTTGAGGCGCATGTCGGCGGCGATGTTCAGCAGAGCCTTCTTGGCGAGCCAGGAGGCCATGCCGGGGTTGGCGCCGCAGCACGAGACGGCCGTCGTCGACCCCGGAGCACGGGCGCGCTTGGCGGCGAGCGTCATCTCGCGCAGCGCGTAGTTCGAGCGCTCGCCCGGGCCTTTCGTCTCGTCAAAATAGAAGCCGAGCCAGGGCTCGTTGACCGTGTCGATATAGAGCGCGCCGAGGCTGGAGCAGAGTTCCATGATGTCGCGCGAACCGGTGTCGCAGGACAGGTTGACGCAAAAGCCCTGGCCACCGCCCGCGGTCAGCAGCGGCTCCAGCATGGTCTTGTAGTTCTCGAGCGTTACGGCTTCCTGGATGAAGCGGATGCCGCGCTCGTCCAGAAGGGCGCGGTTGTCGTCGTCGGGTGCGATCACCACGAACCGGCTCTTGTCGAATTTGAGATGCCGCTCGATCAGCGGCAGTGTCCCGCGGCCGATCGAACCGAAGCCGATCATCACGATCGGGCCGCTGATCTCGCCGTATACGGGCCAATCCGTCATTCTTTTCAACTCCTGGGTTGGTTACTTGCAGAACAAGCGGACGCTGGTATGGCCTGCTGTTCCGGGGGTCAATCCCGCGGGCGCCAGGCCTATGCTCGTCAGTCGTGTGCACCGGGATAGTCGGCGTCGAGCACGAAGGGGTAGGGGCCGGGATAGCGTTCGACATAGGCCATGTGGCTGACGAGCCCGGTGCCGGGCCGATAGCTGTGCAGGTAATAGGCCGGCGGCTCCATGTGGAAGGTGGCCGGGCCCTCGGGTGCGAGGTCGAGCGTGACCTGATGCGTCACGCTCGGCGCGATCTGCGCGATCGTGCCGGCGAAGCGCGTCGTGATCGGCCGGTGATGGTGGCCGCAGACGATGCGCTCGATGTTCTGATGCTGGCTAACGATATCGCGGAAGCCATCGGCGCCGTCGAGCAGGCGGATGCGGTCCATGTGGATGATGCCGCAATCGAAGGGCGGATGGTGCATGAAGATCACGACCGGCTTGCCGTTCGACCCGGCGAGCGCCGTCTCCAGGAAGGCGAGGCGCTTGTCGCAGAGCGCGCCGGCGCTCTGGCCCGGCAGCAAGGTGTCGAGGCCGATCAGCCTGATGTCGCCGATATCGGCGCTGAACTGGATGAAGCCGTCATCCAGAACCGCATGCGGCCCGAGTTGGAGGCCGGCCGCCAAGGTTTCGCGGCGGTCGTGATTGCCCGGGAGCAACAGCACGGGCACCTCGATGCGCGCGAGCAGGTTCGCCAGCAGCTCATATTCCTCGGCGAGACCGCAATCGGTGAGATCGCCGGTGATCACCAGCGCATCCGGGCGCGGGCGCAGGCCAGCTACGACGTCGAGCGCGCGCTCGGTCAGGGCGTTGGTCTCGGAGACGCGATAGGCCGGCTTGCCGAGCGGGCGGATGTGCAGGTCGGTGATATGGGCGATCAGCATCGAGCGGTATCCATGGATGGCCCGAGCATCCTGCTCGGTCTTGTAACGAGCGCCACACCTTGCGACGTGGGCGTCGGGGAGGCGCGCATGGTCGGGACAAGCCCGACCATGACGACTAGGGCTGCTTTTCAGTTTGTCGGCAGCTTGAGCGCGGTTTGCTCGACATAAGGCTTCATGATCTCGTCGGCGGTCTTCTGCGCCGAGACGAGCGCCTCCTTGGGCTGCTTCTTGCCCGAGAGCACGGCCTGCAGCTCGTCCTCGATCGCCTTGCGGACCGGAACGGTCTTGTAGGTCGCGAACCAGGGCTTGGCGTAGGTGAGCTGGCTGACGGCGATGCCGGCATCCGGATTCTTGGCGATGAATTCCTTCATCTCCGGCAGCTCGTAGGCGGCCATATTGGGCGCGAAGTAACCGGTGGCGCGGCTCCACCAGCCCGACTTCTCCGGCGAGGTCATCCAGTTGATCAGGGTCCAGGCGGCCTTGCGGCGCTCACCCTCGACGCCGGCCGGGATGACGAGCGAGGCACCGCCGATCGGCACCTCGTTCTTCACGTTCTTGGGCACGAAGGCGACCTTGTAGGGGAACTTCGCGTTGGTACGGATATGGGTGAGCGAGCCGGTCGAGAGCAGCACCATCGAGGCCTGGCCGGACAGGAAGGCGGTCGAGACCGCACCACCCGCCTGCACGCCGGCAGGATGAACCTTGTGTTTGGCGACGAGGTCCGACCAGAAAGTCAGGGCGCCGAGCATGGACGGGCTGTCGTAATAGACCTCGCCGCCGTAATCGACGTTGAACCATTGGCCGCCATTGGACTGGGTCAGGGCCTGCAGGATCCAGCCGCCATAGTCGTAATTGGACGGCGCGATGATGCCCCAGCGGGTGACGCGGTCGCCTTCGCGCTTGGTCAGCTTCTTTGCGGCGGTGGCGAGCTCTTCCCAGTTCGAAGGCGGCTTCTCGGGATCGAGGCCGGCTTCCTTGAAGTGGTCGGCATTGACGTAGAGCAGCGGCGTCGAGTTGTGGAAGGGCACGCCGTAGACCGAGCGGTCGAGCACGGCGTTGCCGTGCAGGGCGCGGAAGAACTGGCCCATATAGGCCTCGTTGGTCTTGCCGTCGGTCTTGATCAGATCGTCGAGCTTCTGGATCTCGCCCTCGATTTTGAGGTCGAGCAGGAAGTTGGCCGACATGATCACCGCCGCCGGCGGCTTGCCTGCCTTCATCGCGGCGCGGGTCTTGATCAGGGTCTCGTCATAGGAGCCGGTGTAGACCGGTGTCGCCTTGATCGCCGGGTTCTTCTCGTTGAACTCCTTGATCAGCGCGGTCATGTCGCGGGCGAGCTGGCCGTCGACCGGGACCGGGAAGAACAGCTCGATCTCCGTCGGTGCCTGGGCGAAGGCGGGTGCGATGGCGAAGGAGGCGGCAAAGGCTGCGCCGACGAGAACCGATCTGCGGGTGGTGCTGGTCATCTTCTGGACCCCTTACTTGATGCCTGACGAGACGAAGGAATTGACGAAGGCGCGCTGGAACAGCGCGAAGGCGATCAGCAGCGGCGCGCTGACCATCAAAGTGCCGGCGGCGATGACGCCCCAGGCCTGCGCGCCCTCGGCCCCGCGGGTGAACGAGGCGAGGCCGACGGTGAGCGGGCGCAGATCCGGTGAGTTGATCACCATCAGCGGCCAGAGGAATTCGTTCCAATGGCTGGTGACGGAGACGATTCCGAAGGCGATCAGCGAGGGCTTCGCCAGCGGCAGATAGATGAAGCCGATGCGCTGCCAGACGCTGGCGCCGTCGATCAGCGCGGCGTCCTCGAGCTCGCGCGGGATGGCCCTGAAGGCCTGGCGCATCAGGAAGGTGCCGAAGGCGGAGGCGAAATAGGGCGCCATCACGCCGAGCAGGCTGTCATAGAGGCCGAGCTTCGCGATCGTCGCCAGATTGGGCACGATCAGCACGACCGGCGCCAGCATCAGCTGCAGCAGGAAGAGATAGAAGCAGAGCGTCCGGCCGGGGAACTCCAGCCGGGCGAAGGCATAGCCGGCCAGGGTGATCATCACGATCTGCCCGGCGAGGATGCCGAAGCTGATGATCGCGGTGTTGAGGCCATAGCGCGGGAAATCGGCGGAGGCCCAGGCTTCGGCGAAGTTGCCGAGCGTCGGGATATAGGACGGGACCAGCGATGCCATGCTGGAGCCGCCATAGGTGTGCGGGTTGAAGGCGGCGACCAGCATCCAGAGGAAGGGCGTCATCCAGAGCGCGGCGAGCAGCAAGGTCGCGGCGTAGCCGAGCTTGGGCGAGATCTCGCGATTGGCGACACCGCTCGAAGCTTCGATCATGGCTCGCGCTCCCCGAAGGAGCGCTCGAGCGTGCGCAGGGAACTCGCCGAGATGACGAGCAGCAGGGCCAGCATCACGAGCGTGCCGGCGGCAGCGCGCCCGGCATCGTAGCTCTCGACCGCCTGCTGATAGACGTAGAACAGCAGGAGATTGGTCGAGTCGGACGGGCCGCCCTTGGTCAGGACGAAGACGTGGTCGACCTGGGTGACGACGTTGATCAGCCCGATCACCATGACGAAGCCGATGGTCGGCTTGAGATAGGGCAGGGTTACGTAGCGCAGGCGCTGCCAGGGATTGGCGCCGTCGAGGATCGCCGCCTCATAGGCGTCGGCCGGAACCGCCTGCAGCCCGGCCAGGAAGAACAGCATGTAGTAGCCGGCGTTCTTCCAGATCGTCAGGCCCATGATCGACCAGAGCGCGATATCGGGATTGCCGAGCCAGTTCGGCCCCGAGATCGCGAGCAGGCCGAGATGATAGTCGAGCAGCCCGGCATTGGGCAGGAAGATGAACAGGAAGATCGAGGCGGCGGCGACGAGCGGGATCAGCACCGGCAGGAAGAAGAGCGAGCGGAACAGCGCATTGACGCGGCTCGACCTGGCGAGCGCCATGGCGAAGCCGAGTGCCAGAACAAGGCTCGGGATCACGGTGCCGAAGGCATAGAGCAGGTTGTTGGAGAGCGCCTTGCGGAAGGCGGCATCGGCGAAGAGCGCGGTGAAATTGGCGAGGCCGACATAGGCCTGCGGACCGCCGATCTTGATCTGGTTGTGCAGGGCCTGCCAGAAGACCTGCATGACCGGCCAGTAGGTGAACAACGTCAGCAGGATGAGCGAGGGGGCCAGCAGCCCGAAGGCGAGCATCGTCTGACGGCGAGGCCGCCAGGCCGCGAGCCGCAGTGTCTGCGGTCTTGCCACTCCGCTCGTCAGAACCGTATCCGCCATCGTCCCTGCCTTCGCGGGGGGTGATGGCGGTGCTGGACGACAGTCCGGTGAAGATCGGATGACGCTTCGGCGACGAAGTCGGTGAAATAGCGGGCGCCTGAACGCAGAACGGGCAGACCCTAGGGCCTGCCCGCTGAGCTTGGTGTCGAGGCTGCGACGTCAGGCGGCGCGACGTCGGAGACCCTCCGCCTCCTCGGCTGGGACGAGCGCACCCGTGGCTTTGAGAACGCCGCTCACGTCCTGGAGCGCGCCTTCGCGCAGCTCGAGGCCGAGGAAGCGCTCGCGCTCGACCGGGCCCGGCATGGCGAGATCGGCCATCGGCGCGGCCGAGAAGCCGAAGCGCTCGTAATAGGGCGCGTCACCGACGAGCAGGATCGCGCCATGGCCGCGGCAGGCGGCGCGCCAGATCGCCTCGCGCATCATCGTCTTGCCGAGACCTTCGCCCTGCAGTTCCGGCGAAACCGCGAGCGGGCCGAGCAGCAGCGCCGGCCTGCCATTGGCTTCGACATGCCAGAGCCGCACGGTCGCGACGACGGAACCGTCGCGCTCCGCCGTCAGGGCGAGGCCTTGCGCCGGCAGCCGGCCTTCGCGCAGGCGCTCGCTCGACTTCGACGTGCGGCGCTCGCCGAGGCAGCGGTCGAGCAGGGCCTCGCGGGCCGGAACATCGTTCTCGATCTCGTCGCGGATCGTGATCATGACGCACCTCCTGCCGGAGCGCCCGCGATCGCGCGGACCTTCCCGGCGCCACGCGAACGCGGCCACCTAATCGGATGTTGCGCGAAAGCGCGCAGGGATGAGGGAGATTGGGTCCGGCGGGAGCCACGCCCGCGCTCCATTCTTGGAGACGCGGACGCTCCGCCCGGTTCCCCGGGCAGCCTGCCGATAGGGTGGCAGGGCGCTTCGCCGGACCCGATTGGTCAGGGGCTGGCGAACCAGCCCCTATTCGTCAGATGACGTACTGCTTCAGCGGCGGGAAGCCATTGAAGGCGACGGCCGAATAGGTCGTCGTATAGGCGCCGGTACCCTCGATCAGGACTTTGTCGCCGATCTCAAGGCTGAACGGCAGCATGTACGGAGTCTTCTCGTACATGACGTCGACCGAATCGCAGGTCGGGCCGGCCAGCACGCAAGGCACCGTGGCGTCGCCGTCACGCTCCGTGCGGATCGGGTAGCGGATCGCCTCGTCCATCGTCTCGGCCAGTCCGTTGAACTTGCCGATGTCGAGATAGACCCAGCGAACCTGATCGTCCTCGCTCTTCTTCGAGATCAGCACGACCTCGGCCTCGATCAGGCCGGCTTCGCCGACCATGCCGCGACCCGGCTCGATGATGGTCTCAGGCAGGCGGTTGCCGAAATGCTTCGACAGCGCCTGGAAGATCGCATCGCCATAGGCCGGGACGCCCGGAATCGGCCGCAGATAGCGCGCCGGGAAACCGCCGCCGAGATTGACCATCGACAGCGAGAGACCGCGGGTGGCGCACTCCTTGAACACGGCCGAGGCCGAGGCCAGGGCCGAATCCCAGGCGTTCACGTTCGCCTGCTGCGAGCCGACATGGAACGAGATGCCATAGGCCTGGAGGCCGAGGCGATGGCCATGCTCAAGCACGTCCGCAGCCATTTCGGGCACGCAGCCGAACTTGCGCGAGAGCGGCCAGTCGGCGCCGGCGCCGTCGCAGAGGATGCGGCAGAAGATGCGGGCATCCTGCGCGCCGGTGAGCTTGGCGGCACGGGCGATCTTGTCGACTTCGGCCGTGCAGTCGACGGCGAAGAGGCGCACGCCGAGCTCCATGGCGCGAGCGACGTCGCGCTCCTTCTTAATGGTGTTGCCGAAGGAGATGCGGTCGGCCGTCGCACCGGCCGCGAGTGCGAGCTCGATCTCGACGACCGAGGCGCAATCGAAGCAGGAGCCGAGCTTGGCCAGCAGGCGCAGCACTTCCGGCGCCGGGTTCGCCTTGACCGCGTAGAAGACGCGGGTGTCCGGCAGCGCCCGGGAGAAGGCGACATAATTCTCGCGCACGACGTCGAGGTCGATCACGACGCAGGGACCATCCTCGCGGCGGTCACGCAGAAATTCACGGATGCGCTCGGTCATGAGACGCTGCTCCTCTTCGGCGCAAGCGGCGCCGATACGACGTGTAGCCGGTTGAAACGACCGCGACCCGAGGCGCTGTGGAGACGCCTTAGGACTGCGGACGAGACGTCCGGACCCGAAACACCGTCGATTGGGAGATTAACCCCGCACGCCCGGCAATGAAGGACAAGCCTCTTCGGTGTTGGCCTTTGGAGGACCAACGAGACCAAAAAAGCCCGCTCCGTCGTTGCTTTAAGCTACGTCCCCCGTGGAGATTCGGGGTTCGCCGGTTTCGCCTCCGGCTGCCAGTCGCTGTTCGGGAGCGGCCCTCTTGCGAGAGCCGGGAGCGTGATTTGAGGGGATATCCATCCCCCTCCATCCGTTTCCCATCCCTGGCGGCTGTCCGGCCTCTTGTCCGGATGCCCACCGACTGACACGCGGCCACAGGCACGTGCGAATTGGGTGAGCTGCATATACGGATAGGGGACCCCGGCTTCAAGTTTTTTCTGACGGCCGGGACCGGATTTTTTACAGGACGGGACGATAGCGGCCGGACGCTGCTCCAACGCCCCCTTAACGCTGGCCCATGCGGACCGCGACTGCGCCCTAGACCGGCCCCATTTCATCGCCTAAGTCGTTGGCGCAGCGCGCCTTCGCGCGCCTATATCGATGGGGCAAGCTTCGATCATGACGGTTACCGATCGCCGCCGGGTTCTGGCCGGGCTGAGCGCGGCATTGTGCGCCACCGCCGCGCCGCAGGCTTTGCTGGCGCAGCAGCCGGATCAGGCCCCGCCGCAGCCGCGTTTCGGGTTCGAGGAGGTGGCGCGCCGGGCCCGCGAGATCGCCGCTGTGCCCTATGAGGCCGGGCCGGCGCTGCCGGAGGTGCTGACGCGGCTCGATTTCGATGCCTGGCGCGAAATCCGCTTTCGGCCGGAGCGGGCCCTGCTCGCCCAGTCGAATTCCGGTTTCCGCATGCAGATGTTCCATCCCGGCTTCCTGTTCACGCGGCCGGTGACGGTGAACGTGATCCGCGACGGCGTGCCGATGCCGGTGCCCTACGCCGCCAATCTCTTCGACTACGGGCGGACCAAGTTCGACAAGCCGCTGCCGGTCAATCTCGGCTTTGCCGGTTTCCGCCTGCATTACCCGCTCAATGACCCGCGCGTTTTCGACGAGCTGATCTCCTTCATCGGGGCGAGCTATTTCCGCGTGCTCGGGCGTGGGCAGCGCTACGGCCTCTCGGCGCGCGGCCTAGCAATCGGCGCGGGAGTGCCGGGGGGCGAGGAGTTTCCGATCTTCCGCGAGTTCTGGGTCGAGACGCCGACGGCCGACGCCGAGCGCGTCACGGTCTATGCGCTGCTCGATTCACCTTCGGTCGCGGGCGCCTATCGCTTTCATGTCTATCCGGACGGCGACAGCGTGGTCGATGTCGGCGCGGCGTTGTTCCCGCGCAAGCCGATCGACAAGCTTGGGCTGGCGCCCCTGACCTCGATGTTCTTCACCGGCGAGAATGATCGCCGCTTCCACGATGATTTCCGCACCGAACTGCACGATTCCGACGGGCTGCTGATCCATTCCGGCACCGGTGAGTGGATCTGGCGGCCGCTGCGCAATGCCCGCGTCGCGGCGGCCTCCTCCTTTGTCGAGCGCAATATCCGCGGCTTCGGCCTGATGCAGCGCGACCGCGCCTTCGAGCACTATCAGGACCTCGACCTCGCCTATGAATTGCGACCTTCCTACTGGATCGAGCCGCAGGGCGATTGGGGGGAGGGCGTGGTCGAGCTGATCGAATTGCCGACCACCGACGAGACCAACGACAATATCGTCGCGCTCTGGGCACCGAAGACGCCGCTCGAGCCCGGCCGCGAATTCCGTTTCGGCTACAAGCTGACGGCCATGGTCGATTCCAACGACCTGCATCCTGGCGGGCGGGCGATCAACACCTATCAGGCCAAGCCCAAGGCGCTCGGCTCGGGCGAACCGGTGACGGAGAACGCCCGCCGTTTCATCGTCGATTTCTCCGGCGGCGATCTCGGCTACTATCTGAAGCAGCCTGAAAAGGTCGAGATCGTGCCTTCGATCGCCTATGGCCGGATCAACCGGGCCTTCCTAGTGCCGAATCCGAAGACGGACGGCTTCCGCGCCTTCATCGACATCGTGGTCGAGCCGGGCCAGCTCGCCGAGATGCGCGCCTTCCTGAAGAGCGGCAGCAAGACCCTGACCGAGACCTGGAGCTATCCCTGGCGGGCGCCCGACGCGGGCTGAGGCCGCGGACTTCAGAACTGCGGCGCGCTCGTGCTGCGCGCCGCCTTCCGGCGCTTCTCCGGCGCCGCAGCGACGACTTCGATCTCGACCTTGAACTCCGGCAGGGTGAAGCCGGAGACGATCATCAGGGTCGAGGCCGGCGGCGGGGTGCCGACATGGGCATCGCGCGATTCCATATAGCCCTTCATATGGGCGCGGTCGGTGACATAGGCATTGACGCGGACGACGTCCTTCAGCGTCATCCCCGCTTCGTCCAGGATCGCGGCGATGTTGGCGAAGCAGAGATCGGCCTGCTCTCTCGCGCCCTCGGGAATCGTGCCGTCAGCGGCGATGCCGAGCTGACCAGAGCAGAAGACCAGCCGCTGGCCGGCCGGAAGCTCGGCGCCATGGCTGTAGCGAGCAAAAGGGGCGCGGATCGTAGCGGGATTGAGCGGCTTCATCGGTCGGTCCGGATGGCGGGAGCATCGTTCTGCCATGCCGGCTGCAAGCTGCAAAACCATGTTGAGACTTGACCGGCGCCCTTTTTGCAGCCTTGAACGCGCTCATGTCACGTTCAGGCGCCAGGTTTCACAGTGCTCCGGATGGCCGGGCTATCGAAATGACGGGGATGAGCTTGAGGATTTCTGCGCTGCTGCGGGCCGCGAGCCTGCTGCCTCTCGTGCTGCTGACCGCCTGCGCCGGGTCGCAGCGCTTCGGCGGATACGGCTCGGGTTCGGGCCAAGCCGTCGCCCGCGCGCCGGTTTATGGCGAGCCCATTCAGTCGGCGCCGCCGATCCAGTCGGCCCCGATCACGTCCGAGCCGCTGCCGCCGCCGGGGGGCTACCCGAGCGCACCGCCACAATCGGGCGGTTATCCGGCCGGTGGTCCCGCGCCGGGGCCGGGCGGCATGCCGCCCCAGAACGATCCGTTCTTCGATCCGCAGGCGGCGCAGCCGGGCCAGCAGCCGCCAACGCAGCGTCCGCTCGATCCGGCCCCGCCGAGCAACCAGATCGCCAACGCCAATCCGGGTGGAGCACAAAGTGGCGCCTCGACTCGCGCCGGTACGGTCTCCTCGGCGAATAGTGTCGTCGGCAGCTGGACGGCGCAGGAGGCGACCGGCGGCTCCTGCAAGATGCAGCTGTCGAGCACGTCTTCGCTCGAAATTTACCGTGCTAGCACCACGGGCTGCAGCAATCGCGATCTGCAGCAGGTCAACGCCTGGGATTATCGCGACGGCGAGGTCTATCTCTACCAGCGCGGCGGCACGGTGGTCGCCCGTCTGCGCGTCGGCAGTGCCGGCGCGATGAATGGAGCGATCACGAAATCGGGCGCCGCGCTCTCGCTCAACCGCTGAACGCGGCGCCCGTTTTCGGTCAGTGCCGCGAGGCTGTCCGGCCGAACAGGGTCTGCGGCCAGAACTTGCGCTGCAGCGAGAGCGACAGGGTCGCGAAGCTGCGGGCGTTGTCCATCGCCTCGTCGAGCAGCGTGAACGGCGTCGCCGCGCCGGTGGCGATCCGGCCCTCGATGTCGTTGTAGCCGCCGACCATCTCGGCTTCGAACTTGCGAGCGAGGTTCCGCATCGCGGCATTCTCCGGCAGGCAGGTCATGTAGAGCGTGCGGATGTTGCGATTGCGCGATGCGGTGATCAGGCGGCCGAACAGTGCCTCGCCGATGCCGCGCCGGCGCCAGTCGCGCTCGACGCTGAAGGCGGCTTCGCCGGTCTGGATGACGATCTCCTCGAGTCCGCGCAATTCGGCGGCGCCACGGACCTCGCCCGCCTCGATATAGGCATAGACAAGCCCGCCGACGCCGAAGGTGGTCTCGGCGTAAGCACGCAGAAACTCATCTGTGACCGCCGTCCCGAAGCGCTCGCGCCGCGTTGCGGCGTCGAGGCGAAGGAGATGGGCAGTGAAGAGATCACGCTCGGCAGGCCAGAGACGCCTGACCTCGCCGTGTCTGGCCTTGGCGCCAGCTTTGATCGAACGATTCAATTGCAACTCCTGTGAAAGCGCAAATGCGCTGCCCAAGGAGGCGAATCTTCCCTAACTCGGAGACGAAGATGAGCCTCCGATCAGGGAATACAAGAGGCGTGATTGCGGCAATTTACGGCTAAATGACTGTAAAAACGGCGGAAATGGTCAAGGCCGTGCGCTAACGCCACATCGTGGCGATCGACGCGGCCAATGCCAGTGCGAGCGCGACGTTCAGGACGCGCCACTGCCAGGCGTGCCGCAGCAGCCGCGCCAGCAGCAGGCCGGCGACACACCAGAGCATCAACGACAAAAGCGCGAGGATGCCGAAGACGGTACCGAGCAGGGCTGCGAGTTCGGCTGCGCTGCGGGCGAGCCCGGCAAAAGACGCGGCGGCGCCGAGCGTCATCGCCCAGCCCTTGGGATTCTGCAGCTGGATCCAGAGCGCGCCGAGAAAGCTCGTCGGTCGTGCGATGCCGCGATCCAGATGCGGCGGGCCGCTGCGGGCGATCTTGACGGCGAGCCAGAGCAGATAGACCGAACCGGCGAGCTTCATCGCGAATTCGAGGGAGGGCATCGCCAGCAGCAGACCGGCGAGCCCGGCGGCAGCGGCGATCGCCATCGCTGCGAGGCCGATGGCGACGCCGATCATGAAGGGCAGGGAGCGGCGAAAGCCGAAATGCGCGCCGGAGGCAGTTGCGAGCGTGGTGGTGGCGCCCGGCGTCACCGTCGAGACCGCGGCGAAGGCGATGAGGGGCAGGATCGATTCCGGCGACATGGGTAGCTCCAGGCGGAGCCACGGGATTTAAGTCTCCCAATTGGATCATGAAAACGAATATTGAAGCGACCTGGCATTACGGCTCATAATGCTGGCCATGCGCAATCTCGACCTCGAGCTGATCCGGGCCTTCGTCGCCGTCGCCGACCATGGCAGCATGACGGTCGCAGGCAATGCGCTGCATCTGACGCAAAGCGCCGTCAGCCAGCAGATCATGCGGTTGGAGCGACGCCTCGGGCAGGTCCTGTTCCTGCGTGAGCGGCGCGGGTTGAAGCTGACGGCCGCTGGCGAGCGCCTGCTCGCCAAGGCGCGCCGGCTCATTGGGCTCAACGACGAGATCTGGTCCGAGATGACCACCAGTTTCGGTGGCAAGGTGCGGCTCGGCGTTCCCTATGATCTCGTCGGCACCTCCCTCGCTCCGATTCTGAAGGGCTTTGCCGAAGCGAGCCCGCTGGTCGAGATTTCGCTGGTCTGCGCCTCCTCGCCGCAATTGCTGGAGGCGCTCGGCAAGGGCGAGGTCGATCTTGCCCTGGTCGAGGAGCCGCTCGCCACCGCGGGCGGGGAATGCCTCGGCATCGAACGATTGGTCTGGGTCGGCGCCAGGGCCGGCAATGCCCATCTGAAGCAGCCTTTGCCGCTGTCGCTGGTCGCCGATAGCTGCGCCTTTCGGCCAGCGGTGACCGAAGCGCTCGACGCGCAAGGGCGCGGCTGGCGCAGCGTGTTCGAGAACGGCAATATCGATGCGACCACGGCGACAGTCAGGACCGACCTTGCCGTTACCGCCTGGCTCGCCTGCACGGTTCCGCCCGATCTCGACATTCTCGGGGTCGGCGAAGGATTGCCCGAGCTGCCGCCCTTCGCGATCACGCTGCATCTATCGCGCTCGCAGCCTTCTGAGGCAGCGCGCGAGCTCGCCCGTCATCTGCGCGCCGGCTGGTTGCGTCCGCGCCAGGCCGCATAGACTTCCTGCCTCGCCGAGGGTTGCGGGCCAGCCCGCCCTGCCGTAACCCGGGAGGCGACGTCTCATCCTGCCTCAAGGCCATGTCCGCTACGCTTCCCGAACGTTATGACGCCCTGGTCGCCTCGGGCGCGATCGAGCGCGATCCGGCGCAGATCGCCGTCGTCAGGCGGTTGCAGGCGCTGTCCGAGACGCTTGCCAGCCGCAAGCTGGCGAAGAAGAGCAGCGCGCTCGGCTGGCTGTTCGGCCGCAAGCAGCCGGCATTGGACGGGGTCAAGGGCCTCTACATCTGGGGCTCGGTCGGCCGCGGCAAGACCATGCTGATGGACCTGTTCTACGAGACGGTCCCGGTCGCGGCACGCCGCCGAGTGCACTTCCACGCGTTCATGGCCGATGTGCACGAGCGCATCCACGCCTATCGCCAGGCGCTCAAGGCCGGGGCGGTCAAGGACCCCGATCCGATCGGCCCGGTGGCGGCCGAGCTGGCGGAAGAGGCGAGCCTGCTCTGCTTCGACGAGTTCACCGTCACCGACATCGCCGATGCGATGATCCTGGGGCGGCTATTCACGGCGCTGTTCGCTGCCGGCGTGATCGTAGTCGCGACCTCGAACGTCGAGCCCTCACGCCTCTATGAAGGGGGACTCAATCGCGCACTCTTCCTGCCCTTCATTGAATTGCTCGCCAGCAAGGTCGACGTCATCAAGCTGGAGGCGCGTACCGATTTCCGGCTGGAGAAGCTCGGTGGCGCTCCGACCTATCACGTGCCCGCCGACGACAAGGCGCGGGCCGCGCTCGACAAGGCCTTCAGCCAGCTCACCGGCGTGGCGCAGGGCGCGCCGGTGACGATCTCGATCAAGGGGCACGACCTGAAGCTGCCGCAGGCGGCGGGCGCGGTTGCGCGGGCGAGCTTTGCCGATCTCTGCGCCCAGGCCTATGGCGCCTCGGACTACCTTGCGCTCGCCCAGCGCTTCCATACGCTGATCCTCGACGGGATCCCGATCATGGACATCGAACGGCGCAATGAGGCCAAGCGCTTCATCATCCTGATCGACACGCTCTACGAGGGCCATGTGAAACTCGTCGCCTCGGCCGCAGCGGAGCCGACCGGCCTCTATGTCGCGCAGTCCGGCCGCGAGGCCTTCGAGTTCGACCGGACGGTGTCGCGCCTGATCGAAATGCGCTCGGAAGAATATCTCGCTTTGCCGCATGGACGGGCCGATTCGGCTGCGAGCGGCGATACGACCGGGTTGGTGGAGACCTGACCGTGGCCACGCAGCGCGAGCCGAGCGAGATGCGTATCCTCTCGGTCGCCGGCGAGCACCTGCGCCAGCACGGCCTGCGCCGTTTCACCGTCGTCGCGGTGGCGGAAGAGGCCGGCATGACGCATGCCAATGTCTACCGCTACTTCCCCTCGCGCACGGCGCTGATCGATGCGGTGGTCGATGTCTGGCTGAAGGCGACCGAGCGCTCGCTCGCCGACATTGCCGACGGGCCCGACCCGGCCGAGGACAAGCTCGAACGCTTGATCCTGGCGCTCGCCAAGGCGAATCGCGACCTGCTGCATGAGGAGCCGCATCTGTTCGCGGCATTGTCGCAGGCGGTGGCGAAGCGCCACGCGATCAGCCGGCGCAACCGCACCCGGGTGCGCGCCCTGTTCGAGCGCGTGATCGACGATGGCATCGCGACCGGAGCCTTCGAGCCGCGCGACCGCGACCGCGCTATTGCCTTCGTGATCGACGCCACACACCGTTTCATCCATCCTGCGGCGCTGGAACTCGAGGCGGATGTGCCGCAGGCATCGGTCGATGCCAGGCTTGCGACGCTGATCAGGGTGGCGCTGCGGACGCTCGCGACGGGTGTCATCTAAGAAAATGACAGATTTTGTAAAATGTAACTGCCTGTTTGCGATGCAGGTTGACGATCCGATTTTGGCGGTTAGCTTCTAACGGCTTGGTTTTTCTGGATTTTCCGTGATTATGATGCCGAATTCGCGATTTGGGGCAGTTCCAATGTCCGATCTCGCACAGGGTTGAGCCCGGCGGCGGCTTGCGTCAAAGAACCGTCGGCTTTTTGGCTTCAACTGCTCTCGCATCCAACAACAAGGATTCGGCAATGGCCCGCAAGAAGATCGCCCTCATCGGCGCCGGACAGATCGGCGGCACGCTCGCTCACCTCGCCGGTCTCAAGGAACTGGGCGACGTCGTCCTGTTCGACATCGCCGAGGGCATCCCTCAAGGCAAAGGCCTCGACATCGCCGAGTCCGCCCCGGTCGACGGCTTCGACGCTGGCTACAAGGGCACGCAGTCCTATGAGGACATCAAGGGCGCCGATGTGGTGATCGTCACCGCTGGCGTGCCGCGCAAGCCCGGCATGAGCCGCGACGACCTGATCGGCATCAACCTCAAGGTGATGAAGTCGGTCGGTGAGGGCATCAAGACCTACGCTCCCAAGGCCTTCGTGATCTGCATCACCAATCCGCTCGACGCGATGGTCTGGGCGCTGCAGAAGTTCTCGGGCCTGAAGCCCAACATGATCTGCGGCATGGCCGGCGTGCTCGACTCCGCCCGCTTCCGCCACTTCCTCGCCGACGAGTTCAAGGTCTCGGTCAAGGACGTCTCGGCCTTCGTGCTCGGCGGCCATGGCGACGACATGGTGCCGCTGGTCCGCTATTCCGGCGTCGCCGGTATCCCGCTGCCCGACCTCGTCAAGATGAAGTGGACGACGCAGGAGCGCCTCGACGCCATCGTCGAGCGGACCCGCAAGGGCGGCGGCGAGATCGTCAACCTGCTCAAGACCGGCTCGGCCTTCTACGCCCCGGCGGCCTCCGCGATCGCGATGGCCGAGAGCTATCTCAAGGACCAGAAGCGCGTGCTGCCGGCGGCTGCGGCGCTCAGGGGCCAGTACGGCGTCAAGGACATGTTCGTCGGCGTGCCGGTCGTGATCGGCGCCAAGGGCATCGAGCGCGTCGTCAAGATCCGCCTCAATGGCGCCGAGAAGGAGATGCTCGCTAAGTCGGTCGCCTCGGTCCAGAGCTTGATCGACGCCTGCAAGACGGTCGACGCGTCATTGGCGTGAGACAGATCGGTGGCGTGATGCCGCGTGGCTGCGACGCAGCCAGCCGTCACGCCGCCGCCTCTCCCTTTTCCGGCACAGGACATCAGGCATGAACATCCACGAATATCAGGGCAAGGCGGTTCTCAAGGAGTACGGCGCCCCCGTCTCCGCCGGCTTCCCGGCGCTATCGGTGGCGGAGGCCGTCGAGGCGGCCAAGAAGCTGCCCGGACCGCTCTATGTGGTGAAGAGCCAGATCCATGCCGGCGGCCGCGGCAAGGGCAAGTTCAAGGAACTGCCGGCCGATGCCAAGGGCGGCGTGCGGCTGGCCAAGTCGATCGATGAGGTCGAAAGCCACGCCAAGGAGATGCTCGGCAACACGCTGGTGACGGCGCAGACCGGCCCGGCCGGCAAGCAGGTCAACCGCCTCTACATCGAGGACGGTTCGGACATCGCCAAGGAGTTCTACCTCTCGGCGCTGGTCGACCGTGAGACCTCGCGCGTCGCCTTCGTGGTTTCGACCGAGGGCGGCATGGACATCGAGAAGGTGGCCCATGACACGCCGGAGAAGATCCTGACCTTCTCCGTCGATCCGGCTACCGGCATCATGCCGCACCACGGCCGCACCGTCGCCAAGGCGCTCGGCCTCGGCGGTGAGCAGGCCAAGCAGGCCGCAACAGTGCTTGGCCAAGTCTATGCCGCCTTCGTCGGCAAGGACATGGCGATGCTCGAGATCAACCCGCTGATCGTGACGACGCAGGGCCAGGTCAAGTGCCTCGACGCCAAGGTCTCGTTCGATTCGAACTCGCTCTACCGCCATCCCGAGCTGATGGAGCTGCGTGACGAGACCGAGGAGGACGCCAAGGAGATCGAGGCGTCGAAATACGACCTCGCTTATATCGCGCTCGACGGCACTATCGGCTGCATGGTCAACGGCGCCGGCCTTGCCATGGCGACGCTCGACATCATCCAGCTCTACGGCGAAAGCCCGGCGAACTTCCTCGACGTCGGCGGCGGCGCCTCCGAGGAGAAGGTTACCGCGGCCTTCAAGATCATCACCGCCGACCCGAAGGTGAAGGGCATCCTGGTCAACATCTTCGGCGGCATCATGAAGTGCGACGTCATCGCTCGCGGCGTGATCGCGGCCGTGAAGACGGTTGGACTCGAAGTGCCGCTGGTGGTGCGCCTCGAAGGCACCAATGTCGAGGAGGGCAAGGAGATCATCCGGACCTCGGGCCTGAACGTCATCCCGGCGGATGATCTCGACGACGCGGCTCAGAAGATCGTCGCTGCGATCAAGAAGGCTTGAGGTAAACCGATGTCCATCCTGATCGACAAGAACACCAAGGTCATCTGCCAGGGCTTCACCGGCAAGAACGGCACCTTCCACTCGGAGCAGGCGATCGCCTATGGCACGCTGATGGTCGGCGGCACCTCGCCGGGGAAGGGCGGAGCGCTGCATCTCGGCCTGCCGGTCTTCGACACCGTCGCCGAGGCGCGTGAGAAGACCGGGGCGACCGCCTCGGTGGTCTACGTGCCGCCGCCGGGTGCGGCCGACGCGATCTGCGAGGCGATCGACGCCGAGATTCCGCTGATCATCTGCATCACCGAGGGCATTCCGGTGCTCGACATGGTCAGGGTCAAGCGCTCGCTCTCCGGCTCGAAGTCGCGGCTGATCGGGCCGAACTGCCCGGGCGTCGTCACCGCTGGCGAGTCGAAGATCGGCATCATGCCGGCTAACATCTTCAAGCCAGGCTCGGTCGGCATCGTCTCGCGCTCCGGCACGCTGACCTATGAGGCGGTGTTCCAGACCACGAACGAAGGCCTCGGCCAGACCACGGCCGTCGGCATCGGCGGCGACCCGGTCAAGGGCACCGAGTTCATCGACATGCTCGAGATGTTCCTCGCCGACGAGAAGACCACGTCGATCGTGATGATCGGCGAGATCGGCGGTTCGGCCGAAGAGGAAGCGGCTCAGTTCATCAAGGACGAAGCCAAGCGTGGCCGCAAGAAGCCGATGGTCGGCTTCATCGCCGGCCGCACGGCGCCTCCCGGTCGCCGCATGGGTCATGCGGGCGCGATCATCTCCGGCGGCAAGGGCGGCGCGGAAGACAAGATCGCGGCGATGGAAGCCGCCGGCATCCGGGTCTCGCCCTCGCCGGCTCGCCTCGGAAAGACCTTGGTCGAGGTGTTGAAGGGCTGAGGTTCAGGGTCATTCCAGGATGCGCCGCGGGCGCGTCCTGGAACCCATGAATGCAAGTCGCGGCAGCAAGGGGCTGTCGCGGTTATGGATTTCGGGCTCCGGCAGCGCCGGCCCCGGGATGACGGGATGAGGAAGGCAGGACGACCATGGCTCGCCAGGACATCAACGAGGCTCTCGCACAGACCGGGTTCCTCTATGGCGGCAACGCGGCCTATATCGAGGACCTCTACGCCCGCTATCAGGCCGATCCGAAGTCGGTCGATCCGGAGTGGCAGGGTTTCTTCGCCGGTCTGAACGACGACAAGCAGTCGGTCGTCGACAATGCCAAGGGCGCGTCCTGGAAGCGGCCGAACTGGCCGATCCCCGCCAGCGGCGAGCTGGTCTCGGCGCTGGACGGCAACTGGGCTGCAGTCGAGAAGGCGGTCGGCGAGAAGCTAGGCGCCAAGGCCAAGGCTGCCGGCGCGACCCTGTCGGCTGCCGATGTCCAGCAGGCGACGCGCGACTCGGTGCGCGCGATCATGCTGATCCGCGCCTATCGCATGCGCGGCCATCTCCATGCCCAGCTCGATCCGCTCGGCATCGAGGGCCAGAAGGATCCGGAGGAGCTGTCTCCGGCGGCTTTCGGCTTCTCTGAAGCCGATCTCGACCGCAAGATCTTCATCGACAACGTGCTCGGCCTGGAGTTCGCCACCATCCGCGAGATGACGGCGATCCTGCAGCGGACCTACTGCCAGACTATCGGCATCGAGTTCATGCACATCTCCGACCCCGAGCAGAAGGCCTGGCTGCAGGAGCGGATCGAGGGGCCGGACAAGGAAATCGCCTTCACCCGCGAGGGCAAGAAGGCGATCCTGAACAAGCTGATCGAGACCGAAGGCTTCGAGAAGTTCCTTGACCTGAAGTTCACCGGCACCAAGCGCTTCGGCCTCGACGGCGGCGAGTCGCTGGTTCCGGCGCTGGAGCAGATCATCAAGCGCGGCGGCTCGCTCGGCGTGCGTGACATCGTCTTCGGCATGGCCCATCGCGGCCGCCTCAATGTGTTGACGCAGGTGCTGGGCAAGCCGCACCGCGCCCTGTTCCACGAGTTCAAGGGTGGCTCCTTCGCCCCCGACGACGTCGAGGGCTCTGGCGACGTCAAATACCATCTCGGCGCCTCGTCGGACCGCGAGTTCGACGGCAACAATGTCCACGTCTCGCTGACCGCCAACCCCTCGCATCTCGAGATCGTCGACCCCGTCGTGCTCGGCAAGGTCCGCGCCAAGCAGGACCAGTTCGGCGACATCGTCGAGCGCTCCAAGGTGCTGCCGCTGCTGATCCATGGCGATGCCGCCTTCGCCGGCCAGGGCGTGGTGGCCGAATGCCTCGGCCTGTCCGGGCTGAAGGGCCACCGCACCGGCGGCTCGCTGCACTTCATCATCAACAACCAGATCGGCTTCACCACCTATCCGCGCTATTCGCGCTCCTCGCCCTATCCGTCCGACGTGGCGAAGATGGTCGAGGCCCCGGTCTTCCATGTGAACGGCGACGATCCCGAAGCGGTCGTCTTTGCCGCCAAGATCGCGATCGAGTTCCGGCAGAAGTTCCACAAGCCGGTCGTGATCGACATGTTCTGCTATCGCCGCTTCGGCCACAATGAAGGCGACGAGCCCGGCTTCACCCAGCCGCTGATGTACCGCAAGATCCGTGGCCACAAGTCGACGCTGGAGCTCTACGGCACCAAGCTCGAGGCCGAGGGTGTGATCCAGCCGGGCGAGCTCGACCAGATGCGTGCTGCCTGGAAGGAGAAGCTCGAGGTCGAGTTCGACGCCGGCCAGGCCTTCAAGCCGAACAAGGCCGACTGGCTCGACGGCCGCTGGGCCGGCATGAAGGCGATCCGCGCTGACGAGGACGATCCGCGCCGCGGCGCGACCGGCGTCCCGGAAGCGGTGCTGAAGGAGATCACGCAGAAGATCACCGAGGTGCCGGAGGGCTTCAACGTCCACAAGACGATCCAGCGCTTCCTCGACAACCGCCGCAAGGCGGTCGAGAGCGGGCAGGGCATCGACTGGGCGACAGCGGAGGCGCTCGCCTTCGGCTCGCTCTTGCTCGACGGCAATCCGGTGCGCCTCTCCGGCCAGGATTGCGAGCGCGGCACCTTCAGCCAACGCCATTCGGTGCTGATCGAGCAGGAGACCGAGGCACGCCATACCTCGCTGAACCATATCCGCGAGGGTCAGTCCCGCTACGAGGTCATCAACTCGATGCTCTCGGAAGAGGCGGTGCTCGGCTTCGAGTACGGCTACACCCTGTCGGAGCCGAACGCGCTGACGATGTGGGAGGCGCAGTTCGGCGACTTCGCCAATGGCGCGCAGGTCGTGTTCGACCAGTTCATCTCCTCGGGCGAGCGCAAGTGGCTGCGCATGTCGGGCCTGGTCTGCCTGCTGCCGCATGGCTATGAGGGCCAGGGTCCGGAGCATTCCTCGGCCCGCCTTGAGCGCTTCCTGCAGATGTGCGCCGAGGACAATATGCAGGTGGCGAACTGCTCGACCCCGGCGAGCTATTTCCACATCCTGCGCCGGCAGCTGAAGCGTGATTTCCGCAAGCCGCTGATCCTGATGACGCCGAAGTCGCTGCTGCGCCACAAGCGCTGCGTTTCCGACCTGTCGGAACTGGCGGAGGGCTCGACCTTCCATCGCGTGCTGCACGACGATGCCGAGCGCGGCAAGTCGACCACCAAGCTGGTCAAGGACTCGAAGATCCGCCGCGTCGTGCTCTGCTCGGGCAAGGTCTATTTCGACCTACTGGAGGAGCGCGAGAAGCGCGGCATCGACGATGTCTACCTGATGCGCGTCGAGCAGCTCTACCCCTTCCCGCTGAAGTCGCTGGCGCAGGAGCTGGCGCGCTTCAAGAGCGCCGACGTCGTCTGGTGCCAGGAGGAGCCGAAGAACCAGGGCTCCTGGACCTTCGTCGAGCCCTATCTGGAGTGGGTGCTGGGCCATGCCGGCTCGAAGTCGAAGCGGCCGCGCTATGTCGGCCGCCCGGCCTCGGCCGCGACCGCCACCGGCCTGATGTCGAAGCACACCGCCCAGCTCAACGCATTCCTGGACGAGACCTTCGCGGTCTGATCCTTCGCCTGATTAAAGACACGAGAAGAGGCCTGACATGGCGACCGAAATCCGCGTTCCGACCCTCGGCGAATCCGTCTCCGAGGCCACCATCGGCAAGTGGTTCAAGAAGCCGGGCGACGCGGTGAAGGCGGATGAGCCTTTGGTCGAGCTCGAGACCGACAAGGTGACGCTCGAGGTCAACGCGCCGGCGGCCGGCGTGCTCGGCGAGATCGTCGCCAAGGAAGGCGAGACGGTCGGCGTCAGCGCGCTCCTCGGCACGATCTCGGCCGGCGACGGCAAGGCGGCGGTCGCTTCGGCCAAGCCTGCTGCCGAAGCACCGAAGCCGGCTGCCGCTGCTCCGGCCGCTACCGCCCCGGCGACCAAGGCGGCCGATTCCGGCCCGGCCGTTTCGCGCCTCGCCGCCGAGAGCGGCGTCGACCCGTCCAAGGTTGCAGCCTCGGGCAAGGATGGCCGCGTCACCAAGGGCGACATGCTGGCCGCGATCGCGACCGGCCCTGCTGTTGTCTCTGCGGCGCCTGCCGCCCCGGTTCAGGTCCGGGCGCCGTCGGCTCCGGATGACGCCTCGCGCGAAGAGCGGGTCAAGATGACCAAGCTGCGCCAGACCATCGCGCGCCGCCTCAAGGAAGCCCAGACCAACGCCGCCATGCTGACCACCTTCAACGAGGTGGACATGACCAACGTCATGGCGCTGCGCAACCAGTACAAGGACGTGTTCGAGAAGAAGCACGGCGTGAAGCTCGGCTTCATGGGCTTCTTCGTGAAGGCCTGCGTGCAGGCGCTGAAGGAGCTCCCGGCGGTCAATGCCGAGATCGACGGCACCGACATCGTCTACAAGAACTACTACCACATCGGCGTTGCGGTCGGCACTGACAAGGGCCTGGTCGTGCCGGTGGTGCGCGATGCCGACGAGCTTTCCATTGCCGGCGTCGAGAAGAAGATCGGCGAGTTCGGCAAGAAGGCCCGTGACGGCGCCCTCAAGATCGAGGAGATGCAGGGCGGCACCTTCACCATCTCGAATGGCGGCGTCTACGGCTCGTTGATGTCGACGCCGATCCTGAACGCGCCGCAATCGGCGATCCTGGGCATGCACAAGATCCAGGAGCGGCCGATGGTCGTCGGTGGCCAGATCGTGATCCGGCCGATGATGTATCTGGCGGTCAGCTACGATCACCGCATCATCGACGGCAAGGAGGCCGTTACCTTCCTCGTCCGCGTCAAGGAAGGCCTGGAGGATCCGGCGCGCCTCGTGCTCGACCTCTGAGACCTGCCTGATGGCGATCCCGGCAAAGCTCGTCTCTGTTGGTCTCGCCATCGCCGGCATCGTCAACCTGTTGCCGACAATTGGCGTGGCCGGGGCCGGCTGGTTGCGCTCCCTCTACGGTTTCGAGATCGCCAATCCCGATCTCGAAATCCTGCTGCGGCACCGCGCTCTGCTGTTCGGGATTGTGGGCGTGCTGCTGCTGGCGGCCACCCTCCGCCCCGGGCTGCGCGATGTGGCCGTGCTCGTCGCTGGCGCGAGCATGGCGAGCTTCATCGTGATCGCGCTCCTCGTCGGCGGCTATGGCCCCGCCATCAGAAAGGTCGTGATCGCCGATATCATCGGGCTCCTGGCCCTCGTGCCGGCGATCGTCGCACGGTTTGTGCCATCGCATCGGTAAGATGAGGTGACGAAGTTGCCCACGCAGTCCGCCGTGATCGTTCGATCTGCCTAGGAGACGGAGCATGGCTTTCGGACCCAATCCGCCACCGATCCAGGCGCATATCTGCGTCAAAGGCGGCGAAGAGGCGATCGCCTTCTACGAGAAGGCTTTTGGCGCGCAGTGCAGCTTCAAAGCCATGGCCGATGACGGCAAGCGCGTGATGCACGCCAACCTTGCGCTCTTCGGCGGCGAGGTCATGCTGCATGACGAGTTCCCGGAGTTCGGCGGCGATGTGATGGCGCCGAGCTCGCATGGCGGCGCCAGCATCGCGATCAGCATCAACCTGCCGGCACCGGCCGACGTCGATGCCGCTGTCGCCAGGGCGCAGGCTGCCGGCGCCAGTGTCGTCATGCCGCCGAGCGACGTGTTCTGGGGCGCGCGCTATGCACGGCTGCGCGATCCCTTCGGCCATGTCTGGGCCTTCAACGCGCCGCTGGCGCAGCAATCGTAAAATCTGACCGAAAGAGAGACCATGTCCTACGATCTCGTCGTCATCGGAACCGGCCCCGGCGGCTATGTCTGCGCCATCCGCGCCGCCCAGCTCGGCCTCAAGGTTGCGGTGGTCGAGAAGCGCAAGACCCATGGCGGCACCTGCCTGAACGTCGGCTGCATACCCTCAAAGGCGCTGCTGCACGCGTCCGAGATGTTCGACGAGGTCTCCCACACCTTCCCCGGCCTCGGCATCATCACGGCTAAGCCCAAGCTCGATCTGAAGCAGATGATGGTCCACAAGCAGGAGACCATCGACGCCAACGTCAACGGCGTCGCCTTCTTGCTGAAGAAGAACAAGATCGAGGCGTTCCACGGCACGGCCTCGATCCCGGCCGCCGGCAAGGTCGTCGTCACCGCCGAGGACGGCAAGACGCAGGAGCTCACGACCAAGAATATCGTCATCGCCACCGGTTCGGAATCGACGGCGCTGCCGGGTGTCACCACCGACGAGAAGACCGTGGTGACCTCGACCGGCGGGCTTGAGCTTTCCTCCGTGCCGAAGGAGCTGCTGGTGGTCGGCGCCGGCGTAATCGGGCTTGAGATCGGCTCGGTCTGGGCCCGGCTCGGCGCCAAGGTCACGGTGGTCGAATTCCTCGACCGCATCCTACCCGGCATGGATGACGAGATCGCCAAGCAGTTCCAGCGGATGCTGCAGAAGCAGGGCTTCACCTTCCATCTCGGCTCGAAGGTCACCAAGGTCGAGACGGCCAAGAAGGGCGGCGCCACCGTCACCGTCGAGCCGGCCGCCGGCGGCGAGGCCAAGACGCTCAACGCCGACATCGTGCTGGTCGCGATCGGCCGGCGCCCGAACACGGACGGCCTCGGCCTCGACAAGGCCGGCGTCGCGACCGAGCGTGGCCGCGTCGTCATCGACGACCATTTCCAGACCAATGTGCCGGGCATCTACGCGATCGGCGACGTGGTGCGCGGGCCGATGCTGGCGCACAAAGCCGAGGATGAAGGCGTCGCCGTCGCCGAGATACTCGCCGGCAAGCATGGCCATGTGAACTACGACGCCATTCCCGGCATCGTCTACACCGCCCCCGAGGTCGCCGCGATCGGCAAGACCGAGGAGGAGCTGAAGGCGGCGGGCGTCGCGTACAAGGTCGGCAAGTTCCCGTTTACGGCCAATGGTCGGGCGCGCGCGATCAAGCACACTGACGGCTTCGTCAAATTCCTCGCCGATGCCGCGACCGACCGGGTGCTAGGCTGCCATATCATCGGCCCGCATGCCGGCGACCTGATCGCCGAGGTGACCGTGCTGATGGAGTTCGGTGGCTCCGCGGAAGACCTCGCCCGCACCTGCCATGCTCACCCGACGCTGGCCGAAGCGGTCAAGGAAGCGGCGCTCGCCGTCGACAAGCGCCAGATCCATATGTGATCGGGGCTGCTCGTTTCGTGGATTGGCGGCGCCGTGATAGGCTTCCGCCGATGACGCGAGACGAGGCAGCTTTCGAATTGGCGCTGCGCGCCGATGCCCTGCGCGCCCGTGGTGCGCAGGCGGCCTACCTCTTTGGCTCGACGGCGCGGAACGAAGCGACGAACAGTAGCGACATCGATGTCTTCATTGACGTCGCTCCCGGCCGCAAGTTCTCGTTGGTCGATCTAGCAGGAATGCGCAGCTATCTCGCCGAGCAGCTCGGTGTCGAGATCGACCTGACAACACGCAAGGGGCTGCATCCCAAGCTGCGGGAGCAGATTGAAGGCGAAGCCATCAGGGTCTTCTGATGGTGCGACGTGTCGATGTCGTCCTCGAAGACATTCTCGACGCGATCGCGTTGATCGAAGAGGCTGCTGCAGGTCATGACCGCGCAAGCTTCAGCAAAGCCCTATTCGTGCAGCGCGGGGTCGAGCGATCGCTGGAGATCATCTCCGAGGCGGCGCGCCACCTTCCCGACGATCTACTCGCGCTGCGGCCGGAGATCGCATGGGCTGATATCCGTGCGATCGGCAATCTGATCCGGCACGAGTACTGGCGCGTCGACCCCGATATCGTCTGGGCCGTGATTACCGACGACCTTCCGCCGCTTCGCGCTGCGGTCGAAGACCTCCTCGCACGCTGGCGCGCTTGATCGTCAGCCCCGCCGTGCGCGATAGGCCGTCAGCGTGTTGCGCAGCAGGCAGGCGATGGTCATCGGGCCGACGCCGCCGGGCACCGGCGTGATCGCGCCGGCAATTTCGGCCGCTTCGGCATAGTCGACATCGCCGGCGAGCTTGCCGTCGAGCATGCGGTTGATGCCGACATCGATCACCGTGGCGCCGGGCTTGATCCAGTCGCCTTTGATCATCCGCGGGCGGCCGACGGCCGCGACGACAATGTCGGCGCGCTTCACGACCGCCGCGAGGTCGCGCGTGCGTGAATGGGCGATCGTCACCGTGCAGTCGGCCTGCAGCAGCAACTGCGCGACCGGGCGCCCGACGAGTTCCGAACGGCCGACGACGACGGCTTCCAGCCCCGAGAGCGACGGCAGCGTCTGCTTCAGCAGCAACATGCAGCCGAGCGGCGTGCAGGGCACGAGGCCGTTCTTGCCGCCGGCGAGCAGGCCGGCATTGATCGGGTGCAGCCCGTCGACATCCTTGGCCGGGTCGATGGCGCCGATGATCCGGCCGGTGTCGATATGCTTCGGCAACGGCAGCTGGACCAGGATGCCGTCGACGCTGTCATCGGCGTTCAGCTCGGCGATCTTCGCGAGCAGCGCTGCTTCGGTCGTCTCGGCCGGCAGGCGGTGGGCGACCGAGTTCATGCCGATTTCGGTCGCGAGCTTTTCCTTGGAGGCGACGTAGACCCGGCTCGCCGGATCATCGCCGACGAGGACGACGTGCAGACCGGGGGTGGGCTTGCCGGTAGCCTTGAGCGCTGCGATCTCGCGGCCGATCTCGGCCCGCAGTTCAGCCGCCGCCGCCTTGCCGTCTATGATGCGTGCCGTCATGACCAGCTCCGTCCTGCGCTGCTTGATCGCCAATCGTCCTGGTGGACGCAAAACGGCGATCGAGCTCCTTGTTGAGGCATCGGATCGAAAAGTGGATTCCAGTTTTCAGTTTGATGCTCTGCGCCGTTCTCTTGCTGCATCGCGACAGAACGGACAAGTGCAGCTTTGCCTTGAATGTCTCGCGGGTGGGGATGTCGTCGGCGCGGCTTGATCGCAACGCGTCGAGCCAGCATGGTCGGCGCGTGATTCAGATGGCAGCAGGCAAGCCGGAGACAGCGACGTGACCACCGGCTTTGCGGCGACCCCGGATTCCGGCAGCTATGTGCTGCGCAATGCCAGGGCGCCTGCCTGCTTGGTCGAAGCCGGCAGCCTGGCGAGCGACCGCGACGGTCTCGCCTTGTTGGACATCAGGGTCGAGGACGGCGCCATCGCCTCGATCCTGCCGGCGGGCACGCCCGCGCTCGATGCTGTACCGGCACTCGACCTCGATGGCGGCATCGTTCTGCCCCGGTTGGTCGATGTCCACACCCATCTCGACAAGGGCCATATCTGGCCGCGCCGGCCCAATCCGGATGGCAGCTTCATGGGCGCGTTGAGCGCGGTCGCGGCTGATCGCGAGGCGAGCTGGTCAGCCGAAGACGTGCGGATGCGCATGGAGTTCGGCCTGCGCTGCGCCTATGCCCATGGCACGGCGGCGATCCGCACCCATCTCGACTCGCTCGACAAGCAGATCGGTATCTCCTGGCCCGTCTATGCCGAGCTCAAAGCCGAGTGGGCCGGGCGGATCGCGCTGCAGGCGTCGCCGCTGTTCGGTGTCGATGCCGTCGCCGATCCGGCGCATATGCAGGCGATAACCCGCGCCGTGACGGCGCATGGCGACCGGCTGCTCGGCGCCGTCACCTATATGGTGCCCGAGCTCGACGCCGCGCTCGACACGCTGTTCCGGACCGCGATCGAGCATGGCTTCGATCTCGACTTCCATGTCGATGAGACCAACGACCCGGCGGCGCGCTCGCTCGAGCACATCGCCGATGCGGCGCTGCGCCATCGCTTCCCGGGCAAGATCCTGACGGGGCATTGCTGCTCGCTCTCGCTGCAGACGCCGCAGGATGAGGCGCGCATCATTGCCAAGGTCAGGGAGGCCGGGATCGCTGTGGTCTCGCTGCCGATGTGCAACATGTATCTGCAGGATCGCCAGCGCGGGCGCACGCCGCGGTGGCGCGGCGTCACCGCGCTGCACGAGCTCAAGGCGGCGGGCGTGCCGGTGGTGATCGCCTCCGACAACACCCGCGACCCGTTCTACGCCTATGGCGACCTCGACCTCGTCGAGACGCTGCGTGAGGGCACCCGCATCCTCCAGCTCGACCATTCCGACCGCGACTGGACGAAGGCGATCGCCGTGACGCCGGCCAAGGTCATGGGCCTTCCGGGAACCGGCCGGCTTTCACCAGGCGGCCCCGCCGACCTGATCCTGACGCGGGCCCGGGACTGGACCGAGTTCTTCGCCCGGCCGCAGGCCGACCGGACCGTATTGGTCGCAGGCCGCGCCATCGACCGCAGCTTGCCCGATTATCGCGAACTCGATCATCTCATGAGCCGCTCCGCATGACCGCACGCTACGATATCGACGCGCTGAAGCGCCGCCTGAATGGCATCCGCACCGAGGACAATCCGGCGCTGGTCAAGCAGAAGAGCCGCGATTTCTTCTGGTACTCGCCGAAGCTGAAGCGCCAGCTCGATCATGTCGTCGCCGACATCATCGTATCGCCAGTAAGCGAGGCGCAGGTGCTGGAGACGCTCGCGGCGGCGCATGCGCTCGGCATACCGGTGACGCCGCGCGGCACCGGCACCGGCAATTACGGCCAGGCGATGCCACTCTCGGGCGGGATCGTGCTCGACCTCTCCGGCTTCAACAAGGTGAAGAGCATCGAGGCTGGGCGCTATGTCGCGGAGCCCGGCGCCGTGCTGGCCAAGATCGACCAGGAGACACGCGCCCATTCGCGCCAGGAGATCAGGCTGCACCCCTCGACCTATCACACCGCGTCGGTCGGCGGCTTCATCGCCGGCGGCTCCGGCGGCGTCGGCTCGATCAAATGGGGCGGCCTGCGCGACTGGGGCAACATCATCTCTCTGCGCGTCGCCACCATGGAAGGTACGCCGCGCATCCTCGAGCTCCAGGGCGAGGACCTGCACAAGGTCGCCCATGCCTATGGCACCAACGGCATCATCACCGAGGTCGAGATGCCGCTTGGCCCCGCCTATGCCTGGGTCGACGTCATCCTCGGCTTCGATGAGCTACGAGCCGCGACCGAGTTCGCCAACGCGCTCGGTGAGCAGGACGGGCTGGCGCTGAAGAACCTCGCCGTGGTCGCCGCGCCTGCGCCGCACGACTATTTCCTGCGCCACAGGAAGTTCCTGCCGCGCGAGAGCCATTGCGTCCTGATCATGGTCGCTGATTTCGCGGTGGAATCGATGCTGGCTTTCGCCCGCCGCTTTGGCGGCTCGCAGCTGCTGATGCGTTCCGACAGGCTGACGGCGGAGGAGGCGAAGGGGTTGCCGCCGACCTTCGAGCTCGGCTGGAACCACACCACCTTGCGGGCACTCCGCGTCGATCCGGCGATCACCTATCTGCAGGTGCTCTATCCCTTCCCGAACCAGGTCGATCTCGTCGACAAGATCCATGCCCGCTTCGGCGACGAGGTCACCTGCCATCTCGAGTTCGTCCGCTTCGACGGCAAGATCACCTGTTTCGGCCTGCCGCTGGTGCGCTTCACCAGCGAGGAGCGGCTGGAGGAGATCATGGCGATCCATGAGGAGATGGGCGCGCCGATCTTCAACCCGCATCGCTACACGCTGGAGGAGGGCGGGATGAAGCAGACCGACGAGGTCCAGCTCGCCTTCAAGCGCGAGGCCGATCCGCAGGGGCTGCTCAACCCCGGCAAGATGATCGCCTGGGAAGACCCGGCTTACGATTACCGCTCGGGCAAGACCTTCCTGTTCCGCGCCCTCGGCGAAGCCGGCGTCGGCGCCTGAGACCGTCGATGCGCGCGCTCGTCCTCTACGCGCACCCCGACCCCACGAGCTTCGGGGCGGCCGTGCACGAGACGCTCGTCTCTGCGCTGCGCCGCGCCGGGCACGAGGTCGATGATTGCGATCTCTACGCCGAAGGCTTCGATCCGGTCCTGAGCCGCGAGGAGCGCGTCGGCTACCATGATCTCGCCAGCAACCAAAGCTCCGTAGCCGGCTATGTTGAGCGCTTGCAGGCGGCGGAAGCGTTGTTCCTGTGCTTCCCGGTCTGGAACTACGGCTATCCGGCGATCATGAAGGGCTATTTCGACCGCGTCTTCCTGCCGGGTGTTTCGTTCAAGCTGGTCGACGGCTCGATCCGACCCAATCTCTGGAATATTCGCCGGCTGATGACCGTGACGAGCTATGGCGGTTCGCGCTGGCGCACGATGCTGATGGGCGATCCGCCGCGACGGCAGATCAAGCGGGGATTGCGGGCGGTTTGCCATCCGGCAGCGCGGGTTTCCTATCTGGCGCATTACGATATGAACCGCTCGACGCCTGAGAGCCGCGCGGCGTTTCTGGCCAAGGTCGAGCGGGAAATCGCACGGATTCAAGAGCCTGTCTGACAGTTGTCATCAGCCTGTCATGAAGGCGCGCGATTGCACAGCCGGCGAAAAGTATCCGCAACCTTTTCCAAGGGCCGGCTCATGACCAAGTCCCTCGAAAAAAGCGTCGGCCGTGCCCTCCTGGTGACGGCGCGCCTGCACAGAGCGCGGATGGGCGAGCGCCTCAACGCGCTCGGGCTCTTTCCAGGCCAGGAGCAGGCGCTGAAATCGCTGCAGACAGCGCCGATGACGATGGGCGAATTGGCGAGCCTGCTGCGGGTCAAGCCGCCGACCGTCTCGAAGACGATCGGCCGGCTTTCGCTGCAGGGCCTCGTCACCCGCGAGGGCGGTGGCCGCGACGGCAGGCTGGTGCAGGTGGCGTTGACCGAGAATGGGCAAAAGACCGCGGTCGCGCTCGATGCGGTCTGGAACCAGGTCGAGGAAGAGCTGCTCGAGAAGCTCGACGCCAAGGAGCGCAAGCAGCTGCGCAAGCTGCTGCGTAAGGCGGCGAAGGGCCTGTCGAAGGCCGGCGCCGATGCCGACGACGGCGAGGACGAGGCTGAGGACGCAGCCTGATCAGCCTCGGCTCCAGCGGCATGATCCGCATGCGTCCTAGGGCTGGCTTCGTGCTTTAAATCGGTTCATTGGTAGTCCGTCATTCCTCCAGAGCATGACGGACTCCGCGCTTGTCGGCCGCTCCCGCTCCGCTTCCGGATACGCGCCGGACACGCCTGATCGCCATCGCGTTGATGAGTGGGGCGATCGTCTGCTTCTCGCTGCTCGACGCCTGCGCGAAATGGCTCGGCGGGACGATGCATCCGATGCAGGTCGTGCTGGCGCGCTATCTGGTCAGCGTCGCCCTGGTCTCGCTCCTGCTCAATCCCTGGAGCCACCCCGGCATCACCCGGACCAAGCGACCCTGGCTGCAGGGCTTCCGCTCGCTGTTGTTGCTCGGCTCGACGGCGCTCAACTTTGTCGCGCTGCAATATCTGCAACTCGCCGAGACCGTCTCGATCATGTTCGCGGGGCCCCTGCTGGTCGCGCTGCTCGCCGGGCCCTTGCTCGGCGAATGGGCCGGACCGCGCCGGCTGATCGCGATCGGCGTCGGCTTCCTCGGGGTGCTGGTGGTGACAAGGCCCGGGGTGGGAGGCCTGCACCCTGCGGCGCTGCTCAGTGTCTGCGGCTGCTTCTGCTACGCCTTCTACAGCCTGTCGACCCGGATGCTGGCCTCGAGCGATTCCCCGCAGACGACGATGTTCTATTCCGGCATCGGCGGCGTCGTGCTGATGCTGCCGTTGCTGCCGCTGTTCTGGTCCTGGCCTCAGAACTGGCAGAGCTGGCTGCTGATGGGCGGAACCGGCTTCTTCGGGGCGCTCGGCCATTGGCTGCTGATCCTGGCGCATCAGCGGGCGCCGGCGACGATCCTGGCGCCGTTCATCTATTCGCAGATCGTCTGGATGATCCTGCTCGGCTGGTTCGTCTTCGGCCAGATCCCCGACCGCTTCACCTTCATCGGTGCCGCGGTCGTCATCGCCTCCGGGCTCTATCTGCTCTATCGCGAGCGCGTCCGGGCCGTGCCCGAAGGCTCGGCTCGGCTCGATTGAGGCCGGCACGGTCCTTGAAGCCTCCATCCGTGAATGGAGGCCATAATGACGGTTTTGCACCGCAACTGGC
Source organism: Allobosea sp. LjRoot90 (assembly GCF_964254315.1). Classification (NCBI taxonomy): domain Bacteria; kingdom Pseudomonadati; phylum Pseudomonadota; class Alphaproteobacteria; order Hyphomicrobiales; family Alloboseaceae; genus Allobosea; species Allobosea sp. LjRoot90. The sequence continues at coordinate 330,827 of NZ_CAXUTF020000005.1, forward strand.
TACCGGCGGTCCCGTTCGGCACAGTTGTGGCCCGGACGTGCCCCGTTACGACACAAGCGCCAGGCTCAGCCGAGCGAAACTTTGCTCTGCCCGGCGACGAAGTCGGAGAGCATCGGCACATAGTCCTCGCCCATGCCGCTCGCGACGGCCGCCGCATAGACGTTCTTGACCGCTCCGCCGACCGGGTTCGGGACGCCGGCGGCGTTGGCGAGGCTCTCCAGGTAGCGCACGTCCTTCAGCGCGTTGGAAAGCGTGAACTTGTGTGCATCCGGATCGCGTTCGAGCACGTACTTCATGAAGGTCTGGTAGAAACCGCACTCCATGCGCCCGCCGGAGATGACGCTGTTGAAGGTCTGCGGGGTGATGCCGACCTTCTGCGCCAGGGTCAGCGCCTCGGCGTAGATCGCGCCATAGCCGAGGGAGAGGAAATTGTTGAGCAGCTTCATCTTGTGGCCGTCCCCGACGGGGCCGAGATGCACGATCTTCTGGGCCCAGGCTTCGCAGACCGGGCGGATGCGCTCGAAAACCGCACTGTCGGCCCCAATCATCGTCGAGAGTTGACCGAGTTTCGCCTGGGCGGGTGTTCCGCCCAGCGGAGCGTCGCAGAGATGCAGACCCATGGCAGCGAGCCGTTCCGCCAAAGCGATCGTCGAGACAGGGTCGGAGGTCGAGCAGTCGACGATGATCGTGCCGGGCTTTGCGCCGGCGGCGATGCCATCGGGGCCGCTGATGACCTGTTCGACCTGCGGCGAGCCGGTAACGCAGAGGAAGATGATGCTCGCCTTCCCGGCGAGTTCCCGCGGGGTCGCGGCTTCCGTTGCGCCGGCGGCCTTGAGCTCTTCCACGGGCTTGCGGTTGCGATGGCCCATGACTGTGAGAGGGAAGCCCTTGGCGAGAATACAGCTCGCCATGCCCTGACCCATGTAACCAACGCCGATGAAGCCGATCGATTCTTTAGTCGTGCTCATCTTCAGTTTCTCCGAAATCTATGAGATGGAACAAGGGAATGCGGAACGATTTGGCCAAGAACTGGTTGAATGCAGCGGCTTCCAGGCTTCAGGAGAAGCGAGTGATGGCGAACGACGGACACTCGCGCGACCCCTCGGGGGCCGGGAGGGCGGGTGTCAAACCCGGTGGCCGTGGCCGCGTTACCTTGCAGATCATCGCCGATCGGCTGGAGGTTTCGACCGCGACCGTCTCGCTCGCGTTGCGCGAGAGCCCGCTCGTTGCCGATAGCACCCGCCTGCGCGTACAGCAGATCGCGCGAGAGATGGGTTACAGCTACAACCGCAGCGCGGCCTCGCTGCGGACCGACCGGACCAACATCCTCGGCGTCGGCTTCCACGACATCACCAATCCTTACTTCGCCGAGCTGCTCGCCGCGATCGAGGAGACGGCGACGACGCATGGCCGCTCGATCCTGCTCGGGACCTATGCGGAGAACCTGCAGCGGCAGGACCGCGTCCTCAACACCCTCAAGGAATACCGGCCTGACGGCATGATCATCTGCCCGGCTGGCGGCACCACGGCGGAGACGCTGCAGCACCTGATGGCGGCGCAAGTGCCGCTGGTGCAGCTTTCGCGAGAGATCCCCGGCATCGGTCTCGATTTCGTCGGCTCGGATGACCGCCACGGCACTGTGCTCGCCGTCGAGCATCTGCTCGGGCTTGGTCATCGCCGCATCGCCTTCCTCGGCGAGAGCCCGCTGATCTCGACCGGCCGCAATCGTTATCGCGGCTATTGCGAGACGCTGGCCAGGCACGGCCTGCCGCTCGATCCGACGATCGTCTATTCGGCCTATGGCACGCGCGAGAATGGCCTGAAGGGCGTCCAGAAGGTGCTCGACGCCGCTGATCCGCCGACTGCCGCTGTCTGCTTCAACGACCTCACCGCCTTCGGCGCGATGCTCGGCTTGCGTCATCGCGGCCTGGAGGCCGGCGCGGACTTCTCGGTCATTGGCTGCGATGACGTCCAGGAAGCGTCGCAATGGTATCCGGCGCTGACGACGCTGAAGAATTTCCAGGATGATATGGGGCGGACATCGGCGGAGCTGCTGCTGCGCCGGATCGCCGATCCGTCGGCGCCGCCGCAGCGCGTCGTGCTGACGCCGGAACTCGTTGTGCGCGGGACGACGGCGCCGCCGAAGACGTCGCGCTGAGGCTAGAGTATTTCCGCGTTTCTCCGAACCGCGGAAATACTCTAAGTTTTTGTTTTGAAGCATTTTCTTCACGCGAACCGGTACCCACTTCGCTCGAAAATGCTCTCGTTCAGGCATCGCCGTCTGGCTTGCGGTTCAACGCCCGATAGGCGCGCACCACATGCGAGTCGTCGCGCCCGCCATGGCCGAGACCCGAGGCGGCGAGGAACATCTGGTGCGCGGCCGCGGCGAGCGGCAACGCCGCTTTGGCGGCGCGCCCGGCATCGAGGACGATGCCGAGGTCCTTGACGAAGATATCGACGGCGCTGGCTACCGGCGGCTCGTCTTCGAGCATGCGTGGGCCGCGATCCCTGAGCATCCAGGAAGAGGCGGCCGAGCCGCCCATGATTTCGAACAGCACCCGGCCATCAATGCCGGCCTTCTGCGCCAGCGAGAGCGCCTCGGCCGCCACGGCGATATGGACGCCGCAGAGCAATTGGTTGACGGTCTTCACCGTCGCGCCCTGGCCCGGCTTCTCGCCGACATGGAAGACCTTGTCGCCCATCGCGTCGAGCACGGGCTGGACCCTGGCGAAGCTCCCAGCCGGAGCGCCGACCATGATGGTCAGCGTGCCGCCCTGCGCGCCTTTCACACCGCCGGAGACCGGCGCATCGACGAAATCACGGCCGGTCTTCGTCACCGCCTCGGCAATGGCTTCGACCTCGCCCGGCGGACAGGTCGCCATCAGGATGACACTGGCGCCAGGGGCGAGCGCCGTCAGCGCACCAGCATCGAACAGGACGGAGCGGGCCTGAGCGGCGTTGACCACCATGAGCACGAGTGTGTCTGCGCCCTGGGCTGCAGCAGCAGCGCTGTCGGCAGCATGACCACCGGCAGCCACGAGCGCTGCCCGGGCACTCTCCCGCATATCGAAACCGGTGACGCGGAACTGGCGCTTGACGAGATTCTCGGCCATCGGCGCGCCCATGGCGCCGAGCCCGACGAAGGCAATGGAAGTCACGGATATCTGGCCTTGGTTCGGGGAGGGCGGCCAGGAGACCGCCCGTCTTACGACATCACTCCTTCACCGCGCCGGTGAGCGAGGCGACGTAGTAGTCGACGAAGAAGGAATAGAGCAGGGCGACGGGGATGGAGCCGAGCAGTGCGCCGGCCATCAGCGAGCCCCAGTGGTAGACGTCGCCCTCGACCAACTGGGTCAGCACCGCGACCGGGACCGTCTTCTTCTCGGCCGACTGGATGAAGGCGAGCGCGTAGATGAACTCGTTCCAGGACAGGGTGAAGGCAAAGATGCCGGCCGAGATCAGCCCCGGCAGGGCGAGCGGCAAGGTGATCTGCCAGAGGATCTGCAGGCGGGTCGCGCCATCGATCATGGCGCATTCCTCGAGCTCGTAGGGGATCGACTTGAAGTAGCCGATCAGGAGCCAGGTGCAGAACGGGATCAGGAAGGTTGGATAGGTGAGAATCAACGCCCATTGCGAGTCGAACAGACCGAGCTGGAAGATCAGTGTCGCCATCGGGATGAACAGGATCGAGGGCGGCACCAGATAGGCGAGGTAAATCGCCAGGCCGACATATTGCGAGCCCTTGAACTTGAGGCGCTGGATCGCATAGGCGGCGAGCACGCTGGAGAAGAGCGAGAGCACGGTCGCGACGGTCGCGACCGTCATCGTCGTCAGCAGCCATTGCGGATAATCGGTCTGGAACAGCAGCCGCTTGATGTTGTCCAGCGTCGGCGATTGCACCCAGAACGGGTTGTAGGTCTTGTAATCGTAGAGCTCGGCGTTTGGTTTGATGGCGGTGATCGCCATCCAATAGAATGGGAAGAGCAGCACGATCACGAAGATCGACAGCGGCAGGTAGACCGTGATGAAGCGGCGCGGGCCCGACGACCAGTCGATGACGCCGGTATTCTCCTTCTCGACGAGGTGCGGGCGCTCCGCGGCAGTGTGATCAGTCATTGTCTTCTCCCTGCTGCCATTTGCGGCGGGCGAGCGCGTAGTAGCTGAACAGGGTGGCCAGCACGAGGAAGGGGATCATCGCCACCGCGATCGCGGCACCCTCGCCGAGCTGGCCGCCGGGAATGCCGCGCTGGAAGGCGAGCGTCGCCATCAGGTGGGTCGAGTTGATCGGCCCGCCGCGGGTGATGGCGTAGACGAGCTGGAAGTCGGTGAAGGTGAACAGCACCGAGAAGGTCAGCACCACCGCGAGAATCGGCATCAGCATCGGGAAGGTGACGTGGCGGAAGCGCTGCCAGGCATTGGCGCCGTCGAGCATCGCCGCCTCGTAGAGCGACGGTGAGATCGTCTGCAGCCCGGCGAGCAGGCTGATCGCGACGAAGGGGATGCCGCGCCAGGTGTTGGCGGCGATCAGCGACCAGCGCGCCGCCCAGGGTTCGCCGAGGAAGTCGATATAGCTGGTGCGCCAGCCGAGCACGTCGACCAGCACATAGGAGATGATCGAGAACTGCGGGTCGTAGATCCACCAGAAGGCGATGGCCGAGAGCACCGTCGGCACGATCCAGGGCACCAGGATCAGCGCGCGCAGCAGCGACTTGAAGGGCAGGTGGTTGTTGAGCAGCAGCGCCAGCCAGAGGCCGAGCGCGAACTTCCCGACCGTCGCGACGCCGGTATAGAGCAGCGTGTTCCAGACCGAGGTGATGAAGACCCGGTCGTGCCAGAGCGATTCGAAGTTCTCCAAGCCGATGAAATGGCCGGAACGTCCGATCTTCGTGTCGGTGAAGGCGAGCCAGATGCCCAGGCCGAGCGGATAGGTCAGAAAGATCAGCAGCAGAGCCGCCGCCGGCAGGAGGCAGAGGAAGATCAGGACAGACTTGTTGTCGAGCAGCCGGACCAGCCAGTTCTGCGGCATCTGGTGGACGGTCCTGGCTTCCGCGGCGATCGTCATGGCGCTCCTTTCCGTGAAACAGCCGCGCCGCCGGACCTCCGGCGGCGCGGTCGCGGCGATCAGGTGCGGTAGTAGCGCTTGGCGCGGCGCTCGGCCTCGGCGGCGGCTTCCTCAGGCGTCGCCTGACCGGCGCAGACGGAGGCGACCATCTGGACCATGACGTATTCGGCGTTGACCGTGCCGGCAGCCTCGGTGATCGCGCCCTTGTAGCCGCTCCAGAGCGCCCGCTCCCAGGTGTCGCGATAGACCAGGATCTTGGGATCGCTCTCCCAGACCTTGCTTTTCGCGTAGCCCTTGAGCGGCTGGGTCCAGTAGCCGAAGCAGCCGGTCAGCCACTTGTCGTACTGGTCGTTCTCCATCATGAAGCGGAGATATTCCTTGGCGGCGTTCGGGAACTTGGTGTGCTTGAACACCATGGCGTTGATGACCAGCGCCGTCTCGGTCGGCCGCCCGACACCGGCGCCGACCGGCATCGGCGCATGATTGAGGTCCTTGCCGATCGCCGAGATCTTCTCGTCCTTCGAGTTCTTGATCGAGAAGTAGAGCGAGACACCGTTCTGGGTCAGGCCGATTTCGCCGGCGGTCAGCGCCTTGTTGTTGCTGATGTCGAGCCAGGACAGCGTGCCCGGGATGAAGGTCTCGTAGAGCGCCTTGGCGTATTTCAGCGCCTCGATCGTCTCCTTGCTGTTGATCGCGACCTTGTTGTTCTCGTCGACCATGTAGCCGCCATGCGACCAGACCAGCCAGTTGCAGAAGGAGTTGCCGTCACCGACCGCGTTGCCGAGCGCGAAGCCGGAGGGGTGGCCCTTCGCCTTGAGCTTGCGGCAGAGGTCGAGGAAGCCGGCATGGTCCTTCGGGAAGGTGTCGAAGCCCGCTTCCTTGACCCAGGATTCGCGATAGACCGCCGGGCCGCCGGAACCGCCCATCGGGATCGAGATCCAGGTGTTGGTCTTGTCCTTCTTGCCGTATTTCTCGGCGACCGGGTACCAGCCGCCATATTTCTTGCCGAGATCCTCGGCGACCTGCGTCAGATCGAGAAGCTTGTCGGCGAAGATGTGCGGATCGTCGGCCCAGCCGACGACGATGTCGGGCCCGGCGCCGGTGTTGGCGGTCACGGCGGTCTGCGGGCGCAGATCCTCCCAGCTGGCATAATCGACGCGGACCTGAACGCCGGTCGCCTTTGTGAAGGCTTCCGTGTTCTCATTGAAGATCGTCTGGTCGGGGTCGACGAACTTGGTCGGACGCAGCACGCGCAGCGTCGCGCCCTTCTCGATATTGGCCGTCTGGGCGATGGACGGCACAGGCAAGGTGGCACCGGCTGCGAGGCCCGCGCCACCGATCAATACATCGCGTCTGGAAATCGTCATTGCTTGTCTCCTCCTGGTGGCCGCGAGGCCCTGCATGGGAGCCTCGTCGCGATTTGTCGGGACAGTGCCGCCGCCGGAGTATTCTCCGTGCAGCGGCCCTCAATATATCAGATGCGCTTGCCCGTCGCCGCGTCGAAGAGATGCGTGACCGAGGTATCGGGCCGGATATGGATGTTCTCGCCGGGCTTGGCGGTGATGCGCTCGCGGAAGATGCAGGTCAGGCTCTGGCCGCCGCAGCGCACGATAACCTGGGTCTCGGAGCCCATCGGTTCGATGACCACGACCTCGGCCGGCAGGCCGGAGGGATCGAGCTGGATATGCTCGGGGCGGATGCCGAACACGGCGGCCCGGTCATTCGAATCGGCCGGATGCTTGCCGATCGGCCAGATCACGCCGCCTTCGGTCTCGAAGCCGTTGGCGCGGATCGTGCCCTTCAGCAGGTTCATCGAGGGCGAGCCGATGAAGGCGGCGACGAAGAGGTTCGTGGGGTTGTCGTAGAGATCGAGCGGGGCGCCCATCTGCTCGACGATGCCGTCATGCATCACGACGATCTTGTCGGCCATGGTCATGGCCTCGATCTGGTCGTGGGTGACGTAGACCGTCGTGGTCTTGAGGCGCTGGTGCAGCTCCTTGATCTCGGTGCGCATCTGCACGCGCAGCTTGGCGTCGAGGTTGGAAAGCGGCTCGTCGAAGAGGAAGACCTGCGGATCGCGGACGATGGCGCGGCCCATGGCGACGCGCTGGCGCTGGCCGCCGGAGAGCTGGCGCGGATAGCGGTCGAGCAGCTTATCGAGGCCGAGGATGCCGGCGGCCTTGCCGACGCGCTCGTCGATCTCGGCTTTGGGCGCCTTCCGCAGCTTCATCGAGAAGGCCATGTTGTCGGCCACCGTCATATGCGGGTAGAGCGCATAGTTCTGGAAGACCATGGCGATGTCGCGCTCTTTCGGCGGCACGTCGTTGACGACGCGCGGGCCGATGCGGATTTCGCCGCCGGTAATGTTCTCGAGGCCGGCAATCATGCGCAGCAAGGTCGATTTTCCGCAGCCCGACGGGCCGACGAGGATGACGAATTCGCCATCGTCGATGTCGATGTCGACGCCGTGAATGACCTGCGTCGAGCCATAGGCCTTGCGCACGTCGGCAATCTGGACGGATGCCATCTTTGGTTTCTCTCCCGCTCTTTAGGTTGCCCCGGGGTGCCTGACACAATCCCCGTCGGCGGCGCTGCAGATCATCGGTTTCTGACGACCGATCGAGACGAGGCCACGCAATCCAGGCGGGCCGCCTGTTGCGTCAACCTCGTTCGCGGATAAAGTCATACGATAGAAAGAGGCGTGTCAAGCGCCGGGCGGCCAGCGGGGCGACCTCTCCGACGCTGCCGATCATCGGAGGAAAAACGTAGGTTCGATGCGGCTCCAGGTCCATGCGCGCCCGACGAGGCTCAACCCCGACCGGCTTTTCGGCCAGGTCGCGCACCGGCTTGCGGTCGCGATCATCACCGGTGCATCGCCGGCCGGCGCGCTGCTGCCGAACGAGGATGATCTGAAGGGCGAGATTTCGGTCTCGCGCACTGCCTATCGCGAGGCGGTCAAATTCCTCAGCGGCAAAGGGCTGGTCGAGGCCAAGCCGAAAAGCGGCACGCGGGTGGCGCCGCGTGAAGTCTGGAACCTGCTCGACCCGGACGTCCTCGCCTGGCATTTCGAAGCCGATCCGAACGAGAAATTCATCCGCGATCTCTTCGAACTCAGGCTTTTCGTCGAGCCGAGCGCCGCCCGTCTCGCAGCGCAGCGGCGCAGCCCAGCCGATCTGCAGCGGATCGAGGCGGCCTATCGCGGCATGGTCGAGAATCCGCCCTATGCCGAGCGGACGGTCAATGCGGACCTCGCCTTTCACGAGGCGATCTTTGCCGCGACCCGCAATCCGCCGCTGCAATGCCTCGCGCCTGCTGTGTGCGCGACGATCCAATGGTCGTTGTTCCTGAAGGCGCCCGACGATCGCTTCTTTTTCACGGCGTCATTGGTCGATCACGAGCGTGTGCTGGATGCGATCGTGCAGCGCGATGGCGAGCTCGCGGCGGTGCGGATGAGCGGGCTGGTGATCGACAGCCTGAACAGCACGCTGCGTCTGCTCGCTGGTCGAGCCGAGGCAAATACGAGCAAAATCGCGTGATTAAATCATACTATATCAGGCTGAATCGACAGCCGAGCCGGGATGTCATGCCCGGCTCTGCAAGCAGCCCCTGCCTGCGCGCTAGGGGAATTCCCGGGCGCGGTTCTGAAGGCTATGCTGATCTAATCGTTTTAAAAGTTTGAAATCAAGCCACGCACGCTCTCTACGAAAGCAGGACCATGACCGCGCAGAACAAGATCGAGATCGTCATGACCGGGCCGTTGATGGCCTATGCCGCCGACCAGCTGAGGGCGCGCTTCACCGTGCATGAGCTCTGGAAAGAAGAGAATCGCCCGGCGGCGCTCGCTGCCGTGAAGGATCGCGTGCGCGGCGTCGCTGGTGGCGGGGCCCATGTGCGCATCGACGACGCGCTGTTCGACGCGCTGCCGAAGCTCGAGATCGTCTCGAATTTCGGCGTCGGCTACGACAATGTCGACGCGACTGCCGCCGGCAAGCGCAGCATCCTCGTCACCAATACGCCAGACGTGCTGACCGACGAGGTCGCCGACCTTGCCATCGGCCTCCTGCTTGCGACTGTCCGGCAATTGCCGCAGGTCGACCGCTATCTGCGCGCCGGCAAGTGGCTCTCGGGCGCCTATCCGCTGACGACTTCGCTGCGCAAGCGCAAGATCGGTATCGTCGGGCTCGGGCGGATCGGCAAGGCTGTTGCGCATCGGCTCGAGGCCTTCGACGTGCCGATCGCCTATCATGGCCGCTCGCGCCAGGCCGATGTGGCCTATCGCTACTATCCTTCGCTCGTCGAGATGGCTGAAGATGTCGACACGCTGGTCTCGGTCGCGCCGGGCGGCGACTCGACCTATCACATCATCAACGCTGAGGTGCTGAAGGCGCTCGGGCCGAACGGCATCGTCGTCAATGTCGGGCGCGGCACGGTGATCGACGAGCAGGCGCTGATCGAGGCGCTGAAGTCAAAGACGATCCTCTCCGCCGGCCTCGACGTGTTCGAGGACGAGCCGCGCGTGCCGGCCGAGCTGATCGCGATGGATCACATCGTGCTGTTGCCGCATGTCGGCTCGGCATCGGTGCATACGCGCGAACAGATGGGCCAGCTTCTGGTCGACAACCTGGTTTCATGGTTCGATGGCAAGGGTCCTTTGACACCGGTTGCCGAGACACCATGGACAAAAGCCTGATCACGACAGGAATACGCCTGATGCGGCGAGGTGCAGTCGTCGCCGCTCTGGCGCTATTGTCCGTCTCGGCGGCTGGAGCACAGACGGCGCCGCTGCCACGCGGCGCCGAGCAGGCGCCCGAGGCGCTCAAGCCCTTCATCGGCACCTGGGATATCGAGAAGCTCGGCGCCTCGCGCGAGTGCTCGGTGACCTTCGGCGCCGAGCCTGCCGGGCAGGGCCGCCAGATCCGGTTTCCCGCGACCTGCCGACGTGCTTTGCCGATCCTCACCGGGGTCGTCGCCTGGGATGTGTCCGACGGCGCACCGAGGCTACTCGATGGCCATGGCAAGGCTGTGATCGTCTTCAGCGAGAAGGCCGATCCGGGCCGCCGCGGCAAAGGCAGCGACGGCGCGCAGTACGGGCTCGATCCGACCGGCTATGTGCGGGCCCAGCAGCGCCCGGCGCCGGGCCGGGCTGAGCTCGCGGCAACGGCGGCCGCCCGCCCGACTGCGGTCGATCCGGCGAATGCGCCTGCCGTCGCGAGCCTGCCGGGGCGCTATGCGGTGATGCGGCAGGTCGGCCGCGACATCTGCAAGCTCGTGCTCTCGACCAACCCTTCCGCCAATGCCGGTGCTTTCGTGGTGAACTTCGACGGGCTCTGTCCCGATACCGGGCTGACGATCTTTTCGCCCGTCGCCTGGCGCTATGAGGCGGGCCGGCTCGAGCTGATTGCCCGCAAGGGCCACAAGGTCGAGCTGGTCTTCGAGGGCGGGCAGTGGCGCAAGGACCCGGCGGTCGGCGCAACACTGATGCTGAAGAAACTGCCTTAGCGCGATCGCCCGCCGGCCCGGACCTGCAGAATGCAAGCCCGGACTCGAGCTTGGCTCAGCGCGGCTTCACGCGGGCACATTCGCGTGGGGGCTGTCCGCCGACATTGAGAATGAGCGGCCGCGCGCCCCTCTCGAAGATTTCGACATTGCTGCCGACATAGCGCTCGCCCGAAGCGGACTGAGCCCGCGGCAGGTTATATGAGCTGCCGTTCGGAAAGGTGACGGTGATCGACTTGTGCCCGGAATTGAAATCGATGGTCACACGCTTGCCCTTGGGAAGGCCGGGCGAACAATCGTATTCCTCGGTCGCCGGATTTGCCGCTGCCGCAGCGGCCCAAAGGCCGCCCGCCAGAAGGGCGACGAATGCAGATACCTGCCCAGACATGCGAACCAGTTTGCGCATAAAGCCTCCTCAGCGGCCAACAGTGCCCCCGCTTTGCAGGGGCATCCTCGCAGCATGCACAATTCGTACGGGATTGCATCGTGCGCGCGACATTAGTGTCGCAGGGGCGATGCTCACGCGACGAATGTGCCGCCGAGCTCGTCGTCGATATGGGCGCGGATGATCTCTTCGAAGTTCGATTCCGCCTTGAAGCCCAGCGCCGGCGCCCGCTTCGCATCGAAATTGCGCGGCCAGCCGGCAACGATGCCGTCGATCACCGGATCAGGCACGCGCTTGATCCGCTTCACCACGTTCTCGCCGGCGACCTTGCGCAATGCCTCGATCTGTTCGGCGACGGTGGCGGAATAGCCCGGCATGGTCAGCACCCGGCGCGGGCCGATCGCATTGGTGTCCATGGTCGCGGCATGGACGAGGAAGCCGACGGCCGAGCGCGGCGAGGCGTGCCAGTGACGAACCTGGTCGGAGACCGGCAGCACGGCCTCCTGGCCGGCTAGCGGCTCGCGGATGATGTTGGAGAAGAAGCCGGAGGCGGCCTTGTTCGGTGCGCCCGGGCGCACGCAGATCGTCGGCAGGCGGATGCCAACGCCATCGAAGAAACCGCGGCGGCTATAGTCGCAGAGCAGGAGCTCGCCGATCGCCTTCTGCGTGCCGTAGCTGGTCAGCGGCGTGGTGAAGAACTCGTCCTCGATCTTGTCGTGGAAGGGCGCGCCGAAGACGGCGATCGAGGAGGTGAAGATCACGCGCGGCTTGTAGCCGTCGCCGACGAGGCGGATCGCGTCGAAGAGATAGCGCGTGCCATCGAGATTGATGCGGTAGCCCTTGTCGAAATCGGCCTCGGCCTCGCCGGAGACGATGGCGGCGAGATGGACGATCAGTTCTGGACGCGCAGCGATCAGCTTCTCGGCCTCGCCCGGCTGCGACAAATCGGAGGTCAGGGACTCGAAGGCGAAGGGCGCGTTCGCCGGCGCCGAAGCCGGGAAGATGTCCTGCGCGGTCACCTTGTCGACCGCCTTGCCGCCGAGGCCGCCGTCGCGCGCCAGCCGTTCGATGAACTTGCGGCCGACCATGCCGGCGCCGCCGATGACGAGGATATGCATGCTTTTGTCCGATCTATCTTCTGCGTTCAGTTGGGTAGATGGCCGCCGAGATCGTCCTCGATATGGACGCGGATGATCTCATCGAAATCCTGCTCGGCCTTGAAGCCGAGCGACAAAGCGCGATGGGCATCGAAGCGCGTCGGCCAGCCCTTGACGATGTCGGCTGCGGCCGGATCCGGTGCGCGCCGGATCAGCTTCACCGCCTTGTCGCCGGCAATGCGGCGCAACGCCTCGATCTGCTCGCCGACGGTGACGCAGACGCCTGGCATGCTCAGATTGATGCGCGGGCCGAGCTGTTCGCGGCTGAGCGACGCCCCGTGCAGCAGGAAGCCGACGGCCGAGCGCGGCGAGGCATGGGTGAAGATGACGTCGTCGCCGACCGGCAGCAGCGCCTCCAGCCCCTGCAGGGGCTCGCGGATGATGCCGGAGAAGAAGCCGCCGGCCGAGGCGTTGGGCTTGCCCGGTCGGATCACGATCGAGGGGAAGCGGATGCCGACGCCATCGACGAAGCCTCGGCGCGAATAGTCGGCGAGCAGGAGTTCGCCGATCGCCTTCTGCGCGCCGTAGCTGGTCAGTGGCGTGACGTGGAACTCGTCGGAGATCGCCGGCGGGAAGGGTGCCCCGAAGATGCCGCTCGACGAGGAGAAGACGAGTTTCGGGACGTAAGCGTCGTTCTTCATGCTCTCCTGCCGGACCGCCTCCAGCAGATTGCGCATGCCGTCGAGATTGATGCGGTAGCCCTTGTCGAAATCGCGCTCCGCCTCGCCGGAGATGATCGCGGCGAGGTGGAAGATGATGTCGGGCCGCAGGGAAGCGAGCTCGGCCGCGACCGCAGCCGAACTCGAATCCTCGGTGCGGGTCTCGATCGGCCCGTCGAAGCCGGCCGGGCGCGGTGGCTCGAAGACATCGGTGAGCGTCAGCCGTGTGAGCGGCTTGCCGGCACAGGCGCCCTCGCGGGCGATGCGCGCCGCGAGCCGCGAGCCGATCATGCCGGCGGCGCCGCTGATCAGGACATGCATGGCGTTCCTCCCGCGCTGGTCTAAAGCGCGAAGCCGCCATCGGCGAGATGGATCTGGCCGGTGGTGTAGCTCGCCTCGTCCGAGCCGAGATAGACCGCGAGCCAGGCGATCTCCTCGGCGGTGCCGAGCCGGCCCATCGGCTGGCGATCGACGAAGGCCTGGCGGGCCGCCGCCTCGGTCGTCTTGGTCACCTTGGCGAGCTCGATGATGCGGTGATCGAGCGAAGGCGACTGGATCGTGCCGGGGCAGATCGCGTTCGAACGAATGCCCTTCTTGATGTAGTCGGCGGCGACCGCCTTGGTCAGGCCGATCACTGCCGCCTTGGTTGCGCCGTAGACATAGCGGTTCGGGATGCCGCGGACCGAGCCGGCGCCGGAGGCGATATTGACGATCGAGCCCTTGCCGGCGGCGAGCATGCCGGGGACGAAGGCCTTGATCGTGCGGTGCATCGACTTGACGTTGAGGTCGAAGGAGAACTCCCAGGCTTTGTCGTCGCATTCCAGGATCGTGCCGTGATGGACGTAGCCGGCGGCGTTGACCAGGATGTCGATGGTGCCGACCTTCTCCGCGAAGGCCTCGACCGCCTTGGTCGAGAGCACGTCGAGCTTGCGCTTCTTCGCCTTGGGAATGCCATCGAGCAGGGCAACGTCCTTGTCGGTCGCCCAGACGGTCGCACCCTCGGCGACGAAGGCTTCGGCGATCGCCCGGCCGATGCCCTGGCCGGCTGCGGTCACCACTGCGACCTTGCCCTTCAAACGTCCTGCCATGTCGTTTCTTCCCTTACTGTCCGATTATCGGAAGGCTGGTTACCGGAGATTCTTGCGCATATGGACCAGCCGGCGATCCGGCAGATCCTCGTAATGGGTGACCTGGTAGCCGAGCCGTTCATACCAGCCGATGCGGTCGGCGAGCTTGGCATGCGTGTAGAGATGAACGGCGTCGTGGCCGAGCGCCCGGGCCCGTTCCTCGGTGAAATTCATCAGCGTCGAGCCGATCTTCTTGCCGGTGGCTGCAGGCGAGACGGCGATGCTCCAGAGCGTGAACTTCGCCGGCTCCTCCTCGAGCACGAGGACGCCGTCGAGCGCTCCCTCGCTCTCTGCGAGCCAGACCTCATGCTCTGCCAGCACCTGACGATAATCGGCGATGCGCGGCAGCGAGGGCACGCCGATGATGCCCTCGTTCGGCAGATAGGCGGCCTGCGTCAGCGCGACGATCGCCGGGATGTCGTCCGTCGAGGCGCGACGCAGGGGCATGTCAGGCGCCCCCCTCAGTCTTCATGAAGCCGGCCAGGGAGGCCTTCTGCTGGCCCTGCGCATCGAAATTCTCCGGCGCCAGCCAGCGTTCGAAAGCCTCTGCCCGCTTTGGCCATTCGCCGTCGAGGATCGAATACCAGGCGGTGTCGCGGTTCCTGTCCTTGACCACCATGTGCTGACGGAAGAGACCCTCATACTGGAAGCCGAAACGCAGTGCCGCCCGCTTCGAAGGTTCGTTCAGATTGTTGCATTTCCATTCGTAGCGGCGGTAGCCAAGCGAAAAGCCGTAAGCGCCGCAGAGATAGATCGCCTCGGTCGCGACCCGCGTCCGCTGCAAAGCGGGCGAATAGGTGATGTAGCCGACTTCGAAGACACCCTGTTCGGGCCTGATCTCCATCAGCCAGAGATGGCCCTTGGCCTTGCCATCGGTCTTGTCGATCACAGCGAAAGGCACGATGCCAGCCTTGGTCGCCATGCCCGCCAGCAACTCGCCATAGGCTTCCCGGCTCTGTGGCGGATTGGCCGGCATCCAGTCCCAGAGGGCGTCATGACCGGCCATCGCCGCCCAGATGTCATCGAGATGGCGCGCGGGATCGACCGGCTCGAGCCGGCACCAGTGGCCCTGCAGAACCTTGGCCGGCGGAAAGGGTGGAGCCTTCCAGTTCAAGCTCGGATTGCTCATGCCTTCATCGTCCTGCGCCAGCCCATCAGGTCCTGCCTCACCGTCCAGCCCGAACCGAGTTCATGGGCGATGGCGGCTGCGATCGCCTCGCCTTCCTCGCGCCAGGCCGTTTCCTCCGCCGCGTCGCCGAAAGCGGAGGCTGCCTCATCGGCCTCGTCATAGATCGCGTCGAAAACGTCCATCCAGCTTTCCAGCCGGTCGGCGACCTCGTCTGACAGGCCGATATCGTCGGCATCGACCGGCTTGCGCTTGCCCTTGTCGATCAGCCAGAGCCCGCTCTTGCCGAGCCATTCCGGGGCGATGAGCAGTTCTCCGCTCACGAGCGCGCCTTGAGGTCGTCGCGGAAGAACGGGTTGAGGGGCGCCGAGGCGCCGTTGCCGGCGAAGCCCTTGAAGCTGCCTTCGTCCTTGATCAGGCGGGTCGCCTCGATGAAAGCGGCCCAGGCGGCACGGGCCAAGGCTCCGCCGATCGAGATGCGGCGCGCGCCGGTGGCGGCGATGTCGGACACGCTGAGGCCGAAATCGCCATAGACCAGCGCATTGACCGGCTTGCCGCCGGCAGCCGCGACGATTGCTCCGATATCGCCGACCGTCCGGGGGCCGGGGGCGTAGAGCACGTCGGCCCCTGCCTCGGCAAAGGCCTCGATCCGGCGGACTGCTTCCTTCAGCGGCTCGGGATGGCCAGTGAGGAAGCATTCGGCGCGGGCGGTCAGCAGCACGCCAGAGCCAGTCTCGTCGACGGCGCGGCGCGCCGCCTTGACGCGCTCGACGGCGAGTTCGAAGGGGTAGAGCGTCTCGCCTGCGCGCCCGGTCGCGTCCTCGATCGAGAGGCCGGCGACGCCGGTCGCGATGCAGAGCTTGACGTTGGCAGCGACGCCGTCGGGGGTGTCGGCATAGCCGTTCTCGAAATCGGCGTTGATCGGCAAATCGGGGACCGCCTTCACCAGATCGGCGAGGTGGGCCAGCATCATGTCGCGCGGCACGTCCTGGTCGGCTCGGGCTTGCGTGAAGGCGAAGCCGGCGCTGGTCGAGGCTAGCGCCTTGAAGCCCTGGCCACGTAGCCAGCGCGCCGAGCCCTCGTCCCAGGGGTTCGGCATGACGAAGCAGCCGGATTCATGGAGTTTGCGAAACGCGTCGACTTGCGAGCTGTAAGTCATTTTAAATCGTTTCAAATGAGCTCAGGGGCGTCATACTGTCGGTCGGCGAGCGATTTGTCAGCCCCGTTCGCACGCATCGGCGTGCGGCCCGCGATGCGCAGCGGGAATGCCGCCGTGCGATGCGTTTCAGCCGCCAAGAAGGTTCGCGAGTCCGCCGAGGATCACGAGCAGGACGATGGCGACGACGATTATGCCGAAATGGACCATGTAGGCGATCGCCGCGAGCGGCAGCAGGATCGCGCCGATGATCGCCCCGGTCGCGATCATGCCGCGTCCGCGGAACCAGTGGGCGAGCGCACCCCCGAGCAGCGCGCCGATGACCGCCAGCAGGCCGGCGAGCGTCAGCATCTGCCGATCCATGCCGATCAACTCCGCCAGCGAGTTCATCATGTCCTCCGCCGAAAGACGTGAAACGGTCCGTCAGAGATGGAACACGAAGATCGCCAGCACGAGAAGCCCGACGAAGACCGAGCCGAAATAGCTGCCGAGCAGCAGCGCTGTCGCAAGCCCCGCGACGGTGCCAATCGCTGCCGCAAGGGGAAGGGCAAGCCGCCGGTGCAGCGCAATCTGCCTGCCGGCCAACCCTCCCAGCAGCGCGGCGAGCGCTGCCAGGGCGATGTCGAAGACGCCGAACGGTATCTGGAATAGCGGCCGGGGCCGCTCAGTGGTTGTCGCGCGGTATGCCGAACTTCTTGTGGATCTTCTGGTACTTGACCGCCGGCTTCAGCACCATGCCCTCGGAGAGCTCGTCGACGATCTTGCGCTGGATCTCCTGCCAGGGCGTCTGGCTCTTCGGATACTTGTAGCCGCCGGCCGCCTTGAGTGCGGCACGGCGCTTCTCCAGCTCCTCGTCCGAGATCAGCATGTTGGCGGTGCGCTTCTTCAGGTCGATGCGGACCTTGTCGCCGGTCTTGAGCAGTGCCAGCCCGCCGCCGGTCGCCGCTTCCGGCGAGGCGTTGAGGATCGAGGGCGAGCCGGACGTGCCGGACTGGCGGCCGTCGCCGACGCAGGCGAGCGCGGTGACGCCCTTCTTGATCAGGTAATCCGGCGGCCGCATGTTCACCACCTCGGCCGCGCCGGGATAGCCGACCGGGCCGACGCCGCGGATGAACAGCACGGTATGCTCGTCGATCCCGAGCGCGGGATCGTCGATGCGGTGGTGGTAGTCCTCGGGCCCGTCGAAGACGACGGCCTTGCCCTCGAAGGCCATCGGATCCTTCGGGTTCTCGAGATAGCGATTGCGGAATTCCGGCGTGATCACTGAGGTCTTCATGATCGCGGAGTCGAACAGGTTGCCGGAGAGGTTGAGGAAGCCGGCCTCCTTCTTCATCGGCTCGTCATAGGCCTTGATGACCTCGCGATCGCCTGTGAAAGCGCCCTCGCAGTTCTCGATATGGGTCTTGCCGTTGGCGGTGATCGCCGGCTTGAGCCTGCCCTTGGCGATCAACTCGGCGATCACGGCGGGCAGGCCGCCGGCGCGGTAATAGTCCTCGCCGAGATATTCGCCGGCCGGCTGCATGTTGACCAGCAGCGGCGTGTCGTAGCCGATCTTGGTCCAGTCCTCATTGTCGAGCTTGACGCCGATATGCTTGGCGATGGCGTTGACGTGGACCGGCGCATTGGTCGAGCCGCCGATCGCCGAGTTGATGACGATGGTGTTCTCGAAGGCTTCGCGGGTCAGGATCTTCGAGGGGATCAGGTTCTCCCAGACCATCTCAACGATGCGGCGGCCGGTGAGATAGGCCATCTCGTAGCGGTCGCGGTAAGGCGCCGGGATCGCAGCTGCGCCGGGCAGGGTCATGCCCATCGCCTCGGCCAGCGCGTTCATGGTCGAGGCCGTGCCCATGGTGTTGCAGTGACCCGCGGATGGCGCGGATGACGCGACCAGATCGACGAAGCCGCGATAGTCGATCTCGCCGGCGGCCATCATCTGGCGCGCCTTCCAGACGATCGTGCCCGAGCCGGTGCGCTCGCCGCGGAACGAGCCGTTCAGCATCGGCCCGCCCGGCAGCGCGATCGCCGGGATGTCGACGGTCGCTGCCGCCATGATCTGCGCCGGGGTGGTCTTGTCGCAGCCGGTCGTCAGGACGACGCCGTCGATCGGGTAGCCGTAGAGGATCTCGACCAGGCTGAGATATTGCAGGTTGCGGTCGAGCGAGGCCGTTGGCCGCTTGCAGGTTTCCTGGATCGGATGGATCGGGAATTCGAAGGGCACGCCGCCCATCTCGCGGATGCCGTCGCGGACACGATGGGCGAGCTCGAGATGATGGCGGTTGCAGGGGGCGATGTCGGAGCCGGTCTGGGCGATGCCGATGATCGGGCGGCCGGACTGCAATTCCTCGCGTGACAGGCCGAAATTCATGGTGCGCTCGATATAGAGCGCGGTCATGTCGGCATTGGCCGGGTTGTCGAACCAGGCCTTGGAGCGGAGCTGCTCCGGCTTGATCCTGCGGACCGGCTTCTTGCCGTTCGGAGTCTTGCTAGGCGTCTTGGCCATCCCGTTATTCCCTCTCGCGCCCGGGCGGCCTTCGCGCCGCTTCGGCATCGTCTTTAAATCGATTTGACCGACAGGTCATGCCGGCCGCAAGCAGATCGGCAAGGGCGCTTGCCGCAGCTGCTGTATTCTGCATACAGCAGCTTATGGCGCCGTGCCAATCGCTTGGTGGGCGCTTACGCCAGCAAAGGTCGCCGCGGCGCAGTTTGCAAGTGTTCCAAATGCGTCCCTGTCCGGCCCGGGACGCAAGAGCCGCACTTGCGCGGCCGCTGGCTTTGCGGCCAAGACAGGTTTGAGACGATGCGGCGGCTCAAGACCGGCCGCGACTGATGAGGAAACCGCCATGACGCTCCACGTGGTCCCTTCCTTCGGCCGGATCGGCGAGGAGAACGCTTTCGCCGTGCTCGCCCGGGCGACCGAATTGCAGCGCCAGGGCAAGGACATCATCAATCTCGGCATCGGCCAGCCGGACTTTCCGACGCCGGAGCACATCGTCGAGGCGGCGGTGAAGGCGCTGCGCGACGGCCATCACGGCTATACGCCGGCGAATGGCATCCTGCCCCTGCGCGAGGCTGTCGCTGCCGACCTGCACAAGCGCTTCCAGGTCGATGTCTCGCCGGAGGCGGTGATGATCGTGCCGGGCGGCAAGGTCACCATGTTCATGGCGATCCTGATGTTCGGCGAGCCCGGCGCCGAGATCCTCTATCCCGATCCCGGTTTCCCGATCTACCGCTCGATGATCGAGTACACCGGTGCGACGCCGATCCCGGTGCCGATCCGCGAGGAGAACGGCTTTGCCTTCTCCGCGGAGGAGACGCTCGCGCTGATCACGCCGAAGACGCGGCTCCTGATCGTCAACTCGCCGGCGAACCCGACCGGCGGCGTTACGCCGAAGTCGGAGGTCGACAAGCTCGTCGCCGGCCTTGCCCGCTTCCCCGATGTCGCGGTGATGTCGGACGAGATCTACGACCAGATGCTCTATGACGGCGAAAAGCATGTCTGCCTCTTAAGCTATCCCGAGCTTCGCGACCGGCTGATCCTGCTCAATGGCTGGTCGAAGACCTATGCCATGACCGGCTGGCGCATGGGCTTCTCGGTCTGGCCGAAGCCGCTTTACGACAATGCCCGCAAGCTCGCAGTGAACTCGCATTCCTGCGTCAACGCCCCGGCGCAATGGGCGGGCTTGGCCGCGCTGACCGGCCCGCAGGACGCAGTCGCAATGATGTTGGCGGAGTTCGACCGGCGCCGGAAGGCCGTGGTCACCGGGCTCAATGCGCTGCAGGGCGTCTCCTGCATCGTGCCCAAAGGCGCCTTCTACGCTTTCCCGAACGTGTCGCAGACCGGCTGGAAGGCGAAGAAGCTGGCCTCGGCCCTGCTCGAAGAGGCCGGCGTCGCCACGATCGGCGGGCCGGATTTCGGCGTCCATGGCGAAGGCTATATCCGGCTCTCCTACGCAAACTCGCTCGAGAATATCGAGCGGGCGCTCGGGCGGATGGGCGAGTTCCTCAAGAATGCGAAAGCGGCCTGACGATGACGATTACCTGCCATCTCCGTTACATCGTTGATCCCTATCAGCTCCCGGCCTTCGAGGCCTATGGCAAGGCCTGGATCCGGCTGGTCGAGCGATTCGGCGGCAAGCATCACGGCTATTTCATGCCGTCGGAAGGCACGTCCAACGTCGCGCTGGCCATGTTCAGCTTTCCGTCCTTCGCTGAGTACGAGGCCTATCGCGAGGCCTCGTTCAAGGACGCGGAGTGCCTCTCCGTGGTTGCGGAGAACGACAAGCACCGCTTCATCATCAGCTATGAGCGCAGCTTCTTCCGGCCGGTGTTCGAGGATGATCAGGGCGTCAAACGCGCGCCCTGACGCGCCCCGGCACGAGCCGCACCTTTCGTGGCGCCGCCAGCCAGATTGCCGTCGCCGAGACAAGGCAGCAGGCGATCGCCAGCAGGAAGGCCAGGCGATAGCTGCCGGTGGCATCGTGAATCGTGCCGGCCAGCCAGGGACCGGCCGCGCCGCCACCGAGCAGCGCCACTGTGACCGTTCCGAAGATCGCGCCGAAATGCGGCCCCTCGAAAATCTCGACGACGATCGCGCCCATCACGGACGCCAGCGCGTACCCCAGAAAGCCCTGCGCGATCACCATCACATAGAGCAGCACGGGCGACGGTTGGTGCTCGAGCGCGATCAGCGCACCATAGCAGATGGCGAAGCCCAGGCAGCCCACCATCCAGATCCATTCGCGGCCGATGCGATCGGACAGGGCACCGAGACCGATCTGGCCGGGGATGGCGACGGCGCTGACCAGCCCCAGCGCCCAGGCCGCGGTCAGCGGGGAAAAGCCGACCTCGATCAGGTACTTGGTCTGATGGACCTGTACGGCATACCAGGCGACCAGCGCGCAGAAATAGCCGAGCATGATCCACCAGAAGCGCGTCGTGCGCAGTGCACGCGCCAGCGTCCATTCGACCGCGACCCAGGCTTTGTCGACCACCGCTGCCGCATTGCGCGCCGCACCGGCCGGAGCCGAGCCAGTTTCGCCATCCGGGAGCAGACCCAGATCCTGCGGCCTGCGGCGAACCAGCAGGTTGAGCGGACCGAGCAGAAACAGCACGATCAGGCCCATGACCCAGCAGGCGGCGCGCCAGCCTTCAAGGCTGATGATCGATTGCAGCCAGGGCAGGAGCAGCAGCGCCCCGACGCCGACTCCGGAAAACGCGATGCTGATCGCAAAGGCCCGGCGGCGCACGAACCAGTTCGGCAGGAAGAGCGACTGCGCCGCAAAGCCCATCAGATTGGCGCCGCAGCCGACCATGACGCCGAGTGTCAGATAAAGATGCCAGGCCGTGCTGATCGCGGGCGCAATCAGCAGGCCCGCCGCCAGCATCGCCACGCCGGTCTCGATCACGACGCGCGGGCCATGCCTGTCCATGACGCGGCCGACGAATGTACTGGTCACGGCCGAGAGCAGGAAGCCGAACGAGAAGGCGCCCGAGGCGAGCCCGCGATCCCAGCCGAACTCGTCGATCAGCGGCGGCAGCAGCAGCGAGAAGGCTGTGCGGGCGCTGACGGCGACCGCCATGGTGACGAAGGCGACGCCGATGATGAGCCAGCCATAGTAGAACGGCAGGCGCGCCGACCAATGCGGGGAGGGTGATTGCATAACGCATTGGTCGGCTTGGTGCGTCGGGCGGTCAATCCACCCCCGACGCACTCCGGGTCTGCGTCAGGGCTCAGACCTTCGCAGCACTCGCCGCCGCGTCGATATTCGCGACCAGTTCGGCATCGAGGCCGAGCGAGCCGGCGAGGCCGGCGAGGAAGTCCTTCTCGGCCGGGGTGTCCGGATTGATGGCGACGCGCGCCGCCGTGTAAATCTGCGCCGCGAGTTCGGGCGTCTCTGCACCCTCGACCAGCGCATCGACGCTCGCCGGGTTGGCCAGCTCCTTGGTGAGCCATTCATTGGCTTCCGCGTCGAGCCCGGCCTCGCGCAGGCCGCCGAGGATGGCGTTGCGCTCGGTCTCGTCGATATGGCCATCGGAGGCCGAGGCGGCGATCATGGCGCGGATGAAGACCAGGGCGCTGGCATTGCTCGCCGCTTCCGGCTCGAAGCCGGAGCCGGATGGAGGCGGCAGCACGGCCTGTTGGTCGGCGCCGAGCAAGGGCTTGCCGGCCTGGTAGTTCTGGAAGGCCTTGTAGGCGAGGCCACCAATCAAAGCGAGGCCACCGACCTTGGCGGCGGAACCGGCGAGCGAGCGGCCGGCCGAGGTCCCGAAGATCAGTGCGCCGAGCCCGCCGAGCACTGCGCCGGCTGCGAGCTGGTTGCCGCCAAGCATGCCCTTGGCCTGCTCGATCAATTGCTCCGGCGTCTTGCCGCCGGAGAACTGGCCGACGATGTCGGTCGCGCCCTGCTGCAGGCCGGTGTTGCGGGCGGCGTCCTGTACGCCCTGCGTCGCCTGGCCGAAGATCTGGCCGGCCATGCCGGTGAGGCCGCCGGGGCCACCTGCCTGCTGGACCTGCTGGGCGAGATTGCCGAGCACGCCGCCAAGGCCGCCGCTGGCCTGGCCACCCTGGGAGCCGATCTGGCTGCCCGCATTGACGAGGGCGTCGAGGAGGGACTTGGCGTTGAACATCGAGAAAACTCCGGGGTAAGTCTGTCGCAGGGTGCAATCTAGGCATGCGCTAACCGCACTACTAGGGCGGCCATGCGATTGCGACGGGAGCATGACGGGCCGTATAAGGCGCCGGAAATATGCTCCGGGGCCTTGCCAATCGTCGCAAAATCCTTATACAGCCGGCATCGCATCAGGCGCGCATGTCGTTTGTTCGATGAGGGCCGGTTTCGGTTCGCGTCGCGCCTTTCGTTTTGACCGGCTTGGCCGAAAGGCTGGCCGACGGGAGTCCGGACCATGAAGATCCGCAATTCGCTGAAGTCGCTGCGCGCGCGCCATCGCGACAACCAGCTCGTGCGCCGCAAGGGCCGCGTCTACATCATCAACAAGGTCCAGAAGCGCTTCAAGGCGCGTCAGGGCTGAGGCTTCGCGCGGCCCCTGGCCGCGCTGCAGGCTTCCTTGTCGAGATCGAAGAGCGGGCTGCACAGGGTGCAGCCCGCTTTTTTGGCGTGTATCGGGCCTCGTTCTTCAACGATCTCGCTGGGCTGTGAATTGACGCAGGCCCCGGCCGGCCCCATTTTGTTGGCATGAAGCTCGCCCGCCTTGCCCGTGCTGCGCTGATTCCGGGGCTGCTCTTTGTGGCCGCACCGGCAGGATTTGCGCAGGAGTCGCCGCTGCGCGATGGCGCAGTGCCAAACGCCGATCGCGACGACAAGCCGAACCTGCCGGAAGCGCCACCGCTGCGCACCCCGGCCGCGACGCTGGATCGCCTGTTTGAGCGGCTCGCCGCGGCGAAGACCTCGGAAGAGGCGAAAGGCATCGCCAGCCTGATCCAGCGACGCTGGGCCCGCTCCGGTTCGGACACGGCCGATTTGCTGATGACCCGGGCGCAAGAGGCGCTGAAGGCGCGCGAACTGCCGCTGGCGATCGAGCTGCTCGACCGCGTCGTCACCCTGGAGCCCGACTGGGCCGAGGGCTGGAATCAGCGAGCCAATGCGCTTTTCGTCGCGGGCGATCCGATTCGCTCGATGCTCGACATCGCCGAGACGCTAAAGCGTGAGCCGCGCCATTATGGCGCGATGATGGGGCTGGGCACGATCCTGCGCCAGCAAGGCGACGACAAGCGGGCCATGGTCGCCTATCGCCGGGCGCTCGTGGTCTACCCGCAGCTCGATGCGGTGAAAGAGGCCGTCGAGGCGCTCAAGCTCGAGGTCGACGGCCGCGACGCTTGAGCGTCGGCTGCGCGTCATGCTCGGGCTTGTCCCGAGCATCTAAGCTGATGAGGCTCTCAATCAATGCCTTCTCGTCCTGAGATTCTCGGGTCTTCGCTTCGCTGCGCCCGAGAATGACACGCTTTTGAATGCGGTCTTGCCATTTGGCAGTATTTTACTTATATTATGCCAAATGGAGGTTGCCCGATGAGCTCGCTCTCGCCGGTTCCGACTGCCCCGGACGCGTTCTCGCCAGCCGTGATCACCGAAGCCGAAGCGGCGGCGATGTTCCGCGCGGCGGTGAATCTCTTCCGCCTCTGGGGTCTGACCGACGAGGAAGCTGCCGTGCTGCTCGACCAGCCGGTGCGCAGTTATCGGCGCTGGAAAGCGGGCGAGATCGGCCGCATTGACCGCGACGCCAAGGCGCGGCTTTCCAACCTGATCGGCATTCACAAGGCGCTGCGGCTGATATTTCGCGAGCCGCAACGCGGCTATGCCTGGATCAAGGCGGGCAACGAGGCCTTCAGCGGCAAGTCGGCGCTCGCCGTGATGCTCGGCGGCGAATTGACCGACCTGATGCGAGTGCGCCGCTATCTCGACGCGGAGCGCGGGCTCTGGTGAGCGCCGCGGACTACCCGGTCGCGCGGGTCGAATGGCCCGGTGCGGTCCGTATCATCCGCAGTGCCTTTCCGCCGATCGACCTGTTCGAGGACATCGCCGATCCGGCCGACTGGCCGCTGCTGATCCAGGCCGAGATGAAGACCAATCCGCGATTGATGGAGACGATCGGCAATCTCGACCTTGTGCCGCCGGCCCGCCGCGTCTCGGGGCAGGGTGCAAGCTGGCTGATGGCGCCCTTCACCCATATCAGCCGCGACCGGCCGAGCCGGTTCAGCGACGGCACCTATGGCATGCTCTATGTCGCCGAAAGCTTCGAGACGGCGCTGTTCGAGACCATCCACCACCATGGCCGCTTCATGGAGCGGACGAAGGAGCCACCGGGCTGGACCTCGCAGTTCCGGGAGCTCGTGCTGTCGGTCGATGCCGCCCTGCACGATCTGCGCAGCGAGCGGGCAGGGGACAGTGCGCTGTTGCGGCCGGACGACTATGCAGCCAGCCAGGCGCTGGGAGCCAGGCTGCGCGCCGCCAAATCGGAGGGCGTTGTCTATCCGAGCGTGCGCCGGAAGGGTGGAGACTGCGCCGGACTGTTCTGGCCCGATCTTGCGAGCAATCCCGTCCAGGGTCGGCATCTCGACTATCACTGGAACGGCGAGCGGGTCGACCTCTATCGCGAGGCCGGGACAGGGAAGGTGTTCAGGATCGGGTAGGGGTGCTTGCCATCAACGGCAGCTAAGGTGGTGAGCTGACATTCCCATCCACCGCCTTGAGTCGCCGCAACTGAGCGGCGGACCTGGCCCTCGTTCCCGGCTTGGCGCGACGGGGATCGATGGCAGAGCTTTCAGGCCAGGGTCTCGGCGGCGAACACCTTCTGGACGATCTGCCAGCGCCCGTTGAGGCAAAAGCACGACAGCAGGTCGGTCACCTCGCGGGGCGGGATCCGCAGGCGGAGCTTGAGCAGCGCCATGTCACGGGTGACGGCGATGGAGATGATCTGGTCGGCGCGCACGCCGCCGGCGTCCTGTGGCGAGGTCAGGCTCCGGACCACATCGAGCCAGGCGGCGACAGGGGTAACCACCACGCTGTTGCCATCGCCGCGCCGGGTGACCAAGGCGGCGGGATCGAAGATGGTCGCGAACGTGTCAGCGTCCATTGCGTAGGCGGCGTCGAAGTAGGTTTTCGCCAAGGCGACCAATCCATCTATGTTTCCCGTCGAGGGCGTGTCCTGCGGCGTCATGGTGATTCCTTTCAAATCCAGCGTCCAGCAGAGTATAAGTATGGGGCGGCAATGTTTAACCCACGCGCGCTAATCAGCCTTATAAGCTGAGCTAAGCAATCGAAGGCGATCATGGATCCCTCCCTTCTGTCTGCCGGAGACTTCAACCAGCTCCGCGCCTTCGTGGCCGTCGCCGGTGCGCTGAACTTCAGCCGGGCGGCGGAGAAGCTCGGTGTGTCATCCTCGGCACTCAGCCAGATGGTCCGGGCGCTCGAGGAGCGGGTCGGGGTCAGCTTGTTCAACCGCACCACCCGCAGCGTCTCCCTGACCGAGGCGGGGGCCA
This sequence comes from Allobosea sp. LjRoot90, assembly GCF_964254315.1. Taxonomy (NCBI): domain Bacteria; kingdom Pseudomonadati; phylum Pseudomonadota; class Alphaproteobacteria; order Hyphomicrobiales; family Alloboseaceae; genus Allobosea; species Allobosea sp. LjRoot90. Next base: position 356,989 of record NZ_CAXUTF020000005.1, read on the forward strand.
GGCTGTTCGAACGGGTACAGCCCGCCGTCGAGGAACTGGCGGAGGCGCTGGGCGAGACCCGCGAGCGCCGCGCCCATCCCGCCGGGACCGTGCGGGTGCACTGCTTCCGGGCGGCGGCGGACCTCTACCTGACGCCGATCCTCCGGGATTTCAGCGACGCCTACCCACAGGTCGTGCTCGACGTCACCCTCGACGACGCCGTCGTGAACATCGTGGCCGAGGGCTATGACGTCGCCATCCGCCTTGGGGAGGTGATCGACAAGGACCTCATTGCGGTGAAACTCGGCCCGGACCTGCGCCAGACCGCGGTCGCCTCGCCCGACTATCTCGCCCGGCACGGGACGCCGGCCCATCCGCGCGACCTTCTCGCCCATCGCTGCATCGGCTGGCGCTGGCCGGGGCAGAAGACGCCGTACAAATGGGAGTTCATGGAAAACGGCAAGTGGTTCGAGGTTGCCATCGACGGCCCCCTGATCTCCAATATGAAGGATTTCGGGGTGCAGGCGGCGGTCGACGGGGTCGGCGTCGCATTCGCCAGCCAGCAGCTGATCGCGCCCCACATCGCCGAGGGCCGCCTCGTCGCGCTGCTCGAGACCTGGTCCGCCCCCTTCCCCGGCTACTACCTCTGCTATCCGGCCCAGCGGCAGATGGCGCCGCCACTCCGCGCCGTGATCGACACCATCCGCGGCGGCCCGCGCGCGCGTAACGGCGTCGAGACGGCGGCGGCGATCGGCGCGGCTGTTCCTCGAGATCTGCGTCCACACCAGTAACGCAGGGCGCACCGTCGCCAAGCGCATCAACAAGAGTTTTCCGAAACCTCGCGGGGACTCATTGCTTTTCCCGGGCAGCGTGACTGGCGGGAGGTTGTCATGTCGCTGACGGTTGGAGCGCCTTGGGCGTCCGAGAAGGTTTGCGGTGGCGAACCGCTACGCCTGCAATGGGTCGAAAACAGACGTATCCTTCCGCCGCTATGACCTACACCCTCACCGCCTTCGCCTTCCGATCCGCGCCACCGAACACCCGCAGGTAACGCGTGATCTCGGCCGGATCGCCGGTCGCCTTGTTGGGGTTGTCGGAGAGCTTGACCGCAGGGCGGCCATTGGCGCTGACGACCTTGCAGACCAGCGAGATCGGGTCGAGATCGGGCGTCCCGACCGGCGAGCAGCCGACGAAGTCGTTGGTCAGGTTGGTGCCCCAGCCGAAGCCGGTGCGGACCCGGCCATGGAAATGCCGATAGGCTTCCTCGATCGAGTCGATGTCCATGCCGTCGGAGAAGATCAGGAGCTTGGTCTTGGGGTCGCGGCCCTGGGACTTCCACCAGGCGATGATCTGCTCGCCGGCCTCGATAGGCGGGGCGCTGTCGGGGCGAAAGCCCGTCCAGTCGGCGAGCCAGCTTGGGGCATCGTCGAGGAAGGCGGTGGTGCCGAAGGCGTCCGGCAGCACGATCAGCAAGTTGCCGCCATAAACCTGGCGCCATTCGTCGAGCACGCGATAGGGCGCGCGCTTCAACTCCTCGTCGCCATTGGCGAGCGCGGCGAGCACCATCGGCAGTTCATGGGCATTGGTGCCGATCGCCTCGAGATCGTGCTCCATGGCGAGGAGGACGTTGGAGGTGCCGGTGAAGGTCGACCCGAGCCCTTCCTTCAGCGCCTCGACGCACCAGCGTTGCCAGAGATGGCCATGGCGGCGGCGCGTGCCGAAATCGGAGATCCGCAAATCCGGCAGCTTCTTCAGCCGCTCGACCTTGTCCCAGAGCTTCGATTTGGCGCGGGCATAGAGCACGTCGAGCGCGAAGCGGTCCCAGCCCTTTAGCGCCTGGCGCGAGCGCAGTTCGTTGACGATGGCGAGCGCTGGGATCTCCCACATCATCGAGTGGGTCCAGGGGCCGGCGAAGGTCAGTTCATACTGGCCGTCGACCTTACGGAGCTCGTATTCGGGCAGGCGGAACTCGGCGAGCCAGGCGATGAAGTCCGGCGTGAACATCTGGGTCTTGCCGTAGAAGCTGTTGCCGGCGAGCCAGATCAGTTCCTTCTTGGTGAAGCGCAGTTCGCGGGCATGGTCGAGCTGGGCGCGCAGCTCGGCTTCCTCGATGACATCGGCGAGGCGGATCTGCTTCGAGCGGTTGATCAGGCCGAAGGTGACCTGCACCTCCGGATGGAAACTCCTGATCATCTGCAGCATCAGCAGCTTGTAGAAATCGGTGTCGAGCAGGCTGCGGATGATCGGATCGAGCCGCCAGCTGTGATTATAGGTCCTTGTTGCGATGTCGGTCAGGGCCATGGGCGTCGCGGGCTCGCAGAGGCTGGTGGCTCAAGCAGTAGAGCAGGGGAGTGCGGAGGGGAATGGCAGGCTGCCGTTGATCTCCCTCCGCCGCCAAGTAAGCAGTGCCCTCATCCTGAGGAGGCCCCAAGGGCCGTCTCGAAGGATGCACCAGATGCTTCCGGAGCCTCCTGAAACATCCTTCGAGATGCGCCTGCGGCGCTCCTCAGGATGAGGACATGAGACATGTGAAGTGCGAGCGGCTCACGCCTGCTCGACATGCTCCTTCGTGACGAAGGCGATGCGGACCATGTTGGTTGCGCCCGGCGTGCCGAAGGGAACGCCGGCGACGACGATGAGCCGGTCGCCCTCAGCGGCAAAACCCTCGCGCACCGAAAACTTGCAGGCGCGGGAGGCCATGTCGTCGATGTCGCTGGCATCCTTGGTCACCACCGCATGGACGCCCCAGACCAGGGTAAGCCTGCGCGCCGTGGCGGCATTCGGCGTCAGCGCGATCACGGTCGAGTTCGGCCGCTCGCGGGCGATGCGGAAGGCGGTCGACCCCGAGGAGGTCCAGGCAGCGATCGCCTTGAGATGGAGCGCGTCGGCGATCTCGTGCGCGGCCTTGGCGATGGCGTCGGCGCCGGTCGCCTCCGGCTCGGCCTTCTGCGATTCGAGGATCGAGCGGTAGATCGATTCGCTCTCCACCTCCTCGGCGATGCGGTTCATCATCGAGACCGCCTCGATCGGGTACTGGCCGGCGGCGCTCTCGGCCGAGAGCATGACAGCGTCGGCGCCTTCGAAGACGGCGGTCGCGACGTCGGAGACCTCAGCGCGGGTCGGGACCGGCGCCGTGATCATGCTCTCCAGCATCTGCGTAGCGACGACGACCGGCTTGCCCATGCGCCGGGCCATGCGGGTGATGCGCTTTTGCGTACCCGGCACCTTCTCGATCGGCATCTCAACGCCGAGATCGCCGCGCGCGACCATGATCGCGTCGGAGGCCTCGATGATCTCCTGCAAGCGCAGCACCGCCTGCGGCTTCTCGATCTTGGCGAGTGCCAGCGCCCGGCCCTGCACGATCTTGCGCAGGTCCGCCATGTCTTCCGGCCGCTGCACGAAGGAGAGCGCGATCCAGTCGACGCCAGCCTCCGCGGCGGCTTCCGCGTCCGAGCGGTCCTTGTCGGTCATGGCCGAGACCGGAATCGTGGTGTCGGGCAGGCTGACGCCCTTGCGCGAGGAGAGGCGGCCGCCGATGACGACCTTGGTCACCGCTTGCTTCGGCGAAGCCTTCTCGACGACGAGGCGGATCTTGCCGTCGTCGAGGATGAGGTGATGGCCGGGCTCCAGCGCCGTGAGGATCTCGGGATGCGGCAAGTGCACGCGCTTGGCCGTTCCGGGCGCCGGATCGGAATCGAGGACGAAGCGGGCGTCCTTCTCCAGCATCACGCCGCCATCGCCGCCGAACTGGCCGACGCGCAGCTTCGGCCCCTGGAGGTCGGCGAGGATGCCGACCGGGCGGCGGAACTGCTTCTCCAGCCCACGCAGCATCGCGATCCGGGCTGGCAGGTCCTCGCGCTGGGTATGGCTCATATTGATGCGGAAGACGTCGACGCCGGCCTTGAACAGGGCAGCGCACATCTCCGGCGTGGACGAGGCCGGGCCCAGCGTTGCGATGATCTTGATCCGCCGTTCCCGCTTCATCACGTCATTTTCCCCTTGAAAAGTTATTTTGTGCCCGCCCAACGCAGGCCTCGCCGATTCAAACGATTAGAGCAAGCTGGTTGCTGCACCGCCGTCATGGACGCGGTGCGGCTCCCGCCGTGTCGGTGAGCTGGATCGTCCAGCCCTTCTGCTCACCGGTGTCGACCTCGAAGAAGCCGGAGCGCTCATAGCCGCGCGCCAAGCAGTCTTCGATGCCGCGGATGGTGAATTCCTTGTTGCGCGTGCACATGACGGATTTTCCGGTCCACTCGCCGCCTTTGTCATAGTCGACGGCGTGAACGTAATAGAAGCGTGCCGCGAGCGTGCCACGCAGCAGGGTTTCGCAGGCGCGCGGCGCCAAATTCCACCAGCCTTCGGTGATCCAGCCCTGTGCATCGCGATAGCCGAGGGCGACGCCGACGCGGCTACCGGTGGTGTTGCACATGCGCAGGTCAGCCAGCGCCGGACTGGCGCCGGCCAGGAGCAGTCCCCCTGCCAGCAGGATTGAATGGAGGCGTCCACTTCGGCTCATGTATCGTTTCTTGGGTCGATCAGAATCACGCGGCAATCATTGACATTGGTCAGGGTCGGGCCGGTCTGCAACAGGTCGCCGAGGGACGAGAAGAAGCCGGTCGAATCGTTCTGGGCCAGTGATTGGGCGGGATCGAGGCCGAGGCTTTGCGCGCGCACCAGCGTGGTCTCGTCGATGATCGCACCGGCCGGGTCGGTCGCCTCGCCGCCGCCGCCATCGGTGCCGTCAGTGTCGCCGGAGAGCGCGACGATGCCAGGCTCGCCGGCGAGCGCTATCGCCAGCGCCAGCGCGAATTCCTGGTTCGGGCCGCCGCGGCCATTACCAGCGATGGTGACGGTGAGCTCGCCGCCGGAGATCAGTGCGACGCGGCGTCCGGCGGCCGTGAGTGCGAGCGCCTGCTTTGCCTGGGCAGCCGCGACCTCGCGCGCCTCGCCCTCGAGATCAGGGCCGAGATCGATCGGTTCGTAGCCGGCCTCGGCAGCTGCCTTCACCGCGGCGGCGATGGCGTCGGCCGGTCGGGCGACGATGCGATACTCGCTGTTGGCAAAAGCGGGATTGCCCGGCTTTGGCGTCTCGCTGGCATCGTCCGCCAGCAGGGCCTGCGCGGCGGGTGGCAACGCCAGTCCGTAGCGGGCGACGATGGCGCGAGCATCGGCCATCGTGCTGGGATCGGGCACGGTCGGCCCCGAAGCGATCGCGGCCGGGTCGTCATGGGGCACGTCGGAGACCGCCAGCGTCAGCAGCCGTGCCGGAGCGGCGGCGAGCGCGAGCCGTCCGCCTTTGATGCGCGAGAGCCGCTTGCGGACGATGTTCATCTCGCCGATCGGCGCGCCGGAACGCAGCAGGGCCTTGTTGACTGCCTGCTTCTCGGCGAGGGCGAGTGAGCCCGCGGGCGCGACCCAGTTGGCCGAGCCGCCGCCGGAGAGCAGCACCAGGACGAGATCGTCGGCGGTCGCCGAGGCAGCGAGTTCGAGCGCTCGCGTCGCGCTGGCGATGCTGCCTTCGTCGGGCACGGGGTGGCCGGCCGCGAGCATCGGGATGTGGCGGGTTTGTGCCTCATAGCCATGGCGCGCCACGGCATGGCCGAGGAAGCGCTCGGGCGGCAGCTTCAACGTGTCGAGATAGTATGCCTCGGCCAGTACCGTCATGCTGCCGGCGGCCTTGCCGGCGGCGAGCAGGATCAGGCGGCCATTCGGCGGGGGAGGGGGCAGATGCGCGGCGAGCCAGCTCTGCGGATGGGCACGAGCCACGGCAGCGTCGAAGATTTTGCGCGCCGTCTCGCGTCGCTGCGCGATTGCGTCGTCCCGCTGCTCCAAGCCGCTTCCTCGTGCGAATCTGCTGTTGGCAATCGACTTTCGTCTCAGCCCCTTCTATGTCGCGCAAGGCTGGGCGTCACCCGCGATTTGATGATGTAGTTCGAGGTCATGATGCGTGCGGACGAGAGCTTGCAGAGCCGTGCTCCGGTCCGGCAACCCGGTGATGTCGAAATCATCTCCGGCGATCCTGCGAGCGGCGTGCTGCTGCTCTGTGACCACGCGACGAACGCGATCCCGGCCGAGCTGAACTCGCTTGGCCTGCCGCTGCAGCAGCTCGAGCGCCACATCGCCTACGACATCGGCGCGGCCGAGATGACGCGCGCCATGGCGCAGGCGCTCGGCGCACCCGCCGTGCTCAGCAATTTCTCGCGCCTGCTGATCGATCCCAATCGCGGTCGCGACGATCCGACCCTGGTGATGCGGATCTCGGACGGCGCGATCGTGCCGGGCAATGCCCGCATCGACGAAGCTGGCATCGCCGAGCGGATTGCGCGCTATTACGCGCCCTATGACGCGGCGATCGATACCGCGACCGAGACGGCGATCGCAGCCGGCCATCCGCCGGCGATCGTCTCGTTGCACTCCTTCACCCCGTTCTGGAAAGGCGTGCCGCGGCCCTGGCAAGCGGGTGTCCTCTGGGATCGGGAGGGCCGGCTGGCAAAGTCGCTGATCGCTTCGCTGCAGGCGGAGGGCGACCTGATCGTCGGCGACAACGAGCCTTATAATGGTGGCCTGCCCGGCGACACGATCGACCGCCATGCGACACGGCGCGGCCTGCTCGACGCGCTGATCGAGATCAGGCAGGACCTGATCGGCGAGCCGCATGCGGCGCGCGCCTGGGGCTTCCGGCTGGCGCGCCTGCTGCCCGGCGCGCTCGCTGCGGCACGAGAGATGTGAACTCAGGGTCGTTCTTGCTTGACCTGCGCACCCATCCTTGCGAACCCCTGCGACCGAATTCCGAAGAAGGGTTTTGAGAATGGACGATCCGGTTGCAGGCGATCAGCTCAAGAGCATCGTGCAGCGCATCGAGCGGCTTGAGGAAGAGAAGAAGACGATCTCCGACGATATCAAGGAGGTCTATTCCGAGGCCAAGGCCAATGGCTACGACGTCAAGGTGCTGCGCAAGGTCGTCGCGCTGCGCAAGCGCGACCTCGACGAGCGCAAGGAGGAGGAGGCAATCCTTGACCTCTATCTCCAGGCGGTCGGCGAGAGCGCCTGAGCTTCAGTCTATCGAACGCAAAACGCCGCCCGGGATATCCCGGGCGGCGTTTTGCTTTTCAGGAGCTCGCTCAGGCGGCGAGCTTGAATTCAGCCTGCGCGCCGCCGCCTGATCCCGAGGCTCGGTCAACGGTGGGTGCGGAACCGGAGCTCATCATCGATGAAGGCCTTCTCCGCAAAGGCCGCTTCATTGGAGCCGAAAGGCATCTGCGCACGGAGAGTCCAGGACGCAGGAATGCTCCAGGTCTTGGCGACTTCCGCGTCAACGAGCGGATGGTAGTGCTGAAGGCTCGCGCCGATACCGACGTCAGCAAGCGTGGTCCACACCGCCAACTGCGCCATGCCGGTCGAATGCTCGGACCAGATCGGGAAGTTGTGCGCGTAGAGCGGGAAGTTTGCCTGGAGAGCCTTGACCGGCTCCTGATCCTCGTAAAACAGCACGGTCCCTGCGCCGTTCGCGAAGCTGTCGATCTTCTTGGCTGTCGCGTCGAAATCGGCAGCCGGCACGATCGCGCGAAGCGCCTCTCTGGTGATGTTCCAGAACTTGTCGCTCTCCTTGCCGAAGAGAATGACGGCGCGAGAGCTTTGCGAGTTAAAGCTCGAGGGGGAGAGGCGGATCGCCTCCCTGATCAGGCCATCCACCTGCGTTTCGGAGATCGGCAGATTCTTGCCGAGGGCATATTGCGTGCGGCGTCTTTTAAGCTTGTCGAGCATGGCTTCCTCATCTGTGACCGCGTGTCACGCCGGCAGGCCGATGAAACGGGGTGGTTTTTCCCGGAGCGCGCCCTGAGGCGCCCTTCCTGCGAAAGCGGGATTTGATGATGGAGAGGTAGCGGTTCACTTGCCGCACCAGAATGCCCATATTGGGCATCAATCTGTTGCTCATCCAGGAACGCTTGCATGTCCGAGATCGACGATATCAGGAGCTTTGTCGCCGTCGTCGACGCCGGCGGCTTCGGCCGTGCCGCCCATAGCCTCGGCCTGGCGAAGTCGATCGTCAGCCGCCGCATCTCTCGGCTGGAGGCCGATCTCGGTACAAGGCTGCTCAGCCGCACGACGCGCGGCGTCGCCGCCACCGAGGCCGGGCTGGAATTCAAGGCGCGCGGCGAGCGCATCCTCTCGGAACTCGCCGAGGCGCGCGAGGCGGTGGCGCAGCAATCCGAGGGCGTCGCCGGGAGGCTGCGGCTGTCGATGCCGCTCTCCTTCGGCTACCGTCATCTTGCGCCCGTACTGGCGGAGCTGGCGCAGCGGCACCCCCGGCTGGAGCTCGACGTCGAGGCCAGCGACCGCCAGGTCGACCTGATCGGCGAGCGCTTCGACGCCGCGATCCGGATCGGCTCGCTCAAGGATTCCAGCCTGGTCGCGCGTCGCATCGCGCCGGTTAAGGCGGCGGTGCTGGGCAGTCCGGACTATTTCGCCCGGCATGGCCGCCCTGAGACGCCGCTCGATCTCGCCCGTCACGAATGCCTGGTCTATTCGGGCAACAGCGTCGTCGACTGGGGCTTCCGCATGAACCGGCGCTGGGTTTCCGTGCGCCCCTCCAGCCGCTTGCGCTCCGACAATGGCGACACGCTGCTGCGCTGGGCCGAGGCCGGGCTGGGCATCACCGTCCTGCCGACCTTTATCGCCAGCGATGCGATCCGGGCCGGGACGCTCGAGCACATTCTCTGGCGCTATCCGATGCGCGAGAGCGCGCTCCATGTCGTGCGCCCGCCGGGGTCTTACGTGCCCGGTAAGGTCCGCGTACTGATCGATCTGATGATTGAGCGCTTTGGCAGCACTCCGTCCTGGGATCCCTGCCAGGCGGCGGTGCAGGCGAAGATCGCGGCCGGGGAACTGGCCCCCGAGGACTATCCCGCCGACGAGCATCAAATGGCGTGAAGTCAGGCTTCACGCAAATTCGCGTGGCAATGCGACTGCCAGCAGCCAGTGTTGCTCCCACAACAACGGGAGATCGCCATGCTGCTGGTTGGAATGCTCGACAGCCCCTATGTGCGGCGCGCCGCCATCACCGCGACCTTGCTCGAGGTTGAATTCGAGCACCGTTCCGTCTCGGTGTTCCGGCATATGTCGGAATTCCGCAAGATCAACCCGCTGATCAAGGCGCCGACGCTGGTCGCCGACGACGGCACGGTGATCACTGACTCAGCTCTGGTCATCCAGCATTTCGAGGATGTCGCCGTCCGTTCGCTGCGCCCGATCGATCAGGCGGCGCGGGTCAGGGATCTCAGCCTGACCGGCATCGGCATCGTCGCCGCCGACAAGGCGGTCTCGGTCGAGTACGAGCGCAAGCGGCCGGAAGAGAAGCGTTACGAGGGTTGGCAGGAGCGCATCCTGGCGCAGCTCCATACGGCACTCGATCTGCTCGACCAGGCTGCAGAGCGTGGCGAGATCGGCGCCGGGCCGGAGCTTGAGCCTAGCGACATCGCCGCGGCGATCGCCTGGGGCTTCTGCCGCTTCGTCATCCCTGATTTCGTCGAGGAGGGGCGCTGGCCCGCGCTGGCGCGTCAGGCCGCAGCCTGCGAAGCGCTCGATGTGTTCAGGGCCTGGCCGATCGACAAGGAGTAGTGGGCAGGTCGCTCAGTTCTGGACGAAGGTCGTCGGCAGGGCCTTGATGGCAGGCCCGCTGAAACCGCTCGTGCCGACATCGCTCGGCTCGGCGGCGGAGAAGCCGAGAGAGGCGGCCGGACTGGCACCGACGACCCAGCCTTTGGCCTGAGCTTCCGAGCCAGCCTTCGCCCTGGCGGTCGCGACCGTTGTCCGGCGCACCGGCGCGTCCGATGCTGAGGCGGCGGCGAAGAGCGAGTCGAGGCCGGCGCGGTCGGCGTTGTATTCGGCGGCGATCGGGGTGCTACGCGGCTGCGCGGCGATCTGGGTCGTGCCGGGACGCTCCGGTTCGGCGCCCGGCGGACGCGGCCGGATCGGCGGCAGCGGGTGACTGATCGCGACGAGCTTTGCACCGGCTGGGACGGTGTCCTCGGCCTCGTCGTTCAGCCGTAAGCCCTCGGTCGAGAGGCTCGCCAGCGCGACCGGGCGGGAGGGTGGCAGGGGCGCCGAGACGGAGCGGCCGGTGACGATGGTTTCGAGCGAGGGACCGGGCAGGTCGTTGGGCCGGCGCGGCGGCAGCGAGGCGAGGATGAGCTTCTGCTCGGCTGCCGGCAGCGGCAATGCCGAGGCTTCGGCGGCCATCGCGGCGAGCTGCGGCGAACCGGCTGGCGGATTCGGTATCGGCGGCGTCAGGCCGCTCGGGCGTGCGACGGGAAGCGCGGTAGCGATCGGGCTCGGCTTCGGCGGCTCGGGCGGCGCCACCTCGGCGGGGGCGAGCGCCGCGACCTGGGTTTCTGCCGGTGGCTGGGTGGTGGTCGTCGCGCGGTTCGAGCGCTCGCGGAGAACGGCGCGGCCGGCGGGCTCGGACTGAGCCGGCTGCGCGTTGAAAACAGCGAAGCGGCCGCCATCGCCGTTATTGCTGTCACCGGCATAGGCCATGACTGTCGGCTGCGCCGTGGGCGCGCGGCGGGCCGCTGCACGGCCGCGGGCCGGACGAGCGTCGGCCTCCTCATCGTCGCCACCGAACAACGCGGCCCAGAAGCCCTTGCCGCCGCCGCTGGAGGCCATGATCGCGCCTTCATCGTAATCCCCGGCGGCGTAGCCCATCACCGAGCCACCACCGGAGAGGATCTCGGCCTTGGCAGTCTCGTAGCCGCTGAGCGGCTTGCCATCGGCCGGCAGATGCACGGTTCTCTCATCGGGGAAGAGGCGCACGAGCTGGTCGCGGGTCATGCGCGGCCAGGAGCGGACGGAGCCGGCATCGAGATGGACGAAGGGGGTGTGTGCGCCCGGATAGAAGCCGACGCCGCCGCGCTGCATCCGCATCGCCATCTCGCGGATGCGGGCAGTCGGGGTATCCGGCAGGTAGAAATCCATCGCCTTGCCGAGCGTGTGCTGGCTGTGCTTGGCGACGCCGCGCGAGCGCCGGCGCAGCATGGAGTTCGTGCCGGGGGAGCGATAGGCGGAGACGACATGGAACGGTTGGTCAGAGCCGACCTTGCGGTGAACTTCCCAAGCGAGGTCGAACAGGCGCGGATCCATGCGGATCGGCTCGTCGAGGCGCCAGTCGCGCAGCGCCCAGTTGAGCTTCTCCAGCGCCGAGGAATCATAGCGGCCATCGCGCTTGAAGGTGACGGTCGTCTCCTCCTTGGTGTGCATGTGCTTGATGGTGATGGTGCGGGTGTCGCCATTGGCGACTGCGTTCTGCGTGCCGCGGACCCCGAGGACGAGGAGGCTCGCGCTGGCGATCAGGAGCAAGCCGACGCGTGTGCCGTGCCGCAAAGAATGCGGGAGCCGTGCTGCGATCTCGGCTTTCGACCTGCTCACTCTGTCAGACTCGTCTCGAAGCGCCGGGGAAAGCCGGAGCGATAAACGTGAAGGAACAGTTGCCGAGAAGGCTTAACGGGAGGTTACCAGCGAGGCAACTCCCCGCCGTACTCCGGCAAGCAAGATTGCTCGCTACCGGCAGATCGTGGCGAAACCGTGCCGAATGGGACTTTTCGCAGCCGAGTTGGTCAGGAACGTTGCTCGAGCGCGTTCCGCACCAGCCTGTGGAAACCGTAGATGTCGTCGAAGGTGGAGACCGCGCCGGCCTCGTTGACGACGAACGTCTCATAGACGAGGTGGATCGCCAAAGGCTGCGGCAGCTTGATGGTGCGCTCACCGGAGCCGATCAGCCGCTTCAGCCGCTCGGCGGTCCATTCCGGCCCGAGCACCTGGTCGGCGAGGGCGAAGGGATTCTCGACGCGCACGCAGCCATGGCTGAAGGCACGCTTGCCGGCGCCGAACAGGCTGCGATTCGGCGTATCGTGCAGATAGACGGCATGGTCGTTCGGGAACATGAACTTGATCCAGCCGAGCGCATTGCGCTCGCCCGGCGGCTGGCGCACCGAGATATTGCCGTTCTTGCCCCGCGTCACGACGTAGCCGCGTCTGGCGCCATAGTTCGGATCCGCAGCGAGCCCGGGCAGGAATTCCTTCTTCAGGATCGAGGGCGGCACGAACCAGGACGGGTTGACGACGACGTGATCCATCTTGTGCGAAAAGACCGGCGTCGCCGATTCCGGCTTGCCGACGATCACGCGTGCCTCATGCGCGAGCTTGCCCCCGTGCATGACGCGCATCTTGTACTCGGGGATGTTCACGATGATGTGGTTCTCACCGAGATCGGTCGGCAGCCAGCGCCAACGCTCCATCTGGGCGACGATGTCACTTTCCAATCGCGTCGAGGGCGGCATGGCGAGCGCGGCGACCGTCTGGTCGCTGAGCACGCCGTCGGCGCGCAGGCCGGCCTGCTTCTGGAAGTCGGCCACTGCCAGCGCGGTCGAGCGGTCGAAGACCGGCTCCTCGCTGCTGCCGAGGCCGAGCCGGGCGCGAACGAGCGGCACGCGGGCATCACGCATGCCGACCTTGAGGGCTGGGCCGGCCGGGATGCGGGCAACGGGCGTCTCGGGCTTGTGAGCGCGCAGCTCGGCGAGCTTGGCCTTTAGGCGCTGGTAGCCATCATGCTGGGGATTATAGGCGGCGAGCACCGCGCCGGGATCGACAGCGCCGGTAAGTTCGGACAGCACCTCGGTCGCCGAGGGCAGCTCGAGCTTCGGCGTGATAAGCTTCGAAAGGCGGCGGGGATCGATGCGTCCGCCGCGGGCGTCGCGAGCGTAGAGCACGGCGAGTGCCGACAGCCGGATATCGGCCGCGGCGAGGCTGTCCCTGTCGCTCGCCTCGAAGACCGGCAACAGGTAGTCGCCAGTGCGCAAGCCATCCTCGCCGGCACGGCCGAGACGGGCGGCGATCTGCTTGCCAGCAGCGCTGAGATCCTTGCCGTCGATCCAGAACGGCCTGTTCTCGTTGGCTGCGTAGGCAGCGACGATATCGGCGCGTTCGCGAGCGGACAGGCGCGGCAGCGCGGCTGCGATCTCGGCCTGGGCGGCGATCCGGCCGGAGAGCTCGAGCCCGGCCGGCAGCGTGACCGCGACTTCTGGCAAAGGCGGTAGGTCGATCTGCGGTGCGGCCGGCTTGGCCAGCTGCGGTTGCACCGGCTCGATTGGTTTCGTCAGTGCCGGATCGACCGGCGGCATCTCCGGCTCAGGCAGATCGAGCTCGGGCTCGGGCTCGGCTAGGCTGCGATTCGGCTGCGTCGAGAGCGCGCCGGTGACCATGTCCTTAGCCTCGGCAGCATCGGCCGATTGAAGGTCGGTGGACGGGCGCAGATCGAGCGTGACCTCAACCGGCGCGGGAATATCGAGCCTCTGCGGCTCGGCATCGCGCTTCACGATGACCAGAGCGGGCTGTTCGGGCAGCGGAATGCCGAGCTCGCCGGTGGTCTCCTGGGCAGTCGCCGGAGCGAGCAGGAGCGCGAGGCCAAGAGTGGTGGCTGAGACGGTTTCCACCAGGCGGCGAAGGCGCATCGATTAACTTCCCCGGTCCTTGCCGATCCACGCCGATAACTGCGTGACTCGACCTGCTTCGACAAGATGCCGCCCTGCAACAGCGGCCCATATTCGCCCTCTGCAGCCCGTCCCCTGTGGGTTGCAGAATGCGTTTCGCTTTTTTACGGGCTTAAGCCGCGTCGGCGCCGTCAGAGGCGTCCTCGCCTTCGATCAGCCCGTAATCCTTGAGCTTGCGGTAGAGCGTCGAACGGCCGATGCCGAGCTTGCGCGAGATCTCGGACATGTGGCCGCGATAATGGGCGAGGGCGAACCGGATGATCTCGCGCTCGAGCTCGTCGAGCGTGCGCATGTCGGAACCGGCGACGAGATCGAGCGCGTTCGGATCGCGGACCGGCACCTGGATGATGCGCGGCGGCGCCTCGCCGCGCGGTTCGGCGGCGATTGAAGCCGGCGCCGGCGGGATGCGCACATCGAAGCCGTCCATCTGCGCTGCGATCTGCGGGAATTCGGCGACGGTCAGCTCGTCGCCATCGGAGAGCACGACGGCGCGGAACATCGCGTTCTCGAGCTGGCGGACATTGCCCGGCCAATCATAGTCGGCGAGCAGGCCGAGTGCCTCGGCGCTGATGCCGCGCAGCTTGCGGCCTTCTTCCGCGGCGAAGCGGGCGAGAAAGCCGCGGGCGAGATCGGCCACGTCCTCACGACGTTGGCGCAAGGGCGGCAAGGTGATCGGGAAGACGTTGAGCCGGTAGTAGAGATCCTCGCGGAACTCGCCGCGCTTGACCTGCTCCAGCAGGCTCTTGTTGGTCGCCGAGATGATGCGGATGTCGACGCGCACGGACTTCTTGCCGCCGACGGGATCGACCTCGCTCTCCTGAATAGCGCGCAGCAGCTTGACCTGCGCATCGAGCGGCAGTTCGCCGACCTCGTCGAGGAACAGCGTGCCGCCACTGGCCTCGACGAACTTGCCGATATGGCGCTCGGTCGCGCCGGTGAACGAGCCCTTCTCGTGGCCGAACAGGATGGATTCGACGAGATTGTGCGGGATCGCGCCGCAGTTGACCGTGACGAAGGGCCTGCCCTTGCGGTCGCTGGTGCCCTGGATGGCGCGGGCCAGCACCTCTTTGCCGACGCCGGATTCGCCTTCGATCAGAATCGGGATGTTGGAGCGGGCGGCGCGTTCCGCCAACTGGATGACGCGGCCCATGTCCTGGCTCTTGCTGGCGAGATCGCGAAAGCCGAGCTGGCCAGAGGCGCGCCGCTTCATATAGCGGATCTCGTGCTCGAGAGCTCCGAGCTTGAGCGCGTTCTTGAGCGAGATCTGCAGGCGCTCGGCGCCGGCCGGCTTGACCACGAAATCGACGGCGCCGGCGCGCATCGCAGAGACCACGGTCTCGATCGAGCCGTTCGCGGTCTGCACGATCACCGGCACCTCGCTGCCGCGTTCGCGCAGCGCCGCGAGAACGCCCATGCCGTCGAGGCCGGGCATGACGAGGTCGAGGATCAGGCAGTCGATGCGGCGCGATTCGTCGACGAGAACCGCCAGGGCTTGCTCGCCGCCTTCCGCGAGCGCGACTTCGTAACCGAAGCGCTTCAGCATCGCGTCGAGCAATCGGCGCTGCACGGGATCGTCGTCGACGACGAGGATGGTGGTGGACATGAAACCTCGGCAGGCCAGGCAATCAGCCGGAAGCGGCTGTTCCGTTTCGGGTCACTGTCGAGGAGAACGGTTAAGCGCCGCTTAAGCCGGCGAGGCCCGTAGGAAATCGAGCGCCTGTGACAGCGTCGCCGTTGATCGCGGGCGGCAGCCCGCGCATATGAGGGGGCCACAATCCTTCCCGACAGGCCGAGGCTGACGACGACATGACCCGCCCCTTCGACCGTCCTGCCATCGCACGCGCCGCTCATGCCGGGGGCGTGGCCGAGGCGCTCGGCGCTCTGCCGGAATGGGACCTGACGCATCTTTATCCGGCGATGGATTCGCCGGCCTTCGCCGCCGATGTCGAGCGCGCGGCAGCCGAGGCGCGGCGCTTCGCCGAGCTCTATCGCGGCAAGCTCGCGGCGCTCGCCGCGCGCGACGATGCCAGCGCTGCGCTCACCGAAGCCGTCAAAGCCTATGAGCGGCTGGAGGACCTGATCGGCAAGATCATGTCCTATGCCGGCCTGGTCTATTCCGGCGACACCACCGATCCGCAACGCGCCAAATTCTATGGCGACACGCAGGACAAGGTCACCGCGATCTCGACTGAGCTGTTGTTCTTCGGGCTCGAGCTCAACCGGATCGACGAGGCGCTGCTGACCAAGGTGGCGGCGCAGGCTCCGCTCAGCCACTGGAAACCCTGGCTCGACGATCTCGCCAAGGACAAGCCGCATCAGCTCGAGGACCGGATCGAGGAGCTCTTCCACGAGAAGTCGGTAACTGGCCACGGCGCCTGGAACCGGCTTTTCGACGAGACGATCGCCTCGCTGCGCTTCAAGGCCGGCGGCGATGACCTCACCCTCGAACTGACGCTGAACCGGCTGCAGGACGCCGATGGCGCCGTGCGTAAGGAGGCCGCCGAGGTGCTCGGCACGGTGTTCCGCCAGCACCTGCGCACCTTCGGCCTGATCACCAACACGCTCGCCAAGGACAAGGAAATCTCCGACCGCTGGCGCAAGTTCGCGGACGTCGCCGATTCACGCCATCTGGCGAACCGGGTCGAGCGCGAGGTGGTCGATGCGCTGGTCGCGGCGGTGCGCGAGGCCTATCCGCGCCTGTCGCATCGCTATTACAAGCTGAAAGCGCGCTGGTTCGGCCAGGAGGCGTTGGACTTCTGGGATCGCAACGCGCCGCTGCCCAAGGTCGAGCAGCGTATGATCCCCTGGACGGAGGCGCGCGACACCGTGCTCTCGGCCTATGGCGATTTCTCGCCGGAGATGGCGGGGATCGCGCAGCGCTTCTTCGACGAAAGCTGGATCGATGCGCCGGCCCGCCCGGGCAAGGCGCCGGGCGCATTCGCGCATCCGACGGTGCCATCCGCCCATCCCTATGTCCTGCTCAACTATCAGGGCAAGCCGCGCGATGTGATGACGCTGGCGCATGAGCTCGGCCATGGCGTGCACCAGGTTCTGGCAGCGCCGAACGGGGCGCTGATGGCGCCGACGCCGCTGACGCTGGCCGAGACGGCGAGCGTGTTCGGGGAAATGCTGACCTTCCGCAAGCTGCTCGACGGAACCACGGATCAAAAGCAGCGCAAGGCGATGCTGGCGGCCAAGGTCGAGGACATGATCAACACGGTCGTGCGCCAGATCGCCTTCTATTCCTTCGAGCGCAAGGTCCACGAGGCGCGCCGGCAGGGCGAGCTGACGGCGGAGAACCTCTGCGAGCTCTGGCTCAGCGTGCAGTCGGAGAGCCTCGGTCCGGCAATCCGGCTCGGCCCGGGCTACGAGACCTTCTGGGCCTATATCCCGCACTTCATCCATTCGCCCTTCTATGTCTACGCCTACGCCTTCGGCGATTGCCTGGTGAACTCGCTCTACGGCGTCTACCAGAACTCGGCCTCGGGCTTTCAGGAGCGCTATTTCGCGCTGCTCTCGGCTGGCGGCACCAAGCACCATTCCGAACTGCTGAAGCCATTCGGTCTCGATGCGCGCGATCCGGCCTTCTGGCAGATCGGGCTCAAGATGATCGAAGGGCTGATCATCGAGCTCGAAGGAATGGAATGAAGCGAGGCGCGCGGTGAGTTCCGTCGTCTTCGACCGCGCGCTCTATCGCCGCCGCCTTAAGGCGGCGCTCGCTGCCGGCTATCCCGATTTTTTGGTGGCGCGCTGCGTCGCCGATCTCGACGAGCGGCTCTCCGCCGTGCTGCGGCGTTTCGAGCGGGCGGCTGATCTCGGCACGCCGCTGCCACTGGCGGATCAGGCGCTGCGGGCACGGGCAGGCGAACTGTTGCGCATAGCGGAAGTGCCAGATGCCAGCGCCGGCCTCGTCGGCGATCTGGAAGCACTGCCCTTCACGGCGGAATCGCTCGATCTCATCGCTTCCCTGCTGTCGTTGCACACCGTCAACGACCTGCCCGGTACGCTGGTGCAGATCAGGCGGAGCCTGCGCCCGGACGGCCTCTTCATCGCCTGCCTGCTCGCCGGCCAGAGCCTGACCGAATTGCGCCAGTCGCTGCTGGCGGCAGAAGTTGAGGTGACCGGCGGTGCGAGCCCGCGCGTCGCACCTTTCGCCGATCTGCGCGACCTCGGTAGCCTGCTCCAGCGCGCGGGTTTTGCGCTTCCGGTGATCGACAGCGAGAGCGTCACCGTGCGCTATGGCGACATGTTCGGGCTCTTGCGCGATCTGCGCGCCATGGGCTGGGCCAATGCGCTGACCGAGCGCAGCCGCAAGCCGTTGCGGCGCGGCGTGCTGCTGCGGGCGGCCGAACTCTATGCCGAGCGTTTTGCCGATGCGGATGGCCGCCTGCGCGCGACCTTCGAGATCGTCTGGCTCTCCGGCTGGGCGCCGCATGAGAGCCAGCAGAAGCCGCTTCGGCCCGGCTCGGCCAAGGCGCGGCTGGCCGATGCGCTCGGTGCGGTCGAGATCGGCACCGGCGACAAGGCGGGCGGGGGAGAGCGATGAGCGAGAAGCCAGTCAGGCTCGGGCGGGTCGATTTTCGCCTGTTCCGCACGGTCCCGACGCGCTGGGCCGACAACGACGTCTTCGGCCACGTCAACAACGTGATCTACTACAACTGGTTCGACACGCTGGTGAACGCCTGGCTGATCGAGCAGGGCTTTCTTGACGTCAAGGACAGCAAGATCGTCGGTCTCGTGGTCGGCACGCGCTGCGACTATTTCGAGAGCGTCGCCTTTCCTGAGATCGTCGAGGGCGCGCTCGCGGTCGAGAAGCTTGGTCGCTCCTCAGTGACCTACCGGATCGGGATTTTCCGCCAGGGCGGCGCGCTGACGGCGGCGCAGGGCCTCTTCACCCATGTCTATGTCGAGCGCGGCCCGCAGACGCCGGTGCCGATCCCGGCGAAGCTGCGCGCGGCCATGGCGGAGATCGGGGTGGGATAAGTGCTTCGGCCTCTTCGCATCACGCGATCAGCAGCCCGCAATGCTCGGCGAAGGGCTCGAAATCGCGGTCTTGATGCAGCAGGTGGTGGCCGTTCGCGATGCAATAGGTAGCGATCACGAGATCAGGTGATTTTCGAATCGTCACGCCGAGGCTGCGCAGCTTGCGATAGTGGCGCGCAGCCTGAGACGCCAGCTCAGGAGACAGCATCGGCCGTAGCTGGAAGCGGCGCAGTCGCTTTTCGATCGCAGCGGCATGAGCTTCATCACGAGCGCCGCGCAACACTTCCAGGAGCACAACGTCACCGACGAGGATTGATCTCGCGCTTTCGATCGCATTCAGGCGAGTGACAGCTTGAGAGGGCGTTCGGCGCAGAAGCGCGATCCAGACGGACGAATCGACCGCAATCACAGGCGCTCAGGGTCTGTGAGATCGGTCCTCATCTCGTCGAGGTCCCCTTCCCAGCCCAAACCCACCAAATCCCGGAGGGCGCGCCGTGCGTGATGCTCGCGCACGAGAATCCGCAACGCTTCTTCCACGGTCGCGCGCTTGGTCGGCAAGCCCGTTGCCTCCATAGCCTCGGCGAGCAACTCGTCATCGAGCTCGATATTGGTGCGCATGGCAGCCTCGATGTGTAAGAGATGTGTAAAGCATACACATCATGCGCCCGCCGTTCAATCGGCGCGCTCCAGCTGCGATTGTCTCACCCGCCGCTTTTAGGCTATTGCCCCCGCTTGAGATCGAGCCCTTGGCTCGCCCCCTCCGTCAGGAACAGGCCGCGTGATTCCCAACGACATCAAGATCACCCCGCAGCTGGTCGCCGAGCATGGCCTCAAGCCGGACGAATATCAGCGCTTCCTGCACCTGATCGGGCGCGAGCCGTCGATCACCGAGCTCGGCATCGTCTCGGCGATGTGGAACGAGCATTGCTCCTACAAATCCTCGAAGATTCATCTGAAGACGCTGCCGACCAAGGCGCCCTGGGTGATCCAGGGGCCGGGCGAGAATGCCGGTGTGATCGATATCGGCGACGGGCTCGCCGTGGTTTTCAAGATGGAGAGCCACAACCACCCGTCCTTCATCGAGCCCTATCAGGGTGCGACCACCGGCGTCGGCGGCATCCTGCGCGACGTCTTCACCATGGGCGCGCGGCCGATCGCAGTGCTCGATGCGCTGCGCTTCGGCGATCCGAGCCATCCCAAGACCCGCCATCTGGTCTCCGGCGTCGTCGCCGGCATCGGCGGCTACGGCAATTCCTTCGGCGTGCCGAATGTCGGCGGCGCCACCGGCTTCCACCGGCGCTATGACGGCAACAACCTGGTCAACGCCATGGCTGTCGGCCTCGCGCGCTCCGACGAGATTTTCTACGCCAAGGCCTCGGGCGTCGGGAAGGCGATCGTCTATCTCGGCTCCAAGACCGGCCGCGACGGCATCCATGGCGCGACCATGGCCTCGGCCGCCTTCGGCGAGGGCGCCGAGGAGAAGCGCCCGACCGTGCAGGTCGGCGATCCCTTTGCCGAGAAGCTGCTGCTCGAAGCCTGCCTCGAGATCATGGCCGCCGGCCATGTCGACGCGATCCAGGACATGGGCGCGGCCGGCCTGACCTGCTCCGCCGTTGAGATGGGCGCCAAGGGCGATCTCGGCGTCGAGCTCGATCTCAACGCGGTGCCCTGCCGCGAAGATCAGATGAGCGCCTATGAGATGATGCTCTCGGAGAGCCAGGAGCGCATGCTCATGGTGATCAAGCCGGGCCATGAAGAGCCGGCCGAGGCGATCTTCCGTAAATGGGGTCTCGACTTCGCCGTGATCGGCAAGACCACCGACACGCTGCGCTTTGTCGTCAAGCACGACGGCGAGACGATGGCCGACCTGCCGATCAAGGAGCTCGGCGACGAGGCTCCCGAATACGACCGGCCCTGGGTCGAGACGCCGAAGCGGCCGGTGGTCGATGCGGCGAGCATCATCCCGCCGATGTCGAACGCCGAGGCGCTGCTCGCGCTGGTCGGCTCGCCTGACCTTTCGTCGAAGCGCTGGATCTACGAGCAGTACGATACGCTGATCCTCGGCAATTCGGCGGTGACGCCGGGTGGCGACGCCGGCATCGTGCGCATCGAGGACGGGCCCAAGGGCCTCGCCATGACTGCCGACGTGACGCCGCGCTATTGCGAAGCCGATCCGTTCGAAGGCGGCAAGCAGGCTGTCGCCGAGGCCTGGCGCAACCTGACCGCGGTCGGAGCCTTGCCGCTCGCCATCACCGACAACCTCAATTTTGGTAATCCGGAGCGGCCCGAGGTGATGGGCCAACTCGTCGGCTGCATCCAGGGCATCGGCGAAGCCTGCCGGGTGCTCGATTTCCCGGTCGTCTCCGGCAATGTCTCGCTCTACAACGAGACCAACGGCGTCTCGATCCTGCCGACCCCGACGATCGGCGGCGTCGGCCTGCTCGCCGATGTGACGAAGCATGCGACAATCGGCTTCAAGGCTGAAGGCGAGGCGATCGTTCTCATCGGCGAGACGAAGGGCTGGCTCGGACAGGGCGCCTATCTCGCGACGGTCTGTGGCCGCGAGGAGGGCGCGCCGCCGCCGGTCGACCTTTCGGTCGAGCGCCGCAATGGCGATTTCGTGCGCGGGCTGATCACCACGGGCCGGGTCACCGTTTGCCACGACCTGTCGGATGGCGGTCTTGCCGTCGCGCTCGCCGAGATGGCAATGGCGAAGGGGATCGGCGCCAAGGTCGAGGCGTTGCCAGCCGGGCCGGCTCATGCTGCGCTCTTCGGCGAGGATCAGGGCCGCTACCTGCTCTCCCTGCCGGCTAGTGCTGCCGAAGCTATCGTCGCTGAAGCGAAGGCCGCCGGCGTGCCGGCACAGATCATCGGCCGGACCGGCGGGAGCGAGCTTGCGCTGCCGGGCGAGGCGCCGGTCGCATTGTCCGCCTTGCGCCAAGCGCATGAGAGCTGGCTACCCGACTACATGGCCGGCAAGGCTGCTTGAGGAGACGCGTTATGGCGATGGAAGCAAGCGAGATCGAGCGCATGATCAAGGCGGCGTTCCCCGACGCTATCGTCGAGATCAAGGACCTAGCGGGCGACGGTGACCACTATGCCGCGACCGTGACCTCGGCCGCCTTCACGGGTAAGTCGCGTGTCCAGCAGCACCAGATGGTCTATGCCGCGCTGCAAGGAAACATGGGCGGCGTGCTGCATGCCCTTGCGCTGACGACGACGGTTCCCCAAGATTAGAACGAGTTCATCCAGCGGGCCTTGAACCCGCCGCAGGAGAAAAGACATGAGCGACGTCAACGCCCGTATCGATGCCGAAGTGAAGTCCAGCGACGTGGTGCTCTTCATGAAGGGCACGCCGCAATTCCCGATGTGCGGCTTCTCCGGCCAGGTCGTGCAGATCCTCTCTTACGTCGGCGTGCCGTTCAAGGGCGTCAACGTGCTCGAGGACCAGGAGATCCGCGAGGGCATCAAGGCCTACTCGAACTGGCCGACGATCCCGCAGCTCTACGTCAAGGGCGAGTTCGTCGGCGGCTGCGACATCACCCGCGAGATGTTCCAGGCCGGCGAACTGCAGGCGCTGCTCGAAGAGAAGGGCATCGCCGTCAAGCAGGCGAGCTGAGCTTCTTCATCCGCAAGGAATCCAAAAGGGCGGCGCATCGAGCGCCGCCCTTTTTCATGTCCGGATATGCCTGCTGCCCAAGGAAGCAGGCAGTCACTTCACCAGCAGCCAATCCTCGACCACCAGCGCATCGAGCCCGCTTGTATAGAACATCAGGATGGCATCCTCGCTGCTGTGCAGGATCGGCTTGCCCATGATGTTGAACGAGGTGTTGAGGATCACCGGCACGCCGGTGAGCTCATGGAACGCCTTGATCAGGGCGTGGTAGCGCGGATTGCGCTCGGCTGTGACGCTCTGCAGGCGGCCCGTCGCGTCCTCATGGACGACGGCGGGAACGCGTGAGCGCACCGCTTCCTTCCAGGTCAGGGTGCGCTCCATATAAGGCGAGTCCTGGTAGTTCTCGAACCAGTCCGCCCCATGCTCCGCCAGGATCGAGGGCGCGAACGGCCGAAAGGCCTCGCGGTACTTGACCTTGGCGTTGAGGAGGTCCTTGGCATCGGCCGGGCGCGGATCGGCCAGGATCGAGCGGTTGCCGAGCGCGCGCGGCCCGAACTCGGCGCGTCCCTGCGCCCAGCCGATCAGCTTGCCCTCGGCCAGG
The DNA here is from genome assembly GCF_964254315.1 of Allobosea sp. LjRoot90. NCBI lineage: Bacteria > Pseudomonadati > Pseudomonadota > Alphaproteobacteria > Hyphomicrobiales > Alloboseaceae > Allobosea > Allobosea sp. LjRoot90. The sequence goes on from NZ_CAXUTF020000005.1 coordinate 379,712, forward strand.
AGCTTCGCCGTCGCGCCGATGATCTCGTCGGGCGCGAGCTTCCGCAGCCGCGGCTCCCAGGCGGTCATGCGCTCGAAGGGCTCGGTCGAGAGGCTCGAGCCGAGATAGGGGCTCATCGGCCCCGTCGGCGCGCGCCAGTCCGGATTCGCCTCGGCATGGGCGAGCCAGGCGGCGCCGATGGCATTGCCGTCATCAGCCGGAGCGGAGGGGACGTACACTTGCCGGAAGCCGTGCCGGCCGACGATCTTGCCGTTGAAGGAGGAGTTCAGCGCGCAGCCGCCGGCGAGGACGAGATGCTCGGATGGGCAGAGCGCCGCCGTCTCGGCGAGCAGCGCCTCCATCATCTCAGCGAAGACGTCCTGGCCGCAGCGCGAGAGATCGGCCCAGCCCCTGTCGAGCGCGTCGGCCGGGCGGCGGGCGAGGATATCAGCGGCGACCTGCTGGACCGTCGCGGCGTCGGCGAAGGTGAGCTTGGTGCCCTCGACGCGATAAAGCTTGCGCAGCAAAGCGAGCAATTCGGGATCGCTTCGGCCATAGGGCGCCAGCCCCATGATCTTCCATTCCTCGCCCTTGGCCTGGTCGAAGCCGGCGAGGTCGGTGACGAAGCCGAAATAGAAGCCGATCGATTCGCGGCCGCGATGGCGCTTCAGCTCGGTGAGGCGGCCGTCCCTGAGCGCGAAGATCGCGGAGGCGCCAGTCTCGCCCATGCCGTCGACGACGAGGCAGGCGGCATCGCGGAACGGCGAGGACCAGCAGGCGTAAGCCGCATGGCTGAGATGATGGCCATAGCGCTTGATCCCGGTGACCTTCGCCTCGCCGAAGGAGCGGTCGAGCCCGAGCAGGGTGCCGAGGCCGGCGCGCTGCTGCTGGTGATGCAATGAGGCGATCAGGGCGCGCTCGCTACGTTCCGGCACGAGCGAGCGGTTGAAGGCGGGCGAGAGCTTGAGCAGCGCGTCGATGCTGAATGAGCCGGCGCGGCTCATCTGGTCGAGGAAGCCGGTGAATTCCTCGCCCCAGCTGGTCGCGAGCCTGATCTCGGCGCCCTTGGGAATATAGCGCTTGAGCAGGCTTTCCATCCGCACCGCCGTGTCCGGCTCGCAGTTCGGCGCCCGCTTGTATTGCAGGTAGCGCTCGGTGGCCTCGGCGAACAGTACCTCCCCGCCGGGGTCGACGATGGCGATGGCTGGGTCGTGGAAAGTGGTGGCGAGGCCGATGGTGTAGCTCATGGCCGGCAGCGTATGGAGCAGCCGGCCGGCCATGGCAAATGTTGCAGATCGGTGACGCCAGACCGGTGGACCGGCTGCGCCATTCGGGCCTATTTGGCGAAGGCGATGCTGTCGGCGATCGCCTTGATCGCTGGCTCCAGCGTCGGGAAAGTCGCCTCGTCGGCGCTGACGATCATCCGCACGAAGCGGCCATCCGCCCCCAGGCCGATGTACTGGACGAAGCGCTTGGCGACCGCACCCTCCGTGGTCTTGCCCGACAGCATCGCGCCGCTGTCGCTGCCGGCGAAGGCGACCGTGTCGCGCTTGGTGATCTCGGCCTTCTCGAAGCCGCGCGTCGTCGACAGCAGCTTTTCACCTACAGCAGCCAGCTGGCCGGCGGCGACCTGGCCGCCGGTCTGATAGCTGACGATCAGCATCGGCTGCGAGCCCTTGGGATCTACGTTCAGCGGGCCGGAGGTCATCAGCACGCCGAGGCCGCCGAAGGTGTCGACGACGCGGAAGGGTTCAGTCGCGCGGACCCGGAAGGGCAGGGCCGCGAGCTTCTGGTCGAGCGTCGGCTCGGCGCCGAGCGATACGGTCTTCAGCATGGCGACGACATCATCGCCATCGAGATCGGAATCATCCGGCGCCTGCACCGTGATCATTACGGTCTTGGCGCCCTTGAGCAGCACGATCCATTTGTCGAAGGTCGCAGCGCCTAGGGCCTGCTGGCCGGTCAGGATGCGGCCTTTGCCGGCGGCGGTCTCGATGTCCTCGGCGTCGTCGATGGTGATGTTCTGCTTGGCGAAGTTGGTTTTCGCCGTCTCGAGATTGGTGAACAGCGCCGACAATTGCTGATGCGCCTCGGCCGGCAGCTCGACCACCAGGAGCGAGGCCTTGGCCTGCGCATGCTCGAGGCCGGCGAACTTGCTGGAGGGCTCGAAGCCCGCCACCGGCGCGAGCGTAACCGTGGTGCCGGGGATGGCCTTGCGCTCCTGGGCCTGTCCGGGGACGGCGAGGCCAGCGGCCAGCAGGCTGCCGAGCAGCAGGCGGAACAGGAACCGGGCCGCGCCGTGCCCGGTCTGTCTGGTGGGAGGTCTCATTCGTATCGCTCCATTCGCTGGCGGGAGGCCGGCCGTCATCAGTGCCGCGCCGGGGGTGAACGGCGCGGGCCGGGTCAGGTTCCCTTGCGCAGGTTTGCGGGGCAATCGTGGCGGGCGGCGCCAGTCAGCGCGAGAGATTTGCCACCTGCCGCGAAATGCCGCCAGAATGGCTCAATTGACCGATGATGCCGCGGCGCCGCCGCCGTTTTTTTGGCGAGAAGCCAGCGCCTTATCGCGTCGTCATGCCACGCCTTGCCCGCCGCCTTCCCGTGTCCTCGAGGAGAGTCTGCGATGCAGCACAAGATCATGATCGAACAAGGTAGCGGAGAAAAACTGGTCTATGCCATCCTCAAACTCAACGACAAGGCCGTAACGGTCGGCAAGTCGGCCTCGGGTAGCTGGGCGCATTTTGAAGACAGTACCGACGAGGGCAAGATCAAGTTCACCAGCGACGCCAAGGAGTATCTGTACTGGGAGTGGAAGTCGGAATCGCCCGCGACGATGCTGATCGGCTCGAAGATGGGCCGCGCATCGCACAAGGCCGGCGAGGACGAGTATTTCCAGGTCCTGATCACGCTGACGAACATGACCCGCAATTCCGAAGGCAGGTTCGGTGGCGCTGCCAGCAAGGCCGGTGCCGGTGCCGGCAAGGGCACCCTGACCTACAACGTCAATCCATATTTCGTGAAGGGCGCGATCGATTGGACGGTCGTGGCCTATCCCGGCTGATAACAGCGACGCGGTGTGCCGATGTCGCTCAGCGCTTGAGCGCTGCCTTGATCAGCGCCAGCGCATCCTCGCCCGCCCATTCGGCCGGGCCCTGGAGCAGCGCGAGCTCGCAGCCGGCCGGGTCGATCAACAGGCTGATCGGCATGCCCTCGACCTTCTTCACGGCGCGGATGTCCTGGAAGACCTTGGCCTGCGGATCGGCATAATAGCTGAGGCGGGTGATGTTCTTGTCGGCCAGCCACTTCTTCGGCTTGTCTGGATGGCGCGTATCGATGTTGATCGCGACGACTTCGAAATCGGGGCCGCCGAGCGCGCTCTGGAGCGCGTCGAGCGCCGGCATCTCGGTGAGGCAAGGCAGGCACCAGGTCGCCCAGAGGTTGACCAGCACGGTCTTGCCGCGAAAGGCTGAAAGCGTCGTCGGCTTGCCGTCCGGGCCGTTGAAGGCGAGATCGGGCAGCAGCGCCGGCTGCTTGGCGACCTCGACGGCCGCGACCTCGCCCTTCGCCCGGGCGCGCAGCGCTTCCACCTTCGTAGCCGCTGCGCTGCAAGTGGAATTGCCGGCCGCGCCCCGTACGGAGTAGAAGGCCGCAGCGCTGCCGAGCGCAAGCAGCGCCAAGGCCCCACAGGCCATCACTATTTTCGACCGAGACGTCATCGCGCGTCCTTGAAGAGCAGGAAAGACCGCCGTGAGCAACCGCATGTGGGGTGGGCGTTTCGCCACAGGGCCCGACGCCATCATGGAGGAGATCAACGCCTCCATCGATTTCGACCAGCGCCTGTGGCGCCAGGATATCCGCGGCTCGCTGGCACATGCCGCCATGCTGGCCGAGACCGGCATCCTGACGAAGGACGACGTGGACGTCATCTCGACCGGACTCAAGGGCATCGAGGCCGAGATCGAGGCTGGGCGCTTCACGTTCTCGCGCGCGCTCGAAGACATCCACATGAACATCGAGAGCAATCTCAAGGAGCGGATCGGGCTTGCCGCCGGGCGTCTGCACACCGCACGCTCGCGCAACGACCAGGTCGCCACCGACATGCGGCTCTGGGTACGCGACGCGCTCGACCAGCTCGACGAGCAGGTCGCCGACCTCCAGCTCGCGCTGGCCGAAAAGGCCGAGACTTATGCCGGTGCAGTGATGCCGGGCTTCACCCATCTGCAGTCGGCGCAGCCGGTCACCTTCGGTCACCATCTGCTCGCCTATGTCGAGATGCTGGCGCGCGACCGCAGTCGGCTGCGCGATGCTCGCGAGCGGATGAATGAATGCCCACTCGGCGCCGCCGCGCTCGCTGGCACCTCCTTCCCGATCGACCGGCACATGACGGCCAAGGCTCTCGGCTTCGCACGTCCCACGGCGAACTCGCTCGATTCGGTTTCGGATCGCGATTTCGTGCTGGAGACGCTGTCAGCCGCCTCGATCTGCGCCATGCACCTGTCGCGCCTTGCCGAGGAGATCGTACTGTGGGCGACGCCGCAATTCGGCTTCGTCAAGCTCTCCGACAAGTTCTCGACCGGCTCGTCGATCATGCCGCAGAAGCGCAATCCCGACGCAGCCGAGCTGGTGCGCGGCAAGGCGGGGCGCGTCTTCGGCGCCTTGCAGGGCATGCTGACGATGATGAAGGGCCTGCCGCTGACCTATTCGAAGGACATGCAGGAGGACAAGGAAGGCACCTTCGACGCGGTGCAGACCCTGTCGCTCTGCCTCGCTGCGAGCGCCGGCATGGTCCGCGACATGTCTCCCGATCTCAAGGTGATGAAGAAGGCTGCCGGCCTCGGCTACGCGACGGCCACCGACCTTGCCGACTGGCTGGTGCGCGTGCTGAAGATGCCCTTCCGCGACGCGCACCACGTCACCGGCCGGCTCGTCGGCATCGCCTCGGCCAAGGGTGTCGGGCTGGAGAAGCTCTCGCTTGCCGAAATGCAGGAGGTCGAGCCCAAGATCGGCGACGAGATCTTCGCTGTGCTCGGCGTCGAGCGCTCGGTGAAAAGCCGCACCAGCTATGGCGGCACCGCTCCCGTCAATGTGAAGCGGCAGGCGAGGCGCTGGCTGAAGCAACTCGCCAAGGACGCGAAGCCGCAGTCATGATCCCGGCGCAAAGGCTCGCAAGCTTGCGCGCCATTCGCTACACTCGTCCCGAAGCTTCGCCCAAGGAACATCGTTCGTGCCGCAACCCCGCCTGAAACTCGGCCGCACCTTGCTGGTGGTCGGCCTGCTCGGTCTCGCGCTTGCGGCTTGTGGCCGCCGTGGACCGCTGGAGCCGCCGCCGAACGCCAAGAATGCGGTCGATCTGCCGGACAAGCAGACTGGCGCAGTGGAGAACACTTTCGCGACGGACGCCTCGCCGCTCGGCAAGCCGCCGAAGACGAACAAGGCCATCACGATTCCCGAATCGTCTTTCGTGCTCGACCCGCTGCTCTGAGCCTCCCATGCATCACTTCGCCTATCGCGACGGCGCGCTCTTCGCCGAGGATGTCGACCTGCGCGAGATCGCGGAGACGGTCGGAACGCCGGTCTATATCTACTCTTCGGCGACGATCGAGCGGCATTACCGCCTGTATGAAGCGGCGATGAAGTCGACCGCGCCGGGCAAGCCGGCGCATGTCTTCTACGCCATGAAGGCGAACAGCAATCTCGGTGTGCTGAAGACGCTGGCGGCGCTGGGCGCCGGCGCCGACACGGTCTCCGAGGGCGAGATCCGCAAGGCGCTCGCGGCTGGCTTTCCGGCCGACAAGATCGTCTTCTCCGGCGTCGGCAAAGCTGAGAGTGAGCTCGCCTTCGCCGTCGAGGCCGGGATCTTCCAGGTCAATATCGAGACCGAGGGCGAGCTCGACCTGCTCTCGAAGGTGGCCCAGCGCCTGGGCAAGCGCCAGGAAGCGGTGTTCCGGGTCAATCCCGACATCGGCGCCGGCGGCCACGCCAAGATCACCACCGGCTCCTCGGCCAACAAGTTCGGCGTCTCCTTCGAGGAGGTGCACCGGCTCTATGCCCGTGCCGCCAATATGGCGGGCGTCAGGATCATGGGGCTCGCCGTGCATATCGGCAGCCAGATCCGCGAAGTCGGCGCCTTCGAGGCGGCCTATGCCAAGATGCGCGATCTCGTGCTGGCGCTGCGGGCGGAAGGACACCGCGTCGACCGGCTCGATCTCGGTGGCGGGCTCGGCATCCCCTACGACATCCCCAGGGAGTTCGATCACGGTCCGGGGTTGATCGAGGCCTACGCCGATATGGTCGCCAAGCTGATGCAGGGGCTCGACGCCGAGCTCGGTTTCGAGCCGGGGCGGCTGATCGTCGGCAATGCCGGCATCCTCTTGACCAGGGTGCTGCATCTCAATCCGCGCCCGACCAAGCAGTTCCTCGTCGTCGACGCGGCGATGAACGACCTGCTGCGCCCGGCGATGTACGAGGCCTATCACGAGATCTGGCCGGTGGCGGAGCCGGAGGAGGGGGCGAAGACGGTCGCCTATGACGTAGTCGGGCCGATCTGCGAATCAGGCGACACCTTCACCACCGGGCGCGATCTCTCCGAGCTGAAGCCCGGCGACCTGATCGCCTTCATGACCGCAGGCGCTTACGGCGCCAGCATGTCCTCGACCTATAATCAGCGCCCGCTCGTCGCCGAAGTGCTGGTGAAGGGCGACAAATTCGCCGTGACGCGGCCGCGTCAGACCTATGAAGAGCTGATCGGCACGGATCGTGCACCGCCCTGGCTGCCCTGACGACGCTTCACAATAAGCGGAGCGCCTGTGGGGTATCGCGCCTGAGTGCTGGTCACGCCACAATCACGTGCTAGCCTCTCCGCTCGATCGATGAAGCCAAGAGAGGCGCCGCGGGGGGCGGCTCGGAGCATCGGATGAGCGAAACACCGCGCCGGACGGCGCTCGACACAGGTGGGACGATCCGCAAGCGGCTGGAACGCCTCACCATGGCGTCGCGGCTGTCGCTCGCCTGGGAGCGGCTCTGGCCGAAGCTGTGGGCGCCGCTCGGCGTCGTCCTGCTTTTCCTTGCCGTCTCCTGGTTCGGGCTCTGGCTGCATCTGCCCTGGTGGGGACGGGCCGCTGGTTCCGCTATCTTCGCCTTAGCTCTGCTCGGAAGCTTCTGGCCCGCCGTCACTGGCCGCTGGCCGAGCCGCCGCGAAGCGCTGGCCCGGCTCGACCAATCCATGGACGGGGCGCATCGCCCGGCAACGGCGCTCGAGGATACGCTCGCGGTCGGCGGCAAGGATCCGGTCTCGCAGGCGCTGTGGACGCTGCATATGCAGCGGCAGAGCGCCCATGTCGCGGCGCTGAAGGTCGCGCCTCCGCAGCCGCATATGGCAGGGCGCGACAAGCGGGCACTGCGTGCGGCGCCGCTGGTTGCCGCTGTTGCCGGCTTCTTCGTCGCCGGGCACGAGGCGTTGCCGCGGCTCGCTGCGGCCTTCGACTGGCGCGGGCCGGCGCTCGCAGCCGCCGCGGTCCGGATCGATGCCTGGATCGACCCGCCGTCCTATACGCGGATGCCGCCGATCCTGATCGATTTCGCCAGGCTGGCGAGCCCCAATTTCAACGTGCCCGAGAAGTCGACGGTGGTGGTGCGCATCGCCGGGCGCAGCGGCATGGATGTCGCGACCACCGGCCGGCTCGATGCTATCCCGGTTGAGGGCAAGCCTGGCGAAGCCAAGCCGACTGATGCCAAGGCCGCGCCGACGAATACCGTCGCAGTGACGGAGAAGCGCTACCTGCTTGCCGGCGACGGCACCTTGCGCATCACCGGCTCGGGTGCCCCCGCCCAGACGCTACGCCTGCACGCGATCATCGACCAGAAGCCGGAGATCGCCTTCGCCGAGCCGCCCAAGCCGGTCAGCGGCGTGCAGGGCGGGCTCGGCATCAGCTACCGCGCCAAGGACGATTACGGCATCGCCTCGGCCGAGGTGATCGTCTCGCGCGTTGCTCCGCTTGCAGGCGGCCGCTCGCTGGTCGAGGCGCCGAAACAGATCCTGCCGGTGCCGTCCTCCGGCTCCGGCGAAGACGAGATGAAGAGCACGGTCGACTTCTCGGCCCATCCCTGGGCTGGGGCCAAGGTGAATCTGAACCTCCTGGCGCGCGACGAGACCGGGCAGGAGGGGCGCAGCGAGACCGTCGAGGTCGTGTTGCCGCAGCGGACCTTCACCAAGCCTTTGGCCAAGGCGCTGGTCGAGCAGCGGCGCAAGCTGATCATGGACGTCGATACGCGCAAGAAGGTCCAACTTGCGCTCGACGCGATGATGATCGAGCCCGACCGCTTCATGAAGGAGACCGGCGTCTATCTCGGCATGCGCATGATCGGTGAGCGCTTGCGCCGGGCCGCCAGCGACGACCAGCTGCGCGACACCGCCGAGATGATGTGGGCGCTCGCACTGCAGCTCGAGGATGGCGACCTGTCGGATGCCGAAAAGGCGCTGCGGGCCGCGCAGGAGAACCTGCAGCAAGCGCTCGATCGCGGTGCCACCGAGGACGAGATCAAGAAGCTCACCGAAGAGATGCGTCGCGCCATGGACCGGTTCATGCGCGAGCTCGCCCAGCAGATGCAGCGACAACAGCAGAACGGCGAGCAGAACCAGGCGAAGCTGCCCGAGAATTTCCGCACGGTGACACCGCGCGACCTGCAGAACATGCTCAACCGCATCGAGGAATTGTCGAAGCGCGGCGACATGGCCGAGGCGCAGCGCCTGATGGAGGAGCTCAACAACCTCCTGAACAATCTCAAGACGGCGCGTCCCGGCCAGCAGGACCCGCGGCAGCGCGAGATGAACCAGGCGCTCGGCGATCTCGACCGGATGACGCGCGAGCAGCAACAATTGCGCGACGAGACCTATCAGCAGGACCAGCAGCGTCAGAATCGGGCCCAGCGCGGCCAGCGCCCCGGCCAGCAGCAAGCGCGTCCCGGCCAGCAGGGCCAGCGCCAGCAAGGGCAGCAGGGCCAGCGCGGGCAGCGTGGCCAGCAACCCGGACAGCAGCCTGGCGAGAACGGCGAAGAGGGCGAGGGAGAGGACGGCCAGAACGCCGAGGGCGGGCAAGGCCAGGGCCAGGGCCTGTCGCAGCGCCAGCAGGCGCTGCGCGAGCGCTTGCAGGACCTGCAGCGGCGCATGCGCGGCATGGGCGCCGACCCGGGCGAACTCGGCGAGGCTGAGGACGCCATGCGCGAGGCTGAAGGCCAGCTCGGCCAAGGCCAGGACGGGCAGGCCGTCGACGCGCAAGGCCGGGCACTCGACGCGCTGCGCAAGGGTGGCCAGAACCTCGCCCAGCAGATGCAGGGCGAGCCCGGCGAAGGCGAGGGCAACGAGAACGCCTATGGCGAGCCGGACGGCCGGCCGGCCGGACGGCCCTCGTCTCAGCAACCCAACAACAACGACCCGCTCGGGCGGCCGCAGCGCCAGCGCGACTGGGCGGATGGCCGCGTGCGTGTGCCCGGTGCCGACGAGAGCGCGACGCAGAGGGCGCGGCGCATCCTAGAAGAGCTGCGGCGGCGCCTCGGCGATCCGCTGCGTCCGACCGAGGAGCTCGACTATCTCGAGCGCCTGCTGCGGCGGAATTGATACCGTTGCTCCGCGTCATGCTCGGGCTTGACCCGAGCATCTCAGGCCGGAGAAGGCTCAGTTCGGTGCCTTCTCGTCATGAGATTCTCGGGTCTGCGCTTCGCTTCGCCCGAGAATGACGGCCGCGTCAGCCGGCGCGATTGCCCGAGACGACCGCGAGCGCCGCGATGAAGCGGTCGAGGTCCGCCTCGTTCAGATAGGGTGCCGGCGAGATGCGGATGGTGTTGCCCTTGGCGACGCCACCGCGGCGCACCGTCATCACCTTGTGCTGGTCGCGTAGCGCGGCCACGACGGCGTTGCAGTCGGCGGCGGAGCGCTTGCCCGTCAGCGCGAAGGAGGTGATGCCGGCGACCATCTCCGGATCGTCCGGCGTCTGGATCTCGACTCCCTTGAGCTCGCGCGCCCTGGCAACCCAGTAGTTGCGAAGATGTCGATAGCGCGCTTCCTTGGCCTGCGGGCCGACCTCCTGATGCAAGGCGAGCGCCGCGGGAACGGCGAGCTGGGCGGCGAAGTTCGGCGTGCCGGTATGGATGCGCGAGCGGACATCGTCCGCCTTGAAGTCCTCGTCGCCATAATGGGTGTCGATGTCGGCCAGCCGCTCACGGGCGATGTACATGACGCCGACGCCGAGCGGCGCGCCGATCCATTTGTGCAGGTTGAAGCCGATGAAATCGACGCCGAGATCCCTGGCCTTGAAGTCGACCTGGCCCCAGCTATGGGCAGCGTCGAGGATGACGTCGATGCCGCGCGCCTTCGCCATGGCGGCAAGCTCCCTGACCGGCATCATCAGCCCGGTGCGGTGGCTGATATGGGTGAGCAGCAGGAGCTTGGTCTTAGGATTGGCCTTGAGCGCGGCTTCATAAGCCGCGAGCACATTGGCCTTGGTCGCGGGCTCCGGGATGTCGAACTTCGCGACCTCGACGCCGCGCCGGCCCTTCAGCCAGTTCATCGCGTACTGCATCGAATCATAGTCGAGATCGGCATAGAGCACGCCGTCGCCGGGTTTGAGCTTGTTGTAGCCGGCGATCAGGGTCTGCAGCGCCTCGGTCGCGCCGCGGGTCAGAGCGATCTCCTCGCGGGCGACACCGAGGAAATCAGCCACCGGCGTGCGGACATTGTCGAGGTCCTGGCCGATCTTGGTGCGGGCGTAGACCGTGTTCTCGAAGTTCACGAAATCGGTCAGCCGCTTGTATTCGGCCTTCACCGGCTCGGCCATGATGCCCCAATAGCCGTTCTCGAGGTTCACCATGTCGGGCGTGACGCTGTAGAGGCGCCGGACCGAGTTCCAATAGCCGGTGTCGGTGCCGAGGCCGCCGGTCGGCAGGGCTGGAAGCGAGCGGGCGAGGGCTGGTGCGGCGAGGGCGGCGGTACCGAGCGCGGCGAGCAGTGTGCGGCGGCTAAGGGCGGTCTGGTCGGTCATGGCGGATTTCCTGAGGCGGTCGCCTTCGCTAGCCGCCGCCTGTTTCAGGGCCATGACGACTATCAGGTGGATTTATCCCCGCGCTGCGAAACGGATGCATACTGGGGCAAAGCGCAACCGGAGTGCCGCCATGTCGATGCAAGGATCGCCAGCCGAGGAAGCCCCAGTCGAGGAGCCGCAGGCGCCGCGAAGGCCCGATCTTGCCGTAACGGTCACGCGGCTCGCCCGCCTGGCACCGACGGGCAAGGCGGAGATCATGAACAACATCGCCTTGCATTTCGATCGGCTCGCGGCCGAGGCTGATCTGACGACGCCGCTGCGGGTCTGCCATTTCCTGGCTCAAGCCGCGCATGAGAGCGACCGTTTCCGCACGCTGGAGGAGAAGGGCGGGAAGAAGCAGTTTGCTCGCTACGAAGGCCGTGTCGATCTCGGCAACACCGAGCCCGGCGATGGTGCGCGCTATCATGGGCGCGGCATTTTCCAGCTGACTGGCCGGGCCAATTACAAACGCATCGGCCGGATGCTGAACGTCGATCTCGAAGGGCGACCGGAACTCGCGCTCGATCCGCGCATCTCAGTCCAGATCGCCTTCGCCTATTGGCGCGACCGCAAGATCAACGCCGCTGCCGATCGCGACGATGCAGCCCGCGTCACCCAGCTGATCAATGGCGGCGCCAACGGCCTCGCCGACCGCCGGCAATTGCTGACGACGGCGAAAGGGATCTGGTTCTAGGCGTCAGCGGTGCCCGGACTTCAGCGCCTGGTCGAGGTCGGCGTAGAGATCGTCGACATCCTCGATGCCGGTCGAGAGGCGCAGCAGGTCTGGCGGGCAGGGCGAGCCGGCGCCCTCGATCGAGGCGCGATGCTCGATCAGGCTCTCGACGCCGCCGAGCGAGGTGGCGCGCTTGTAGAGTTCGACATGCGCGGCCGACTTGATCGCCGCCGCCTCGCCGCCGGTGACCTGGACCGAGAACATGAAGCCGAAACCGCCCTCCATCTGGCGCGCCGCGATGTCGTGCCCGGGATGCTGCGGGAGGCCGGGGTAGAGCACGCGCGAAACCAGCGGGTGGGCGGAAAGCTTTTGCGCCAGGGTCATGGCCGAGGCTGACTGGCGCTCCTGCCGGACATGGAGTGTGCGCATGCCGCGCATCAGCAGGTAAGCCTCGAATGGGCCGAGGATGCCGCCCTGACCCTTGCGCACGGTCTTGATGCGCGCCCAGAAATCGTCGTCCTGCCGGGCGCAGAGCGCGCCGGCGATCACATCGGAATGGCCGTTCAGCACCTTGGTCGCGGCATGCATGACGATGTCGGCGCCGAGCGTAAGCGGGCGGGTGTGCACGGGCGAGGCGCAGGTCGAGTCGACCGCGAGCCTGGCGCCAGCCGCATGGGCGATCTCGGCGGCGCCGGCAATGTCGGTGATGGTCCAGAGCGGGTTGGATGGCGTTTCAATCCAGACCAGCTTGGTGACGCCGGGCTTCACGGCGGCCTTCAGCTTGGCGAGATCGTCGCTCTCGACGAAATCGATCTTTAGCCCCCAACGCGTCGCCTCGGTCAGCAGCCAGGAACGCAGCGCCCAGTACATTACCTTGGAGGCGACGACATGATCGCCAGGAGAGAGCGCCTGGAACACGGCGGTCGCCGCCGCCATCCCTGAGCTGAACAGCAGGGCGCCGGCCTTGGCCTCCTCCAGCATGGCGAGCACGGCTTGCGCCTCGTGCACCGTCTCATTGTCCGGCCGGCCATAGATGAAGCCGGATGAATAGGCGTTGTCCTCGTCGCGGATATAAGTGGTGGAGACATGGATCGGCGGCACCACCGCCTTGGTCAGCGGATCGATCTTGCCCATCGCCTGCGCAGCGAGCGAACGGGGATGCAGTGGGCGCGCGGTCATGATCGATCCAGTGCTTCTACTATGAGAGACGATTCATCTCACTATGATTGCTGCAGTGCAAGGGGCTCGTCTTGCCCGGAGCGCAGATGCACCCCATTCTCGCCGCATGAGCATATCGACAGATAGCGCCAGCCGTCAGCCGGTAGTGTGGCTTGCCGCCCTCATTGCCATCCTGCCGGTCGTGGCGGCTTCGCTGATTGGCAGCGCGGTGACGGTGCCGCAAATCCCCGGCTGGTATGCCGGCCTCGCCAAGCCGTCCTTCAATCCGCCGAACTGGCTGTTCGCGCCGGTCTGGACGCTTCTGTTCGCACTGATGGCGCTGGCGGCTTTTCGCGTCTTGCGCCTGCCGAACGGCACGCCGGGCAGGGCGCAGGCGCTGCTCGCCTACCACGTCCAGCTTGCGCTCAACATGCTCTGGTCCTGCGTGTTTTTCGGGCTGAACAGCCCGGCGGGCGGGCTCGTCGCGATCGCGTTGCTGCTGGTGGCTATGGTCTGGACGATGCGGTGTTTCGCAGGGCTGGGCGACAAATTGTCCGCGGCCCTGTTCATCCCCTATCTCGCCTGGGTCTCGTTCGCGAGCCTGCTCAACGCGTCGATCTGGTGGCTGAATCGCTGAACCAGCGAGCCCTCACCCGATCGAGCGCTCGATCACGCGGAGCACCGTTTCACGCAGTTCGGCGATGGTGAAGGGCTTGGTCATCACCTCCGCGACGATCGTCTCGAGGCTCTTGGCGCGCTCGCGCTGCTCGGCATAGCCGGTCATCAGCATGATGGTGAGGTCGGGGAATTGCTGCTTGGCGGCGAGCGCCAGCGCGATTCCGTCCATCAACGGCATGCGGATGTCGGTGAGCAGCAGATCGAAATGACCTTGCTCGGCCATCAGGATGTCGAGCGCCTCGGCGCCGTCGCCGGCGGTCAGGCAATCGTGCCCGTCCATGGCAAGGCCACGCGCGACCAGCGAGCGCAGGCTCTCTTCGTCGTCGACCACAAGGATGCGCGACATCGTTCAGATCCCCGGCAGGCCGGCCTGGTCGGCGGTCTCGATGACGCCGACATAGGGCAGCTGGCGATAGGAATGGGCGACGTCCATGCCGTAGCCGACGACAAAATAGTCGGGGCATTCGAAGCCGACATAGTCAGCCTGGATATTGACGGCGCGCTTGGCCGGCTTCTCGAGCAGGACGGCGGTGGAGACGCGTGCGGCGCCGCGCGCGGCGAGCAGGTCCTTGGCGAAGGCGAGGGTGCGGCCGGATTCGAGGATGTCATCGACGAGGAGCACTTGCCTGCCGCGGACGTCGCTCTGGACGTCGCGCAGGATCTCGACCTGGCCGGATGAGATGGTGGCGGCGCGATAGCTGGAGAGATGTACGAACTCGACCTGCGGGGTCATGCCGGTGCGATGCATGGCCCGAATCAGGTCGGCGACGAACATGAAGCTGCCCTTCAGCACCGCGACGACGAGCAGGTCCTCGCCGGAATTGGCCGCGATCTCGGCAGCCATTTCGGCATTGCGGGCGGCGATCGCCGCCTCGTCGTAAAGCACGCGGATACGCTGGGGCTGGGACATCGACGACCGTTCCTTCTCGGCGCAGGCCCGTGCCCGCGCAGCCCCGTGATCGCGGGCTCAGATTGTTAGGTCTCAGTCATAGCGTCCATGCGCCGACAATTGAAGCGGTCGGGGGCCAGGAGTCGGGAAACCAGGTGTGGGAAATCAGTAGAGAGCGGCGATGCCGTTGGGGCTATTCGCGCCAAAGCGCAACTGGACCGAGCGGCCGTTCTCGGGCGGCGAGGCGAGGCGGGCACGAAAATGCATCAACTCGGCCGATTCGAGCGATGCGCGCGGTGGCTCCGTTGTCCAGCTATAGAGCACCTTGCCGTCCTCGGCCTGCACCGTCACCGTGATCGGCGGCACCTTGGCCGCGCCCTTGGTGATGTTGGTGACGTCGCCCGTGACCACCAGGAAACGCCCTTGTGGGTCCTGGACCAACTCGCTTTCCACGGCGCTGAAGGCGAGACCACGCACGTTCACCGGCAGGCCGATCTTCGCGTAGAGCGCGGCAAATTGCGGCATCGCCAGGACGACGCGCTCGCGCTGCCAGACGCCGAGCGTGAGGATGGCGATGCCGACCACCACGAGGACGCTCGCGGCAGCCGATGGCAGGCGCGCAAGCGGGTTGCGGGCGCTAGCCCAGCTCCGCTTCCGAGGAGGGGGCGGCTGCGCTGCGTCGGGCGGCAGAAACTCGGCCCTTTCGGCTGCGACCGCTGAGATGTCGGCATCGATCTCGCCGGCGTGGCGCAGTTCCTCCTCGAGCTCGGCGGCGGTCTGTTCGGGGCTGGGAGCGGTGGGAAGGTCCGGAATCGCGGCATCGAGATCGGATTGCAGGATGTCGTTCGTCGGTCGCAATTCGTCAGCCCGCGGCGCTTCGATCTGCCAGGTCGTCTGGCAACTGGCGCAACGCACCTTGCGGCCGCCGGTCCCGATCTTGGCCTCGGCGATCTCATATCGGCTGGCGCAGTTGGGGCAGACGATCAGCATGGCCCAGAAACGGTCGCTCCGTGCGGCATCCGCGAGACATCGATGCGGAGCCTGATCCTCTCGCCGCCTCACGCAAGCAGAAGCGGAAGCGGTATGCGACTCCACGCCTCATAGGGTCGATTTATGGTTAACGTCGCGTAAAGCCGGCTCTCAGCTTGGGGCCACGAGTGCATTATCGGTGCGCTTGCCGTGCAGGCCGAACGAGGTGGACTCGCTGCGCGATTGAGGAAAACACGTTCGGCGCTTCCCGCGGGGCTATCGTCTGGGTGTAGGATCGCGCCGGCTTGGCAACTGTCCGTCACGATTCGGACGTGAGTGAGCGAGAGGAGCGGCGTTGGTTCGGTTCGAGAATGTCGGGTTGCGGTACGGGATGGGGCCGGAGGTGCTGAAGGATATCAACTTCAGCATTGCGCCGCGCTCGTTCCAGTATCTGACCGGGCCGTCTGGAGCCGGCAAGACCACGCTGATCCGGCTGGTCCTGATGGCGCTCAAGCCGACGCGCGGCCTGGTCAATTTGTTTGGCCAGGACGTTTCGCGCCTCGAAGCCAACACGCTCACCGATTTTCGTCGACGCATGGGTGTCGTCTTTCAGGATTTCCGGCTGCTCGACCATCTGACGGTCTATGAGAATGTCGCTTTGCCGCTGCGCGTCATCGGCAAGGAGGAGGCGAGCTATCGCGCCGAGGTCGTCGAGCTGCTGCGCTGGGTCGGGCTCGGCGAGCGCATGCATGCGGTGCCCGCCGTCCTCTCCGGCGGCGAGAAGCAGCGCGCCGCGATCGCGCGCGCCCTGATCAGCCGGCCGCAACTGCTGCTCGCGGACGAACCGACCGGCAATGTCGATCCCGGTCTTGGCCGGCGGCTGCTCCGGCTTTTCATGGAGTTGCAGTCGCTGGGCACTGCCGTGGTGATCGCGACCCACGACATCGCCCTGATGGAGCTCTACGACGCACCGCGCCTCGTGCTGGCGGATGGGCATCTGCATGTCGATGCCTGAGCCTCTCGATATGGACGATGCGGAGGAGGAGCGGCCGCGCGCCGGTCAGCGGCTGCCGGCCAGCCTGCGCCGCGACCAGCCCTTGGTGCCGGTCGATTCGGTCGCGGGGCGCGCGCTCGTCGTCGTCATCGCCATCCTGACCTTCCTCGCGGCTCTGAGTGCAGGAGCAGCGTTGCTTGCCGCTCGCGCCTCGGAGCAATGGCGCGGTGCGGTTGCCAACGAGATGACGATCCAGGTCCGGCCCGATCCACGCCGGAACATCGAGCAGGACATTGCGCGCGCGGTCGAACTCGCCCGAGCCGTGCCGAGCGTCGCCGAAGCGCGGCCGATGCCACGCGCCGAATCGGACAAGCTGCTGGAGCCCTGGCTCGGTGCGGGGCTCGATCTCGTCGAATTGCCGGTGCCGCGGCTGATCGTGCTTCGGCTTTCCTCGGCCGTCGCCAACGATCTCGTCACGTTCGGCCAGGCGCTCCGGCGCGAAGTGCCGAGCGCGACGCTCGACGACCACCGGCTCTGGGTACGCCGCCTCTCGACCATGGCGAGCACCATCATCCTAGCCGGCGTCGCGGTGGTGCTGCTCGTGCTGGTGGCGGCCGGACTCGCCGTCGCCTTCGCCACGCGCGGCGCCATGGCGGGCAGCCGCGATTCGGTCGAGGTGCTGCATTTCGTCGGCGCGACCGACGAGTTCATCGCCCGCGAGTTCCAGACACGCTTCGTCGCGCTGGGGCTGCGTGGCGGCGCAGCCGGTGGATTGGCGGCGATCCTGGCGATCGCGCTGCTCGGTCTTTTGTCCTCGGCCTGGAGCGCGACGCCGGAAGCCGATCAGTTGCAGGCCCTGTTCGGAGCCTTCGAGATCGGCTGGTCGGGCTATGCGGCCGTCGTGCTCGTCGCGGCGGTGGTCGCAGCGATTGCGGGACTCGTCTCGCGCCTGACGGTGCGGCATTATCTGCGGGCAATGAGCTGACTCGCTGCGCGGCGGAGTTGTGAGAGTGCCGTCATTGTGCCCGATTGGGCGGTTAGTTCCTGAACGTCATGGTGCTGCTTGGAACCCGGCAAGGCCATCTTCCCCATGTTGAGGACAGCCCGGCTGCCCTGCGACCGATGACGACGCACGTCTCTCCGCGGCGCCGCTTCCTTCGTCGTTTCCTGTTCTGGTCGTGCTTCGCCGGCGGTCTTGGCCTGGCCGTCGGCTACGTCAGGTTTGCCACCGCCCTGTCGGTGACAGAAGCCGGCTCGCCGCCCAGGACGGATGCGATCGTCGTCGTGACCGGTGGAGCGCAGCGGATCGGTGACGCCATCAGCCTGCTCAATGCCGATCGCGGGCGACGCCTGCTGATCAGCGGCGTCAACGAGAAGACAGGGCGCGACGAACTGGCCAAGCTCAATCCGACAGCACGTGAGGCGCTCGCCTGCTGTGTCGATCTCGATTATCGCGCCCGCAACACGATCGGTAACGCGATCGAGGCGCGGCGCTGGGTCCGGCGTCACGATTTCCGTTCGCTGCTGGTGGTGACCTCGAACTACCACATGCCGCGCACGCTGCTCGAACTCGAGCATGCGATGCCCGGCGTGCGCTTCGTGCCGCATCCGGTGGTGACCGATCAGGTCGACGTCGCCGGCTGGTGGCGCGACTGGCACGCGATCCGCCTGCTGGTGCCGGAATACCTGAAATATCTCGTCGCCGGCGTGCGCAGCAAGCTCGAGACGGATCCCGAGACCTCGCGTCTTTCCGTGATCATCGGTGGGCGGAAGCCCGTGTCGCCGAAGCCTGGCGACCAGATCGGCCCCGAGCACGACAAGCGTTCGCGGGCGGCGTCGCCGGCACGCGGGGCCTGACCCGATGCAAGAGGGCTCTTGACGCATTCGGGCTGTCGGGGTTCTTGCGGACCATGCTGCTGATCCGCTCGCTCCTGTTCAACGTCGCCTTCTATCTGAACCTCGCATTCTGGCTGCTCGCGGCCATGGTGACGATGGTGTTGCCGCGGCGCTTCCTGCTGAAGATCGCGGTGAGCTGGGGACGGACCTCGCTCTGGCTGATGCGGGTGATCGTCGGCACGCGTTGCGAGATCGTTGGAACTGAGAACATTCCGCCGGGCGGCATCATCATGGCGGCCAAGCACCAGTCGACCTGGGAAACCTTCGCGCTGGTGACGGTGTTCCGCAATCCCGTCTACATCCTCAAGCGCGAGCTGACCTGGCTGCCCTTCTTCGGCTGGTGCCTGATCAAATTGAGGATGATCCCGGTCGACCGCGGGGCGCGCAGCCGCGCCCTGCAGGAGGTGACGCGGCGCGCCAAGATCGAGCTCGGTGAGAACGGCCGGCAGCTGATGATCTTTCCCGAGGGCACGCGCCGCCCCGCTGGTGCCGAGCCGGCCTATAAATATGGTGTCACCCATCTCTACACCGAGCTCGGCCTGCCCTGCGTGCCCGTCGCGCTCAATGCCGGGCTGTTCTGGCCACGCCGCAGCCTGATCAAGCGGCCCGGCACAATCCGCGTCGAGATACTGCCGGCGATTCCGCCCGGCATGAAAAAGATGGCGTTCCACGCGCTGCTGCAGGAGCAGATCGAGACGGCGAGCAACCGGCTTCTGGCAGACGGCCTTGCCGAACTCGAGCGGCTTGGCGTGCCTCCTCCTGTCAGTATACGGCAGGAGCCTCAGCCCCGCGCCTGATCGGCCTTGACAAAGGTCGGGAGTGTTCCGATTTTGTTCTAGAACAAAGGAGGAACAATATGGCTGCTCTCGCCCGAGCCCGGTTCCCATTCGACCGCAACCGGTCGATCGACAAGATGCCGCGCCAGCTCAACCTGCTGGAGGCCCTGCAACCCGCCAAGGTGGAGCGCACCGTTTCGCCATTCGGCGACGATGAGGTCGTGCCGGGGCAGGTGCGGGAGATGCCGTTGCGCGCTACCGCCCATCTGGCCGAGCGTCGCTTCACCGCCTGGCGCGGCCGCTCGGGCCGGCGCTATGTCGCTTCGGTCTTCGCCGTCCAGGACGGGCATGCCCTCGGCTTCAGCGACGTGGTGCTGCTGGCGGTCTCGCCCGATCGCAAGATCGTCGCTGCGCGCGACAGTGGGCCGTTCGGCATCGATGCGGCGCTGACGCGCTGGCGCGATGCTGTCGCCATGGCCGGTGCCAGCGAGATCCATGTCCATCTGCTCGCCGAGGACAGTGCCAGCCGCCGCGCCGCGCTCTGCGATCTGATGCCGGAGGTCTAAGCTTTCAGGTCGGCGCCGTCTGGTGCGTCTTGTCGAGCTCGGCCACGAGGTGGGCGAGCAGCGGGTCATGGATGCCCATCTCGTGAAGATGCTCGTGGGTGCGCCGGACATAGTCCGGGTTCTCGCCCGAGACGCCCTTGCCCTGACGCACCAGCGCGAGCACCGCCGCCTCCGGCAGGCGCCCGGCATATTGCTCATGCGCACGGTCGGCGATGTAGGTGACGGCATGGAGGCGCCGGCCATCGTCGAGCCGTAAAGCAAGCCGGCGTTCGAGATAGACCGCGGTCGCCTGCTCGCGGGCGCGCAGATAGTCGATCGTCTCTTCGGCCTGTTCGGCGGGAACGCGGAAGGCGACACCGCGGCAGATGCCGCCCCGATCGAGACCGAGCACCAGCCCCGGCACTTCCGGCGTGCCGCGATGGACATGCGAATAGATGCAGAGCGCGCGATGATAGCCATGCAGGCGCGCGCCGGCGCGCTCGACGAAGGGGAAGCCCGGGCGCCAGATCAGCGAGCCGTAGCCGAACACCCAGAGATCTTCCGGCGGAAGCGGCGCCGTCATCCCGTCCCTCACAATTTAGCCTGCTTGCCTCGCCACAGAGGGCGTTCGCGATCCGTTGCTGGCGACCACCGCCAACGCTGGCGCGTTGCGGCCCCGGTCGCTATCAATCTGCCGAGATTTTCGCAATGGAGCCTCTGCGCATGTCCGATACCACGCGCGTGCGCCGGCACAGCCGCTTCTGGCTCTACGCGCCTTTCGTGCTGCTGGCGCTGCTCGCTGCCGGCTGGTCGGGCATATGGGGCTTCGCGCGCAGCAAGGTCGACCAGGAGCTCGATGCCGGCATCGCTCGCGAGGCCCGCGCCGGACGCAACTGGACGTGCCGCGAGCGCGATGTCGGCGGCTATCCTTTCCGCATCGAAGTGCGCTGCGCCAGCCTGACGCTGACCTCCTCGCGCTGGGGCGACGAGGTCAAGGTCGATGCCGGCCAGGCGGTCGCGGTCGCGCAGGTCTGGACCCCCGGTCACATCATCCTGCAGATGACCGGGCCGATGCTGGCCAACCTGCCGCAAGGGCGCAAGGCCACCCTCGATTGGAAGGGGCTCGCGGCCAGCCTGCATCTCAGCGGGCTCGCCTTCGAGCGCTTTTCGCTGATGCTGGGCGAGCCGGTGCTGACCGTCACCGAACCCGGACAGGCCGCCTCCGAGACCTGGCGGGCGACTGTCACTGAGATACATCTGCGGCCCAATCCGCAACGCTTCGCCAGTGAGGGTACGGTCGATCTCGCCGTCAACGCCAAGGGTGGCGTGCTGCCGGCGCTGGAAGTGCTGATCGGCAACGGCCAGCTCGCCGATCTCGACCTGCAGGCCAGCCTGTCGCGGGCTCCTGCCTTCCGACGCGGCTTCAATCCCGATGCGCTCGAAGCCTGGCGCACCTCCGGTGGTGGGCTCGACGTGACCAAGCTCGTGCTGACAAAGGGGCCGGCGCGGCTCGAGGCCAGCGGCCTGGTTGCGCTCGACGAGGCCCATCGGCCGGCTGGCAAGGTCTCGGCCGCAGTCGCCGGCGTCGATCGCATCGCTGGCATCAAGGTCGGTGGCCTGGCGGCAGGCCTCGGCGCCCTGTTCGGTGGACGTGGCGGGGATGGCATGCAAGGCAATACGGCGGCAGGGCTTTCGCCGCTGCCGCCGCTGGTCCTGCGCGAGGGCAGGGTCTTCCTCGGGCCGCTCAGGCTGCCCTTGCAGCCGCTGCTGCCGCTCTACTGATCAGGCCGCGGGCAGGGCGGCCCGCGGCGCCTCGATCCTCACCAGCGCCTTCTTGACCGCATCCTGCACCTTCTCGAAGGCGCGGACCTCGATCTGGCGGACACGCTCGCGCGAGACGCCGAACTCCTCGGAGAGCTCCTCCAGGGTGATCGGATCTTCGGCGAGGCGGCGGGCCTCGAAGATGCGGCGCTCGCGATCGTTCAGTACGCCCAGCGCCTCACGCAGGGCAAGATGGCGGTTGTCGCTCTCTTCGGAGTCGGCGAGCCGGCGCTCCTGGCTTTCGCTGTCGTCGACCAGCCAGTCCTGCCATTCGCCTTCGCCGTCCTCGCGCAGTGGCGTGTTGAGCGAGGCATCGCCGCCGAGGCGGCGGTTCATATCGATCACGTCCTGCTCGTTGACGCCGAGCTTGGTCGCGATGGTCTTGACCTGATCCGGCTTGAGATCGCCCTCGCCCAGCGCCGAGATCTTGCTCTTGGCCTTGCGCAGGTTGAAGAACAGCTTCTTCTGGTTGGCGGTGGTGCCCATCTTCACCAGCGACCAGGAGCGCAGGATGTACTCCTGGATCGAGGCTTTGATCCACCACATCGCATAGGTTGCGAGCCTGAAGCCCTTGTCGGGCTCGAAGCGCTTGACCGCCTGCATCAGGCCGACATTGCCTTCCGACACGACCTCGCCCATCGGCAGCCCGTAGCCGCGATAGCCCATGGCGATCTTGGCGACAAGGCGCAGATGCGAGGTCACGAGCCTATGGGCCGCGTCGCGGTCGCCACGCTCGCGCCAGCTCTTGGCCAGCATGAATTCCTCGTTCGGTTCCAGCATTGGGAACCGACGGATCTCGTCCAGGTAACGTGAAAGTCCGCCCTCTGCGGACATGACGGGCAACGACGCAATCGCCATGCTCGTTCTCCTTTTCCGGCCCCCGCTCTGCGGCGAGCCAACCACCCGATGTTCCATCGGGCAGGATCATCCGATGTGCTGCCTAGGCGACGACTCCCGTCCAGTTGCCTGCTGCACACCCTAAGCGGCGCCCCTTTAGCCATCCGCTTTCGCAGCGCAGTATAGACGATGCGAGGGTGGCGGAAAGTGGGCAGCGCAGCAAAAATCCGTCACAGGATCGAGAGCTCGGCTTGCAAACGTGCAAAGTCCGCCGGCGGTTCCGACTCGAAGCGCAATTCCTCGCGAGTGACCGGATGTTCGAAACCGAGCAGGCGTGCATGCAGCGCCTGACGGCCGAGATCGGCGAGCGCGGCCTGGGCTTGCTCGGGCAAACGGCTCGCCTTGGTCATGAAGCCGGAGCCGTAGAGCTGGTCGCCGAGCAGCGGATGGCCGATATGGCTCATATGGACGCGGATCTGGTGAGTGCGGCCGGTCTCGAGCTGGCACTCGACCAGGCTTGCCAGCGCCTCGACCTCTTCATGACCGCGCAATAAGGGCGGGTAGCGCTCGATCAGCTCGATATGGGTGATCGCCTCGCGGCCACGGCCTTCGCCGACCACCATCATCTTTTCGCGATTGCGGTTGGAACGCTCGATCGGAGCATTGATCGTGGCGGTCTGCCGGCGTGGCGACCCCCAGACCACAGCGAGATAGGCCCGTTCCAGAGGTCCGGTGCGGCCATGGTCGGCGAATTGCTTGGCGAGGCCGCGATGGGCCTTGTCGTTCTTGGCGACGACGAGCAGGCCGCTGGTGTCCTTGTCGAGCCGGTGGACGATGCCCGGCCGGCGCACGCCGCCGATGCCGGAGAGGCTCTCGCCACAATGGGCGATCAGAGCGTTGACCAGCGTGCCATCCTCATGGCCGCCGGCGGGATGGACGACGAGCCCGGCCGGCTTGTCGATGACGATCAGGTGCTCGTCCTCGAAGACGACGGTGAGCGGGATGTCCTGACCGATCGGCGCGGCGGGCTTGGCCTCGGGCATGACGAGGGAGAGGCGCTGGCCGGCGACGACCTTGCGGCTGCCATCGACGACGACAGCGCCGTCGACGCTGACGCCGCCCTCCTTGATCACCTGCTGTAGGCGGGCGCGCGAAACCTCGCCGCCAAGCAGGGCGAGCGCCTTGTCGAGGCGCAGGCCGGCTTGCTCGGGCTCGATGACGAGTTCGGTTGCAGGGAGCTGTGAGGTGGTGATCTCGGACGTGGTCATGCGCCGTCTATAGGCGGGCGGACAAAAAACCGCACGCGAAGATGCGAGAGATCATGCGTCATGCTCGGGCTTGACCCGAGCATCTCAGGCCGCGAGAGGCTCCGATCGGAGCCTTCTCGTCACGAGATTCTCGGGTCTACGCTTCGCTCCGCCCGAGAATGACGTGCCGGTGGCGTCAGCTGAAAATCCGAAAACGACCCTTGGTCTCGCCCGGCGCCTGCTGCTCCGGGCCGGGATCGTCGGGGGCGTGCGGGACCGGGAAGATGACCGGAGCAGGCTTGGCCTGCTGGGACGCCGGCTTCGTCGTCACCGGTGCAATCTCGACGACAGGCTCGGCCGGGGGCGGAGCCGGCGCGACAGGCGGTTCCGCTTTGGTCTCAGCCTTGGGCTCCGGCTTCGCCTCAGCCTTCGGCTGCTCGATCGTCGCGGGCGGAGCAAGTCCGGCTGGGGCCGGCACGGTCACTGCCTCCGCGATCTCTGCCTTGCCTTCCAGCAATGGCGCCGAGGGCTCGTCGAGATCGGCGAGGACATCGTCGTTGAGATGGGCGCCCTGGCTGCCGAGCGTCGCCGGCGGCACGGTCCAGACGAAGGCATCGAGCCGGCCAGAGATTGGCGAGACCGGCAACCATTGATCGGAAACGAGCCCGTCGGCGACCCAGGCAGCGTCGCGCGGGGCGCGGGTGGCGCGCCCCAGCCATTCGCGGACGCGCCCGGTGGCGCCGTGCTCGGCCTCTTCCAGTTCGGCCATCAGCAGGCAGGCGCGGACCGAGGCGCCGCCGGCGAGCAGCGGCTTCAACGTGGAACGGGCGCGGGCGAAATCCTGGGCATGGATAGCTGCGCCGGCGAGCGCCAAAACGCCCTCAGGATCGGCCGGACGCAGCTTCGTCAGCGTCTCGGCGCGGGCAAGGCGATCGCGGGCGCTGTCGCCGGGGCGGACGTCGAGATAGGCGCTGGCGACGTCGGGATGCGAGACCTGCTTCCAGGCCGCTTCCAGCAATCGTGCCGCCTTCTTGATGTCGCCGCGTTCCGACAGCATCCGGCCGGCCAGGGCGGCGGCGGGTGTCAGCCCGGGCGCGAGCTTGACCGCTTCGAGCGCGGCAGCGAGGGCCTTTTCGGGCTCGCGATCCTTGGCGTCGAGCGCCTCGGCTGCGAGCAGGACGGCGCGCTGGCGCTTGGCCTCGCCCTTGTCGGCGAGGCGCAGCGCGGCCCGGCGCTCGACCGCGGTACGAGCCGCCTGCCAGTCGCCCGCGGCGGTATGGAAATCGAGCAGGGCGTCATTGGCCCAGGCGAGCGAGGGCGAGCGGCGCACCGCATCGTCGGCGAAGGCGCGGGCCGCGGTCATGTCGCCGCGCCGGCGCGCCTCGACAAAGAGTCCCCGCAGGCCGAGCACGCGGGTTTCCGGCTTGTCGAGCATCGCCTTGAAGGCGGTCTCGGCCTGGCCGCGATCGCCGGAGAGCTGGGCCGACTGCGCTTCGAGCAGCAATGTCAGCGGCTCATTGGCTACGAATTTGCGGGCATCGACGGCATGGCGTCCGGCGGCGATGGGATCGCCCGCGCCGATCGCGACCATGCCGCGCGAGATCGCCTCGAAGCCGCGTGCCCGGCGCCGTGCTCGCGACGCAAAGCCGAAGGCGGAGGGTAGCCCGAAGACGAAGCGCGTGATCGCCCAGGCGACCAAAGTGAGGAAGGCGAGCACGACGACGCCGATCGCCGCGATCGCGACGCTGGTCTCGATCCTGTAGCCCTGCCAGAGGACCGAGACCTCGCCCGGACGGTCGGCGAGCCAGACGGCGCCGATGGCGACGAGCGCGATGACGAAGAGATAGACCAGTACGCGAACCATCGGGATCTATCCTTATCAGCCTGCCGTACCCAACGCCGCGACCGCATCCTGCGCAATGCGGTTGATCGTCGATTCCGCGATCGCCCGCAGCCTCAACGCCAGGCCGAAAGCTTCGCTGCCGCGCCGTGCCGGCTCGGGCAATTGCGTCCAGAGTTCAGCCGCCTTGACGACCTCGTTCTGGGTGAGCGCCGCTTCCAGCCGGATCGGCAGGGTCGCGGGATCGGTCGAGCCGGATTCGCCGACCGGGCGGATGGTGACGATGCGGCTCGCCAGCCCGAGCAGCTTGTCTTCCCAGCTGTTCGCGGCCGGCGCGGTCTCGCGCACGAAAAGGGCGCGATGGCTCCTGAACTGCGCCAGCAGCTGATCGCGGGTCGCGGCGCCGGTACCGGCCACCGCACTCAGCGCCGCGCGCTGTTCAGCTGGGATGTCTCCGAGGGCCGTCAGATCGGGCTGGAAGGGCCGGCCGGAGCCGATCGCGTCGCGGATGCGCTCGGCGAGGACGACACGCGCCGCGGCGAGCGCCTGCCGACTGGGCTGGGCAGCGCTCTTGGCGGCCGCTTCGACGCCAGTGAGGCGCTGGCCCAGCGTTGCGGCTGCGTCGCGGGCGGCGGTCGCGGTGCTGTCGGCGCGGTCGAGCTTCTCGTTCAGCCCGGCGGCAATCGTTGCACCGGCGGCCGGCGCAGCCTTGGCAAGCTCGGCGAGGCGGGCGGCATTGGCCTGTGCTTCGCTGCCCGCCTTGGCGGCGCTCTCGGCCGCAGCCACGGCCTTGCGGTCGACGGCATCGAGCGCAGCGCGATTGGGCAAAGCGGCGCTCTGCGCCTGCAAGGTCTCGACGCGCTTGGCGAGCTCGGCCAGTTGCGCACCGTCATCGGGGCCAGAGAGGCGCAGACCCAGCAGCACCAGGCCGGCGCCGATCACGCCGCCGGCGAGGCCGGCGAGCGCGACGGTCGGCAGGTTGTAGCGGCGCTGATGCTCGGGCACCGGGGGCGGCGTGAATTCCTGGGCGAGCGCTTCGGTCGGCAGCACCGCTTCGGCTTGCGTCTCGGTGTGCTCGGCCTCGGCCGCGCTTGTTGCCGAAGCGGTAGCCTCGGCAGATGAGGTCTCGACGGTTTCGGTGGCCGCAAGCTCGATGGTCGGCGGTGTCCTGCCGGAGCGATTGCGGCGCTTGCTCGCCGGGCCCTGGTCGCTGCTCGGCTCTGCCGTCATGCCGCTTTCGTCCACTTTGTCGTCTGCCGCTGCTGGCTCCTTAGCATCGCCGGTCAACAGAGTGCGAGCGGGAAGCTGGTCGAGTGCGGCAAAGAGCGCGGCTTCCTCGGGATGCTCGGCGACGAGCACGGTATCGGAGCCAGCCGCGATCAAGGGCGCGGCGACCTCGATGGAGAGAGCGAGCTGGGGCAGCGCCTGCGCCTGCTCGGCCAGCCCGGCCTTGCCGGCGAGGTCGAGGAAGATTTGGGCGCTGCGCGGCGAATAATGCAGGGCGGCGTCGGCCGAGCCGTTGCGCAGGGCCTCGGCGGCCGGGGCGGGCAGGGCATCGACCGCTTTGGCCTCATAGGCCGTCCAGACAGTCACCTCGTGGCCGGCGTCGCGCAATTGCTGCGGCAGGTCCTCGTGGCGGTCGCGGCCGGCGACGAAGAGGAGCTTCTGTCCCTTCGGCAGGCGCTCGAGGATCAGCGCCAATAGCTCGGCGCGCCCGCCTTGGGCGCTGTGGGTGGTGAAACCGAGCTTGCCGACGGTGTCTGCCGTGCGCGTGCCAACGCAGAAGGCCGGCAGCGTGCCACGCCAGGTCTTCGGCAGGGTCTCGACTGCCGGCACGGCATTGGCGCTGGTCAGGACGAGGGCGTCGAACGGCCCCTTCGGCGGCTTCTCGTTGCTCGGCACAATCTGGAACAGCGGCGCGACCACCGGATCCTGGCCGCGCTCGCGCAAGGCTTGCGCGCTGCGCTCGGCATCCTGCTGCGGTCTGAACACCAAAACGCGCATATCGCCTCCTCGTGCGGGCTTCGCTCAGGCCGGATCGTAGATGCCGGCAGGGGCGCGGGCGCGCAATTCGCGCCCGAGATCGGCTCCCAGTTGCGCGGCCTCCGTGACGGAACCAAGGCGTTCGCCCTCGGCGCTCGCCTTACCGTCGGGCGAAAGCAGAAGGCCACGCAGATGTAGGCGGTCGCCGTCGACGGTGGCGTGGCCGGCGATCGGTGTGCGGCAGGAGCCGTCGAGCTCGGTCAGGTAGGCACGCTCGGCGGCGAGGGCATGGCCGGTGTCGCGGCAGATGATGGGGGCGAGCGCCGCAGCTGCAGCTACGTTGCCGGCACGAATCACCACGGCGATGGCGCCCTGGCCGACCGCGGGAAGGCATTCATCGAGCGAGAGGATGCCGCTTGCCCTGTCGGCGAGGCCGAGGCGACGCAAGCCGGCGAGGGCGAGCAGGGTGGCGTCGATCTCGCCGCTCGCGACCTTATCCAGCCGCCTTCCGACATTGCCGCGCAGCAGCGTCACCTCGAGATCGGGCCGCGCCCGCTTGAGGATCGCCTGACGGCGCAGCGAGGCCGAGCCGACGATCGCACCTTGCGGCAGGTCGGCGAGCCGGGAAATGCCGCGCGCGATAAGCGCGTCGCG
Source organism: Allobosea sp. LjRoot90 (assembly GCF_964254315.1). Taxonomy (NCBI): domain Bacteria; kingdom Pseudomonadati; phylum Pseudomonadota; class Alphaproteobacteria; order Hyphomicrobiales; family Alloboseaceae; genus Allobosea; species Allobosea sp. LjRoot90. The sequence continues at coordinate 407,720 of NZ_CAXUTF020000005.1, forward strand.
GACATCCTCGCGCGGCAGATAACCGGCGATGACGAGGCCATCGGGCAGGGCGGTCGGCAGGTCCTTGGCGGAATGGACGGCGAAATCGATGGTGCCGGCGAGCTGGGCGGCGTCGATTTCCTTGGTGAATAGCCCCTTGCCGCCAGCCTCCGACAGTGCCCGGTTCTGGATCGCGTCGCCGGTGGTGCGGATCACGTCGAGCGGCAATTCGGCGCTGTCCCAGCCATGGGCGGCGCCGAGCCGGCGGGCGAGTTCATGCGCCTGCGCCAGAGCGAGAGGGCTGCCACGCGTGCCGAGGATGAAGCGGCCTGCGAGCCGGCTTTCACGTGGCGGGGTCGGCATATCGGTCATTCGCTGCGAGGTCTCCGCTTTCGCGCCATTAACTGGCGCTGGCCATTGGCCTTCGCCTTCATGCAGCACTATACGGAGGAAATCCCCGCGCGAAACCGCGCACCTCGGCGGTAGCCCGGCCATCAGGGCCGATGTCCGCCCAACGTCACGATGAGCATGCGAGTTCTGGGCATAGAGACGACCTGCGACGAGACGGCCGCCGCGATCGTCTCGGTCGAACGCTCCGGCGAAGCGAAGATCCTGTCGAACGAGATCCTCAGCCAGATCGCGGCGCATGCCGCCTATGGCGGCGTCGTGCCCGAGATCGCGGCGCGCGCGCATGTCGAGGCGATCGACCGGATCGTGATGCGCGCCTTCGAGACTGCCGGCATGAAGCCCTCCGAGATCGACGGCGTTGCTGCGGCTGCGGGGCCGGGGCTGATCGGCGGCGTCATGGTCGGCCTGACCACCGCCAAGGCGATTGCGCTGGTGACCGGGCGGCCCTTCATCGCGATCAACCATCTCGAAGGCCATGCGCTGACGGCGCGGCTGACCGACGACATCGCTTTTCCCTATCTGCTGCTGCTGGTTTCGGGCGGTCATACGCAGTTGCTCGCCGTGCGCGGCGTCGGCGATTACCTCCGGCTCGGCACCACCATCGACGATGCGGTCGGCGAGGCCTTCGACAAGATCGCCAAGATGCTCGGCCTGCCCTATCCGGGCGGCCCCTCGGTCGAGCGCGAGGCTCGGAGCGGCGATCCCGAGCGCTTCGAATTCCCGCGGCCGATGAGCGGGCGGCCCAAACCGGATTTCTCGCTCTCCGGCCTTAAGACGGCGGTGCGGCTGGTCGCAGAACGGATTGCGCCCCTGTCGGACCGCGACGTCGCCGATCTCTGCGCCTCCTTCCAGGCGGCGGTCGTCGATGTGTTGGTCGACCGGACGCGGGCGGGCCTGCGCGCCTGCCGTGAGGCCGGGGTCAAGCCGACCTCCCTGGTCGTGGCCGGCGGCGTCGCCGCCAACCAGCAGATCCGCAATGGGCTCGTGCGGCTCGCGACCGAGGCTGGACTGCCGATGGTCGCGCCGCCGATGGCGCTTTGCGGCGACAATGGCGCGATGATCGCCTGGGCCGGGCTGGAGCGCCTGCGGCTCGGCCTGGTCGACGATATGACCGCAGTGGCGCGCCCGCGCTGGCCGCTCGACGAATTGCGGGCGAAGGCGTGAGCGGAAAAGCCCGTTACCAGACGATCGGCGTCGCCGGCGCCGGCGCCTTCGGCACGGCACTGGCGCTTGCAGCCGCGCGGGCCGGACGCCGCGTGCTGCTCTGGGCCCGCGATGCGGAGACCGTGGCGAGCCTGCGCGATAAGCGCGAGGCGCCGCGATTGCCGGGTGCAAGACTGCCTGACGCGATCGAACCGATGGCCGAGATCGCGGCGCTGGCACAGGCCGAGGCGCTGATCCTGGCCGTGCCGACGCAGGCGCTGCGTGCGGCTTCCGAGCTACTCGCCCCGGCGCTGCGCGAAGGGCTGCCTGTGATCTCGGCCGCCAAAGGCATCGAGCAGGGCACCGGCCGCTTCACCACGCAGATCATCGCCGAGGCGCTGCCTCAGGCGGTTCCTGCGGTGCTGTCCGGGCCGAGCTTCGCTGCCGATATCGCGCGCGGCCTGCCGACGGCGCTGACACTCGCCTGTGCGGACGCCGCGCTGGCGAAGGGGCTGGCCGAGGCGCTGAATTCATCCACGCTGCGCATCTATCACAGCAACGATCCGCGCGGCGTCGAGATCGGCGGTGCCGCCAAGAACGTGCTCGCCATCGCCGCCGGCATCGCGATCGGCCTCGGCCTCGGCGAGAGCGCCCGTGCTGCGCTGGTGGCGCGCGGCTTTTCGGAACTGCGCCGCTTTGGCGAAGCCCATGGCGCCCAGGCCGAGACGTTGATGGGGCTTTCGGGACTGGGCGACGTCGTGCTCTCCTGCGCCACGGCGCAGTCGCGCAATTTCGCCTATGGCCAGGCACTGGGGCAGGGCAGATCGCCGACCGAAGCCGCCGGTGGCAAGCTCGCCGAAGGCGCCTTCACCGCCTCCGTGCTGGTCCAGATGGCGCGGGCGCAGGAGATCGACATGCCGATCGCGGAAGCGGTCGCGAGCGTCATCGCCGGCACCGTCGGCGTACGCGAGGCGGTGGCCGACTTGCTGGCGCGGCCGGTGCGGGCGGAGAATTGAGCGGAGAGGCATGCATGGCGAATGACTGGTCCGATCTGACGAAGCGCGTCGCGCGCGGCATCGCCGAAGTCCGCAAGACGACTGGGGCCGAGTTGGTGAGCGAGAGCCAACCGGTGCCGCTTGCCGGGCGCATCGCCGGACGCGTGATCGAGCTGCGCCGGCGGCGGGCCGAGGACACGCATCGTTTCGTGCTGATCCTGCCCTTCGGCGAGGGCGAGACCCGGATCGAGCTCTCGCCCCAGGATTATGCCGCGCTGACGCGCGAGATGGTCAGGTTCTGGAACGAGAACGGCGAGGCGGCGTCGCGGCCGCCGGTGCCTTTGAAGGAAGAGGATGAGGGTTGATGGCGCACTGGTTGATCAAATCGGAACCTTCGGTCTTTTCCTGGGACGACCAGGTCAAGGCCGGGGCGAAGGGCACGCATTGGGACGGGGTGAAGAACCACACCGCCAAGCTCAATCTGATGGCGATGAAGAAGGGCGACCAGGTCTTCTTCTACCACTCCAATGAGGGGCTCGAGGTCGTCGGTATCGTCGAGGTCATCAAGGAGCACTATCCTTGGACCGAGGCCGGCCCGCCCTGGGTGCTGGTCGATTTCAAGGCGGTGAAGCCGCTGCCGAAGCCGGTCTCGCTCGCCGCGGTCAAGGCCGAGCCGAAGCTCGCCAAGATGGCGCTCGTCACCTCCTTCCGCCTCTCGGTGCAGCCGGTGACGGACGAGGAGTGGGCGCTGGTCTGCAAGATGGGCGGGCTCTGAGCGTTCCATCCTCGCCGAAAGTCGCAGCAACGAAAGTGCGAGCCCGCTGCGGCTTGCCGGCTGAGGTTCGCGCCGTATGATGCGGCGAAATTTAAGAAGCCGATGGGATGTCGGGCTGACGCTGCGCGCCAGCCGTGCTGATCGGTCCCGACGACGGCCCAAGTCTGGGGAGACGCCTGAAATGACCGAGATGATCTACGATGTGCCGGCTTCCTGGGCCAAGAAGGCATGGTTGAACGACGCCAAGTACAAGAAGATGTACGCGGCCTCGATCAAGGATCCGGACAAGTTCTGGGCGGAGCAGGGCAAGCGGATCGACTGGTTCAAGCCCTACAGCAAAGTCCGCAACGTCAGCTACAAGCCGGGCAAGGTCTCGATCAAATGGTTCGAGGACGGCACCACCAATGTCGCCTTCAACTGCATCGACCGGCACCTTGCGACGCGGGCCAAGCAGACGGCGATCATCTGGGAGGGCGATGATCCCAGCGAGTCGAAGAAGATCAGCTACGGCCAGCTCTATACCGAGGTCTGCAAGTTCGCGAACGTCCTGAAAGCCAAGGGCGTCAAGAAGGGCGACCGGGTCACGATCTACCTGCCGATGATCCCCGAGGCGGCCTACGCCATGCTGGCCTGCGCCCGCATCGGCGCGATGCATTCGGTGGTGTTCGGCGGCTTCTCGCCGGATTCGCTCGCCAGCCGCATCGAGGATTCCGATTCAAAGATCGTGATCACCGCCGATGAGGGCCTGCGCGGCGGCCGCGCCGTGCCGCTCAAGAAGAATGTCGACGCCGCCGACGACAAGGTGAAGGGCGGTATCGCCACGGTGATCGTGGTCAAGCGCACAGGTGGCAACGTCACCATGAAGGACGGCCGCGACGTCTGGTACCATGACGAGGCCGCCAAGGTCTCGGGCCATTGCCCACCGGTCGAGGTCAAGGCGGAGGACCCGCTGTTCCTGCTCTACACCTCGGGTTCGACCGGCAAGCCGAAGGGCGTTCTGCATACGACCGGCGGCTACCTCGTCTACACCGCGATGACGCATCAATACGTCTTCGATTACCATGACGGCGATATCTACTGGTGCACCGCCGATGTCGGCTGGGTCACCGGTCACAGCTACATCCTCTACGGGCCGCTCGCCAATGGCGCGACGACGCTGATGTTCGAGGGCATCCCGACCTATCCGACGATCTCGCGCTTCTGGGAGGTCATCGACAAGCACAAGGTCAACATTTTCTACACCGCCCCGACCGCGATCCGCTCGCTGATGGGCGCCGGCGAGGAGCCGGTGAAGAAGACCAAGCGCAAGTCGCTGCGCCTGCTCGGCTCGGTCGGCGAGCCGATCAATCCGGAAGCCTGGGAATGGTATCACCGCGTCGTCGGCGAGCGCCGCTGCCCGATCGTCGACACCTGGTGGCAGACCGAGACCGGCGGCATCCTGATCTCGCCGCTGCCGGGCGCGACCAAGCTGAAGCCTGGCTCGGCGACGCGGCCTTTCTTCGGGATCAAGCCCGAGCTGGTCGACACCGAAGGCAAGGTGCTGGAGGGCGCGGCCGAGGGCAATCTCGTCATCGCCGAGAGCTGGCCCGGTCAGATGCGCACGGTCTATGGCGACCATAAGCGCTTCGAGGAGACCTATTTCGCGACCTATCCGAACAAGTACTTCACCGGCGACGGCTGCCGTCGCGATGCCGATGGCTATTACTGGATCACCGGCCGCGTCGACGACGTGATCAACGTTTCCGGCCACCGGATGGGCACGGCCGAGGTCGAATCGGCGCTGGTCGCGCACCCGCAGGTCTCGGAAGCCGCGGTCGTCGGCTATCCGCACGACATCAAGGGGCAGGGCATCTACGCCTATGTCACGCTGATGGCGGGCGAGAAGCCCTCGGCCGACCTGAAGAAGGAGCTGGTCTCTTACGTCCGCAACGAGATCGGCCCGATCGCCTCGCCCGACCTGATCCAGTTCGCGCCCGGCCTGCCCAAGACCCGCTCCGGCAAGATCATGCGCCGTATCCTGCGCAAGATCGCCGAGGACGAGTTCGGCGCGCTCGGCGACACCTCGACGCTGGCCGACCCGGCTGTCGTCGACGACCTGATTGCCAACCGGCAGAACAAGCGCAAGGCGGGGTGAGGTCGGGAAGGACGGCTGTGACGTCATGCTCGGGCTTGTCCCGAGCATCCACGTCTTGAACACCGCTTCTCACCAAGGAAAACGTGGATGGTCGCCACAAGGGCGACCATGACGGAGGGGGCTCAGGCGTCCTTCTTGCCGGGCTTGCGCCGCGCCGACTTGACCTTGCGCCCATACAGCTCCAGCCGGTGGCGGACGATCTCGTAGCCGAGCTCGGCTGCGATCTTGGCCTGGAGCGCCTCGATCTCCGGCGAGGAGAATTCGACGACCTGGCCGGTCTCGACATCGATCAGATGATCATGGTGCTGCTGGTCGGCGTGCTCGTAGCGCGAGACACCGTCTTCGAAGGCGTGGCGTTCGATCGCGCCTTGCGTCTCCAGCAGCTTCATCGTGCGGTAGACGGTCGAAAGCGACAGCGTCGGGTCGTGCACGAAGGCGCGCGTGAAGATGCCCTTCGCATCGGGATGGTCGTTGGCTTCGGCCAGGACCCGCAGGATCAGCCGGCGCTGCTGCGTCATGCGCAGCCCCGCCTTGCGGAGCTGGAGCTCGAATGCCGCCACGCGCTGGTCGATTCCCTTCATGCGCGAGAGGTAGCAACCCTGAGAGGCATTTGCAAAAATGCTTTATCGCAATTCGTTTGCAACTGCGTTGACAGATGCAAGTGGTTTGCAATAGCGTTACATTATCCCCTGTTTCGCTATTGGAGAGACCATGTCGCCGCGCCGCTATTTCCTTGGCCTTGCCGCCGCCACGACACTGGCCTTCGGCCTTGCCGGTTCTGCCTTTGCGCAGACCACGCCGGGCAAGCCCTTGCGCGTCGTCACCACCTTCACGGTGATCCAGGACATCGCCCAGAACGTCGCCGGCTCGGTGGCGATCGTCGAATCGATCACCAAGCCGGGCGCCGAGATCCACGATTACCAGCCGACGCCGCTCGACGTGGTGAAGGCACAATCGGCCGATCTCGTGCTCTGGAACGGCATGAACCTCGAGCGCTGGTTCGAGAAGTTCTTCGACAATGTGAAGAACGTGAAGAGCGCGGTGGTGACCGACGGCATCGCGCCGATGGGCATCAAGGAGGGCCCCTATGAGGGCAAGCCCAATCCCCACGCCTGGATGTCGACAGCCAGCGCACTGATCTATGTCGAGAATATCCGCAAGGCGCTCAGCGAAGCCGACCCGGCCAATGCCGCAACCTATGCCAAGAACGCCGCTTCCTATTCGGCCGAGATCAAGGCGATGGACGGGCCCTTGCGCGCCCGGCTCGACAAGGTCCCGGCCGACAGGCGCTGGCTCGTCTCCAGCGAGGGCGCCTTCAGCTATCTCACCCGCGACTATGGCTGGCGCGAAGCCTATCTCTGGCCGATCAATGCCGACGAGCAGGGCACGCCGCAGCAGGTGCGCCGGCTGATCGACCTCGTCCGCAAGAACAAGATCCCGGCCGTGTTCAGCGAGAGCACGATCTCGGACAAGGCCGCCAAGCAGGTCGCGCGGGAGACCGGCGCCAAATATGGCGGCGTGCTCTATGTCGACTCGCTCTCGGATGCGCGCGGCGCGGTGCCGACCTATCTCAAGCTGCTGGAGGTCACCGTCGACACGATCGCGAAGGGGTTCGGCCAGTGAACCGGCAGGCCGCCGAGATCCGCCCGGGGCAGGAGCCCACACCCTCGATCGTGATCAGCGGCGTCACCGTCCGCTATGCCAATGGCGTGACCGCGGTGAACGATGCCTCGTTCGCGCTCGGCCCCGGTACGATCTGTGCGCTGGTCGGCATCAACGGCTCCGGCAAGTCGACGATCTTCAAGACCCTGATGGGCTTTTTGAAGCCCGCCCGAGGACTGGTCAGCATCGCTGGCATGGAGGTGCGCCAGGCGCTGAAGCGCGGCCTCGTCGCCTATGTGCCGCAGGCGGAAGAGGTCGATTGGACCTTCCCGGTGCTGGTCGACGACGTCGTGATGATGGGGCGCTACGGCCATATGGGCTTCATGCGCCTGCCGCGGAAGGCCGATCGCGAGGCGGCCGAGCAGGCGCTCGAACGCGTCAACATGCTCGAGTTCCGCCGCCGCCAGATCGGCGAGCTCTCCGGTGGCCAGCGCAAGCGTGTCTTCCTTGCTCGCGCTCTGGCGCAGGGCGGGCAGGTGATCCTGCTCGACGAGCCCTTCACCGGCGTCGACGTCAAGACCGAGGACCAGATCGTCGGGCTGATGCGCGAATTGCGGGCTGAAGGGAGGCTGATGCTGGTCTCGACCCATAATCTCGGCTCGATCCCGGATTTCTGCGACCAGGTCGTGATCGTCAACAAGACCGTGCTCGCGGCCGGGCCGACCGAGACGACCTTCACCCAGGACAATCTGCAGAAGGCTTTTGGCGGCGCGCTCCGGCATTTCCGCCTCGAAGGCGCGAGCTTGCACGCCGATGCCGACGACCGGCGCGTCACCGTGATCACCGACGACGAGCGCCCGCTCGTCTTCTACGGCGAGCGCGACCATGAGAAGCCTGCTGCCGGCAGGAAGGATGGCCAGCCGTGATGGAGCTCCTGCTCGAACCCTTCGGCTACCAGTACATGGTCAAGGCGATCTGGGTCTCGGCGCTGGTCGGCGGCGTCTGCGCCTTCCTGTCCTGCTATCTGATGCTCAAGGGCTGGTCGCTGATGGGCGATGCGCTGGCGCATGCGATCGTGCCCGGCGTCGCGCTTGCCTATCTCTTGAAGGTTCCCTATGCCGCCGGCGCCTTCTTCTCCGGCCTGCTGGCGGCGCTCGCCATGGCGCTGGTCCGGGTGCGCACGCAACTGCGCGAGGATGCCGTCATCGGCATCGTCTTCACCAGCTTCTTCGCCGTCGGCCTGCTGATCGTCTCGATCAACCCGACCTCGGTCAACGTCCAGTCGATCGTGCTGGGCAACATCCTCGGCATCTCGGACGAGGACGTGATCCAGGTCGCGATCATCGCCTTCGTCTCGCTCGCCATCCTGCTGCTGCGCTGGAAAGACCTGATGCTGGTCTTCTTTGACGAGAACCAGGCGCGCGCCGTCGGCCTGTCGCCGACACGGCTCAAGGTCCTGTTCTTCGTCTTGCTCTCGGCCTGCACGGTCGCGGCGCTGCAGACGGTCGGCGCCTGCCTCGTCATCGCCATGGTGGTGACGCCGGGCGCGACTGCCTACCTGCTGACCGACCGTTTCGGCCGGCTGATCGCGATCGCGGTGACGATGGGCGTCGTGACCTCGGCGGTCGGGGCCTATGCCAGCTATTTCCTCGACGGCTCGACCGGTGGGCTGATCGTCGTGTTCCAGACGGCGCTGTTCCTGCTCGCATTCCTGTTTGCGCCCAAGCATGGAAGGCTCGGCGCGCGCCGCGCCGCCAGCGCCGGAGGTGCGGCATGAGCCTGATCCAGAACTGGCTGCTCGCTCCCTTCGCCCATGAGTTCATGCTGCGTGGGCTCGCCATTGCCGTGATGGTCGGTTTCGTCTGCGCCGTCCTCTCCTGCTTTTTGGTGCTGAAGGGCTGGTCGCTGATGGGCGATGCGGTCTCGCATGCGGTGCTGCCCGGCATCGTGTTGGCGCATATCGCCAGCCTGCCGCTGGCGCTCGGCGCCTTCGCGGCGGGCCTCACCTGCGCCTTCGGCATCGGCTACCTCAAGGAGAACAGCCGGGTGAAGGAGGACACGGTGATGGGCATCGTCTTCTCCGGCATGTTCGCGCTCGGCCTCGTGCTCTTCGTCAAAGTCGATAGCGACCAGCACCTCATGCACATCCTGTTCGGCAATATGCTCGGCGTGACCTGGGCCGACATTGCCGAGACCGCGCTGATCGCCCTGCCGGTCGCCGCCGTCATGCTGGCGAAGCGGCGTGATTTCCTGCTGCACGCCTTCGATCCGGCGCATGCGCGAGCGATCGGCCTGCCGGTCAAGGCGCTGCATTTCGGCCTGCTCGCCATGCTGGCGCTGACCATCGTCGCGGCGCTGAAGGCGGTCGGCATCATCCTGGTCGTCGCCATGCTGATCGCGCCGGGGGCTATCGGCTACCTGACGACGCGCCGCTTCGATCTGATGCTGCTGGTCGCGATCGCGGCCGCGGTGACGTCGAGCGTCCTCGGCACGATCCTGAGCTTCCATCTCGACGTTGCGACCGGGCCCTGCATCGTCGTGGTGCAGGCAATGCTTTTCCTGGCCGCACTGGCACGCAGCCTCCTCAGGGCGCGAGGGCTGGTCGTGGTGCGGCCGGCCTGAATCGCACTGCGAAAATCGTCTCCTCGGGAATAAGGCCGATCGCCACTCGTTCTTCCCAAATCCGCCAAGTTGTCCCGCTGCCATGGGGCATGGTCGGTATAGAGGAGACGATGATGAGCGAGACCGACGAAGGACGGCGGAAGCTGCTGCGGCTGGCGCTCTTTGCGTTGCCAATGGCGATCGCCGGCTCAGTGCTGACCGCGACGACTGTACGAGCCGACGATGATGACGACGATGACGATCGTCGGCGCCGCCGGTGGTATCGCCGCCACTATTACGGCGATGGCTACCGGCGGCGCTGGCGCGATGACGATTACTATCGCTGGCGGAGGCACAGGCGCCGTCGTGACGATGATGACGACGACGATTGATCGCCGCGGCTGGGCGGCCGGCTCATCGCCGGGTCAGGCGGCCTCGGCGGGCTCGCTGTCCTCGGTCCGCGTGACCTCGACCCATTGGCTGAGGCACTGGCACAGGCTGCCGCTGGTCAGGAAGGCGATGTCGGCGGCGTCGCGACCGGCGGCGATGCGGACCATGCCCTCGATCGGCGCCAGCCGCGTCGGATCGACCAGCCACCAGCGCCCATCGAGGAAGACCTCGAAGACAGCGTGGAAATCGGGTGGGTTCAGCTCGGCGGCATAGACGCTGACGGCGCGGGCCGGCAGGTTGAGCGCGCGGCAGAGCGCGATGCCGAGATGGCTGAAATCGCGGCAGACGCCGGCGCGGTCGATGAAGGTCTGCTCGGCCGTGGTCTTGGCGTCGCTGACACCATGGACATAATCGACATGCTCCTGCAGCCAGTCGATGACGGCGAGTACTTTGGCGCCACCGGCTTCGATGTCGCTAAACTCGCGCTGGGCGAAGCGCATCAGATTGTCAGACGGGCAGAAGCGGCTCGGCAATAGATAAGGCAGGACCTCGGCCGGGAGTTCGGCCCAGGCAAGCTGGCGCGCTTCCGGCCTCAGGATCTCGCGGCTGCCATTGTCGATCACGCCCTGATACTGGATCGAGACCTGCCCGGAGAGCACCGCGCGAAAGCGGCGCACACCCGTGGCGGGGTCCTCGTCGCGGATTAGCTCGGCCGCCTGATCGATCAGCAGCCGGTCCGAGAGGATGGTCTGGTCCGAGGACCGTGCCGGTTCGATCGCGACGATCACCGGCGTTTCATGGTCGAAGCGATAGACGAGAGTGGCGACGACCTTCAGCTGCACATCCTGCTCCTTGTACGACCGCGCCAGGCGGCGCGTGCGTCAACCTGATGGGGAGCGGGATGTTCCGCTGTTTCCGCGACAGCCGTGCGAAGGCTTCGTGCCTGTCGTCAGCGCTTGGTCAGGAACGCCATGAAGGCGGCCTGCGCTTCGGCCGACTGCAGCCGCTCGCCGAAATGGCGCGCCTCGGTCGCGATCGTCTCGGCCACGGCGGCGGCGCTGCCGCGCTTGAGCAGTGCCTTGGTCAGCGCCACCGATTGCGGCGGCAACGCTGCCAGCGCCTTGGCCTTATCGAGCGCAACCGCGAGCGCACCACCCTCATCGGTGACACCGTTGATCAGGCCTGCCTCCTGCGCGAGCGCGGGCCCGAAGGCTTCGCCGAGCATCAGTAGCTCGGCGGCCCGCTTGGAGCCGGCGATCAGGGGCAGGAGGTAGCTCGAGCCGCCTTCCGGGCAGAGGCCGAGGCTGACGAAGGGCATACGGAAACTCGCGCCGCGCCCGGCGAAGGCAAGGTCGCAATGCAGCAGCATGGTGGTGCCGATGCCGACGGCGAACCCTTCCGCCGCCGCGATGATCGGCTTCTTGGCCGTCGAGATCGCGGTCAGGAAGTCGATGGCGATCTCGGCGCCGACGCCGGTCGCGGCCGCCACGGCGAAATCCTTGATGTCATTGCCGCTGGTGAAGCAACCGCCCGCGCCGGTGAGGACGACGGCGCGCACCGAGGCGTCGGCATCGGCCGCGGTGAGCGCGTCGATCAGCCCCTGATAGGTGACGCGGTCGAGCGCATTGCGCCGGTCGGGCCGGTTCATGGTGATCTGCCTGATGCCCTCGGCCGGGGTCTCGCTCAGAACGGTCTGCGTCATGCCAGCTTTCTCGCCTCATCCCGCCGAAAGCGGGCGGCAGACGATGGGGGAGGGGATTGCGCCGGTCAAGGAAGCGAGCGGGAGCAAAGCTGTCCCGGCTTGACAGCACCCCTCCCGCTCGGCTCCTTGCGGCGCGCAGTACAATGGAGGCAGGCATGCAGACGGTCACCCTCACCCGCCAAGGCCAGGTGGCGATCGCGACGCTGCACAACCCGCCGGTCAACGCCTTGAGCGCCGCGCTGCGGGCCGACCTGCTGCAGGCGTTGACGCAGGTGATGGCTGACAGCGACGTGGTGGCGCTGGTCATCGCCGCGCAGGGCAAAGCCTTCATCGCCGGGGCCGACATCAGCGAGTTCGGCAAGCCGCCGGCGCCGCCGATCCTGCCGGATCTGCTGGCTGCAATCGAGAATGCGGCCAAGCCGGTCGTCGCGGCGATCGAGGGTGTCGCCCTTGGCGGCGGGCTTGAGGTCGCGCTCGCCTGTCACGGCCGCGTCGCGATGCCAGCCGCCAAGCTCGGCTTGCCGGAGATCAAGCTCGGCCTGATCCCCGGCGCCGGCGGCACGCAGCGCCTGCCGCGCCTGATCGGGGCGGCTGCCGCCTTTCCGATGATGCTCTCAGGCGAGCCGATCGCGGCGCAGAAGGCCCTGGCGCTCGGACTGGTCGACAAGCTCGTCGAGAGCGATGCCGTGGGAGCAGCCGTTGCGCTGGCGCAGGAGTTGGCAGGCAAGGGCGCGCCGGCGAAGACCGGCGAGCGGGCCGACAAGCTGACGGCGGGCGATCGCGAGGCTTTCGAGGCACTGGCGAAGGATGCGCTGGCGAAGTCCGGCGATATGCCGAACGTCGCGGCGCTGGTCGAGGCGGTGCGTGGCGCTTTCGCCCTGGCGCCGGCGGAGGCCCATGCGAACGAACGCGCGCTGTTCGTAAAGCTCCTCGCCGATGAGCGCTCCAAGGCGCTGCGCTATGCCTTCTTCGCCGAGCGCGAGGCGGCGAAGGTTCCGGGGATCGACGAGAGCGTCAAGCCGCGTCCGATCGCGCGCGCTGCCGTGATCGGCGCCGGCACCATGGGCGGCGGCATCGCGATGTGCTTCGCCAATGCCGGCATCCCGGTGACGTTGATCGAGACCACGCAGGAGCAGATCGACAAGGGTTATGCGCGGGTGCGCGACACCTATGGTTTCTCGGTCAAGCGCGGCTCGATGACCGAGGCGGTGCGCGAGCAGCGCATGGCCCTGATCACGCCGGCAGTCGGGCTTTCCGCCGCTGCAGAGGCCGATATCGTGATCGAGGCCGCCTTCGAGGAGATGGGCGTCAAGCGCGAGATCTTCGGGGCGCTCGACACGATCGCCAAGCCGGGCGCGATCCTCGCCAGCAACACCTCCTATCTCGACCTCGCCGAGATTGCCGCGATCACCAGCCGCCCGAACGACGTGCTCGGCATGCACTTCTTCAGCCCAGCCAATGTGATGAAGCTGCTCGAGATCGTCCGCCCGGCCGGCGTCGCAGGCGATGTCGTCGCGACCGCGATCGCGCTCGGTCGCAAGCTCGGCAAGGTGCCGGTGGTGGTCGGCAACTGCTTCGGCTTCGTCGGCAACCGCATCCTGGAAGCGCGTACCCGTGCGGCCGAGCGCCTGCTCGTCGCAGGCGCCTTGCCGCACGAAGTCGACGCGGCGCTGACCGGCTTCGGCTTCAAGATGGGCCCCTTCGCCATGTCCGACCTCGCCGGCAACGACATCAGCTGGCGTAGCCGCAAGGCGCGCGGCAAGAGTGCAGCGGTGGCAGATGCGATCTGCGAGCGCGGCTGGTTCGGCCAGAAGACCGGGCGCGGCTATTACCGCTATCCCGAAGGCGCCCGCAGCGGCGAGCGCGACCCGGAGGTCGAGGCCCTGATTGCCGAGGTCTCGGCGCAGAAGGGCGTAACGCGGCGCAGCTTCACCAGCGAGGAGATCCTGGCGCGGTTGCTCGATCCCATGGTCAACGAGGGCGCGCGCATTCTCGAAGAAGGCATCGCGACCCGCGCCGGCGACATCGATACGGTCTGGCTCAACGGCTACAACTGGCCGGCCTGGCGCGGCGGGCCGATGCATTGGGCGCAGAGCGTCGGGTTGGGCGTGATCGTCAAACGGCTGGAGCAGCAGGCGGCGGAGAGCGGCGATGCCTCGCTCGAACCCGCGCCGCTGTTGCGCAAGCTCGCCGCCGAAGGCAAAGGCTTCTCCAGCGTGAAGGCTGCGGCCGCCTGAAGGCGGCCCGACACGAGCCGACACCCAAGTTCGAATGGCGGCCGCGGCCGCAATGCCAGACAGGATGTGAAGCGCCATGACCGAAGCCGTGATCGTCTCGACTGCCCGCACGCCGATCGGCAAGGCGCATCGCGGCGCCTTCAACCAGGTCCGCGGCGCCGACATGGCCGCCCATGCGATCAGGCACGCCATGGCCCGGGCCAAGCTCGAACCCGAGGCCGTCGAAGAGGTGGTGCTGGGCTGTGGCTATCCGGAAGCGGCGACCGGCGGCAATGTCGCCCGCCATGGCGCGCTCGTCGCCGGCATACCCGTGCAGTCGGCCGGCGTCACCGTCAGCCGGTTCTGTGCCTCGGGGCTGGAGGCGATCGCGCATGCGGCGCGGCGGGTCGTGATGGACGGCGTGCCGGTCGCCATCGGCGGCGGGGTCGAGTCGATCTCGCTGGTGGGGCCGGTGGTGCGGCGCGACCTGACCGAGAATGAATGGCTGAAGGCCCACAAGCCCACGATCTACACGACGATGATCGAGACCGCCGACATCGTCGCCGAGCGCTACGGCATCTCGCGCCAGGCGCAGGATGAATTCTCGGTCGAGAGCCAGCGCCGCACCGCCGCCGCCCAGCAGCGCCAATTGTTCGATGACGAGATCGTGCCGATGAGCGCGGTGATGGCCGTCACCGACAAGGCGACCGGCGAGGTCCGGCAGGAGCAGGTGACGCTGTCGAAGGACGAAGGCAACCGTCCCGAGACGACGCTGGACGGCCTGCTCAAGCTCAAGCCGGTGCGCGGCGAGGACAAGTTCGTCACGGCCGGCAATGCCAGCCAGCTTTCCGACGGCGCCTCGGCGAGCGTGGTGATGTCGGCCGAGGAGGCCAGGCGCCGTGGCCTCACGCCGCTCGGCATCTTCCGCGGCTTCGCCTCGGCCGGCTGCGAGCCCGACGAGATGGGCATCGGCCCGGTCTTCGCCGTGCCGCGCCTGCTCGAGCGCAACGGTCTCAAGGTCTCCGACATCGATCTGTGGGAGCTGAACGAGGCTTTCGCCTCGCAGTCGCTCTATTGCCGCGACACGCTCGGCATCGATCCCGAGAAGGTCAACGTCAATGGCGGCGCGATCGCGATCGGCCACCCCTTCGGCATGAGCGGGGCGCGCCTCGTCGGCCATGCGCTGCTGGAGGGCCGTCGCCGCAAGGCGCGCTATGCCGTGGTCACCATGTGCGTCGCCGGCGGCATGGGCTGCGCCGGCCTTTTCGAGATCAACGGGTAGGCTTCGCCGTCATGCTCGCCCTTGTCCCGACCATCCACGTCTTCCCTCGCTAAATGGCGCTGTCCAAGGCGTGGATGCTCGCCACAAGGGCGAGCATGACGGAGAGGTGATCACCCTTCCGCTGCGAAGCCGAGCGGGATCGCCGTGGTCGCCTTCAGCTCCTCCATGGCGAACATGGAGGTGACGTCGCTGAGCTCGATGCGGGCGATCAGCTTCTTGTAGAGCGCGTCATAGGCGGTGATATCCGAGACATAGGCCTTGAGCAGATAGTCGATGTCGCCGCTCATCCGGTAGAAGTCGACGATCTCGGGCAAATCATGCACGGCGGCGTGGAAGCGCTCGAGCCATTCCATCGTATGGCGCGCCGTCTTCACCGCGATGAAGACGGTGACGCCGGCCTTCAGCTTGTTGCGGTCGAGCAGTGCGACCCGCCGCTTGATGTAGCCTTCTGCCTCGAGCTTCTGGATGCGCCGCCAGCATGGCGTCGGCGACAACCCGACGGCCTCGGCGATCTCGGCCAGCGGCTTGCTCGCATCCTCCTGCAGCAAGGCGAGGATGCGCAGATCGAAGGCGTCGAGCTTGACCACGGTGGTCGATCTCCTCGGAACGGAATATCATTCGTAACCGGTCATCGGAAATCTGTTTCTCATAACGCGATGAAGATTGGTATTGGTTTTCAAAACTGGCTCGTTTCGAGCTGAGGATCGCAAACCATTGCCTCCACGCCCGGCCTATCATTCTCCCGTCATCGGACGTGATGGGAGATGAGGGACAATGCAGGGCTTTCTCGGCGAAGAGCGGCGCGGCGCGGTCCTGAATGCGTTGCGGACGCATGAGGGAACCTGCTCGCGCGACTATCTCGCTGCGGCGCGTAGCGTCCTCAACGAGCTCGTCGCCGTTCCCGAGCTGATCCAGCGCCTGCCGCTCCTGCGCAAGCCGGGCGGCTATACCCGTAACCTGCTCGCCGGCAATGAGGCGGTCGGCGTCTGGGCGATGGTCTGGGGCGAGGGCGCCACCACCTGCATCCACGACCATCATTGCTCGTGCTGCTTCGGCGTCGTCTCGGGCACGGTCACGGAAACCTGGTATCGCGCCATCGATGCGAGCCGCGCCGTGCCGACCGAGGAGCAGGAGCGCCAGGCTGCTTACGTCGCCTGCATGGTGCCGACCGGTCCGAACATCCACCGCATGCAGAACCGCGGCGTGGGTGACGCGATCTCGATCCACATCTACGGCTACGACCATCAGCTCCACGATTCCTCGGTCGAGACCGAGTACACCGCCGTGGCAGGCTGACGCGCGCAGCAGCTCGATTGGGGTGCCGGTGAGCGCGCTGGCAGCACTGCATCTCCGCCATCAAGATGTCGCAACCCTCGCCAATTCTGTCGGCGGGGAGATCGCAGCGATCAAAACGGGTGGGCCAGCTGTCAAGGAGACTTGAGGCATGAGCCTGAACGTTCGACAAATCCGTTGGGACGGCACCGAGGGCAACGATTCCTGGGTAGCCGACGACATCACAAAGAGTTGGGCTGCTTACGGCAATGGTTGCGATGACCATCTCACGGGCGGCTCGCTCGGCGACACATTGTCCGGCGGTGACGGCTTCGACGTCATTCACGGCGGCGGCGGCAATGATCGTCTCTACGGAGGCGAAGGCCAGGACCAGCTCTATGGCGGTGACGGCAACGACCTCATCGACGGCGGCGGGCAGTACGACCTGATCTATGGCGGCAATGGCAACGATGTCGTGCTCGGCGGCGGCATCGCCTACGGCGAGGCCGGTAACGATACGCTCTACGGCAGCGACGAACGCGACATCATGTCGGGCGGCGACGGCAACGATACGCTCAACGGCGGCAATGGCGCCGATTTCCTCCTGGGCGGTGCCGGCTCCGACACGATCCATAGCGGCGGCGACAATTCCGGCAATTTTTTCTACACGGACGAGCTGCAGGGCGATGGCGGCAAGGATTTCCTCTACGGCGATCTAGGCCGCGACGTCTTCGTCTACTGGAATGTCAGCGACAGTGCTCCCGGAGCAGCCGCGCGCGACGTCATCTACAACTTCACGCAAGGCGCGGATGACATCCAGCTGGCGATCGATGCCAACGCCAACACGGCCGAGCAGGAGGATTTCGCCTTCATCGGTAGGGATGCGTTCAGCGGCGAGGCCGGTCAGCTTCGCTACGAGATTTCGAACGGCAGCACGTTCGTCAGCGGCGATGTGAACGGCGACAGCCTGGCCGATTTCGAGATCGAGCTCGTCGGCGAGATCAATCTTACGGCCTCGGACTTCATGTACTGAGTCCGACAGATTCGGGCTAATCCAGCCAGCTGGTGAAGCCCTCGACCGGCTCGCGCTCCGGCACGAGCCGGTTGGCCGGCGCATCCGGATCGGCCTTGCCGAGCGCGATGCCACAGACCACGACCTCGTTCTCCGGGATGGCGAGTTCGCGCCTGACGACCCCGTGGAAGCTGGCGAAGATCGCCTGCGGGCAGGAATCGAGGCCATGGCCTTGCGCCGCGACCAGCATGGTCTGGACGAAGGCGCCGAGATCGAGCCAGGAGCCGATCTCGAGATCGCGGTCGACCGTCAGCATCAGCGCGACGGGCGCGCCGAAGAAGCGCAGATTCGCCGCGGTCTGGCGGCGCATGCCGGCATGGTCGCCCTTGGCGACGCCGAGCAGGCCGTAGAGATCCCAGCCGACCTTGCGGCGGCGCGAGAGATAGGGCTCGCGGAAGGTCGCCGGGTAGTAGCGGTATTCCTCTTCGCGCGGGGAGGGATCGTCGAGCGCGGCGGCCAGCGCCTTCTCCAGCTTGGCGCGCGATCGGGGACCGAGCACGCGCAAGCGCCAGGGCTGCATATTGGTGCCGCTTGGCGCCTGCGCCGCCAGTTCGATCAGGCGGCGCACCAGTGCGGGCTCGACCGGATCGGGCAGGAAGGCGCGCACGGCGCGGCGGCCGGTGATGGCCTTTTCGACCGCCTCTGCCGCCAGCGCCGCCATGGTCAGGCGCTGAGTGGCTGGCGCGCCGCCAGGAAGGCCTCGTGCTCGCGGATCAAGCCGCCGTCGAGCGCCTCGGCGATCAGCCTGCGGGTGTTGTCGAGTCCGTAGATCGCCGCGAAGGAGCCGAAGCGCGGGCCCTGATCCTCGCCGAACATCACCTGATAGATCGCCTTCCACCAGTCGCCCGAGACGCCGGGCCGTTCCGGTGTCGCATTCTTGGCAGTGAGGTTCTGGTAGCGCGGGATGGCGCGCGCCACGTCAAGCGCTGCGTCCTGCACGGCTTCGGCGCTCGCATCTGCGGGCAGAGCGGCAATGGCGGCATCGAGTGCCATGAAGGCTGCGCGCTCGGTCTCATCGGCCGGGCGATAGTGCTTTGCCGGCTTCACGAAGTCGCGGAAATAGGCGAGCGCGTAGCCGACGAGAGCGTCGAGCTGCGGATGGGTCGCAGGCGAGATGCCGGGCGCATAGCGCTGCAGGAAGCCCCAGAGCACGGCCTTGTCCTCGGAGTTCGCGACAGCGACGAGGTTCATCAGCAGCGAGAAGGTGATCTGCGTGCGCACCGCATTGTCGCCCGCGCCGGCGGCGATCACCTCCGGCTGCGGCGGCGTGCCGGCATGGATGTGCCAGGCGGGGTTGCCTAGGCGGTTCTTCCAGTCCTGGCGCTCATAGCCGCCGAGAAACTGCAGGTAGTCGTCGACCGCGCGCGGGATCACGTCGAAATGCAGCTTCTTGGCCTCGCGCGGACGCGCGTACATGAACAGCGCCAGCGACTCCGGCGGGCCATAGCTCAGCCAGTCCTCGATGGTGAGGCCGTTGCCCTTCGACTTCGAGATCTTCTGGCCCTGCTCGTCGAGGAAGAGCTCGTAGTTGAAGCCTTCCGGCGGCGTGCCGTCGATGGCGCGGGCGATCTGCGAGGAGACCTTGACCGAGTCGATCAGGTCCTTGCCAGCCATCTCGTAGTCGACGCCAAGCGCGACCCAGCGCATCGCCCAATCCGGCTTCCATTGCAGCTTGGCATGGCCGCCGGTCACCGGGGTGGTGAAGCGCTCGCCCGTTGCCGGATCGGTCCAGGTGATGGTGCCGGCCTCGACGTCGCGCGCCTCGATCGGCACCTGCATGACGATCCGGGTCTTGGGGTGGATCGGCAGGAAGGGCGAATAGGTCGCGGCGCGCTCCTCGCGCAGGGTCGCCAGCATGATCGACATGACCTTGTCGAAGCGCGCCAGCACCTTGAGCAAGGTCGCGTCGAACTCGCCGGCGCGATAGGCGTCGGTCGAGGACTTGAACTCGTAGTCGAAGCCGAACTGGTCGAGGAAGGCGCAGAGCCGGGCATTGTTGTGCCGGCCGAACGAGTCATGCGTGCCGAACGGGTCCGGCACCTCGGTCAGCGGCTTGCCGAGATGGCGCGCCAGCAGCTCCTTGTTCGGGACGTTGTCCGGAACCTTGCGCAGCCCGTCGAGATCGTCCGAGAAGGCGATCAACCGGGTCGGGATGGCGCCGTCGGTCAGCACCTGAAAGGCGTGACGCACCATCGAGGTGCGCGCGACCTCGCCGAAGGTGCCGATATGCGGCAGGCCGGACGGGCCATAGCCGGTCTCGAACACCGCCTCCTGCTTGCCCGATTTCTGCAGCCGCGCGACGAGCTTCTTGGCTTCCTCGAACGGCCAGGCGGCCGAGACGCGGGCGGCTTCGATGAGCGCGGGGTCGAAAGCGGGCATTTTGGCTTCAGGTCTCGCTGGGTAGGGCAGGGAAGCGCGCGGTTTCGCAGATATGCGCTGACGGCGCAACATCCGCGGGGCAGCCTGCTGGCAAGATGGAAAACGCCTGCCCGAAAAAGCGGCAGACAACCCCGGCCGCTCGATTGACTCCCGATAGAGCCTCGCTAGCGTCGTCGTACAACATAAGCAGGGGTCGGCTTCGATGGTTCGTGATGTGAAGTGGGGGCAGTCCGGCTCGCAGCCGGCCGGCGAAGGTATGGCTTGGGCACTCACCCGCCGTATCGCATTGGCGGGTGCAGCGGCTCTGGCCCTGGGAGCGATGTCTCCGGCGCAGGCGCAAACAGCGGTGAAGTTCACCCTCGACTGGGTGTTCCAGGGGCCGACCTCGCCCTTCCTGGTGGCGCTCGAGAAGGGTTACTACAAGGCTGAAGGGCTCGATGTGACCATGGACCCCGGCCAGGGCTCGGCCGGCGCGGTCCAGCGCGTCGCCACCGGCGCCTACGACCTCGGCTTCGCCGATGTGAACTCGCTGATCGAGTACAATGCGAAGAATGTCGGCAAGGAGATCCTTTGCGTCTTCATGGCCTATGACTTCCCACCCTTCGGTGTGCACACGCTGAAGAAGACCGGGATCACCAAACCGGCTGATCTCGCCGGCAAGAAGCTCGGTGCGCCGGTGTTCGACGCCTCGTTCCGGCTCTTCCCCGCCTTCGCCAAGAAGGTCGGCATCGATGCCAAGACCGTCAACCATGTCAACCTGACGCCTCAGCTGCGCGAGCAGTCGATGGTGCAAGGCACGGTCGACTTCATCTCGGGCCACTATTTCTCGTCGGTGCTCGACTTGAAGGCGCGCGGCGTGAAGCAGGAGGACATCGTCTCCTTCAACTACTCCGACTACAAGATGGACGTGTACGGCAACGGCATCATCATCTCGCCGGCCTTCGCGGAGAAGCCCGAGGTGGTCAAAGGCTTCCTGCGCGCCACCGCCAAGGCCTGGAAGGAAGTCGCGGCCAATCCGGCTCTGGGTATCGCCGCCGCCAAGAAGCGCGACCCGCTGATCGACGAGAAGCTCGAGACCGAGCGCCTCGACCTGTCGCTGAAGATGAACGTGCTGACGCCCTTCGTGAAGGAGAACGGCATGGGCGATGTCGAGCCGGCGCGCTTTGCCCGCTCGGTCGTCGACGTCGCCGACGCCTTCGGCCTGCCTGCCGCGCCGGCGGCCGACAAGGTGTTCACCAACAAATTCCTGCCGCCCAAGGCGGAGCGCATGGTCGCGCCGTGAGTTCGTTCCGCAAGGACATTAAGGGCGCAGGGAACCCTTCTCCCGTGTGGGAGAAGGGCAGGGATGAGGGCCTGCCCTCTCCGCAAAAGGCGCAACGGCACCGTCGCTCCTCAACGATCAACGGCGGTCCCTCACCCCTGCCCCTCTCCCATCCGGGAGAGGGGTTCCCCGCGCCTCTCCTGCGATGACGCCTTCCATGCCGGCTTCTCCCGACACCCCTCTTGTCGAATTGCGCAAGGTCAGTCTCGCCTATGGCAGCGGCCCCTCGCGCATGCTGGCGCTGGAGGATGCGACGCTCGACATCGCCAAGGGCGAGTTCATTGCCGTGGTCGGCCCCTCCGGCTGTGGCAAGTCCACGCTGATGAAGCTCGTCACCGGTCTCCTGCCGCCGACGGGCGGTGAGGTCCGCGTCCACGGCCAGCCGGTCAAGGGCCCGATCCGCGGCGTCGGCATGGCCTTCCAGGCGCCGACGCTGATGCCCTGGCGCACGACGCGGGACAACATCCTCCTGCCGCTCGAAGTGGTCGAGCCGTACAAGCGCCGCTTCCGCAAGAACAAGGCGGAGTACATCGAGCGCGTCGAGAAGCTGCTCGCTTCGGTCGGTCTCGGCGGCTTCGGCGACAAGTTCCCCTGGCAGCTCTCGGGCGGCATGCAGCAGCGCTCCAGCCTGTGTCGGGCGCTGGTGCACGAGCCCGAGATCATGATGCTCGACGAGCCTTTCGGCGCGCTCGACGCCTTCACGCGCGAGGAGCTCTGGGGCGTGATGCAGGCGCTCTGGCTCGAGCGGCGCTTCACGGCTGTTCTCGTGACGCACGATCTGCGCGAAGCCGTCTATCTCGCTGACACCGTCTATGTGATGAGCCGGCGGCCGGGCAGGATCGTCAAGGTCAGCAAGATCGAGCTGCCGCGCCCGCGCACGCTGGAGACGACCTTCACCGCCGAGTTCGTCGACATCGTCCACGATTTGCGCGAGCGCATTCATATGGAGCATGCCTGATGGGGGCCCCCGCAGGACCAGGACAATGACCGAGACGCAGAGGCGGCTTCTGCTCGTCGCCATGCCCTGGCTCGCCATGGCGAGCCTGCTGATCCTCTGGGAGCTCGCCTGCATCGTCTTCGACGTACCGGAGATCCTGGCGCCGAGGCCGACGCGCATCTTCGAGGTGATGGTCCTGCGCTGGGACATCCTGCTGAAATACTGCCTGGAGACCTTGTGGACGACGGCGATCGGCTTCGTGCTGGCGATCGGCTTCGGCGTCCTGCTCGGCCTTGCCGTCGGTGCCTCGCCCTTCGTCTACTCCGGCCTCTATCCGCTGCTGATCGCCTTCAATGCGGTGCCCAAGGTCGCGATCGTGCCGATCCTGATGATCTGGCTCGGTGTCGGCGCCTTGCCGGCGATCATCACCGCCTTCGTGATCTCGTTCTTCCCGATCGTGGTGAACGTCGCCACGGGCCTCGCCACGATCGAGCCGGAGATGCGCGACGTGATGCGCTCGCTCGGGGCGAGCCAGTGGGAGATCCTGACCAAGGTCGGCGTGCCGCGCGCCATGCCCTATCTCTTCGCCAGCCTGAAGGTCGCAGTGACGCTTGCCTTCATCGGTTCGGTGATTTCCGAGACGGTCGGCGGCAATCGCGGCATCGGCTTCCTGATGCTCTCGGCCGGCGCGCGCAACGACTCCGCCACCACCTTCGCCGGCCTCTTCGCCATCGCGATCATGGGCGTGCTGATGTACGCCGCCTGCGCCCTGGTCGAGCGCCGGATGACGCGCTGGGCTTTTCGCGGCGAGATCGTGGGCTGAGGGGACGTTCCGGCGCTAGTGACAGAGCGGTCGCGCAACAATATACAGTCAATCCATTCAGTGCTTCGCCTCATGACGGATCGCATCGATGGACTGGCACCCGGACCTGACTCAGAGCGGCAAGCCGCGCTATCTCGCCATCGCCGACCGTATCGCCGCCGACATCGCGGCGGGGACGCTGTCGGCCGGGGAGAGGCTGCCGCCGCAGCGGCGGCTGGCCGAGGCGCTCGCCGTCGACTTCACCACCGTGGCGCGCGGCTATGTCGAGGCGCAGCGGCGTGGCCTGGTCGAGTCGCGGGTCGGGCAGGGAACCTTCGTCAAGGCCGTGCCAGCCAAGGTCGCGACACAGCGGGCATTCGGGCCGGAGCTCGTCGACCTCTCTATGACCCTGCCGCCGGAGCCGGATGATCCGGCGCTGGTCGCCCGTTTGCAGCAGGGCGTGGTGGAGGTCAGCGAGCGATTGGTCAGCCTGCTGCGTTATCAGCCGCTCGGCGGCGCGCCCGCCGACAAGGCGGCAGCGAGCCTGTGGCTCGGCCGGCGCGGGCTCGCTCCGGCTCCCGAACAGCTCTTCGTCGTCCCGGGCGCGAATGCGGCGCTGCTTGCGATCCTGAGCAGCCTCGCCAAGCCCAGCGATGCGGTGCTTTGCGAGGCGCTGACCTATCCCGGCATCCGCTCGATCTGCGCGCAGCTCGGCCTGTCCCTGACCGGCGTTGCGATGGATGGCGATGGACTCGACCCCGAAGCTTTTGCCGAGGCCTGCGCGCGATTGAAGCCCAAGGCGCTCTATCTCAATCCGATCCTGCAGAACCCGACGACGATCACCATGCCGGAGCGGCGGCGCCTTGAGATCGTGGCGATCGCCCGCCAGCATGGCGTGGCGATCATCGAGGACGATGCTTATGGCTTCGTGCCCCCGGACGCGCCGGCCCCCTTTGCCGCGCTCGCGCCCGAGCTGACCTGGCACATCGCCGGCCTGTCGAAATGCCTCGGGGCCGGCCTGCGCCTCGCCTATGTCGTGGTGCCGGACATCCGCTCGGGCTGGCCCTTCGTTGCCGCCTTGCGCGCCAGCAGCATCATGGCCTCGCCGCTGACTGCTGCGCTGGCGACACGCTGGATCGAGGACGGCAGCGCCGATGCACTGCTCGATTTCCTCAGGGCGGAGACGACGGCGCGGCAGCGGCTCGCGGCCGAGACCTTGCCGGCAGGCAGCTATCGCGTCGACCCGCTGAGCTTCAATCTCTGGCTCAAATTGCCGCCGCCCTGGACGCGCGCCGCTTTCGTTGGTCAGATGCAGGCGACCGGGATCGGCATCGTCGCCAGCGACGCCTTCGCCGCGTTGGGTCCGCCACCCGAAGCTGCCCGAATCTGCCTTGGCGGACCGATCGGCCGCAAGGCGCTCGGCGATGTCCTCGCCTTCATGGCGCATGCGCTCGAGCAGGCGCCGGAGGTCAGCGGCCGCGCGCTCTGATGCGGCGGTACCTCCGCGGACCCAGCGGGTGCGTGCCTGCGGCAATGGTGCATTTCATCGGATATTGACTGCAGTCAATTCTGAGCTTATGTAGCGTTCAATCTCTGGTGAATGCAGTCAATCAGGCCGCGTCCACCGATTGGAGGACGACATGGCACATCAGCATTGGCCGGCGCTGTCTCCGCTCAAGACCGGCCTGCGCGGCCGCTGCCCACGTTGCGGCGAAGGCCAGCTCTTCGACGGCTTCCTGACGCTGAAGCCGCGCTGCGAAGCTTGCGGGCTCGATTACTCCTTCGCCGATCCGGCGGATGGGCCGGCCTTCTTCGTGATGATGTTCGTCTGCGTGCCGGCGGTCGCCTTCCCGCTCTGGCTGGAGCTGAGCTACCAGCCGTCGACCTGGGTGCATCTGGTCACGACGCTGCCGCTGGTGCTGCTGACCTGCATCCCGCCCCTGCGGCCGCTGAAGGGTTGGCTCGTCGCCTCGCAGTTCTTCTACAAGGCTGAGGAGGGGCGTCTGGCCAAACCGAACCCGCCGGCCAAGGATGAGCCTCAGAACGGGCTGACCGGGAAGAACCGGATGAACAGCCTGGCATAGGTGCCATCGTCCCAAAGGGCCTGCAGCGCGTAGTCGACTGCCCGCTTCAAAGCGAGGTCGTCCTTGCGCAGCAGGAAGCCGATGCCTTCGCCGAAATAGCGCGCTTCGAGATAGGGCCCGCCGGCGAAGGCGAATTCACTGCCGCCGCGACCGGCGATGGTCAGCGCCAGCGAGACGCCGTCACCGAAGACGTATTCGGCATCGCCACTGCGCAGCAAGGCGAGGGCCGCCTGCAGGTCCGGAGCTGTGCGGCGCTGGATGAAGGGCGCGAGGCGTTCGAGGAAGGCTTCGTGTGCCGTCCCGGAGACCACGGCGACGCGCTTGCCCCGCAGCGCGATCAATTCGACTTCGGGCTGCGCGTTGCCGCGCGTCGTCAGCAGCCTGGCCGGCGAGCGATGGTAGATCTGGCTGGCGACGAAGCGCGTGCGCAACTCGGCGGTGACCGGAATGGCGGCGGCGAGCACGTCGCCGCGTCCCTCGGCCAGTGAATCCAGCAAGGTGTCGAAGCGGCGCGCCTGGATGGTGCAGCTCAAGACCAGCTTCTCGCAGACCGCGCGCGCGAGCTCGACCGAGAAGCCGGTGATGCCGCCTTCCGGCGTGGCGAAATGCATCGGCGGGAAATCGTCGTCGGTGAGGAAGCGAACAACCCGCGGCGAGCCGAGATCGGGCCGCTCGACCCGGACATTCGGGTCCCAGTAGTTCGGCACGGCATAGGAGATGGGCGGCTGCGCCTGCGCCTTCGCTCCATCTGAGGGCAGGAGCAGCAGCGCGGCGAGGGCGCTCGTGGCCAGGGCGTTGGCGAAGCGGGCGATCATCGTCGGCATCTGGCGCCAGGGAGGGCGGGGGATCAAGGGGACAAGGCGCAATCGTGCAAGGGCGCGGGATCCCCTCTCCTGGAAGGAGAGGGGTAGGGGTGAGCGACTGTCTTGCTGGTCAAGCGGTTTGAGCG
>NZ_CAXUTF020000006.1:0-328207 GCF_964254315.1 Allobosea sp. LjRoot90
GGCTGGCCTGGAGCAGGCCGTGGGCCGGGGCGTTCCTGTCCACCGGGGGCGGGGCGCTCCTGTCCGCCGGGCCGCTGACGGCGCGGGTCCGGCCGGTCGTCATCGCCCGACTGGGCTTGGGCGAGCTGGAGCGATGGAGCGGCGAAACTGCCCTGCGACAGCGTGATGGCGGGGATGAGAGTGCCGAGCAGGAGCAGGTTTTTCGTGCGCATCATGACATCCGTTTCCAGTTGTTCTTCCGGACATGAACGCCCCCGCGCCCTGAATTCCGAATGAACCGAAAACGGCCGAAATCGGGCATGGTTCCGCTGACCCAGCGGCATCCAGCCCGATATTCTGCGCCTGTCAGAGCCCCGCCTGCGCCTTCACATAGGCGGCGATCTCGGCATGCGTCGCGAACCAGACATCGCCCTTCGCCTTGGCGTGCCGCACCAGCTCCTCGAGGATCCAGAAGCGCGAGCGATAGGTGATGATGTGCGGGTGCATGGTGAGCAGGAAAAGCCCGCCTTCGGCGTAGGCGCCGTCGAATTCGCGCTTAAAGATGTCGAACACAGCTTCGGGCGCCGTATAGGGCCGCAGGGCCTGGAAGCGGTTCATGTTGAAATAGACGGCGTCGTCGCGGATCCACTCGACCGGCAATTCGACCATGCCCGTCGGCTCGCCCTTCTCGATCAGCTCATAAGGGTCGTCATCGGCGAAGAGCGATGAATCGTAGATCAGGCCGAGCTCGCGCTCGATGGCGAGCGTCACCTCGGAAAAATCCCAGGACGGCGTGCGCATGCCGACCGGCCTGACGCCCGTGACCTTCTCCAGCGTATCGGCCGAGCGCAGGTGCAGCTCGCGCTCCGCCTCGGGCGGCACCGCCGTGTTGACCTCGTGGATCCAGCCGTGCAGGCCGATCTCGTGGCCTTCCGCGACGACGCGGCGCTGCTCCTCGGGATAGAGCAGTGCTGTCACTGCCGGCACGAAGAAGCTCGCCTTGATCTCCTCGCGCGCCAGCATCGAGAGGATGCGCGGCATGCCGACGCGGTTGCCGTATTGGCCCCAGGACAGCCGGCCGACCGACTTGCCGCCATCGCGCAATTCATTGGTCTCGTGGTCGACGTCGAAGGAAAGCGCCACGGCGCAGCGAGCCCCACCCGGCCAGGTCTTCGGCTTGAGATTACGGCCGGCGCGGACCTGCTCGACCTTGCTGCGCCAGGTCTCCTCCGGCCATTGCCAGGGTTTCAGTTCGGTCATGGCGTTCCTCCTAAAGCTCAGGTCGCCGCTTCGGGCAGCACCGGCACGGCCGCGAGCAGCCGCTTGGTGTAGTCGTGCTGCGGGTTGTCGTAGACCTCGCCCGCCGGCCCCTCCTCCACGATGCGGCCGCGATACATCACCGCGACCCGGTCGCAGAGATGCCTGACCACCGAGAGGTCGTGCGAGATGAAGATCAGGGTCAGGCCGAGCTCGGCCCGCAGGCGCATCAGCAAATTGATGATCTGGGCCTGGATCGAGACGTCGAGCGAGGCGACCGGCTCGTCGCAGACGACGAGATCGGGCTGCATGGCGAGCGCGCGGGCGATGGCGACGCGCTGGCGCTGGCCACCCGAGAATTGGTGCGGATAGCGGTCGGCGAAGGCTGGATCGAGCCCGACCGCGGCGAGCCAATCGCGGACATAGTCGCGAGCGCCGGCCTTGCCGATAAGCCCATGGGCCAGCGGGCCCTCGGCGATGCCGTCGCCGATGCGCATGCGCGGATCGAGCGAAGCGAATGGGTCCTGGAAGATGGTCTGGATGCGGGTGGTGAGCTTGCGCGGCCCTTGCCCCTCACTCATCACCGGCCAGCCCTCGAAGCGGACCGTGCCCGATGATGGCGCGTAGATGCCGGCAGCCATGCGCCCGAGCGTCGACTTGCCGGAGCCGGATTCACCGACCAGCCCGAGCGCCTCGCCGCGCGGCACGGTCAGGCTGACCTCGTCGACGGCCATCACCGCCGGCGGCGGCTGCAGCATGCCGAACCTCTGGCCGAGTGCGCGCAGGGCGCCGGGCCGTGACTCGAAGCGCTTGCTGACGCGATCGGCGATGAAATAGGGCGCGCCAGGCACCGGCGCGGCAGCAGTGGCCGCCGGCTTGCGGGCGGGCGGCACGGCATCGGGCACACCGCCACCACGCAGCAGGAACTCGCCCGGCTTGGCACGCGAGGGCAGCGCGTCGAGCAGCGCCCGCGTATAGGCGTGCTGCGGGCGCGTCAGCACGTCGAGGGTCGGCCCCGCCTCGACGATCTTGCCGAGCCGCATCACCGCGACGTGCTGGGCGATCGAGGCGACGGTCGCGAGGTCGTGGCTGATCCAGATCAGCGCGGTGCCGAGTTCGGCGACGAGTTCCTTCATCTCGACGAGGATTTCGGCCTGGATCGAGACGTCGAGCGCGGTCGTCGGCTCGTCGCAGATG
The DNA here is from genome assembly GCF_964254315.1 of Allobosea sp. LjRoot90. Classification (NCBI taxonomy): domain Bacteria; kingdom Pseudomonadati; phylum Pseudomonadota; class Alphaproteobacteria; order Hyphomicrobiales; family Alloboseaceae; genus Allobosea; species Allobosea sp. LjRoot90. The sequence goes on from NZ_CAXUTF020000006.1 coordinate 2,434, forward strand.
ATCAGCTTGGGGTGGTGCAGCAGCGCGATCGCGATGGCGACGCGCTGGCGCATGCCGCCGGAAAGCTGGTGCGGGTAGAAATCGACCGTCGCTTCCGGGCGGGGGATGCGGACCTGCGCGAGGCCGGCGATGGCGCGCTGGCGTGCTTGCGCGCCGGAAACCTTCTCATGCGCCTCCAGCGCCAGCCTGATCTGCTCACCGATAGTCAGAACCGGGTTCAGCGTCATCAGCGGGTCCTGGAAGACCATCGAGACGACGCGGCCGCGCAGCTTGCGCAACTCGTCCGGCGGCAGGCCGACCAGCTCGCGGCCATCGAGCTTGACTGAACCGCCGGCGACGCGGCCGGGCGGATCGATCAAGCCAATGATCGAGAAGCCGGTGACGCTCTTGCCCGAGCCGGATTCGCCGACGAGCCCCATCACCTCGCCACGACGCAGCGAGAAGGAGACGCCATCGACCGCCTTCACCACGCCGGCGCGGGTGAAGAACTGCGTGGTGAGGTCGCTGATTTCGAGGAGGGGGGCGTCAGTCATCGCAGCCTCTCGGGCGAAGAATGACGCGCCTCCCTTCCCCCTCGTGGGGAAGGGTATGGGGATGGGGGGCGTTCCGCTTGGCGAGGGCTCACCCAGTCGTTCGCCCCCCACCCCTGCCCCTCCCCACGAGGGGGAGGGGTGAGTGCGGAGCACGTCAGCGATGTGGTGCCATGCTCCATCATCGCTTCAGCCTCGGATTGACCTGATCGCGGATCTGGTCGCCGACCAGGTTGATCGCGACGATCAGCAGGATCAGGGCGAGGCCCGGATAGATCGAGATCCAGTAGCGACCGGACAGCATATACTGGAAGCCATTGGCGATCAGCGACCCGAGCGAGGGCTCGGTCACCGGCAGGCCGACGCCGAGGAAGGACAGCGTCGCCTCGAGCGCGATGGCGCTCGCGACTTGCACGGTCGCGACCACGATCAAAGGCGGCAGGCAATTCGGCAGGATGTGGCGCCAGATCACCTGCCAAGCGGGCAGCGGCGTCGAGAGTGCCGCCTCGACATAGTCCTTGCCGCGCTCGGCTGAGGCCGCGCCATGGGCGGTTCGGGCGAAATAGGCGTATTGCGCTGCGACCAGCGCGGTGATGAGCTGCGCCTTGCCCTGGCCGAGCAGCGCCGAGATCACCAGCGCCAGCAGGATCGCCGGGAAAGCCAGCTGCAGATCGATGACGCGCATGATGAAGGCCTCGCGCCGTCCGCCGAGATAGGCGGCGGAGATGCCGAGCGTCACGCCAATGGTGAAGGCGACCGCGCCTGCGACCAGTCCCATCTGCAGGGAGATGCGCAGGCCGTAGAGGATGGCGGAGAGCAGATCACGGCCCTGCGCGTCGGTGCCGAGCCAGTGGGTGTAGCCGCTGGAGCCGACATAGCCCGGGGGGCGGCGGGCATCGGACAGCACGAGCTTGGCGAGATCATAGGGGTTCTGCGGCGCGATCAGCGGGGCGAGTAGGGCAACGCCGATCATCACGACGACGACGACGAGCGCCGCGACCGCAACCCGGCTCTCGCGGAACTCGCTCCAGAAGCGGGCGATGGGCGTTTCCGTCCTCATCCGGTCCGGCCCTTCCGCAGGCGCGGGTCGAGCGCGAAATAGGTCAGGTCGACCAGGAAATTGATCATGATGAAGACGAAGGCGACCAGCATCAGATAGGCGACCATAACCGGCCGATCGAGCGACTGGATCGAGTCGATGATCAGCTTGCCGATGCCCGGCCAGGAGAAGATCGTCTCGGTGACCACCGCGAAGGCGAGCGTCGAGGCGAATTCGAGGCCGAAGACGGTGACGAGCGGGATCGAGATCAGGCGCAGCACATGCCGGCGCAGGATGACTCTCTCCGAGATGCCGGCGGCGCGGGCGAACTTCACCGTATCGGTCAGCATGATCTCGCGCGTGCCGGCCCGCGCCAGGCGCGTCATCAGCGCGAGCTTGAAGAAGGCGAGGTTCAGCGCCGGCAGGAAGAGATGCGAGAGCCCATTAAGCGTCAGGAAGCTCCATCCGACACCAAAGAGCGAGGCAGTCTCGCCGCGCCCGCCCGCCGGCAGCCATTGCAGCTCGACGGCGAAGGTCATGATCAGGACAAGGCCGATCCAGAAGGTCGGCACCGAGAAGCCGAGAATGGACAGCGCCATGATCGTCTTGGAAAGCACGCTCTCCGGCCGGTAGCCGGCATAGATGCCGGCGGGTATGCCGATCAGCGCCGCGCTCAGTACAGCCGCGAGGGTCAGCTCCAGCGTCGCCGGCAGGCGCGACAGGATGAGCTGGAGAACCGGCATGCCGAAGACGAAGGAGCGGCCGAAATCGCCGTGCAGGACGCGGCTGAGGAAGGTGAAATATTGCTCCCAGAGCGGCCTATCCAGCCCGTAGCGGGCAATGGTCTCGAGTCTGATGTCCTGACTGACATCGGGGCCGATCAGCACGTCGATCGGGTTGCCGATCGCATAGACGCCGACGAAGACCAGCGCCGACATGACCAGCATGACGGCGAGGGCTTGCAGGATGCGCTCGGCGATGTGGGTCAGCATCTATGCCGTCCCAGTGAAAATCTCACGGCCAGGTCTCGACCATGGCGGCACGCGTCTCCTCGACCCCGACTGCCCAGAGCGCCAGCATCTCCTCGTCCGGACGCTGATAGCGGCCATGGAAGTTGCCGTCGCCGAGAATCTCGCGTTTCCGTTGCGGATTGGCGGCGTGATAGAGTGCTGCGTTGAAAGGCGGCTTTACCGTATCCGGCAGGGTCACGCCCTCGAGGCGGGTCCAGGGGAAGTTTTCCATCCAGGAGGCATGCGAGGCAGCCGGGTCGACCGCCTTCACCGCCGCCTGGAAGCGGGGGCCGGCCCACCAATTATGCATCTTGACGCTGGCGTCGGGACGCTTGCCCATCCATTCGATCACTGCCGTCATTACCGGCGAATTGCCGCCATGGCCATTGACCAGCACGATACGGCGGAAGCCGGAACGGTAAACACCTTCGAGCAGATCCTCGATCAGCGCGATGTAAGTGGTCATCCTGAGCGAGATCGTGCCGGGATAGGCGGTGAAGCCCGGCGTCATGCCATAGGCCTGCACCGGAAAGACCGGGATACCGAGCGGCTCGGCCGCCTCGGCGGCGACGCGCTCGGACAGGATCGCGTCGGTGGCGAGGCTCAAATAGGCATGCTGCTCGACGCAGCCGAGCGGCAGCACGCAGCGATCGTCGCGCTTCGCCTGCTCTTCGATCTGCATCCAGTTCATCCGGGCGACGAGCACGGTGCTGATCCTTGCGTTTCGGCGAGACCGCGTCATCCTTGACAGCGGTATAAGAGACCGTCAAGTTCCATATGGAACTAAATAGGATGTCCGAGATGGCACGAGCCCCGACTTCCTTGTCCAAACTCGATCGCGACCGGGAGATGGCGCTGCGCGAGCTCGATCCCCTGATCGTCACCAAGCTCTGGGACAATCCCTGCTGGCTGTCCTTCCGGCTGAATTTCATCGCCTTCCGCTTCAACGATCCGGTCTACCGCTGGATCGAGACGCGCTATGGTCTGGTGCGGCCGGAATTCGTCGCGCTCTATGCCGTCGGACTCAGAGGCGGCGTCGCGGCCAAGAACATCGTCTCCTCCTCCGGCCTGCCGAAGAACACGCTCTCGCGGGCGATCCAGAAGCTGCTGCAGCGACGGCTGCTCAAGCGCGAGACCGATCCGGACGACCTGCGCAGCTATGTGCTGGCGCTGACGCCGGCCGGGCGCGCCATCTTCGACGAGACCATGCCGATGATGGAGGGACAGCAGACCGCGATGCTGTCCGCCCTCACGGAAGCCGAGCAGAAGCAGCTCTGCGAGCTGATGGACAAGATGGTGATCGCCTCCTCGACCTGGCCTGCCGACCTCGAACCCGAAAGCCCCCAGTCATGACCTCGTCCTCCCGTCGCTCCCCGCTATGGCGCACCGCCGCTCTCGCGGCCCTCATCGGACTCCCGCTCTCCGGCGCCGCAATGGCGCAGACACTGACGATCGGCGTGCGGGCGGGACCTGAATCGATCGACCCGCACTTCACCGCCACCGGCACCCATGCCGAAGCGCTGAAGCATGTCTTCGACACGCTGACCTGGTCGGGCGAGAAGCTGCAGATCGAGCCGCGGCTCGCCACGAGCTGGAGGGCGATCGAGCCGAGCGTCTGGGAGTTCAAGCTGCGCTCCGGCGTCAAGTTCCACGACGGCTCCGACTTCACCGCCGAGGACGTCAAGTTCTCGATCGAGCGCATCCCGGTGGTCGCCGGCCCGAACCCGACGACGATCTATGTCCGGCGCGTCAAGGAGGTGAAGATCGTCGATCCGCTCACCGTCCACATCGTCACCGACGGCCCGGCGCCGAACCTGCCGAACGACTTCATCCGGCTGTTCATCGTCTCGCACAAGGCGGCGGCCGGACTGACCAAGGACAATGCCAACGACGCCTTCAACACAGGCAAGGCGGCGATCGGCACCGGCCCCTACAAGTTCGTGTCCTGGACGCCGAAGGACCAGCTCGTGCTGGAGCGCTTCGACGGCTATTGGGGCGAGAAGGAGCCGTGGCAGCGCGTGCTGCGCAAGGAGCTGCCGAACGACGCCGCCCGCGTCGCCCAGCTCAAGGCCGGCCAGGTCGACATCATCGTGCGTGCGCCGGCTTCCGACGTGCCGACGCTGAAGCGCGACGCCAAGCTTTCGGTCACCACCATCGACACGGTCTATGTCTTCAACATGGAGCTCGACATGCGGGACAAGTCCCCGCAGGTCAGCGCCAAGGACGGCTCAGCCCTGCCGAAGAACCCGCTGCAGGACGTCAAGGTGCGCGAGGCGATCGACCTCGCCATCGACCGGCCGGCGCTGGTGGAGATCGCGATGGAAGGGCTCGGCTCAGCCGTCAGCCAGCTGGTGACCCCCGATATCGCCGGCTACAACAAGAGCCTGCCGCCGCTGAAGCCTGATCTCGCCAAGGCGAAGAAGCTGATGGAGGAAGCCGGCTACCCCAATGGCTTCAAGGTCTCGTTCTCGTTCACCAATGACCGCCTGCCGGGCGACCGTCAGGTCGGCACCTCGATCGCGCAGATGCTGGCCCGCATCGGCATCGAGGTGAACGCCAACGCCCAGCCCGGCGCTGTCTTCTTCCCGGCGCGGACCCGCGGCGAGTTCTCGCTGGCGATGTCCGGCTGGGGCACGCTGACGGGTGAGGCGAACTACACCCTCTCCTCGGTCGTGCACTCGAACGACCCGGCCAAGAAGCTCGGCGCCTTCAATGTGCTCGGCTACAAGAACGCCGAGCTCGACAAGCTGATCGAGGACGCCGCGATCGAGATGGACGAAGCCAAGCGCAACGACCTCCTGGCGCAGGCCAACGCCATCGTCGCCAAGGACCGGCCACGCCTGCCGATCCTCGCCGTCGGTTCGGCCTGGGCGATGCAGAAGGCCAAGGTGACGATCCGCCCGCGCGTCGACGAGGACACGCTGGCGATGGACATCAAGCCTGTGAAATGAGCTCCCCACCTTCTCCCCTCGAGGGAGAAGGTGGCAGCGCGAAGCGCTGACGGATGAGGGAAGGGCAGGTTCGACCTGCCCGGCTCTCACCCAGTCGCACTGCCCTCATCCGTCTGCTTCGCAAACACCTTCTCTCCCGAGGGGAGAGGGGATTGCCTCAAGGATTTCATCATGACCATCGCTCTCGCCATCCATGGCGGCTGCGGCACCTTGCCCAAGGCCGAGATGACCGACGCCGAATGGGCCGAGGCCAAGGCCCATCTCGCCAAGTCGCTGCGCGCCGGCTGGGCGATCCTGACCAAGGGCGGCAGCGCGGTCGACGCTGTCGAAGCGGCGGTGCTGGTGATGGAGGATTCGGTCCATTTCAACGCCGGCCATGGCGCTGCCTTCAATGCCGATGGCGAGCATGAGCTCGACGCCTCGATCATGGATGGCTCGACGCTGGCCGCCGGCGCGCTCTGCGCGGTCAAGCGCATCCGCAACCCCATCAGCGCCGCCAAGGCGCTGATGCATCAGGGCGATCCGCTGCTGCTGACCGGCCCGGCAGCCGACGCCTTCGCCCAGACCGAAGGGCTGGATATCGTCGATAACGAGTATTTCTCGACCGAGCGGCGCCGCAAGAACCTGGCATCGATGAAGATCCGCGAGCTCGTCGGCACCGCTGGCGAGGCGAGCGAGGCCGAGAAGCACGGCACCGTCGGCGCGGTCGCGCTCGACACTAATGGCCATCTCGCCGCCGCGACCTCGACTGGCGGCTACACCAACAAGCCGGTGGGGCGCGTTGGCGATTCCCCGATCATCGGCGCCGGCACCTATGCCCGCGACGGGCGCTGCGCCGTCTCGGGCACGGGCAAGGGCGAGTTCTTCATTCGCTACTGCATCGGCCACGAGATCGCGTCGCTGATCGGCTATGCCGGCCTCTCCCTGAAGGAAGCATCCGATCGCGCCATCGCCGAGCTCACCGCCCACAAGATCGGAGCCGGCCTCGTCGCGGTCGGGGCCGATGGCACGATCGTCGCGCCGCACAATACCGACGGCATGTATCGGGGATGGGTGACGCCGGACGGGCTCGTCCATGTCGGAACCCATGCCGATGTCGAGGTGATGGGGCAGGCATGAGCAGCGAACCCATCCTGATCTGGGGCGCCGGCGCGATCGGCGGCACGCTCGGCGCCTATTGGGCAAGGGCCGGGGTGCCGGTGCTGATGGTCGACATCGTGCCCGAGCATGTCGAGGCCTGCCGGACATCGGGGCTCTCCATCACCGGACCGGTCGAGGAGTTCCACCAGGTCGTGCCGGCGGTGACGCCCGGCGAACTGACAGGCACCTATTCACGCATCGTGCTGGCGGTGAAGGCTGGTGCGACGGAAGCCGCACTTGCCGCCCTGAAGCCGCATCTCGCCGCCGATGGCTTCGTGCTGTCGGCCCAGAACGGGCTCAACGAGATCGTCATCGCCAAGGCGATCGGCGAGCAGCGGACCATGGGCTGCTTCGTCAATTTCGGCGCCGACTGGCACGGGCCGGGCGAGATCCTCTACGGCAATCGCGGCGCCGTGGTCGTCGGAGAGCTCGACGGTGTCGAGACGTCGCGCGTGCGCGAGATGCACCGGCTGCTCAAGATCTTCGAGCCGGACGCGGTCCTGACCGACAACATCTACGGCTATCTCTGGGGCAAGCTCGCCTATGGCGCCATGCTGTTCGGCACCGCCCTGACCAATGACTCGATGTCGGCGAACTTCGCCGATCCGGAGCGGCTGCCGGTCTGGCTCGCGCTCGGGCGCGAGGTCGGCGCGGTCGCGGCAGCACGCGGTGTCACCTCGCTCGGCTTCGGCGGCTTTGATCCCACCGTATTCGCGCCGGGCACGCCCGAAGGCCCGCAGGTCGAGACGATCGCCTGGCTCGCCGACTACACCTCCAAGACCGCCAAGACCCATTCCGGCATCTGGCGCGATCTTGCGGTGCGCAAGCGCAAGACGGAAGGCGGGCCGCAGATCGGCATTATCTCGACGCTCGGCCGCGAGGTCGGCGTCGCCACGCCGGCGCTCGAGACGCTGGTCGCCCTGATCCGCGACATCGAGGACGGACGCCGTCCGATGTCATCAGACACATTGAAGGTATTGATCGACCAATGCAGATCCGCTTCGACGGCCGCGTAGCCCTCGTCACCGGCGCAGCGCAGGGCATCGGCCGCGCCATCGCTGCCGCGCTTGTCGAGGCCGGCGCCCGCGTTCACCTCGCCGATCTCGATGCGGACGGCGTCGCCGCCAGCGCAAAGGCGCTCGGCGCGAGCGCCCATGTCGCCGATCTCGGCAGCCCGGACGCCACGCGGGAACTGGTCGACGCGATCCTCGCCAGCGAAGGCCGACTCGATCTCCTGGTCAATGCCGCCGGCGGCGTGCGCGGACAGGTCGGCCGGCCGATCGAGGAGATTTCCGAGGGCGATTGGCGTGCGGTCTTCGCCGCCAATGTCGACGCCGCCTTCTTCCTGTCGCAGGCCGCCGCGCCGGCAATGAAGCAGGCCGGATACGGCCGCATCGTCAACATCTCCTCAGGCGCCGGCCTGCGACCGAGCCTGACCGGCATCCAGGCCTATGCCAGCGCCAAGCATGCGCTCGTCGGCTTGACCAGGCAGCTCGCCTGGGAGTTCGGGCCGCATGGCATCACCGTGAATTCAGTCGCGCCCGGCTTCGTCCGCTCCAACCCGGCGACCGAGCGGCAATGGGAATCCTATGGCCCGGACGGCCAGAAGCGGCTGATCGAGGGCATCCATACCCGCAGACTCGGCACGGCCGAGGACATCGCAAATGCCAGCCTGTTCTTTCTCTCCGAGCAGGCAGGCTGGATCACAGGCCAGATCCTCTCGGTCGACGGTGGCCGCTCCTGAGCACGCCTTGCCGCACGCCTGACGTGCAATGAGCCGGCTGCGAACCGCACTTCGTCACAGTTCTGCATTGCAACGGCCTTAAGCGGCCTGACTTGGCATGGGCGCGAATCGCCGCGCCGAGGGAAGAAGCCAGTGGAGCGTAGTTTCGATCTCGCCGTTGTCGGCGCCGGCATCGTCGGCCTTGCCCACGCGCTCGCGGCAGCGCGGCGCGGGCTGAAGGTCGTGGTGATCGACCGCGACGCGCAGGCGAACGGCGCCTCGATCCGCAATTTCGGCTTCATCACCGTGACCGGCCAGCAGGCTGGCGAGACCTGGCGGCGGGCGAAGCGTTCGCGCGATGTCTGGGCCGAGATCGCGCCGAAGGCCGGCATCGCCATCGCCCATGCCGGGCTGTGCACGACCTCGCGCCGGCCGGAGGCGACCGCCGTGCTCGAAGCCTTCCTCAAGACCGAGATGGGTGAGGGCTGCGAACTCGTCACTGGCTCCGCGCTCGGCGAGCGCTTTCCCTTCCTTGCCGACCAGGAAGCGGCGCTATGGAGCCCGCATGATCTGCGCGTCGAATCGCGCGAGGCGATCCCGCTGCTCGCCGCCCATCTCGAGCGTGACTGGGGCGTCACGATCCTGCGCGGTACGACGGTGCGCGGCGTGGCCTTGCCGGTGATCGAGACCTCGGCCGGGCCCTTGCGAGCCGACGCCGCAATCATCTGCCCGGGCAACGATTTCACCGGCCTCCATGCCGACGCGCTCAAGGCCGCTTATCCCGAGCTGACGCGCTGCAAGCTGCAGATGCTGCGGGTGCGGACCGCCTCATCCGGCCCCGACCTGCCCTGCGCGGTGATGTCGGACCTCTCGCTGGTGCGCTATCTCGGCTATGCCGAGCTGCCGGAGGCCGCGTCCTTACGCGCCCGGCTCGAGCGCGAGCAGCCCGAGCAGCTCGCCAACGGCATCCATCTGATCACCGTCGCCTCGGCCGACGGCACCCGCGTCGTCGGCGATTCCCATCACTATGCCGCAACGCCCGACCCGTTCGGCGACACCGACGTCGACGAGCTGATCCTCGACGAATACCAGGCGGTGTTCGGCGCCCGCCCGTCGGTCGAGGCGCGCTGGCTCGGCACCTATGCCAGCCTGCCCGACCGGCCGATGCTGCGCGAGACGGTCTCCGACCGCGTCAGCCTGGTCATCGTTACCTCGGGGACGGGAGCGTCCACCTCCTTCGCCATCGGCGAAGAGACCATTGCGGAGATGTTCGGATGAGCGCGCAGTCCTTGCTTCCCTTCCACGCCGTCAAGGCGGTGGTGCTCGACTGGGCCGGCACCGTCGTCGATTTCGGCTCGCGCGCCCCGATGGGCGCCTTCGTCGAGGTCTTCGCCCGCTTCGGCGTCACGATCACGATTCCCCAGGCGCGCGGCCCGATGGGCCTGCCGAAGCGCGCCCATATCGCCGCGCTGATGGTCGAGCCGACGATCGCTGAGGCCTGGCGTGCCGCCCATGGCGAGATACCGGGCGAGGCCGCGATCGATGCTGTCTACGAGCAATTCGTGCCGCTCAACGCGTCCGTCGTCACCGACTACGCCGATCTCATTCCCGGCGCCGCCGACAACATCGCCAACCTGCGCCGACGCGGGCTGAAGATCGGCTCGACCACCGGCTATACCCGCGAGATCATGGAACGGCTGCTGCCGGCCGCGGCGGCGCAGGGCTATGTGCCCGATAATCTCGTCTGCGCCGGCGACCTCGTCGAAGGCCGCCCGAGCCCGCTGATGATGTATCGCTGCTTCGCCGATCTCGGCGTCTACCCGCCCTCCAGCGTCATCAAGGTCGACGACACCGAGCCCGGCATCGCCGAAGGCGCCGCTGCCGGCACCTGGACGGTGGGACTTGCCGTCTCCGGCAACTGCGTCGGCCTCTCCTTGGCCGAGTGGAACGAATTGCCTCTGCTCGAGCAGCAGAAGCTGCGCGGCGAGGCAGCGGCAAAGCTACGGGCAGCCGGCGCCGATTACGTCATCGACAGCATCGCCGAGCTCGTCGGCGTGGTCGAGGCGATCGAGGCGACACTCGCGGCCCGGCAAGGCGTAAAGCAGTCCGCCTGACACTCCGCTGGCCGACGCGATGGCCGCTGCCCAAGCCGGCAGCAGCCCCGCCTGTTTTTCGACGATTGACAAACTGCGAAACGCAGCGGAGATTTCATACGCATACAAACGAATTTTCACCCCGGCTTGTTGCAGCGCACTGCACTGGCCTACGGTAGGAAATCGCGCAGCGAGGGGCTGTGAATGCGTAAGTCGAGCGATCAACGGGAGAGCCATCGAATGGACCGTCGCCAATTCGTCAGCGGAGCTGCGCTCGGCGCCGTCACGCTGGCCACGCCATCGCTGCTGCGCGCCCAAAGCGCGCCGATCAAGATCGGCGAGATCAACAGCTATACCTCGCAGCCGGCCTTCCTGAAGCCCTATCGCCAGGGCTGGGAGCTGGCGCTGGAGCAGGTCAACGCCGCCGGCGGCGTGCTCGGCCGCAAGGTCGAGACACTGTTCCGCGACGATGCCGGCAAACCCGAGGATTCGGTCCGCCTCGCCGGCGAACTGATCAATGCCGAGAAGGTCGACCTGCTCTCGGGCGGCTTCCTCTCCAATGTCGGCCTCGCCATCGCCGACTACGCCCTGCAGAACAAGCGGCTCTACGTCGCCTCCGAGCCGCTCTCGGACGCGATCGTCTGGGCCAAGGGCAACCGCTACACCTTCCGCCTGCGGCCCTCGACCTACATGCAGGCGGCGATGCTGGTCGAGGAAGCGGCCAAGCTCCCGGCCAAGAAATGGGCGCTCGTTGCGCCGAACTACGAATATGGCCAGTCGGCGGTGAAGTGGTTCAAGGAACTGCTGAAGAAGGCCAAGCCGGACGTCGAGTTCGTCGCAGAGCAGTTCCCGGCGCTCGGCCGTATCGATGCCGGCGCCACCGTGCAGGCGCTCGAGGCGGCCAAGCCCGATGCGATCTTCAACGTCACCTTCGCCGCCGACCTCTCGAACTTCGTCCGCCAGGGCAACACCCGCGGACTGTTCGAAGGCCGCACGGTGGTCTCGATGCTGACCGGCGAGCCGGAATATCTTGATCCGCTCGGCGCCGAGACGCCGGTCGGCTGGATCGTCACCGGCTATCCGCATGCCGAGATCCAGACGCCCGAGCACGTCAAGTTCCGCGATGCCTACAAGGCGAAGTACAACGACTATCCGCGTCTCGGCTCGGTGGTCGGCTATGACACCATGAACGCGATCGCCGCGGGCCTCGCCAAGGCCGGCACGACCGACACCGAGAAGCTGGTCGATGCCCTGAAAGGGCTGAAGTTCTCGTCGGCTTTCGGCCCGGTCGAGTTCCGCGCCTCCGACCACCAGTCGACGCTCGGCGCCTATGTCGGCAAGACCGCGGTCAAGGACGGCAAGGGCGTGATGGTCGACTGGCGCTATGCCGACGGCGCCAAGTACCTGCCGTCCGATGCAGAGGTGAAGACGCTTCGCCCGGCGGGCTGAAGCGCCAGGCTTCGACCTGATCTAGATTAAGCTACCCGGCCGCGGCATGCCGCTGCGGCCGCGGGAGGATTGCGCCCTTTTTCGCCTGTTTCGATGGAACCTGGCATGATCGATCTGATCTTCGCGCAGACGCTCAACGGCCTGGCCTCGGCCTCGTCGCTCTTCCTCGTCGCCTGCGGGCTGTCGATCATCTTCGGCGTGACGCGGATCGTGAACTTCGCGCATGGCTCGTTCTACATGCTCGGCGCCTATCTCGCCTTCACGCTGGTCTCGCGCTTCGGTCCTGCCGACGTGCTCGGCTTCTGGGGCGGCGTGCTCTTGGCGGCGCTGATCGTCGCCGCGCTCGGCGCCATCGTCGAGATCGTCATCCTGCGCCGGATCTATCAGGCGCCCGAGCTGTTCCAGCTGCTCGCCACCTTCGGCCTGGTGCTGATGGTGCAGGACATCGCGCTCGGAATCTGGGGGCCGGAGGACAAGCTCGGCCCGCGCGCCCCCGGCTTCAAGAGCTTCGTCGTGCTGATGGGCAGCCGTTTCCCGAGCTACGAGCTCTTCCTGATCGTGGTCGGGCCGATCATGCTCGGCCTGCTCTGGTTCCTGTTCCAGAAGACGCGCTGGGGCACGCTGGTGCGGGCCGCGACGCAGGACCGCGAGATGGTCGGCGCGCTCGGCGTCAACCAGCGCCTGCTTTTCACCTCGGTCTTCGCTTTCGGCGCCGGTCTCGCCGCGCTCGGGGGAGCGCTTCAGCTCCCGCGCGAGGCGGTGAACCTGCACATGGACCTGTCGATGATCTCGGAGGCCTTCGTGGTCGTGGTCGTTGGCGGGCTCGGCAGCGTCACCGGCGCCTATCTCGCGGCCGTGCTGATCGGCGTCATCCACGCCTTCGGCATTCTGGTCTTCCCGAAGATCACGCTGGTACTGGTCTTCCTGGTGATGGCCGTCGTCCTCGTGATCAAGCCCTATGGGCTGATGGGCAAGCGCCCGGTCGGCAGCGCCCATGCACATGGTCCGGTCGAACCGCTGCTGCTGCCGGCGAGCGCGAACGTCAAGCTGATCGGGCTCGCGGCACTCGCCGTGCTGCTGCTCGCGCCCTTCATCGTCGCCGACCATTGGCTGCTGACGCTGACCGAGCTCTCGATCTTCGCGCTCTTTGCGGCATCGCTGCACTTCATGATGGGGCCGGGCGGCATGGCCTCCTTCGGCCACGCCGCCTATTTCGGGTTAGGGGCCTATGGCGCGGCGCTGGCGGTGAAATGGCTGGGCATGCCGATGCTGCCGGCGCTCGCGTTCGCGCCCTTCCTCGCCGGCATCGCCGGCTTCGTCTTCGGCTGGTTCTGCGTACGACTGTCTGGCGTCTATCTGGCCATGCTGACGCTCGCCTTCGCCCAGATCGCCTGGGCGACCGCCTTCCAATGGGTCGACGTCACCGGCGGCGACAATGGCATTCTCGGCGTCTGGCCGGCGGCCTGGGCGAGCTCGAAGCTGGTCTACTACTACCTGGCGCTAGCGATCTGCGTCGCCGCGATCCTCTGTCTTCGCGTCGTCGTCTTCGCGCCCTTCGGCTATGCCTTGCGGGCCGGGCGCGACAGCCCGCTCCGGGCCGAGGCGATCGGCCTGCCAGTGATGCGCATCCAGTGGATCGCCTTCATCATCGCCGCCTTCGCCGCCGGCATCGCCGGCGCCCTCTTCGCCTTCTTCAAGGGCTCGGTCTTCCCGACCTATATGGCGATCCCGCGCTCGGTCGACGGGCTGCTGATGGTGCTGCTCGGCGGCGTCCAGACCGTGTCGGGCCCGATCGTCGGCGCCTTCGCCTTCATGGGCCTGCAGGAGCAGCTGATGAAGGCGACGATGTACTGGCGCTTCGTCCTGGGCGCCTCGATCGTGCTGCTCGTCATCCTGTTCCCGCGCGGCCTCGTCGGCACGGCGCTCGCCTTGTCAGAACGACGCCGCGAGGCCGAGCCCGCTCCGCCCGTCACCGCTGCGCCGGAGCCCGCCCGATGACGCCGGTCCTCGAAGTCCGCAATCTCGGCAAATCCTTCGGCGGCGTGCGCGCCGTCGACGATGTCAGCTTCTCGGTCGAGGCCGGCAAGCTGCTGGCGCTGATCGGCCCGAACGGCGCCGGCAAGACCACCTGCTTCAACATGCTGAACGGCCAGCTGCCCTCGGACCGCGGCGAGGTGATCTTCGACGGCAGGACGATCACCGGCCTGAAGCCGCGCGAGGTCTGGCGTCTCGGGGTCGGGCGTACCTTCCAGATCACCGCGACCTTCGCCTCGATGAGCGTGCGCGAGAACGTCCAGATGGCGCTGATCTCGCATGCCGGCGAGACCTGGACGCTGTTCGGCCGGGCCAAGGACCGCCATGTCGCCGAGGCCGACGCTTTGCTGAAGCAGGTCGGCATGCTCGACCAGGCCGAACGCGCCTGCGGCGTGCTCGCCTATGGCGACCTGAAGCGGGTCGAGCTCGCGGTCGCGATCGCGAACCGGCCCAAGCTCCTTTTGATGGACGAGCCGACTGCCGGCATGGCGCCGCGGGAGCGCATCGCGCTGATGGCGCTGACCGCCGAGATCGCCAGGGAGCGCGGCATCGCCGTGCTGTTCACCGAGCACGACATGGACGTGGTCTTCGCCCATTCCGACGCGATCCTGGTGCTCGACCGCGGCAAGCTGATCGCCAAGGGCCGGGCCGAGGAGGTCCGCAACGATCCGGCCGTACGCGCGGTCTATCTCGGCTCCGGCGCGACCTCGGGAGGCCACTGATGCTCGAGATTGAAGGGCTCAATGCCTATTACGGCCGCGCCCATATCCTGCACGGCGTCGGCTTCTCGATGGGCCGCGGCGAGGTGCTGGCGCTGATGGGCCGCAACGGCGCCGGCAAGTCGACGACGATGAAGGCGGTGATGGGGCTGGTGCCGCCGCAGGCCGGCCGCGTCGTCTTCGAGGGACATACCATCGTCGGCCGCGAGCCGTTCGAGATCGCCCGCCTCGGCATCGGCTATGTGCCGGAGGAGCGGCGTGTCTTCTCCGAACTCAGCGTGATGGAGAACCTCTCCGTCGCGCAAAGGCCCAAGCGCGAGGGCGCGCCGCACTGGACGCCGGAGCGCCTGTTCCAGCTCTTCCCCAATCTCGGGCGCATGCGCGACCGGCCGGGCGGGGCGATGTCCGGCGGAGAGCAGCAGATGCTGACCATCGCCCGCACGCTGATGGGCAATCCCAAGCTCGTCCTGCTCGACGAGCCCTCGGAAGGCCTCGCCCCGGTGATCATCGAGGAGATGGCCAAGACCATCCTGGCGCTGAAGAGCGAAGGGCTCTCGGTGCTGATCTCGGAGCAGAACCTGCACTTCGCCAGCTCGGTCGCCGACCGCGCCACCATCATCGAGAAGGGCCTGATCCGCTTCACCGGCACGATGGACGAGCTCAAGGCCGACGAGGCGGTGCGGGCGCAGTATCTGTCGGTGTGACGCCAACGAAAAACCCCGGAAGCTTGCGCTTCCGGGGCAGGTGCCCGGCCGTGACCACGGCCAGGGGGAGGAGCCTTACCAGCCGGCGAGAACCGAGCCCTTGAAGCGCTCGGCGACGAAGGCCTTGATCTCGGGGGTGTGATAGGATGCCAGCAGCGCCTTGACCCAGGGCTTGTCCTTGTCGACCTCGCGCACGGCGATCAGGTTGACATAGGGGCCCTTCGGGTCTTCGCGCAGGATCGCCGAGGTCGGCTCGATCTTGGCGTCGACGGCGTAGTTGGTGTTGATCGCGGCGGCAGCGACGTCGGGAAGCGAGCGCGGCGTCTGGGCCGCCTCGATCTCGATGATCTTCAGCTTCTTCGGGTTGCCGACGATGTCGGCGACGGTCGGCTTGAAGCCGACGCCGTCCTTGAGCTTGATCACGCCCTTGTCCTGCAGGAGGAGCAGTGAGCGGCCGCCATTGGTCGGATCGTTCTGGATCGCGACGGTGGCGCCATCCGGCACCTCGGTCCAGCTCTTGTACTTCGACGAGTAGATGCCAAGCGGGAAGTTCACGGTCAGGCCGACACTGACCAGCTTGAAGCCGCGGTCCTTCACCTGGTTGTCGAGATAGGGCTGGTTCTGGAAGGAATTCGCCTCGAGCTCGCCGGCGGCCAGCGCCTGGTTCGGCACGACATAGTCGGAGAACTCGATGATCTTGAGGTCGAGCCCGTTCTTGGCGGCGATAGGCTTCACTTTCTCGAGGATCTCGGCATGCGGACCAGGCGAGGCGCCGATGCGGACGACCTGGTTCTGCTGGGCGAGCGCCGGGGCAGCGAAGGCGAGCGAGGCGGCGAGACCGAGCGCGAGGCGACGGCTGAAGAGGGCGGACATGATAGCTCCTTGGTGAACTGAATGGGTCGGAAACGGAATCGATCAGGCGTGGCGCAGGCGTTTGTTGAGGCGGCGCGACAGCCGGTCCCCGACGCTCTGCACGGTCTGGACGAGGACGATCAGCACGGCGACGACGATCGCCATCACATCCGGCATGAAGCGCTGATAGCCGTAGCGGATGCCGAGATCGCCGAGCCCGCCGCCGCCGACCGCGCCGACCATGGCCGAGAAGCCGAGCAGGCTGACCAGCGCCAAGGTCAGGCCGAGCACGATCGCCGGCAACGCCTCGGGCACCAGCACCTTGCGGACGATCTGCAGCGGGGTCGCGCCCATCGAGCGGGCAGCTTCGACCAGCCCCTGATCGACCTCGCGGATCGCGCCCTCGATCAGGCGGGCGATGAACGGCGTCGCCGCCACGGTCAGCGGCACCGTCGCGGCGAAGGTGCCGATCGAGGTGCCGGCGATCAGCCGGGTGAACGGGATGATCGCGACGACGAGGATGATGAAGGGCGTCGAGCGCGTCGCATTGACCAGCGCGCCGAGCACCGCATTGACCGCAGGCGCGGCGAAGAGCTCGCCCTTCTTGCTGGTCGCCAGGAAGACGCCGAGCGGCAGGCCGAGCGCGGTGCCGAGGCCGGCGGCGATCGCGACCATCAGCAGCGTGTCGCCGGTCGCCTCGATGATCAGGCGGATGAGTTCAGGAGACATGGCCGACCAGCTCCGCCTTGAGACCGAGGGATTTCAGCGCGCCGAAGACAGCGGCGAGTTCGGGCTCGCTCGCCGGCACCGAGACCAGCAGGCTGCCGAAGGGCTTGTCGCCGATCGCATCGATACGGCCGGCGAGAATGTTGACGTCGACGCCGATCACGGCGCTGAGACGGCTGATCACTGGCGTCGTCGCATTCTCGCCGGTGAAGGCGATGCGCAGCACGGCGCTGTCGCCGGTTCGCGCCTGCGCATGGATGCGGCCGGCGAGGTATTCGGGCACCTCGACGCCGGTCACCGCCTCGACGAAGCTCGCCGTGGTCGTATGGCGCGGCCGGGTCATCACCTCGAAGGTATCGCCCTCCTCGACGATGTGGCCGCCCTCGATCACCGCGACGCGGTCGCAAATCTCCTTGATCACCGGAATCTCGTGGGTGATCAAAAGGATGGTAATGCCGAGCTCGCGATTGACCTGTTTGAGCAAGGCTAGGATCGCGCGGGTGGTCTCGGGGTCGAGCGCCGAGGTCGCCTCGTCGCAGAGCAGCACCTTCGGCTCGGTCGCCAAGGCGCGGGCGATGCCGACGCGCTGCTTCTGGCCACCCGAAAGTTCGGCCGGGTAGCGCTCGCGCTTGTCGGCGAGCCCGACCAGATCCAGCAGGCGGCTGACCTGCGCCTCGATCTTCGCCCGCGGCACGCCGGCGATCTCCAGCGGCAGCGCGACATTGTCGAACACCGTGCGCGAGGAGAGCAGATTGAAATGCTGGAAGATCATGCCGGTGGCGCGCCGGCGTTCGCGCCAGCCGGCTTCTGTCAGATTGGTGACGTCCTCGCCCTCGATCAGGATGCGGCCGGAGGTGGCTCGCTCCAGCCCGTTGACCAGGCGGATCAGCGTCGACTTGCCGGCGCCGGAGCGGCCGATCACGCCGACGATGGCGCCGCGCGGCACGACGAGGTCGATGCCGGCGAGCGCTGTCACCGGCTCCTGGCTGTCACGGCCGGCGAAGGTCTTGCCCACCGCTTCGAAGCGGATGATCGCTTCGGACGGTGGCGTTGGAAGGAGGGCCTCGACGCGAAAGGCGCCGGGCTTCACGGGGGCGTTCATCATGACCTCAGAAATGCGTGTGGCACGACCAGTGCGCAATGCCCAATTGCTCGAGCGTCACCTCGCGGATCGAGCGGCGGCGCTCTTCGGCGCCGAGCTCGGCGAAGGAACGCTCCTGCCAGCGCGGCTCACTGAGGTCGGCAGGCACCGCCCGCTCGAACCAGGACGCGACCAGCGCGCGCAGGGTTTCGAAGACTTGCACCGGCGCGCTCCTCAGGCCGCCAGCCGGGCAGCGCCATGGCGCCGCGAGGAGACGAGCTGGCGCGCCGCCAGCTCGGCCGCGACCGGCGTGGCGAAGCGCTGACCTTCGAGCCGGTCGAAAGCGGCCGATGCCGAGATGAAGGTGAAGAAGCGCTCATCGGCGCTGCGGGCGACGAGGCCCGCCTGGGTCTCGCCAACCTCGATGACATAAGCCTGGCGGGCCGGCGGAGTGGAGACGCTCTGGGACTGGAACGACATGACGATTTTCGCCGCGTTGCGGCGCCCTGTACTGTAGCGATGTCGGAAAATGATGCCGGGAAACGGCCTCAACGCTGGATCAGCGGCGACAACAGCACATCATCGAACGGCGGAGCGGTTCGACAGGGCGGAGAACGGAGCCGGTCATGTTCATCTCCTCAAAGCCAGGAGCCCACGACCACGTCGTGGCGCTTTAGCGTTTGGTGACGCGGCGCAAGCTGCTCGCTCAAATCTCCGCGGCCATCGGTAACCCGACGACGTCCGTAATTTAGGAAAACCCGTTCTGCATGTCAATCCAAACGTTCTTTTAAAGGTACGCGACAATCAGGAAGAGCCTTTCGCCGAACGGGCGGAGAAGGAAATTTTCTTTTCCGACGCGGCCCCTACCACCCCCGGCGTAGAACAACCTGCCAATCTGGCATCGCCCTGCCGACCTGCTATCGTCCGCACCGACTCAAGGCGGGGTGGGATGAACGACAGGACGGACAGCGCCGGCATTGTCGACGGCCGGATGACGGTGGCGGGTGGCACTTTCGTGCAGGACACCGCAAAGCTGCTCGCCTTCACCGCGGAGGGGCTCACCCCGGTCGCCGGGCACGACTGGCGCGACGGCGCCTTGCATGATGCCGGGCGGATCGAGGCTCCGGCCCGGCCGGACGGCGCGCGGCTCGCGCGGATCGACCAGCCGGGGCCGGCGCAGGAGCTCATCCTGACGATCCGCTCCTTTCCCGGCGAGAGCGCGCCGCTGCTGCGGCTCAGTCTTCCCGCTGGAGCGCTGGGCGATCTCGACGACCGGCTCGCCGCCGATCTCTTCCTGCCGCAGCCGCTGTTCGCCGGGTTGCGGCAGGACCTAACCGACGGCCGCGCCGGATCGCTCTCCTTCGCGGCGACGACCAATCTCTGGCTGCGCGAGGGCGCCGACGACGAGCCACCGATTTTCCATCTGGCGCCGGAGGCCGATGGCCGACCGGTGCAGGCGCATGGCCGGGTGCAGAGCATCAGCTGGCGAGCCGAGCCGTCGGACATCGCCGGCGACCCCGCTTTTCTCGCCGGACAGCCGGATCAGGCACCCGAGACCGACCCGCCGGAAGACCCGGTCGCCGAGCAGCTCAGGCGGATCAACTGGAGCCTGAAGCAGGTCCTGATCGTGCTTGCCTTCCTGATGCTGATCATCGCGCTGAAATAGCGGCGTCGCCGACCCTTCCTGCCGAACCTCCCTTCGCCTCGGGCGTTGCTCATGGACAGCAAGGGAGCAAGCCATGCTCGACATCCTTCCCGCCGCCGACCATGTCGCGGCTTTCCGCATCACCGGCACGCTTTCCGAGCCGGATTTCGACACCCTGATCGCCGTGATCGAGAGCAAGCTCGAACGCCATGAGAAGCTCGGCATCCTCGCCGACCTCACCGGCTTCGAGGACATGACCTTCCGCGCCGGCCTGAAGGATGCGCGCTACGGCTTCGGCAAGATCCTGCAATGGCACCGCTTCCCGCGCGAGGCCGTCGTCACCGACAAGGGCTGGATCGAGACGCTGGTCGCGATCACGAGCCCGTTCGTGCCCTTCGTCGAGGTCCGGAGCTTCAAGCCCGGCGCCTTCGACGCGGCGCTCGCCTGGGCGAGCGAGATCGAGGGCGGGCCGAACGCCTGAGCCTGCCGCCAAGATGAACAGGAGCCGACTGGCCCGTTCAGATTGGGTTCCGGCGCAGTGCGCTTCAATGACGACAACTCGAAAAGGAGACAGCCATGCGCCACCTTCTCATCGCCGCGGCGATCGCGCTCGGCGCCGCCGTCACCCCGGCCGCCGCCAGCGAAACCTTCAGTGGCGCTGCCGCCCTCGACAAGGTCGAGGCGACCTATGCCCGCCACACCCGCGAACACCGGCACTGGGAGATCCAGCGCAGCATGGAGCGCCAGAACCGCTATGGCGGCTACCATCGTGGCTATGACCGCGGCTACGGCTATGGCCGTCACCGTGGCGGCCCGCCGCCCTGGGCCCCGGCCCATGGCCGCCGCCATCACGACCGCTACGACCGCTTCTAGGCGGTCGCCGCGCCCTTTGCCTCCCTGTCCCCCCAGGGCGAAGGGCGCGGAAGTTTTCACTAGCCTCCTTCTCCCACCCATCTCGGGCTTGCCCGAGATGGGCACCCTAAGTGGTGCATGTCGGAAACATCCGACATGCACGGGGGAGAAGGTCCGGCAGGGGATGAGGGCGGTTCGACCGGGTGAGACGCGGCGCTGCCCTCATCCGTCAGCGCTTCGCGCTGCCACCTTCTCCCCCGAGGGGAGAAGGAAGAAGCCAAGCATCTTCCCCGCCCGCAGGCTCCCCCTGCGGGCGTTCGCATGTGAGGGGCAGCGGAGCGCCGCGAGGCGCTGGTTTGGTATCCGCTTCCATTGAGCCAGGAAGCGGCGCGAAGGGATTGAGCCACCCTCCGCACGCCCCGTGGCGCTCCGCCTCCGGCGATTTTAAAGCTCCGGGCCGCGCTTCATTCGGACGCACCACCGATCCCGCCCGCCGCCTTCGCCAGTTCCCCTCATCGGGTCGTCGCGTCGGCGCTCGAGCGGTTGGTCATCGGCGGGCGTCCAGCTAGCGAGCTCCTCGCGCAGGGGCCGTAGTACCCCCAGGTCGGTTCCCAAAGCCTCCCGAGTCCGGGGTGCAAACCCGGCCGCAGGCGCCGCACCCACCCCGCCAAACGACATGCCTCCGGATAGCCGCCCCTCGGGGATGGGTGCGAGGGAGTATACGGGAGGTTGGGAGGGCGGGGATAAGTTTGCGGTCTATCCTCGCAGGGCGCCGGAATCTCGACAGAAACCCCTCTCCTGTAAGGAGAGGGGCAGGGGTGAGGTGTAGGCCGTTGGACCAGCGCCGCGAGCGCCGACCGCGCGCTTGGGTTCAGGCTAGCGTTTCCACTCCGAACACCTCACCCTGCCCTCTCCTTCCAGGAGAGGGTTCCCCGCGCCTGAATTATGAAGGGCATCATGGCGGATGAGCACCGACAGTTCGCCAGAAGGCTACGGCGGCAGGCGACCGAGCCGGAGGACATTCTCTGGGAACTGCTTCGCAGCCGCCGCCTCGACGGCATGAAGTTCCGGCGGCAGGAGCCGCTCCTCGGCTACACCGTCGATTTCCTCTGCCTGGAACGCAAGCTCGTCATCGAGATCGATGGCCGCCAGCATGGCTGGGAGCACGGCTACGACGCAGCCCGCACGGACGAGATCGAGCGGCACGGATTCATGCTCATCCGCTTCCGCAATGAGGAGGTGTTGAACGATCGCGATGCGGTCATCGCGCGGATCAGGGCCGCATGCACAACGTAGAACCCTCTCCTGTAAGGAGAGGGTAGGGTGAGGTGTAGGCCGCTTGACCAGTTCTGTGAGCGCTCACCGCACGGTCGGGTTCAGGCCAACGTGTCCAGTCCGAACACCTCACCCTGCCCTCTCCTTTCAGGAGAGGGTTCCCCGCGCTCTTCGCCGCAGCGGCGCGTCTGGTACGAATGGCATGACGAGATCGAGTCCGCGATGAGCTTCGGGAGCCTCGATGAAACGCTGGTGCCTCGACCTAGAACCCTCTCCTGTAAGGAGAGGGCAGGGTGAGGTGTAGGCCGTTCGACCAGTTCCGTGAGCGCTCACCGCGATCGGGTTCAGGCCGACGTTTCCAGTCCGAACACCTCACCCCTGCCCCCCTCCTTACAGGAGAGGGGTTCCTCGCGCCCTTCGCCGCAGCGGCTCGTCTGGGACGAATGGCATGACGAGATCGAGGCCGCGATCCAGCGCAAGATTTCGGTGAACCGCTGGTACCGTGCTTGGAAGACCGCTTGGCCATGGGGCCCAATCCGGACTGGGATGTCTCAACGAGTTAGGCTGACGCGCCCGACACACGCCGAGTCACCAACGTCATATTCACCCTTTGTGGTGAGCATCAACGTTCTGAGAGGTACCTAACCGGCATCCGGAACTCAAGAAACCGCCGCATTTTTCGTTTCTTCCATTACGGCAGGTTGTCAAGATGGCACTCGCTCGAATCGTATTCGCCATCTCTATCTCACGTTAATGCATTCACACAGATCGCCAACCATCAGAAAATATCTATATATTACAATGATTTAAAATATCTATTGACTGCAATTTGAAATGTGCGAGCCTCCACATTGAAATGGAGATGGATATGGCTGACAAGAATCGGTATCCGCAAATCCCAAGCACGGTCTGGTGGGGGCTTCGCACTATTCTTCAGAGAACGCCCAATGCGACTGTAGACGAGCGGTTTCTTGGAGTTCATCTTGGAGTGCAAGAGGCCGCGGCGCGGCAATATATAACCGAGCTAAAATCTGTGGGAATCCTCACAGAGGATAACAAGGCTTCGACACTTGCTCAAAAATGGCGGCTCGACGAGAGCTATGCGGGTGCAGTCGAAGAGCTTATTGCGGCCACTTATCCAGAGGGCTTGATTGACGTTGCGCCTCCGGGCGAGGCAGATCGGCAAAAAATAGTGAGCTGGTTTCTAAGGGAAGGCCTTGGGCAAGGCTCGGCAGGAAACAAGGCTGCAACCTATCTACTCTTGAGCAGCCCCACCCCCAACGAAGCTCCAGCTCGATCAAACGCTAGAAGCGTAGCGGATGATAATGGAAAGCGGAAAAATTCCGCGACCAAACCCGCAGCTGGTAAACCCCCAACCGTCTCTCAAAATCGAGCTGCGAGCGAAGCCTCCCTCGGAGAGGCGAAGCAAAAGTCTCGCAATAACTCGGATAATCTTGCAAATTTTCCTTTGAACATAAATGTTCAAATACACATCAGCGCCGACGCTGGGTCAGAGCAAATTGAGACGATATTCAAAGCAATGAAGCGCTATCTCCATGACACTTCGAGTAATTGATGGAATACGAAAATTTCAGGAGCTTCTTCTTGAGATTGGCCTAGCGCGCTCGATTCTCGCCTTGCCGGCCCCTCGAATGCTCGCACTCCCTTCCCCTACAGTAGAAGGGGCAGAACCGGCAAATGTGTTTGCACGCTTAGTGAGTGAGCAGGAGATTTTGCAGGTCTCAAGAGACCTTTTCGTCTCGGGGCATTATTCAATCGCGGTTCAAGAAGCATACAAGGCTGTTGATAAGTACGTTGTGGACAAGGCAGGAACCCTGCCCGTCTCCGGAACTCAGCTCATGGAGGTCGTATTTAGTCCAACGGCGCCCATCTTATATTGGACAGAACGAAAGACGCAATCTGAACTCGATGAACAGAAGGGCTATCAACGGCTCTATGCGGGAGCAATGCTAGGAATCAGAAATCCGGTGACACACGAATTTAACTGGGTCGACGATCCAGAAATCGCACTCGAACTAATTGTATTTGCTCAACATCTAATAAAAAAAGCGAAGGCTGCAAAAATCGGAGCCGGCAAGAATGATAAGTAAAGGGAGCCCGAGGCGCCAACATAGCTGCATTTTCTATATTCACCTCCGCCGCCCCCGTCTCTCCCCCGCCCCCTTCGGCCGCGCTTCCGGCACCGGGCCCATCTCGTCCAGCGTCGGCTTGCGCGGCCGCGCGACGCTCGCCTTGGGCCGGCCCTCGCCGCCGCCCCAGTTGTGCGGGCCCATGTCGGCGTCGGTCGGCTTGCGGGCTCGGGTCGGCAGGTTGGCCGAGGCGCCATAGCTGCGCTCGCCGCGATACTTGCCGGCGGAGGACTCGACATCGCTTTGGCGGGCGAGCGGGTCGTCGGCAATGGCGAGCTCGGTCGCCTGCAGGCGCTTGATCTCGTCGCGCATCCGGGCGGCGGTCTCGAATTCGAGATCGGCGGCGGCCTCGCGCATGCGCTTCTCGAGATCGGCGATCGCGGCCTTGAGGTTGTGGCCCGAGGCCGGGATGTCGCTCAGGCCCTTGTCGACGGTGACGCGGTCGCGCTCGTAGACCGAGCCAAGGATGTCGCCGATGGCGCGCTTGATCGTCTGCGGCGTGATGCCGTGCTGCGCGTTGTAGGCCTCCTGCTTTTCGCGGCGGCGATTGGTCTCGGCCATCGCCCGCTCCATCGAGCCGGTGATGTGGTCGGCATAGAGCACGACCTTGCCGTCGACATTGCGCGCGGCGCGGCCGATGGTCTGGATCAATGAGGTCTCGGAGCGCAGGAAGCCCTCCTTGTCGGCGTCGAGAATGGCGACGAAGCCGCATTCGGGGATGTCGAGGCCCTCGCGCAGCAGGTTGATGCCGACGAGGACGTCGAAAGCGCCGAGGCGCAAATCGCGCAGGATCTCGATGCGCTCGATCGTGTCGATGTCGGAGTGCATGTAGCGCACGCGCACGCCGTTCTCGTGCAGGTACTCGGTCAAATCCTCGGCCATGCGCTTGGTCAGCACGGTGACGAGGGTGCGGTAGCCCTTGGCCGCGACCTCCTTGACCTCGTCGAGGAGGTCGGCGACCTGGTGCTTGGCCGGGCGGATTTCGACCGGCGGGTCGATCAGCCCGGTCGGGCGGATGACCTGCTCGGTGAAGACGCCGCCGGTCTGGTCCATCTCCCAGCCGCCGGGCGTAGCCGAGACATGGACCGAGGACGGGCGCATCGCGTCCCATTCCTCGAAGCGCAGCGGCCGGTTGTCCATGCAGGAGGGCAGGCGGAAGCCGTATTCCGCCAAAGTCGCCTTGCGGCGGAAGTCGCCTTTGTACATCGCGCCGATCTGCGGCACCGTGACATGGCTCTCATCGGTGAAGACGAGGGCGTTGTCGGGCAAATATTCGAACAAGGTCGGCGGCGGCTCGCCCGGCTTGCGGCCGGTGAGATAGCGCGAATAGTTCTCGATGCCGTTGCAGGAGCCGGTCGCCTCGATCATCTCGATGTCGAAGGTGCAGCGCTGGTCGAGCCGCTGCGCCTCGAGATAGCGGCCCATGCGGTTGAGCTCGTCGAGCCGGCCCTTGAGCTCCTGCTTGATCGACTTCACCGCCTGGTTCAGCGTCGGGCGCGGCGTGGTGTAGTGCGAGTTGCCGTAGACCTTGATGAATTCGAGCTCGCCGGTCTTCTGGCCGGTCAGCGGGTCGAACTCCGATATACTCTCGACTTCGTCGCCGAACAGGCCGATGCGCCAGGCGCGGTCCTCATAGTGGGCTGGGAAGAGCTCGACCGTGTCGCCGCGCACGCGGAACGAGCCGCGGGCGAAATCATGCTGGGTGCGCTTGTATTGCAGCGCCACCAGGTCGGCGATCAGCTGGCGCTGCTCGATGCGCTCGCCGAGCTTCAGCGAGAAGGTCATCGCCGTATAGGTCTCGACCGAGCCGATGCCGTAGATGCATGAGACCGAGGCGACGATGATGACGTCGTCGCGCTCGAGCAGCGAGCGCGTCGCCGAATGGCGCATGCGGTCGATCTGCTCGTTGATCGAGGATTCCTTCTCGATATAGGTGTCCGAGCGCGGGACGTAGGCCTCCGGCTGGTAATAGTCGTAATAGGAGACGAAGTACTCGACCGCGTTGTCGGGGAAGAAGCTTTTGAACTCGCCGTAGAGCTGGGCCGCCAAGGTCTTGTTCGGCGCCAGGATCAGCGCCGGGCGCTGCGTCTTCTCGATCACCTGCGCCATGGTGAAGGTCTTGCCCGAGCCGGTGACGCCGAGCAGGACCTGGTCGCGCTCCTGCCGGCTGATACCCTCGACGAGATCGGCGATCGCGGTCGGCTGGTCGCCGGCCGGCTCGAAATCGGACTGCATCCGGAAGCGCACGCCGCCTTCCGACTTCTCGGGCCGCTCGGGCCGGTGCGGTGTCCAGGGCTTGCCGGGCTCGATGAACGGGCTGCCGGTCTCGAGCAGCGCCTGGAGCGACTTCGCCGTCAGCGAAGCCGCGCTGTCGCTCTCTGCCTCGGCAAAGGCTGAATCGGCCTTCTTCGAGAGCTTGCGCTTTGGCTTGTCATCGCCAGGCCGCGCCTCATAGCCGGCTTGCGGCGCGTCGCTGAAGCCGGAGGCGCCGCCCGGAACCGCCTTGCCGCGGTTGATCGCCGGGTTGAGCAGGTCGGCGAGATAGCCTTCCAGCGGCTTGAGGTCCGGCTTGGTCGCCTTGGAATTGGGCGTCCGGGCGCTGGCGGGTTTCTTCGCGGCCTTGGGCTTGCTGGGGGCGATGTCGGTGGTCTTGTCGGAGCTCTTGGACATGGCCGGAATATGGATGCGATTTGCCGTCGATGCGAGAGGGTGCGCGACGACTGCTGTGCGATTGGTGACAGCAGATGGCAGGAGAAAGAGTGATTACACGATTGCCTGTGCCTTCAAACTCAGCTTGGCGGGTTCCGGTCAAGCGATGGACTAAGCCCGCCTGGGCCCGCCCTGCCCGGCGTTCTCGGCGACGCGATGCGGCGGCGTCAGGTCGACATGGGCGATGCTCATCTTACGTCCTTCGGCGCAACGTCTTCGTCATGGAAGCGGAGGATGCTCTGCTGGTGGAAACGCCGGGGCCATGCTTTGGTTTCGGCAGATCAAGGAGGCGAGGATGCGACGGAGCGGCTTTTTCGGCGGCGCGCTGGCGCTGCTCGTCTCGGTGGGCGCGGCACAGGCAGTCGGCCCCGACTGGACCATGCTCGACGAGGATCCGGATTATCGCCAGGCGCGACGCTGGATCGAGGAGAAGAACTACCAGCCAGCGATCGACAAGTTGATGGGCCTGCTCGTCCGGCAACCAAACTCACCGGAGCTGTTGAACTGGATCGCCTTTTCGCAGCGCAAATTGAAGAACTATCCGGTCTCGAAGCAGTTCTACGATGCCGCACTGCTGCGCGACCCGACCTATCTGCCGGCGCTGGAATACCAGGGCGAATGGTTCATCGAGACCGGCGACATGGCCTCGGCCAAGGCCAATCTGGAGAAGCTGAGCAAGCTCTGCGGCCGCTGCCACGAATGGCAGGATCTCGACCAGGCGATCCGGGCGGCGGAGGCGAAATAGCGCCGTCACGCAAGCGTCACGACGTTGTCGCGCGACTGCAAGATGCGGACGCGAAGCGGGGCCGTCCCGCTTTTCCGCAACCGGAGCTCCCCGCCATGCGTCTGCGCCTCGTCTCCGCCCTCCTGCTATCCTCGACCATGCTCGCCGGCGCGCAGGATGCGCCGAAAGAGTTTCCGGCCAAGCTCGTCGGCCACGCTCTGCTGCCGGCCAACACCATCATCCCGGCCCCGGCCGATGCGCCGGCGGATCTCAAGGTCTCCGGCAAGTTCACGACGCCGGGCAAGCGGATCGAGCAGGTCGGCGCGGTGATGGGTCTTTCGGGCGGCCGCCCGACCGGTCTCTCCACCCCCTTCGCCGGCCAGCCGGTGCAGGGCTTCTCCGGCATCCGCTCGCTGGGGAATGGCGAGTTCCTGGTGCTGACCGACAACGGCTTCGGCGCCAAGGCGAACTCGCCGGACGCGATGCTGTTCTTCCATAAGCTCAAGGCCGATTTCGCCGGCGGCAAGATCGAGCGCACCGCGACCACCTTCCTGCACGACCCCGACAAGAAGGTGCCGTTCCGCATCGCCAACGAAGGCACCGAGAAGCGCTATCTGACCGGGGCCGACTTCGACCCGGAATCGATCCAGCCGATCGGCGACAAGATCTGGATCGGCGACGAGTTCGGCCCATACCTGATCCGCGTCGATGCCAGCGGCAAGGTCGAGGCGGTGTTCGAGACCACCGTCGACGGCAAGCCGGCCCGCTCGCCCGACCATTACGCCGTGACGACGCCCGGCGCGCCGAACCTGCCAGTCGAGTTCAATGTCCGCCGCTCCAAGGGCTATGAGGGCATGGCGCAGTCGCCGGATGGCCGCTTCCTCTACCCGCTGCTCGAAGGCCCGCTCTGGAACGTCGAGACCAAGGGCAATGAAGAGGTCGACGGCAAGGAAGTGCTGCGCATCCTCGAATTCGACGTCCAGGCTGAAAAGTGGACCGGCCGCTCCTGGTTCTTCCCGCTCGAGGCCAAAGGTCTCGCCATCGGCGACTTCAACATGATCGACGCCACCACGGCGCTGATCATCGAGCGCGACAATGGCGAGGGCACCGCCGACCGCGCCTGCGCCGCCGGCCAGAAGGGCCCGGACTGCTTCCACGACCTCGCCAAGTTCAAGCGCATCGTGAAGATCGAGATGACCGACGCCAATGTCGGCAAGCCCGTCCGCAAGGTCGGCTATATCGACCTGATGAAGATTGCCGACCCCGACAAGAAGGCGAAGCAGGGCGCGATCGACGGCGTGCTGCCCTTCCCGTTCTTCACCATCGAGAACGTCGACGTGGTCGATCTCGCGGGTGGCATCATCGTCGTCGGCAACGACAACAACCTGCCCTTCTCCTCCTCGCGCGACCCGAAGAAGGCGGATGACAACGAACTGGTGCTGCTCTCGGTGAAGGAGCTGCTCGCGGCGAAGTGAGGCGCTCGATTCGTCAAAGTCACGGCGAAGTCGAACATCGCCTGCGTCAAGTTGTCAGGTGTCGTCATGGCTGGCCCGCGCCGGCCATGACTGTTTATCGACTAGTCCTTGAGCTGTTTCGGCCACAGGCGTATAATGATTATGACCAAGCGCCTCGTGCGTGAGGCGTAGTGGTTGGATGATCGTCACTGATGGAGGTGATCATGTTGACCGCGAATATGAGTGGAAAACGACCGCAGGACTGGCTCAACCTGATCCTCGGCGCACTCCTGTTCATCTCGCCCTGGATGATGGGCTTCCTGGCCGACACCATGCCGACCCGCAATGCCTGGCTGGTCGGCGCCGTTCTTGCCCTGATCGCGATCGCGGCGCTCGCCGCCTTCGCCGAATGGGAGGAATGGGTGAACCTGGCGCTCGGCCTCTGGCTGATCGCCGCGCCCTGGATTCTCGGCTTCACCGGCAATGTCGGCGCGTTCAGGACGCATCTGGTCCTCGGCCTGCTGACGGCGGCCGTCTCGGCCTGGGCGGTCTGGGACTACCGGCACGAGCCGCATGCCACGGCCTGAAAGACCGGCCGGGTCCGCCAGGCCCGCGGCCCCGGCCACACGATCCTAACTCCGCAAAGCTCCCGGGCCCGCTACCGCGCCCGGCGGGCATTTGCCCGAGATGATCATGCCCAGCACTTCGTCCTGAGTGACGTCGCGAACATGGGCGGTGCCGACCACCTTGCCGTTCTTCATCACGCTGACGCGGTCGGCGAGATCGAAGACATCGTGCAAATCATGGCTGATCAGGAAGATGCCGATGCCCTGCTTCTTCAACTCGAGGATCAGCTCGGCGACCTGCTTGGTCTCCGCCGGCCCGAGCGCTGCGGTCGGCTCGTCCATGATCAGCACGCGGGCGTTGAAATAGATCGCGCGGGCGATCGCAACCGATTGGCGCTGGCCGCCGGAAAGCGCCTTCACCGGCTCCTTGAAGCGGCGGAAATGCGGATTGAGCCGGCCCATCACCTTGCGGGTCTCGGATTCCATCGCACTGTCGTCGAGCGTGCCCCACGACGTCAAAATCTCGCGTCCGAGGAAGATGTTGGCGGCGGCATCGACATTGTCGGCGAGCGCGAGCGTCTGGTAGATCGTCTCGATGCCGTGGCGCTTGGCGTCGCGGGGCGAGGCGATCGAAGCCGGCTCGCCGGCGATCCTGATCTCGCCGGCATCGGCGCGGTAGGCGCCCGATAATATCTTGATCAGCGTCGACTTGCCGGCGCCGTTATGGCCGAGCAGGCCGACGACCTCGCCGGCATGCAGATCGACGCTGGCATGGTCGACCGCCTTGATGCCGCCGAAAGCGATCGAGATCTCGCGCATCTCGACGAGGGGCGTGGTTGCATCCATTGTTGCCTCCCTCACCCCAGCCGCTTGCGATAGAGCCCGTCGAGCCAGACGGCGAGGACGAGCACGATGCCGACGACAATGTTCTGCAAGGGCGTGTCGACGCCGATCAGCACCATGCCGGACTGCAGCGACTGCATCACCAGCGCGCCCAGCATCGCGCCGACGATCGTGCCGACGCCTCCCGCGAGCGAAGTGCCGCCGATCACCGCCGCAGCGATGACATAGAGCTCGTCGAGCTGACCGGCGGAGTTGGTCGCGGCGTTGAGGCGGGCGGTCGAGATGCAGGCGGCGATGCCGACCAGCGCGCCCATCAGCCCGTAGACGAGCATCAGCACTTTGCGCGTGTTGACGCCGGAGAGCTGCGCGGCTTCCGGATTGCCGCCAATGGCGAAGACGTAGCGGCCGAAGCGCAAACGCGTCGCCAGGAAGCTCATGGCGACGCCGACGGCGAGCGCCAGCAGCACCGGCACGGCAAGGCCATGACCGATGGCAAGCCCGCCCTCAGGCCAGGTTCCGCCTTGCGCCTCGGTCAGCCGGCGGGCCACGCCGGCCGGCAGGAGATAGGCGTTGGCGATCAACACGCTTCCAATCACCGTGCCGCAGGCGAGCGCAGCCAGCGCGATCTCGGCCCAGAGCGGCCGGAGAGCGAAGCCGTAGCGCTTGCGCCGCCGCCGCGTGAAGACGATCGCGACGAGAATCAGGGCGCAAATGACGAGGCCGATCGCCCAGGAGGCGGAGGTGCCGATCGCACCCTCGATGCCCCCGCCGAGCGGGCGGAAGCGCGAATCCATCGGCGCGATGGTCTGGCCTTGCGTGACCCACCAGGCGCTGCCGCGCCAGACCAGGAGGCCGCCAAGCGTGACGATGAAGGAAGGGATGGCGAGATAGGCAATCAGCGCGCCCTGGAACAGGCCGATCACACCGCCGAGCACGACCGCCGCCGCGATCGCGATCAGCCAGGTCGCGGGATGCTCGAAGCCGATCAGATCGGGCAGCAGCCTTGCCTGCACCAGCCCGATCACCATGCCGACGAAGCCGAGCATGGAGCCGACCGAGAGATCGATGTTGCGGGTGACGATGACCAGCACCATGCCGCAGGCCATCACCGCGACCGAAGCGGTCTGGACCGAAAGGTTCCAGAGATTGCGCGGCGTCAGGAAGGCGCCACCCGAGAGCCAGTTGAAGCCGAGCCAGATCACCGCCAGCGCGGCGATCATGCCGACCATCCGCGCGTCGAACTCGATGGCGCGCAGGTGATCAGAAAGGCTTCTGGCTTCCGGCGCCGGCGAAACCGGCGCTGGCACAGCCTCAGTCACAAGCCTTGACCTTGCCGGCGGCGACGCCCTGGCAGACGGCGGCCTTCGGCGCCCAACCGGCCTCGATCACGGCGTTGAGATTGTCCTTGGTCACCGGCACCGGCTTCAGGAAGAGCGCGGTCATCTTGGCCTTGCTCGGTCCCTGGTCCCAGGCAGTGGCTCCGGGAACCTCGGTCAGCTTGGCGCCACCGGCGAGCTTGATTGCGATCTCGGCGGCGTTACGCCCGAGCTCGCGCGCATCCTTCCAGATCGTCACCGTTTGGGTGCCCTGCGCGACGCGGTTGAGCGCAGCGCGATCGGCGTCCTGGCCGGAAACCGGAACGGAACCGGCAAGGCCCTGCGCGGCCATGGCGGCGATGGCGCCGCCCGCCGTGCCGTCATTGGCGGCGACGACGGCATCGACCTTGTTGGCGTTGCGCGTCAGCATCTGCTCCATGTTGCGCTGGGCGTTGGCCGGCAGCCAGCCATCGGTATAGGCCTCGCCGACATTCTTGATCTTGCCGGCATCGATCGCGGGTTTCAGCACCTCGATCGAGCCCTGGAACAGGAAGTTGGCGTTCGGGTCCGAGCTCGAGCCCTTGATGAAGACGTAATTGCCCTCGGGCTTGGCCTTGACGATCTCGCGCGCCATCATCCGGCCGACCTCGACATTGTCGAAGGTCAAATAGAAGGCCTGCGGGATTTCGATCAGCCGGTCATAGCCGACGACCGCGATGCCCTCGTCGACCGCCTTCTGGACCGCCGGGCGGATCGCCTGCGCATCCTGAGCCAGCACGATCAGCGCCTTGGCGCCGCGCGCGATCAGGCTCTCGACATCGGTAAGTTGTTTGATCGGCGAAGATTGTGCATCGGCTGAGAGATAGGTGCCGCCGACCTTCTCGATTGCCGCCTTGATCGCAGCCTCGTCGGTCTTCCAGCGCTCCTCCTGGAAATTCGACCAGCTGACGCCGATCACCGGGCCCTTGCTCTGGGCGAGAGCGGGATATGCGCTGCCGAAGGCCGCGAGCGCCAGGCTCGCGGCGAGAAAATGGCGTCTCAACACGGCGTCTCTCCCTTGCTGTCCCTGCGCGCTTCTGGGGCCGGCGCGTCAGGGAGCGAAGGTGAGCCCATCGGCCGGCGGGCTGTCAAGCGGACACCTAGCAAAATTTGAGGAGCGCACCTCATTTTTTAAGCTCGGTGTCGCGCGCCGGAAACCGATTGGTTCCAAACGGGAATTTCGGCGTCCCCCCGAGCGAGGCGTCAGCGGCAGAGCGCGGCCCGCAATGAGGGCAGACGCAGAACCTCGGCGGCGGTTCCGGTGCGCTGCCAGCTCGACGGGGTGCTGTCCTCCGCCGGCGGATCGACGCGCAGAAAGACCGAGCTTCGATCCGTCATCCGGCAAATAAACTCGCGCTGGATTTCAGCCGTCATCGGCCCCTCGGGCGCGGACCCATCATCGTTCGAGGCGACGATCAGCGGGCTACCGGGCAGGCTGACCGTGACCGTACGCAGCCGCGTCTGCAGAGCCGCCTGGCCGACGAAGAGATGAAACTGCAGGGCCGCCGTCTGCTGGTAGCGCCCTTCGGCGACGGCCAACGCCAGCCGCAAGGTGCCGCCGCGGTGCGGGCCGAGCTCGACAGAGCCGATCGGGGTTGCCGGCGCGGTAAGCGTCGCCGGAACCACCGGCGCCGCGTTCAGGCCCGCAGGCGCGCCCGGTGCCAGCCCGGACCGCAGGCTGGAGAAGGTGAGCGCGGCCGAGCCGAGCTCCGTCGCGATCGTCGTTGCGAGCATCTCGTCGGGCTTGAGGTAGCGCATCGTGTCGGCGGGCGTTGACACCGTCACCTCGATGAAGGAGCGGTCGAGCCCCATGGCGTCGAGATAGCGTCTCATCTTGGCGTCGATTTCGCCGGTCGCCTGCTCCTGCTTGACCGTCCGCGTCTCCGTTTTCTCGTCAACCAGTTCCCTGCGCCCGCGCACAATCTTGTAGTCGCGCACCGTCGTCGTCTCGGTCTCGACAATGGTCTGCTGGTGCACGCCGATGCGCGATTGCGACGGGATGATCCGGCGTTGCCCTCCGGCGAGGAAGAGCGTGCAGGCCGAGGCGCAGAGCGGGCTGCGCTCGTCGATGGTGCCGAGCGCCGGGTCTCGCTGGGTGAAGACGGTGCGGGCGACCGCGATGTCGAGGCCGCTCTTGCGGACGAGCTCGCCCATGGCGATCGCAGCCTCGACCGTGCCGCCGGTCGAATAGACCAGCAGCGGCAGCTTGCGGCCATTCAGCCCGGCGAGCGCACGGCGCAATTCGGCGACCGTATCGTTGCTGATCGCGCCCTGAGCCGCGAGCCATTCACGGCAATCGGGCTCGCAGGGCTCGGCGCTGCGGGTCAGCACGATACGCATCGGCTCCGGCTGCGGCGCCACGGCAGGCTTGTCCTGCGCTACTGCCGGCAGGGCGAGCAGCGAAAGAGCCAGGGCGAGAAGGGAAACGATACGCATCACGAAACCAGCGTTCTCCGCCGCAGTCGGCGCAAGGAAGCCCCAGGCGCGAGGATTTGACAACAGCCTCCCTGCCCCGTCGCATGGGCAGGGGGATAGGGTTAACGATCTCGCTTGGTCGTTGGGCTTCTTTGAGGCGCTCTCGCGGCGGATTTCAGCGCGTGATCGCGTCGATCTCGGCCAGTTCCTCCGGTGTCAGCGCCCAGTCGGCCGCCTTGACGTTGGCGGCGATCTGCTCGGGCCTAGTCGCGCCGGCGATGACGCTGGAGACGACCGGCTGGGCGGCGAGCCAGGAGAAGGCGAGCTCCAGCAGCGTCCGGCCGCGCGCCTCGCAGAATGCGGCGAGCTTCTCGGTCTTCAGCCAGTTCGCCTCCGTCAGCACCTCGCCGGCGCGCTGCGCCTCACGGGTCATACGGGCGCCCTCCGGCATCGGGGCGCCACGCTGGTACTTGCCAGTGAGCAGGCCGTTGGCGAGCGGGAAATAAGGGAGCAGGCCCATGCCGAAATGCTGCGCAGCCGGAATCAGCTCCTTTTCGGCGCCGCGAACCAGCAGGCTGTACTCGTCCT
The DNA here is from genome assembly GCF_964254315.1 of Allobosea sp. LjRoot90. NCBI lineage: Bacteria > Pseudomonadati > Pseudomonadota > Alphaproteobacteria > Hyphomicrobiales > Alloboseaceae > Allobosea > Allobosea sp. LjRoot90. The sequence goes on from NZ_CAXUTF020000006.1 coordinate 37,061, forward strand.
GCGCCGAGGCGAAAGCCTCGATGCCGAGCGTCTTCGCCGTCCAGTGCGCATCGGCCACCTGCCAGGACGGCAGGTTCGAGCAACCGATATAGCGGACCTTGCCCTGGCGGATCAGGTCCTCGAGCGCCCGTAGCGTCTCCTCGATCGGGGTCAGCGAGTCGGGCCGGTGGAGCTGATAGAGATCGATCCAGTCGGTCCGCAGCCGCTTCAGCGAGGCCTCGACCGCCTCGACGATGTAGCGCCGCGAGCCACCCTTCTTCACACCCTCCTCGTCCATGTTCATGCCGAACTTGCTGGCGAGCACGATGTCCTTGCGGCGGGCGCCGAGCAGCTCGCCGAGCGCCAGCTCCGAGCCGCCGCGATTGCCGTAGATGTCGGCGGTGTCGAAGAGGGTGATGCCATGCTCGATCGCGGCGTCGACGACCTTGCGCGCCGCCTCCAGATCGATCCGGCCGCCGAAATTATTGCAGCCGAGGCCGACGAGCGAGACGCGCAGGCCGGAGCGGCCGAGATTGCGGAACTGCATGGTGAAATCCTTCCCCTTTATCGCGGAGCGCAAGGGAGCAGAGCCGCAAAGTGGGCGCAATGGCCGTCGACGCAGGGCGGGTCGGCAGCCAATGAAGGCGCGGCGGCTCTAACGGCCCCGGCAGAACTCGCGCTGCATCGACAGAAGCGGCGGCAGGCCGGCGACCGTGGCGATCTTCGACCATTGGCCGAGTCCGTCACCTCCAGCCTTGGGTCCGATTTCGATCGCGATCCAGGTCCGCTCGCGCAGGGCACATATACGCGACAATGGGAATTCGGCCGTCATCGGCCCCTCGGGTTCGGCCGGATCGTCATTGCGCGCAATGATCGGTTCATTGTCCGACATCCGGAACGAGGTCGACAGCAGGCTGGTCGCGACCAGTTTCGGTCCACGACGAAGCCGCATGTAGACTTTCACGGTGTCGGTCTGGTCATCCCGCCCGCTCATCATGATCTGAAGCTGGTGAGGCGGCTGGCCACGCCGCCGACCAAGATCGATATCCCCGGCGATCTTGGCTTTCCCCAGATCGGCCAATTTGTGTTCGGCCGTGAGCGCGGCTGCGATCGCCCGAGGCTGTTCCAGAGGAAATAGCGGAGGCGGCGGGGCGGCATGGGTTGCGATCCGCGTCTGCGCCAATTCTTCAAGCTGCAAATAGCGCATGCTGTCGGCCGGCGTCGCGACCGTCATGGCCAGGAAACTCCTGTCCAGGCCCATAGCCTCGAAATGGCGTTCGAGGCGCGGGTCAACTTCACCGGCCCGCATCGGAATTTTGACGGTCTTCTTGGCCGACGCTTCTCGAATCAGTTTGCGGCTTACCTCGGCTCCATCGGCAGGCCGCCGCACGACCTGGTAGGTCCGCCGAAATGTGGTCGTGGTCCGCCAGGTCGTCGATTGATGGACACCGATCCGGGCAGTCGGCGGAACGAAGCGCCGTGCTCCGCCTGCGAGAACGAATGTGCACGCGGAGGAGCAACGCGGCATGTATGCATCGATGCGCCCTCTGATCACGCCGGGTTTCCCGTTGATCGCGCAGGGCCGGTTGCGAGGTTCACATCCGGGTTCGAACGCCGTGTTCGCCACTGCAACGTCGAGCCGGTGCTTGCGAATCAACTCTCCCATGGCGATGGCAGCCGATACCGAGCCGCCCGACGACGAGAGCAGGATAGGGAGCTGTCTCCCTTTCAACGATGTCAGCACCGCGCGCAGCTGATCCAGCGATCCCGGCACGATCGCCCCCTGCGCCGCGATCCACTCGTGACAATCGCGCTCGCAGGCAGCCTCGGTGCTTCGAACGATGACGATATGCATCGGCTCTGGCTGCTTCTTGCCTTGAGCCGATGCCATGGCCGGGCCCAGCATCAGGAAGAGCGCAAGCAGAGTTCGAAAGCGCATCGGTGAGGCCGCGGCACAAGGTCACGAATTGCTTCAGGGAAGCTGATGCCTGCCGGTTTGACAATGGGCCGCCCAATCCGCGGCCCGGGAAACTGCCGCTACGTCGCGGATTTCAGCCAACCGACCTTGCCGAGCACGTCATGCGCCAGTTCCGCCGGCGTGCGGCCGTCCGTATCAACGACAATGAAGCCGTCCGCTACGTCGCCAGCCATGCGTTTCGCCTGCCGCAACGAGCGCTCGATCTGGGCGTCACGCCCCGCGCCCGCCTCGCGGCGGTCGAGCCGTTGGAGCAAGCTTACCTCGCTCCCCCGCAAACGCACCACGGTGATGCGGGCATCGGGGATGGCGGCGAGGATCCAGCTTTTGTCGAAACCGACATGGAGCATCACGCCCGACATGATCAGGCGGGTATGGCCGAGCGCGCGATAAGTGCCCCAGAGCGCGGCGAGATTGAGCTGGCTGACATCGCCCGCACCGGGCGCCAGCAGGGCCAGCTCCTCGGCGCCGGGTTTTGGGAAGACACGGTCGAGCTCATCACTCTCGATCGCGACATGGTCGATGCCGGCCTCAGCCAGAACCGCGCCCATCTCCCAGCACAGGGTCGATTTGCCGATCCCGGCCGGGCCGGTGATCAGCAGGATCTCGACCGGAGCGATCAAAGCCTAATTCAGGCCACTTCGGCCTTCTGCTTCTGCGAGCGCTTGCGCTCGTTCGGGTCGAGGATGCCCTTGCGCAGGCGGATCGACTTCGGGGTGACCTCGACGAGCTCGTCATCGTCGATCCAGGCGAGCGAGCGCTCCAGCGTCATCCGGATCGGCGGCGTCAGGCGCACCGCCTCGTCCTTCGACGTCGTGCGGATGTTGGTGAGCTTCTTGCCCTTGAGCACGTTCACCTCGAGATCGTTCTCGCGGGTGTGCTCGCCAACGATCATGCCCTGATAGACCTTCCAGCCGGGCTCGATCATCATCGGGCCGCGGTCTTCGAGGTTCCAGAGCGCGTAGGCGACGGCCTCGCCGGTCTCCATCGCGATCAGCACGCCGTTGCGACGCCCGCCGATCTCGCCCTTATAGGGCAGATAGGCGTGGAAGAGCCGGTTCATGATCGCGGTGCCGCGCGTGTCGGTGAGCAATTCGCCCTGATAGCCGATCAGGCCGCGGGTCGGGGCGTGGAAGACGAGGCGCAGGCGATTGCCGCCCGACGGACGCATCTCCAGCATGTCGGCCTTGCGCTCGGACATCTTCTGCACGACGACGCCGGAGTGCTCCTCGTCGACGTCGATGATGACCTCCTCGATCGGCTCGAGCAGCTGGCCGGCTTCGTCGCGCTTCAGCACGACGCGCGGACGCGAGACGCCGAGCTCGAAGCCCTCGCGGCGCATCTGCTCGATCAGGATGGCGAGCTGCAGTTCACCGCGGCCGGAGACGATATAGGAGTCCTTGTCCTTGGCCTCCTCGATCTTCAGCGCGACATTGCCCTCGGCCTCCTTGAACAGGCGGTCGCGGATGACGCGGGTGGTGACCTTGTCGCCCTCGGTGCCGGCAAGCGGGGAGTCATTGACCATGAAGGTCATCGACACCGTCGGCGGATCGATCGGCTGGGCCTTGATCGGCGTCTCGACCGACGGGTCGCAGAAGGTGTCGGCGACCGAACCCTTGACCAGGCCGGCGATCGAGACGATGTCGCCGGGGATGGCTTCCTCGATCGGCGTGCGCTCGAGGCCACGGAAGGCGAGGATCTTGGTGATGCGGCCGCTCTCGACCAGAGTGCCGTCGCCCGACAGCACCTTGATCTGCTGGTTCGGCTTGGCCGAGCCCGAGACGACGCGGCCGGTGATGATGCGGCCGAGATAGGGATTGGCCTCGAGCAGCGTGCCAAGCATGCGGAACGGGCCTTCCTCGATGCGCGGCTCCGGCACATGCTTCAGGATCAGGTCGTACATCGGGGCGAGGCCCTGATCCTGCGGACCTTCCGGCGAGGGCGCCATCCAGCCCTGCTTGCCTGAACCATAGAGGATCGGGAAGTCGAGCTGCTCGTCGCTGGCGTCGAGCGCCGCGAACAGGTCGAAGACCTCGTTGATCACCTCGGTGACGCGGGCGTCGGGCTTGTCGACCTTGTTGATCGCGACGATGGGCTTCAGCCCGAGCTTCAGCGCCTTCGAGACCACGAACTTGGTCTGCGGCATCGGCCCCTCGGCGGCATCGACCAGCACGATCGCCGAATCGACCATGTTCAGGATGCGCTCGACCTCACCGCCAAAATCGGCGTGGCCGGGGGTGTCGACGATGTTGATGCGGACATCCTTCCAGACCACCGAGGTGGCCTTGGCCAGGATGGTGATGCCGCGCTCCTTCTCCAGCTCGTTGGAGTCCATCACGCGCTCGATCACGCGCTGGTTGTCGCGGTAGGTGCCGGACTGCTGCAGCAGCTTGTCGACCAGCGTGGTCTTGCCGTGGTCGACGTGGGCGATGATGGCGATGTTGCGCATGGACATGCGGTCGGGGCCTTGTTTCATGACCGCGAGCCGGCAGGGAGACCCCGGCCGGCGCAGCCATCTGTCTGAGTGAATCTGGAATTCGTTGCGCTGCACATAAACGCTTGATGGCGTTTGGGCAACCGCAATGGGGCGACGCCCGCTCTCCGGGCGGTGCTTGACAGGCGCCATATCACGTAACATTCATAGTTACATGAAACAGGACAGCCGCCTTTCCGCCACCCTGCACGTGCTGCTGCACATGGCCGATCGCGGCACAGCGATGACCTCGGAAGAGCTCGCCGCCTGCCTCGGCACCAACCCGGTCGTGATCCGCCGCACCATGGCGGGCCTGCGCGAAACCGGGCTGGTGCGTTCCGAAAAGGGCCACGGCGGTGGCTGGACGCTGGCGCGCGCGCTCGATGCGATCACGCTCGGCGATGTTCACCGCGCGCTCGGCGAACCCGCCTTGATCGGGCTCGGCCATCGCAGCGAGAACCCGCAATGCCTGGTCGAGCAGGCGGTCAACGCGGCGCTGGGCGAGGCGTTCGTCGAGGCCGAGGCACTGCTCGCCAGCCGGTTCGACCGGGTGCGGCTGTCCGATCTCGCGGCGGATTTCAGCCGCCGCTTCGACGAACGGAGACAGATCCATGCCAAGCACGACCACACCCTATGACGCCATCATCGTCGGCGGCAGCTTCGCCGGCCTTTCCGCCGGCCTGCAGTTGGCGCGGGCACGCCGCAGCATCCTGGTGATCGACGAAGGCCGGCGGCGCAACCGCTTCTCCAGCCATTCGCATGGCTTCCTCGGCCAGGATGGGCGTGAGCCGGCAGCAATCATTGCCGAGGCGAAGGCGCAGCTCCTCGCCTACTCGACCGTCGCCTGGCAGGACGCCAGAGCCAGCGACGCCAAAATCGAGGGGGATGGTTTCAGCATCACCGATTCCGCCGGCGACGAGCACCGGGCGCGGCGCCTGCTGCTGGCGACCGGCGTGCGCGACGAGTTGCCCGCAATCCCGGGCCTCCGGGAACGCTGGGGCAAGAGCGTGCTGCACTGTCCCTATTGCGATGGCTACGAGCTCGGCGGCGGCAAGCTCGGCGTGCTGGCGAGCGGCTCGTTCTCGGCCCTCAAGGCAGCGCTCGTCGCCGACTGGGGCGAGGTCACGCTGTTCCTGAACGGCGAAGCCGAGCCCGATGCCGAGGCGGCTGCCCTGCTGGCGCGCCGAGGCGTCACAGTCGAGCGCGTGCCGATCGCGGCGGCCGAAGGCGAAGGGACGGCGATGACGGGCTTGCGTCTCGCCGATGGCCGGCTGGCGCCGGTCAAGGCACTGTTCGTCGCTGCCGGCATCTGCCCGGCGAGCCCGCTCGCGGAAGATCTCGGCTGCGCCTTCGACAATGGCCCCTTCGGCCCGCTGCTGCGCGTCGACAGCATGAAGCAGACCAGCGTCGCCGGGGTCTATGCGGCGGGCGATGCCGCGACTGGCCGGCACAGCGTCGCGCTCGCCGTTGCCGACGGCGTCCTCGCCGGAACCGGCCTGCACATGTCGCTGCTTTAGAGCCGGATCACGACTTCCGGCAGGCGAAGGGCATGAAGGTCGAGGATACCCCGGCATTCATGCCCGCCATCACCATGACATTGGCGAAGTTGAGCTCCTCGGCGCTGCGCGGGCAGACATCGGGCGGTGTCTGGCAGCCGGAGGCCATGAAGGCCTCGTTGCGGGCGAGGAATTCCTCGCCCAACCCCTTCTTGCCGAAACGCTTGAGGGCCTCGTCATAGGCGGTGCGCCAGCGCTCGCATTTCACCTGCGGCCAGTTTTCGGGAGCCTGGGCCTGCAGCGGCGCAATGGCGGAGAGGGTGAGGAGCGCCCCCAGGGCAAGCGAGGCGAAGGCGGAGGTCATGGGCAAGTTCCGGAGGCGCCGGTGCGGCAACATCTTCGGATGACCTGCATTTGCGGCAGGAATGAAGCTGTTCACTCTGCCATCGCTTCCGCCAGGACGATGCGGCGCTCGGTCGCGGCGCGGCCGAGCTGATCCATGGCGAGGCGATAGGCGCCGACGCCGCCGGCATCGATGTCGCCGCGCGCATAGCTTTCCAGCACTCCGGCGAGGACGGCATCGGCCTCGCGTTCCATCGCCGCCAGTTCCGGCTCGTCCGCCGCCGTTCGCATCCCGCCGAGCAGGACGATGAGGCGGCTCAGATCCGCCATCGCGCGCTTGCGGCGTGCTACGCTCTCGACACCGAACAGGCCAGCCGCGCCCGAGCCGATCAGCGAGAGCGCCATCACGCCGAGATAGAACCAGTCGCCATAGCGCTCGAAGAAGGTCTCCTGCTCGCCGTCAATGAAGGCGGCTGCGCCGGAATGCACCGCGAGCGGCGCATCCTTGTCGGTCTCGGGCGCCTCCAGCCCCTGGATCGCCGGCAGCTCGGTCGCGAGCGTGACGCGCAGCGACAGGATCGCGCCGACGAGCTCGCCGACCCGGGCATCGTCGAGCGACTGCGCTGCCATCAGGCGCGAGGTGATCGAGATGCTCGGCAGGTTCTCGGCAGGAAGCGGCGGGTCGCCGCCGAGCGCGCCGCGGACGATCTCGCCGCTCTCGATCGCCCGGTTGCGGGCGGCGAGCGCATCGGCCTCGCGGATCGGGATGATGGTCGGGGTCTCGCCGAAGGCCCGGTGCAGGCGCGAGCCCACCTCGGTGACGACGCGGGCGTTCAGCACATTGACGGCGAAGAGCACGTCGATGTGACCATCAGCGATCGCCGCGGCGACGTCCTCCGGCCCGAGCGGGACGACGGTCACCGCCTCCGGCGAGACCTCGTATTGCGAAAGCACGAGCTTCAAGAGGTCGAGATTGCCCGATGGCGCGCGCACCACGCCGATGCGCTTGCCGCGCAGCCCGGAGATCCGGTCGGTGCCGAGATCCTTGGAGCCGATGAAGAAGGGGAAGGAGCGGCGGGTGATCAGCGCCGTATCGGCCTTGGCCGGCAGGGCGACATCGGGGCGGACGATGGCGAGGTCGACCTTGCCGGCATCGATCTTCAGCGCGCTCTCGGCCGAACCCTCGGTCAGGACGAGACGCAGACGTACCGGCTTCTTCTCGCGGCTGAGGCCCTGGACGAGGGCGGCGGCGAGCCTGGCATCGTCGGAGCCGAGCGGACCGACCGCGAGCTTCAGCGTCCTGGGCTGGCTCCACATGTAGACGCCGAGCGAGATGAGGCCGGCCATCAGCAGAAGCGCCGCCAGACCTGCAAAGAAACGCCGCCCCATTCGTCGCCCGCTCTCACCCCGGACCGTCGCCCGGCGGTCCCTCGGGCTGCATCATGTCACGAGTGCAGCGGCGAGGGCTATTGTGCTACAGCGCCGGCATGACACGCGACCACGCCTTTCCCATCAAGATCTGCGGCCTCTCGACCCCGGAGACGCTGGAGGCGGCGCTCGCCGCCGGCGCCGAGATGATCGGCCTCAACTTCCATCCCAAGAGCCCGCGCTATGTCACGCCCGAGCGCGCGGCCGAGCTCGCTGCCCAGGCGCGCGGCAGGACGCAGATCGTCGCGCTGATCGTCGACTACGCGCCGCAGCAGGCAACCGAGCTCGCGCAGATCGTGCGGCCGGACTGGCTGCAATTGCACGGCAAGGAGACGCCGGAGCAGGTCGCCGCGATCAAGGCCGCGACCGGCCTGCCGGTGATGAAGGCGCTCGGCGTCGCGACCGCTGCCGATCTGGCTGAGGTCGCGCTGTATCACGGTGTCGCCGATCGGATCCTGCTCGACGCCAAGCCGCCGAAGGATGCGGCCTATCCCGGCGGGCACGGAAGGCCCTTCGACTGGGGCCTGCTCGCCGGTCTCGACCCGGCTTTCCGCTTCATGCTATCGGGCGGGCTCGATCCGGCGAATGTCGCGGAGGCCATCCGCATCGCGAGGCCGGCCGGCGTCGACGTCTCCTCCGGGGTCGAAAGCGCTCCCGGCATCAAGGATGTCGAGAAGATTGCGGACTTCGTTAAGGCCGCCCGCTCGGCGGCAGAAGAATTGAAGAAGGCAGGCCAGGCATGAACGCGCCGCACGCACCGAACAGCTTCCGCAACGGCCCGGACGAGAACGGCCGCTTCGGCCAGTTCGGCGGCCGCTTCGTCGCCGAGACGCTGATGCCGCTGATCCTCGAGCTGGAGCAGGCCTACAACGCCGCCAAGGTAGACCCGGCCTATCACGCCGAGATGACGAGCGGGCTGAAGCACTATGTCGGCCGGCCCTCGCCGCTCTATTTCGCCGAACGTCTGACCGAGCATTTCGGTGGCGCCAAAGTCTACCTGAAGCGCGAGGAGCTGAACCACACCGGCTCGCACAAGGTGAACAATGTGCTCGGCCAGATCCTGCTCGCCCGGCGCATGGGCAAGAAGCGGATCATCGCCGAGACCGGCGCCGGCCAGCATGGCGTCGCGACCGCGACGCTCTGCGCCCGCTACGGCCTCGAATGCATCGTCTATATGGGCGCGGTCGACGTCGCCCGACAGGCGCCGAACGTCTTCCGCATGCAGATGCTCGGCGCGACGGTGGTGCCGGTTGAATCCGGCACCAAGACGCTCAAGGACGCGATGAACGAGGCGCTGCGCGACTGGGTGACCAATGTCGCGTCGACCTTCTACTGCATCGGCACGGTCGCCGGCCCCCATCCCTATCCGGCGATGGTGCGCGATTTCCAGTGCGTCATCGGCAACGAGACCCGCGTGCAGATGCAGGAATTGGAAGGACGCCTGCCGGATTCGCTGGTCGCCTGCATCGGCGGCGGCTCCAATGCGATGGGACTGTTCCATCCCTTCCTCGACGACAAGAGCGTCGAGGTCTACGGCGTTGAGGCCGCCGGCCACGGCATCCCGTCCGGCCTGCACGCGGCCTCGCTGACCGGCGGCCGCCCCGGCGTGCTGCACGGCAACCGTACTTATCTGCTGATGAACGAGGACGGGCAGATCAACGACGCCCATTCGATCTCGGCCGGGCTCGACTATCCCGGCATCGGCCCGGAGCATTCCTGGCTGCACGAGACCGGCCGCGCCACCTATCTCTCGGCCACCGACGAGGAGGCGCTCGAAGCCTTCCAGCTGATCTCCAAGCTCGAAGGCATCATCCCGGCCCTGGAATCGGCGCATGCCCTCGCCAGGGTCGCCGAACTCGCCGCGAAAAAGCCGAAAGACCATCTGATGGTCGTCAATCTCTCCGGCCGCGGCGACAAGGACATCCCGCAGGTGGCGGAGATTCTGGCGGGGCGGCTGGGAACGCCATGAGCGAGAAAACCGACGATCTAAAGATATTAAAGGATATATCGGTCGAATGGTTCAAGATTCACGCCGACCAGAGGCTTAAGGCGTTCAATTTTTTTATAATTATCTCCGGCTTCTTGTTTACTGCCTACTTTGCGGCCCTCTCTCAAAAAAACCGCCCTGCGTGCATTTTTGTCGGGGTTATGATAATTTCAGTATGCTTTGTATTTAAATTACTTGATATGAGAACTTCTCAATTGCTTAAACTCAGCGAAGCCGCTGTTAGCGAAGTGCTGTCTCGAATCGAGATTGATAGCGATCATAAGAATTTGATCGGCAAATCTAATCAGAGAGGATGCACGCCGTCATACAGACAATCCTTCAATGCATTATTTTTATTGTTCGCTATCGCCGGCGCGCTGGGAGTTATGTACTCGCTAGTTTGGGATAAACTCTAAAAATCCTACGGAGGAACGCTGCCTCGAAAGCTCCCTGATGGTCGTCAACCTCTCCGGCCGCGGCGACAAGGATATCCCGCAGGTGGCAGAGATTCTGGCGGGGCGGTGACACGCATCGTCCTGATGCTGCCCCAATAGGTTGCGCATGGTCGCACCACAGAAGCGGTGCTTGCTTCTGCGGACCATCCGTCAGCGAAGGACGATCATGTCGAAGACCAAGAAAGCCCTCATCATTGCCGCGCTCGCGGCGCTCTCCGCCCCGGTCCAGGCCCAGACTGCCGGCCCGCTCGCACCGGCGGAAGGCATCGTGATCCAGACCACCGGCGAGGTCCGGGTGAAGCCCGATCTCGCGACCGTTCAGGCCGGCGTGGTCAGCGAGGGCAAGACCGCCGCGGAAGCGCTGTCGAAGAACACCCCGGCGCTGGCCAAGCTGATCGAGGCGGTCAAGACCGCCGGCGTCGCCCAGGGCGATCTCTCGACCTCCCAGATCGCGCTGACGCCACGTATGACGCTGCCCTCGGCCTCATCCTCGCCGCAGGCGCGCGCACCAAAGATCGAAGGCTACGAGGCCCGCACCGGCATCACCGTGATCGTGCGCGACCTCGCCAAGGCCGGGCCGCTGATCGACGCCCTCGTCGCTGCCGGCGCCAACGACATGTCCGGGATCAGCTTCGGCCTCGCCGACGAGGACAAGGCCAAGGACCAGGCCCGCGACAAGGCGGCAGAAGCGGCGCGCGGTCGCGCCGAGATCTATGCCAAGCGCCTCGGCGTCAAGGTCGGCGAGCTCGTCTCGATCGTCGAGGCCGAGGCCGAGCCGCCGGTGCGACCGATGGCCGATACACGCGCCTACCGCATGGCCGCCGGCGCCGCACCGATCCAGGTCGAGCCGGGCGAGGTCACTGTCAGCGCTGCGTTGCGCACGGTCTGGCGGATCGAGAAGTAAGCCGACCTCCTCAAGTCAGAGGACGAAACGGACACGGTCCGGATTTCGGACCGTGTCGATGCTTGGCACATGCTAAGCTGGCGCCATGATCAGCTATGGCCAGTTCTGCGCGATGGCGCGCGCGCATGAGACGCTCGGCGGGCGCTGGACGCTGCTGATCGTCCGCGAAATCCTGTGCGGCGCGAGCCGTTTCAACGATATCCGGCGCGGCATTCCACGGATATCCAAGACCATGCTGTCGGAGCGGCTGCAGGCGCTGGTCGCTGCCGGCGCGCTCCGCCGCGGTGAAGGGGCCGCCGGTCCCGACTACGCGCTGACCGAAGCCGGACTCGAACTCGCCGAACTGGTCAAGGCGATGGGCGTCTGGGGCCAGCGCTGGCTGCCGCGCCATGCCGCGCAGGAAGACCTCGACCTCGAACCGGTTCTGGTCGACATGCAGCGGCGCGCGCGCTTTGCGGCGCTCCCGGACGAGCCGCTGGTGATCCGCGTCGAGATCACCGGGTACCCACAGCGCTTTCTGCTGCTCAAACGCACGGAAGCCTCGCTCTGCAGCCAGAACCTCGGCTTCCCGGAAACGCTGGTCCTGCGCGGCCCGCTGCCGGCGCTGGTCGCTTGGTGGCGTGGCGATGTCAGCTTTACCGCAAGCCACCGGCTCGGACTTGTCCTCTCCGGACCGCGCAAACTGACCCGGGCCTTTCCCGACTGGTTCGAGCGCTATCTGTTTGCCGGGGTCGCACCGGTACGCAGTGATGAAAGGGCCAGCGTATGAGCGTCCGCGTAGTCCGTCTCGGCAGCGCGCGCGATCCCGCCGAGGGCACGCGCATCGGCACGGTCAGGCGCGTGCCGCGCGGTGTGCCGAAGGAGCGCTATGCCAGCGAGAACTGGTTCGATGTCTGGTTCCCGGTGCTGTCGCCAACGCCGGAGCTGATGGCGCAGGCCAAGGCGGCCGAGAGCGAGAAAGACTGGGCCAGCTTCAGCCGCACCTTCAAGGCCGAGATGGCAGAGCCAGCGCCGCGCCACGCGCTCGACCTGCTGGCGACCCTGTCGCATGGCAGCGACTTTTCCGTCGGCTGCTATTGCGAAGACGAGGCTCGCTGCCACCGCTCGGTGCTGCGGGCGCTGCTGGTGGAGCGCGGCGCCAAGTTCGCCTGAAGGCGGTCCGGATTTCGGACCGGACCGGGTGTGGCTTTCGGGCGAGAAGGCGGAAAGCTCCTCGCCCTCCAAGGACCGCCGCATGACCCAGCCGACCATTCTCGACCGCATCGGCAAGACGTCGCTCATCCCGCTGTGCCATGTTGTGCCCGCCAATGGCGCGCGCATCCTGCTCAAGCTCGAAAGCGAGAACCCGACCGGGAGCATGAAGGACCGGATGGCGCTCGCCATGATCGAGGCCGCCGAGGCGGATGGCCGGCTGAAGCCCGGCGGGGCAGTGGTCGAATATACCGGTGGCAGCACCGGCGTCTCGCTGGCACTGGTCTGCGCGGTGAAGCGCCATCCGCTGCACATCGTCACCTCGGACGCCTTCAGCCGCGAAAAGCTCGACCACATGGCGATCCTTGGGGCGAAGCTGACTGTGATCGAAAGCGAGAGCGGCAAGATGACCGGGACGCTGACCCGTGACATGATCGCGACCGCAGGAGCGATCGCAGAGAAGACCGGCGCCTTCTGGACCGACCAGATGAAAAACCGCGACCAGCTTTCCGCCTATGAGGCGATGGTGGCGGAGATCTGGGAGCAGACGGGCGGCCGCATCGACGGCTTCGTCCAGAGCGTTGGCACCGCCGCCTCGCTGCTTGGCATCGGCGCCGGCTTGCGGAGCCGAAACAAGGCGGTCCGCATCGCCGCCGTCGAGCCGGCGGAATCGCCGGTGCTCTCCGGCGGCGCGCCCGGCGCGCACAAGATCGACGGCATCGGCGCCGGCTTCGTCGTGCCGCTCTGGCAAAGCGAGATCGCCGACGGGATCGAGCGCGTCTCGACGCAGGAGGCGCAGGCCATGGCGCTCAGGTTGGCACGCGAGGAGGGCTTGTTCGCCGGATTGTCCACCGGCGCGAACGTCATCGCCGCGTTGAAGCTGGCCGAGAGCCTGACGCCGGATGCGACAGTGGTCAGCGTAATGTGCGACACCGGCATGAAGTATTTCGGCAGCTACCGCGCCGCGCTCGCCACCGCTGCCTGAGCCGCGCCCTCTCGCCAGCCGGGCGCGGCCATGCTAACCGCTCCGGCATGACTGAGACCGGACAAGCCCGCATCGAAGCCCGCTTTGCCGCCTGCGCCAGGGATGGCCGGGCAGCGCTGGTGACCTATGTCACCGCGGGCGATCCTGATTTCGACACCGGCAGCGCCATCCTGAACGCCTTGCCGGCAGCCGGCGCCGACATCATCGAGCTCGGCGTGCCCTTCACCGACCCGATGGCCGACGGTGTGCCGGTCCAGCTCGCCGGCCAGCGCGCCCTCAAGGCCGGGCAGACGCTGAAGAAGACGCTCGCCATGGTCGCGGCCTTCCGCAAGGCCGGAAACGACACACCGATCGTGCTGATGGGCTACTACAATCCGATATGGGCCTATGGCGTCGACGCCTTCCTGAGGGATGCCCGCGCCGCCGGGATCGACGGGCTGATCGTCGTCGACCTGCCGCCGGAGGAGGACGAGGAGCTCTGCCTGCCGGCGCTCGCCGCTGGCGTGAGCTTCATCCGCCTGGCGACGCCGACCACAGACGACAAGCGCTTGCCGCGTGTGCTGCAGAATACCTCCGGCTTCGTCTATTATGTCTCGATGACCGGCGTGACCGGCGGCGCGATCGCCAATTACGACGAGGTCGGCGCGGCTGTCACCCGGATCAAGCAGCACACCAGGCTGCCGGTCGCGGTCGGCTTCGGCGTCAAGACACCGGCTGATGCGATCGCGATCGCCAGGGATGCCGACGGCGTCGTCGTCGGCTCGGCCCTGGTCGAGCGCGTCCGGCTCTCGCTCGACGCCGATGGCAAGGCCACGGAAAAGACGGTTTCGGCTGTCACCTCGCTGGTTGCCGAACTCGCGGCCGGCGTCCGCTCGGTCGCCAAGGCCGCGGCCTGAGCCATTCGCGGCTCCGTAATTCAAGGATGATCCGATGAACTGGATTTCCGAAGTCGTCCGTCCGCGCATCAAGACGCTGTTCAAGCGCGAGACCCCGGAGAATCTCTGGATCAAGTGCCCGGATTCCGGGCAGATGGTCTTCCACAAGGATGTCGAGGCCAACGGCTTCGTCATCCCCGGCTCCGACCACCATATGCGCGTCACCGCGCAGGACCGCCTGCGGTTGACCTTCGACGAAGGCAAATGGGTCGACGTGCCGCTGCCGGAGGCAGTCGCCGATCCGCTCAAGTTCCGCGACGAGAAGCGCTATGTCGACCGGCTCAAGGATGCCCGCACCAAGACCGGGGCCGCTGACGCCTTCAAGGTCGGCTATGGCCGCGTCCAGGGCCTGCCGATGACGATCGCGGTGCAGGATTTCCACTTCATGGGTGGCTCGCTCGGCATGGCCGCCGGCGAAGCCTTCATCAAGGGCGCCGAGACGGCGCTCGAGAAGAAGACGCCCTACGTCGTCTTCGCCGCCTCGGGCGGGGCGCGCATGCAGGAAGGCATCCTCTCGCTGATGCAGCTGCCGCGCACCACGGTCGCGACCCGCATGCTGCGCAAGGCCGGCCTGCCCTATTTCGTCGTGCTGACCAACCCAACCACCGGCGGCGTCACCGCCTCCTACGCCATGCTTGGCGACGTCCACATCGCCGAGCCGGGCGCGCTGATCGGCTTTGCCGGTCCGCGCGTGATCGAGCAGACGATCCGCGAGAAGCTGCCCGAGGGCTTCCAGCGCTCGGAATACCTCAAGGATCACGGCATGGTCGACATGGTCGTGCACCGCCATCAGATCCCGGCGACGCTGGCCAGGCTCGGTCGGCTACTGACCAAGCAGAAGCTGCCGGCGGTCAAGGCCCCGGAACCCGAGCCGCTGCCGGCCGCCGCCGTCTGACAACCCGCCGGCCGGAGCCGGTCCCGCATGAGCACATCCGACCTCCTGCTGGCGCGCTTCCTCGCGCTGCACCCCAAACTGATCGACCTCTCGCTCGGACGCATCTTGCGCCTGCTCGAACGGCTGGGCGACCCGCAGAAGAAGCTGCCACCGGTGATCCATGTCGCCGGCACCAACGGCAAGGGCTCGACCATCGCCTTCATGCGGGCGATCCTCGAAGCGGCCGGCCTGTCGGTGCATGTCTACACCTCGCCGCATCTGGTGCGCTTCCATGAGCGCATCCGGCTGGGACAGCCCGGAGGCGGCCGCTTCGTCGACGAGGCCATGCTGGTCGAGGCGCTGGAGCGCTGCGAGCGCGTGAACGCCGGCGAGCCGATCACCTTCTTCGAGATCACCAACGCCGCCGCCTTCCTGCTCTTCTCCGAGCACAAGGCCGATGTCGTGCTGCTCGAAGTCGGACTCGGCGGGCGCTATGATGCAACGAACGTAATCGACCATCCCGCCTGCACGGTGGTGACGCCGGTCTCGCTCGATCATTCCGAATATCTCGGCGACACCGTCACCAAGATCGCTGGCGAGAAGGCCGGGATCTTCAAGCGCGGCGCCCCGGCGGTGATCGCGCCGCAGGAACCTGAACCGACCGCCGTGCTCGAAGCTGCCGCCGAACGCGTCGGCGCCTCGAAGATCCTGGTCGGCATGCAGGACTTCAGCGTCCACGAAGACAGCGGGCGACTGGTCTACGAAGACAGCGACGGGCTGCTCGATCTGCCGCTGCCGCGCCTCGCCGGGCGCCATCAGCACATCAATGCCGGCACCGCGATCGCGGCCTTGCGCGCTGCCGGCTACGGCGGCTTACCAGCCTCGGCCTTCGAGCGCGGCATGACCGAAGCGGAGTGGCCGGCGCGCCTGCAGCGCCTGGCGCGCGGCAGGCTCGCCGAGCTCGCGCCGACCGGTGCCGAACTCTGGCTCGATGGCGGCCATAATCCCGATGGCGGTCGCGTCCTTGCTCAGGCGATGGCCGATCTCGAAGAGAAGAACCCGGCGCCACTCGTCATGATCGCCGGCCTGCTCGCGACCAAGGATGCGCGCGCCACGCTCGGCCATTTCAAGGGGCTGGCTCAGGGCCTCTTCGCCGTATCCATGCAGAACCAGCTCGCGGCGCGCTCCGCCGAAGAGGTGGCGACGCTGGCGCGCGAAGCGGGCCTGAAGGCCGAGATCGCAGGCTCAGTCGAGCAGGCGCTGCGCGAGATCGCGTCTCGCACCTGGGCGGCGCCGCCGCGCATCCTGATCTGCGGCTCGCTCTATCTTGCCGGAGAGGTTCTGGCCGCCAACGGCACGCCACCGGTGTGATCGGCCGCGCGCCGCGAGGAGAGCCATGCCCGTTCCCGGAATGATGACGCTGGGCCTCATCCTGCTCTGCAGTGCGCTCGGTGGCTGCGTGACCTCGGGCGACAAAGGCGCTGACGGCATCGACCGCGCCGCCGCCGGCGAGCCGACCTTCATGCAGCAGACCTACATGACGATGGACACGCGTTGCCGGCAGGTGAAGCGGCCGAGCGCCACGCTGACGCAGAGGCCGCAGCACGGCACGGTCCGGATGCTGACGCGCAAGGCCAAGGCGGTCTATGGCCCTGGGGCCTACCAGCATTGCGACGGCAAAATCGGGAAAGCACTCGCCTTCGAATACACCTCGAACTCCGATTATCGCGGCCGTGACAGCTTCGAGGTGCGCGTGCGCTATTCCGACGGCGAAATCCGTCATGGCCGCTACGAGGTCGAGGTCCGCTGAGGCGCCGCGGTCAACGACGACCGATGAAGCCTATCGCCGCCAGAAAACCTCCGACAGCACCCTGCCACTGGTCGATCGCGCGGATATAGCGATGCCCGTCATCGCCGGATGGCGGGGCGGCGACGAATTCGGCCCTGCCCCCCGCCTCCTGGAAGGCGCGATGGAGCCGGCTGGCGATCTCCGGGCCGAAGAAGCGGTCATTGCTGCTGTAGAGCCAGAGCTGCGGCACGCGTGAGCTGCCGCCATAGCGCGCTGCAGCGCCGACCAATGCGTCAGGAGAACAGACCTCGCCGGCCTTCAGCGAGCCGCGACCGCCGGCGAAATTGACGACACCGAGCAAGCCTGGGACGGATTGCGAGGCTGCGGCGATCGAGCCCCAACCGCCGGCGGACACGCCCATCAGCACGACACGACGACGATCGGCGTCCGGTCGGGACAGGACAGCGTCGACGGCTGCACGAATATCGCGCGCACTGTTCAATCCGGCGCTGTGGAAGTCGGCGCGCTCGCAAGCGCCATAGCCTTCCGCCCAAGCACCCCCTTCGGCGCCGTAACCCCGCCGGATCGGCACGACAACCATGACGCCGCGCGCGGTGAAATGGCGCGCGACCGCGGCGAGCGTGCCTTTGCCGAACTCTGCCCGCCCCGCGGCGTCGCGCGGGCTGCCATGCGACAGCACCAGGACAGGGAAAGGCCCGGTTCCCGCCGGCCGGTGCAGGTAAACGGCGATCTGCCGGTCATCGATGCGCGTCTGCAGGGCCTCGAGCGTTTCGGCCGCCGCCATGGTGGCGGTGAGCATGACGGCCAGTCCGGCCAAAGCCAGCGCTGCGACGACCCTGCGCACGATCAGCTCCCCAGCTGCAAAGCCCTCCTTGGATGGCAGCTTCGTCGGCCGGCGACAAGGAGGCTCGCCGCCATGGTCTTGCCCCCATGCCGCCGCTAAGCTCATGCGCATGACGACACAGGCTTTCGGCAAGGGCGGTCCAGCGGTCTCGCGGATCGGCCAGGGCACCTGGAACATTGAGCGCGCGCCGCGCGGCGAGGCGATCGCGGCACTGCGGCGCGGGCTCGATCTCGGGCTCTCCCATATCGACAGCGCCGAGATGTATGGCGATGGCCGCGCAGAGGAGATCACCGGCGAGGCGATCGCAGGGCGGCGCGACGAGGTCTTCCTGGTCTCGAAAGTACTGCCGCACAACGCCTCGAAGGCCGGCACGCGAGCCGCCTGCGAGCGCTCGCTGAAGCGGCTCAGGACGGACCGGCTCGACTGCTACCTGCTGCACTGGCGGGGTTCCTATCCGCTAGCCGAGACCTTCGCGGTGTTCGAGGACCTCAGGGCCGAGGGCAAGATCTTGTCCTGGGGTGTCAGCAATTTCGATGTCGCCGATCTCGATGAGGCTCTGAAGCTCGCCGGGCCCGGCAAGGTCGCCTGCAACCAGGTGCTCTACCACTTACGCGAAAGGGCTATCGAACATGCGGTGATCCCTTGGTGCGAGAGGAACGGCGTGGCGGTCACCGCCTACAGCCCGTTCGGGCAGGACGATTTCCCGACGGCTTCCTCGACGCAGGGCAAGGTGCTGGCCGAGATCGCTGCGGCCCACGGCGCAAGCCCGCGCCAGATCGCGCTCGCCTTCCTGACGCGCAGCCCATCCGTCTTCGCCATTCCCAAGGCGGCCAAGGTTGACCATGCCGAGGACAATGCCGGCGCGCTCGGGCTGCAGCTGAGTGACGAGGATATCGCCCGGCTCGACGCCACCTTCCCGCGCGGGCCAAAGCCGCGCGGCCTGCCGATGCTCTAGGACAAGGCGTCATTCTCGGACGAAGCGAAGCGGAGATCCGAGAATCTCGTGACGAGAAGGCTCCGACCGGAGCCTCCTCCGGCCTGAGATGCTCGGGTCAAGCCCGAGCATGACGGGATATGTTACGCCACCAGGCTCTTCGGCAGCATGCAGTGGATGCCCTTGGAGCCGTTGACCGTCTGGGTCACGCGCAGGTCGGCGGCGAGGCTGCAGAGCATATAGGCCTCGTCCCGCGTCAGCTTCGTCCGCGAGGTGATCAGGCCGATCATCTCGCGCAGTGCGTTCTCGGCGCAGATGTCGAGGTCGGGATCGATGCCCATGGTGATGTGGTGGGTCCTGGTCTCCGCGCGTGGCATGGCAAAGGACAGGTCCTCGCGCAAATGGAACTCGAAGGTACCCTCCAGCGCCGTCTCGATCGCGGTGATGCAGACCTCGCCATCGCCTTGCGCGCCATGGCCGTCGCCACAGGAGAACAAAGCGCCCTCGACGAAAACCGGCAGATACAGCGTCGCGCCGGCGCCCAATTCCTTGTTGTCGATGTTGCCGCCGAAGGCGCGCGGGATCAGCGAGGTCACCCGGCCCCAATGCGCCGGCGGCGCCGTGCCCATCACGCCGAAGAAGGGCGAAAGCGGCAGTTCCATGCCCCAGGGCAGGTTCGCGATGTTCCGCTCACGGTCGAGATGGATGTAGCGGAAGGCGTGATAATCGAACTCGTCCGGCAGCGTGCCGCCGAGCGGGCGGAACATGGTGTAGCCGAAATCGGTGCGCGGCTTGACGCTCCTGATCTGCACCTCCAGCACCTGGCCGGGCCTGGCGCCCCTGATCGCGATCGGGCCGGTGAGGATGTGGCCAGGCACCATGCGCTCGGCCTTGGCGTGGATCTCGTGGATCTCCGGCGGGATCGTCGCATTGCCCTCCGGCAGATGGGCGGGGCCGCCGGTGACGGTGCGGATGGTGACGCTGTCGCCGCTCTCGATCTCCAGCACCGGCTTCAGCCCGGCGTCGAAATAGCCCCAATGGCAGGTGGCGAGGGAGGCATCGAGCTGATGATGCGTCATGGGCGTCTCGTGGCTGGAGCGTCAGGGCGGGGTGGACAGAGCGGCGTCGACCCGGCTGCGGGCATTGCGGCGCATGGTGTAGAGCGTCGCGCCGATGACGATGGCCGCACCAATGAGTGTCGTCGGCGTTGGCACCTCGGCGAAGAAGACGAAGCCGGTGAAGCCCGCCAGGATCAGGCGGCTGAAATCGAGCGGTGCCAGCGCCGACGCCTCGCCGACCTGATAGGCCTTGGTGATCAGCCATTGCCCGGCGGTGCCGAACAGGCTGAGCAGCACCAGCCAGAACCATTGCTCGGCTGTTGGCCAGACCCAGAGGGCCCAGGCCGGCCAGGCGAGCACGACCATCAGCACCAGGCCCTGATAGATCAGGATCGTCTCGGTCCGTTCGCTGGTGCCGAGGATGCGCACGCTGATGGTGATGCCGGCGCCGAACAGCGCACCGCAAAGCGACATCAGCGCCCAAAAGTTCAACCCATCGGCCGACGGGTTGAGCATGATCAGCACGCCGGCAAAGCCGAGGACGGTCGCGACCCAGCGCGCCCTGTCGACGCGCTCCTTCAGGATCAGCACGGCCGCGACGGTGACGAACAACACCTGGCTGAAGCTGATCGAGGTCGCCTGGGCCAGCGGAATGTGGATGAGGGCGCTGAAGCCGCAGAGCATGGAGGCGAGCGTGATCAGGCCGCGGAAGATCTGCAGGCCCGGCCGGTCTGTCTTCAGCGCCTGTTTCAGGCCGCGGCCGGCAATGGCGACGATCACGGCGCTCATGATGATCTGGCGGATCATCAGCGTTTCGACCAGCGGGATCGCCGTGCCGAGATGTTTGAAGGCGCCGACCATCACCGCGTAAACCAGCAGCGCGATGATCATATAGACGGTGCCGCGTAAGTTTGGGCTCGCTTTGCGCCACCACAGGCCGACGCGGTTGCGGCGGGTCGCGAGCCAACTCTCGCGAGACGGGGCGGAGAGAACCGGCGGTATCGGAACCGATCCGGCGCTTAAGTCCGGCGGTTCTCCCGGACTGCCGTCCTCGTCGGCCGAAACAGGCAGCGCTTCGGCCAAGCCGAGGCCTTCGCTGCCGCGACCGGTCGCTTCCGAAAGGCGGTCTTCGCTCATGGCTGCCTCGAGCCGGGCGGAAGACGCCGACGGCCTATCAGATATCTGCAGGACTCGACTGTCGCTGATTTTCTGCCCGTTCGTCAGTGGTTTGCGAGCATGGCGGGGTTGCCGCCACATCCGCCCGCCCCGCCGCGAGGACAAGGCCGTCATTCCGACAAAGCCCTGTCATCGTCATGCGGATGGCGTATAGCAGCGCCGTGACGCTGCCGGGCAGGATGCGAAAAAGTGGGAACCGGTTTTTCGCATGAATCCTGCCCGGTTTCTTGGATGAGAGACGGATTCAGCTTTCAGTCGGAAACGCAAAGCGCTTCCGACTGAAAGCATCCGGCTCTCGGGCATGCGTCTCAGGGAGGTGATCGGAGCGATGCGGGAATTGCTGCGGGATGCGGTCAACGGCGTGCGCGAATTGTCGCCGCGACGCTTTCCCTGGCGCCGTTTCCTGTTCGCCCTCGCGCTCGGCACGCTCGGTGGCTGGCTCTTTGCGTATTACCGCCTGCCGCTGCCCTGGATGCTGGGCTCGATGGTGTTCTGTACTGCGGCTGCGATCGCCCGCACGCCGGTGGCGGCGCCGTCAGTGATCCGCCCGCCAATGTCGGCGGTGATCGGCGTGCTGCTCGGCTCCGGCTTCAAGCCGGAGATCGTCGCGCAGATGCCGAACTGGCTGCCGACGCTCGGCGGGCTCGTGCTGTTCATGGTCGCCTGCGGCCTGTGCTGCGTCACTTACTTTCGCCGCGTCGCCGGCTACGATCCCGTGACGGCCTTCTTCTCCGGCATGCCGGGCGGCCTCGTCGAGATGGTGATCACCGGCGAGGAGAAGGGCGGCGATGCCCGCACCATCGCGCTCATCCATTCCGCTCGCATCCTCCTGGTGGTGATGACGCTGCCCTTCATCGTGCAATGGCTCGAAGGCGTCTCGCTCGGCATCAACCGCAACCAGGGCCCATCGATGTTCCAGACGTCAGCGCTGGGCTGGTTCTGGCTGGTCGCGAGCGCGATCGCCGGCGTGATGCTCGCCCATGCACTGCGCCTGCCGGCGAAGCAACTGCTCGGGCCGATGCTGGTCTCGGCCGTCGTGCATCTCGTCGGTCTCAGCGACTCGGTCCCGCCCTACGAGATCGTCAATGTGGCGCAGCTGATCCTCGGCGTCACCATCGGCTGCCGTTTCGTCGGCACGCCGCCGCAGGCGATCCTGCGCATCCTCCTGCTCTCGCTCGGCTCGACCGTGATCCTGGTGGTGCTGACGCTGATTTTCGCCTTCGCGGTGGCGCATGTCTCGAGTTACCAGCCGGTGCCGCTGATCCTGGCCTACTCCCCCGGTGGCCTCGCCGAGATGAGCCTGATCGCGCTGGCGCTGCACACCGAAGTCGCCTTCGTCGCGGCCCATCACATCATCAGGGTCTTCCTGGTGATGATCGGCGCCGGCCCGCTCTTCGGCGTCATCGTCGGGAAGAAACCCTAGGCGCCCTCAGGCGCTAGGCCCTGCCAGCTTCTGGCGCAGCACGCGCATCAGGAAGGCGGGATTGCCGACGACATAGCGTCGCCAGAGCCGGCGCGGCTCGAGCCAGAGCCGATAGATCCATTCCAGCCGCAGGGTGCGCACCGTTTCCGGCGCCCGTGCCACCTCGCCGGCGAGGAAGTCGAACAGCGCGCCGATGCCGGCCGCGACCGCGCAGTGGCGGGCATCGAGCCGGTCGGCGATCCACTGCTCCTGCCGGGGATTGCCGAAGGCGACCAGCAGCAGGTCAGGCCGCTCGTGCGCGAGCCGCGCCAGCAGAGTCGTCTCTTCTTGCGGCGCGAAATAGCCGTGGCTCAGGACTGCGAAGCGATGCTGCGGGTAATCAGCACGCAGCCTCGCCGCAGCACGCTCGGCGATGCCCGGCTTGCCACCGAGCAGCATCACCGAGAGTGGCCGCCTGCGGGCGGCGAGGATCGCCGGCGTGAAGTCGGTGCCGTTCAGATTGGCCGGGAAACTCGTGCCGTAAAGCAGGCGCGAGGCGATATCGACGCCGATGCCGTCGGGCAGGACCAGGAAGCCGGCGAGGCGCTCGCGCAAACCGGCATCGCGCGCGGCGATGTTGACGAGATTGGCGTTGCAGTAGGCCAGGCGCAGATGATCGCCGCCGTCGAAAGCCTGGTCGATCAGCGCGAGCGCCTCCTGGCGCGTCAGCGCCGCCACCGGGACGCCGGCGATGTCGCGGCGCGGTGGCTCGGGCAGGGCTGAAAGGGCAGCCCGTCGCTGCGAAGTTTGGAGGAGAACGACGTTCATCTCGATCGCTGCTGACGCACACGTCGCCATGCTGACGGCGTAGGCCATTGTCTTCGTTGCGTTTCTTGCCAGGGTCAAGCGGAACCCCGTCATAGGATGAACGCCGTCTTTCGCTGATCCGATAGCCGATATTGCCGGTCTGGCGACCCTCTGTCCCGCCGGCTGTCCCGTAATGGGACGCGCTCCGCTCATGCTGCGCCCGACTCCGGTTCAACCGGGCCGATTCCAGCGCATTTCCCGCGAAACCAGCTTCATGCCTCTACGGCATCGCGCTTGCCACCTCGACAGGTGAGGCGGTCTTTCGGCGCATCCCCTGTGCCAAATCCGGACCGCCCATGACCGAGCGAGCGCGGCATGATGAGCGTCAACGACCTGAACTACGAAGTCACCACGGCAGCCGACCAGCGCGCCAATGTGCTGCGCCACTGGATCGGCCTGATCACCGCGCTGGTCGATGCGGTGACCGTCCTGACCGTGGTCGGCGGCACCTCGATCGTCTACCACTTCGTCGCCTATCGCCATCTCGGCAACGACAAGGTCACCGTCGAGCTCGCCTCGATGATCGCTGCGATCTTCGTCTTCACCAATCTGATGCGCGGCCGCTACCGGCTGGAGAACTACCTCTCGACCAAGGGCCAGATCACCTCGGCCTTCACGGTCTGGAACCTGGCGATGATCGCCTTCGTCGCCATCGTCTTCATGGCCAAGGTCAACGACCAGTATTCGCGCGCCGTCGTCCTCGTCACCTATGTCGCGGGCGTGCCGCTGATCGCGCTCGCCCGCTCGGCGATCGTGCGCACCGTCTCGATGGCCTCGAAGACCGGCAGGATCACCTCCGAGCGCGTGTTCCTGATCGGCCGCGAGAGCGAGGTGATGTCCTTCGTCTCGCGCCACCAGCCCTGGAATATCGGCTTCTCGATCGTCGACGTCGCCTTCCTGCGCAGCAACGATTCGCGCCGGATCAACGATCCCGCCGCAGCGCTCGCCGCCGACCTCGCCACAGCCTCGGCCAGGGCCCGCGACCTCAAGCCGGATGCCGTCTTCATCGCCCTGCCCTGGTCGGACCATGAGACGATCGACGCCTGCATCGACGCCTTCATGAACCTGCCGGTCGCGATCCACCTGACGCCGGAGCGCGTCATGGACCGCTTCGACAATCCCCATATTGTCCGGATCGGCTCGCTCGCGTCGCTGCGGCTGACGCGCCCCGCTCTGTCCTTTGTCCAGATCCTGTTCAAGCGCGTCTTCGACGTTCTCGCCGCGAGCGCGATCCTGGCCCTGAGCCTGCCGTTGCTCCTCCTGGTCGCGATCGCAATCAAGCTCGACTCGAAAGGCCCGGTGCTGTTCCTGCAGCGCCGTTTCGGCTTCAACCAGCAGCCGTTCCGGATCTTCAAGTTCCGCACGATGACGACGACCGATGATGGCGAGGTGGTCAGGCAGGCGACGCGCAACGATCCGCGCATCACAAGGATCGGCGGTTTCCTGCGGCGCTACAATCTCGACGAATTGCCGCAGCTCCTGAACGTGATCGCCGGGCAGATGTCGCTGGTCGGGCCGCGCCCGCACGCGCTCGCCCATGACCGCGAATTCCAGCGCAAGATCGCGCTCTATGCCCGGCGCCACAACGTCAAGCCCGGCATCACCGGCTGGGCCCAGGTCAATGGCCTGCGCGGCGAGACCGACACCGACGAGAAGATGGCCCGGCGTATCGCCTATGATCACTGGTACATTGACAACTGGTCGTTCTGGCTCGATCTCGGCATCCTGCTGCGTACCGTGTTCAGCCCGAGCGCCTTCCGCAATGCGCGCTGAGCAGCCAGCCTGACGCAACCCTCCCTTGAGCTACCGCGACTTTGCGGCGGACGGCTTTGCGCTAAAGTCCGCGCACGGTTCCAGGGAGGGGCGTCATTTCAATGAATCAAATCGATTTGAACGGCAGGGTCGCCATCATCACCGGCGGCGCGCAGGGTATCGGCCGTGCCGTTGCCGAACGTCTCGCCAACAGCGGCGCCAAGGTCGCGATCTGGGACCTCGACGGCAAGCTCGCCAATGAGGCGGCCGCCGCGATCGGGCCGGCAGCAAGCGGGCTTGCGATCGACGTGACCGATGCCAAGGCGGTGAATGCGGCCGCCGCCGAGCTGGAGCAGCGCCATGGCAGCGTCGACATCCTCGTCACCAGCGCCGGCATCGCCGGGCCGAACCTGAAGACCTGGGAATACCCGCTCGACGAATGGGCGAAGATCATGCGGCTCAATGTCGACGGCACGCTGCATTGCTGCCAGGCGGTGATCCCCGGCATGATCAAGCGCAATTACGGGCGCCTCGTGCTGGTCGCCTCGATCGCGGGCAAGGAAGGCAACCCCAACGCCTCGGCCTATTCGGCCTCGAAGGCGGCGGTGATCGCGCTGACCAAGTCGCTCGGCAAGGAGCTGGCGCAGCAGGACATCGCGGTGAACTGCATCACCCCGGCCGCCGCCCGCACCCGCATCTTCGACCAGATGAGCGAGGAGCATATCGGCTACATGCTGGCCAAGATCCCGCGCGGCCGCTTCCTGCAGCCTGACGAAGTCGCTTCGATGGTCGCCTTCCTGGCCTCGGCCGAGAACAGCTTCACCACCGGCGCGGTCTTCGACCTGTCGGGCGGGCGCGCGACCTACTGACAGCCAAATCGATCCTGCCACGCTAAAGCGGGCTGGCCATGCCCATGGCCGGCCCGTTAGGTTTGATTCCATGACCACGCCCCTGCCTTCTCCCGCCGTCCTCGGCGCCCGCGCCTTCGCCGCCCTCGCGGGGCTCAACCGGTTCACCGACGAACCGGGCAAGCTGACACGGCTCTATCTCTCGCCGTCGCATCGACAGGGCGCGGAATACGTCAAGGGCGCGATGGAGGTCTCGGGTCTGACCGCCTTCATCGATGCCGCCGGCTCGGTGCAGGGGCGGCGCGAAGGCGCAACGCCGGGACTGCCGGCAGTGCTGATCGGCTCGCATATCGACACCGTCCGCGATGGCGGGCACTTCGACGGCAATCTCGGCGTCGTCGCCGGCATCCTGGCGGTGCAGGCGATCCGCGACGCCGGCATCACCCTGCCCTTCGCGCTCGAGGTCGTCGCCTTCGGCGACGAGGAGACGGTGCGTTTCCCGACCTCGCTCTCGACCTCGGCGGCACTGACCGGCCGCTACGACCAGGGCTGGCTCGCGGCGCGCGATGCCGACGGCGTCGTGCTGCGGGACGCGCTCGTCGCCTTCGGCGGCGACCCGGCCGGGATCGCGGCGCTCGCCCGCAAGCCAGGCTCCGTGAAGGCCTATCTCGAGGTCCATATCGAGCAGGGCCCGGTGCTCGAAGCCGAGAACGAGGCGGTCGGCATCGTCACCGCCATCGCCGCGCAAGGGAGAGCCGGCGTCCGCGTCACCGGCGAGGCGGGCCATGCCGGTACCGTGCCGATGCGGCTGCGCAAGGACGCGCTCACGGCCGCGGCCGAGATGGCGCTGGCGCTGGAGGCGATCGCCCGGGAGCATGACCGCGCCGTCGGCACGGTCGGCGTGTTCCGGGCCGATCCCGGCGCCACCAATGTCGTGCCGGGCGCCGTCGATTTCACCATCGATTTTCGCGCGCCGGATGGTGAGACCGTTGCCAGCATGGACGAGGAGATCCAGCGTCGCTTCGCCGAGATTGCGGCGCGCCGCGGTGTCGGCCTGACGATCACGCCCTATTCGCGCGGCAACGCCGTACCGATGGACGAGGCCCTCCAGGAGGCTTTCGCTGTTGGAATCGCCCGCGCCGGCTCGAATCTGACGGCGCGGCGCCTGCCCTCCGGAGCCGGTCACGACGCGATGGAAATGGCCAAGCTCTGCCCCTCGGCCATGCTGTTCGTGCGCTGCGAGAAGGGCATCAGCCATTCGCCGCTGGAGAACATGACCGAGCTCGACGCCGGCATCGCCATCCGTGTGCTGATCGAGACCATATTGGAGCTGGCGCGGCGCGAGGGCTGAGGCTCAGCCGCCTGCGGCCTCGGAGGCCATTGCCGGCCGGCGCTCACGCCTCGCCGGCTTCGGCGCGGGCTTACGGAAAAGATGCAGCACCGCGAGCCCGAGCCCGACGAGCGCAACCCAATGGCCCGGCCGCACAGCCGTCCAATCCTGATAAACCACGATATCGGCATTGGCCTGGAAGATCAGCCAGGCCGAGGCGCCCGTCGCGAAGGCGTACCAAGCGGTTTCGGCCAATGCGGTTGCGAGACCAACGGCAAGCGCCGTCAACGCCAGCGAAGCGAAGCTCAAGGGGATGCCGAACCGGTTGAGCCCGCGATAGGCCAGCAGCAGCGCGAACAGGCCGGTCAGCAGCACCGGCTGGGTGACGTCGATCTTCGACTGCAGCGCGAAATGGAACAGGCCGAGGCAGGCGATCAAATAGACGAGGTTGTGCAGGCGCTGCCAGCGCCCCGAGCCGAGGCGGCTGATCATGCCGTCGGTCGAGGTGATGCCAAGCACGACGAGGCCGATGAGCGCGGTGATGCCGACGACGAGATAGAAGCGCTTGACGATCTCGGAGACGATCAGGCCCCAGTCGAAGGCGAGGTCGATGCAGTACAAGGTGAGATGGCCGAGCGCATAGGTCATGGCCGACAGACCGAGCATGCGGCGAATGCCGATCAGCTTGTTCCAGTCGAGGATGCGGCGCAGCGGCGTCACTGCGAGCGTGATCACGAGGATGCGCAGGGCCCAGGTGCCGGTGTCATGCACGGCCTGCGTCCACGGCTTGGAGCCGAGCTGGTGCGTCCAGGCCTGGAAGGCGAGGATCAAGGCGGGGACGAGCACGAGCGCGAAGCAGCCGGCCCGCAGCGCCGAGAAGCGCCCCTGCCGATCGTTCCAGGGCCAGTAGCTACCTGTTGCTGCCGAAGCCATCCGTCGCGCCTTTGCTGATCCTTTACGCGAATACGCCAAAAGCCTTGTGAAGGTTACGCGCGTCCGTGCACAAGGGCGTGAGTTGCATCAACTACGTCGATGCACGCCTGACTGGAGAAGCCTACCGATGCCTGCAAATCGCAAGGTCGTGTTCGACGTCGGCAACGTCCTGTTGCGCTGGGACCCGTTCCATCTCTATCGCGACCTGATTCCTGATGATGCCAAGCGCGACTGGTTCCTGAAGAACGTCTGCACCTCCGCCTGGAACATCGAGCAGGATCGAGGCCGGCCCTGGACCGAAGCCGTGGCGACATTGGTCGCCAGCCACCCGGAATGGGAAGCCGAGATCAAGGCTTTCGACGAGCGCTGGCACGAGACCGTACCCGGCACGATCGAGGACAGCGTCGCGGTGCTGGCCGATCTCAAGGCCAAGGGTGAGCAGGTCTACGCCATCACCAATTTCTCGCGCGAGAAATGGGCGGAATGCCTGATCCGCTTTCCGTTCCTGCAGAGTTTCGACGGCGTGATCGTCTCGGCGCATGAGCGGCTGCTGAAGCCCGATCCGGCGATCTACAATGTGCTGCTGGAGCGCTACGGGCTCAGCGCCGGCGAGTGCATCTTCGTCGACGACAGCGCCAAGAACGTCGATGCCGCCCGTTCGGTCGGCATGCAGACGGTTCACTTCGTCGAGCCGATCGACCTCAAGGCAAAGCTGCGCGACCTCGGCGCCAATCTCTGACCACTGCTACGCCCTGCGCGGCCCGAGCTGCGCAGGGCGGTCAGGGGGCTACCAGTAGCGGCGGCGATAATAGTAGCGCGGCCGGTAATAGCGACGGCGGTAATAATAGCGCGGCCGGTAATAACGGCGGCGCCAGTAGCGCCTGCGCCAGCGCCGACGACGGCGATAATAGTACTGGGCGTAATCGGCGCCGGTCTTGTCGAGCGCTTCCGCATCGACCTGCGGCGCAGCTTCAGGCGGGCCGGGCTCTGCAACCACCGGCTTCGGCTGCGGCCTGGCAAGCGCTGCCGTGCCGAAGCTCGCCGCGGCCAGGCCACCGACCAGACTCGCGAGAAAAGAGCGTCTGTCCACGATGCTGTCCTCCCTTTTGTTGAGGGTCGGGATCAACACCGTATCTGGCGAGATGGTTCCCTGACGCGCGAACGCTGCCGCCGATCCTGCGCTCAGCTGTCCATCTTGAGCGCGGCGATGAAGGCTTCCTGCGGGATCTCGACGCGGCCGAACTGCCGCATCTTCTTCTTGCCTTCCTTCTGCTTGTCCAGGAGCTTGCGCTTGCGCGAGGCGTCACCGCCATAGCACTTGGCGGTCACGTCCTTGCGCAGCGCCCGGATCGTCTCGCGGGCGATGATCTTGCCGCCGATCGCCGCTTGCACCGGGATCTGGAACATGTGCGGCGGGATCAGCTCCTTGAGCTTCTCGCACATCGCCCGGCCGCGGGCATCGGCGCGCGAGCGGTGGACCAGCATCGAGAGCGCGTCGACCGGCTCGGCATTGACCAGGATCGACATGCGCACGAGGTCGCCTTCGCGATAGTCGGTGATGGCGTAGTCAAAGGAGGCATAGCCCTTCGAGATCGACTTCAGCCGGTCGTAGAAGTCGAACACCACCTCGTTCAGCGGCAGATCGTAGACGACCTTGGCGCGCGAGCCGACATAATTGAGGTCGATCTGCAGGCCGCGCCGGTCCTGGCAGAGCTTCAGAACCGAGCCGAGATATTCGTCCGGGGTGAAGATCGTCGCCCGGATCCACGGCTCCTCGATGGTCTCGATCTTCATCACGTCCGGCATATCGGCCGGGTTGTGCAATTCGAGCGTCGTGCCGTCGCGCAGCTTGAGATGGTAGACCACCGAAGGGGCGGTCGAGATCAGGTTGAGGTTGAACTCGCGCTCCAGGCGCTCCTGGATGATCTCGAGATGCAGCAACCCGAGGAAGCCGCAGCGGAAGCCGAAGCCGAGCGCCGCCGAGGTCTCCATCTCATAGGAGAAGCTGGCATCGTTCAGGCGCAGCCGCGACATGGCGCTGCGCAGCACCTCGAAATCGGCGGCGTCGACCGGGAAGATGCCGCAGAACACCACCGGCTGCACCGGCTTGAAGCCCGGCAGCGGCTCGGCGATCGGCTTGCGATCGTCGGTGATGGTGTCGCCGACGGCGGTGTCGGCGACTTCCTTGATCGAGGCGGTGAAGAAGCCGACCTCGCCGGGCCCGAGTTCCTTCACTTCGAGCATCTTCGGCTTGAACACGCCGACGCGGTCGACGCCATAGACGGCGTTGGCGCGCATCATCCGGATCGTCATGTTCTTCTTCAGCACGCCGTCGATGATGCGCACCAGCACGACGACGCCGAGATAGGCGTCGTACCAGCTATCGACCAGCAGAGCCTTGAGCGGCGCTTCGAGATCGCCCTTCGGCGCCGGCAGCCGCTTGACGATCGCTTCGAGCACGCCCTCGATGTTGAGGCCAGTCTTGGCCGAGATCGGCACCGCCTCGGAGGCGTCGAGGCCGATCACGTCCTCGATCTGCTGCTTGATCCGCTCGGGCTCGGCCGCCGGCAGGTCGATCTTGTTGAGGACCGTGACGATCTCGTGGCCGGCGTCGAGCGCCTGATAGACATTGGCGAGTGTCTGCGCCTCGACACCCTGCGAGGCGTCGACCACCAGCAGCGAGCCCTCGCAGGCCGCGAGCGAGCGCGAGACCTCATAGGCGAAGTCGACGTGTCCGGGCGTGTCCATCAAATTGAGGATGTAGGCCTTGCCATCCTCGGCCAAGTAATCCAGCCGGACGGTCTGCGCCTTGATGGTGATGCCGCGCTCCTTCTCGATATCCATCGAGTCGAGGATCTGCTCGCTCATGTCGCGCGCCGCGACCGTGCCGGTCTGCTGGATCAGCCGGTCGGCGAGGGTCGACTTGCCGTGGTCGATATGCGCCACGATCGAGAAATTGCGGATGTTGTCGAAACTGCGGGTGCTCATGCGCGCGCCATAGCAGTGCGCGCCCCCTGCGCCAAGGGCGCGAGGCAGATCGGCCGCCGTTTCACTCCGCCGCGAGCAGGCGCTCCTGCGCCCAATTCAGCCTCTTATAGTCGAAACCGGCCTCCAAGGTCGGCTTCACCGCCGAGAAATAGGGCGAGATGTCGAAATCGCGCGGCATATAGAGCGAATGATGCCGAATGTGCAGGATCTCCTCGAAATCCTGCTCGTCCATCGCGCTGGCATATTCGACGGTCGGCAGCACCGGATAGCGCGCCGCCTCGAAAGCCTGGGCGATCAGCGTCGAGCAGATCGCCCGGGTCGGGTCGCCGGAGCCGAGCGCGATCATGCGCCGGCGGAAGCCGGCTGGCGCCCAGGGAATCGGGATCAGCCAGCGCGCCAAATCGAGGATGTTCTTGAGGTCATACTGCGTGCCGAGCCGCTCGAGCACATAGTCGACGGCGATCTGGCGGCCTTCGCGGTCAAGGGCCTGGGGCCGGCAGATGCGGGTGCCGAAGGCGCCATACTTCGACAAGGGCGAGAGCACGCAGCCGACATCCATCTCGACTTCGGCCAGCACCAGAGGTTCGCCCTCGGGGCTGAACCGGCCGGTCTCGCCGACATAAAGCGCCGCATGCGACCAGGTCGACTGTGTCAGGTATTTGATCGCCGCCGAGACCTTCATATGGCCTTCGACCAGCAGCACGTCGCCCGGTCTGAGCGCGGCCTTCAGGCGGGCCAGAGCCTTGCCGTCGACCGGCCCGCTCTGCGGCTTGCCGCGCGTGATGAACCGCACGACCGAGCGCCCGAGAAATTCCAGCCCCCTGTTCATCGACGCCTCCCCTGCGCCGGCGCCGTTCCCGGCGTCTCCGGCTGACAGCAAAGCGCGACCCCGTGACTTTTTCGGAAATCGCCTGCTGGATTTGGGCTGGCGAGACCGGAATTCGCCAAACGTCGTAAAATCTGAGTTGACGATAGGGCCGCAGTGCCCTTGCGAACCGATATCTACTATGTTGGAATTAATCTTGCATAATGGATTAAGCCGCTATTTGGCGGCGCATTGACGGACTTAAGGAAGCCGGCCGCATGACCATCGAACAGCTCGACGCCGCGGGGGCGCAGGCCGCAATTCCCGCGCTCACCGGGATCCTGCGCGACGCCGTCGCCAATGGCGCCTCGGTCGGTTTCATGGAATGGAACTCTGACGCCGACTATGACCGCTTCTGGCAGGGCGTCGCGGCCGAGGTCGCAGCCGGGCGCGTTCTGCTGTTCGTAGCCAGCGACGAAACTAGCATCGTCGGCACGGCCCAACTCCATCCGACCGCCAAGCCGAACCAGCCGCACCGGGCCGAGATCGCCAAGGTGCTGGTGCATTCGCGGGCACGCCGCCGCGGCATCGGCGAGGCACTGATGCGGGCGGCGGAAACTGCCGCACTGGCGCTGGCGCGCGACCTGCTGGTGCTCGACACCGACGAGGCCGGCGCCGCGCGGCGGCTCTACCATCGCCTGGGCTGGACCGAGGTCGGCACCATCCCGCGCTATGCGCTGATGCCGGATGGGCGCGATTGCGGTTCGACCTTCTTCTACAAGGCGCTTTCGCGAGAAGCATGCTAGCTATGGTTGTGCGCGCTGCGAAAGGGGAACTTTATTGCCATTCGGCGATGGATTCGACGCACTGATCGACGGCCTCTACGAGGCCGCCGTGATTCCCGAGCGATGGCAGGGCTGGCTCGAGGGGCTGGCACGTGATTGTGACGCAACGGCCGCGCTGTTCTCCCGGATCGGCGAGGCGCGCCTGTCGATCGTCAGCACGAGCGACACGTTCAAGGAGATGTGGGACGAGATCTGGCTCGCCCAGGGCGGCGCGCAGAACGAGCGCACCAAGCGGGCCGTCGCCTTTCAGCACGCCGGCTTCATCACCGACGGCGACGTCTTTGCGCCCGGCGAGGCCGAACAACTGTCCCTCTACCGCGACTTTCTGATTCCGCGTGGCTACGGCTCCGGTGTCGCGACCGCGATCAGCATTCCCTCCGGCGACTT
The DNA here is from genome assembly GCF_964254315.1 of Allobosea sp. LjRoot90. Taxonomy (NCBI): domain Bacteria; kingdom Pseudomonadati; phylum Pseudomonadota; class Alphaproteobacteria; order Hyphomicrobiales; family Alloboseaceae; genus Allobosea; species Allobosea sp. LjRoot90. The sequence goes on from NZ_CAXUTF020000006.1 coordinate 70,064, forward strand.
CGCGATGGTCAATCTCGAAAAGCCGTTCGCGGCCGGCCCCTTCCCCCGGACGATCGTCGCGGCGCTCGACCGGGTCCGGCCGCATCTGGCGCGAGCGGCTTTGATCGCCAATCATCTGGAGGTCGAGCGCGCACGCAGCGCCGCAGCGGCACTGGAACTCATGCGGCTGGCCGCAGCCGTGCTCGGCAAGGGCGGCCGGATTCTCGCTGCCAACAGCCTTCTCACGCGGCTGATGCCGTCTGCGATCGAGGACCTTCCCTCGCGCCTGAAGCTGACCGATGCCGGCGCCGATGCGCTTTTCGCGACCGCTCTGGAAGCGCTGGGCCGCGGTGGGCAGATGGCTGCGGTCCGTTCGATTCCGATGCGGGCGCGCAATGACTTGCCGCCCATCATCTTTCATCTGGTCCCGGTCAAGGGGGCGGCCCACGATCTGTTCGGCCAAGCGACTGCGATCCTTATCGCGACTCCGCTGGTCCAGGCCAAGGCACCGTCAGCCGACCTCGTCGCCGGCCTCTTCGACCTCAGCCCGTCGGAAGCGCGGCTCGCCGCGCTGATCGCGGGTGGCCACGCCCCGCGCGAGGCCGCCGTCATGCTCGGCTGGACCGAAGGGACGGCCCGCACCACGCTGAGGCAGGTCTTCGCCAAGACTGGCATGACCCGCCAGGCCGACCTCGTGGGACTGCTGCGCGGCGCCGTGGCGAGTTGACGTCGACCGGCACTCCCGCTCGGTTTGGACGCCGATCTAGCCGAGCTCCGCGCCGCGCGAGAGCGCACCGACAATACGGCGCAGGCCGGAGAGGACAGCCTCGCGCTCGTCATCGGAGAAACCAGCCAATGCCCGCGCATTGACGCCCTTCGCGGCGGCAAGCGCCGGTTCCTGCAGCGCCCGCGCCCGTGGCGTGAGCTGAATGCGGCGGGCGCGGGCATCGGCCTGATCGGGCCGGCGCTCGATCAGCCCGTCCCGCTCCATGCGGGCAAGCGTCGCCGCCATCGTCGCCTGCTCGACATCGAGCCGGCCGACCAGATCTTTCTGCGTCAGCCCCTCCTCGCGCCAGAGCTCGAGCAACACCATGAACTGCGCCGGGGCGAGGCCGAGCGGGCGCACTGCCTCGGCCAGTTCGCGTGCGAACAGACGGGCGACATGGTTGGCAAGGTAGCCGGCGGAGCTGGTCTTGAAGCTGGTCATGCGGGACCTGATTCGGCGAGATTGCAATTGAACAGCATGCTATGCAATAATAAATAGCATGCTGTTCATTTCAAGGAGGCGGCCATGCCCGAATCCAGTCTCGATACGACCACGCAACGCCGCGGCGTTTCCGCCATCGGCCTCGCCGCGCTGATCCTGGCGACGCTGTTCGCCGGTGCTGCGATCTACATTCTCGTCGCGGAGCAGCCAGCACGACTCGCGCTGGAGGATCGCTCGCTTCTGCTGCAATGGCAGGAAAGCTATCCGCGCGCGGCGCGGATGCAGGCCGGGCTCGCAGTGCTGGCGAGCCTTGCCGGCGCACTCGCCTTCTGGCGGGCTCGCGATCCACTCTGTCTGGTCGGCGCGGCGCTCATGCTCGCCAATCTGCCCTTCACGTTGATCGTGATCGCGCCCGTGAACGATGCGCTGCTGGCGTTAAGCGCCGAGCAGGCCGCGGCGAGCCGGGCGCTGATCGAGCGCTGGGGCGCGCTGCACGCCGTGCGCGCCGGTCTTTCGGTACTGGCGATCGCCGCCTTCGCGCTGGCGGTCGCCCGCGGCGGCGAGTCTCACTCGGCCTTGCGGAAATAGGGCTCGACCGTGCCCTTGAGCTTGATCGTCATCGGGTTGCCATGGCGGTCCTTGGCATTGCCGGCGGTGAGGCGGACCCAGCCCTCGCTGACGCAGTATTCCTCGACATTGGTCTTCTCGGCGCCCTTGAAGCGGACGCCGATGTCCTTCGCGAGCAGCTCTTCGTTGTAGAAGGGGCTGTTGGGATTGGAGGACAGCCGGTCGGGCAAGGTCTCGGTCATGGCGCTACTCGTCGGTCGAGGTGATTTGCCGGACAGGTAGCAGGCCGTGACGCGTTCGGCAAAAAGCCGCTGCGCGCGTCATGCTCGCCCTTGTGGCGAGCATCCGCGCCTTGAACACTGCACGCGATCGGTGACGTGAAGACGTGGATGGTCGGGACAAGCCCGACCATGACGGAAAGTGCGATTGCAGACGCGCCTCAGCGCTCGGCGAAAGCCTTCTCGATGACGTAGTCGCCGGCCTCGCCATGATTGCCTTCCTCGAGGCCGCGCTCGTCGAAGATCTGCCTGAGATCGACCAGCATCTGCGGGCTGCCGCAGAGCATGAAACGGTCGCCGGCGGGATCGAACGGCTCCATGTCGGCATCACTGAAGAGTTGGCCGGAGGTCAGCAGATCGGTGATGCGGCCGCGATTGCGGAAGGGCTCGCGCGTCACAGTCGGGTAATAGATGAGCTGGTTGCGGATCATCTCGCCCAGGAACTCGTCGTTCGGGAGTTCCTGCTGGATGCGTTCGCCATAGGCCAGCTCGGAGACCTGGCGGCAGCCATGGACGAGCACGACCTTCTCGTAGCGCTCATAGGTCTCGGGATCGCGGATCAGCGACAGGAAGGGCGCGAGGCCCGTGCCGGTGCCGAGCAGGAACAGGCGCTTGCCGTCCTTGAGGTTGTCGAGCACCAGCGTGCCTGTCGCCTTCTTGCCGATGATGATGGGGTCGCCGACCTGGAGGTTCTGCAAGCGCGAGGTGAGCGGACCGTCCGGCACCTTGATCGAGAAGAACTCGAGGTTCTCGTCGTAATTGGTGCTGGCGACGCTGTAGGCCCGCAGCAGCGGCTTCTCGCCGACCTTGATCCCGATCATCGTGAACTGGCCGTTCTTGAAGCGGAAAGTCGTGTCGCGGGTCGTCGTGAAGCTGAAGAGCGTATCGGTCCAGTGATGGACTGAGAGCACGCGCTCCTCGTAGAAATTGCTCATCTCATCGATCCTCAGATAGTCTAGCGATTTAGCAGATTATCGGATGCAGGCCATCAGATATCACATTGCCGGACGTTCGGAAAGCAGGTCGATCTTGTCCGGTATTCCCTTCCAGTCGTCGGCATCTGCCGGCGGCTCGCTCTTCTGCGTGATATTCGGCCAGAGCGGCGCCAGGCGGGCGTTCAGCACCAGCCATTGCTCGGCTCCGTCGGCGCTGTCGGCGACGATCGCCTCGGCGGGGCATTCCGGTTCGCAGACGCCGCAGTCGATGCATTCGTCCGGGTGGATCACGAGCATGTTCTCGCCCTCATAGAAACAGTCGACAGGGCAGACCTCGACGCAATCCATGTACTTGCAGCGGATGCAGGCGCTGGTGACGGCGTAAGGCATGCGCGATCCTTGCTGCTTGACAGCCGGGTTCGGACGGGGCAGAAATTCATTCGTATACAAACGATATGACGCCTCCCGTCACGCTTGTCAATCGGGCTTCCGGCGATGAGGATGGCGCCAGATTTCGGCAACGGACGACAGGGCGGATACGATGGCTGAACAGCAGGCGACGACGGTCGGCAGCACCCACACGCTGGTGGTCAAGAATATCGGCCTGATGCTCACCGGCGACATCGAGCGTCCGATCCTCGAAGCCGATACCCTCATCGCCATCGGCGGTCGGATCGCCGCGGTCGGTCGCTTCAAGGATCTCGACACCGACCAGGCCGACACTGTCATCGATGCCAACGGCACCGTGCTCTCGCCCGGGTTGATCGACAGCCATGTCCACCCGGTCGCCGGCGACTGGACGCCGCGCCAGAACCAGTTCGGCTGGATCGACTCGACCATGCATGGCGGCGTCACCACCATGATCTCGGCCGGCGAGGTCCACACCCCCGGCCGGCCCAAGGACATCGTCGGCCTGAAAGCCATGGCGATTTATGCACAACGCGCCTTCACCGCGTTCCGCCCCGGCGGCGTCAAGGTTCATGCCGGCGCACCGGTGATCGAGCCCGGCATGGTCGAGCAGGATTTCAAGGATCTGGCCGATGCCGGCGTAAGACTGCTCGGCGAGGTCGGCCTCGGCGGCGTCAAGGACGGCGCCCGCGCCAGGGAGATGGTGGCCTGGGCCCGCAAATACGGAATCCAGTCGACCATCCATACCGGCGGCCCTTCGATCCCCGGCTCCGGCCTGATCGGCGCCGATGTCGTGCTGGAGGCGGACACCGACGTGGTCGGCCACATTAATGGCGGGCACACCGCTTTGCCGGACAAGGAGATCCGCTGCATCTGCGAGGGCTGCAAGCGCGGCCTCGAGCTGGTGCATAACGGCAATGAGCGCGCCGCGCTCTACACCCTGCGCGTCGCCCGCGAGATGGACGAGCTGCAGCGCGTCATCCTCGGCACCGACGGGCCGGCGGGCTCCGGCGTACAGCCGCTCGGTATTGTCCGCATGGTCTCGATGCTGTCCTCGCTCGGCGACGTTCCGGCCGAGGTGGCGTTCTGCTTCGCGACTGGCAACACCGCCCGGATGCGCAGCCTCGATTGCGGCCTGATCGAGGTCGGCCGCAGCGCCGACTTCGTCTTCATGGACAAGGCCCAGCATTCGGCCGGGACGAGCTTCCTCGACTCGATCCAGCTCGGCGACCTGCCGGGCATCGGCATGATAGTGATCGACGGCATCGTCCGCAGCGGCATCAGCCGCAACACCCCGCCGGCGGAGAAGATCCCGTCGGTGGCGCACTAGGTTCGGCTGGCTCCGGCGTCATTCTCGGGCGAGGCGAAGCGCAGACCCGAGAATCTCAGGACGAGAGGGTGCCGATTGGAGCCTCCTCCGGCCTGAGATGCTCGGGGCAAGCCCAAGCATGACGGAGTGCGCCTTCCCGTAGAAATCCCGCTTGCAGCCTACTTCGATTTGTCATTATTCTCATTCGTATACGAACGATCTCGGTGGCCGTGACGATCAGGACGATCAGGCGCGCCTCGCCCCGCCTGGGCGAGCCATGAGGGCGACGCGGCGCTTTGCGCTTCGCGTCAACGGCGCGAGCCATGAGGTCGAGGGCGAAGCCCAGACGCCGCTGCTGTTCTTCCTGCGCAATGACCTCGCGCTCAACAGCCCGAAATTTGGCTGCGGCCTCGGCGAATGCGGTGCCTGCACGGTGCTGATCGACGGGCAGGCGGCGCGTGCCTGCGCCCTGCCGGTGCGGCTTGCGGCTGAGCGGGAGATCGTCACGCTCGAAGGGCTCGGCAGCCTCAACGCGCCGCATCCGCTGCAGCAGGCCTTCATCGACGCGCAGGCGGCGCAATGCGGCTACTGCATCGCCGGCATGGTGATGACGGCGAAGGCTTTCCTCGATGTTCGCCCTGATCCGAGCGAAGCGGAGGTGCGCGAGGCGCTGCGCCATAATCTCTGCCGCTGCGGCACCCATGTCGAGATCGTCAAGGCGGTGATGCTCGCCGCCGAACGCGGGCAGCAGGACGCGGCGGCGTCATGAGGCAGACCTCGATCCGTCCCGCCAAGCGCCGCCGTACCCCCTCCCCCCTTGTGGGGGAGGGTTGGGGAGGGGGGTATGCCACCCGCGACACTTCTCCGATCCGCGATTGCGTTCTGCCATTCTTGCTAGCTCACGGCTGTCTACCCCCCTCTCCAACTCTACCCCACAAGGGAGGAGAGAGCGCGTTGCGCTCGTCGTCATGCGCAGCAATTGGAGCCGCGTCATGAGCGAGCCCCTCTCCCGCAAGGCGCTCTTGAAGCGCGGCGGCGTGATCGGCGTGGTGGCGCCGCGCCAGGGCGCAGCCGCCGACGCCGCGCCGGAGGACGGGCTCGACCTACATGTCTGCCTGACGGCGGAAGGCCGCATCTTCGCCTTCAATGGCCATGTCGACCTTGGCACCGGCATCCGCACCGCCCTCGCCCAGATGGTGGCGGAGGAGCTCGATTTCCCCTTCGCCGCCGTCGAGATGGTGCTCGGCGACACTGCCGAGACGCCCGATCAAGGGCCGACCATCGCCAGCGAGACGATCCAGGTCACCTCGCTGGCGCTGCGGATCGCGGCGACGCAAATCCGCGCCAGATTGATCACGCTCGCAGCCGCGGCGCTCAGCTGCGGCGAGGACGAGATCGCGCTGAGCGACGGCGTGATCGCGCGAAAAGGCGAGACCACCCCCGCCATCGCCCTCGACACGCTGCTCGCCAACGAGCGCATCCTGCTGCCGCTGGCCGACAGCGCCGCGTTAAAGCAGGTCGACCAGCACAAGCTGGTCGGCCGTTCGGTCGCTCGCGTCGACATCCCGGCCAAGGTCACCGGCAGCTTCGCCTATGTCCACGATGTCCGCGTGCCCGGCATGCTGCATGGCCGGGTGGTGCGCCCGCCCTATGCCGGCATGGACGCCGGCGACTTCGTCGGCCGGAGCCTGATCTCGGTCGATCGAAATTCGATCGCGGACGTGCCCGGCGTCCGCGCAGTCGTGGTCGAGGGCGACTTCATCGGCATCGTCGCCGAGCGCGAGGAGCAGGCAGCGGAAGCAGCGCTGAAGCTGAAGACGGAGTGGCGCGACTTCACGCCGCCCGACCTTTCCGATCTCGGCCAGGCGCTGCGCACCCACCCCTCGACGCCACGCCTCCTCGTCGACGAGGGCGATGTCGAGACGGCGCTGGAGGGCCTCGAGACCCGGCTCGACCGGACCTATGTCTGGCCCTACCACATGCACGGCTCGATCGGCCCGTCCTGCGCGGTCGCCGATGTGCGCGCGGACGGCATCACCGTCTGGACCGGCAGCCAGAACCCCCACCCGCTGCAGAACGACCTTGCTTTGCTGACCGGCCTGCCGAAGGAGCGGATCGAGGTCATCCGCTTCGAGGCCGCCGGCTGCTATGGCCGCAACTGCGCCGACGACGTCGTCGCCGATGCGGTGCTGCTCTCGCGCGCGGTCGGCATGCCCGTGCGGGTCCAGCTCACTCGCGAGCAGGAGCACCTCTGGGAGCCGAAGGGCGCGGCCCAGCTGATCGACATCAAGGGCGGGCTCGGCCCGGGCGGGGCGCTCAAGGCCTATGATTTCCACACCTGGTATCCGTCAAATGCTGCCCCGACTTTGGCGCTGCTGCTGACCGGGCGCATCCCGAACCAGCCGGCGGCGCTGCGGATGGGCGACCGCACCGCGGTGCCGTCCTATACCTACGAGAACATGCGGCTGACGGCCTATGACATGCCGCCGATCGTGCGGGCGTCCTGGCTGCGCGGCGTCTCGGCGATGCCGAACGTCTTCGCCCATGAAAGCTATATCGACGAACTGGCGCATGAGGCCGGCGTCGATCCGGTCGAGTTCCGCCTGCGCCACATCAATGACGAGCGTGCCGCCGAATTGACGCGGGCGACCGCCGAGCGCGCCAACTGGCAGCCGCATGTCGGCCCGCGCATGGAAGCCGATGGCGAGGTGCTGCGCGGGCGCGGCTTCGCACAAGCCCGCTATGTCCATGGCAGCTGGCCCGGCGTCGGCGCCGCCTGGGCGGCCTGGGTCGCGGATGTCGCGGTCAACCGCATGACGGGCGAAGTCACCGTCAATCGCGTCACCGTCGGCCAGGACACCGGCATGATGGTCAACCCCGCCGGGGTGACGCACCAGATCCACGGCAACGTCCTGCAATCGACCAGCCGGGTGCTGCGCGAGGAGGTGACGTTCTCGCAGACGACCGCTGTCGCCAGCCGCGACTGGGGCTCCTATCCGGTGCTGACCTTCCCGGAGCTGCCGGCGATCGACGTCATGCTGATGGACCGGCAGCATCTGCCGCCGATGGGCGCGGGCGAATCGGCCTCCGTCCCGAGCGCAGCGGCGATCGTCAACGCCGTCTTCGACGCGACCGGGGTGCGCTTCCGCGAATTGCCGCTGACGCCGGAGCGCGTGCTCGCCGGCCTCAACGGCACGAAGCTGCTGAAGTCACCGCCTCAGGAGCACAAGAAGAGCCTGCCCTGGTGGAGCAAGCTCGGCGCCGCCGTGGCCGGCGCTGCGACCTTCGCCGCCGTCTCGCTCGCCTTCGCGCCCTCGATCGCGCCGATCGCCCGGCCGGACCCGTCGACCTGGTCGGCGGCGACGATCGAGCGCGGCCGCCAGCTCGCAGCGCTGGGCGCCTGCGCCACTTGCCACACCGGCAAAGACGGGGTGCCCTATGCCGGCGGGCTTGCCCTGCCGACGCCCTTCGGCACGGTGCTGACCACCAACATCACGCCCGATCCGGAGACCGGCATCGGCTACTGGTCCTATGCGGCCTTCGAGCGGGCGATGCGCGCCGGCCTGCATCGCGACGGTCGCCAACTCTACCCGGCCTTCCCCTATCCGAGCTTCGCGAAAGCGAGCGAGGCCGATTTGCAGGCGCTCTACGCCTTCCTGATGTCGCAGCCGGCGGTGCGGCGGGAGAACGAACCGAGCCGGCTCACTTTCCCGTTCAACCTGCGCCCGCTGATGGCTGGCTGGAACCTGCTGTTCAACCGGCAAGACGAGCTGAAGCCCGATGCGACCCGCTCTGCCGAATGGAATCGCGGGCGTTATCTCGTCGATGGACTCGGCCATTGCGGCGCCTGCCACACGCCGCGCAATGTGCTCGGCGCAGAGAAGGGTGGCAGCGCCTATCTCGCTGGCGGCGAGGCGGAGGGCTGGGAGGCTCCGGCACTGACGAAGCTCTCTGCCGGGCCGATCCCATGGAGCGAGATGCAGCTCTACGCCTATCTGAAGACCGGCACTTCGCAGCATCACGGCGCGGCGGCGGGACCGATGGCGCCGGTGATCGCCGAGCTCAGGGAATTGCCCGACGCCGATATCCGGGCGATGGCGAGCTATCTCGCCTCCTTGAACGAACCTCTACCCGCAGTTGAAGCCGAAGCGCTGGCGGCGCGGGTCGGGCAGCAGACGGCGCGGGCCGCCAATCCCGCAACCTCACCTGTCGCGCGTCTCTATGAAGGCGCCTGCGCCGCCTGCCACGAGACCGGCCGCGCCGCGCCATTGCTCAATGCCGGCCCTGCACTCGGCCTGTCGTCGAAGCTGCATGCGGCAACGACGGCCAACCTCGTCAACATGCTGCTCGAAGGCGGCCAGCACGGCATCGGCTCGATGCCCTCCTTCGCGACAGCGCTCGACGATCGTCAGATTGTCGAGTTGGCGGGCTACCTGCGCGGTCGGTTTGCGCCCGGGAAACCGGCCTGGGAGGGAATCGAGGCGGCGGTGGCGAGAGCGCGCAAGGCCGGAAGGTGAGGTAGAGAGTCTCGACCTAGAACCCCTCTCCCGGATGGGAGAGGGGCAGGGGTGAGGGACTGCCGTTGATTACCAGAGCTGTACGGCGGCGTTGCATCTTCTGCGGGTAGGGCGGGCCCTCATCCCTGCCCTTCTCCCACACGGGAGAAGGGTTCCCCGCGCCTTATCCTCATAGGCGCAGCAAGTGCCTCTACCGCAGCCCGTCCTCGCCCTTGACCTCGGCATGGGTCAGCCCGCCGACGCGCGGCAATGGTCGGCCGCCGCTGGTCAATGCCACCGCGACGACGATCTCGCCGGCGCGCGGGGCGTCCGAAATCCTGACCTCCATGCCGTCGAAATGGCTGCGGACATAGGCGGCCGCCTTATGGCCGAGCGGCACGTCGAGGACGACACCGAGCGGGCCGCGCTTCTTCGAGGACGGGATCAGCGCCGGCGCCTTGCCGAGGAGCTTGCGCAGGGGGGCACCGAGCTTGGGATGCAGGATCGCGGCGGCGTGCTCGAGCTCGCCATCCTCGCCGACAGCGGCAGCCTTGCCATAGCCCTGGACCGCCTCGCCCTCGATGCCGAGCGCGGCGAGCGCATGGCGGCCGAGCAGGTCGCCGAGTTCCTCGCCGATATCGATCAGCTCGGAGAGATCCTCCTGATATTTGCCGGCGAAGGGATTGGCGATCACCGCAACGGCAGCAGCGCGGCGGATCGGTGGCGAGACCGGCCGGCCAAGCTCGGTATGGGTTTCGTCGACGACCGTGACGACCTTGCGGATCCGCGCCTTCATCGCAGGCCGTCCTCGCCCTTGATCTCGCTCGCCTTCAGCCCGCCGACGCGGGCGTGGATGCGCGAGCCGGTCGTCATCACCAGCGCGAACAGCAATTCGTCGGCGCGGGGCGCGTCGGTGATGCCGATCTCGAAGGCGTCGAAATGGCTGCGAACGTAAGAAGCGTTGACATGGGTGACCGGAATGTCGAGCCGCGTGCCGGGGCCGCCGACCTTCTTGGTCGAGGGCACGATCGCCTTGGCGTCCCCCAGCAGTTCGCGCATGGCGTAGCCACCTGGCACATGCCAGAGCGCGCCATGCTCGAGCTCGCCGGCGGCGCCGACGATGGCGCCCTTGCCATAGCCTTCGATCGCCTTGACGTCGCCGCCCATCGCCGCGAGCAGGCGCTGCGCCATGGCGAGGCCGAAGGGTTTCAGATCATCCATGAAGCCCTGGATGTCCTCGACATAGCGGCCGGCATAGGGGTTGGCGATCACGGCCAGCGCCGCGCCGCGCTTCAGCGGTACCGCAGCGGCCGGGCCGCCCTCGTGATAGATTTCCTCGACGGTCACGGCGTATTTTCGCACGGCGATCTCAGGCACGGGCAAGTCTCCTCTCGGGGTCTTCTTGAACGATCATAGGCGTGGCGAGCGTGCGGCTCACGCCCTGCAGATGCATAGCGGCCGAGACGATCAGGCCGGCAGCGCGCAGGCGCTCCGCTTCGGCGAGGCCGGCAGCGAACGCGATCTCGATCTCGTCGATTGTCAGGGGCCCAACGTTGCGGGTGACCAACTGCTCGCCGAGATCGCTGTCGCTCTGGATGGAACTGGCCGGCAGGCGCTCGACCGCGGGATGGCCGGGGAGGTCGATCGCATTGGCGATCACTGTCGCCGCCGCATCGGCCATGGCGGCCGTGTAGCTGAGCACCGTCACCGCCTCGGCGATCCCGAGCGAAAAGCTGCGGCCAGGATAGCCCGAGGTCGCGATGCCGGCGACGCCGTCCTCGGGCCCGATCGTGGCGGTGGCGAAGAATTCCGGCCGGTCGGGGCGCTTCACCAGCCCGATGCGGAACTGCTCGCCATCAGACAGATGCAGCGCGATGTCGCCGCCATTGTTGACATAGGCGCGCGTGAGCGGCGCGGCCGCGCACATCACGCCGAGGATCTCCTGCGCGACCGAGCCGGCGACGGCGGCCATCGGCGTGATGAAGCTGCGTTCGGCGAAAGGCGCCACGGCAGCGTGCATGCGGCGGGCGACCGGGCCGAGCGGCAGCGGGCTCATCTCGCTCACTGCCGTCCGCAGCAGCTTCAACTCATCGCAAAGCTCGGCGAGCAGACCGTCGAAGCGGCGGATCGCCGCTTCATGCGCGGCCTTCACTGCGTCCTGCTCCCCGGCGGCCTCGATGACGAGATCGATCGGCCCCTGCTGCAGGAGCAGGCGCCTGCCATCCGGCAGAAAGCGCGCCGAGGGCTGCTCGAAGCGCATCGCCCTAGCCGAGCGAGCGGCGCGGCTGCTCGGGCGCCAGCGGCCAGGGATTGTCGGGGCGCTGCGGCAGGCGCAGCTGGCTGCCGCCCTTGAGCGAGGCAAGCGGCTGGATCGCGTCCATATGGCCGCCGAGCGCCTCGTAATCGATCCGGCTCATGGTGAATTCGAGCGGCGCGACCAGCGCCGGCGTCGGCACATAGCCGAAGGCGTTCTCGGGCAGGCGGGTGACGTCGACCATGAAGGTGATGCCGCCGCCCGGCCAGATATAGACCGGCGCGCCGCCGCAGGTGACATAGGTCAGCGCGTCCTTAACCGAGCGGGTCAGCCGGACCGGGTTCTCGGTGACGCCGGCGCGTAGCGAGCCGCCGGCCCCGCCGATGAACAGCACGGTCGAGAGCGCTGGCTCGCAATTCTCGGCGATGCGCTCGACCGGCTCGACCAGCGGCTGCGGCATCTGCGTCTCCACAGGCTGCAGGTTCTCGTCGAGCTCGTAATAGGCGGCGTGCTCGCCGGTGGTCGAGACCATCAGCAGGCGCAGGCCGGGATAGGCGACCTTGGGGTCGAACGGCCCGAGAATGGTGAGCGGGTCGCTGATATTGGTGCCACCCCAGCCGGTACCGGGCTGCGCCACCTGGAAGTAGCGGCCGGGCGTCGAGCGCCGGCCCTTCAGCTTGATGCCGGTTCCCGCCATGCCGAGCAGCTTGCCGGCCTGGTGCTCGGAGAGCACGCCGGTGATGTGGTCGTCGACGACGACGACCTCGTCGACCTTGCCATGCCATTGCTTGGCGAAGATGCCGATCGTCGCCGAGCCGCAGCCGACCCGCATGCGGCTCTCGGCGACGCCGTTGACGATCGGCGGCTTGCCGGCCTGCACGATCACGCTCTCGCCACCGTCGATGGTGAGCTCGACCGCCTTGCCGTTGCTGAGCTGGAGCAGCGCGTCGCAGGTGACACGGCCCTCCTTCTTCGAGCCACCGGTGAGATGGTGGACACCGCCGAGCGAGAGCATCTGCGAGCCGTATTCGCCGGTGGTGACGTGGCCGATGGCCTCGCCCTCGACCCGTACCGTCGCCTGCTCGGGGCCGAGGAAGCGGTCGGTGTCGATCTTCACCTTGACGCCGCAATAGCTGAAGATGCCCTCGGTCACGACGGTGACCATGTCGACGCCATTGACCTCGGAGGAGACGATGAACGGGGCGGGCTTGTAGTCGGGATAGGTGGTGCCGGCGCCGATCGCGGTAATGAAGGTTCCCTGCTGGTGTACGATCTCGCCTTCCCATTCGCGTGATCCGGCGAAGGGCACGACCTCGCCGCCATGCTCCAGCGTGCGCTCGAGCACGATATGCGGCTCCATCCGCACCAGCTCGCCCTCGACATTGCCGTAGCGATCGCAGGCGCCGACGGCGCCGGGCTTGATGAAGCACATCACCGGGCAGGCATCACAGCGGATCTTGTCGTCCGCGACCGGGCTCGCTTCGTCCAGCGCCATGCTTGATCCTCGCCGCAAAGCGGGTGTTCGGATTTTGTTTGTGTACAAACGATACTGGCGCGCCTCTTAGACCAAGTCAAGACAAGGCGAGGCGAGCGGGCGGCCGCCCAATCTACGCCAAATTGCGAGAGATGCCTGCGGTTTCAGTTATTGCGGACGAGCTGACGCCGTCAGACGCGAAAAAAACGGCAACGATCCGCAATTCTTGCATACAAGATTGTTTGTTGCCGGGCTGATACAGGATTCTACCCGCCCGGGATGACCCCACCATGACGCGATTGCTGGTTGCAAGCACGGTTCCGATGGCGCATTGACAGCCAAATTTTCCCGCTGCTATTGTTTGCATACAAACATGTTTCGAGCGGCATCGCCGCGGGAGAGAGGGCCTGCCATGTATGACAGCTTCGCCACGGATCGCCTGATCGACCATTGGCTGATCGAGGACATCGGCGCCTGCGACCTCACCGTCCAGGTGATGATCGAGCCCGGCGAGACCGGCAAGTTCCACATGAACGCCCGCGAGCCGATGATCGTCGCCGGCGTCGAGATCGCCGCCCGGGTGTTCAAGCGCTACGATCCCGAGCTCAAGGTGACCTTGTTGGTCAAGGACGGCGACAAGGTCGAGAAGGGCGCGATCCTGGTCGAGATCGAGGGCGCCGCCCGCAGCGTGCTCACCGCCGAGCGCACCGCGCTCAACATCGCCCAGCGCCTCTCCGGCATCGCCAACGAGACCGCCCGCTATGCCGCCGCCATGGCCGGCAGCAAGGCGCGCCTGATCGACACCCGCAAGACCACGCCCGGCCTGCGCATGATGGAGAAGCATGCCGTGACCTGCGGCGGCGGCCTCAACCATCGCCTCGGCCTCGATAACGGCGTGATGATCAAGGACAACCACATCGCCGTCTGCGGCAGCATCACCGCCGCCGTCGAGCGCGCCCGCAAGAAGCTGCCGGTGCTGACCAAGCTCGAGGTCGAATGCGACCGGCTCGAGCAGGTCGAGGAGGCCGCCAAGGCCGGCGCCGACGTGATCATGCTCGACAACATGTCGGTCGCCGACATGACCAAGGCGGTCGAGCTGATCGCCGGCCGCGCCAAGGTCGAGGCCTCCGGTGGCATCAACATCGACACGATCGGCCCGATCTCCAAGACCGGCGTCGACTACATCTCGACCAGCAAGATCACCCAGTCGGCGCCGGCGGTGGACATCGGCCTCGACGAAGCCTGAGCAAAGATGCGGCCCGGTACCTTCTTCCTCGTCGTCGGCCCGAGCGGGGCCGGCAAGGACTCGCTGATCGACGGCGCCCGCACCTTGCTGGAGCCGACCGGCCGCTATGTCTTCGCGCGGCGCGTCGTCACCCGCCCGGCTGGCTCGCCGGGCGAGGATCACGAGGCGGCGACGGACGAGGCTTTCGACGCGCGTGAGGCCCAAGGCGACTTCCTGATCACCTGGGGCGCCCATGGCCTGCGCTACGGCCTGCCGGCCGAGCTCAAGCGCCTGGTCGAAGCCGGCCGCAACGTCATCGCCAACGGCTCGCGTGCCACGATCGCGGCGCTTGCCAAACACCTGCCACGCTTCGTCGTCGTCGAGGTGACGGCGCCGCCCGAGGTGCTTGCCGCCCGCATCGCCGGGCGCGGGCGCGAGAGCGGCGAGGCGATCGAGAAGCGCCTGTCGCGCACGGTCGAGCCCCGTCCGGAAGGGATCAGGGCGGCGACGATCTGCAACGACCAGAGCGTCGAGATCGGCGTCGAGCGCTTCATCGCCGCCGTCGAGGCCGCCGCCAATACGATGCGGCTGCGCCGGCTGCCGCTCTTTGCCGGCCGGGCGCATTGCGCCTACCTCCCGGCCAAGGGCGAGATCGTCAACGGTTTCGACTATCTCGGGCCGGGCCGGATCGAGATTTCGGGAGCGACAGCCAGCACCCGCTCGGATGTGCAGGTCATCGACCTGCCCGCGCTGCTCGCCGGCGACGAGATCGGCCTCTCGGCCGAGGCCTTCGACGAGCTCGGCTTGCCCGAGGGCAGCGAGGTCACGCTCAGGCGCACGCCCTCGCCCGAGAGCCGCGCCGCGCTGACCCGAAAGATCCAGGGTGGCGAGCTCTCGGAAGAGCAGTACCACACGCTGATTCGCGACATCGTCGAAGCCCGCTATCCCGATGGCGAGGTCGCCGCCTTCCTGGTCGCGGCGACGCAAAAGCTCTCCGACGAGGAAGTCGTCTCGCTGGCGCGGGTGCGCAGCCGCTTCGCCCAGACAATCACCTGGCCGGACAAGATCGTCGTCGACAAGCATTCGATGGGCGGCATTCCCGGCAGCCGGATCACCCTGATCGTGGTGCCGATCGTCACCGCGCACGGCGCCTTCCTGATGCCGAAGACCTCCTCGCGCGCCATCACCTCGGCGGCCGGCACGGCCGATGCGATGGAGGCGCTCGCCCGCGTCGAGTTGAACCCGGCCGAGCTGCGCGCCTGCGTGGAAAAGGCGCGCGGTTGCATCGCCTGGAACGGACGGCTGAACCACTCTGTCGTCGACGACGTGATGAACGCGATCACGCGGCCGCTCGGCATCGATTCGAACCGCTGGTCGGTCGCCTCGATCCTGTCGAAGAAACTCACGGCCGGCTCGACCCATGTCATCGTCGACCTGCCCTATGGCCCGCGCACCAAGCTGAAAAGCGGGGCGGAAGCCGCCGAGCTCGCGCAATTGTTCGAGACGGTCGGAGCCGGGCTCGGCCTCGTGGTCAAAGCCTTCCCCACCGACGGGACCCGCCCGATCGGGCGCGGCATCGGCCCGGCACTGGAATGCCGCGATGTCGGCTGGGTACTCGACAATGACCCGCAGGCGCCGACCGACCTCGTCGAGAAAGCGCTGTTCTTCGCCAGCCGCATCCTCGGCTGGGACCCGGCGCTGGGCTCGGTCGCAGCCGGGCGGGCACGGGCCGAAGAGTTGCTGCGCTCTGGCGCGGCGCGCGCCGCCTTCGAACGGATCATCGACGCGCAAGGGCGACGCGAACTGCCGGTCGCGCCCGGGCTGCTCGTCCATACGGTGCGCTCGCCGAAAGCCGGCACGGTCAGCGAGATCGACGGCTGGGCGGTGGCGGGCATCGCGCGACGCGCCGGCGCGCCCTTCGACAAGGCAGCCGGCATCGATTTGCGCCGTCATGTCGGCGACCAGGTCGCGGCGGGCGACCCACTCTTTGCCATCCACGCCAGTGCCTCGAGCGATCTGGACGAAGCCCGGGCGATGGCGGAAGCCTGCGACTGCTACGTGATCGCCTAGCGGCGGCGCCTCAGCGCAATTGCTTCAACAACGCGATCAGCGTGGCGCGCTGGTTGGTGGCGAGCGGGGCCAGCGTCACCTTGGTGACGGTTTCTGCCTTGGGTAGCAGCTCGCGGGTGTAGTCGACGCCCGCTTGGCTGAGCTCGACGATGAGCCGGCGGCCATCCTCGGGATCGGGCTTGGTCTGCACCAGCTTGCGCTTGAGCAGCCGGTCGACCACGCCCTTGATCGTGGCGGCGTCCATGGCGGTCTGGCGGCCGAGCAGGTTCTGCGAGGAGCCGCCATCCTGATAGAGCCGCGCCAGCACCGCCCATTGGGTCGGCGTCAGGTCGCTGCCCATGATCTCGTTGAAGATCGAGACATGGCGCTGCGCCGCCTGGCGCATGATGAAGCCGACCTGTTCGGCGAGATCATAGCTCTCGTCGGCAGGTTCGGGCGTCTCGGCCGCACTACCCGGTCGCGCCATCGTTGATCCTCGTTCGTATACGAACGATATCCCTAGCTCGGTTTCCCGCCGACCGAAACTGGCCCGACATACGAGAATCGCACGTTGTCCCCGCCGAGCTAGCGAAACAGCCGGTCAGACCGTTGTCCAGCGCCCATCGCGGAAACTCCTGGCCGCGGCCTCGACCGTGCGCTCGATGCGCAGACCGGCCTCGAAATCGAGGAGATGTGCCGGTTCTCCCGCGATCGCGCGCAGCAGTT
This sequence comes from Allobosea sp. LjRoot90, assembly GCF_964254315.1. Classification (NCBI taxonomy): domain Bacteria; kingdom Pseudomonadati; phylum Pseudomonadota; class Alphaproteobacteria; order Hyphomicrobiales; family Alloboseaceae; genus Allobosea; species Allobosea sp. LjRoot90. Next base: position 86,971 of record NZ_CAXUTF020000006.1, read on the forward strand.
CGCGGCATTCGATGATCTTGAGCTCATTGAAGCCGAGGCCGTGGCCGGGAGCCGGGATGAAGCGGCCATAGGGCTCGTGCGCCGGCGCAGTCAGGATGCGGCGGAAGCCCTGGACATCGCTGGCACCCTCGGCGGTGTAGAGCTCGATCTCGTTCATCCGCTCCTGATCATAGGCGATCGTGCCCTTCGCACCGAAGACCTGCAGCGCGATCCGGCCCTTGCGGCCCCAGGCCGAGCGGTTGAGCGCGACAAGCCCGGAGGCGCCGGAGGAGAGGCGCAGCAGGAGCGTAGCGATATCGTGCGTCTCGACAGGACGGCTGCCACCGGCCGCCAGCGGCCGTTCCGCATAGGGCCTGGCCATGTCAGCCATCACCGAATCGACCTCGCCGACCAGCACCTTGAGCAGCGAGAAGGCGTGCACGCCGAAATCGTCGAGCGCGCCATGACCTGAGGCGGCCTCACTCTTCCAGGAGAACGGGACGCCGGCATCGGCCATGAAATCCTCGTCCATCTCGACGCGGACATGGTTGACCTCGCCGATCGCACCCTCCGCGATCAGGCGCCTGGCCAGGCGGATCGCCGGATTCTGGATGTAGTTGTAGCCGAGCGCAGCGACCGTGCCGGCCGCCTTCGCCGCCGCCAGCATCGCTTCGGCATCGCCAAGACTCGTCGCCATCGGCTTCTCGCACCAGACATGCTTGCCGGCGGCGAGCGCCGCGATCGCCATCTCGGCATGAAAGGCATTTGGCGTGGTGATCGAGACGACATCGACATCGGGGTGGGCAATGATCGCCTGCCAATCGGCGGTCGCCTCGGCGAAGCCGAATTCACCGGCGCGCTGCGCGGCCAGGGCTTCATCGACCTCGCAGAGTACGGCGAGCCTCGGATGCGGGACATCGCCGAAGACCGGGGCGACGGCGTTCCAGGCGAGCGCATGGCACTTGCCCATATAGCCGGTGCCGATCAGGCCAACGCCGAGCGCGCGCATAGGCAATCTCCGTGATGAGAGTGGGATCTTCGCCCGGAAGATGGCAGTCGGCTCAGACCGTGCCGCCGAGATCGGCCGAGAGCGCCTGCAATTCCTTGCCGCCGGCCATCAGGTTCTGCAGCTCGTCCATGGCGATGCCGGACTTGGCGTAGGTGCCGAGCGTCTTGCCGCGGTTGAGCACGGTGAAGCGGTCGCCGACGGCATAGGCGTGGCGGACATTATGGGTGATGAAGATCACGCCGAGCCCCTTGGCCCGCACCAGATTGATGTATTTCAGCACCATCGAGGTCTGGGCGACGCCGAGCGCCGAGGTCGGCTCGTCGAGGATCAGCACCTTGGCGCCGAAATAGACCGCGCGTGCAATGGCGACGCATTGGCGCTCGCCGCCCGAGAGCGTGCCGACCGCCTGGTGCGGGTCGCGGATGTCGATACCGATCCGGTGCATCTCGTCGCGCGTCACCGCATGGGCGAGATCGAAATCGATCCATTTCAGCGGGCCGAAACCGCGGATCGGCTCGCGGCCCATGAAGAAGTTCCGCGTGATCGACATCAGCGGGATCATCGCCAGATCCTGATAGACGGTGGCGATGCCGGCATCGAGCGCATCGCGCGGACTCGAGAAGGTGACCGGCCGGCCCTCGACCAGGAACTCGCCCGAGCTCGGCTTATGACAGCCCGAGAGCGTCTTGATCAGCGTCGACTTGCCGGCGCCGTTGTCGCCGAGCAGGCAGAGCACCTCGCCAGAGGAGACCTTGAGCGAGACGCCCGAGAGCGCGATCACCGAGCCGAAATGCTTGACGATGTCGCGGACTTCGATGAGCGGCGCTTGTTCCGGAGCTGCGGTGGTCATGCTCAGCGCTCCCCTGTCGCCTTGCGGCGGATGTAGTTGTTGAACAGCACGGCGAGCAGCAGCATCCCGCCGAGGAAGACCTGGAACCAGTCACTGTCGAAGCTGGTGTAGGTCAGGCCGATCGAGACCATGCCGAAGATGATCGCGCCGAAGAAGGCGCCGATCGCCGAGCCATAGCCGCCGGTCAGCAGGCAGCCGCCGATCACCGCGGCGATGATCGCCTCGAACTCCTTCTGGAAGCCGCGGCGAGCATCGGTCGAGCCGGCATCGAGCACGGTCAGGATCGCGACGAGCGTGGCGGCGCAGGCGGTCAGCACGAACAGGGTCGTCTTGACCAGATTGACGGGCACGCCGGAATTGCGCGCCGCATTGGCATCGCCGCCGGCCGCGAAGATCCAGTTGCCGAAGCGGGTGCGCAGCAGGACATAGGTCGCAAGCGCCGCGATGGCGAGGAACCAGAGAATCGAGACGGGAACGCCGGTCACGGTCGGCACGCCGTTCGGGAACTTGGCGATCCAATCGGCCTTGGCGAGCCAGCCGAAGAGCGGTTCCAGCGCCTGGCCGGAGAAAAGCTCGCGGATCAGGCCCTCGCCCGCCTTGTCGCCGATGCCGCGCAACTGCGTCGAGCCGCCGGTCGCCCATTTCAGCCCGACCAACGAGAGCCCGCGCAGGATGAAGAGGAAGGCGAGGGTGACGATGAAGGAGGGCAGGCGCGTGCGGATGACGATCTGGCCGTTCACCGCGCCCATCAGTCCGGCGAAGACGAAGGTCGCGACGATCGCCGCAAGCAACGGCAGGTCGCCGACGACGATCAGCGCGCCGAAGACCAGGCCGGCGAAGGCGATCATCGAGCCGATCGAAAGGTCGAATTCGCCGCCGATCATCAGCAGCGCGGCGGCGATGGCGAGGATGCCGAGCTGGCCCGCCGGCGACAATACGGTCATGAGGCCGGCGAGGGTGAACATCGCCGGATTGGCGGTAAGCGCGAAGAAGATCGTCACCAGCACGAGCCCGGCGACGGCGCCGAGCTCCGGCCGACGCATCAGCCGGGCGATGAGCGAGACGCGGCGCAGCCGCTCGTCGCGGGCCGTTGCAGCCGGGTCATTGGGCCGGGACGGGCCCGCGGCGAGATCGGCGGTCGGCATGGCCATGGCGCGCCTCATTGGATGCTGAAACTGCCCGGGAGGCAGCGGCGGCGCTTGTCGCGCCGCCGCTGAGCACTCAGCGGATGCCCTTGGCCGAGAGGTCGACGACCTGGGCCGCCTTCTCCTTGGTGACCAGGTTCGGGCCGGACGGAACATTGCCGCCGGGGACGAGCCCGTATTGGGCATTGAGCGCCAGGAAGGCGACCGGCAGGTAGCCCTGCAGGAATTGCTGCTGATCGATGCCAAAGGCCGCTTCGCCGGCCGCGATCGCCTTGAGGAAGTTGGCAGAGAGATCGAAGGTGGCGACGCGGACGGTGGCGATCTTGCCGGCTTCCTTGACGCCCGCCAGGGTCGGCTCGCCGCCGAGCGAGGCGCTGAGCGCCATCACCGTGTCGACGCTGGCATCAGAGAGCGCCGCCTTGACCTTGGAGCGAATCTCGGTCGGATCGTTCGAGACCGGCAGCACCGTGACCTTGCCCTTGAAGCCTTCGGCAAAGCCCTTGCAGCGCAGGTCGAGCGCGACATTGCCGACCTCGTGATTGACGCAGACGCCGACCTTGCCGCCCATGCTAGCGAGCTTCTCGCCGGCGGCCTTGCCGGCGTCGAACTCGTCCTGGCCGACATGCAAGAGGGCCCCGAGCTTCTTCGAGACGTCGGAGCCGGAGTTCATCGAGATCACCGGGATGCCGGCAGCGACAGCCTTCTGGATCGACGGGCCGAGCGCCGAGGCGTCGGGGATCGAGACGATGAGACCGGCCGGCTTCTGGTTCACCGCGGCGTCGATCAACTGGCTCATCGCCACCATGTCGAAGGTCTCGGGAGCGCGATAATCCACGGAGACCTTCAGATCGGCCGCGGCCTTGGCGACGCCGTTCTTGACCACCGACCAGAACGGGTCCGCGGCCTGGCCATGGCTGACGACGATGATCCTGGTGTTCTGGGCGACGCTCGGCGTCGCACCGGTGACCGCGATAGCGGCGACAGCAATCATTCCTGCGAGAAACCGCTTCATCTCATCCTCCCTTGCGGGGATGTTCCCCGCTTTCGTTGTCGGTCCGATCGGGTTCGATCGGCCGGTTTTGGGGCGACATGGCGGGGCGCGAAGCGTCGCGACCGGCCTGGATGGTGCAGAAAGGAGGACGCACTTCGAGCGCGGCCGCCGACTCTGCGCTTCATTCAAAACGAAACAAAAAAACCGTTTTAGATATTCAATAGAATAATCATTCCACTTCGCATGCACGCCTGTCAAGCGCCTTCTGCGCCGATGACATACCGGAGCGTGTGCCCATCCGTTCCACCCGGACCGGAGAAACCCATCACCAATATCGATTTGCCAGGAGCGGGCCGCCGCCTCGATTGTGGCTCTCGAAGCGGCGCCCTCAGCGCTCGGGATCAGGGGACATTCATGGGCCTGCCAGCAACCGCGCGCATCGATATCGGGCGCTTCTGGACGACGATCGAACGCTCCGGCGAGATCGGCATCGGCCGGCCGGGCGGGCTATCGCGGCTGGCGCTCGGCGATGCGGATAGAGAGGTGCGCGACGTCTTCGTCGAGTGGTGCCGGCAGGCGGGCCTGAGCATACGGGTCGATGGCATCGGCAACATCTTCGCGCGCCGTGCCGGGCAGGACGACAGCCTGCCACCGGTGGTGATGGGCAGCCATCTCGACACGCAGGTGAATGGCGGGCGCTTCGACGGCATCGCCGGCGTGCTCGGCGGGCTCGAAGTCTGCCGCACGCTCGACCAGCTCGGCCACCGCACGAAGCGGCCATTGGAGATCGTCAACTGGACCAATGAGGAGGGCGGGCGCTTCTCGCCGCCGATGGTCGGTTCGGGCTGCTTCACCGGCGCCTATACCCTCGACTGGGCGCTCGGCCGGCGCGACGACGACGGCAAGACGATCGGCGAGGAGCTCGACCGCATCGGCTATCGCGGCGCTATGGAGAAGGCGCCGCATCCGTTCGACGCCTATGTCGAATTCCATATCGAACAGGGGCCGATCCTCGACCGCGAGGGCATGCAGGTCGGCGTCGTCACCGGCGGCTTTGCCAGCACCGGCATGCTGGTCGAGTTCCGCGGCGAGACCGCCCATACCGGCCCCTGGCCGATGGAGCGGCGCAAGAACGCGCTGATCGCCGGCGCGCGCCTCCTCGTCGCGGTCGACGATCTCGGCTGGGAGCATGCCGGCAGTGGTGGCAAGGCGACGGCGTCGCGGCTGGTGGCCTGGCCGAACAAGCCCGGCATCCTGTCAGACTGGGCGCAGGCGACCTGCGATGTCCGCCATGCCGATCCGGAAACCGCTGCCGTGATGGCCGAGCGCGTGCGCCGCGCCGTGCATGAGGCCGCGGCGCGGGCCGACTGCACGGCCGAAATCCTCGATGTCTGGAACTGGGGCGGCAAGGTCTTTGCCAACGAGTTGATCGACCAGGTCCGGTCGACCTCGCTCGGCCTCGGCTACCGCACGCTGGATATCCTGAGCCAGGCCGGGCACGACGCCTATTTCGTTGCCCGCCACGCGCCGACGACGATGATCTTCGCGCCCTGCAAGGGCGGCATCACCCACAACAACCAGGAACTGTGCACGCCCGACGATCTCGAGCCCGGCCTCAACGTGCTGCTGCATACCGTGGTGGCGCGGGCGGACCGCTGATTTGCGGCGTCAGCCGATCGCCGCGACGCATTCGATCTCGATGTCGAAAGGCAGCGGCCAGGGCCGGATCGCGGCGCTGGTCCGGGCCGGAAAGCCCGTGGTGAAGTAGGTTCGATAGACTGCGTTGACGCCGGCCATCAGGGCGGGATCGGTGACGAAGATCGTTGCCTTGATCACCGCATCGAGCGAGGAGCCGCCATGGCGCAGGGTCACGGCCAGCGCCTCCATCGCGGCGCGGGTCTGCGTCTCGATGTCGCCCGTGACGATCTCGCCGGTCACCGCATCGATCGGCGGCATGCCGCAGGTGAAGAGCAGGTCGCCGGCACGGGCCAATGCCGAGGTCGGCGCGCCGAGCCGGCGGATCGCCTCGGAGATGACGGGGACTTCGATGATCTCTCGGCGCATGATCTGATCCACTTTCCCTTGCCTGCGGCCGGATAAACCGGTTCAGCGGCCTTTCAGCAAACCATTGATGCCCGCGGCGCAGAAATCCGTCAGGCGTTGCAGCAGGAGATCGGCATTCTCGGCCACCGGAACGGAGTCGCGCTGTTGATCGAGCCGCATGGCGCGGTCGCCGGCGGCCATGGTCATCACGAGCGAGCCGACCATGAAGAGATAGGCGTCGACCAGAGCGCCCTCCGGCGCTTGCGGATAGAGCTTGCCGAGCGCGGCGAGGAACTGCCGCGCGGTCGGGTCGAAATGCTCGGCGAGGACGCCGCGCGCCGCCTCGCGCGGGTCGACGGCTTCGCGTGCGGTCATCATGGCGAAGGCCGCGCCCTGGACGCCCTCGGTGAAACGCTGGCGTACGGAGGGGCCGATGAAGGCGGCGACAATCTCGCCGATGTCGAGCGCCGGCCGGGCCAGCGCCTCGCCGAGGGCCTGGGCGCGCGCCAGCGCCAGGGCATGCGCCCGGCGGGCGAAGACGGCGCGGTAAAGCGCCTCCTTCGAGCCGAAATGATAGCTGAGCTGCGAGAGCCGCACGCCCGCCGCAGCCGCAAGATCGCGCATGGACGCGCCGTCGGCGCCGCCGCGCTCGGCGAAGAGGCGCTCGGCAGCGTCGAGAATGCGGTCGCGCGTCGGCATCGCGGACATCGTGTCCTCCGGAAATCCAGCGAATCGCTCTTACCAGAAAGCGGCAAGCTTGCTATAGGTCGGACGTTCGTCCAAATTCGAACCACAGAGAACACGCGTCAAGGGAGGACACACCGGCATGCTGCCAGGCCGCCTCGTCGACCTGTCGATTCCGCTCGAGAACGACGTCCCCGCCGACCCGCCCTTCCAGAAGGTCCGGATCGACTATCGCACGCATGAGGCGACTGCGAAGGACATCGCGGCGGCGTTTCCGGGGTTGAGGCCCGAGCAGCTGCCGGATGGCATGGGCTGGGCGGTCGAGCTCGCGACGATCTCGACGCATAACGGCACCCATGTCGATGCGCCCTGGCATTATCATCCGACCCAGGATGGCGGCGCGCCGGCGCTCAGGATCGACGAATGCCCGCTCGACTGGTTCCTGCAGCCGGGGGTGAAGCTCGATTTCCGCCATCTGCCCGACGGCCGTGTCGTTACCGCCGCCGAGATCGACGCCGAGCTTGCGCGGATCGGCCACAGGCTCAGCCCGCTCGAGATCGTCGTTGCCAATACCCGGGCCGGCGCACGCTACGGCGAAGTCGACTATGTCGATTCCGGCTGTGGCTTCGGCCGCGAGGCGACGCTGCATCTGGTCCGGCAGGGCATCAAGGTGGTCGGCACCGATGGCTGGAGCTGGGACGCGCCGTTCAGCCACACCGCCCGCCGCTTCGCCGAGACCGGCGATGCCTCGCTGATCTGGGAAGGCCACAAGGCCGGGCGCGAGGCCGGCTACTGCCAGATCGAGAAGCTGCACAATCTCGAAGCGCTGCCGGCGACCGGTTTCATGATCAGCTGCCTGCCGGTGAAGGTCCGCAACGGCTCGGCCGGCTGGACCCGGGCGGTCGCGATCCTGCCGGTCTGAGTACGGGGACGAAGGAGAGCTCCATGAGCAAGGTCATCATCACCTGCGCGATCACCGGTGGCATCCACACGCCGACCATGTCCGAGCACCTGCCGATCACGCCGGACGAGATCGCCAGCCAGGCGATCGCGGCGGCGGAGGCGGGCGCGGCGATCCTGCATCTGCATGCGCGCGACCCGAAAGATGGCCGGCCCACGCCTGACCCCGCCGTGTTCATGGAGTTCCTGCCGCGGATCAAGCAGGCGACCGACGCAGTGGTGAACATCACCACCGGCGGCGGCCTGACCATGACCGTCGAAGAACGCCTCGCCGCGCCGCTCAAGGCCGCGCCCGAAATGTGCTCGCTCAACATGGGCTCGATGAACTTCGCGCTGCACCCGCTGGCCGAGAAGTACAGCGACTGGAAGCACTCCTGGGAGCAGCCCTATCTCGCCAACACCAAGGACTTCATCTTCCGCAACACCTTCGGCGACATCGAGCGCATCTACAAACTGCTCGGCGAGGGGCACGGCACCAAGTTCGAGCACGAATGCTACGATGTCGGCCACCTCTACAATCTCGCCCATTGCCTCGATCGCGGCTGGTTCCGGCCGCCGGTCTTCCTGCAATTGATCTTCGGTATCCTCGGCGGCATCGGTGCCGATCTCGACAACCTGATGTTCATGAAGCGCACCGCCGACAAGCTGTTCGGCAAGGATTATCACTGGTCGGTGCTCGCGGCCGGGCGCCATCAGATGGCCTTCTGCACACAGGCCGCAATGCTGGGCGGCAATGTCCGCGTCGGGCTCGAAGACAGCCTGTTCATCGGCAAGGGTAAGCTCGCGACCTCCAATGCCGAGCAGGTCGCCAAGATCCGCCGGATTGTCGAGGAGCTCGGCTACGAGATCGCAACGCCCGAGGAGGCCCGCGCCACGCTCGGCCTCAAGGGCGGCGACCGCGTGAACTTCTAGGGGCCGTCATGTCGCCTCGTCCCAACCCGCTCGACGGCTTCAGCATCGATCCGGCTGCTATCAGCTATGTCGGCGAGGGCCTGCAGCGGCCGGAATGCATTTTGGCCGAGCGTGACGGTTCGCTGTGGAGTGCCGATGCGCGTGGCGGCGTGGTCCATATCAGGCCGGATGGCACGCAGGAGCTGATCACGCAGACGGCGAGCCGCGGCTTCGCCGAGGCCGCCGACGAGGAGGCGCGCTTTGTCTCCGGCACCTTGCCGAACGGCCTCGCCTTCGCCCGCAATGGCGACGTGCTGATCTCGAATTTCGGCACCGACCGCCTGGAGGTGATGACTCGCTCGGGCGAGACGAGCGTGCTGGTCGATACGATCGACGGGCAGGCGATCGGCAAGGTCAATTTCGTGCTGCGCGACAGGAGGGACCGGGTCTGGCTGACGATCTCGACGCGTACGACAAACTGGATGCGGGCGATGAGCCCGAATGTCCGCGACGGCTATGTCGCGCTCTATGATGGCGGGCGACTGCGCATCGTCGCGGATGGATTCGCCTTCACCAACGAGATCCGTCTCGATGCCAACGAGAAATGGCTCTACGTCGCCGAGACCTGCGCCTGCCGGGTGACGCGATTGCGCGTCCAGCCCGATGGCAGCCTCACCGATCGCGAGATTTTCGGCCCGAGCAACCATGGCGCCTTTATCGACGGCATCGCCTTCGACGCCCATGGCAATCTCTGGGGCACGCATGTGATGGTCGACCGGGTCTTCGCGATCACGCCGGAGGGCGATTTGCGCATCCTGCTCGACGACGATCGCGGCAGCAAGGCCGGCAAGGCGCTGATGGCCGCCTTCGCCCGCGATGAGGTGACGCCCGAGCTGATGCTCGCCTGCGGCGGCACGATCGCGCCCTGGTTCGCCAGCATCAGCTTCGGCGGCGCCGATCTTCGCACCGCCTATATCGGCAGCCTGCGCGGCAGCCGCATCCCCTTTTTCAGATCACCGGTCGCCGGCCTGCCGATGGCGCACTGGCACGACCGCTAGCAACGACGAAAAACACCACGGGAGGAATTCACATGAAGGGTCTGGTCTCGGCGCTCGCTATCGCCACCGCATTGCTCGGCGCCCTGCCCGCTGCCGCCGAAATCTCTGACGGCGCCGTCAAGATCGGCGTGCTCACCGACATGTCCGGCGTCTATTCCGACATCACCGGCAAGGGCTCGATCACCGCGGCCCGCCTGGCGGTCGAGGACTGCCTGAAGGCGGAATGCGCCGGCCTGAAGATCGAGGTGATCTCGGCCGACCATCAGAACAAGGCGGATGTCGGCTCGGCGATCGCGCGCGAGTGGATCGACCGGCAGGGCGTCGACGTGCTCGCCGACATGTCGAACGCCTCGCTGCAGCTTGCCATCCCGCCGCTGCTGAAAGACAAGAACCGGGTCGGCCTCTTCCCCGGCGGCACGGCGCGCCTGACCGGCGACGCGTGCCAGCCCGACCATATCGTCCAGTGGATGTGGGACACCTATGTCCAGGTCGCAGGGATCGCCAACCACCTGACCAAACCCGGCACCAAATGGTACCTGGTCACCGCCGACTACGCGCTTGGCCACCAGCTCGAGGCCGACGCCAAGACCCTCGTCACCGCCAAGGGTGGCAGCTATGTCGGCTCGGTCCGGCACGCCTTCCCGGCGGTCGATCTCTCGTCGCAGCTCCTGACCGCGCAGGGCTCTGGCGCCGACCTGATCGCGCTCGCCAATGCTGGCGGCGATACCGTCGCCGGGATCAAGACGGCGCGCGATTTCGGCATCGGCCAGGACAAGCAGAAACTGGTCGCCTTCTTCCTGACCGCGATGGACGTCAAAAGCGTCGGCCTCGCCTCGGCGCAGGGCACGATCCTGACCGAAGGCTTCTACTGGGATATCGACGAACGCACCCGCGCCTTCTCGGAGCGCTTCAAGGCGGCGCATGGCGCGGTGCCCTCAGCGATCCAGGCCGGCGTCTATTCCTCGGTCCGGCACTATCTCAAGGCGGTCGTCGCGGCGAAGTCGGACGAGGCCAAGACGGTGATCGCCAAGATGCGCGAGCTGCCGATCGAGGACGAGGTCGTGCGCAATGCCAAGCTCCGCGAGGACGGGCGCATGGTGCACGATTTCTACGTCTTCCAGGTCAAGAAGCCGGCCGAGTCGAAAGGCGAATGGGACCTCTACGACCTCGTCGCCACCATCCCGGGCGACCAGGCCTTCCGCCCGCTCGCCCAAAGCGCCTGCCCGGCGATCAAGCGCTAGCCGAAAGCCCGGGGAGCGCGGCCGCAGCGCCTCAGGCGACGCGGCGCAGCTCCTCTCCCGTGACGCCGAGGCTGCTCAGCAACTGGGTGCGTACCTCGGCGAAACGCCGCTGCCGCGCCCCGGCTTCCGCCGGCAGGTCGACATCGAGGTCGACGATGAAGCGCCCCTCGTCGAGCACCAGCACGCGCTGGGCGAGGTGGATCGCTTCGTCGACGTCATGGGTGACGAGCAACACGGCTGGGCGATGGCGGGCGCAGAGATCGAGCAGCAGAGCCTGCATGCGCAGCCGGGTCAACGCATCGAGCGCGCCGAAGGGCTCGTCGAGCAACAGCAGCTCGGGCTCGCGCACCAGCGAGCGGGCCAGCGCGGCGCGCTGTTGCTCGCCGCCGGAAAGCTGCGTCGGCCAAGCCTGCGCCCGCGCGGTGAGCTCGACCTCGGCGAGTGCATGCAGAGCGCGCTCGCGCGGCGTTTCGCCCCTCAGCCCGAGCGAGACATTGTCGACGACCTTCTTCCAGGGCAGCAGGCGCGCATCCTGGAAGACGACCGAGACCGCGTCGGGCGTACCCAGCCGGCCGGAGCCGGGCACGCCATGGTCGAGCCCGGCGAGCGCGCGCAGGAAGGTGCTCTTGCCGGAGCCAGAGCGGCCGAGCAGAGCGACGAACTCGCCGCGACCGATGTCGAGATCGACGCCATCGATGATGGTGCGCTCGCCATAGCGGCGGCTGAGGCCGCGGACCGAGACAACCGGCGGCTGGTTCAGTCGGCCAGAATCTTGCGCCATGGCAGAGCCTTTCGGGTGATGAAGCGCACCAGCCAGTCCGAGCTCAGGCCGAGCGCGGCATAGACGGCGAGGCAGAGGATAATGACCTCGGTCTGGCCATAGGTGCGGGCAAGGTTGATCATGTAGCCGAGGCCGCTGGTGGCGTTGACCTGCTCGACCACGACCAGCGCCAGCCAGGAATAGGTCACGCCGAAGCGCAGGCCGAGCAGGAAGCCGGGCAGCGCCGCCGGCAGCACGACATGGCGCAGGAACTGCGCATTGCTGAGATCGAGCGTCTCGGCGAGTTCGATGAAGCGGGCATCGGTCGAGCGCAGCCCATCATGGGTCTGGATATAGATCGGCGCAAAGGTGATCAGCGCGATCGTCAGGACCTTCATGCCTTCGCCGATGCCGAACCAGAGCATCAGCAGCGGGATCAGCGCCAGCGCCGGGATGGCGCGCTTGATCTGGATCGGGCCGTCGACGAGGTACTCGCCGATGCGGCTGAGGCCCGCGATGACGCCGAGCGTGGCGCCGGCGATGATGCCCCAGAACAGGCCCCAGAAGGAGCGCTGGAACGAGGTCCAGAGATTCTCCTGCAGGCGCCCGTCCTGGATCAGCTCCCAGCCGGTCGTCGCCACTGTCCAGGGCGCCGAGAGGATGCGGTCGTCGATGATGCCCGTCGCCGAGCCGACGCTCCAGAGGATAAGCAGCAGGGCCGGTCCGAGCGCGGCGCCATAGGGGATCGGCCGGCCCGGGCCGAGTTTGCGCCGGCGGCGCGGCGTGTCGACCGCGCCGGCAGGCCGGCCGCGGGAGAGTTTGAGCCAGGCGGGATCGACTGCGCCCTGCCCGCCAGTGAGCGAGATGTCCGCCATGGCTCACTCTCCCTGATAGGCCGCGCCGGCGACCTGCTCGAAGCGTCGGTCGAACAGTGCCTGCGCCTTCAGGACCGGCTTCTTCAGCTCGGCGGCCAAGAGATCGATGGTCTCCTGCTGGCGCTCGATTGCCCCGCTCCAGTCGAGCGGCACGTCGGGATCGCCGTTCGATTGGACCAGGAAACGGCCGGAATCGGGCTTCAGGCCCTGGTCCTTGACGTAATAGCCCTTGATCCACTCCTCGGGATGGGTCTCGATCCATTTCGTGGCGCGTCCCCAGGCCTGGACATAGGCGCGGATCGCCGCGGCCTTGCCAGGGTCCTCCAGCGAGGCCTTCACGACGTAGAGATAGGCCGGATCGTCGCGCAGGCCGTGCGGCAGCGCCCTGGCGCCGTCGCGCTCGTAATTCTGGACGAAGCGCTGCTTGTTCGCCTCCGCGATCGGCGCTGCGTCGACGAGCTTGCTTGCCAGCGCGTTGACATAGGCGTCGCCGACGCTCGGCAATTCGACGAGCTGGACCTCGTCATGCCTGAGATTCAACTTCTTCAGCACGCGCAGCACGAGCGCGCCCTGCGCCTGGCCGGGGCTGAAGGCGATCTTGCGGCCCTTGATGTCCTCGAGCTTGGTGATGCCGGAGCCCGGCGCGGTGGCGATCACGTAGATCGGATGGCCGACCGGGTCGCGCCGGAACTTGGCGGCGACGATCCTGACCTCGAGCCCGGTCCATTGCGCATGGATCGGCGGGATGTCGGCGACGGCGCCGATGTCGAGCGCCTTGGCCCGAAAGGCCTCGATCGTCTGCGGGCCGCCGGAAATGTTGGCCCATTCGACCTTGAAGGGCAGCTTGGCGAGCTCGCCCGAGAGGGTGAGAGCGACCCTGGTCTGCGGATCGCCGATCACCAGCGTCGTCCCCGGCGCAACGCGCTCGGGTATCGCTGCGGTCTCCGGCAGCGGCTGGGCCGTGGCGGGGCCGGCCAGCAGGACGCCTGCAGCGAAGAGCAAGGCGTATGATGATTTCTTCATCGGGTATCCTCAATGGGCATGCGTCATCGCCTGGCGGGCGAGACCCGCGCCGCGTCACGCTTTGGGAAGGTTGGTTGCGAAGCCGGGCGCTCAGGCGCTCTTGCGCCTCGCCTCGGCATAGCCACTGTCCGGGCGCGGCAGCCCGTAATGGTCGCGCAGCGTCGCGCCGGAATACTCCTGCCGGAACAGGCCGCGCTTGCGCAGGATGGGCACGACCTCGGCGACGAAGACCTCGAAGCCGCCATGGATCCAGGGCGGCATGACATTGAAGCCGTCGGCGGCACCTTGCTCGAACCAGGTCTGGATCTCGTCAGCAACATGCTCCGGCGTGCCGACGACGACGCGATGTCCACGCGCGCCGGCAAGGCGCTGGATCAGCTGACGGATCGTCGGATTCTCGCGGTCGACGATATCGACGACAAGCTGGAAGCGGCTCGCAAGGCCCTTCGGCCCGTTGGTATCGATGATGTGACGCGGCACGGGGCCGTCGAGGTCGTAACCGCTGAGGTCGACACCGATCATGCGCTTGAGCTGGTCGAGCGAAGCGGCGGGCTGGATCAGGTCGTTGATTTCCTCCTCGAGTCGATCGGCTTCCACCTGCGTCGAGCCAAGGAAAGGACTGATCCCGGGCAGGATGCGTAAGTGATCCGGCCGGCGGCCGAGAGCGGCAGCGCGCGCCTTGATGTCGGAATAGAACTCCTGCGCGCTTCCCAGCGTCTGGTGCGCCGTGAAGATCGCCTCGGCGAACTGAGCCGCGAAGGAGCGACCGTCCTCCGAGGAACCAGCCTGGACATAGACCGGCCGCCCCTGCGGCGAGCGCGAGACGTTGAGTGGGCCACGGACGCGGTAGTGCTTGCCGACATGGTCGATGCGGTGGACCTTATCGGCATCGGCGAAGATGCCGCTCTGCGGATCGGCGACGAGCGCGTCGTCCTCCCAGCTGTCCCAGAGCTTGGTGACGACGTCGAGGAACTCGCGTGCCTTCTCGTAGCGCTCGCCATGAGGCGGATGCTCAGGCAGGCCGAAATTGTGAGCAGCACCGGCATCGCTGGTGGTGACGATGTTCCAGCCGGCGCGGCCGCCGCTGATATGGTCGAGCGAGGCGAAGAGCCGGGCGAGGTTGTAGGGCTCGTTATAGGTCGTCGAGGCCGTGCCGATCAGGCCGATCTTCTCGGTGGCCGCGGCGATCGCGGTCAACCAGGTCACCGGCTCCAAGCGAACGCGCGAGGAATAACGGACATTCTCCGCCAGGGACGGCCCGTCGGCGAGGAAGACCGCATCGAACTTCGCAGCCTCGGCCTTCCGCGCCAGCTCCTGATAGTAGCGGATGTCGAGCACCCGCGCCGGCTCGGACTCCTTGTAGCGCCAAGCGGCCTCGTGGTGGCCGCCCGGATAGATGAACAGGTTGAGCGTGAGTTGGCGGCCGGCATTGGACATCGCGGACCTCGCATCGAGCGAATATTATGACGGGCGCGAACTTCGCGGCCTCTGTCATTCACGATGACGGGCAGCACTGCAGGTGGTCAAGAGAAGTGTTTTTTAAAAAGAACGGTCTCCGCAGGAGATTACCATCGTACAATACGACATCTATTAAATACCGCTTCGAGATAAAACTCTAAGAGACGATATAAATACGATGAATATTCTCTACTTATGGCTTGTGATTTAAAAAAACTACCTCAATCGAGTTCCACAACTGCGGCACAGCTTCCCGGTAAACGCGCCTGGGCACAGAGCGGATCAGATCCGCGGTTTCGAACGCCGTCCGGCTTTTTGAAGATCGCGTTTCCGGCGAGCTGAACTCTCGCCAGGCTGCAAAGCGCCCGGCGGGTCGCGCTGGAGCCGACAGCCTGCCCTGTATCGAGGGCCGGCGCCGGTAGCGTGACTCCCGCTCGATTGGGCGATCGGCTTTGCAGAACCGGGGCCGTTCGAGCCCCAGCGAGCTGCTCGCCGGGATAATCAGATATCAGGTCTGTCGGGGAGAATTTGGTGGAGCCAGGCGGAATCGAACCGCCGACCTCTTGAATGCCATTCAAGCGCTCTCCCAACTGAGCTATGGCCCCACTCTGCCGGCCTTCTTGGGAAAAGGCCGGGAAATCGTCGCGGTCCTGAAGGCTCTCAGAGCCGGTCCGCGCCCGCCGCCGCAGCGACGAAGCGCTCTATAGGCAAGCTTGCGCCGAGACACAAGCACTGATGTCACGTTCCCGTCGCGCTTTTTCCAAAGCCGCGACTTTGGCGCGACTCAGACGTCCTCGTCGCCCTCGATGTCACTATCGATCAGGTCGGCGACATCGTCGTCGCCTTCCTCGTCCTCCTCCAGGAAGGTGTCGTCGCTATCGGCGGCGCCGTCATCCTCGATCTCGATGTCGTCGTCGGTGGTGACCACCGGCTCCTTCTCGGCGGCTTCCGCGTCGGCATCGTCGAGCGAGACGAGCTCGACCGCGCCGTCGGCGGGATCGGCCTCTTCCTCGTCATCGGCCGGCTTGGGCGCCACTGCCGCTGCCGCGGCTGCCTTGGCCTGCGGCTCGAACAGCGAGCGCGGATAGGACTGGCCGGTATAGGGCGAGACGATCGGATCCTTGTCGAGATCGTAGAATTTGCGCCCCGTGACCGGGCAGACGCGCTTGGTGCCAAGTTCCGGTTTCGCCACTGCGTCGGACCTTTGAGTTCGTGCTGAATTCCAAAAAAGCAGGGGCGTCCGTTAGTCGGGCCAAGCGCCCCTGTCAAATCTTGATTTGGTCAAGGCGCAAGTCCACGACGCCAGCTGCAAAACCGCTTCGCATCATTGCCCCCAGTGATTTAGAAATCTGCCCGACTTCTCGCCACATGAAAGACGATGCCGTGCCCGACGCCCAGCCGCCCGCTTCCGCGACTCAGGCCCACCGGCTGGTCATCGCCGTCGATGGGCCGGCGGCCTCCGGCAAGGGCACGCTGGCGCGCCGGCTGGCCGCGCACTACGGCCTGCCCTATCTCGATACCGGCCTGCTCTACCGCATGGTCGCCCGCGCCATGCTCGATGCCGGCCAGCTGCTCGACGACATGGAAGCTGCCGCCGCCACGGCCGCAGGCTTCGACGATAGCGCGATCGACGAGGCGCGGCTGCGCGGCCGCGAGATCGGCGAGGCGGCCTCGGTCGTGGCGGCACTTCCGGCAGTCCGGCGCGCCCTGATCGACCGGCAGCGCCGTTTTGCCGCGGCGGGCGCGGGGGCTGTTCTCGACGGGCGCGACATCGGCACGGTGATCTGTCCCGACGCCACGGTAAAGCTCTTCGTCGCCGCGACCCCGGAGGTTCGCGCCGCGCGCCGGCACAAGGAGCTGGCCGGGCGCGGGGAGACAACGACACTCGACGGCATCCTGGTGGACATCCGCCGCCGCGACGCCAGGGACTCAGGTCGCGGCGACGCCCCGCTGAAGGCGGCGGAAGACGCAGTCCTGCTCGACACCTCGGCGCTCGGCGTCGAGGAAGCCTTCCAGGCCGCACTCACGATCGTGGAGAGCCGCCGCCGCGGCTGAGACGGCCAAAGCACCTACTCCCGCAAGAATGCCCACTTTTCGGGCCAACACCCCCGTTTTGGTGCTTGGCGCGAATCGAAACTGGGCGCAGACTTCAATGACATTCGTTTGAAGCCTGCCTTCGTCCGAAACTCAGCCTCCTTTCGGCGTCACGCTTCGACGACAGATGACGGAGGTTTCGATGCGGCGCTGGCTGTTCGGTCTCTTTTGTCTCGCGGCAGTCGGGTTCTGGCCGGCATCAGCGCTCAATGCGCAGCAAGCGGCTCAGCCGCCCGAGGAGGTCGATGTCGCGCTGGTGCTGGCGGTCGACGTCTCCTATTCGATGGATCTCGACGAGCTCGCCTTGCAGCGCAACGGCTATATCGAGGCCTTCCGCTCGAAGCTGCTGCACGAGGCGATCGCCAAGGGCGCGATCGGCAAGATCGCCGTGACCTATTTCGAATGGGCGGGCGGCGACTTCCAGCACATCGTCAAGCCCTGGACGATCATCGAGACCCCGCAATCGGCCATCGCCTTCGCCGAAGAGCTCGGCGAGGCGCAGACCCGGCGCGGACGGCGCACCTCGATCTCCGGCGCGATCGATCTCGCCGTCTCGCTGCTCGAGACGAGCAATGTCGCGGCGATGCGCCGCGTCATCGACATCTCCGGCGACGGCGCCAACAATGACGGCCGTCCGGTGACGCAGGCCCGCGACGCCGCCCGCGACAAGGGCATCTCCATCAACGGCCTGCCGGTGATGCTGAAGCAGGCGAGCTATTTCGACATCGACAACCTCGATGTCTACTACGAGGAGTGCGTCATCACCGGCATCGGTGCCTTCGTGATCCCGATCCGCGAGCGCAAGCAGTTCGCCGATGCGACCCGGACCAAGCTGGTGCGCGAGATCGCGGAAATGCCGGCCTCGGGACCTGAAGCCCTCGTCCAGAAGGCGCAGCAGGCGCCGGCATCGCGTCTCTCCTGCCTGCAGGGCGAGCGGCAATGGCGCGACCGGATGGGGAACTAAGCCTCAGGCCTTGCCGGCTCGGATCCCGGCGCTGGCGTGGAAGAGGATGAGCGTCGCCACGCCGATCACCGACATCACGACGGGCAAGGGTAGCGCGCTGCCCTTGAGCAGATGGCCGACGAGCAGGCCGACGCAGGCTGCGAACAGCATCTGGCACAGACCGGTCAAGGACGAGGCCGCGCCTGCCCGCTCGGGGAACGGCATCATCGCCGCAGCCTGGGCCTGCGGCATGGTCAGGCCGATGCCGCAGGCATAGAGCGCCATCGGGCCGATGACGCCGAACGGCCCGCCGAAACCGGTCGTAACGCAAACCAGCATGGCGAGCCCGCCTGCGGCAAGGCAGGCGACGCCGAGCGCGATCACGCCATCGAGCCCGCGCCGTCCGACCAGACGCTGGGCGATGATCGTGCCGAGGATGAAGCCGAGCACGGCACAGCCGAAGGAAAGCCCGTAGGCCGGCGCCGACAGGCCGTAGACGCCCATCAGCACGAAGGAGGAACCCGAGATGAAGGCGAAGAGCCCGGCATAGGCGAGCGCGGTCAAGGCGACGTAGACCCGATAGGCCCGGTTCTGCAGCAGGAGCCTGTAACCGCGGATGATCGCGAGCGGGGAGAGGCCGTCCGGAGAGCGCTGGCGCAGCGTCTCCGGCATCACGGTCACGATAATCGCGAGCATCGCCAGCGCGAAGACGAGCGAAGCGAGGAAAGTCGAGCGCCAGCCGAAGGCGTTCTGCAGCACACCGCCGATGACGGGCGCGATCGCCGGGACGAGACCCATGATCATGCCCATGCGGGCGAGCTCGCGGCCGGCGCGAGGCCCTTCATAGAGGTCGCGCACCATGGCGCGGCCGAGCACGATCGGGCCGGACGCGCCGAGGGCCTGGGCAAAGCGCGCCCCAATCAGCGCGTCGATCGATGGCGCGAAGGTGCAGGCGAGCGTCGTCGCGATGAACAGGCATAGGCCGATCATCAGCACCGGCCGGCGGCCGAGCCGGTCGGAGAGCGGACCCCAGATGACCTGGCCGGCGGCATAACCGAACAGGAAAGCCGAGAGCGTCGCCTGCGCGCCGGCGAAATCCGTTCCCATCACCCGCGCGATCTCGGGCAGCGAAGGCAAATAGAAATCGGTCGAAAGCGGGCCGAGCGCCGTCAGCATGGCGAGGACGGCGGTCATCGCCAGCGTGTCAGGGCGCAGGGGCATGGTTCGGCGGCTCTCGGTCGGGGCCGCCGGTTTATGTCGCCGCTGCCAGCCTGTCGAGGCGGTGGTGCGGACGGTCAGCGGAAGAAGATCAGCGTCTCAAGCAGGAAGAGCGGGATCAGGATTGCGCCGGACCAGAGCATGTAGCCGAAGAAGCTCGGCATCGCGACCTTCCGGTCCTTGGCGATGGCATAGACCATGAAGTTGGGCGCATTGCCGATATAGGAGTTAGCGCCCATGAACACGGCGCCGGCCGAGATCGCGGTCAGCGTCAGCGCTCCGGTCGTCATAAGCGCCTTGGCGTCGCCGCCGGCGAGCTCGAAGAAGACGAGATAGGTCGGGGCGTTGTCGAGGAAGGAGGAGAGCGCGCCGGTCAGCCAGAAATAGGCTGTGTTGTTGGCGCTGCCGTCGGCATTGCTGACGAGCGCGACCAGCGGCGCGAAGGCGCCATTCTTCCCCGCCTGCAACATCGCCAGCACCGGGATGATGCAGGCGAAGATGCCAGCGAAGAGCTTGGCGACCTCCTTGATCGGCCCCCAGCTGAACTCGTTGCCGGCGCGCACCGGCTTCGGCGTCAGAACGAGCGACAGCCCTGCGAGCGCCAGCAAGGCGAGGTCACGCACAAGGTTCTGCCATTCCACGGCGATGCCGTGGATGGTGAAGGCGACACCGGGCTTCCAGCTCGCCGACATCAGGATGGCGAGGATGACGCCGCCGAGCAGGAGGATATTGACCTTGCCGAACAGCTTGATGGCACGGTCCGGCGTCGGGTCGCGCAGCGGCGGGTAATTCTCCTCCTTGCGGAAGAACCAGCTGTCGAGCGCGTAGAACACAGCAAGCAGGACCGCGACCGCAAACAGCGTCTCCGGCAGCAGATGCGTCGTCGTCCAGAAGAAGGAGACGCCGCGCAGGAAGCCGAGGAAGAGCGGCGGGTCGCCGAGCGGCGTCAGCGAGCCGCCGATATTCGAGACCAGGAAGATGAAGAAAACGACGACATGGACGTTGAAGCGCCGGGCGTCATTGGCCCGCAGCACCGGGCGAATCATGATGATCGAGGCGCCGGTCGTGCCGACGAAGCTCGCCATCAGCGTGCCGATCGCAAGCAGCACGGTGTTCGTCGCCGGCGTGCCGTGCAGGTTGCCGGTGATCAGGATGCCGCCGGCGATGGTGAAGAGCGCGAAGAGCAGGATGATGAAGGGGACGTATTCGAGCAGCGCGGTGTGCAGCAATGCGCCCAGCGCCGGATCGAAGCCGCGGAACAGGAGGAGCGGCACGACGACCAGCACGGCCCAGAAGGCGGCGAACTTGCCATAGTTCAGCTCCCAGAAATGCGGGAACAGCACCGGGCCGAGCGCGATCGAGAGCAGCATGCCGGCGAAAGGCAGCGCCCAGGCGACGCCCATGGTCGCGCCACCGATGTCGCCGGCGGCGAAAGCGGCCTGAGGAATGAGGGTGAACAGGAGTGCCGCGCCGGCGAGTTTCGTCAGCATGAAAATCGGCCCCTTCCCTGCCCGCTTGCCGCGGGACATTGTCGTCACCCTATCGCGGCGACGGTTATAGCAAGGCTATGCGGCTCGCAACGACACAGGCTCTTGGGCTCTACAGTCGCCGCCCTCCAGCGAAGGAGAGCCGGATGAGCGGGCGAGAGATGAATCATTATGCCGGTATTCATTCTCGTGGAATAATCTTCTCTTGCGGCGTCCCGCCCGCAGCTGATTCGGGACCACCATGTGCCGTTTCCTCGCCTATGCCGGCGCCCCCGTCTTCCTCGAGGACTTCATCGCCTCGCCCTGCCACTCGCTGATCCACCAATCGCTGCATGCCGAGGAGGCCAAGACCGGCACCAATGGCGACGGCTTCGGCGTCGGCTGGTATGGCGAGCGGGAGGAGCCCGGCCAGTATCGCGAGATCAGGCCGGCCTGGTCGGACGAGAATCTGCTTTCGATCGCGCGTCTCGTGCGCTCGCATCTGTTCTTCGCGCATGTGCGCGCCGCCACCGGCACGGCGACGACGCGGGCGAACTGCCACCCCTTCGTCCATGGCCGGCACCTGTTCATGCATAACGGCCAGATCGGCGGCTATGCCCTGATCAGGCGCAGGCTCGAGAGCCTGATCCCGGACGCGCTTTACGGCGCCCGCGTCGGCACCACCGATTCCGAGGCGCTGTTCCTGCTGGCGCTGGCGCGCATCGCCGAGGGCGCAGCGCCCGGCGATGCGCTTGCGGGAGCCTTGGGTGACGCGCTGGCGCTGATGCAGGAGGCCGGCGTGCGCGAGCCCCTGCGCTGCGCCGCCGCGCTCGCCGATGGCGAAACGATCCATGCCGTGCGCTGGTCCTCCGACTCAAAGCCGCCGACGCTCTATCTCTGCGATCGCGGCGATGCGGTGATCATCGCCTCCGAGCCGGTCGATGCCGCCCGCGAGTGCTGGCAGGCGCTGCCCTGCAACACGCTGGTTTCGGCCAAGGCCGGCGCGGTCAGCCTGACGCCGTTCGCGGTGGGGCTGAAGCAGGCCGCCTGAGCCGACTTGCACCGCGCTGCCGCCTGCGCCACATCGCAGGCCCATGCGTGCCTTCGACACAGCCTTACCGATCGACGCGGTTCTCGACGCTCTCGCGGCATCCCTGCGCGAGCGGCCGAACGCCGTGCTCGTCGCGCCGCCCGGCGCCGGCAAGACGACGCGCGTGCCGCTCGCCCTGCTCGATGAGCCCTGGACCAGCGGTGGCAAGCTGATCGTGCTGGAGCCGCGGCGGCTGGCGGCGCGCGGCGCCGCCAACCGTATGGCACAGACGCTCGGCGAGCGTGTCGGCGAGACGGTCGGCCTGCGCGTTCGGCTCGGCTCGAAGATCGGGCCGAAGACGCGGATCGAGGTCGTCACCGAGGGCGTCTTCGCCCGGATGATTCTCGATGATCCCACGCTCGAAGGCATCGCCGCCGTGCTGTTCGACGAGTTTCACGAACGTTCGCTCGATGCCGATTTCGGACTGGCGCTGGCGCTCGATGCACAGGCCGGCCTGCGCGAGGACCTGCGCATTCTCGTCATGTCGGCGACGCTGGACGGCGCGCGGGTCGCCAGGCTCCTCGGCGGCGCCCCGGTGATCGAGAGCGAGGGCAGAGCCCATCCGGTCGAGACGCGCTATCTCGGCCGCGATCCGTTGAAGCGGATCGAGGATCAGGTCACCGAGGCCGTACTGCTGGCGCTGAACGAGCAGAGCGGTTCGCTGCTCGTCTTCCTGCCCGGCCAGGGTGAGATTCGCAGGGTCGAGGAACGCCTGCGCGAGAAGGTCCGCGATCCCGCGATCGAGATCGCGCCGCTCTATGGTGCGCTCGACCAGTCGGAACAGGACCGCGCCGTGCTGCCGGCGCCCAAGGCCAGGCGCAAGGTCGTGCTCGCCACGTCGATCGCCGAGACCTCGCTGACGATCGAGGGCGTGCGCGTCGTGATCGATTCCGGGCTTGCCCGCGTACCGCTCTACGAGCCCGATATCGGCGTAACCCGTCTCGTCACCCAACGCGCCAGCCGGGCGGCTTCCGACCAGCGCCGCGGCCGCGCCGGCCGTACCGAGCCCGGCATCTGCTACCGGCTCTGGGAGGAGGCGGGCAACGGCGCGCTCGAAGCCTTCGCCCGGCCGGAGATCCTGTCGGCCGATCTCGCCCCGCTGCTGCTCGACTGCGCCGCCTGGGGCGTCACCGATCCGACTACGCTCAGCTTTCTTGACCCGCCGCCGGCGCCGGCGCTGAAGGAGGCACGGGCGCTGCTTAATGATCTCGACGCGCTCGCGCCCGACGGCCGCATCACGGATGGCGGCAAGGCGCTGCAGGCGCTGCCGCTGCCACCGCGGCTCGCGCATATGGTCGTCGGCGCGGCACATCATCGCCAGGCCGAGCCGGCCGCCTTGCTGGCGGCGCTGCTGGTCGAGCGCGGGCTCGGCGGCGATGCGATCGACCTCGCCGAGCGGCTGGAACGTTTCGGGCGCGAGCGCGGCGGCCGTGCCGGCGACATGCGCCGCCTCGCCGAAGGCTGGGCCCGGCAGGCGGCCGGCAAGGTGCCGGCAGGCGAGGAGCAGGCGCTCTCGCCCGGGTTCCTGCTGGCCCTCGCTTTTCCCGATCGCGTCGCCAAGGCGCGCCAGCCCGGTTCCGGGCAATACCTGCTTGCCAATGGCCGGGGCGCGGCGCTTGAGCCCGGCCAGAGGCTGGCGCGCGAGCCCTATCTCGTCGTCGGCGAGATGACGGGAAGCGCGCAGCAGGCCCGCATCCTCAGCGCCACTGCGATCAGCGAGGCCGAGATCGCCGCGCTCGCCGCCTCCGGACTGATCCGGATCGCCCTGTCGGAACGCAACGAGACCGTGTTCGACCGGCAGGCACGGGCGCTGCGGGCCCGCGCGGCGCGCAAATACGGTGCGCTGGTGCTGGCCGAGCGACCTTTGCCGGTCGAGGCTTCGGCGGAGAATGCCGAGGTACTGGCGAAGGGGATCGCCGCGCTTGGGGTTGAGGCGCTGCCCTGGAGCAAAGGCCAGCAGCAGGTGCGCGAGCGCGTCGCCTTCCTGCGGGTGGCCGAAGGGGCAGATGCCGGCTGGCCAGATCTCTCCGATACCGGCCTCGCCGAGGGCGTCACCGAGTGGCTGGCGCCACATATCCTTGGGCGAAGCTCGCTATCGGCGATCACTGCGGGCGACCTCGACGCGGCGCTCTCTACCTTGCTGCCCTGGGAACTGAAGCGCCGGCTCGACGTGGAGGCACCGACGCATTTTGCGGCGCCGACCGGCTCGCAACTCGCGGTCGACTATGGCGCCGAGGCCGGGCCGACGATCTCGGTCCGGGTGCAGGAGCTCTACGGGCTGGCGCAGCACCCTTCGCTCGCCGGCGGGCGCGTGCCGCTGGTGCTGGAGCTGCTGTCGCCCGCGCACCGGCCGATCCAGGTGACGCGCGACCTGCCGGGCTTCTGGCGCGGCTCCTGGGCAGCGGTGAAGGCCGAGATGAAGGGGCGCTATCCGCGCCATCCCTGGCCGGACGACCCCGCAGCAGCGGCGCCGACGACCCGCGCCAAGCCGCGCGGGACGTAAGGCATCAGCCGCCGAACAGACGCTCGAAGAAATTCTTCTCCTGCGGCGCCGGCGGCGTCCAGGCGCGGTCGCCGGTGGCGGCCTGCTGGGTCCGCGGCGAGGGCGCGACGCCGGCGACCGGCTCGCCGGTGTCGAAGATCGACTTCGGCGCCGACTGCCAGAGCCCGCCCGGCAGCTGCACCGGCTGCTGACCGGCATGGGCTGCCTTCATGTACTTGCCCCAGATCTCGGCCGGCAGGCCAGCGCCGGTGACACGCTTCATCGTCGAGTTGTCGTCATTGCCGACCCAGACGGCCGTGACGAGGCGCCCGGTGAAGCCGACGAACCAGGCGTCGCGATAATCCTGCGTCGTGCCCGACTTGCCGCCGACCTCCCAGCCGGGAAGGTTGACCTTGCTGCCGGTGCCGCCCGTCATCACCGCGTGGAACATCGAATTCATCATCGAGAGCGTCTGCGGCTGGATCACCGGGCCGAAATTGTTCGCTTTGCGGGCGTAGACGACCTTGCCGCTCGTCGACCTGACCTCGCGGATCACATAGGGGAGCACCGACTGGCCGCCATTAGAAAAGGTGGCATAGGCGGCGGTCATTTCGAGCGGCGTCACTTCCGACGTGCCGAGCGACAGCGACGGATTGGCCTGCAGTGACGAGTTGATGCCGAGGCGCTGGGCCGTGCGCACGACCTCGCGCGGCGTCACCTCCTGGATCAGGCGGGCAACGACCGTGTTGAGCGAATGCGCGAAGGCGGTCTGCAGCGTGACCGGGCCGCGGAAGGTCCGGGAGAAGTTCTCCGGCTCCCAGCCCTTGATCGAGACCGGGGAATCGTCGCGGATCGTATCCGGCGTCATGCCTTTCTCGATCGCGGTGAGATAGACGAAGGGCTTGAAGGACGAGCCCGGCTGGCGGTGCGCGGCGGTGGCACGGTTGAACTGGCTCTTGGTGTAGTCGCGCCCGCCGATCAGCGCGCGGATCGCCCCGTCCGGCGCCAGCGAGACCACCGCGCCTTGCGAGGCGTTGAGCTTGGCTCCCTGCGCTGCGAGCGCTTCGACCAGGATCGTCTCCGCCGAGCTCTGCAGCTTGGTGTCGACCGTGGTCAGCACGGTGACGTCGCCTTCGATCGCGCCGATGAAGTCGTCGAGCACGTCCATGACATAGTCGGCGGCGTAGTTGACCGAGCCGGCCCCGACGCGCTCGGGCACCTCGGCCGGCGTGCCGAGCGCTGTCTTGGCCGAGGCCTGCGAGATCAGGCCCTGATCGGCCATGGCGGCGACGACGAGCTGGGCGCGCTTCTCGGCCGCTTCGGGGTTGCGGTTGGGCGCAAGCCGCGACGGCGCCTGGACGAGGCCGGCGAGCATGGCGGCTTCGGCGATCGACACCGAACGCGCCGACTTGTTGAAATAGCGCTGCGCCGCCGCCTCGACGCCATAGGCGCCCGAGCCGAAATAGACGCGGTTGAGATAGAGCTCGAGGATCTGGTCCTTGGTGTAGGTCCGCTCCAGCCAGAGCGAGAGGATCGCTTCCTGGATCTTGCGCGCGGCGGTGCGCTCCTGGGTCAGGAACAGGTTCTTGGCGAGCTGCTGGGTCAGGGTCGAGCCACCCTGCACGCCGCCGCGCTTCGTCAGATTGTTGACGACGGCGCGGCTGAGGCCGATCGGGTCGATGCCGAAATGCTCGTAGAAGCGCTTGTCCTCGATCGCGACGAACGCCTTGGGCAGATAGGGCGGCACTTCGCCGATCGTGATCGTGCGCCCGCCGGTCTCGCCGCGATTGGCGAGCAGCGTGCCGTCGGCGGCGAGGATGGCGATGTTGGGCGGCCGCTTCGGCACGGTGAGCTGGTCGATCGGTGGCAATTGCGCAGCGTGATAGGCGACCACGCCGCCAAGCCCGAGCACGACCCAGAGGCCGAGCACGAAGCCCCAATAGACAATGCGACCGAAGAACGAGCCGCGCTTGCGGCGCTGCTTGCGGCCGCCCCGCGGCTCCGTCTTCTGGCGGCTCGGTTGCTGGCGCGGTGCCACCGGGTTCCTTCCTCCACGATAGGGACGGTCGTCCGCTGACAGGCGCAGATCACCGTCGTCGCGCTCGTAATCGTCGCGCGCACGCTCGAATGACGGCTCGCGCCGCTCTCCGCCTCGTTTTGACCGGTCGTTCATTCCGCCCCGTTCAGGCCCGCCACCGCGCTGCGAGACGCAGCCCGGCGATTTTCCAGACAGGATTCAAACATGGCGCTTTTAAGAGGTGGTTAAGCCCGATTCTGGCGATTTTTCTGCAATGGTGAACGGAGCTTCCCGCTGTTGCCGATTTGCCGCTCACCGGTTTTGCTGCATTGCAAACGAAAACGTGACTTGATCGGCCATTGCCGGCCGAAGACAAGCGCCGAGCGGCAGAAGGATTTCTTCGCCAGCAAACACAATTACTTAGACTAATTCAAACTGGACGGACCCCGCCCATGCAGGCTCTCAACTCATTGAATCGCTATGCGCCACAGGCGCTCGCGCTGCTGCGCATCGCGGCAGCGCTGATCTTCATCGCCCATGGCACGCAGAAGCTGTTCGGCTTCCCGGCCGCGCCGGCCAGCGGATTGCCGGCAATGTTCACGCTGTTCTGGTTCGGCGCGGTCCTCGAGGCCTTCGGCGGCCTGCTGATCCTGATCGGCCTGTGGACGCGCCCCGTCGCCTTCATCCTCGCGGGCGAGATGGCCTATGCCTACTGGATGTTCCATGCGCCGCGCAGCATCTATCCGCTGCTGAACAATGGCGACGCGGCGATCCTCTACTGCTTCGTCTTCTTCTACCTGGTCTTCGCCGGCGCGGGCGCCTGGGCACTCGACAACCGCTCGAAGTGACCGAAGCGACAGGCTGAAATGAAGAAGGCCCGCCCTCATCAAGGGCGGGCCTTTTTTTATTATTACGTCCGCTTCAGATCAGACCGCAGCCGATATCCAGCGCGAGAGATCGCTCTTGGGGGCAGCGCCAACTTTCTGCGAGGCCAGCTTGCCGTCCTTGAACAGCATCAGCGTCGGGATCGAGCGGATGCCGAACTGAGCCGGGATCTGCTGGTTCTCGTCGACATTCATCTTGACGATCTTGACCTTGCCGTTCATCTCGCCGGCGATCTCCTCGAGCGCCGGGCCGATCATCCGGCAGGGGCCGCACCACTCGGCCCAGAAATCCACAACCACCGGCTCGCTCGACTTCAGCACGTCGGCCTCGAAGCTCGCATCGGTCACTTTGATCGTCGCCATGGCTCATCGCCTTTCGATTCGCGCGCGGCAACAACGCCGCCATTCACCGCTGAAGCTATGAACGGGCGGGCACAGGGTCAAGGCTGGCTCACCTTCCGGTGAAGCGGGGCTGATCCGTCATATTCGCCAGGGTGGCGTCGAGCAGCTCGCCACCGGGCTCCAGCGGCTTCAGGCTCGCCGTATAGATCGCGATCGCCCTGATGCGGCGGCCGGGATAGATCTCGCCGATGAGCCGGCGATAGACCGCAAGCTGCGCCAGCGTCGAGGCGGGCAAGGCAGCCGCGTTCTCCGGCGGGCGGGCGGCCGTCTTGAAATCGGCGATTAGCACCTCGTCATCGCTGACGGCGAGCCGATCGATCCGGCCCTGCACTGGGCGCCTCATGCCATCAGCCATGGTGATCTCGCCCGCGAGCGGTACCTCGGCGAGGCAGCCCGGCCCGAACAGCCCGCCGAACTCCGGTGCGGCAATGAGCGCGAGCGCGTCCTCGACGATTCCGGCGCGACGCTCCTGCGGCAGCGAGCCGCCACGCGCCTCCGCCAGCGCATGGGCGGTGCTGGCGCGCCGTTCCGGCGGCACCTCCGGCAGGACCTGCAACAACAGATGCGCGAGCCGGCCGGCCGCTGCCGCTCCGGCGAGGAAAGGCCCGTCATGCGGGCGCTCCTGCGCATCGGCAGCGGCGAGCGCGCTCGAAGGGCGTAGCGGCGGCGTTGGCTCGGCCTCATCAGGAGCGGCACGCGTCAGCCAGTCCGGCGGCGTGGTCACGGCCACTGCCGTAACGCCCTCCTCGGCCTCGACCTCTCCCGGCTGCGAGACCATGAAGCGGCGGACTTCGCCGTCGCCATCGGGGGCCGGCACGTCCCGCAGCCAGGGCTCCGAGCCGGCGAGGCCTATCCCGGCCATGGCATACCAGGAGCCCTCGGGCGCCTCGCCCTTGGCTTGCGTGCCGCAGAGGATCAATCGCTCCTCGGCGCGGGTTAGCGCGACATAGAGCAGGCGGTGATGCTCCTCGATCATCTGCGCGACGACCGCGTCCTTGGCGCGCCGCATCGCCATGGGATCATCGGTCCGCTTCGTCGGCCAGACCGGCACCTGCGCGCCACGCGGCGGCGCGACCGCCATCAGCTTCGGCAAACGCCGCTCGCCCGGCGCTATCCCGAGATCGGCGAGGATGACGATCGGCGCCTCGAGCCCCTTCGAGCCGTGCAC
Organism: Allobosea sp. LjRoot90; assembly: GCF_964254315.1. Classification (NCBI taxonomy): domain Bacteria; kingdom Pseudomonadati; phylum Pseudomonadota; class Alphaproteobacteria; order Hyphomicrobiales; family Alloboseaceae; genus Allobosea; species Allobosea sp. LjRoot90. Next base: position 115,702 of record NZ_CAXUTF020000006.1, read on the forward strand.
GGTCATCACGCGAACCTCACCAGCGCTGGCCGAAAGATCGCGCTTCACCTGCGTCGCCACCGCGCCGATATGGTGCAGGAAGCCGGCAAGCGAGGGGCCATAGCGGCGCTCATGATCGAGCGCGGCGCTCAAGAATGCGTCGAGCGCGTCGGCGGCTTCTGGGCCGAGGCGAGCTAGCGCAAGATTGCGGCCGCCGCCGGGGCCGAGCAGCCCGGCGAAGAAGCGGAACGGCCCGCAACGCCCGGCCTCCTCAGCGAGTTCGGTCAACCGTGCCTCGATCGCGGCATAACGCGGCTCGCTCTGCGCCGCCTGGCGGAAAGCCTCGCGCAGCGAGCCCTTTCGCTCCGGTGCGAGCCGCATCAGATCATCGTCGTCGAGGCCGAAAAGCGGCGTCTTCAGCGTGATTGCCAGCGAAAGGTCGTCCTGCGGCAGCAGGATTGTGCGCCCGAGTGCGACCAGGTCCTCGACCGCCGGATGGTCGGCCAGCGTCAGCCGGTCGCGGCCGGCGACGGGCACGCCGCGATCCTTCAGCGCCTTGACGATCGCCTCGAACAGCGCGCCGCGCTGGCGCAGCAGGATCATCACATCGCCCGGCTTGAACGGCCGGCCGATATCGTCGCGGCCGGCATCGCTCCAGCGCTTCAGCACATCGGCGATGCGAGCGGCGAGCTTGACCAGGCCCGAGCGGCGCTCGGGCGCATCGACCGGCGCCGTCCAGGCATCGGGCTTGTCGCCGGCATCATCGGCCGAGACCGGCCAGAGATCGACCGCGCCGATCGCCGCACGCTTGACCGTATCGTGCCGCTCGGGCCCGGCGCCGCCGTCGAAGACGAGGCCGCGCCAGTGCTCCCGTGGCGCGAACACCGCGTCGACCGCGCGCATGATGTCGGGCGCCGAACGGAAGGAGGTGGTGAGGCTGATCGGCTCGAAACGCTGGCCGGCCTCCTGGAGGCGCCGGCCGAGCAACCGCCTTTCCTCGCTGAAATGAGCGGGCGCCGCGCCCTGGAAGCCATAGATCGACTGCTTCTCGTCGCCGACCACGAAGACGGTGCGCGGTCGAACCAGCTCGCGCGCGCCCTCTCCGGCCGAGAACTCCTCGGCGAGGCGGCGCAGGATCGCCCATTGCGCCTCGCTGGTGTCCTGCGCCTCGTCGAGCAGGATGTGGTCGATGCCGGCGTCGAGCTTGTAGAGCGCCCAGGCCGGATCGACCCGGTCGAGCAGCGAGCGCGTCTTGGCAATCAGATCGTCATAGTCGAGCAGCGAACGCTGCGCCTTCAGCTTGCGGTAGGCGGCGAGGATATGCGTCACCAGCACGGCGAGCGCCGCGCTGCGCTCGCGCACGGCGACGGCGTTGAGCTGTTCGATGGCTTCGCCCAGGCAAGCTGCGACGGCGTCGAGCGCCGCGTCGAGATCGGCCGGCAGGGCGCTATTGCCCTTGCCGCGAAGACGCAAGTCGACGTGGCCCTTTTCGGTCAGCAGGCCTTCGCGGCAAACCGCGACAGAGTCGATGCTGGACGCCTTAGAGAGCGCAAACTTGATCGCAGCCGCGGCCTTGCCGCGTAGAACACCACCCGTCTCGAAAACCGCAAGCAGCTGCTGCAGATCGGGCACAGCAGGCAACTCCCCGCAGAAGCGCTCGCGAACCGTCTCCACCGTCAGCTCCGGCGCAATGCCAAGGAAGGCGGAGAGCCCTGTAACGATCTCCTCCGGCTTCCGCGCCCGCCCCTCCGCATCGCTGAATACGGCGCGCTGGTGCAGCGCCTCGCGCATGATCTGGTCGAAGGTGTCCTGCGCCGCGTGCTCGGCCATGAAGCGCAGCGCCCGCGCCTGCGGGCCGTCAGGATCGGCCTGCGCAGCGGCGAGCAGGTCGCGCCTGGCGTCGCGCATCAATTCGCTCTGGGCGAGGTCGTCGGCGACCTCGAAGCGCGGCGGGACGTTGGCCTCGAAAGGTGCGCTTTGCAGCACGCGGGTGCAGAAGGCGTGGATCGTCTCGATCTTCAGCCCGCCCGGCGTCTCCAGCGCCTGCGCGAACAGCCGCCGTGCCCGGCTGATGTCGCTCGCGGCCGGCAATTGGCCGGTCAGTGCCGACAGCGCCGCCCAGAGCACCGAATCGGACGCCACCGCCCAGACCGAGAGCGCCCGGAAAACCCGGTTCGACATATTGGCGGCGGCGGCCTTGGTATAGGTGATGCAGAGCATCCGGCCCGGCGCAACGCCGTCGAGCAGCAGGCGCAGCACGCGGTTGACCAGCACATGGGTCTTGCCCGAGCCGGCATTGGCCGAGACCCAGGCGCTGAGATCGGGCTCGGCCGCCAGCGCCTGCGCCCGGCTCGTCTGCGCGGGGATGGTCCAGCCGGACGGCGTCATGCCTCGTCTCCGGCATCACCGCCGAGATCGGGCGCCGCCGACCATTCCTTGACCCGGGCGAGCTGGTCATAGGGGCTGGCATATTTGATGTAGGCTGGTGCACGCCGCGACAGCCAGGGCTCGCGGCCGGCGCGCAGCACGGAAAGATGATCGAGCAACTGGGTGAGATGGCGGGCGGTGACGTCCGCCTGCGCCTCGTCCTTGAACGACAGCTTCTTGTCCTTCTCCCAGCTCTTCGGATCATGGTTGAGCCTGAGATACAGCAGCGCCTCGACCGGGCCGGGCAGGATGTCCGGGGAGAAACCGTGGCGCTGGGCGAGCTCGGCTTCCAGCGTCAATTGCGGGGCGAAGCCGAGACGGACCTGATCATCGCTCGGCGGCGCGCCGGTCTTGAAGTCGATGATGCGCAACGCGCCCTCGCGGGTGATCTCGACGCGGTCGGCCCGGCCGGTGAGCAGGACCGAGGAACCGTCCGCCAGCGGAAACTCGCCTTGCGTATCGCGTTCGACCGCGATGCGGGCGAGCCCGGGCCGCCGCCTTTCCTCCCAGCCGAGGAAATTCTGCGCGATCAGGAGGAAGCGCGGCCACCAGAAAGCGCGCACCTCCGGCGTCTCCTCATAGGCCAGGAAGAACCGCTCGCCGATCTCGATCAGGCTGCCGAGAGCGCCGGCCGGAATGTGCTCGGGATAGGTTTCGGCGAAGGTTCCGACGATGTCGTGCAGCAGCGAGCCACGATCGGTCGCGCCGGGGTCCTCGACCAGCTCCGGCAGGGCGTCGAGCCTGAGGATCTTGCGGGCGTAGAGCGCATAGGGGTCGCGATAGAGCGTCTCGACCTCGGTGACGCTGAACCGCTTCGGCTGCAGATGCGGCGCCGGATAGGGTTTTGGCCGCGGCACAGGCAGGAGATCGGCAGGTTTTCCGAGCAGCTGCGCCCAGGCGACCAGTTTCCGGCCTCGCGCTTCGGCAGCCGCCCAGGACTCGGCCGGCGCCACCGCCTTGAGCCGTTGCCAGAAGCGCGAGGGGATCGTCTCGGCCTCGCCGGCCTTGCGGGCGCGGGTCAGCGTCACCTTGCCGGCGAGCGCCGCCGCGACGAAGTCATGCGCGGTCTGGCCGATACGCCGTTCCGGCGGCGAAAGGCCAAGCTCGGCCCGCATCGGCCGGTTGATGAAGGAATCCGTCTCCGTCGCTGGCGGCCAGACGCTTTCGATCAGCCCTCCGAGCACGACATGCTCGGCCTCGAGCAGGCGCGCTTCGAGCAGTCCCCAGATCTTGACGCGGGGATGGCCGGGATCGCGGCGCTGCACGACCCGCTCGCCGATCAGCCCTTCGAGAATCGCGATCCAGTCCCGGGCGCGGCCCTCGCCCGGGGCTTCCGGCAGCGCCGCCTCGAGATCGTCGAACAGGGCGGCCAGCGCCTCGCCATCCGGCCCACGCCAGGCGAGGACGGCGCCGGTCTCGTCGCCGCTCAGTTTCTCGACCGCACGGCGGGCCTGCGCTGAGATCTCGCGCAATCCCGGTGCGGGACCCGCCAGCGCCGCGGCGAGCGGGGCGAGCGCGTCTTCAAGCGCGGCGAGCACCTCTTCGGCCGCACCGATATCCTCGTCCGTCAGCCGGCGACGCGGCCGCGGCGCATAGGTCGCTTCGCGCAAATCCGGCATCGCTTCGAAGGCGCGGCGCAAACCGGCGAAACCGGGGCCGACGGCCTCGCCGCGCCAGCAGCCGATCTCGAGCGCTGCCGCGCCCTGCTGCAGGCGTAGCTCGGGCAGGCCGAGCCGGCAGAGCGGGTGAGCCAGCAGCGCAACAAGGCTCGCCGGCGACAGCCCGCCCTCGACCGCATCGAGCGCCAGCCGAAGCAAAGCGCCCGCCGGCCAGCGGCCGAGCGGCAGGCCGGCGGAATCATCGGCCTGGATGCCCCAGCGCCGGAGCTCGACGGCGACGCGTTCGGCGAGGCCGCGATCCGGCGTGATCAGGGCGGCGCGTGCATCCGGTTCCTCCAGCGCCTCGCGCAAGGCAAGCGCCGCGGCGAGCGCCTCCTCGCGCTCATCCGCCGCCTCGACAATGCGCAGTCCGTCCAGCGCTCCGGCAGCGATCGGCGCGGCGCCGGCCCAGTCATCGGTGACCGAGGCGGGCAGGAGGGCCCGGCGCAACAGGTCGCGGCGGGTGTCCAATCCAGGCGAGGGCTCGGCAAGGGTGACGACCTCGTCGCGCTCGGCGCCGATCTCGTCGAGCAGGCGATGCAGCGCCGCCTGCGGATGCGAGGGCGCCGGCTCCTGAACGATAGCGCGCCAGGCCTGCTCGGAGAGGGCATCGTCTAGATCTGGCAAGACGACGGCGCCATTCGGCGCGCGGGCCAGCGCGGCGAGGAGGCGCGCCGTTGCCGGCACCGTGCCGGTTGAGCCCGCCGCGATCACCGGCCCGTGGAAATCGCCGGCAAGTAGTCTGTCGCGCTCGGCCGCGAGCATACGGTTGCGGAATTCGGCCGGGTCGCATTCGCCGCGCTGCTCGAGGATCGCCGGCCAGGCCTCGGCGATGATGTCGAGGAACCGGGCGTTGAATTGCCAGATTTCGTCGAAACGGGCGGCGTCGAGCCCCTTCAGCCGTGCCGGCGAGACGCCTTCGGTCTGCAGCTGGTCGAGCAAATGAGCGAGATCGCCGGCGAGCCCCCAGGCCTCGGCCAGCGTCGCCGGCATCAGTGCGGGCTCGGCCGGGTCGAGCTTGAGATGCTGCCGGTTCGCTGTCCGCCCCCAGGCCGAGATCAGCGTCGTCAGGATGAAGCGACGGCGCAAGGGATCGATCGGCGCGGTCCGCTCCAGCGCCAAGGCATCGCTCGCGCCGGCGATCAGCGCCGTCTCGGCCTCGTCAACGTCGCCGAGTGGGACGATACGCGGCAACAGCAGCGGCCGGCCGCCGAGTTTTTCCGCAAGCACCGCGGAGAAGGCGCGGGCAGCGCGGCGCGTCGGCAGATAAAGCGTGGTGCGCGAGAGGGCAGTGGGATCGATCGGGTCGAACGCTCGGCCGAAGCGCCCGGCGATCAACGCCTCGGCGAGCACGGAGAGGAAGGGTGCGCCGGCCGGGATGCTGAACAGGTTGAGCCCGGCCATCCCGTCAGCTGCCTTGATGGGCGGCGTAGGCCTGCTCCGCCAGCGGAATCGCCTCGGGCGTGCCGACATGCAGCCAGCGTCCGTCGAGCAGATGGCCGAAGAGGGTGCCCGTCGCGATTGTGCGATCGAACAGCAGATTGAGCGAGAACGGGCCTTCCGGCGTGTCGGCAAACAACTCCGGCTTGATGATCGCGACGCCGGCATAAACGTAAGGCGCACTCGCCGCCTTTCCGCGCCGCGTCAGCCTGCCGGCCTCGTCGCGGAAGAAGTCGCCGGCGCCGTCGAAGCCGACGCTGCTCTCGCGCTCGGCGAGCAGGAGCAGCATATCCATGCGCTCCGCATCCCAGGCAGCGGCCATGGCGGTGACATTGGGCACGCCGCGCTCGCTCCAGAGCGAATCCGAATTGACGTGGAAGAACGGCTCGGTGCCGAGCAGCGGCAGCGCCTTCTTCACGCCACCGCCGGTTTCGAGCAGCAGGGCGCGCTCGTCGGAAATGGTTATCTGCGGGCGGGCGCGCCCGGCGACGCGCGCCTCGATCTGCTCGGCGAGATAATGGACATTGACCACGGCATCCGCGACGCCGGCCTCGGCAAGCCGGTCGAGCGCATGGTCGAGCATGGTCTTGCCGGCGATCGCCACCAGCGGCTTCGGCAGCGTATCGGTGATCGGGCGCATGCGCTTGCCGAGCCCGGCGGCGAGCACCATGGCCCGGCGGATCGGCGGCGAACCGGTCTGAACCACTGAAGCGAATCTCCTGCCGGCCATATCGGCCTATCAGCCATGGCCGGCGCGATTGCTCAAGTGCGGCAGCTGGGATGGGTCCGCGGTTTGTCTTCTTCTGCGGATGGCTGATCGCCTTGGCTCCTCCCTTCCCCCTTGTGGGGAAGGGTTGGGGATGGGGGTGGTGCCGCCTGGCGATAGTCGGCAGGAAATGGGGTCCGGCAGCAGCGACGGTGCCATCAAGTCAGGCCGATCACTCCGGCTTTGCGACCCCCACCCCTGCCCCTCCCCACAAGGGGGAGGGGTTCTCCCGTCTCGCCTTTCATCAGAGGCTCACAGAAAGCTCGCGATCTCCTCGATGGGCTTCTTGCCTATCGCCGGGACGAGGCAATTCTCGGCGGGATAGCCGACGACGAGCAGGATCAGCGCCTTCTCATTGTCGGGCCGGCCGCAGAGCTCGTTGAGGAAGTTCATCGGCGCCGGCGTATGCGTCAGCGTCGCGAGACCCGCCTGGTGCAGCGAGGCGATCAGGAAGCCGGCGGCAATGCCGATCGATTCCGGCACGTAATAATGCTTCACCTTGCGGCCTTCCGCATCGTAGCCCCAGCGCTGGGCGAAGATCGCGATCAGCCAGGGCGCGGTATCGAGGAAGGGCTTGTGCTCGTCGGTGCCGAGATGGGCGAGCGCGCCCAGCCATTCCTCGCCGGCGCGGCCGGCATAGAAGACGCGCTCCTCTTCCTCGGCGCCCTCGCGGATCTTCCGCTTGAGTTCCGGATCGGAGATGCAGACGAAGGTCCAGGGCTGCTGGTTGGCGCCTGACGGCGCGGTTCCGGCGGTCGCGACCGCCGCCTCGATCACCTCGCGCGGCACCGGCTTGTCGGAATAGTCGCGCACGGTGCGGCGCTTGCGCATTGTTTCGAGGAATTCGAGCGCCCGCGCCTTCATCTCAGCCTCGGGCAGGCCCTCGAAGGCGAGCGGCATGGTGACATAGGCATTCATCACATTTCCTCCTGACAGCTTCTTGCGAGCCGGCCTGCTTGCACAATAGACCATCCCGGCGCGCAGCCCTATGGTCCCGGCCATGACGAACGACAGCCCCCAGCTCAAGCCCGGCGACCATCTCTTCCTGGTCGATGGCTCGAACTTCATCTTCCGCGCCTATTTCCAGTCGATCAACCAGGACCGGAAATACAATGCCCGCTCCGACGGGCTGCCTTCCGGCGCGGTCCGATTGTTCGCGACCAAGCTGTTCCAGTTCGTGCGCGAGGGCGTCCTCGGGGTGAAGCCGACCCATCTCGCCATCGTCTTCGACAAGAGCGAGAACTCCTTCCGCAAGGAGATCTACCCGGCCTACAAGGGCAATCGTTCCGACCCGCCGCCGGATCTGATTCCGCAATTTCCGCTGATGCGCGACGCCGTGCGCGCCTTCGGGCTGATCCCGGTCGAGCAGAATGTCTACGAGGCCGACGACCTGATCGCGACCTATGCCAGGCAGGCGCGCGAGGCCGGCGCCGACGTGCTGATCGTCTCGGCCGACAAGGATCTGATGCAGCTCGTGCGGCCGGGCGTCGCGATGTACGACCCGGCTTCGGGCGACGCCAAGAAGGGCGTCGGCTTCCGGCCGGAGCGGCGCATCGGCGAGCCCGAGGTGGTCGAGTATTTCGGCGTCACGCCGGACAAGGTCACCGATGTCCAGGCGCTGGCGGGCGATGCAACCGACAATGTCCCGGGCGCGCCCGGCATCGGCATCAAGACGGCGGCGCAATTGATCGGCGAATATGGCGACCTCGAAACGCTGTTGAAGCGCGCCGGCGAGATCAAACAGCCCAAGCGCCGGGAGACGCTGACCAATCCCGAGGTGATCGAGAAGGTCCGCATCTCGCATAAGCTCGTGACGCTGGTCGAGGACGTCGCGGTCGAAACGCCGCTCGGCGACCTCACGCTGAACCAGCCCGATCCGGCAAAACTCATCGCCTTCCTCAAGGCGATGGAGTTCACCACCATCACCAAGCGCGCGGCCGAGGCCTATGAGGCCGACGCCGCAGCAATCGATGCCGATCCCGATCTCGCCCCGGGCGGCGCCCGCGCCGCTGCGCTGAAGGCGCTCTATGCCGAGATCGATGCTCCGATCGCAGGGACGGGCGAGACCGCCACGGCTGTTCCCGTCGCGAACGGCGCCGTGCCGACGGCATCCGCTCCAGCCGATGGCTGGCTGCGGCCCTCCGATCTCGCCGCTGCCCGCAAGGACGCAGCGCTCGCGGTCAAGATCGATCACGCGGCTTACGAATGCGTGCGCACCCTCGCCGATCTCTCGCGTTGGATCGGCTGGGCTTATGAGGCGGGTTTCGTCGCGCTCGATACCGAGACCAACTCGCTCGACGTGATGCAGGCCGACCTGATCGGGATTTCGCTCGCGGTCGCACCGGGCAAGGCCTGCTATATCCCGCTGCAGCATCGCACCGGCGACGGTCTGTTCGATTCCGGCCTGCTCGAAGGCCAGATCCCTCTCGACCAGGCACTGGCCGAGCTGAAGCAGCTGCTTATCGATCCCGGCGTGCTGAAGATCGGCCAGAACCTCAAATACGACATCGCCGTGTTCAACCGGCACGGGCTCGACGTCGCGCCCTTCGACGACACCATGCTGGTCTCCTATGCGCTCGATGCCGGCAATGGCAGCCATGGTATGGACCGGCTCTCGGAGACCCATCTCGGCCACAAGCCGATCGCCTATTCGGAGGTCGCTGGCTCCGGCAAGAGCCAGGTCACCTTCGACAAGGTGCCGCTCGACCGGGCGACCGCCTATGCCGCCGAGGATGCCGACGTCACCTTGCGGCTCTGGCTCGCGCTGAAACCGCGGCTGGTATCCGAGCGCAAGACCACGATCTACGAGACGCTGGAACGCCCGCTCGTGCCGGTTCTGGTGCGGATGGAGCGTCGTGGCATTTCGATCGACCGCCAGATCCTGTCGCGGCTCTCGGGCGAGTTCGCCCAGTCGCTGGCGCGGCTGGAGGACGAGATCCACACGCTCGCCGGCGAGAAGTTCACGATCGGCAGCCCCAAGCAGCTCGGCGACATCCTGTTCGGCAAGATGGGCCTGTCCGGCGCCAAGAAGACCGCGACCGGACAATGGGCGACCGGCGCCGGCGTGCTCGAGGAGCTGGCCGAGCAGGGCCATGAGCTGCCGGCCCGCATCCTCGATTGGCGCCAGCTCGCCAAGCTGAAATCGACCTATACCGACTCGCTGCCAACTTACGTGAACCCGCAGACCCACCGGGTCCACACCTCCTATGCCCTGGCGGCGACGACGACCGGGCGGCTGTCGTCCTCCGAGCCGAACCTGCAGAACATCCCGATCCGCACCGAGGCCGGCCGCAAGATCAGGACCGCCTTCGTCGCCGAGAAGGGCCACAAGCTGGTCTCGGCCGACTACAGCCAGATCGAACTGCGCATCCTTGCCCATATCGCCGATATCCCGCAGCTCCGGCAGGCCTTCGCCGATAGCGTCGACATCCATGCGATGACGGCGTCCGAGATGTTCGGCGTCCCCGTCGCCGGCATGCCGAGCGAGGTGCGCCGGCGCGCCAAGGCGATCAATTTCGGCATCATCTACGGCATCTCGGCCTTCGGCCTCGCCAACCAGCTCGGCATCTCGCGCGAGGAAGCCAGCGCCTATATCCGCAAATACTTCGAACGCTTCCCCGGCATCCGCGACTATATGGACCAGGCCCGCACCACGGTGCGCGCCAAGGGCGCGGTCGAGACGATCTTCGGCCGCGTCTGCCATTTCCCGGCGGTCGCTTCGAAGAACCCGTCCGAGCGCGCCTTCGTCGAGCGCCAGGCGATCAACGCGCCAATCCAGGGCTCGGCCTCCGACATCATCCGCCGCGCCATGATCCGGATGGAAGACGCGCTCGCGGAAGCCAAGCTCGACGCGCGCATGCTGCTGCAAGTGCATGACGAACTCGTCTTCGAGGTGCCGGAGGCGCAGGTCGAGGCGGCGCTGCCGGTGATCCGCAGGGTGATGGTCGAGGCGCCGCAGCCGGCGGTCGCGCTCAGGGTGCCGCTCGTCGTCGATGCGCGCGCCGCTGACAACTGGGACGAGGCGCACTGAGAGCCAGCTTCAGACCTCCGGAACCTTCGCCGCAACCACCGCGTTGAGCAGGCGAAGTGCGCCGGGGGGCGCCATTTGCGCGCTGGATTCGCCGATATGCTCAACGCATCCGCCTGGAAGCCGTTTCCGCGCTACATGGCCGAGCCGGAGGTCGAGGAAACCTCCTCCAGCGAGATCACGCCGCAGGACCATGATCTCATCGTCCGCTACTGCATCGTCGGCATCTTCGTCATCCTCGCCACCGCCTCGCTCCACCTGACGCGCGTCATCGCGCTGCCGGTGACGGCCGGGGTGATCTTCGGCCTCGTGCTCGGCCCGCCGGTCGATTGGATGGTCCGGCGCGGCCTGCCGCAGCATCTCGCCGCGGCGCTGGTTGTCCTCTCCGGCGTGCTGCTGCTGCTGCTCTTGATCGGCACATTGACCGTGCCGATCGCCGCCTGGAGCGATCAATTTCCGAAGATGCTGTTTGCGCTGAAGCTCAAGCTCGTCGGCGTCTTCGCCTTCATGGAAGAGTTCAAGCGGATGGCCGGCGATATCGCCGGCGGTGACGGCGCCAAAGTCAGCGTTTCCGAGGGCAACCCTTTGGTCTCGATCGCGGTCTCCTCGACCGCTGCAGCTGGCGGGCTCCTGATCTTCGTCGCGACCGTCTATTTCTGGCTGGCGACGCGGCGCCATCTCAAGGCCCGCACCCTGCGGTTCTGCCTCGGCCGCGGCGCACGCAAATCGGCTGGCAGCTTCTTCCAAGAGATCGAGACCCGCACGGCCCGCTATTTCGGCCTGGTGACGCTGATCAACCTCGGCATGGGCGTGATCTCGATGGCGATCGCCTGGTGGGCGGGCCTGCCCTACCCGGTCTTCTGGGGGGCGCTGGCCTTCTTCCTGAATTATCTCGCTTTCATCGGGCCGATCATGGTCACGGTCGCGTTCTTCGCCGCCGGGCTGCTGTCGCCCTCCTCGCTGCTGGTCGCGGCCTGGCCAGCCATGGCCTACTTCGTCGTCCACCTCATCGAGGGCAATGCGGTGACGCCGGTCTTCGTAGGGCGGCGGCTGACGATCTCGCCCTTCCTGGTCTTCATCTCCTTCGTCTTCTGGCTCTGGCTGTGGGGCCCGGTTGGCGCGGTACTCTCGACACCGATCCTGCTCGTGGCTCTCGTCGCCCGCGAGGAGTTCGCCAACTATCGGAAAGCGCAGCAGGAGGCCGAACAGGCCGCGAGAGAGGCCGCGCCGGTCAGCGAGGCCGGAACTGCCCCGGCGCTCGTGCGTTGAACTTTGCGCCATGTCGGTACGCATGGCATCGTCACCATTCCAACACCAAGGGAGCCGTTTGATGGCCGCCACCAGCACCACTGCGAAGCGACAGGCCGCGGCCTCGGTCAAACGCGCCAAGGACGAAGTGGCTGACGCCGCCTCCGACACGACCGAGCGTGCCCGCCGCGCCGGCCGTCGCGTCAAGGACGAGGCCGAGGAGATCGAGGCCAGCCTGACGCGCGGAGCCGAAGACCTAGCCGCGACCGTCAGCAGCAAGCTGAAATCAGTTGGCGTCGATACCGACCGCATGGTCGAAATCGCCCGCGAGCAGGCTGGCGACCTGGAAGAGCTGATCATCCGTGAGATCCGCGAGCGGCCCTTGCGGGCGCTCGGACTGGCGGCCGCGGTCGGGCTGTTCGTCGGCTTCCTCTCGGCGCGCTAAGGCCATGCTGGGAGGGCTGACCGGTCTGGTCACGCGCGAGATCGGCGGCGCCGTCCGCCGCAACGTGACGGTTATCGTGCTCTATCTGCTGGCCAGCGTGCTCGCCGCTGCTGCGGTCGGTTATGCACTCAACGCGCTGCATACGGTGCTGACGCTGCATTACGGGGCGATCACCGCCAGCCTGTCGATCGCCGGCGGGCTGCTCGCTGCTTCGCTGCTCATGCTCGGGATCGCGCTTTATGTGAAGAGCCGGCCGCGCCCGGATCGACGCCTGGCTGCCGCCGTCGCGGCCGCCCCACTCGCCGCATCGCTGGTCGGCAGTCGCAAGCTCGGCTGGCGCGCAGGGCTCGTCGGCGGCGTCGTCCTGCTCGGGCTCATTCTGGGCCGGCAGTTTGCACAGGGCGATGACGCTGAAAAATAAGGCGTATCTGGCTTGAAGCGGCGGCCTTTATCGCGGCCGCTTCACTGCGACCTGTCTTTTTACCTTTGGCGATCGATCTTCAGCGTCTATTCAAGGCATTAATGAATGCCCAGCTGAAGCTCCGTCAACGCTGGCTGTTACCGGGACTCCCCTTGCTCGGTGCGCGCCTCTACACCGCATCCTCGGCGGCGATCGCGATCGCCGTGGTCACGGCTGCCGTGCTCATCGCCACCTGGATCAACATGCAGGCCGACGAGGCCTCGCGGCTGGTCGCGCGCTCGATTGACATCCGTGAACGCAGCGAACGCTTCCTCGGCAACCTGCTCGACGCGGAAACCGGGCAGCGTGGCTTCATGCTCGTCGGCGACGAGCATTATCTCGATCCCTACAATGAAAGACGGGCGGAGCTGCTGCCGAGCCTCGACCAGATCGAGCAGCTCGTGGCCTATAGCCCGACGCAGCTGGAGCGCCTCCAGCGTGCCCGCGCCATTACGACCAGGAAGCTCGGCGAAATGGCCGAGACGATCGCGCTGGTGCGGCGCGGTCAGCGCAGTGACGCCATCGCACTCGTCGCGCAGGGTACCGGAAACCGGCTCACCCAGGAGCTGCGCGAGGTCGTGAGCGCGATCCAGCTCGAAGAGAACCTTCGCCTGAACGCCAGCAGCCGCCGCGAGGCCCGGCGCCGCGTCCTGGCCAGCGTCGGCATCCTGGTCGCTCTCGCCGGTCTGTGCTTCGCGGCCTGGCTGCAATTGCGGGTTCGGCATCGCCGTGCCGTCTCGCTCTCCAGCTCGAACGCCGAGCTGGAGCGGAAGGTCAGCGAACGGACGCTCCAGCTTGAGAACGAACGGCTGCGCATCGAGGCGCTGTTGCGTGACGTCAATCATCGCGTCGGCAACAATCTGGCGATGGTCTCAGCACTCCTCAATGTCCAGAGCCGGCAGACGCGCGAGCCGGCGGTCAAGCAGGCGCTCGCCCAGGCGCAGTCCCGCATCCAGGCAATCGCGGCCGGGCAACGCCGCCTGCGGCTCGACATCGAGGCCGACGAGATCGAGGCCCAGCCCTATCTGGAAGACTTGCTGGCCGAGATCGGCAAGGCCGCGGAAGGCCGACCGATCGAGATCGAACTGGCGATGGATGCGATTCGACTGCCGGGCCGCGACGCCGTCTCCTTCGTCGTTGTCATCAACGAGCTGGTGACCAACGCGATCAAGCACGCCTTTCCAGATGGTGCTGCGGGAAAGATCACGATCCGCCTCGGCCGCACGCCCGAAGACGATCTGGTCCTCTCGGTCGAGGATGACGGCGTTGGAATGCCTGAGGATCAGGCGACGGCCGGGCTGGGCAAGTCGGTGATCAACGCCCTGTTGCGCAGCATGCGGGCGACAATGGAGGTCACACCACTCTCCTCGGACGCCGCCACGCCCCCCGGCACGCGCGTCGCCGTCACCTTCCCGAAACGGGAGCAGCTGGTCGAGGAGGAGGCTGCGGAGTAACCGGCCAGCCTCAGGCCTTGTTCACGACCTTGGAGACGAAGCGACCGAGTTCGCCGGCGGAGAAGGGCTTGCGCACGAAGCGGACGTCACGCAGCTCGGGCGGCACCTCGCTCGGCGCCGAGCCTGAAACGAACGCCAGCGGCGTTCCCCTGGCGCGCAGACTGGCGGCGAATGCGAAGGTCTTGCCGCCGATGACGTCGATGTCGAGCAGAGCACAGGAGAGCGGCAGATCGGCGGCGCGTCGCGCCTGCGACACCGATTCGACCACGATCAGCTCGGCAGCGTCGCCAAGCTCCTCGCTCACGGCGCTCTCGATATCCATCGCGATAAAGGGATCGTCCTCGACGATGAGGATCCTAATACCGGACATGAGCCCCAGATAACCTTCTAATTTCACGATACGCCCCAAGCTGATTTACCTGCTTGTGAGCTTCATGAACGCCTGCTCGATCAGCCTTGTTCCGCTCTGGGTCGGATTCTCCGCTGTAAACTCTTCAAATTCAATTCAAATTGGTTCAATATGGTTAGGAAAGTGTAAGTATCCGAGTTCAGCGCTTGCGCGGCGACTGGACCAGATTGAGCTCGAAGGCGGTGACGCCGAGCGCGACATTGGCACCGCGCTGCAGCGGCAGACTCCGGGGCACCAGCCGGACATCGTTGTCGACGCTGCCGGTCAGCGCGACCTCGCCCTGCTTGCGGGCATAGGGGCCGTTGAGGACGCCGAGCGGCGCACGCGCATAGGGACCGTAGACCCGCCAGGCGAGCAGGCTGCGCCCGACCGTCCTGGCGTCGAGCGCGAAGCCGCGAATCACACCCGAATAAGTCTGCAGGGGCCCGCGCCGCGGCCGGAAGCGGCAGTCGAGCGGCTTCTGGGTCGCGACGGCCTGCGCAAGCCCCGCGCCGATCGTGCAGGTCAGGCGCCCGGCCGGCGCACCGCTCTGCGCCAGGGCCGTAGCCGCGAAGAGGCTTGAGCCGGCGGCCAGGAGGGTCATACCTATCAAACGTCTCATTCACTCTCTCCTGCGCCCTGTCCCGGAAGCATCTCGCCCTCGACCCGGCCCGGTTCTACCATCCGCGCCGCGCCTCGAAACCGCACCAAAGCGCCCCAATCGCTCCATAGTTCCCAAATAATCCGGAACCTCAATCCGGTGCTTGCGTTGACGGGAACAGAACAGTGGACGCGCACATGCCAAAGCAAGGACGGACCTACCCGGTGCGGATATTCCCAACGCCTACCCTGGCGCGCGATCTTCCGCCATTCTGGGACCTCGAACAACTTCTGCGCGAGGGTTTCGATCATGATTCGGCGCTGGCGGAGCTCGCGCGCCGGCGTGAGAGCTGGTCGAGCGGCAAGTGCCCGCCGCCGGTGGCCGCGCAGTCCGACGTGCCGGACAGCATCTTCACGATCGTGTCATAGGGCCGAGCCGAGATCATTGGCAGAAGCGGCTCGACGCCGCCCTGCGCTGCTGAATATCGACATGCAGATGGTTGGCGTGGGCTGCGTCCGAGCCGGGGCCAAGGACCGTCATGAAAGCGCCGCAGGCCGATTGGCGCACCGCATCCAGGAAGCGTACCTGCTCCAGACCGTTGGGTCGCTCGACTGACACCGCCGTTCCGCCCTGCTTCTCATCGCCGATCTGGAAGGCAAAGATGTCGAGCGCCCGTCCCGTGGCGTGCTCGCTCAGCTGACCTTGCGTCTGGCGATTGCGCCTGCGGCACTCATGCCCACCGCCGACGCGAAGTGCCGTCAGCTCGCGCGTGAACGCCCCACGCGCCAGAGGTTGCAGGCTCGTGTCGAGCCAGAGCGAAACCGCACGCGCCAGCTCGCAGCTCACTGTCGGTGGGGGAAGCAGCCTGACCTGCGCCGGTCCCGACGGGCTGCGGACCGCAAGCGCTTCGACCACGACCGGATCGACCACCCGGCAATCCTCCGTTTCCGGTTTTGCGGCCGGCGTTGCCGGGCGAATCTGGTTTCCGACCACGCCGGTCAGAATCCGGAGGCAACCGCTGCCTTCTGTAACAGCGGCAGATTCGGCATTGACCGGCGCAGCTGGCGGCGCCGGAGTGGGTATCGGAGCTGCAGTCGGTAAAGAGGCGGGTCGCGGCGGGGGCAGAAGCGTGTTTGCCGGACGAGACTCACGGCCCCCGGCGAGACAGACGCCGGCAAGCCCGGCCACCGCGATCACGACTGCATAGCCGCCCTGCCTGACGAACGAGCGCTTTCGCATGCCGTCAGCCGACGGCCGCGAACATAACCGTCAGGGAGGCTGCGACAATCAGCGCTGCCAGCAGAGGCATGGACATGACCGATCTCCTTCGCACCGCCCGGGCCGGGGCAACGCGAGGGACGGCCGGTTTGTTCCCAGTCACCGGGCCTGTGTCAGGCGGCCTTGCGACCGGCGCGGCGGTCGAAGAACAGCGCCTGACTGATCGCAGCCTTCACGGCTTCGGGCTGGAACGGCTTGGTGATCAGGAAGGCCGGTTCCGGCCGATCCCCGGTCAGCAAGCGCTCCGGATAGGCAGTGATGAAAATCACCGGCACCTCGATCGCTTCGAGGATCTCATTGACCGCCTCAAGGCCGGAACTGCCATCCGCCAGCTGGATATCGGCAAGCACCAGGCCGGGCCGCTTCTTGGCAACCAGCGCGATCGCCTCGCGATGCGTCCTGGCGACACCGATGACCCTGTGGCCGAGCTCCTCGACCATGGTCTCGATGTCGAGGGCGATGATCGGCTCGTCCTCGATGATCAGCACGTCTGTGGCGACCTGCTCGGCGATTTCCTGGCCGGCGGACTGCACGAGACCGGCGGCGTCTCCCGTCGTGACATTCATGATCTGGGCGACCTCCTCGATCGGGAACCCTTCGACCGTCCGCAGCAGGAAGGCCTGGCGCGAGCGCGGCGTCAGCCCATCGAGATTGCGCTCTGCGGCAGAGCGTTCGGCCGCCGGCACCCCGGCCTGCGTGTTGAGCCCCACGGACGACCACATCTGCAGGAACAGACGGTAAAGGCCGACTCGAGGCTCGAACTCGCGTGGGAAGGTGCCGGGATCGGCGATCAGCGCTTCCAGCGTCGCAACGACATAGGCGTCGCCGCTCGCCTGGGTGCCGCTCAACGCCCGGGCGAAACGGCGCAAATAAGGCAAATGCGGCGCGATTTCAGTGGCGATCGACATCATGCTATCCCCCGAAGCCCGTTCCAATCAGCTTGCACTGAAGCTGATTGGACGGCGCTCCAACCAAAAGTGAGAGACGGATTCACCGATCGGGCTGTTCCAGCTTGATCGGATCCGGCTCTAGACAAAGTTGCTGGAGAAAAACACCCAAGTCACTGTTATGACAAGAAAAATATTTTTTGTTCCCGGCGGAACCTTTTTCATTCGCCCTCGTTATTGGGCCGAATGAAGTGCGTTTCGGGGCAGTCGCGTGCAAGCGTGTCAACGGGCGTGCGACGCGTGGACAGGCGTGATCGACGGAATGTCGGCGCGCCGATGGAGCGAGGGATCATGAATCTGATGAATGCCGATCCGCCCGAAGCGGCCCGAGCCGAAATCGACGAAGACGTGGTGCTCGATCCGAGGGTGCAAGAATCGATCGGCCGATCTCTCAAGGCGCATTACGAAGACCTCGTCACGGCGCCGATCCCGGATCGGTTCCTGGTCTTGCTGGCCCAGCTCGAGGCGACCGAGCAGCGCCTGAGCACCGAGGATGGTGCCAATGAGCGCAGCTGATTTCAAAGACGGGCTGATCGCCGAAATCCCGAACCTGCGCGCTTTCGCGGCGTCACTGTCAGGATCGATGCAGCTCGCCGATGATCTGGTTCAGGACACGCTGCTCAAGGCCTGGGGCAACGCCGAAAAGTTCCAGCCCGGCACGAGCCTGCGGGCCTGGCTCTTCACCATCCTGCGCAACACCTATTATTCGCTCTATCGCAAGCGCGGACGCGAGGTGCAGGACAGCGACGGCACCTATGCCGACCGGCTCGCCACCCATGGCAACCAGGAGAGCCATCTCGACCTCGCCGATTTCCGCAAGGCGCTGGCAAAGCTGCCCGAGGAACAGCGCGAGGTGCTGATCATGGTCGGCGCCACCGGGCTTTCCTACGAGGAGACGGCCGAGATCTGCGGCGTCGCCATCGGCACGATCAAGAGTCGCGTCAACCGGGCGCGCGCCAAGCTGGCGGAGCTTTTGTCCATTGGCGGCGTCGATGATCTCGGCCCCGATCGCCGGATCACCGCAGCCGTCCAGCGCGCCGGGCCTGAAACCGTCAGCAGCTGATGGCGCTCTCACTGTTCAGGACGGTCCGTGGCCGCCTGCTGGCGCTGATGGTCGCGATCGTCCTGCCGATAGCCTGCCTCACGGCGGCGGCGGCGGTTGCGACCTACCGGACTGTCTTCGAGGCGATCCAGACGTCGCACACGCGGGCGGCGGATGATTTCGCCGTGCGCACCCGCGTCTGGTATCGCGGCGCGCTGCGTTCGCTGGTCACCAGCGCTACCGCGATACGCGCCATGCCACCGCCCTCGGACAGTTGCGACCGGATCGCCGAGAGGGCGATTGCCGCGGTTTCGGGCTACGAGGCGCTGCTGCTGCGCGTTCCCGGCCGGCCGGATTGCCTCGGCGGGCTTGGCAGCAGCATTGCCCACAGCGAGCTCACCGCGATCGCCAGCCAACTCGCCACCCATCCGCCGATCAAGCTCTGGGGTGGCACTGAATTCGCAAAGGCCCACTATGATCAGGTCACCATCGCTGGCCGCTCCTATCTGGCCATCTACACCCAGTTCGACGAGGGCGATGCCCTCCTGCTGACCAAGCCGGACCCGCTCGACGACGTCTTCGATCTCGGCAGCGGCGATGCCGGCATGATGGCGGCGCTGGTCCGAAGGGGCGGCGAGGTCGTAGTGGCGCGCGGCGGCGCGCAGGCCGATGCATCATGGCTTCCGAAGGCTGAGACAGTGCCGGAGCAGGCAGCGCTTTGGACGTCATCGAGCCGGGCCGGGTCAGGCCGGGCCTACGCCGCCCGCATGGTGGCCGAACCGAATCTCTACGTCGTCGTGAGCTTTGACGGTAGGGCAGAGCAAGCCGCAACCACCCTATTCTATACCTTGCTGCTGGCGCCGTTGCTGACCCTCGCCTTGCTCGGGCTGGTCTACATGAAGGCGATCGACCAGCATTGCGTGCGCTGGTTGCGCGGCATCGAAGCGACTGCCCGGGCGAGATCCAGCTCGGCCAGTGCCCGCGTCCCGCTCTCGGACGAGATGCCGCGCGATATTCGCAGCGTCGCCGAAGCGTTCAACACGATGGTCGACGAGCAGGAGGTACGCCAGAGCAAGCTCAGGCTCGCGCTCGACGACAACCGTTTCCTGGTCCGCGAGCTGCATCATCGGGTCAAGAACAGCCTGCAGGTCGTGCAGAGCTACATCGGCCTAACCAAGCGTGACCATCAGGGCGAGGCGCGCATGGCGCTCTCGGATGCGGAATGCCGCGTCCATGTGCTGTCGGCGGCCTATCGCTTCACCCTCGCCGACGGCGAGATGCAGCCGGTGCGGATCGACCTCTTCCTCGATGACGTCGTCGCGATGATCTCGAGCCTGATCCTTGCCCGGACGCAGCGATTGGAGAGCCGGATCGAGACGGAAGCCGCCCTGCCGATCGACCGGATCATCCCGCTCGGCTTCCTAATCGTCGATGTGGTCACCCGCGCGCTGCGGGCCGCTCCCGGCATCGGCATCGACCTTGCCGTGACGCATGCCGGAGCGAACCTCATCGACATCGCGATCACGACGGATCGCGATGCTCCGCGGATCGCACCGCCGCGCCTGTTCGCCGGGCTGCTGATGCAGATCGAGGCGGTCGAGATCAGCCCGCCTGAAGGCCGGAGCCTGGGCGTCTGGCGGCTCGGCCTCGGCCACAGCATTCAGCACCAAGGCGACGCGGCTCAGCTCAGTCCTTCGGCCGGCGTGATCGCCACCCCGACGCTGAGCCCGATGAAAGCCCCGGCCGGGCCGACATAGCTGCCGGAGATCGGCGAGGCATCCTCCGGCACTCGCGCCACCGCGACGCGCAGCAATTGCCGGTCGGCCACGAGGTCGTTGGTCGGATCGAACTCGACCCAGCCGTCATTGGGAATGAAGACATCGGCCCAGGCATGGGTCAGCCCGACCACGGAGGCCAGCGCCCCGCTCGCCGGAGAACGGTCGTGGATGTAGCCGGTGACGAAGCGGGCGGCGAAGCCGAGCCGGCGCGCCAGCTCGATGAACAGCCACGCATAGTCTCGGCAGGAGCCCGCCGCCATCTGCAGCGTGTCGAGCGGGTGCTGGGTGCCCTCGTCATAGCGGACGGCATAGGTCAGGCCGGTGCTGATCTCATGCGCCAGCGCCCGCAGCAGATGGCCGCCGTTCAGCCGCGCCCTGAACTCCTGCAACCAGGCATCGAGAGCGCCGTTGGGGTCAGCTGCGGCCAGATCGAGATAGGGCTGGAGCACCGCGCGCTCGGCCGGCGTATAGCTCACTTCCGAGCTCTCGATGTCAGGCTCCACTCTGCTGCGTGGCAAGGCCGAACCGAAGCGCTGGACAACGAGCTCGCTGACGACATCGAGCGTGTCGGAGCTGCCGGCGAACGTCGCCATGGCGACCGGGTTGCCATAGGCATCGTGCATCCAGCGCAGATTGGCTTGCGGTGAAATCGTGATCGCGGTGTCGATCACGCGCAGATCGAAGGAATCGCGCGGACGCAGCATCAGCCGATGCGGGCCGAACCGAACCGGCTGCGCATAGCGATAGGTCGTCGCGTGGCGAATGCGCAGATACATATTCGTCCCCAGCCGGCCTCGATCTTTCCGTACAGCAAAAAGCCGCCTCGCGGCGGCTTTGCTGGTCAGGCGCATCAACTACGCGCGAGCGGCGGATCGGTTCCGCCAGAGGCTCGGATCACCGCAGGATGGTGTTGCCCTTGAGGCTGGCCTCACGCTGCGAGGTCGGCACGACCCGGTGGGCGAAGTCACGGCGCATCTCGGCCGGGTTGACCGCCGCAAACTGGACGTCGGCCGGAGCGCCGCGCTGGAGCTTGGCCTGGGCGACCGCTTCCGAGCTCTCGCCAAAGCCGTTCTGGATCGAGGCGCCCATGGTGAGTGCCGTCACGACCAAGGCCATGCCGCCGAAGAAGGTGGCAGCGCGCTTGAGGGGGGCAAGGCTGGCGGTGGTCATCTTCGCTCTCCCGTTCGTGTGGTCGCCCATAAAGGCGGGGACGGCTTCTCAACCCGTTCGGCGAGGATTTGTTCCGGTTTGCCCAGATTTCGCAGCCATCCCGATTCTTTTTCAGCCTGCCGGCTGGTCGTTGGCGGCCTCGCGGCGGCGGAACAGTCGCCAGAGCGACCTCGTCAGGCGCTTCGTGGTCAGATGCGCGCCAGCCTCGCGCTTCTCGAAGGTGATCTTGCGTTCGTGGAAATCCTCGAGGCCGGGCCGATGCCCGACGCTGATGATCGTCGCATAGGAAAGCTCGCTCTCGATCAGCCCGAGCAGCGAGTCCTGGCTGGCCTCGTCGAGTGCCGAGGTCGCCTCGTCCATGATGATGATGTCGGGCTTCTGGATCAGCAGCCGCGCGAAGGCGACGCGCTGACGCTCGCCGCCAGACAAGGTCTGGTCCCAACGCTCCTCCTCGTCGAGCCGTCGGCCGAGCGAGGCGAGACCGCAGCGTTTCAGCGCATCTCTGACCGCTTCGTCGTCGACGCGGCTCTCGGCTTCCGGATAGAGCATCACGTCACGCAGCGTGCCGATCGGCAGATAGGGCTTCTGCGGCACAAAGGCGATGCGCTTGCCCGGTGGCAGCTTGATCGAGCCCGAGCCCCAGGGCCAGAGGCCGGCGATCGCCCGGATCAAGGTGCTTTTGCCCGTACCGCTCTCGCCGGCGATCAGCACCTTCTCGCCAGCCGCAATCACCACCGACGCATCGGCGATGACGATCCGTCCATTGCTGTGAGCGATCGAAAGATCGGCGATGTGGATGCCACCATCCTCGCTTTCCCCCAGTTCGATCTGGGTCTCGCCTTCCATGATCGCGCCAACATCGAGCGCCTCCAGCGCCTCGGCCAGCTCGTCGACGCGGGTCACCGAGGCAAACCATTCCGCCAGCCGGACGAAATTGTCGACGAACCAGATCAACGCCGTCTGCACGGCACTGAAGGCGGCGACGACTTGCATGACCGCGCCGAGCGTGATCTCGCCCGACAGGTATTTCGGCGCGATCAGCAGCAGCGGCACGATCGGAAAGAGCGCGCCGTTGGTGTTGAGCACGATCGCGATGACAGCCTGCTGTCGGATCACCTTCAGCCAGGCAGCGACGATCCGGCCATAGTTCTCGCCGACGGAATCGCGCTCGTCGGCATCGCCCTTGATCAGGGCGATGCTCTCGGCGTTCTCGCGCAGCCGCGTCATCTCGGCGCGGAACTGCGCCTCCGCCTCGTTCTTAGCGGCGATGCGCGGCACCAAAGGCCGACCGGCGAAATAGGCCGCGAGCGAAGCGATGACCGCATAGACGATCGCAGCGAGCGCCATATAGCTGGGTATCACGACCTCGGTTCCGCCGAGGGTGAAGTGCGCGGTGCCGGCGACCTGCCAGAGAATCGCGGCAAAGGTCACCGCCGTGACAAAGGCACTGAGCAGTCCGATCGCGAACTCAACCAGCGGCTCGATGGCGAGGCGGACATCCTCGGCGATGCGGTATTCCGGTGCGCTCTGGTCGGGCGCAACGAACTGCATCCGGTAATAGCGCTGGTCGGCGATCCACCAGCCGGCGAGGCGATAGGTCAGCCATTCCCGCCAGCGCATCTGCAGCAGCATCCGGCTGATCACCAGGCAGGACAACGATGCCGCCGACGCCGCGACGATCAATGGCAGCCAGCCGATCGCCGCCCAGACCTTGTCGAGGTCGCGCTTCTCCAGCGCGTCGAAGAACAGCCGGTTCCAGCTGTTGACGCCGACCGCGGCACCAAGCTGGGCAGCGACGAATAGCAGCACCGCGAGGGTGAGGCCCCAGGCGCGCAGCCGACTCTTTCCGGTCCAGAAGCGCCGGGCCACGCGAAAGAACTGGCGCAGGCGTGAGCGCCGCAACCCGGAGGCGGGTGGTTTCATGCAATGGCCTCCAGAGCCGGTCGGGTGTGCCGAGACAGGCGCGATTGCTAAGCCGCAGCTTTCGCGCCACACAGAAAACGCAAGCGTTCGCCATGAGTTCCGGGCGGGCGAGGGAGCCCGGCGTGATCGTCGCATCGAGCAATCATCGCAATCACCGCAGCCCGTCCTGTCTTGCCTGTCCGCTGCGGCTGAAGCCGGCCTTCAAGGACAAGTCCGACGAGGAAATCCGCTTCATCCAGACAATGAAGCTCGACCATCGCCAATTGCCGGCCGGCGCCGACATCATCCACCCCGGGCAGGAGGATGCCGAGCTCTACACGCTCTTCTCCGGCTGGGCCTTCCGCTACAAATCGCTGCCGGACGGGCGCCGGCAGATCCTCAACTTTCTTCTGCCCGGCGATCTCGTCGGCCTGCAGGCTTCACTGTTGAGCGCCGCCCAGCACGGCATCGAGGCGCTGACGGACGTCGAGCTCTGTGTCTTCCCGCGCCGGCGGACCTATGAATTCTTCGGGCGGATGCCGGCATTGGCCTATGAGCTCGCCTGGCTCGGATCACGCGAGGAGAGTCTGATCGACGAGAACCTGACCTCGGTCGGCCAGCGCAGCGCCCAGGAGCGGATCGCCGCGCTGGTGATCTCGCTCTATCGCCGGGCCGAGACGCTCGGTCTCGTCGCCGAGAACAGCTTCGCCTTCCCGCTGACCCAGCAGCAGCTCGCCGACGCGCTGGGCCTGTCACTCGTCCACACCAGCAAGACCTGGGCAAAGTTACGAAAAGCCGGGATGTTCTCGCTCGAACGTGGCCGCCTCACGGTTCATAATCCCCGGCTGACCGAACGCATGGCGCTGCTCTTCGAGAGCGAATTGCAGCCGCGCCCGCTGATCTGAGCGCCCGCTCCGCGGGCCGCTTGAGAAATCGCTGGCTTCGGCCTGCTCTTGACCCCATATGACAGCGGCGTAACGTCACAGTATTGTCACGCCGCTTCGGCGCGGGCCATTTCCGTCGCCAAACTGAGGTTCTGGATGGCCCACTCCGCTTCCGGTCAGCGCCTGCGCACCACCCGCCTCGGGCGCTCGTCAGTCGCCGCGCGACTGGAGCACGAAGTGCGGTTGACCGCTGCCGATCTGGTCGACAGCGTCGCCGAAGCGAGATTGCGGGTCGTTGCGGCGCGCTACAAGGTCGAGGACGAGGTCCGCAACACCGCCGACAAGTTCAAGTCACGCGTCCGCAAGGCGGCCGACGAGGCGAAGGCGCGTTTCGGCGATGATGCCCGCTTCCTCAAATCCTGGATCGATTCGCCCGGCCGCACCGGCGCCGTCGCACCATCGAGCCCATTTCTGGCCAAGCGCATGGCGTCTTACGTCGATCCGCTGGCCGAGGGACCGGTGGTCGAGATCGGCCCCGGCACCGGCCCGGTCACCGAGGCGCTGATCGCGCGCGGCATCGACGAGTCCAGACTGATCCTGGTCGAATACAGCCCGGAATTCTGCGAGCTGCTGCGCCGGCGCTTCCCGCAGGCCACGGTCATCGAGGGCGATGCCTATGCGCTCTCGACGACGCTCGCCGGGCATTTGACTGAAAAGGCGAGCGCGGTGGTGTCCTCGCTGCCGCTGTTCAACAAGCCACCGGCGGAGCGTACCGAGCTGGTGCAGGACGCTTTCGCCAATGTGCTGCGCCCCGGCGGGCCCTTCATCCAGTTCACCTATGCGGTGATCTCGCCGGTGCCGCGCAAGGGCTCCCACCTCAAGGCTGAGGTTTCCGACTGGGTGCTGCGCAATATCCCGCCGGCACGCGTCTGGGTCTATCGCCGCGCCAAGCCATGATGGCGCGGGCTTGACGGAAAGCCCGTATCGCTTCGACATCGCGCGATGAGAAAGCCGGCGCGTTCGCTCCGGCCGCGCAGTTGGAGTAACCATGCCCAAAATCCTCGTCTTCGCCGGCTCCTGGCGCCCAGGCTCGATGAATGCCCGGCTCGCGACCCTGATCGCGGGGAATCTCGCGGATGCGGGAGCCGAAGTGAGGCAGATCTCGCTCGGCGACTATCCGCTGCCGCTGGTCGACGCGCGCGCGTTCGACAACGACCCGCCTGATGAGGCGAAGGCGCTGGCGGCGCTGGTCGATGCCCATGACGGGCTCTTCATCGCCAGCCCCGAATACAATGCGGGCTATCCGCCGGCGCTGAAGAATGCGCTCGACTGGATCAGCATCGTCCGCTCCGGCGGGCCGGGCCTGCGCGAGAAGGTCGTCGCGATCGGCGGCGCCTCGGCCGGCAATCTCGGCACCTATCGCTGCCTGACACAGCTACGCACCGTGCTCGAACTCGGCTTCGGCGCTCTGCTGATCCCGGAAATGCTGGCGGTCAACGGTGCCGACAAGGCCTATGGCGAGGATGGCGACTTCACCGACAAGCGCCTGCGCGGCATGCGCGACAAGATGGTGGCGCGGCTGGTGAAGGTGGCGGCGCTTCACCCTTAAGCCCGGCTACTCAATCTCGCACCGCCCGCTGGCCGGCGACAGGCGCCAGAGCCCGTCGTCCGGCTTGGCTGGAATGCTGACCGCATCGTCGGCGATCTCCTCGGCATCATAGGGGTTCGGATTGGCGGTGATGCCGGCATTGCGGATATCGAGCGCCCCGTTCGGGCCGCGCTCGAGCCGCCAGCTCCCCGCCTCCCATTCCGGCACGCAGCGCAAGCCCTGCCCGACTGCCTTGCAGAAGCCGCTGAGCTGGTAGTCGAAGCTCTGCCCGGGGTTCACGCGCTCGCGCAGGTTGATGTAGAGCATGACGTAGAGGCTGCCGCCTTCACCCGGTTGCCAGTTCTGCGGGCTGTGCAGCAGCCGAATTCGCGTCACCTTCTGTCGGGGATGGCTGGCGAGGTGAGCGGCATCGTAGCTACGCTCCCAGCAGGCATTCCCCTTCGGCGGCAATTCGCGTTCGAGCGGCCGGGCCTGCGCAACCGCGGCGAGACAGCAGATGGCGGCCGTCAGAAGCAGTCGCATGGAAACCTCCTCGGCAATTGCCGCAGCGTGAGGCACCGGCCACGACCGATCAAGCGGGCTTGCGAGAAGCGGGGACGGAATCGCGCGGTGGCTGGCCTTTGCGTCGCGAATCCGGCACATCCGGCCGATGTCGTCGCCTCGCGAATCAGAAGCCCGCGCGATCCTGAAGTCGGTCTTCGGCTATGATGATTTCCGGCCCGGGCAATGGGAAGTGATCGAGGCCGCGCTCGTCGGCCGCGACGTCTTCGCGGTGATGCCGACCGGCTCGGGCAAGTCGATGTGCTACCAGCTGCCGGCATTGGTCGCCGGCGGGCTGACGCTGGTGGTCTCGCCGCTGATCGCCTTGATGCGCGACCAGGTCGGACAATTGGTTCGCGCCGGCGTGTCCGCCGCCTCGCTCAACTCGATGAACAGCGAAGCTGAGGCAAGCGAAGCCTGGGCGAAGCTCAACGCCGGCGAGCTCAGACTGCTCTTCGTCTCGCCCGAACGGCTGGCGGGAGAGGGGCTGGTCGCCCGCCTGCGCCGCCTCGGCGTCACCAGGCTCGCCATCGACGAAGCCCATTGCGTCTCGCAATGGGGGCACGACTTCCGCCCGGAATACCGGCTGCTCTCGAAGGTGCGCGAGGCGCTCGGCGATGTCCCGGTGACGGCGCTGACGGCGACCGCCGACCGCCAGACGCGCGACGACATCGCCCAGCAGCTCTTCCCGGCGCCGCCGCACCTCGTCGTCCATTCCTTCGACCGGCCGAACCTGAAGCTCGCCTTTGCGCCGAAGGAGCAGCCGCGTCGGCAGATCGACGATTTCCTGAAAGTCCATCGCGGCGGCTCGGGCATCGTCTACTGCTCCTCGCGTAGCCGAACCGAAAAGCTGGCTGCAGGCCTGAGCGAGAAGGGCTGGAAGGCCTATGCCTATCATGCCGGGCTGGAGCAGGCGGAGCGGAACCGCAACCAGGACATCTTCCTGCAGGAGGATGGCGTCGTCGTCTGCGCCACGATCGCCTTCGGCATGGGCATCAACAAGCCCGATGTCCGCTTCGTCGTCCACGCCGACATGCCGGGCTCGATCGAAAGCTACTACCAGGAAATCGGCCGCGCCGGCCGCGACGGGCTCCCCGCAGATACGCTGACCCTCTACGGCGTCGACGACATGGCGCTGCGCCGCCGCCAGATCGACGAGAAGCAGATCGACGAGGAGCGCCGCCGCATCGAGCACAAGCGCCTCAACGCGATGATCGACCTGTGCGAATCGGCGCTGTGCCGGCGCTCGGCGCTGCTGTCCTATTTCGGCGAGGCGGTGCAGCCCTGCCGGCATGGTGACGCGCCGTTCCGCTGCGATCTGTGCGGGCCGACCACGCCCGAGCTCGCCGACGCGACGCTGGATTCACGCAAGCTGCTTTCTGCGGTGGCGCGTTCGGGCCAGCGCTTCGGCGCAGGCCATCTCGCCGACATCCTGACCGGCACCCAGACCGAGGCGATCCGCCGCCAGAACCATGACGGGCTGAAGACCTTCGGCGTCGGCAATGACAAGCCGAAGGGGGCCTGGATGGCGCTGACGCGAAAGCTCTTCGCCGCCGGCGCGCTCGCCGAGGCCAGCACCGAGCATGGCGGCTTCTGCCTGACGGCGAAAGGCGAGGACATCCTGTTCGGCCGCGAGCCGATCGCGTTGCGCGTCGACCCCCTGGGTGAACGGCGCTCGCGCCGCGGCCAGCGCGAGGCGGCACGCGCCGACGGACTCGACGGTGACACCGCCGCGCTGTTCGAGCATCTGCGCCAGCTACGCCTGACGCTCGCCCGCGAGGAGGGGGTGGCGGCCTATATCATCTTCACCGATCGGACACTGATCGCCATGGCGCGCGAGCGGCCGCTGGGGCTGGAGGAGATGCGCGCCATCGAAGGCGTCGGCGAACGAAAGCTCGCGCAGTATGGCGAGACCTTCCTCGACGCGATCGCGACATTTTCTGGCTAAATCCACCACTCTCGCGTACGCACGCGCACGCACGTGAAAAAGCCATCCTGAAGCCCTATATTCTCCTGACGAATCAAGATCATCGCGGGCGCCTGCTCGCCCGCCGAAGGACCCCACCATGAGCGATGCTGCCCGCGACCTCGAGGATGCCGCCTATGGCGCCGATTCCATCAAGGTTCTCAAGGGCCTGGACGCGGTGCGGAAACGCCCAGGCATGTATATCGGCGACACCGATGACGGCTCGGGCCTGCACCACATGGTCTATGAGGTGGTCGACAACGCCATCGACGAGGCGCTCGGCGGCCATGCCGACCTCGTCACGGTGACGCTGAACGCCGAAGGCTCGGTCACCGTCACCGACAATGGTCGCGGCATCCCGACCGCCATCCACAGCGAGGAAGGCATCTCGGCGGCCGAGGTCATCATGACCCAGCTCCATGCCGGCGGTAAGTTCGACCAGAACTCCTACAAGGTCTCCGGCGGTCTGCATGGCGTCGGCGTCTCGGTCGTCAACGCGCTCTCGGTCTCGCTGAAGCTGCGGATCTGGCGCGGCGGCAGCGAGCATTTCATGGAGTTCCGCCATGGCGACGCGGTTGCCCCGCTCGCGATCGTCGGGCCGGCCGGCGACAAGCGCGGCACGGAGGTGACGTTCACGCCCTCCCAAGAAACCTTCACGATGATCGAGTTCGACTACAAGACGCTCGAGCACCGGCTGCGCGAGCTCGCCTTCCTGA
Source organism: Allobosea sp. LjRoot90 (assembly GCF_964254315.1). Classification (NCBI taxonomy): domain Bacteria; kingdom Pseudomonadati; phylum Pseudomonadota; class Alphaproteobacteria; order Hyphomicrobiales; family Alloboseaceae; genus Allobosea; species Allobosea sp. LjRoot90. The sequence goes on from NZ_CAXUTF020000006.1 coordinate 144,427, forward strand.
ACTCGGGCGTGCGCATCGTCCTGACCGATGCCCGCCATGCCGAGGTCGTCCGCGAAGAGCTGATGTACGAGGGCGGCGTCGAAGCCTTCGTGCGCTATCTCGACCGCGCCAAGACGCCGATCATCAGCCAGCCCGTCATGCTCTCGAACGAGAAGGACGGCATCACCGTCGACGTCGCGCTGTGGTGGAACGACAGCTACCACGAGAACGTGCTCTGCTTCACCAACAACATCCCGCAGCGGGATGGCGGCACCCATCTCGCCGGCTTCCGCGCCGCGCTGACCCGGCAGGTCACGGGCTATGCCGAGACGTCCGGCATCTCGAAGAAGGAGAAGGTCTCGCTCACCGGCGACGATTGCCGCGAGGGTCTGACCGCGATCGTCTCGGTCAAGGTGCCCGACCCGAAATTCTCCTCGCAGACCAAGGACAAGCTGGTCTCCTCGGAAGTCCGTCCGGTGGTCGAGAACGTCGTCAACCAGGCGCTCTCGACCTGGCTCGAAGAGCATCCGAACGAGGCCAAGACCATCGTCGGCAAGGTCGCCGAGGCAGCGGCGGCACGCGAGGCCGCCCGCAAGGCGCGCGACCTCACCCGCCGCAAGGGCGCGCTCGACATCGCGTCTCTCCCAGGCAAATTGGCTGACTGCCAAGAGAGAGATCCGGCCAAGTCCGAGCTCTTCATCGTCGAGGGTGACTCGGCCGGCGGCTCGGCCAAGCAGGGCCGGGCCCGCGAATACCAGGCGGTGCTGCCGCTGCGCGGCAAGATCCTCAATGTCGAGCGGGCGCGCTTCGACAAGATGCTGTCCTCCGACCAGGTCGGCACGCTGATCACCGCGCTCGGCACCGGTATCGGCCGCGACGAGAAGGATTCGGGCGCCTTCAACATCGAGAAGCTGCGCTACCACAAGATCATCATCATGACCGACGCGGACGTGGACGGCGCCCATATCCGTACCCTGCTGCTGACCTTCTTCTACCGGCAGATGCCGGAGCTGATCGAGCGCGGCCACCTCTTCATCGCCCAGCCACCGCTCTACAAGGCGGCGCGTGGCAAGTCGCAGACCTATCTCAAGGACGAGCGCGCCCTCGAGGATTATCTCGTCGACAGCGCGCTCGATGGCGCCGTCTTCCGCACCGGCGAGGGCAGCGAGCGCGGCGGCGCCGATTTGCGCGCCCTGATCGAGGAAGCGCGCAGCATCCGCAACACGCTCTCGCAGCTGCATTCGCGCTATGACCGGCGCGTCGTCGAGCAGACCGCCATCGCCGGCGCCTTGCGTCCGCAGTTCGAGCGCGGCGAGGCCGAGCTCACCGAGGCCGCGACCTATGTCGCGCGCCGGCTCGATGCGATCTCCGACGAGATCGAGCGCGGCTGGGAGGGCAAGGCGGCCGATGGCGGCTTCGTGTTCGCGCGGCTGGTGCGCGGCGTAAAGCAGGTCGTCTCGCTCGATTCCGGGCTTCTCGCCAGCGCCGAAGCGCGCAGGCTCGACGCCGCCGCCGTGTCGCTGCGGGAGGCCTATGGCCGGCCCGGCGTGCTCAGCCGCAAGGGCGACGACCATGCCGTCAACGGGCCGAGCGACCTGTTCGACGCGGTCAACGCCATCGGCAAGAAGGGCGTTTCGCTGCAGCGCTACAAGGGACTGGGCGAGATGAACCCCGGCCAGCTCTGGGAGACGACGCTCGACCGCGACGTGCGCTCGCTGCTGCGCGTCAAGAACGACCAGAACGACGAGGCCGACGATCTCTTCGTCAAGCTGATGGGCGATGTCGTCGAGCCGCGGCGCGAGTTCATCCAGGCCAATGCGCTGAACGCGACGGTCGATACCTGAGCGGCGCTGCCCCCGCTTACAGAGGATACGTCACGCGCTCAGTTCGTTATGCTCGCCCTTGTGGCGAGCATTCACGTCTTGGACACTGTGCTCGATCAGCGAAGACGTGGATGGTCGGGGCAAACCCGGCCATGACGAAGGGACAGCGCTCGTGCCTCCGGAGCCATGGCGCTGAGGCCTGCCTCAGAAGCCCTGCGGCAGCGTGCCGCCACCATAAAGTTCGCCTTGCCGAGGCGAGCTGCCGATGCCGGAGCGGACATAGGCCGGCCCACCCTCACGGGCCGGAGGCAGGCCAAGATCGAGCGTGCCGCCATCCGGCGGCGGCGTCGACCGCACGACGCGAGTCCGCACCGGAGCGGGCTCCGAGACGCCGATAGGCTCCTCGCGCGAGACGCAGCCGCCCAGCAGAGCGACGAGAACGGCAGCGGCGCCGAGACGATGAAGGTTCATGGGTTTTCCAATGCGGCGCGCAGGCTGCGGCGAGCGGGACGAGTCAGCCGCAACCTGCATGACTGGCACGGCCGGCGCAAGCCGCCGGAAGGCGCTTTAGCGGTGCGTCAGACGCCGGTCGAAGCGCATCATCAAGGTGTTGCAGGTGACCGCGAAGACGGTCAGCAGCAGCGCGATCGCCATGATCGTGTCGATCTGGCCGATATTGATCGCGCTCGTCAGCATGAATCCGAGGCCGCGCTGCGAGGCGAACATCTCGCCGATCAGCACGCCGAGCAGTGTCAGCGAAAAGCCGAGCCTGACGCCGGAGATGATCTCCGGCAGGATCGCCGGCATGATCACGGTGAAAGCGTTCTGCGAGGCTGAGAGCCGCATCACCTGCGACGTCCGGCGATAGACCGGCTTCATCTGGCGGATGGCGTTCATCGAGAACAGCGTGATCGGGATCAGCCCGTGCATCACGCCGAAGGCGATCTTGGCGGAAATGCCAAGGCCGAAGCAGAGCAGCACCAGCGGATAGAGCACGACCTTGGGGATCGAGTAGAGCGTCGTCAGGATCGGCTCTGCGACATTGCCGGCGAGTTTGCGGACGCCGAGCACGATGCCGAGCGTGATGCCGCCGGCGAGCGAGATCGCAAAGGCGGCCACGAAGGCGCGCATCGTCTCGGAGACGTTGAGCCAGAATTCGCCGGTCGCGAGCAGGGCGCCGAGCTTGGCGACGGTCTGCACCGGCGAGGCCAGCGAGGAGGCGCCGACCAGAAGATGCAGCCCCTGCCAGAGAACGATGATGGCAAGGAGGACGAGGAGAGTGCCGGCGGACTTTGGCATGAGGGCTGTCATGGCGTCACCGCTGCCGGCGCGCCTGGAGGCGCCGATCGACAATGTTGAGGAGGGTGTTGACGACGGTCACGGTGATCAGGACGAGCAGCATCAGCGCGTACATGTGCCCGTTCTCGAACAGGTTGTAGGCATAGGCGATGGCGTAGCCGATACCGGCCCCCGACAGGATGAACTCCGAGGCGATGACGCCGATGAAGGAGTAGGCGACCGAGAGCTTCACCCCGGTGAAGAGATAGGGCATCGCCGCCGGCAGCTCGATCAGCAGCGCGGTCTTGACCCGCGACATCCGGTAGATCTGGCCGGTCTTGCGCAGCACGCGCGGGATGCGGTCGAGCCCGCTCAGCGTCGCGGTGACCATCGAGACGACCGCGAGCAGCACCGCGATCGCGATGATCGAGGCCGAGCCGACGCCAAAGAGAGTGATGAAGATCGGATAGAAAACGAAGGTCGGGACGGCGTAATAGCTCGCCAGCAGCGGCTCGATCGCATCGCGCAGGCTCGGTAGCGAGTAGATGATCACCCCGGCTGCGAAACCGAGCAGCACCGAGAGCACGGTCGAGATCGCGATATTGGTGAAGGTAATCTGGATATCGGCCGAGAACTGCCCGGAGGCGAGGATCTTGCCGAGCTCGACCACCATCTCGGACGGGGCGATCATCACCATGCGCGGGATGATGTCGACGCGGCAGAGCGCCTCGACCAGCAGGATCATCGCGGTGACGACCGCAACGCGCAGCCATTTCTCGGACATGGCTCAGGCCTTTCCGGCCGACATGATCTTCAGCGCCTCGATGCGCAGCTTTTCCCAGAGCCGGGCGGTGATGTCGCCGAAATGCGGGGTCGAGACGACGCGGCTGTCGCGGTCCCGTTCCCAGCCGGTCTCGACGAAATCGATGAAGGTGCCGGGCCTTGTCGACATCACGCCGACGCGGTCCGACAGCATCGCCGCCTCGTCGAGGGCGTGGGTGATAAGCAGCACGGTGGCGGAGGTTTCGCGCCAGAGCCGCAGCAGTTCGTCGCCCATCAGCAGGCGGGTCTGCTGATCGAGCGCGCCGAAAGGCTCGTCGAGCAGGATCAATCTGGGCTGCAGGACCAGGGTCCGAGCAATGCAAACCCGCTGGCGCATGCCGCCGGAGAGCTGGGCGGGATAGGAGCCGGCGAAGTCCTTCAGCCCCATGAAGCCGACGGCATAGTCGACGCGGCGGGTAATCTCGGCCGGATCGACGCCGGCACGTCTTAGACCGAAAGCGACATTGTCGCGCACGCTGAGCCAGGGGAACGACGCGTCCTCCTGGAAGACGACGCCGACACCATCGGGCACGCCCCTGATTGGCTTGCCCTCGAACTCGGCCGTGCCGGCTTGCGGCTCGCTCAGGCCGGCGAGAATATCGAGCAGGGTCGACTTGCCGCAACCGGACGGACCGACCACCGAGAAGAACTCGCCCTTGGCGAGATCGAGATCGACCGGGCCGAGCGCATGCAAGGTCGATTTCGGTAGATCGAAGACGCGGGTGACGCCGCGCAGCCTGGCGTGAGCTTCAACGGCTGCGGTCTGGGGCGTGAGCGGCACGATCTTGGCCCCCGATGCCGCCGCGCTCATTGCTTCGCCTGCAGGTCGGCGGGCAGATAGGACTTGTCCAGGACGGTCGACCAGTCGACATCGGCCTTGACCTCGCCGATCAGCTTGAGACCCTCGACCATGCGGTTGAGCTCGGCGACGCTGAACTCGCCCTCGCTCCACATTTTCGGCCCGATCATGTTGTCGACCGCTTCCTTGGCGATCGCCGGCTCGAGCTTATAGAGCTTCTCGATGATCTTGGCGGTCTCGGCCGGGTCCTTGTAGATCGCCTGCACCCCGGCGCGGCGGCCGGCGATGATCGCCTTGAGCTTCTCCGGGTTCTCCTGCGCGAATTTGCGCGTGGTGATGCCGACCGAGGTGGTCATCGGCTTCAGGATGTCGCCGGCCCTGTAGAGCGTGCGGTACTTGTCCTTGCGGATGATCGAGAGCGGCTCGATCAGCACCGAACCGACGACCGCGCTCTGCTCGAGCATGGTCAACGCCGGGACATAGCCGCCGGCGGCGACGCGCTGGACCTTGCCCTGATCGACGCCCTTCTCGCGCAGCACCATCAGCAGCAGCATTTCCGAGACCGATTTCGGCGAGGTGATCGCGACCTTCTTGCCGGCGAGGTCCTCGACGCTCTTGAGCGGCGAGTCCGGCATGACGACCATCGAGGCCTCGGCGACGCTACGCGTGCCGGTGTTGACGATGATCAGGTCGAGCCCCTGCGCCTTGGCGGCGAGCGCGGCGGAGACGGCAACCTCGCCATAGGGTGTCGCACTCGCGAGAATGTTGCGGACCGTGGTGCCGCCACCGCCCGAGCCGATGATGCCGGTGATGTCGATGCCGGCCTGCTTGAACAGGCCCTTCTCCATCGCGACCGCATAGGGCGCGCCGTAGAGGCTCGCGCCCCATTGGGTGACGGAAATTTCCTCGGCGCGTGCCGGCGCCTGCAGAGTGAGCACGGCCGCAGCGGCCATGGCCGCGAGACGGTTGAACGAAGTCAGGCCAAGCCAAGCGGTCATGTCACTCTCCCATTGAGGCAAGCCGCCGATCGTTATCGTTGCAGCAGGCCGGACGTTCGCGTCCAAATTTCATTTGTATGCAAACAACGATCTCAATGGAGTCGAAGCTTGTCAAGCGATTTGAGATCGACGAATTGCAGACTGCAGGCCGCAGCGCGGAAGCGAGACTATCGCGCCAAAAACCGTTCGCAACCGCGAAATCGAACGGGCCTCAAACAGAGCTGCACCAGCAGAATTCGGCGTGAAATCACCGACTTGCGGTGCGCGCTAGTGCCTCGGACGCCGAAGCACAGAGCACAAGGCGATCCGCCATTGGCACCAGCAGTCACCGGTATCGGGGCAAATCCCCTGAGACACGGCCGCTCTTTTTATTTGTATACAAATGATCAGCCGAGAGTCTGGGCACCGCTGACAACCAGGCTCCTCTGTCATCCACGCCTCGTGCCGGGACTCGACTCCGACGTACCGATAAGCAACCATAAGTTGCTGCCAGCTGGCGGAGCCATCAGTTGCGGCTGGGGGAGCGGGGATGAGGGCTCAAGCTTGGCCGCAAGCCGGCGCAGGCCGAGCATACGCGTTCGGCTTGCCCGCAGAGATCGCGTTTCTGGCTGAGCAAGGTGTCCCACCTGCGCAATTGCGGGAGGCGGCCAGGGTCTCGGAGCGGATCGGCGTCTCACCAAGCCGGCAGGTCATCGCATCCGGCCTCGTCAGCGAAGAGCTGTTCTACCGGGCACTGGCCGCTGATCTCGGACTCCGTTTCCAAACCCGCCCACCACCCTTGCAGCCGGGTGGAAACGTCTCGGCGACCCTGCGCGAAGGCATGGCTGCCGTCAGCACTCACTTGGAAAGCCCCGTGCGCTTTGCCGCCGCGCCGCAGCCCGGGCCAGCGTTGCGCCGCTTCCTTGCTGCAAAACCTTATGACCGCAAGGATATTGTGGTCATGACCCCGTCGGCGCTGTCGGCAGAGTTGCGGCGCGTCAATGCCGGGGCGCTGGCCCGCGAAGTAGCCTGGGTGGATGAAGCGGGGCTACAGCGCTTCAGTGCCAGAACCGGCATGAGCTGGGTCCAGAAGGTCATGGCCTTTCTCCTCATCGGCGTTCTCGGCGCGATCGGCATGTTCGCACCAGTCGCGACATTGATCGGGCTGGCACTGACGCTTGGCCCACTCTTCTTCGCCACCGTGATCCTGCGCCTCGCAGCCCTGATCGAGAAGCCACCCGCCGATCTCTGGCTCGAGCATCGCTGGCAGATCGACGACAGCCGGCTGCCGGTCTACACCGTCGCGGTCCCGATCTTCGGTGAGGAGGCGGTGCTCGACCAACTGATCGAGGCACTGTCGGCCCTCGACTACCCCGCCGCCAAGCTCGACATCCGCATCCTCGTCGAGGAAATCGATTGGGGCTTGCGACGCGCCCTTGCAGCGCGCGTACTTCCGCCCTTCATGCAGGTCATGATCGTCCCGCGCGGGATTCCCCAAACCAAGCCCCGCGCGCTCAACCTGGCTCTGGCCGAGGCGCGCGGCGAGCTGTTCACCATCTTCGACGCCGAGGACGTTCCCGATCCCCGGCAACTGCGCCTGGCGGCGGCCCGGTTCCTGCGCTCGGATCCTGAACTCGTCTGCCTGCAAGCTCATCTCGTCATCGACAACCCTGATGACGGCTGGCTCGCCGGCTGTTTCGCGCTTGAATACGCCGGATTGTTCGACGTGCTCAACCCCGGCCTGCTGCAATCGGGCTTGCCGATCATGCTCGGCGGCACCTCGAACCATTTCCGGACCGAGGCGCTGCGACGGGTCGGCGGCTGGGATCCCTGGAACGTCACGGAGGACGCCGATATCGGCTTCCGCCTTGTCCGCGCCGGCGGCTACATGGCCGACCTACCCTGCCGCACGCTGGAAGAGGCCCCACATCACCTGCCGGCCTGGCTTAAGCAGCGCCGCCGCTGGCTCAAGGGTCATCTGCAGACGCTGATCAGCCACCTGTTGCGGCCGGACCGCCTCCTGCGCGAGGCTGGCTTCACTGCCGCGCTGACCTTTTTGGCGCTGGTGCTGGGCACCGTGCTCGGCACGCTTCTCTATCCGCTGTTCATTGCAACAACGGTGGTGGCGGTGCTCGACGGCTCGCTGCTTTCGCCTGGCAGTTCACTGGAACTAATGCTTTCCGCACTCGCGCTGGGGCTGGCCGGAAGCGGAATCTGTGCAGCTTTTCTCGTGCCCGCCCTCGGCGCCTGGCGCCGCGGCGCGGTCGATCTATGGCGCTGGCTTCCGGCCCTGCCGATCTACTATCTGCTCGCCTCGCTTGCAGCCTGGCTCGCGCTCTACGATTACTTCCATGACCGGTTCGGCTGGCACAAGACGACGCACGGCCTAGCCCGCTCGTCGCGCTATCGCAATCGGACCTAACCTGACGTGCCTAGAGATGGCGCAGCCATTCCTGCGCCGCCTCTGCGGGCGGGCGCTCGATATTGAAGGCACCGACGAAGCCGCCATTCTTGTCCATCAGATAGACCAGGGCGGTATGGTCCATGGTGTAGTCGCCATCCTTGAGCGGCACCTTGCGGGCATAGGCGCGGTAGGCCTTGATCGTCGCATCGATCGCAGCGCGCTCGCCGGTCAGCCCGACGATGCGCGGGTCGAAGGAGCCGAGATAGCTCTTCATCGTCTCGGCCGTGTCGCGCTCCGGATCGACCGTGACGAAGAGTGCCTTGAGTTTTTCACCCTTGGCTCCGGCCGCCCGCAGCACTTCCGAAATCTCGAACAGCTTGGTCGGGCAGATGTCGGGACAATGGGTGAAGCCGAAGAAGACCAGGAAGGGCGCGCCGCGCAGATCCTTGTCGGTCAGTGTCTTGCCCTCGCCGCTGGTGAGCGTGAACGGCCCGCCGACACTTGAGGCAAGGCTCTGCCCGCCCTGACGGGAGCCGGGCGCGAAGGTGATGAAGGCGGCTGCGGCGAGCGCGGCAGCGCCGAGCACGAAGACCAGCAGGGGCAGGAGCAGGCGGCGATTCACGGGGGACATCCTCGAATGCGGGCGAAGCGCCGCTCAGAAGCAGGCGAGGAGCGCGGCGATCAGCCCGTCGGTGAACAGACGATCGCCCTCGCGCCACCAGAGCAGCAGGCCTGCCAGCAGCAACAGGCCGAAGCCGCCGCCGAGCAACCAGAGCCCGAAGCGCGGGCTCGGCGCTGCATCCTGCATCTCGGTCTGTGGAGGTGCGCTCATCCGGACAATCTAGCGCCGGCCGGGCTCCTTCGGAAGCGGCGTTCGTGCCGCAGGGGCACGCCGAAGAAGCGGAACGCTCGACAATATCGGAAAATTGGAGCGGGCGATCAGGATCGAACCGACGACATTCAGCTTGGGAAGCGGCGCCAAGCCATTGATCTAATGTGCCTGCGTTCCCCAATCGAACAGCGACAAAACAAATTTGGGCAATGGGTCGGAAGCGAATCTATCTAGACTACTCTTGGTCTCTCTCTCCGCCGAGGGGGGCGAGGCGATGAGCTTCCCCGACATCATCAAGGTCGGGAAACAGCTCGAAAATGCGGCATAGATAGTCATAGTCGAGCATTCCAATAACTGTGCCCGCCGTTCGTTTCATTTCTCGGAAAGTCGCATCGGGGAGTCGGCCTTCAATAAGGTGCCAGCTTCGATTGATGTGCTGGAAGGCTTCCAAAATGTGGTCGCGAGCCTCTTGAGCGGTGCTTCTATCAAGCATGTTTATCTCGACCCCAGGGGAGAAACGCATCTGACCCCCAATCGGCAATGTCGGCAATGGGTCGGAAGCCGACGTTCGCGAACGGCCGGGATGGGTAGGAATCGGCTCCCGTGAATGTCTCTTGTTCTTCATCAGAGCGATGAATCTAGTGGAGCAATGCAGCTGTCCATCTCACGGAGAATTTTGGATGGAGAAGTTCGACAAGTTTGAGGCATTCATGATCGCTTTTCGGTTTATCGAGATAAACCATCAGCGTTGCCAAGCTCTTGATTTGGTTGATCTGTTGTCTGGGATGGAGATCGATGCCCATGGCCAACCGTGGGATGCCGGCACCGCACAGGATTTCGAGCAGGCTATCGCTGATCTTCGGGCTAGTAAGATCAATATGGCGAAGTTCAGAACAAACCCATCCGGCGATGCGTAAGCTATCGCCCCTTTGCGGATAGTGAAAACCTCGTCCCCGTGGCAGAAAATCTCAGCTCAGGGTCGGAAGCAGAAGTCAGGCGCGTGAAAGGAACGCGCGGCACTAACATATTGAAATCATGAAAGGTTGTTCTCGTCCGAAACCCTCCCCTCGGCGAGATAAAATCTCCAGCAACTAATTGAAATTAAAGGAAATTTGGAGCGGGCGATCGGGATCGAACCGACGACATTCAGCTTGGGAAGCTGACGTTCTACCACTGAACTACGCCCGCACTCCTGCCCGTATAGCCGGGCCGGGCTGCCGGCCGCAAGCCGGCCGATCGGAGATTTCCGACCGTCAAACGAAAAACCGCGCCGGGCCCCTGTCGCCCGGCGCGGCTTGGTTCAGACGCGGGGCGTCTTAGTAGCAGCCGTAATAGCCGCAGCCGTAGCCATAACCGTAGCCGTAACGCGAGCGCGATGAAGCGGCGATGACCGCGCCACCGACGGCGCCGGCGACGACACCGGCCGCGACTGCGTTGCTGGCCTGGGCGTTGGAGCGACGGAAGCTCTGGAAGACCTCGCTGCGGCAGCGCTCGAAAGCGCGGGTGCCGGGGCGATGGCCGGCATCGATGCAGACCTGGTCGGACTCGGCCGCCGATTGCTCGACGGACTGGCAGCCGGCGAGGCCGGCGGCGAGAACGCCGGCGATGATGAGGGCGCGCATGAGAAATCCTTTCCCTGTAGACGTTTGGCTAGAAAAGCCATTGAGCGGGAGGCCGTCAACTGCGCCCCGCTGGTGACACAAGCATGAACACGCCGCAGGCCTGGGGCCGGCGGCGTCCTCCGCGCTTGCTGCCATCTGACACGGAATCGCCACCATGTCGCCCCGAAGGTTGCCGTTCGGGTAACAATCGCTGGCAAAACAGGAATCTGCGGCTAACGAAGACTTGAGCTGACCGCGCCGAGCCAGCGGTTCTTGGGCAGAAGCTAGCTGCGGAAATGCTTGGAGAGCTTCAGCGCCTGGCCCTGATAGTTCGAGGTGCCGATTGCGCCGTAGAGCGCATCCGGCGCCGCCGCCATGCGCTCGAAGGCGAGGCGGCCAACGACCTGCCCGTCCTCCAGCAGGAAAGGCACCTCGTGGCTGCGGACTTCGAGCACGCCGCGCGAGCCCGGCGCGCCGTCGGCCCCGACGCCGAAGCCGGGATCGAAGAAGCCGGCATAGTGGACGCGAAACTCGCCCATCGTCGGGTCGATCGGCGCCATTTCGGCTGCGTATTCGGCCGGGATATGCAGCTTTTCCTTGGAGGCGAGGATGTAGAACTGGTGCGGGTCGAGGATCAGGCGCTTGTTCGACTTGGCGGTGATCGGCGTCCAGAAATCGTCGATCGCATAGTGGGCGATGCGGTCGACATCGATCACGTCGGTAAAGCGTTGAGCCTGATAACCGATCGTCTCGCCGCTATGAGAGCCGGCGAGATGGATGCTGAACTGCAGCCCATTCTGGATGACCGGAATGCCGTCGACCAGCGGCGTCTCTTTGTGAATGTCGCGCAGATCCTTGTCGGAGACGCGAAAGCCCGCTGCCTCCTCTTGGCCGGAATTGCGCCGCCGGAAGCGTAGCTGATTCAGCCGGCTACCCTTGCGCACTTTGATCGAGAAGCTCGCCGGCGAAATCTCGGCGTAGAGCTTGCCCGAATAACCACCAGGCACGGTGTCGAACATGCTGGCGCGATCGGCGATCAGGCGGGTGAAGACGTCGAGCCGGCCAGTCGAGCTCTTCGGATTGGCGAAGGCAGAGATCGTGGTCGGCAGATCATCGAGCGATTCCATCAGTTCGACGACATAGACGCAGTTCTTCTCGAGGATGGCGCCGTCCTCGAGCGAGAATTCGTCCTGGGTCAGGTCCGACAGCGCCTGCTCGACGGTCTTGTTCGGCCCGGGCAGGAAGCTGGCGCGAACGCGATAAGCCTTGTGGCCGAGCCGCAGGTCGATGCTCGCCGGCTGGTACTGACTCTCGACGAAGGCGCCCGAGATCGAACGAATCATGCCGCGCTGGACGAGCTTGCGAATATCCTGACGCGGCAGCACGCCGGACGGTCCGCTGAGCGAAGCGGACGGCTCGACGAAATCGACCAGCATGTCAGGCGCATTTGCCATGGCGCTATCAGACCACCTTGTGAAGTGCGGAGCAAAGCCAGCCCGCCGCGAGATTGACCGCTCTTCTTGCCGCGGCGCGGCGCGGCTGGCGAGTCCGACGTCGCGTTGTCCACATGCCCGCTCGCCGCCGGGCTGGCCCGCAAGTACAACCGGCCGGTGGCATTGACGCTGCGCCGACGCAGGTCATAACAAGGCCTTCCCGCCCTGCCGGCACGGAACCGCGATCATGTACCAGGCCGAAACGCATGGCGTGCGCGTAACCGCCTCGCCCAAATTCATGGACTCTGAGTCCACGCCCGACCAGAGCCGCTATTTCTGGGCCTACACGATCGAGATCGAGAATTTCTCGCCGCGCACGATGCAGCTGATGACGCGCCACTGGTTCATCACCGACGGACGCGGCGAGGTGCACGAGGTCCGCGGCGACGGTGTGATCGGCCAGCAGCCGGTGCTGCAACCGGGCGAGCGCTTCAGCTACACCTCCGGCTGCCCGCTGATGACGCCCGACGGCAGCATGCGCGGCTTCTACGCCATGCTCGGTGAGGACGGCGTGATCTTCGACGTCGAGGTGCCGCTTTTCCCGCTCGACTCGCCCTATGTGAAGAAGGTCCTGCATTGAACGCGACAACACCGACCGGGCAGCGCTACCAGCCGCTCGACATGCTTGCCCGCCTCGTCGCCTTCGACACGGTGAGCCATAAATCTAATCTCGACCTCATCGCCTTCGTCGAGGACTACCTCACGGGCTGGGGCGTGCCCTGCGTGCGCTTCCCGAACGAGACCGGCGACAAAGCCGCGCTCTTCGCCACGATCGGCCCGCAGGACAAGGGCGGCATCGTCCTCTCCGGCCATACCGATGTCGTGCCGGTCGAAGGCCAGGCCCGGTCGCGCGATCCGTTCACGCTGCATGTCGAGGACGGCCGGGCCTATGGCCGCGGCTCTGTCGACATGAAGGGCTTCGTCGCGCTGGCGCTGGCGCTGGTGCCGGATTTCCTAGCAGCCAACCTCAAGACACCGATCCACCTGTTCTTCTCCTATGACGAGGAGGTGACCTGCCTCGGCGTCGTCGACGGCATCGCCGCGATGGGCAAGAGCCTGCCGCGGCCGCGCGCCGTCATCGTCGGCGAGCCGACCTCGCTCGAACTCGCCGACGCGCATAAGGGCATCCGCACCTTCTTCACCACCATCACCGGCTTTGCCGCGCATTCCTCGAAGCCGCATCTCGGCGCCAGTGCCGTCCATGCCGGGACGCGGCTCGCCGCCGGCCTCGTCGCCATGGCCGACGAGCACGAAGGCCGCCTCGACGAGAGCGGCCGCTTCGATCCGCCCTACGACACCGTCCATATCGGCAAGTTCCATGGCGGCATCGCCCGCAACATCCTGGCCGATCGCTGCGATCTCGCCTGGGAGGTGCGCACGCTGCCGGGCTCCGACCCGCAGGAGGTGCCGGCCCGCTTCGCCGCGCTGTCGCAGGAGGTGCTGGCGCGCATGCGCAAGACCGCGCCATCGGCGGCGATCGAGACGGTGATGAGTTCGGACGTGCCGGGCCTCGCACCCGATCCCGGTTCGGAAGCCGAGACGCTCGTGATGCGCCTTGCCGGGCGCAACAGCACCATCGCCGTCGCCTACGCCACCGAGGCCGGGCATTTCCAGCGCGCCGGACTGCCGACCATCGTCTGCGGGCCGGGCTCGATCGACCAGGCACACCAGCCGGACGAATACATCACGCTGGAGCAGTTCGCCGCCGGCGAGGCCTTCATGCGCCGGCTGATGGCCGAGTGCCGGGCGTAGGTCCCTTCCTTCTCCCCTTGCGGGAGAAGGTGGCAGCGCGCAGCGCTGACGGATGAGGGGTCGTACACCCCTCTCCGTAGTCCGCATTTAACAAGTGGAAGTCGGCAGTCGTCGCGAACCCCCTCATCCGGCGCTCGCGCCACCTTCTCCCGCAAGGGGAGAAGGGGAGCCCTCACTGCCCCGCCGAGATCTCCACCTCGACCTCGGCCGGGTCGAAGCTGTAGCGGCGCGAGCAGAATTCGCAGGTGACGCCGAGCGTGCCGTCATCGGCGATCATCGCCTTGCGGTCATCGGCCGAGAAGCCTTTGAGCATGCCGAGCACGCGCTCGCGCGAGCAGCGGCAGGCCTCGTGCACCGCGACCGGCTCGAAGACGTGGGCGCCGCGCTCATGGAAGAGCCGGTAGAGCAGGCGCTCGCTCTCCAGCAGAGGATCGAGCAATTCGTGATGCTCCACCGTCTCGACCAGCGAGCGCGCCTCGGCCCAGGCGTCGTCGCTGATGCCGTCATCATTGTCCGCGGCGAGGATTTCGTGCCCTTCCGGCGCATCGCCGGGATGGAGATCGGCGGCGCGCATTCGGTCGGGCGAATTCGGCATGAACTGGACGATCAAACCGCCGGCGCGCCAGGCCAGGCCGCGGCCGGTCAGGACCGTGCCGACGCCGAGGCGGATACGGCTCGGGATCTGCTCGGACTGGCGGAAATACTGGTGGCCGGCCTCTTCCAGGCTCTGTCCGTCGAGCGCGACGACGCCCTGATAGCGCGTCGCCTCCGTCCCCTGGTCGACGGTCATGGCGAGATGGCCCTTGCCGAGCAGTTCCCCGGTCGAGACCGCTTTCGTATCGATCGCAGCCGCCAGCTGATCGGCGTCGTAGCGGGCCATGGCGCGGTAGCAGTCGGGCGCGTTGAAGTCGACGACCAGCATCGAGACCGGCCCGTCGCTCTTGGTCTGGAGCTGGAAACGACCCTCGCCCTTGAGCGTCGTGCCGAGCATGACTGTCAGCGCCGCAGCCTCGGCGAGAACGCGCGCGACGGGCTCAGGATAGTGATGCCGTTCGAGTATCCGATCGAGCGAGGGGCCGAGCCTGACGACCCGGCCGCGGACATCGAGCTCGGGCACGGCGAAAGGCAGCACCCGATCGTCAGGTGCGCCGGCTGGCGAACCGTCGCCCATCAGGCCGCGACCGCGCCGAAGCACCAGGCGAGGATGCCCTTCTGGGCATGCAGCCGGTTCTCAGCCTCGTCGAAAACAGCCGATTGCGGGCCGTCCATGACCTGATCCGTCACCTCCTCGCCACGCGACGCCGGCAGGCAGTGCATGAAGATCGCGTCCTTTTCGGCGCGGCCGAGCAGGCGCTCGTCGACCTGATAGGGCCGCAGCAGGTTGTGGCGCGTGCCTTCCGCGTCACCCATCGAGACCCAGCAATCGGTGATGACGCAATCGGCGCCCTCGACCGCAGCTTCGGGCCGGCTGGTCAGCTGCAGCTTCGCGCCCTGCTTGCGGGCCCAGTCGAGCAAAGCAGGCGGGGGCGCGAGCTCCTCGGGTGTCGCGATGGCGAGCTCGAAATCGAGTCGGCCGGCGGCATGGACCCAGGAGGTCAGGACATTGTTGGTGTCACCGGTCCAGGCGATGCGCTTGCCCTTGATCGAGCCCTTGCGCTCCTCGAAGGTCATGACGTCGGCCATGACCTGGCAGGGATGCTGGCGCTTGGTCAGACCGTTGATCACCGGCACGGTGGCGTATTTCGCCATCTCGACCACGGCGTCATGGTCGAGCATGCGGATCATGATCGCATCGACATAGCGTGAGAGCACGCGCGCCGTATCGGCGATGGTCTCGCGCTCGCCGAGCTCGATCTCCTGGCCGGTCACCATCATCGGCGAGCCTCCGAGCTCACGGATACCGACATCGAAGGAGACGCGGGTCCGGAGCGAAGGCTGCTCGAAGATCATGGCGATGACCTTGCCCTCGAGCAGACGGTCGCCGGCCGCGTCGGGCGTACGCCGACGGGTCTTGATCTCCTCACCGGCCTTGAGGATGGCGCGGAGCTCCCCGGCGGAAAAATCCGAGAGATCGAGAAAATGACGCACTGGAGTCCCCATGCTCATTCCGCCGCCGGCCGGGCGAGCTCGGCCTCGACCGCGCCCGCCGCCTTGTCGAGCCGCGCCACCGCCTCGGCTACCTCGCTCTCGCCGATGATCAGCGGCGGCAGCAGGCGCACGACATTGTCGCCGGCCGCGACCACGAGCAGGCCGGCGGCCCGCGCCTGGGCGACGAAATCGGTGTTCGGCGTCCTGAGCTTGAGGCCGAGCATCAGACCCTCGCCGCGGATCTCCTCGATCACGTCCGGGTGGTGATCCTTGAGCTGGGCCAGCGACTGGCGCAGGCGCAGCGCCGTCTTCTGGACCTGATCGAGGAAGCCCGGCGCCAGGATGACGTCGAGCACGGCATTGCCGACCGCCATGGCGAGCGGGTTGCCGCCGAAGGTGGTGCCGTGCGTGCCGAGCGTCATGCCGGAAGCCGCCTCTTCAGTCGCGAGGCAGGCGCCCATCGGGAAGCCGCCGCCGATGCCCTTGGCGATCGACATGATGTCAGGGGCGACACCGTAATGCTCATAAGCGAAGAACTTGCCGGTGCGGCCGACACCTGTCTGGATCTCGTCGAAGATCAGCATCAGGCCGTGCTCGTCGCAAAGCTCGCGCAGCTGCTTGAGGACACGCATCGGCACCGAGCGCAGGCCACCCTCGCCCTGGATCGGCTCGATCATCAAGGCTGCCGTCTCCAGCGTAATCGCCGCCTTCAGCGCCTTCTCGTCGTCGAAGGGCACCTGGTCGAAGCCGTCGACCTTGGGGCCGAAACCGTCGATGTATTTCTGCTGGCCGCCGGCGGCGATGGTCGCGAGCGTGCGGCCATGGAAGGCGCCCTCGAAGGTGACGATCCGGTAGCGCTCGGGGTTGCCCTTCGCAGCATGGTACTTGCGCGCCATCTTGATCGCGCACTCGTTCGCCTCGGCGCCCGAATTGGTGAAGAAGACGCGCTCGGCGAAGGTCGCCTCGCAGAGCCGGCGCGCCAGCTTCTCGCCGTCCGGCATCGTGTAGAGGTTCGAGGTGTGCCAGATGCGCTGCGCCTGGCTGGTCAGCGCCTCGACCAGATGCGGATGGGCATGGCCGAGCGAGTTGACGGCGATGCCGGCGCCGAAATCGAGATAGCGCTGGCCGTCGGTGGCAATCGCCCAGGCGCCTTCGCCACGCTCGAGAGCGATCGGGGCGCGGGCATAGGTCGGCAGGAGAACGGAGGAAGCGGCAGAAACGGGAGCGGTGCTCATGGAGCGAAATCCTTGCGGCGAAACAGGGAGGAAACGCGGAACCTCAAGTCGGGAACGGAGATGCGGAGCGCTCTCGGCATGATGCCGGCATGATGCGACCCGCCGGCGACATTATCGTCGCTGGCCGTTCCCGCCGTCTCGTCGCGCGTCAAGCCGCATCGATGGAAAGTCCCGATCGCTCAAAAACATAAGCGCCGCCCGATAGGGGCGGCTGCGTGAAGCGACTATGCAAAACCGTCCCTGCCCTGTCAATCGCAGCTGACCTCTCGGCAGCGTTGCCGAATAGACTCACCGTTTCGCCGTCTGCGGTGATTGGCTGGGGAAAAGCCGGATTACGATTCGGCGACTCTTGTGGCCGAGTCAGGCCATATTGTATGGTCCCTCTCGTCAGATACGACATCTCGTGCGGCGTCTCCAGTATCGTCAGTCCCGGGCGTAACGGCTTCCGTTCAGCAACGGAGGCTGCCGGTATCGGATTCCGCCATGATCTTTCCCTATGCCTCGCCGGCGCGCCGGCGGGGCATGACGAAGACAGGTGCAACTCCATGACCGAAGCCGGAGCCTGGACCGAGGAACGCGTCGAACTGCTGAAGAAGCTCTGGAACGACGGCCTGAGCGCGAGCCAGATCGCAGCGGAGCTCGGCAGCGTCACGCGCAATGCCGTCATCGGCAAGGTGCATCGCCTCGGCCTGTCGGGCCGCGCCAAGAGCCCGGGCTCGGCGACACCGCGCCCGCGCAAGCCGGTGGCCCGCCCGCCGAGCCACCCGGCCGGCCATCACAGTGCTGGCGGCGCCGGCTTGACCCGCGGCAATACCGCGCTCGCCCCGCAGTTCGCGCCGGAGATCGAAGCCGAAGCGCAGGTCGCGCGCGAGCCGGCTCCGTCCGAGGACGTGGTCGTGCCGTTCTCCGAGCGGGTCACCATCATGGAACTGCGCGAATATATGTGCCGCTGGCCGATGGGCGACCCGACCACCCCGGAATTCCGCTTCTGCGGCGGCCGCAGCACGACCGGAATGCCCTATTGCGCCTATCACGCCCGCATCGCCTACCAGCCGGCTGGCGATCGGCGCCGCGATCGCAAGGTGATCCGCGCCTGACGACCGCCGCCGATTAAACGGTTACAGAAGCCGGCCCCTGGGCCGGCTTTTTTCGTCGACGGCCAGGTTCGATGCACGAGGCATCCATGAACATCCCCGGACCTAGCCCGATCGAATACGCCTGCGCCCTGCCGATCAGGGAGGGGCGGCTCCTGCTGGGGCTGAGGTCGCCGCATCGCCGGAACCGCCCATCCTGCTGGGATACGATTGGTGGTCACCTCGAGCCCGGCGAGGCGGCGGAGACGGCGCTTGTCCGCGAGCTTCAGGAGGAGATCGACATCACGCCGACAAGCTTTCGCCATTTCGAGACCATCGAGACGACGGAGACGGACGGCGTCACCCCCGCGCTGTGGCATCTGTTCACTGTGACCGAATGGACCGGCGGCGAACCCGCGATCAGCAATGACGAACATAGCGAGATCGGCTGGTTCACTTTCGGCGAGGCCCAATTGCTGACGCCGCTGGCGTCTGAGGCCTATCGCCCAGCCTTCGCTCGGCTGGCCGCAGCCTTCGGGCCGGGCACGTAATGGCTACGCTCGCGATCTATGCGGGAGCGGCGCTGGCCGAGATCGCCGGCTGCTTCGCCTTCTGGGCCTGGCTGAAACTGGACAAGCCAGTTTGGTGGCTGCTGCCGGGTCTGGTCGCGCTCGCAACCTTCGCCTGGCTGCTGACGCTGGTCGACAGCCCTGCGGCCGGGCGCGCCTTCGCCGCTTATGGCGGTGTTTATATCGTCGCGTCGCTGGCCTGGATGGCGCTCATCGAGAAGGTCGCACCGGATCGCTACGATCTAGCCGGCGCGGCGCTCTGCCTCGCCGGTGCAGCGGTCATCGTCGCAGCGCCGCGCTGACGGAAGCGTCAGGCGCGCGCAAAGGTCTCGTCGAAGGCGTAGCCGGCGCCGCGCACGGTACGCAGCGGATCCTTGGCATTGGCCGGGGTGATCGCCTTGCGCAGGCGCCCGACATGGACGTCGACGGTGCGCTCGTCGATATAGACGTCGCGGCCCCAGACCGCGTCGAGCAGTTGCGCGCGCGAATAGACGCGGCCGGGCGCCTGCATCAGGAATTCGAGCAGGCGGAATTCGGTCGGCCCGAGATGCAGCTCGGCGCCGGCCCTGCGGACGCGCCGCGTCGTGCGGTCGAGCTCGAGATCACCGGCCGCGAGCAGGCCGGCGACATGGCCGGGCTTGGCCCGGCGCAGCAGCGCCTGGATGCGGGCGATCAGCTCGGGCAACGAGAACGGCTTGACGACATAATCGTCGGCGCCGGTGGCGAGGCCGCGCACGCGCTCAGTCTCCTCGCCGCGCGCCGTCAGCATGATGATCGGCACGCGCTCGGTATCGCGCCGCGTGCGCAGGCGCCGGCAGAGCTCGATGCCGGAGAGGCCGGGCAGCATCCAGTCGAGCAGGACGAGGTCCGGCGTGTGATCGCGCAGATGGAGCTCGGCATCGTCGCCGCGCGCCACGCTGTCGACCTCGAAGCCTTCGGCCTCGAGATTATAGCGCAGGAGCAGGGTCAGCGGCTCCTCGTCCTCGACGATCAGGATGCGTGCGGGCATGTCAGCGTCCGTTCAATCCTGGGCCGGTTCAGCCATTGGCCGTTGGCAAGTCGACGAGGATGTTGGTGGTGTCGAGCTTCGGCCGGGTCTCGTCTATGGACTGGCCGGTGACGAGATAATGGATGGTCTCGGCGATGTTGGTGGTGTGGTCGCCGATGCGCTCGACATTCTTGGCACAGAACAGAAGGTGCGTGCAGAAGGTGATGTTGCGCGGGTCCTCCATCATGTAGGTCAGGAGTTCGCGGAACAGCGAGGTGTAGAGCGCGTCGATCTCGTCGTCGCGGCGCCAGACCTCCATCGCCTTCTGCTCGTTGCTGGCGGCATAGGCGTCGAGCACGTCCTTGAGCTGGGCCTGGACCAGGCGGCTCATATGCTCGAGACCGACGACGGCCCGATGCGGCGGCGAGAACTGGCCGGAGATGGCGACGGCGCGCTTGGCGATGTTCTTGGCGAGGTCGCCGACGCGCTCGATATCGGCGGCGATGCGGATCGCCGAGATCAGCTCGCGCAGGTCGTTGGCGAGCGGCTGGCGCCGGGCGATGGTCAGCACCGCCTTCTCCTCGACATCGCGCTGGAGATTGTCGAGGCGCTGGTCGGCGCTGATGATCTTCTGGGCGAGCGCGGTGTCGCGGCGCACCAGCGCCACGGTCGAGTCGCCGAGCATGCGCTCGGACATGCCGCCCATCTCGGCGAGGCTGCGGCGCAGCCCTTCGAGATCGGCGTCGTAGGAGCGGACGATATGGTCGGACATCGGGGCGTATCCTGTGACGGAGGCGAGCGGACTTGCGGACGTCAGCCGAAACGGCCGGTGACGTAGTCCTGCGTCTGCTTCTTATGCGGGTTCATGAAGATGTTGTTGGTGGCGTCGAACTCGATCACCTCACCGAGATACATGAAGGCGGTGTACTGCGAGATGCGGGCCGCCTGCTGCATGTTGTGGGTGACGATGACGATGGTGAAGTCGGCCTTGAGCTGCTCGAGCAGGTCCTCGATCTTGCCGGTCGAGATCGGGTCGAGCGCCGAGGTCGGCTCGTCGAACAGGATCACCTCGGGCTTCTGCGCGATAGTGCGCGCGATGCAGAGGCGCTGCTGCTGGCCGCCCGAGAGGCCCATGCCGGAGCTCTTCAGCTTGTCCTTGACCTCGTCCCAGAGGGCGGCGCGGCGCAGCGCGCCCTCGACGCGGTCGTCGAGCTCCGACTTCGGCGGCTTCTCGTAGAGGCGGATACCGAAGGCGACATTGTCGTAGATCGACATCGGGAACGGCGTCGGCTTCTGGAAGACCATGCCGATGCGCGAGCGCAGCTCGTTCACATCGATGTCGTTGGCGATGACATTGCGGCCGTCGAGCAGGATCTCGCCGGTCGCCTTCTGCTCCGGATAGAGCGAGTAGATCCGGTTGAAGATGCGCAGCAGGGTCGACTTGCCGCAGCCGGAGGGGCCGATCAGCGCCGTGACGTGCCGGTCGCGGAAGTCGAGATTGACGTTCTTCAGCGCCTTGTGCTCACCGTAATAGAAATCCAGGTTCTTGACGGCGATGCGGACGGGAGCGTCGACGTCCAGCGTCTGCGGGCTCAATTCCAGGGTCGAAAGCATCTGCATGGTCCTTCCGATCGGACGCTGATTACTTGCCGCCGCGCACGATGCGCCGGGCGATGATGGAAAGTATGAGGATTGAGACGGTGATGATCAGCGACCCCGCCCAGGCGAGCTGCTGCCAGTTCTCGTAAGGGGCGGAGGCGAACTGGTAGATCGTCACCGGCAGGTTGGAGACGCCGCCGAGCAGGCTCGGCGAGAACCAGAAATTGTTGTTGAGCGCGGTGAAGATCAGCGGCGCGGTCTCGCCGGCGATGCGGGCGAGCGCCAGCAGGATGCCGGTGACCATGCCGGACTTCGCCGCCCGCCAGGTGATCGAGGTGATCACGACCGAGGGCGGAGCACCGAGCGCCGAGCCGGCCTCGCGCAGCGGGCCGGGCACGAGCCGCAGCATGTCCTCGGTGGTGCGCACGATCACCGGGATCGCGATGATGCCGAGCGCGACACCGCCCGCCCAGCCGGAATAGCCGCGGAACGGCTCGACCATGATCACGTAGACGAACAGGCCGATCAGGATCGAGGGCGCCGAGAGCAGGATGTCGTTGATGAAGCGGATCAGCTCGGCGAGCTTCGAGCCCTTGCCATATTCGGCGAGGTAGGTGCCGGCGAGCACGCCGATCGGCGTCGCCACGACGATGCCGAGGAAGGTCAGCACGACCGAGCCGACGATGGCGTTGGCGAGGCCGCCGCCCTCGGAGCCGGGCCCGGGCGTGATCTGGGTGAAGGTCGCGGCGGAGAGCCCGCCAAGGCCCTTCACGACCAGCATGCCGAGGATCCAGAACAGCACGAAGATGGCGAGCAGGGTGAAGGTCGTGGCCGTGACCTTCATCAGCCGGTCGGCGGTGCGGCGCGACTGGCGGACGCGGCCCCAGGTGACTTCGGGCAACGGGCGGACGGTGGAGGGGGTCGTCAGGCTCATGATCCGCTCCCGCTCAGAACGACTTGACGCGCGAGACGAGGATGCGCGCGATGACGAGGACGACGAAGGTGACGAAGAACAGGATGCAGCCGAGCGCGATCAGCGAGTTGAGCTGCAGGCCGAGCGCCTCGTTGAACTCGTTGGCGATACGCGAGGCGATGGTCGAGCCCGGATCCATGATCGAGCCGGAGAGCCGGTTGGCGTTGCCGACGACGAAGGTCACCGCCATGGTCTCGCCGAGCGCACGGCCGAGGCCGAGCATGATCGCACCGATGATCGAAACGCCGGCCTGCGGCACCAGCACATGGCGCACGACCTCCCAGGTCGTCGCGCCGATGCCATAGGCGCTCTCGCGCAGCACCGAGGGGATCTGGTCGAGCATGTCGCGGGTGATCGAGGCGATGAAGGGGATGATCATGAATGCCAGGATGATCCCGGCGGTCAGGATGCCCAGACCCGAGGGCGAGCGCGAATAGAGGACCGTCCCGATGATCGGCATGCCCTCGACGATGTTCGAGAGCGGGATCTGGACATAGGCGGCAAAGAGCGGCGCGAAGACGAACAGCCCCCACATGCCGTAGATGATCGAGGGCACGGCGGCGAGCAGCTCGATCGCGGTCGAGACCGGCTGCTTGAACCAGGGCGGCGCGAGCTGGGTCAGGAAGACGGCGATGCCGAGCGAGAGCGGCACGCCGATAACGAGCGCGATCAGGGCGGTGGAGAGCGTACCGACGATCGCCGGCCAGGCGCCATACTGGTCGTTCTGCGTATCCCAGACGCTGGATGTCAGGAAGCCGAAGCCGAATTTGCTGAAGGCGGGCCAGCCGCCGATCACCATCGAGGCCATGATGCCGGCGAGCAGCACCAGCACGAACAGCGCCGCCAGGAAGCTGGCATTCCGGAAGACGAGATCGAAGGTCCCCTTCGGGGTCTTGCGCACCGGCGCATTTGGCGCGGCGAACTGGTCGGTCACGGCAACCATCCGTGGTTACTCCGGTCTCGAAAGGCGACTATCGGGGCGAAACGAGGTTCTGGTGGTCGTGAAGCGGGGGCCGCAAGCCGGCCCCCGCCTCGTTTTCTCATGCGGGAGCGATCAGAAGATCGGCTTGCCCGCCGGGTCGGTCACGCCCTTCCAGGCGTTGCGGACCTGATCCTTGACGGCGGCCGGCAGCGGCACGTAGTCGAGGTCGAGGGCGAGCTTGTCGCCGTTCTTGAAGGCCCAGTCGACGAACTTCAGCGCGGCCTGGGTCTCTTCCGGCTTCTCCGGCTTGGCGTGGATCAGCAGGAAGGTCGCGGCGGTGATCGGCCAGGCGTCGGCGCCCTTCTGGTTGTTCAGCGAGATGCCGAAGCCGGGAGCCTCGTTCCAGTTGGCGTTGGCGGCAGCGGCCTGGAAGGCTTTGTCGTCCGGGGCCGGGAAGTTGCCATCGGCGTTCTGGATCAGGGCGAAGGAGAGCTTGTTCTGCTTGGCGTAGGCGTACTCGACATAGCCGATCGAGTTGGCGACCTGCTTGACCGAGGCCGAGACGCCCTCATTGCCCTTGCCACCGATGCCGACCGGCCACTGCACGGCGGTGTTGGTGCCGAGCTTCGACTTCCAGTCGGGCGAGACCTTGGAGAGGTAGTCGGTGAAGACGAAGGTCGTGCCCGAGCCGTCCGAACGGTAGACCGGGTTGATGTTGGCATCCGGCAGGGTGACGCCGGCATTGAGGGCGGCGATCTTGGGATCGTTCCACTTCTTGATGTCGCCGAGATAGATCGCGGCGAGGACCGGGCCGGTCAGCTTCAGCTTGCCGGCCTCGACGCCGGCGATGTTGATCGCCGGGACGACGCCGCCCATCACGGTCGGGAACTGGATCAGGCCTTCCTTGGTCAGCTCCTCGCCCTTGAGCGGGGCGTCGGTGGCACCGAAGGCGACGGTCTTCGCCTTGATCTGGCGGATGCCGCCGCCCGAGCCGATCGACTGATAGTTGAGACCGATATTGGTCTCCTTCTTATAGGCCTCGGCCCACTTCGAGTAGATCGGGAACGGGAAAGTCGCGCCGGCGCCGGTGATGTCGGCAGCCTGGGCGATGCCCGACAGGCCGACGGCAGCGGCCGCGAGAATGAGAATTTTGCGCATGAGATGTCCTCTCTGGGTCGCAAGTGCAGCGGCCCTGCTAGAACACCGGCTATATGACAGCTGCATGACAAACAGTCATGAAAGCGGACCCGGCGTCGTCACAAATCGTTAACGGACCGCCGCGGGCAGGCGCGGCAGGATCGCCCGGAAGGTCGCGCCCTGGCCGACGACACTCTCGATGGTCAGGCGGCCACGATGGCGCAGGACGATGTGCTTGACGATCGCGAGTCCCAGCCCCGTGCCACCGGCCTCGCGGCTGGCAGCGGTATCGACGCGATAGAAACGCTCGGTCAGTCGCGGCAAATGTTCCGGCGCGATGCCGGCGCCGTCGTCGCGTACGGCAAGACTGGCTTCCTCGCCGGCCACGGCGACAGCGATGTCGACCTTGCCGCCGCGCTGGCCGTATTTGATCGCGTTCTCGACCAGGTTCTCGATCAGCCGCAGCAATTCGTCGCGGTCGCCGGCGACGGTGACGGGGTTTGGCGGCACATCGAGCTTCAACGTCACGTCGCGCTCGCGAGCCATCAGGACGAGCGAGTCAAGGATCTCGCGGGCGATGCCGGCGAGATCGACCGGCGCCTCCGGCGCGAGATGCGCGCGCAGTTCGATGCGCGAGAGCGAGAGCAGGTCATCGACCAGGCGGGCCATGCGCAACCCCTGTTCGCGCATGATCGCCAGGAAGCGGTCGCGGGCGGCAGCGTCGTTGCGCGCCGGGCCTTGCAGGGTCTCGATGAAGCCGAGCACCGAGGCGAGCGGCGTGCGCAATTCATGGCTGGCATTGGCGACGAAGTCGACGCGCATGCGTTCGGTCATGCGCTGCTCGCTGAGGTCCTCGAAGGTCAGCAGCACCGCTCGCCGCCAGCCACTCCCGGCGAGCGCCGCGATATGAATGCGGAAGGTGCGCTCGACCGGCACGCGTTCGATCAGCTCAATGGCACGGCGGCCGCCATGGCGAGAGACCTGCTCGATCGCGTCGATCAGATCGGGATCACGCATCACCAAAGCGAGCGGCTTGCCCTTGGCGAGTGCCGTGATCAGGGCCGGCGCGGTCGGACTCAGCGCCTGGATCACCCCCTGCGGGTCGAGCAGCACGGCGGGAACGCCGATGGCCTCGATCAGTGCAGCAGTGACCGGCGCCCGGGGATCGACCAAAGCGTTCATGCGGCTATTGCCTTTCGAGGCGTGGTCTGCAGCGAGGCCTCTTAGGCCGGAGTGGCCTCGCGGCGCAATTCCCTTCCTGCCGTCGTCATTCTAGCCTGCACGCCGACAGTGGAGAGACAGCACGATGGCAAAGAAGACGTCCGAGGGCAAAGGCACGCAAAAGCGCGGCGGGAAGCGCCATGGCGAACTTAGTTTCGACATCGAGGCCGAAGCGCTGCCCAAGGAGATCGACGACAAGGCTTTTGCCAGCGGCGGGTACCCCTACCACCGGAAATACAAGCGCAAACTCTACGAGAAGGAGCTCGAGCCGCTCCAGATCGAGCTGCAAAAGCTGCTCGGCTGGGTGCGCGAGAAGGGCGAGCGGCTCGTCATCGTCTTCGAAGGACGCGACGGCGCGGGCAAGGGCGGCGCAATCACCCGTTTCACCCAACATCTCAATCCCCGCCAGGCGCGGGTCGTCGCCCTGTCGAAGCCGTCCGATACCGAGAAAGGGCAGTGGTATTTCCAGCGCTACGCGGCGCAGATGCCGGCGGCCGGCGAAATCGTGTTCTTCGACCGCTCCTGGTACAACCGGGCCGGCGTCGAGCCCGTCATGGGCTTCAGTACCGATGCGCAGTCGGAGAGCTTCCTGCGCGAAGCTCCGGTCTTCGAGGGCATGCTGGCTCGCGACGGCATCAGGCTGGTCAAGCTGTTTTTGACCATCGGCCGCGAGATGCAGATGAGCCGGCTGCACGCGCGCTGGCACGATCCGCTCAAGCGCTGGAAGCTGTCATCGATCGATTTCGAAGCGATCCCGCGCTTTGACGACTACTCCGACGCCTTCGACCGCCTGCTCGACAAGACTTCGACCGATCAGGCACCCTGGACGGTGCTGCGCGCCAACGACAAGTTCCGCACGCGCCTGAACGCCATCCGCCATGTGCTCCACGCCGTGCCCTACAAGGGCAAGGACGAGGGGGCGATTGGCGAGATCGACCACAGGGTCGTGCTGACAGCCGAGGAATACCTGCGCAATGGCGGCGAGAGCTGACGCTTTTGCGACCTGGAATCGTCCTTAGAGCTCGTGCCGCCTGATGCGCCGGATCATCTCGTTCAGCGCCAGCAGCGCCAGCGCCAGGATGAAGGGCAGGATGTAGTAGATGATCCGGAAGAGCAGCAGCGCGCCGAGCACCTGCTCGAAGGGCAGGCGGCTGAGCGCGATCAGCATGGTCGCCTCGAAGACGCCGAGCCCGCCCGGCGCATGGCTGGCGATGCCGATCAGGCAGGCGAAGATATAGGCTGCCAGGAAGCTCTCATAGGGCAGGTTGTGGCCGCCCGGCAGCAGGACGTAGAGCACCGCGGCAGCGGCGCAGACCTCGGCGGCGCCGAGCAGCATCTGCGCCAGCGTGACGCCGAGGCCCGGCAGCGGCAGATTCCAGCCGCTGACCCGCAAGGTGCGCTCGCCGGTCGCGACCCAGAACAGATAACCCAGCGTGCCGAGCGTGACTGCACCACCGACCGCCTGGACCACCAGCGGCGAGGTCCGCGCCAGCTGGGCCACCGAATCCGTCGCATAGAACAGGCTGGCGCAGAGGATCATGCCGAGGCCGAGCCAGAAGGTCAGGCCGGCGATCACGGTGAGGCTCGCGACTTCGGAGGCGCGCACGCCCTTGGCCGAGTAGATCCAGTAGCGCACCGTGCCGCCGGTCACGATCGGGAAGCCCAGGGTGAAAGCGACGGAATAGCTGGTGAAGGAGGCGAGCGCCGTCGTCCGATAGGGAATCGACAGGCCGAGCCGGCGCAGCGCCACCGCGTCATAGCCAGTGAGCAATAGATAGCTCAAGGCGGTGAAGCCGAGCGCGAGCAGGAGCTGGCGCTGGCTGGCATTGGCGAAGGCACGGGCGAGCTCGCCGGGCTCGATTTCGCGGACGATGTAGTAGAGCACCACCAGCGAGGCGATGAAGATCACCGAACTGGCGAGCGGGCCGAGCCACCACCAGCGGCTGCGCTTGCGCAGCGGCATCCCTGGCTCGTGCGGGCCAAACGACATCAGCACTCTTGTCGGGTTGTGCTCGCACGCAGCGGGCAAGGCGGGTTTGTGGCGGCTGGCCCTGACGGCCGGACCCGAGAGATAGCGCCTCCGCCGCGATGCACAAGCCGGTGCACCGCGGCGAATGCGCGCCATGAAGCTGGCGCAGGACACGCCGACGCCGGGCGAGCGGAGGGCGAGGTTGCTAGCCCGCGCCCGCCATGGCCTCCGCGAAGAACGCCTCGGGATCGTCGACCTCGAGCAACCGCCGTCGGTCGATTTGCCAGAAGCGATTGCCGATGGCCCGCACGAAGCTGCGGTCATGCGAGACCAGCAGGCAGCTGGTCTCGCCGGCGGTGAGCTCGGCTTCCAACGCTTCCTGTCCCTCGATGTCGAGATGGTTGGTCGGTTCGTCCAGCAGGTAGAAATTCGGCCTGGCAAGGCGCAGCGCCAGCATGGCGAGCCGCGCGCGCTGCCCACCCGAGAGCGCGCCGATCGGGCCGGTCTGGCGGTCGATGGCGATGCCGGCGCCGGCGAGCAGGCCGCGGGCCGGCTGGTCGCCGATATCGAATCGGCGGCTGATCAGCCCGTGCGGCGTGTCGGCATCGGGCAGCTCGGCGAGGCTCTGGCTGGCATGGCCGAGCACCAGCGAGGGCGTCGGCCTGATGCCGGGCTGGTCGTCACCTCCAATCGCCTTGTGGAGCATGGCGATGAAGCGCGACTTGCCGGCGCCGTTCAAGCCGAGCAGCACGATGCGGTCGCCTGGGCTGATCCAGCGCTTGCCGGTCCTGAACAGCAGCCGTCCGTCCGGCGTCTCGACTGCGGCATCGTCGAGCTCGATCAACGCCCTGACATGCGTGCTGCGACCGGCAAGCCTGATTGCCCCGGCCGAGCGCTCGCGATGGGCTGGCCGGGCCACGGCTTCGAGTTCGTCGGCGCGCCGCTTCAACTGCTTGGTCTTGCTCAGCAGAAGATCGCTGCCTGAATTGATGCCGATATTGCCCAGCTTCGCCGCCTGCCGCCGCATCTGCTGGACGGCCTTGAGGTCGCGCTCGTTACGGCGCGCCATGGCGGCGTCGCTTTCGTCGAGCGCGACGCGGGCCCGCGAATAGGGCAGCGCGAAGAGCTGCGAGTGCTCTTGCCGCAGGAACAGGGTCTTGCCGGTCGCCATGTCGAGGAAGGCGCGGTCATGGCTCGACAGGATCACGGCCATGTCGCGCGGCAGGCCGGCGAGCCAGCTTTCAAGCAGGCCGATGCGCGCGAGATCGAGATGGTTGGTCGGCTCGTCGAGCAGGAGCAGATCCGGCTCGGCGACGCTGGCGTGCGCGAGCAGGACGAGCCTTTGCCAGCCGCCGCTCAACTGCCCGAGCGGGCGCCGGCGCAAATCCAGGGGCACGGCGAGCCCATCGAGCGCGACCTCGACGCGCCAATGCTCGCTCTCGTGCTGCTCGGTCGGCAAGGCGTCGAGCATCAGCTGGTCGACCGGCCGATCAAGCAGTTGCGGTGGAACATCCTGCTCGACATGGCCGATGCGCAGGCCGCGCGAGCGGGTGATCTCACCGGCGGACGGCTCGACGAGGCCGGCAAGGCAGCGCAGCAAGGTCGACTTGCCGCGGCCATTGGCAGCGACGAGGCCGAGGCGATCGCCGGCGACGAGGGAGAAGGAGAGATCGGAAAAGAGTGGTGCGCCCAGCGTGACGCCGAGATTGCGCAGGGTGATCAAGGTCATGGTCGGTCTCTGGACTGCCCGAGCCAAGCGCCGCCATTCGGCCGGGGTCTCCCCGGAGCTTCGCGAATGCGGACGCCTTGCGGCTCGTTGAGTGGAACAGGACGCAGCCATTCGAGCCTTGGGCTCGAAGACGCTACGCCCTCACGACGGGCAGACCGGGAAGAGAACCGTGGGGATCGCTTGTGCGGTCAGCCCTGCAAGACGGCTTGCAGGGCCTGAACGGGGCCGCGCTGACGATGGTGACGAAAAAACGTGATCACGCAGCCCTCCTTGTCTCGTGTGGCTCAAGGGGCGAGAGCTAGCGCCAATCGCCCGCTCGCGCAATCGCCTCAGGCAGTCTTGCGGAAGATGCGGAGCGTCTTGAACTCGCCGATCTCCTCGACCGGGCGGGATTTGGCCCAGTCCGCAATGATCGGCTTGGCCGCCTCATAGGCGAAGGAGCCGGTGTAGAACAGGATATAGCCGCCGGCATCGGTCTGGTCGGTGAAGAGCTGCATCACCTGAAGATCGGTCAGCGCGCCATAGGCGTCGTTCTTCTCGCTGCGGAACTCACAGGAGTGGAACAGCGTGACGACGTCGAAGCGCGGCAGCAGCCGGGCATTGCTGGTGTAGATGTCGCCGAAATAAGCGCTGTAGGTCTTGGTGATCGTCGGATTGTCGATCGCCAGCTTGACGAAGGCGTCATATTCCTTCGGCGAAGCGGTGATGCCGAGCACCGTGTTGTCGAACTCCGGCTCGGCGCAGCGAATGCCGACATAATGGTGGCCGCCAGTGCCGAAATGGTAGATGCGCTTGCCGGTAAGGCCCTGCTCCTCGAGCCATTCGACGAAATGCACGTCGCAGGGGCACTGCTCGACGCGTAGCCCCCAGTAGACGTCCCAGATGTTCAGCATGGCGTTGGCTCCGTGTCGAAAAGGCCGGAAACTGCCCGGCACTGGATGGGAAAAGTCCTGAACTTCGGCTGAATGGTCAGCCGCCACCGGCTTCGGCCAGCACTGTCGGACGCGCGGCCTCGGCCGAAGCGATGCGTGCGACGCCGCCAGCCCGGCGCATGGTGAGATGGTGATCGGCAGCCTCGGCGAAGCCGGGGCTCTGCCCGATCAGCAGCATCACCGCCTTCGGCCGGGCGGCCCGCAAGCGCGCCAGCAGCTCCAACGCAGCCTCGGTCTCGAGCCCGCTCGTGGCTTCATCGAGGACGAGAATGTCGGGCTCGGCCAGCTCGGCCCGCGCCAAAGCGAGGCGCTGGCGGTCGCCCGTGGTGAGCGCCTTGTCCCAGTCGCGCGCCAGGTCGATCTGCGGCACGAGGCCTGAAAGGCCGTAACGCCGCAGCACCTCGCCTGCCTGTTCGGCGCTATGGCCGCCGATCGGATCGAGCGCGGCCCGAAGGCTGCCTTCCGAGAGGTGCAGATGCTGCGGCAGCACCGCGATGCGCGCCTCGTCCGGCAGCGCCACCGAACCGCGGCCCCAGGGCCAGAGACCTGCTACGGCCTGGATCAGGGCGGTCTTGCCATGGCCCATCTCGCCGGCGACATGGATCGTCGCGCCAGCCGGCAGCGCCAGGCCGAAATCGGCGAGCAGCGTGCGGCCGTCGCGGTCGGTCAGAGTCAGATCTTCCAGCCGCAGGCCGCCCTCTTCGCTCGGCTGGACGACGATGTCGCTTTCCGCCGAACCGGCCTCGATCGCGCCGAGCGCGATGGCGAGCTCATTGACGCGCCGCGCCGAAGCCAGCCATTCGGCAATGCGCATGAAATTGTCGAGCACCCAGTTGAAGGCATTCTGTACGGCGACGAAGGCGGCAGCGACCTGGACGACATCGCCAAGCGACATCTCGCCGGAGAGGTATTTCGGCGCCGCCAGCAGGAGCGGCACGACCGGGACGAGGGCGCCGCTGCCATTGGTGATCCAGGTCAGCCGGCCGCGCTGGCGGATCATGGCGAGCCAGCGCGTGACCAGCGTGTCGTAGGTCGCAGCAACGGCGCGGCGTTCGCCTACTTCGGCGCGCGAGAGCGCGATCGTCTCGCCATGGTCGCGGATGCGCATCAGCGCGAAACGCAGGCGTGCTTCGCCCTCGTTGCGGGCGGCGATCAGGCGCGGCAGCGGCCGACCGACCCAGGTGATCAGGCCGGAGACAAGGACGGCATAGACGATCGCGGCCATGACCATATAGGCCGGAATCTCGAAGGGAACGCCGTGCGCCTCGACGCTGAGCGAGCCGCCGATCGACCAGAGAATGCCGATGAAGGTGATCGCGGTGATGACCGCCGAGAGCAAGCCGATGGCGAAGTCGACCACCGGCTCGGTCGCCCAGCGGACATCGTCGGCGATGCGATATTCCGGATTGGCCGGCTCGTAGCCGGAGAGGCCGAGCCGGTAGAACCGGCGCTCGCCGATCCAGCGATCGGCAAGCTTGGCGGTGACGTGGGCGCGCCAATGGACCTGAAAGGTCTCGCGCGAGATCAGGATGATGACGCCGAGGCCCGCCGCGATCAGCACCAGCACCGGGAAGACCGCCATGGCGATCAGCGCGCTTTCGCCGTCCTTCTTCTCGAGCGCGTCGAAGAACCAGCCGTTCCAGCGGTTGACGGTGACGTTGGCGAAGACGGAGAGGATGATGGCGCTCGCCAAAGCGAGCGACCAGAACCAGGCCCGGCCAGCGGTGCCGCCGCGCCAGAAGCCGCCGGTCAGGCGCGCAAAGCTCTTGGCGACCTGCCAATCGGATGGCGGGCCGGCGGCCTGGATATGCTGGTCGACGGCCTTGAGCACAGCCGAAAGATCCCCCCGGATCGCGAAATCGGAGGCGTGGCCCGCCGGGTGTTCCCGGTCAGGCTGCGCCACCATGTCGCTTAGCCGGCGGGGGATGAACTGCCGGTGAATGGCGGATGAACGGCGCTCCGCGCCTCACGCCGCCGCGTTGGCCGGCTCGCCGAGTATCCTGGCCAGGCTTTCGAGTAGCTCACGCGAGCCCTCTTCGCGCTGGATCGGGCCGTCCTTGCCGTCGAGATAAGCGCCCTGCTCTGTGAAGACGAACTTGGTGCCGATCCCCTCGGGCATGAATTCCATCGTCAGCAACGAGCCCGAGAGCGGCGCACCATCGATCGCCATCGCATAGGCGAGGATGATGCGCTCGTTCGGCTGGATCACCTGGTAGACGGTGTCGTTGGTGATCGGCGGGCCACCCTGGAAGCGGAAGCGGCTGCGCTCATGGCCGCCAACGCGGAAGTCGACATCGAACTGCTCGACCTCCCAGCCCTCGCCCTCGGCGAACCAGCGGCGCTTCTGCTCGGGATCGGCGAAGGCGGCGAAGACGCGGGCAGGCGAGGCGGCATAGCTGCGCTCGATGGTGAAGCTGGCATGGACGACGGGATTGGCAGTCATGGTCGTTTCCTTGGGTGGTGGTGAGGGTTGAAGAAGGTCGGACTAGCGGGACAGCCCGGCATCGCCCGGATTGCGCGGAAAGAACTGGAAATAGGGCTCGGCCTCGGCCAAGGCGCGGGCATAGGACGGACGGGTGCGCAGGCGCTCGAAATAGGCAGCGAGCCGCGGATAGCCTGCCTGGAAGGACAGGGCGCGCTCGGCGTAGAACAGGGCCGGCGCGGCGGAGCAGTCGGCCATGGTGAAAGCGTCGCCGGCCAGCCAGTGCCGGTCGCCGAGCTCGGCCTCCAGCACCGCGTAGGCGGATGCCAGCCGTTCCTTGGCCTCGGCAACCCCGATCGGATCATGCCCGCCCTCCGGCCGGAGCCGGTCGAGCACGATCTTCTGCATGGGTATCGCGACATAGAGGTCGAGGAGCCGGTCGAGCCGCCGGACCTCGAGCGCCGCAACCGGATTCTCCGGCAGCAGCGCCAGCGGGCCGGGATAGTGCAAGGCAAGATATTCGATGATCAAGCTGGTTTCCGGCACCAGCCGGCCACTGGCGTCGTCGCGCAGCAGCGGGAACTTGCCGATCGGCCAGAGCTTCAGGAAGTCCGCCCGCTCGGTGGCATCCCCGAAATCGACGAGCTGCGCCGTGAACGGCGTGTCGTTCTCGTAGAGCGCGACCAGCGCCTTCTGGCAGAAGCCCGAGAGCGGGTGGAAATAGAGCGTCAGGGACATGACTGTGCATTCCTGCTTCTGAAAAAGGAGCGGGCTGAAAGGATTTTTGGTCGAAGATGACGTGGTTCAGGCTGGCGCCTGCTCCTGCGCCAGATACTCGGCCAGCCTGTCGAAGCCGATGCGCGAGCCCTGCTCGCGCCATTCGGGCCGGTCATGGCCGTCGAGGAAAACGGCCTGCTCGGTGAAGAGCAGCCTCGTGCCCGCGTCGTCGCGATGGAATTCGATCGTCGCCAGCGAGATCGACAGGCGAACATCGTCGCGCAGCAATTCGTAGCTGTAGATGATGCGCTGTTCCGGCACGATTTCCGCGAAGGTCGCGTTCATCGCAAAGACGCCGCTTGCTGCCGGGGACCCACGCATGGTCTCGCGGCCGCCCTCGCGGAAATCGAGCCTGTGCTCGCCGAGCCCGCCCTCGTCATGACAGGCCGACCAGCACCGCTTCGCCACCGGATCGGCAAAGGCGGCGAAGACACGAGCCGGGCTCGCATCATAGCGGCGCTCGATGGTGAAATCGGTATGGACGACGGTCCGTTCGGTCATTTTCCGCCTCCTTTCTTCAAATCCTGGTCCTGCTCGGCGAGGAAGGCGCCGAGGCGGTCGAAACGTCGTTCCCAGAGGGAGCGGCGCTCGCTGATCCATCGCTCGGCCGCCCGCAGGGCCTGCGTGTCGAGCTGGCAGGTGCGGACCCGCCCGAGCTTCTGCGAACGCACCAGCCCGGCTCCTTCCAGAACCGCGAGATGCTGCACCACAGCCGACAGCGTCATCTGCAGTGGCGCAGCGAGTTCGCTGACGCTCGCCGGCCCCTCGCAGAGCCGTTGCACCATCTGCCGGCGGTTCGGATCCGCCAGCGCCTGGAACATCAGGTCGAGCTGCTCTGGTTGGTGAAGCATGAGCTTAAGTATCGCCACGCCCGACTGCTGTCCAGAGGAAACTTTAGAGGTTGCTAAAGTTTCTTTCGACGGAACCCCAGCCGCACGCGATGCATTGCCTCCTGGGGTTACGAGCGGCTATGAATCCCGGCACGCTCCCTCACGCCGCGTGCGCCGTTTCACCGTCTGCGCCAGCCGCCGGAGCTTTCACCATGCGCATCGAGAACGATCCGAAACTCGACTTCCGCGACGTGCTGATCCGGCCGAAGCGCTCGACGCTCGGCAGCCGCGCCGAGGTCGACGTCAACAGGAGCTTCCGCTTCGCGCATACCGGCCGCGAATGGACCGGCTTCCCGCTGATCGCCGCGAACATGGACGTGGTCGGCACCATGGCGATGGCACGCGCTTTGCTGAAGCACGGCGCGATGGTGGCGCTGCACAAGCATTACGACGCCGATGAGCTGATCGCCTTCTTCAAGGAACCCGGCTCGGCCAACGCCTTCTATTCGCTGGGCACCACCGATTCCGACCACGACAAGCTCAAGGCCGTCCATGCCAAGGCGCCGATCGACAAGATCTGCCTCGACGTCGCCAATGGCTACACCGAGAAGTTCGTCGACACGGTCAAGGCGACGAGGGACGCCTTCCCGAACGCAGCGATCATGGCCGGCAACGTCGTCACCGGCGACATGACGGAAGCGCTGATCCTGGCCGGCGCCGACATCGTCAAGGTCGGCATCGGGCCGGGCTCGGTCTGTACCACCCGCAAGATGACCGGCGTCGGCTATCCGCAGCTCTCGGCGATTATCGAATGCTCCGATGCGGCCCACGGCCTGAAAGGACTTGTCTGCGGCGATGGTGGCCTGACCGTGCCCGGCGATGTCGCCAAGGCCTATGGCGGCGGCTCCGATTTCGTGATGATGGGCGGCATGCTCGCCGGCCATGACGAATGCGAGGGCGAGATCCGCTACGAGACCCATGATGGCGAGAAGGTGCCGGTCGCGATGGTCTTCTACGGCATGTCCTCGAACACGGCGATGAAGCGGTATTCCGGCGGCGTCGCCAAATACCGGGCCTCCGAGGGCAAGACCGTCGAGGTGCCCTATCGCGGCCCGGTCGAGGGCACGATGCAGGAGATCATGGGCGGCGTGCGCTCGGCGATGACCTATATCGGCGCGGTCCGGCTCAAGGAGATGCCGAAGCGTACCACCTTCATCATGGTTGGCAGCCAGCTCAACACCGTGTTCGGCAATTGAGCGAACTCGACGTCGCCATCATCGGCACCGGCCCGGCCGGGTTGATCGCGGCCGAACGATTGGCTGAGGCCGGCCACAGCGTCGCGATCTACGAACGGATGGCTTCGCCGGCGCGCAAATTCCTGCTCGCCGGCCGCGGCGGGCTCAACCTGACGCATTCCGAGCCGCTCGATGCCCTTCTCGACCGCTATGGCGAGGCTCGGCCCTGGCTGGAGCCGGCGATCCACGCCTTCCCGCCACAGGCGCTGCGCGACTGGGCCGATGGGCTGGGCGCCGAAAGCTTCATCGGCTCGAGCGGGCGCATCTTCCCCAGGGCGATGAAAGCCTCGCCGCTGCTGCGCGCCTGGCTGGCACGACTTGACGGGCTCGGCGTGCAGTTGCGTCCGGGGCGGCTCTGGACGGGTTGGGGCGAGAACGGCGCGCTGCGTTTCACGGTTCGCGATGGCGGCGAGGAGATCGTGAGCCCGCGCGCGACCTTGCTGGCGCTCGGCGGTGCGAGCTGGCCGCGGCTCGGCTCGGATGGCTCCTGGGTCGAGTTGCTCGCCGAGAAGGGCGCCGTGATCGCGCCGCTGCGACCGGCCAATGCCGGTTTCTCGGTCGACTGGTCACCCCTGATGCGCGAGCGCTTCGCCGGGCAGCCGCTGAAGCGGATCGCGCTGAGCTTCGCCGGGCAGCGCGTCCTCGGCGAAGCGATGATCGACGCGGATGGCATCGAGGGCGGGGCGATCTACGCCTTGTCCGGTCCGTTGCGCGAGGCGCTTGCCCGTGACGGCGAGGCTACCCTGATGACCGACCTTCGTCCGGATCTGAGCGCGGCCGAACTCGCGATCCGGCTGGCCAAGCGCCGCCCTGGCGAGACGATGAGTAATCATTTGCGCAAGGCAGCTGGGCTTTCGCCGGTGGCAGCAGCCGTGTTGCGCGAGGTGACGAACGGGTCGTTGCCAGCCGAGCCGAATGCGCTCGCCGAACTGATCAAGGCCGCTCCTGTACGATTGACCGGCATGGCCGCGATCACCCGCGCCATCTCGACCGCCGGCGGCATCCCGGCCGAGGAAATCGATCGGGATTTCATGCTGAAGCGCCTGCCCGGCGTCTTCGTCGCCGGCGAGATGCTCGACTGGGAGGCGCCGACCGGCGGCTATCTGCTGCAGGCCTGCTTTGCGACCGGCGTGGCAGCGGCCGGGGGAATTGGAAAATTCCTCGGCGACGCGCGTCATGCTCGGGCTTGACCCGAGCATCTCAGGCCGGATGACGCTCCGATCAGCGTCTTCTCGTCATGAGATTCTCGGATCTGCGCTACGCTCCGTCCGAGAATGACGGCTGATCACTTCAACCGCTTGAGCCGGTAGAGCGCCTCCAGCGCCTCGCGCGGCGTCATCTCGTCAGGGTCGAGCGCGCCGAGTTCTTCGCGCAGCTTGTCAGCTTCCAAAACTGCTGCCGCGGCCGGCGCCGGACGCCGGACCTGCACGGCAAAGAGCGGAAGGTCGTCGACCAAAGTCGCCACCGGCTTCTCGCGCTCGCTCTTCTCCAGTTCGCCGAGGATGGCGCGGGCCCGTTCGACCACCGCCGGCGGCAGGCCAGCAAGCTTGGCGACCTGAATGCCATAGGAGCGATCGGCCGCTCCCGGCACGACCTCGTGCAGGAAGATGACTTCGCCATTCCATTCGGTGACGCGCACGGTAGCGTTGACGACACGGTCAAGCCGCTCCGCCAGCGCCGTCAGCTCGTGATAATGCGTCGCGAACAAGGCTCGGCAGCGATTGGCCTCGTGCAGATGCTCGATCGCGGCCCAGGCGATCGATAGCCCGTCGAAGGTCGCGGTGCCCCGCCCGATCTCGTCGAGGATGACGAGGGCCCGGGGCCCGGCCTGATTGAGGATCGCGGCGGTCTCGACCATCTCGACCATGAAGGTCGAGCGGCCACGTGCCAGGTCATCGGCAGCGCCGACGCGCGAGAACAGCCGGTCGACCACGCCGATATGGGCGCTCCCGGCCGGCACGAACGAACCCATCTGCGCGAGCACCGCGATCAAGGCGTTCTGGCGCAGGAAGGTCGACTTACCGGCCATGTTCGGGCCGGTGATCAGGCAGATGCGGCCGTCCCGGCCTTGTGCGGCGGCAGACAATTCGCTGTCATTGGCGACGAAGGGCTGGCCCTGCCGCTTCAGCGCCGCCTCGACCACTGGATGCCGGCCGGCCTTGATCGTGAAGGCGGCACCGTCATCGATGATGGGACGCGTCCAGCCGCCGTCGACGGCGAGCTCGGCGAGGGCAGCCGCGACATCGATCACCGCGAGCGCCTGCGCCGCCGCCTTGATCGGCTCGGCTTGCGCCAATACGGCCTCGGTCAGCGCCGCGAAGATCGAGAGCTCCAGCTTCAGCGCCCGGTCGGCAGCCGAGGCGATCTTGGCCTCGAGCTCGCCGAGCTCGACCGAGGAGAAGCGCATCGCATCCGACATGGTCTGGCGATGCACGAAGACCGCGCGCCAGGGCTCCCTCAGAAAAGTCTCGCCGACGGCCTGCGGCACCTCGACGAAATAGCCGAGCATGGAGTTGTGCTTGATCCGCAGCGTCCGGCATTCGGTCTCGCTGACATAGCGCGCCTGCAATTGCGCGATCACCTTGCGCGAATCGACCTGAAGCAGCCTGAGTTCGTCGAGCGCCGCGTCGAAGCCTTCGCGCACGAAACGGCCATCACGCTTCAAGAGCGGCAACTCGTCGGCGAGCGTGGCGGAGAGGCGGGTCGCCAGATCAGGGTCGGTACGCCCGAGCGCGAGCGCCGCCTCGCGCAACTCTTCGGGCAGGTCACCCTGGCGCAGCAGCGCCGCGGCAACACCGCGTCCCGCCTCCAGCCCGGCGCCGAGCGCGGCGAGATCGCGTGGGCCGCCACGATCGAGCGAGAGCCGGGCCAGCGCGCGGGCGATGTCGGGCACGCGGGCGAGATCGCGCCGCAGCGCCTCGCGCAAAGACGGCGTCTCGACCAGCAGCGTGACGGCATCGTGCCGCCTGCCGATCGCGACCGGATCGGTGAGCGGCCCGGCGAGGCGCTCGGCAAGCAGGCGGCTGCCACCCGGCGTCTCGGTGCGGTCGATGGTGGCGAGCAGGCTGCCCGAGCGTTCGCCAGCGAGTGTGCGGGTCAGTTCGAGGTTGGCGCGCGTCGCCGCATCGATCAGCATGGTCGCGCTCTGGCCCTCGCGGACAGGCGGCGACAAAGGCGGGCGGGCGCCGAGCTGGGTGCGCTCGACATAGGCCAGCGCTGCAGCGGCGGCGGCGACTTCGGCACGGGTGAAGGCGCCAAAGGCGTCGAGCGTGGCGACGCCGAAGAACTCCTTCAGCCGGCGCTCGCCGGAGGCCGGGTCGAGCCCTTCGCGCGCCAGCGGCGTCACGGGGGCTGCGACGTCGCGCCAGAATTCCTTCAGCTCGGGATCGTCATGGATCGCGTCGGGACAGACGATCTCGCGCGGCTCCAGCCGGGCAAGCTCGACGGCAAGCCCGCGCTGGTCGGTTTCGAGCACGGCGAAGCGGCCGGTCGAGATGTCGACCGCGGCGATGCCGTAAGCATAGACCTCGTCGGAGAGCCGGCGCCGCGCCACCGCGACGAGCAGGCTCGCCCGGCCGGGATCAAGCAGGCGCTCCTCCGTGATGGTGCCTGGCGTGACGAGACGGACGACGTCTCGCTTCACCACCGATTTAGCGCCGCGCTTCCTGGCTTCGGCCGGATCCTCGGTCTGCTCGCAGACGGCAACGCGATGGCCGGCGGCGATCAGCTTCTGCAGATAATCGTCGGCGCGCTCGACCGGGACGCCGCACATGGCGATGTCCTCGCCGAGGTGCTTGCCGCGCTTGGTCAGCACGATGCCGAGCGTGCGTGAGGCGATCTCGGCGTCCCGGAAGAACAATTCGTAGAAATCGCCCATCCGGTAGAACAGCAGGCAATCGGGATTATTGGCCTTGATCTCGACGTACTGCGCCATCATCGGCGTGACACGGCCGGGATCGGCCGCGGCTGCAAGCGGGGTTTTGGCGGTGTCGGGGGGCGAGGTGTGGCGCATGGGCCCGGCACGCTAGCAAAATGCGCCAGCAAGACCATCCGTTAGGACAGCTTTCAACAATCGAAAGCAGGATACGCCCCACCCGAGCGGCCGAAAGTTGCAAAGTTGCTGCTGATCAATCTCGCCCAGAGCCTGTTTTTTCTGCTGCTGGCAGGACTTCTCCTGGTCGTGGCCGGCCCGTGGGTGCATCACCGGCCCTTGCTGCGGCAGATGCTCGTCGGCGCACTGTTCGCGACCGGCGCCCTGATCAGCATGGCCACCCCCTACCAGATCCAGCCGGGCCTGCTCGTCGACTCCCGCAACAGCTTCGCGATTCTGGCAGGACCACTCGGCGGGCCGATCGCGGCGCTGATCACCGCGGCTCCGCTCGTCGTCATGCGCTATATGAGCGGCGGCGTCGGCATGGTGACCGGCATCACCGGCATCCTCATGCGTGCGGCGATCGGCATCGCCTTCGCGATCTGGCTGCGCCGGCGCGGGCGCCCACTCGCAGGCCGTGACCTCGTCGCGCTCAGCGTCATCGACGCCGTCTGTCTCCTGGGATCGGTCTCGTTCATCCCGGGCGAAGCCGGCGAGCGCTTTCTGCGCGAGGCCGTTCCGGTCATGATCCTGGTCGGAACGGTCGGCATCTTCCTGACCGGCTTCGTCTTCATCAACGATAATGACCGGCGCGAGACCGCCTATCGGCTGCGCATGCTGATCCAGCGCGCGCCCGGCACGCTCTACCAGCGCGTGGTCTCGCCAGATGGCAGCATGCGCTACCAGTTCGCCTCCTTCGCCATCGACCGTCTGCTCGGCATCAGCAAGGAAGAGGTCGAGCGTGACCCCGAAACCTGGCTCGGCAAGATGCTGCCCGAGGATCGCGAGCGCTTCGAGGCTGCACGCCTGGCGCAGCAGAAGGGCAACGACCTCTGGCGCTTCGAGGCGCGCTATGCCGCGCCCGATGGCGGAATCGTCTGGCTGCGCAGCGAGGCGACGAGGCGGCGCCTGCCGGATGGCACGATGATCTGGGACGGAATCCTGCTCGACATCACGCCTGAAAAAACGCTGGAGACGCGCCGTGGCGAGATCGAGGCCCTGCGTCGCTCGGCGCTGGAGGATCTGGCCGCGAATCTCGAAGTGACGGTGGGCAAGGGACTGCGCCAGGTCGGCGAATCGGCGCGCGGCATGCACGAAGCGGCGCAAGGCATGGCGGCGAATGCGGACCGGACCACGGCCCGGGCCGGGGAAGCGACCGAACAAGCCAAGCTCGCCTCGCAGCGGGTCGGCAGCGTCGCCCAGGCGGCCGAGCGGATCGACGCCTCGATCCGCGAGCTCACCCGCCAGACGGACTTCGCCGCCGAGACCGCCCGGCAGGCGGCTGGCCATGTCCGCGCAACGCGCCGCGACGTCCACGGGCTCGCAGTCGCCGCCGACAAGGTCGGCGCGGTGCTCGCCTTCATCGAGGACATCGCGGTGCGCACCAATCTGCTCGCGCTCAACGCGACGATCGAGGCCGCACGCGCCGGTGTGGCCGGACGCGGCTTCTCGGTGGTCGCCGGCGAAGTCAAGAACCTCGCCGAGCAGACCCAGCAGGCGACGCAGAACATTGCGGCCACCCTGCAGGAGATCCGCAGCGCCGCGGCCACGGCAGCCGATGCCGTCGGGCAGATCGAAGGCACGATGGGCACGATCGAGACCGCGTCCGGCGCAATCGCGCAGGTCGTCGCCGGTCAGGGCACCATCGCATCCGGCATCGCCCTCGATGCCCAGGCGGTCGCCGGCTCGGCCGCCACCGTCACCGACCATGTCGCTGCGGCAGGCGGAGAGGCCCGCGCCACTGGCGAGGCGGCCACGCGAGTCGTCGAGGCGGCACGCCTCGTCAGCGAGCAGGCGGTCGAGCTCGATCGCTATGTCGGCGCCTTCGTGACCCGCGTGCGCGCCGGCCTCTGACGCTTCCGGCGCCGCCCCTATCCCTGCCGCCACAGTAAAGGTGCTGTCGCACAATCGCGCCTTGTCGAGGAAAGCGGCGCTACCCTATGGTCGTTTCCCTGAGGAAACGCCTTTGAAAAAGAACAAGCGCATGAACGATCGCTCCCCGCCAAAGCGCACCCGTCCGACCTTCACCGACCAGGAGGCGCTGCTCTTTCATTCGCAAGGGCGGCCGGGCAAGCTCGAAATCGTCCCGACCAAGCCGATGGCGACGCAGCGCGACCTGTCGCTGGCCTATTCGCCGGGCGTCGCCGTACCGGTACTGGCGATCGCCGAGGACCCGTCGAAGGCCTATGACTACACCACCCGCTCGAACCTGGTCGCGGTGATCACCAACGGCACCGCCATCCTCGGCCTCGGCAATCTCGGCGCGCTCGCCTCCAAGCCGGTGATGGAAGGCAAGGCGGTGCTGTTCAAGCGCTTTGCCGACGTCGATTCGATCGATCTCGAGGTCGACACCGAGGATGCCGACAAGTTCATCGACGCGGTGCGCTATCTCGGCCCCTCCTTCGGCGGCATCAACCTTGAGGATATCAAGGCGCCGGAATGCTTCATCATCGAGCAGCGGCTGCGCGAGCTGATGGACATCCCGGTCTTCCACGATGACCAGCATGGCACCGCGATCATCGCCGCCGCCGGGCTGATCAATGCGCTCGACCTGACCGGGCGCGACATCCAGTCGACCCGGCTCGTCGTCAACGGCGCCGGCGCCGCCGCGATCGCCTGCACCGAGTTGCTCAAGGCGATGGGCTTCAAGCCCGACAACGTCATCCTCTGCGACACCAAGGGCGTGATCTACCAGGGTCGCACCGAGGGCATGAACCAGTGGAAATCGGCCCATGCGGCGGTCACCGACCGGCGCACGCTGGCGCAGGCCCTGGAAGGGGCCGACGCCTTCTTCGGCCTGTCGCAGAAGGGCGCGGTGACGCCCGAGATGGTCGCGTCGATGGCGGAAAATCCGATCATCTTCGCCATGGCCAATCCCGATCCGGAGATCACGCCGGAAGAAGTGCATGCCATTCGCGACGACGCGATCATGGCGACCGGGCGCTCGGACTATCCGAACCAGGTCAACAACGTGCTCGGCTTCCCCTACATCTTCCGGGGCGCTCTCGATGTCCGCGCCACCACGATCAACATGGAGATGAAGATCGCCGCGGCCGAGGCGCTGGCCTCGCTGGCGCGCGAGGACGTGCCCGACGAGGTCGCCGCCGCCTATCAGGGCGCCCGCCCGCGCTACGGCAAGGACTACATCATCCCGGTGCCGTTCGATCCACGGCTGATCCATGTCGTGCCGGTCGCCGTGGCGAGAGCCGCGATGGATTCGGGCGTCGCCGGCAAGCCGATCGTCGACATGACCGGCTACAAGG
The DNA here is from genome assembly GCF_964254315.1 of Allobosea sp. LjRoot90. Taxonomy (NCBI): domain Bacteria; kingdom Pseudomonadati; phylum Pseudomonadota; class Alphaproteobacteria; order Hyphomicrobiales; family Alloboseaceae; genus Allobosea; species Allobosea sp. LjRoot90. The sequence goes on from NZ_CAXUTF020000006.1 coordinate 187,299, forward strand.
CGCAGCTCTCGGCCCGGCGCGACCCTGTTGCCGGCACGCTCAACCGCATCTTCGAGCGCGTCCGGCGCTATCCCAAGCGTGTCGTCTTCGCCGAGGGTGAGGAGGAGCAGGTCATTCGCGCCGCGGTCTCCTTCGTCAACCAGGAGCTCGGCAAGGCGATCCTGGTCGGGCGCGAGGAGCGCGTCAACGAAGCTGCCGAGCATCTCGGGATCGACCTCGCCGCCAAGGGCATCGAGGTCCAGAACGCCAGGCTCTCGCACCGTAATTCCGCCTATGCGCAGTACCTCTACGAGCGGCTGCAGCGGCACGGCTACCTGTTCCGCGACTGCCAGCGCCTGATCAACCAGGATCGCAACCATTTCGCCGCCGCCATGGTCGCGCTCGGCGATGCCGACGCGATGGTCACCGGCGTCACCCGCAACTACTCGATCGCGCTCGAGGAGATCCGCCGCGTCATCGACGACCGGCCGGGCCACCGCCTGATCGGCGTCTCGATCGCGATCACGCGCGGACGCACCGTCCTGGTCGCCGACACCGCGATCACCGAGATGCCGACGGCGCAGGAGCTCTCCGAGATCGCGATCGAGGCCGCCGGCGTCGCCCGCCGGCTCGGCTACGAGCCGAAGGTTGCGATGCTCGCCTTCTCGACCTTCGGCCATCCGGCGGGCGAGCGCTCGGAAAAGGTGCGCGAGGCGGTGACGATCCTCGACGGTCAGCGCGTCGACTTCGAATACGATGGCGAGATGGCGGCCGATGTCGCGCTCAACCGCGATCTGATGGCGCAATATCCGTTCTGCCGCCTGACGGGGCCGGCGAACGTGCTGGTGATGCCGGCGTTCCACTCGGCCTCGATCTCGACCAAGATGCTGCAGGAACTCGGCGGCGCCACCGTGATCGGCCCGCTGCTGGTCGGGCTCGACAAGCCGGTGCAGATCGTGCCGCTCGGCGCCAAGGATTCCGACATCGTCAATATGGCGGCGCTGGCGGCGTTCAATATCGGCGGGTGAGGCCCGCACGCGTCATTCCGCGGCGGGCCGAAGGCCCGAGCCCGGAATCCATGAACACCACGCCAAAGTATAAGGGCGGCAGTGATGCCGCCCTTTTTTGTACGTCATGCGGATATGGGTTCCGGGCTCGCCGCTGCGCGGCGCCCCGGAAAGACGGTGGCTGTCAGTTCGTCCGCGGGCCGAGATCGCGCGGAGCTGCGTTGACGGTGACGATCTGGCCGTTGCGCAGTTCGAGCACGGCAAGACCGCGCTCGTTCAACCCGTCGGGACGGAAACGGAAGACGCCGTCGGCTCCGGCGAAGCCCGAGGCATTGGTCAACACGCTTTCGGAGAAGCGCTGGCTGCCTTGGGTCCGGGCGAGCGCGGCCGCCAGGGAGACCGCATCGTAGGACAATGTCGCGGTGCGCGTCGGGGCGCTGTTAAAGCGCTTCTGGTAGCGACCGGAGAAGGCGTTGAAGCCGGCGGTGTCGGGTGAGGCGAACCAGCCACCCTGGATCGCCGGGACGCGGGCGACATTGGCGTCGTTCCAGACGCCGGTGCCGAGCGGCTTGACCTTGGCCGGGTCATAGCCGGCCTGCTGCAGGAGAAGTCCGAGCGGCGGCATCGCGGCGGCGTCGCCCGGCACGAACAGCGCATCCGCCTGCTGCAGGGCCGGTACCAGGCGCGTGGCAGCGGCGCGCATGCTGTTCTGATCGGAACCGAAGCGTTCGATCACCACGACGCGGGCACCGTGATTGGCGACCGCCTGCTGGAAGGCGCCTTCGACGACCTTGCCATAGGCGGTATCCGGCACCAGCGCGGCGAAGGATTTGCGCCCTTGCGCCGAAGCGTAGGCGATGACGCGGTTGACGTCGTTCTCCGGCGGAAAGGAGAGCAAATAGATGCCACGCGAGGCGACGTTGCTGTCGCTGGAAAAGGCCATGACCGGCTTGCCGGCACCGCGGGCGACCTGGCCGACGGCCTGTACGGAAGGCGCGAAGAGCGGTCCGATGATCAGCTCGGCCCCCTCGCGGAGGGCTTCCTGCGCCGCGGCCTGGGCGCCGTCCGGCGTGCCGCGGTCATCCTTGACCAGAAGCGTGAGGTCGGCGCCGGGGAATTCGGCGAGCGCCATCTCGGCGGCGTTCTTGAGCGAGTTGCCGACGGTCGCGCCCGAGCCCTCGGCGGTCAGCGGCAGGATCAGCCCGACCTTGACCGAGCCGGTGCCGATGGTCGGACCGCTGGGCTGAGCATTGCCGCCCTGGGGCGTTGTCTGGCTATCAAAGCCGGGAAGGCCGCCGGTTCCGCCGCTGCAGGCAGCGAGCGCGGATGCGACGCCCGAGAGCAGGATCAGGCGGCGGCTCGGCGGGACGAGGAGCTTCAAGTGACGCGACACGGTTTTCGTCTCCACTCCTCGGCGAGGCGCAAGGCAAGCTCACACCAGCTGAATGTCTTGTCCCGAACCGTGAACAAGTCCTGCCAGTGAGCGAAGCTATTTTCAAGTTGTTAACTCTAGGTTGCCGGGCCAGCGGTGGCATCTTGCCGACCGCTGTGGCAGTTTCGCCGCCATGTCCGGCCCTGTATCCGCCCCGCCCGCCCCAGGTCGCGCCCCGAGCTATGTGGCTTTCGGGCTCCGCGCCGAGGCCGAACCGCTCGCGCCCGGCCTCCACATCGTCGCGACACCGATCGGCAATCTGAAGGACATCTCCTTCCGGGCGCTGTCGACGCTCGCCGCCGCCGATGCCGTGCTGGCGGAAGATACCAGGACTTCGAAGACGCTGCTGGCGCATTACGGCATCGCGACGCCGCTCCTGCCCTATCACGAGCACAATGCGGCACAGATGCGTCCTAAGATTCTCGCGCGGCTGCGCCAGGGCGGCAAGCTCGCGCTGATCTCGGATGCCGGCACGCCGCTGGTCTCCGATCCCGGCTACAAACTCGTCGCCGAGGTGGTTGAGGAAGGCCTGCCGGTCACCGGCATACCCGGGCCGTCGGCCGTGCTGGCCGCGTTGGTGCTGGCGGGACTGCCGACCGACCGCTTCTTCTTCGAAGGCTTCCTGCCGCCGAAGAGTGCGGCACGGAAAGCCCGCCTCACCGAGCTTGCCGCCATTCCCGGCACGCTCGTCTTCTTCGAATCGCCGCGCCGGCTTGCGGAAATGCTGTCCGACGCCGCCGTAGTGCTGGGTGCGCGGGCGGGTGCGGTCGCGCGTGAATTGACCAAGTATTACGAGAATGTCCGCCGCGGCCCCCTGCCCGATCTTGCCGCCCACTATGCAGAAGCCGAGGAGGCTCGCGGCGAGATCGTCGTGCTGATCGGCCCGCCCGACGCCTCCGCCGCGGCCGCGCAGGGCGACACGCTCGATGAGGCGCTGCGGACGGCACTCGAAAAGGTCTCGCTGAAGGAGGCGGTGGCGCAGGTCGCCGCCGCGAGCGGGCAGCCGCGCCGCGTGGTCTACGCCCGCGCCCTCGAACTGACGCGCACGCCATGAGTGAGGCGCTGCGCAGCCGGCGCGCGCGCCATTCCGGCCTCGCCGGCCGCCGCGGCGAATGGCTCGCAGTCGCTTTCCTCAGCGCCAAGGGCTATCGCCTGCTGCAGCGCCGCTTCGGCGGCAAGGGCGGCGAGATCGACCTGATCATGGCGCGTGGCGACGATATCGTCTTCGTCGAGGTCAAGGCGCGCGCATCGCTTGACGATGCCGCCATGGCGATCACGCCGGACAAGCGCCGGCTGATCGAAGCCCGCATCAGGCAATGGCTGGCGCGCAATCCCTGGGCGATGCAGCGCAACCTTCGGGCCGACGCTGTCTTCCTCGCGCCCTGGCGCCTGCCCCGTCATGTCCCCCGCGTGTTCGAGCTCGTGCTCTGACGCAAGGCGAGGGCTCTTGCGCTACCGCTGTGGCGCAGCCGATATAACGGCCGCAACCGGAGCTTTTGCCCATGCCGCTGAACGTCGCCATCCAGATGGACCCGATCGAGAAGGTCCGCATCGCCGGCGACACCGGCTTTTCGCTGATGCTGGAAGCGCAGGCGCGCGGCCACCGGCTCTTCACCTACACGCCGGACAAGTTGACCCTGCGCGACGGCAAGGTCACGGCCGTGATCAATCCGGTCGAGGTGCGCGATGTCGAAGGCGACCATTATACGCTGGGCAAGCCCGAGCGCACCGACCTCTCGACGCTCGACGTGGTGCTGCTGCGCCAGGACCCACCCTTCGACATGGCCTATGTCTCCTCGACGCATATGCTCGAGCGCATCCATCCGAAGACGCTGGTGGTCAACGATCCCACAGAGGTCCGCAACGCGCCGGAAAAGCTCTTCGTCACGCATTTCCCCGATCTGATGCCGCCGACGCTGATCACGCGCGACCGCGCCGAGATCGAGGCCTTCCGCGAGGAGTTCGGTGACATCGTCATGAAGCCGCTCTACGGCCATGGCGGCGCGACCGTGTTCAAGACCGGCAAGGGCGACCCGAATTTCGGCTCGCTCTATGACCTGTTCTCCAACCTCTTCCGCGAGCCCTGGGTGGTCCAGGCCTTCCTGAAGGAGGTCTCCGAAGGCGACAAGCGCATCATCCTGATCGACGGCAAGGCGGCAGGCGCAGTCAACCGGGTGCCAGCGGCGGGCGACCTTCGCGCCAACATGGTGCGCGGCGGCGCGGCCAGGCCGACGGACCTCTCGAAGCGCGAGCTCGAGATCTGCGAGCGCATCGGCCCGGCACTCAGAGAGCGCGGCCTCCTGCTCGTCGGCATCGACGTGATCGGCGGCAAGCTGACCGAGATCAACGTCACCGCCCCGACCGGCGTGCGCGCCATCAAGAAGCTCGGCGGCCCGGATCTGGCGGCACAGCTCTGGGACGTGATCGACGCGAAGCGGGCGGCGAAATAGCTCAGGCGGCGACGCCGGCGGCCGTCCCGTTCAGCGGATTGTCCGGATCCCAGCCGTATTTCATCGTCTCGAAGCGCATCGCCATCGCGTCGACCAGCAGAAGCTTGCCGACGAGCGGCTCGCCGAAGCCGGTGATCGCGCGGATTACCTCCAGCGCCATCATCGAGCCCATGACGCCGGCGAGCGCACCAAGCACGCCGGCCTCGGCGCAAGGCGCGACCGTGCCGGGCGGCGGCTCCTGCGGGAACAGGCAGCGATAGGTCGGGTTCGGCCGGCCATCGCTGCCGGTCTCATGCGCACGGATCGTGGTCAGCGAGCCGTCGAAGCGGCCGAGCGCCGCCGTCACCAGCGGCTTCTTCTCGTGGAAGCAGGCATCCGAGACCGCATAGCGCGTCGCGAAATTGTCCGAGCCATCGGCGACGACATCGTAGAAGGCGACGAGGGCACGGGCGTTGTGCGGGTCGATCCGCGTGACGTATTCCTCGATCTCGACCCGCGGGTTGAGCCGCGTGACGAAGTTGGCCGCGGCGACCACCTTGCGCGCCCCGATATCCTCCGCCCCGAAGATGATCTGCCGCTGCAGGTTAGAGAGAGAGACGTGATCGTCGTCGACGATGCCGATCGTGCCGACCCCTGCCGCCGCCAGATAGGGAATTAGCGGCGCACCTAAGCCGCCCGCGCCGATCACCAGAACCCGAGCGCGCTTGAGCTTCGCCTGGCCGGGGCCACCGATCTCCGGCAGCACCAGATGGCGGGCATAGCGCTCGATCTCGGCCTCGTTCAGCGTCATGGCGGCAAGCTAGGCTGATCTGCTCGCACCAGCAATCGGGTGCGATGCCGTGGCAGGAAGCGGGTGTCTGCACCCGCCCGCCGCCTGCGATCACCCGCGCCTCATCGTCTGAACGAAGGAACGGGACATGACGGCACTGAAGGACAAGGTCGCGATCATCACCGGCGCCAGCTCCGGCATCGGCCGTGCCGCGGCGCTGCTTTTCGCCGCTGAAGGCGCCAGGCTCGTGATCACCGCGCGGCGGCAGGCCGAGCTCGACAAGCTCGTCGCCGAGATCGAGGCGGCCGGCGGCGAGGTGGTGGCGATCGCCGGCGACATTCGCGAGGAGGCGCTGGCGCAGCAGCTGGTCGAGACAGCCACCGAACGCTTCGGCGGACTCGATATCGCCTTCAACAACGCCGGCACGGTCGGCGATCTCGGACCAGTCGCCGAGATGTCGCTGGCGACCTGGCACCAGCTGATCGAAACCAACCTGACCAGCGCCTTCCTCGGCGCGAAGCATCAGGCGCCGGCGCTGGAAGCGCGCGGCGGCGGCTCGCTGATCTTCACTGCGAGCTTCGTCGGCTACACCGCCGGGCTCGCCGGCATGTCGGCCTATGCGGCGAGCAAGGCCGGACAGATCGGCCTCGTGAAAGCGCTCGCGGCCGAGCTTGGCGGCAAGCGCATCCGCGTCAACGCCCTGCTGCCGGGTGGCACCGACACGCCGGCGAGCATCACGAATGATCCGGCCTCCGGTCCCGAGGTCACCGCCTTCGTCGAAGGGATCCATGCGCTGAAACGGATGGCGCAGCCCGAGGAGATCGCCCGCGCGGCGCTCTTTCTGGCCTCTGACGCGTCGAGCTTCGTCACCGGCACAGCCTTCCTTGCCGATGGCGGCGTCTCGATCCAGCGCGGCTGAGGCGACTGTTCATATATGACATATATCGCCAAGCGGGCTCTCCAGCCCGCTTGGCCCCGTCGGCAAGCCGTGCCATCGTGATCATAGGCAGGGATGGGGCAACCATTCCGCGCGTGACAGGGGAACGGCTCGATGCAACTGAAATCTCTCGCGCTCGCGCTGGCGGGCGTCGCCCTTTCGGCCATGACGGCCATGGCCCAGACCGCGATCAAGCCGGCGATCGTCTATGACAAGGGCGGCAAGTTCGACAAATCCTTCAACGAAGGCGTCTTCGTCGGAGCCGAGAAGTTCAAGACCGAGACCGGCGTCGAGTTCCGCGATTTCGAGCCGACCAACGACGCCCAGATCGAGCAGGCGCTGCGCCGCTTCGCCCGCGACGGCCATTCGCCGATCATCGCGGTCGGCTTCTCGCAGGCGACCGCGCTGCAGAAGGTCGCGGCCGAGTTCCCGAACCTGAAGTTCACCATCATCGACATGGTCGTCGAGCTGCCGAACGTGCAGTCCGTCGTGTTCAAGGAGCATGAGGCGTCCTATCTCGTCGGCCTCATCGCCAGCCTCGCCTCGAAGTCCGGCAAGGTTGGCTTCGTCGGCGGCATGGACATTCCGCTGATCCGCAAATTCGCCTGCGGCTACGTCCAGGGCGTCAAGGCCGGCAAGAAGGACGCCGAGATCTTCCAGAACATGACCGGCTCGACCCCGGCCGCCTGGAACGATCCCGTGAAAGGCGGCGAGCTCGCCAAGTCGCAGATCGACCGCGGCGCCGACGTGATCTACCACGCCGCCGGCGGCACCGGCATCGGCGTGCTGCGCGCCGCGGCGGACGCAGGCAAGCTCGGCATCGGCGTCGATTCGAACCAGAACATGCTGCACCCCGGCAAGGTGCTGACCTCGATGCTGAAGCGCGTCGACGTCGCCACCTACACCTCGTTCAAGGAGGCGCGCGACGGCACCTGGAAGCCGGGCGTCTCGGTGCTCGGGCTGAAGGAGGACGGCGTCGGCTGGGCCCTCGACGACAACAACAAGGCGCTGATCACGCCCGAGATCAAGGCCACCGCCGACAAGGCGCGGGCCGACATCATCGCCGGCACCGTCAAGGTCCACGACTACATGTCGGATTCCAAGTGCACGATGTGAGCCGGGCCAGCCGGTGACGAGCCCGCCTCCCGCTATTGCGCTGATCGGAATCAGCAAGAGCTTCGGCGCGGTCAAGGCCAACAAGGACGTGTCGCTTTCGGTCGCCGCCGGCTCGATCCACGGCATCGTCGGCGAGAATGGCGCCGGCAAGTCGACGCTGATGTCGATCCTCTACGGCTTCTATGAAGCCGATTCCGGCGAGATCCGGGTGCGCGGCGAAGCGCGGCGCATCCGCTCCTCCTCGGATGCGATCGCCGCCGGGATCGGCATGGTCCATCAGCATTTCATGCTGGTCGAGCCGCTCAGCGTGGTCGAGAACATCGTGCTCGGCGCCGAGGGCGGCGCGCTGCTCAAGCGCGGCATCGCCAAGGCGCGGGCCGAGCTGGCGCGCCTGTCGCAGGAATACGGCCTCGCCATCGATCCCGATGCGATCGTAGGTACGCTCTCGGTTGGTCTGCAGCAGCGCGTCGAGATCCTGAAGGCGCTCTATCGGGGCGCCGAGGTGCTGATCCTCGACGAGCCGACCGCAGTGCTGACCCCGGCCGAGGCCGACCAGCTCTTCGAATTGCTGCGGGCGCTGAAAGCGCAGGGCAAGACGGTGATCCTGATCACCCACAAGCTGCGCGAGATCATGGCGGTGACCGACCGTGTCTCGGTGATGCGGCGCGGCGAGATGGTCGCCCATGTCGAGACGGAAAGAACCTCGCCGGCCGAGCTGGCCGAGGCGATGGTCGGTCGACGGGTGCTGCTGCGCGTCGAGAAGACGCCGCGTAAACGCGGCGCGCCCGTGCTCGAGGCGGCCGGCCTCTCCGTCATCGACGAGCGCGGCTGCGAGACCTTGCGCGACGCCAGCCTCACTTTGCACGAAGGCGAGATCGTCGGCATCGCCGGCGTCGCCGGCAACGGCCAGAGCGAATTGCTCGACGTGCTCGCCGGGCTGACCCAGCCGGCGCGCGGCGTGATCCGGCTCGGCGGCAAGATCCTCAACGCCGCCGACCGTAACCCGGCCAATCTGCGCCGGCTCGGCCTGATGCACATTCCGGAAGATCGGCTCAGGACCGGTCTCGTCACCGCCTTCGCCGCAGCCGAGAACGCCATCCTCGGTTATCATGACGACCCGGCCTTCGGACGTGGTCCCTTCCTGTCGCCGACGCTGATCGAGCAGCATGCCCGCGCCGGCATGCAGGATTACGATGTCCGCCCGGTCGACCCTGGCCTGAAGACGGCGAAATTCTCCGGCGGCAACCAGCAGAAGATCGTGCTCGCTCGCGAGATCGAGCGGGCGCCGAAGGTGCTGCTGGTCGGCCAGCCGACGCGCGGCGTCGATATCGGCGCGATCGAGTTCATCCATCGCCGCCTGATCGCGCTGCGCGATGCCGGCGTCGCGATCCTGCTCGTCTCGGTCGAGCTCGAAGAGGTGATGGCGCTGTCCGACCGCATCCTCGCCCTCTGTGGCGGCCAGATCACCGGCGAGCGCGAGGCAACCACCACCGACGAGCGCGATCTCGGCCTGCTGATGGCCGGCGTCAGCGAGCGCGCGGCATGAGCGCCACCCCGCTCGAGCTGCCGCGCTGGGCCGATACCGCGCTCGTGCCGCTGGTCTCGGTCGCGGCGGCGCTCGTCGTTGCCGGCCTCGTCGTGCTCTCGATCGGCGAAAGCCCGCTGGAAGCCACGGCGCTCCTGCTGAAAGGCTCGCTCGGCAGCCTCGAAGGCCTCGGCTTCACGCTCTACTACACCACCAATTTCATCTTCACCGGCCTTGCCGTCGCGGTCGCCTTCCATGCCGGGCTGTTCAATATCGGCGGCGAAGGCCAGGCGACGATCGCCGGCATTTTCGCCGCGCTCGCCTGCCTCTGGTTCGCGCCTCTGCCGGGTATCCTGCTGGTACCGCTCGCCATTCTCGCCGCGGCTGCAGGCGGGGCGCTTTGGGCCTTCATTCCCGGCTATCTGCAGGCGACGCGCGGCAGCCATGTCGTGATCACCACGATCATGTTCAACTTCATCGCCGCGACCCTGATCGTCTACCTCCTGGTCGAGGTGATGGGGAAGACAGGCTCGATGCAGCCGGAAACCCCGGACTTCCCCAAGCAGGCGGTGCTGACGCCGATCCATGAGCTGCTCGGCGCCTTCGGGCTGAAACTGCCCTCCACCCCCCTCAACACCTCGTTCCTGCTGGCGCTCGCTTCGCTCGTCGCCGTCTGGGCACTGATCTACCGCTCGCGGCTCGGCTATGCGATCCGCACCGTCGGCGCCAATCCGCGCGCCGCAGCCTATGCCGGCATCTCGCCGGCGCGGATCACCATGGTAGCGATGGCGATCTCGGGTGCGCTCGCCGGCGGGCTCGCGGTCAATGAGGCGATGGGCGTTCAGCACCGGCTGGTGCTCGATTTCACTGCCGGCTACGGCTTCGTCGGCATCGCGGTCGCGCTGATGGGGCGCGGCCATCCGGTCGGCGTCGGGCTCGCCGCTTTGCTCTTCGGCGTGCTCTACCAGGGCGGAGCCGAGCTCTCCTTCGACAAACCGACCATCACGCGCGACATGGTCGTGGTCATCGGCGGCATCGTCATCCTCTTCGCCGGCGCGCTCGACGGGCTGTTCCGGCGCCTCGTCGCCAGCGTGCTCAATCTCGGGCGCGGAGGCTAGGCGATGGAGATCGTCCAGACGCTCGCCGTCATCCTCGATTCGACGATCCGCCTGTCGATCCCGCTGCTCTGCGCGGCGCTCGCCGGGCTCTGGTCGGAACGCTCGGGCGTCGTCGACATCGGCCTCGAAGGCAAGATGCTGATCGCCGCCTTCGCCTCAGCCGTCGTCGCCTATCACAGCGGCTCGGCCTGGGCGGGCTTATGCGCCGGCATGCTCGCCGCGATCGCGCTGTCGCTGGTGCACGGCTTTGCCGCGATCACCTGGCGCGGCAACCAGATCGTCTCCGGCGTCGCGATCAACATGCTGGCGGTCGGGCTCACCGCCATCCTCGGCAATGCCTGGTACGGCCAGGGCGGACGCACGCCGAACCTCGAAGGATCGGCCCGCTTTCCAGAGCTCAACCTGCCGCTGGTCGGGACACTGAAGGAGATTCCGGTCCTCGGCCCGATCTACGATATCGCGATCTCCGGCCATGCCGCGCCGGTCTATCTCGCGGTGCTCGCCCTGGTGCTGACGGCGCTGACGCTGAAGCACACCCGCTTCGGCCTGCGCCTGCGGGCGGTCGGCGAGAATCCGGCAGCGGTCGACACCGCCGGCGTCTCGGTCGCCGGTCTGCGCTATGCCGCGGTGGTGATCTGCGGCGCGCTCTGCGGGTTAGGGGGTACCTATCTCGCCGTTTCGCAATCTGCCGGCTTTCTGCCGCAGATGACCGCCGGCAAGGGTTTCATTGCGCTCGCCGCGGTGATCTTCGCCAATTGGCGGCCCTGGCCGGCTCTGTTCGCCTGCCTGCTCTTCGGCCTGCTCGACGCGATTGCGATCCGGCTTCAGGGCGTGATCTTGCCGGGCATTGGCTTGGTACCGGTGCAGGCGATCCAGGCCCTGCCCTATGTGATGACGGTGGTCTTGCTCGCCGGCTTCATCGGCAAGGCGACGCCGCCCAAGGCCTCGGGCCTGCCCTACGTCAAGGAACGCTGAGTGCCCGCCGAACCCGAGCTCGACGCCCTCTTTGCGGTAGCTCAGGCTGCACAGCAAAAGGCCTATGCGCCCTACTCGCGCTTCAAGGTCGGCGCTGCCATCCTGGCCGATGATGGGGCGGTCTATCCGGGCTGCAATGTCGAGAACGCCGCCTATCCGGTCGGCGCCTGCGCCGAGGCCGGCGCGATCTCGGCGATGGTCGCCGGCGGGGCTCGCGCCATCCGCGCCATTCTCGTTGTCGGTGACGGAACCGAGCTGGTGACGCCCTGTGGCGCCTGCCGCCAGCGCATCCGCGAATTCGCCGCGCCGGAGACGCCGATCCTGATCGCCGGACCGGAGGGCATCCGCGCCCGCTTTTCGCTGGCCGAGCTGTTGCCAGCCTCGTTCGGACCCGCCAATTTGCCGAAGTGATTTGCGGGCGCCAGTACGGCGGTCCGATGAGCGCGGCCAAACGCGCCGATGGAGCAGACAACATGGCGGCGGATGCGCTTTTCGACCAAGCGGCATCGGTACTGATCGACCGTGGCATCGATGGCGGCATCGACTGCGCCATCGTGCTCGGCACCGGACTCGGACGCATCATCGACGACATGGTCGATCCGATTTCCGTCCCCTTCGAGGAGATTCCGGGCTTTCCGAAAGGTTCGGTCTCAGGCCACGCCAAGCGGCTCAGCTATGGTGTGCTGCACGGCAAGCGCGTGCTGGTCTTCGAGGGGCGCGCGCATTTCTACGAGACCGGCGATCCCGCCATCATGCGCGTGCCACTCGGCATGCTCGCCGCCTTCGGCTCGCCGCCGCTGGTTCTGACCAACGCCGCCGGCTCGCTCAGGCCCGATCTCAGGCCAGGCAGCCTCGCCCTGATCACCGACCACATCAATTTCAATGGTCCGAACCCGCTGGTCGGCGATATCGGGGACGGCCGCTTCGTGCCGATGATCGACGCCTATGACCCGCATTTGCGTGCCCGGCTGAAGAAGGCCGCCACCGCCAGCGGCGCCAATATGGGCGAGGGTGTCTATATGTGGTTCTCGGGCCCGAGCTTCGAGACGCCAGCCGAAATCAAAATGGCCAAGATGCTGGGCGCCGATCTCGTCGGCATGTCGACCGTGCCCGAGGTGATCCTGGCGCGCCGCTACGGCCTGCGCGTCGCCGGCATCTCGATCGTCACCAATATGGGCGCGGGCATTCTCGGCGGCGCCCCCAGCCATGGCGAGACGCGCGACGTCGCCGCGACCGCGACCACGGCGCTGCGGCGGGTGCTGCGCGCCTTCCTGAGCGAGCTCTGATGCCGATGTCCGATGCCGACCTCGCCTTGCGTGCGTTGCGCCTGCTCGACCTGACGGATCTGTCCGACCAGGCGAGCGAGACCGGCACATTGCAGCTCTGTGCCCGCGCCGTGGCGGCGCCCGGCCCGGTCGCGGCGATCTGCATCTGGCCGCAATTCGTCAAGCTGGCGCGCCAGACGCTGAAGGCTTCGCCTGTCAAGATTGCGACCGTGATCAACTTCCCGGCCGGCAACAGCAATTGCAGCCCGATCGGCAGCGATATCAACGAAGCAATCGCCGACGGCGCCGACGAGATCGACCTGGTGCTGCCTTGGCGCGCCTTCCTCGCGGGGGATGTCGACATCGCCCGCGAGATGGTCGCCGAAGCGCGCGGCGGCTGTGGCAACAAGACGCTCAAGGTCATCCTTGAAACCGGCGAATACCCGGATCAGGCTTCCGTCCGCGCCGCATCCGAACTCGCCATCGCGGCCGGGGCTGACTTCATCAAGACCTCGACCGGCAAGACCAGGACCTCCGCCACGCCGGCCGCCGCCCGCACCATGCTGGAGGCGATCAAGGCCTCGGGCAAGCCGGTCGGACTGAAGCCGTCCGGCGGCCTGCGCACGCTCGCCGATGCGAAGATCTATCTCGACCTTGCCGGTGAATTGATGGGCCCGGACTGGGCGACGCCCCAGACCTTCCGCTTCGGCGCCAGCAGCCTCTACGGCGTCCTCGCCGACATCATCGCCGGCACCAGCCCGGCGGAACGGACCGACGGAGCCTATTGATGCGCCTGCCGCAGGAGATCATCGCCGCCAAGCGCGACGGCGAGCGCCTCGGCGCCAACGACATCCGCCAGATGATCGCGGGCCTGACCGATGGCTCGGTCAGCGAGGGCCAGGCCGCCGCCTTCGCCATGGCGATATTCTTCCGCGACATGGATGCCGAAGAGCGCGTCGCCCTGACGCTGGCCATGCGCGATTCCGGCACGGTGCTGGACTGGCGCGACCTGCCCGGACCTGCGCTCGACAAGCATTCGACCGGCGGTGTCGGCGACACGGTCTCGTTGCCGCTCGCCGCGGCGGTCGCGGCCTGCGGCGGCTATGTCCCGATGATCTCGGGCCGCGGCCTCGGCCATACCGGCGGCACGCTCGACAAGCTCGACGCGGTGCCGGGCTATGTCACCCAGCCGGGGATCGACCTCTTCCGCCATGTCGTGCGCGAGGTCGGCTGCGCCATCATCGGCCAGACCGCCGATCTCGCCCCGGCCGACAAGCGGCTCTATGCGATCCGCGATGTCACCGGCACCGTCGAATCGATCCCGCTGATCACCGCATCGATCCTGTCGAAGAAGCTCGCCGCCGGTCTCCATGGCCTCGCGATGGACGTGAAATTCGGCTCCGGCGCCTTCATGCGCGATTTCGACAAGGCCGAGGCGTTGGCGCAGAGCCTGTCGGATGTCGGCAACGGCGCCGGCCTGCCGACGCGGGCGCTGCTAACCGATATGAGCGAACCGCTGGCTTCCGCCGCCGGCAACGCGCTCGAGGTCGCCTATGCGCTCGACCATCTGACCGGCCGTCGGCGCGAGCCGCGCTTCCACGAGGTCACGGTGGCGCTGTCCGCCGAGATGCTCCTGCTCGGCCGGCTCGCGGCGACGCGCGAGGAAGCAATCGCGAAGATCGAGGACGCCTTCGCCAGCGGCGCCGCGGCGGAGCGCTTCATCCACATGATCGCGGCGCTTGGCGGCCCGGCCGACCTGCTCGAACATCCCGAGCGGCACCTCGCCCGGGCGCCGATCGTCCGGCCGGTGTTCTCGGACAGGCCTGGCCTGGTCGAAGCGATCGATACGCGCGGCATCGGCCTCGCCGTGGTCGCGCTCGGCGGTGGGCGGACCCGCCCGCAGGACGAGATCGACCATGCCGTCGGCATCACCGAGCTCGCCGGGCTCGGCGAGCGGGTCGGTCCCGACCGGCCGCTCGGCATCATCCATGCCCGCAGCGAGACTGGTTTCGACGCCGCCCGCATCCGCCTGAAGAGCGCCTATCGCCGCGGCGAGGCCGCCGTCGAGCGCGGCCCGTTGATCATCCCCGCCTAGAGCATGCCCGCGTTTCTTCACGCGAACCGGTATCCACTTCGCTCGAAAATGCTTCAGGAGTTTCCCCACCCATGAGCCTGCTTCTGGCGATCACCGGCTGGCATGTCGAAAGCTGGCGCGAGCGCTTCGCGGCATTGCTGCCCGAGCTGCCGATCGTCACGCTCGGCGAGCCCTTCGACCGGCGCGCCGTCCATTATGTCGCGAGCTGGAAGCACCCCGAGGGCAGTCTTGCCGGCCTGCCCAATCTCGCGGCGATCTTCTCGCTCGGCGCCGGCGTCGATCATCTCTTTGCCGACAGCCGTTTGCCCGAGGTGCCGATCGCGCGGGTGATCGATCCCGATTTGACGACGCGGATGAGCGAATACGTCGTGCTGCACTGCCTGATGCAGTTGCGCCAGCAACACCGCTACGATCGGCAGCAGCGCGAAAAGTCATGGGACGACGACCGTCACCAGCCGGCGGCGCGCGAGGTCCGCGTCGGTATCATGGGGCTCGGCGAACTCGGGCAGGATGCGGCGCGCAAGCTTCAGATCATCGGCTTCGACGTCGCCGGCTGGAGCCGTTCTCCGAAGACGATCGAGGGGCTCGTCACCTTCTCCGGAGAGGACGGCATGGCGGCTTTCCTCGCCCGCACCGACATTCTCGTCAGCCTGCTGCCGCACACCCCGGAGACGCAAGGCATCCTGAGCCGCCCGCTGCTCTCACAGCTGGCGCAGGGCGGCCGTCTCGGCGGGCCGGCGCTGATCAATGCCGGGCGCGGCAAATTGCAGGTCGAAGCCGACATCCTGGCAGCGCTCGATGCCGGCGAGCTCAAGGCGGCGGTGCTCGACGTATTCGAGACCGAGCCGCTGCCGCAGGATTCGCCGCTGTGGAACCATCCCGCCGTGACGGTGACGCCGCACAACGCCGCGATGTCGGCGCCCGAAGCCGTCGCCGACCAGATCGCAGCGCAGATCAGACGGCTCGAGGCCGGGGGCGAACTGCAGAACGTCGTCGATCCGGCGCGGGGTTATTGAGCCTGTAGTCGCTTGATCGCGGTGATCGGCCCGCCCTTGCGGGCGAGGATACGGTCGCGCGCCGGGCGCAAGGGCTCGCTGATCACGCTCATGCTGAAGGCTGTAGCGTGCAGCAGCGTGTCCGGGTCGGTCATGATGCCGACATGGCCCTTCCAGAACACCAGATCGCCGCGGTGCAGGCCATCGAGGCTCTCGTCAAAGGGAACGGCCTCGCCGAGCCCCTGCTCCTGCATGTCGGAATCGCGCGGCGCCGCAACTCCGGCAGCGGCAAGGGAGAGCTGGACCAGCGCCGAGCAGTCGAGGCCGAGGCTGGTCTTGCCGCCCCAGAAATAGGGAACGTGCAGGAAGCGCTCGGCGACCGCGACGAAGTTCGGCTCATGCTGGTCGCGCGGACAAAGATGCTGCTTGAAGATGTAGCCGCCGCGCTCGGTCGTGAAGAAGTCGCCGCTCTCGCCGGTGACAGCCAGCGCCGCGCCAATGGACAGCGCCTCCAGCGGCGGCAATTTGATCGAGGGGCCGGGATAAACGAAGGTCCGGAGTGCGCTGACGCGGTGCGTGGGCACTGGTGCGTCGCCGGCCAGGCAATCCTCGGGCAGGTAGCCGACATAGGAATCGCCGACGAGCTGGCCCCAGGCCCAGCCTTCATGCTGCTCGTAGACCCGCACTGCTTCCCCGGCGAGCGCCTCGGTGTCGAGCGGCGCATCGGGCCGTGGCTCGCGCCGCAGCGGCGCTGAGGGCGTCACCACCCGCATCGGGATCGGATCGGCGAAGGCCAGTGCCTCGACCTTGCCGTCGAGATGACGGGCGGCGAGGTCCGGGCGGGCAGGCGTGAGGCGGCGGTCGAGAATCGCGGTCATGGCGGCACTCTAGCCGCGTCCGGTTAATGGGCGAAGTGCGGTCTGTTCAGGCCGGCCCCAGTTCGCGCGCCCGCGCGGTGACCAGATCGGCCAGGTGCTCGACCGCGAGGGCGCCCGCCACCGTCCGCTGGATCACGACATTGCGCTTGTCGAACTCGTCGCGCTTGCGCGTGACCAGGCCGAGCTTGCCCATGCTGTCGAGCGCGCGGGTGATCACCGGCTTGGTGACGCCAAGCCGCGCCGCAAGGCCACGCACGGTATGCGGCGGCAGCTCGAGATAGATGGTCAGCAGGATCGCGGTCTGGCGGACCGAAAGATCGGACTGGGTGTCGCGCACCAGGTCGAGATGCACCTCGCGCCAGAGCCTGAGCGCCTGCGTCGGCTTGATCTCCAGCGCCATGCCGCCCCCGGATCGTTACGGGGCCGTATCATTATCGCGGTACCGCCGCTGCGCAAGCAGAGCCGTGCGCCAGGCTTAACGGGCGCCGTAAAACTGCTTCGCCAGCGCATAGGTCAGCCGCGCCGCCTGGCATTCGCCGCCTTCGGGGCGGCCCGGCTTGGTCGAGGGGTTCCAGCCATAGATGTCGAAATGAGCGTAGGAGCGGCTTTTCTCGACAAAGCGGTTGAGGAAGAGCGCGGCGGTCACCGAACCGGCGAAGGCACCGCCGGAGACATTGTTGAGGTCGGCGATCTTGGAATCGAGCATCCCGTCATAAGGCGGCCAGAGCGGCATGCGCCAGACCGGATCGTTCACCGTCGCACCGAGGCGGGTGATCTCGGCGGCGAGCCCGTCGTCATGCGTGTAGAAGGGCGGCAGGTCCGGCCCGAGCGCGACGCGGGCGGCCCCGGTCAGCGTGGCGAAGTCGATCAGCAGCTCGGGCGCCTCCTCGTCGGCGAGCGCCAGCGCATCGGCGAGAATGAGCCTGCCTTCGGCATCGGTGTTGCCGATCTCGACGGTGAGGCCTTTTCGGCTCTGCAGCACATCGCCGGGACGGAAGGAGGCGCCGGAGACGGCGTTCTCGACGGCAGGAACCAGCAGGCGCAGGCGAACCTTCAACTTCGCCTGCATGATCATGCGCGCCGCTGCGATTGCCGCCGCCCCCCCGCCCATGTCCTTCTTCATCAGCAGCATGCCGGCATCGGTCTTGAGGTTGAGTCCGCCAGTGTCGAAGGCGACGCCCTTGCCAACCAGGGTCACCTTGGGGTGATCGACCGCACCCCAATGCAGGTCGATCAGGCGCGGCGCCCTGGTCGAGGCCCGGCCGACGGCATGGATCATCGGAAAATTGGCCACGAGCAGATCGTCGCCGACGGTGCTGCCGACCTCGGCGCCATAGGTTTCGGCCAGCGTCCGCACGGCCGCCTCGATCTCGGCCGGACCGAGATCGGCAGCGGAGGTGTTGACGAGATCGCGCGCCAGCGCCGTCGCCGCGGCGAGGTTGCTGAGCTCCTCACCATCGACGCCCTCGGGCAGGACGAGCCGCGCTGCAACCGGCTTTGGCTTGCGATAGCGCTCGAAACGATAAGCCGTGAGCAGCCAACCGAGCGCCGCGAGCCCGGCATCACCGATATCGCCCGCCAGAGTGTAATCGCCCGGCGGCAAGGTCGTGGCGAGGCGACCGGGGGCGAACGGATCGCGTCGGCGCGGGCCTGACGGGTCGACCCCGAGCAACACCGCGCAAAGCGAGCCGGCTGCATCGGGCAGCAAGACATGTTGGCCCGGCCGCGCCTCGAAGCCTTGCGCCTGGGCGAAACTGCGCGGCACCGGCGCGAGCCCATCACGCAGGCCCGGCCAATCGCCCCTGGCGACGCAATGGACAGGGATGGCGGGTGTTCCGGCGGGCTGAAGCAGAGAATGCACGATCGACAAACCTCGGATGGTGAAACTCGGGGCATCACGTGCAACGCCGGCCCCGCTACGCCTGATTAACAGTCCGTTAGGGTTAACGTTTTATCACCGCAGGCAACAGTTTCCCGTACCGGCGAGGCATTCCGGCCGATGTCCATCCGCATCCGCGCATCCCGTTTCGGCCATCTCGCCGCCGCCTCGGTCCTCTGCCTTGCGCTCGGCGCCTGCCAGATGCGTGGCGGCTCCGGCGACGTCACCGGCTCGATCGGCGCCAAGCAGACCCAGCCGCGCACCGAGGCGCAATGGCGCAGCGAGGAGGCGGACTGGGGCAAGCGCTACGAAGCAAACCAGAAGGACCGCAACGCCGCCTTCTTCTACTCGCGGGCGCTGCGTGCACTCGACAAGAACGCCCAGGCGCTCGCCATCCTGGAAGGCGCGGTGCTCATCCATACGGAAGATCGCGAGCTGCTCGGCGCCTATGGCCGCTCGCTCGCCGACAATGGCCGCTTGAAGCAAGCGGACGACGTATTGAGCCGAGCCCATCTACCGGAGAGACCTGACTGGCGGATCCTGTCGGCGCAAGGCACCGTCGCCGACCAGCTCGGCGAGCACGAGCGCGCCCAGCAGCTCTACGCCGCCGCGCTGAAGCTCGTACCGAACGAGCCGACGGTGATGTCCAATCTCGGCCTGTCGCTCGCCCTGTCGAAGCACCTGCCGGATGCCGAGCGTGTGTTGCGCGAAGCTGCCGGCGGCCCCGGGGCCGACAGCAGGGTACGCCAGAACCTCGTCCTGGTGCTCGGCCTGCAGGGGCGCTTCCAGGAAGCCGAGCAGGTCGCGCGGCAGGACATGAGCCCGGCCGAAGCCTCGTCGACGATCGCCTATCTGCGCCGCTCGGTCAGCCAGCCGAACAGCTGGGATCTGCTGCGCGGCGGCAAGGCCAAGCCGGCAGCGCGTTCAGCGGCGCCCGAAAAGACGTCTCAGCCGACAGGCTGACTTCCCCGTCTCTTCCAGAACGCCAATCCAGCAAACCGACCAGTTCGCCCGCCGTCAGATCCGGCTGCGCGGCGAACACCGAAATCCCTGCTCGTTCGAATAGAGGGCGGAGCGGCCGGCCGCGCTCCGTCAGAAGGCCTTGAAGACCTTGAGGACTGCCGGCGTCATGATCACCACGAAGAGCACCGGCAGGAAGAACATGATCATCGGCACGGTCAGCTTCGGCGGCAATGAGGCAGCCTTCTTCTCCGCCTCGTTCATCCGCTGATCGCGGCTCTCCTGCGCAAGCGTGCGAAGGGCGGTTCCCAGCGGCGTGCCGTAGCGTTCGGCCTGGATCAGCGCCGTACACACCGACTTCACCGTTTCCAGCCCGGTGCGCAGGGCAAGGTTTTCGTAAGCCTGCCGACGTTCCGAGAGGTAAGACAGCTCGGCTGTGCAGAGCGAGAACTCTTCCGCCAAGGGCACTGACTGGCTGCCGATTTCCGCCGAGACTTTGCGGAAGGCAAGCTCGATCGACATACCCGATTCCACACAGATCAGCATCAGATCCAGCGCGTCCGGAAAGGCGCGCCGCATCGAAAGCTGACGCTTCGCTATCGTGTTGGAGAGATAGATTTCAGGCGCCTTGATGCCGAGATAGGCGGCGCCGATCACGATGCCGACCCGCATGATGACGGTCTGGCCGAAGCTGTTGAGCACGAAGAGGTAAAACAAGGCGAACAGGAAGAGGCCGATCGGGGTGATCAGCCTGAAGAAGAGGAAACCGACCTCGGCTTGCTGACCACGGAACCCGGCCATGGCGAGCTGCTTCTTGGCACTCTCGGTACCTAGCCAGTCGCCGAGCTTGAAGCGCTCGACGATGTTGCGCATGAAGGCCTTCGGCTCCTGTCGGAGCGAGACTTTGTCAACTTTGCGCGCCAGCCGATCACGCTCGCGTGCGCGGATTTTGTCGCGCTCGGTGGCGACGGATTTCATGCGCTTGCCCAGCACATTGCCTTCGAGCAGAGGCGCCGCAACGGTCATGATCGTGACCGCCACGGCGAACCCACCAACCAGGGCAAGCAGGAGCCTCATGTCGGCGAGATTCTCGATCAAAGGCGCGAGCATGCCGAAAGCTCCTCAGATCTCGAAGTTGATCATCTTGCGCATGACAAGGATGCCGATACCCATCCAGATGCCGCAGCCGACGAGCGCCATACGACCTACATCGGTCGTAAAAAGCGCATCCATGTAGCCTGGGCTCGTCACGTAAACGAGGCCGGCGACGGCGGGAGGCAAGGAGCCGATGATTGAGGCGGACGCCTTCGCCTCCATCGATACCGCCTTGATCTTGTCGCGCATCTTGCGGCGCTCGCGGATCACGCGCGACAGATTGGCCAAGGTCTCGGCGAGATTGCCGCCGGTCTTCTGCTGGATAGCCAGGACGATGCCAAAAAAATTGGCCTCGGCGCAAGGCATGCGCTCGAACAGCTTGGTCGCAGCCTCCGTCAAAGACATGCCGAGCGTCTGCGCTTCGACGATAAGCCGGAATTCGGTCTTGACCGGCTCCTGGGCCTCGCTGGCGATGATACGCACGCAATCGTTGAGCGGCAGGCCCGACCTGATGCCGCGCACGATGACATCGAGCGCGTTCGGAAATTCATTGGTGAAGCGCAGCATCCGCTTCTTGCCGAGATAGGCCAGATAAAAGCGCGGCAAGCCGAAAAGGCCGACGAGGAAGCCTACCAGCACCACGACCCAGTTGCCCGAGGTGACAAGGAGTGCAACGGCCAGGCCGATGCCTAGCGTCACGCCGAGCAGCCAGAATTGCTTGCGAGACCAGGATAGCCCGGCCTGCTCGATCCGGCTCTCTATCGTGATCTTGTGGCGGGCTTTCTCGCGGTTCTCGATATCCTTCAGGCTCTGCGCAACCTGTCCGCGCCGGGCCACGCCCTGTGCCTCGCGATCCGCCGCAGCGCGGATTGCAGCCGGGGCGGCAAACTCGCGGCGGCGCTGCTCGGCGCGTGCCTGGCCACTGAGCCGGGGATAGAAGAGAGCATAGGCGACGCCGCCCGCGGAGATGGCAGCGAGAATGGCGGCAGCGATCTGGCCATAGTCCATGGCGTGCCTTCTCCCCGCGCTAGGCCTCGGCTCGGCCGTCGAGCTCGAGCTGGTCGAGCGCGGTCGCGAGCCGTTGCTCATCACCGAAATAGCGCGCGCGCTCCCAGAGGCGCGGCCGACCGATCCCGGTCGAACGGTGCCGGCCGATCAGCCTGCCGTTCGCGTCCTCGCCGAGCACGTCGTAGAGCATCAGATCCTGGGTGATGATCACGTCGCCTTCCATGCCCATCACCTCGGTGATGTGGGTGATGCGGCGCGAGCCGTCGCGCATGCGCTGCGCCTGGATGATCACGTCGACCGAGGAGCAGATCATCTCGCGCAGGGTCTTCGAAGGCAAGCTGAAGCCACCCATGGTGATCATCGATTCGATGCGGCTCAGGCATTCGCGCGGCGTATTGGCGTGCAACGTGCCCATCGAGCCGTCATGGCCGGTGTTCATCGCCTGAAGCAGGTCGAAGGCCTCGGGACCGCGGACTTCGCCGACGATGATGCGTTCGGGACGCATGCGCAGGCAGTTCTTGACCAGATCGCGCATCGTGATCGCACCAGTGCCCTCGAGGTTGGGCGGACGCGTCTCGAGGCGCACGACATGCGGCTGCTGGAGCTGAAGCTCGGCTGCATCCTCGCAGGTGATCACGCGCTCGTCATGCTCGATATAGTTGGTCAGGCAGTTGAGCAGCGTCGTCTTGCCCGAGCCAGTACCGCCCGAGATCACGATATTGCAGCGGACCCGGCCGATGATCTTCAGGATCTCGGCGCCGGGCGGCGAGATCGCACCGAAGCGAACGAGCTGATCGAGCGTCAGCTTGTCCTTCTTGAACTTGCGGATGGTGAGGGCCGGCCCGTCGATCGCCAGCGGCGGAGCAATGACGTTGACGCGCGAGCCGTCGGCAAGGCGCGCATCGCAGATCGGCGAGGACTCGTCGACGCGGCGTCCGACCTGGCTGACGATGCGCTGGCAGATGTTCATCAGCTGCGCGTTGTCACGGAAGCGGATGCTGGTGAGCTGGATCTTGCCGCCGGTCTCGATAAAGGTCCGGCCGGCGCCATTGACCATGATGTCGGCGATGTCGTCCCGGGCGAGCAACGGCTCCAGCGGTCCGTAGCCGAGTACGTCGTTGCAGATGTCGTCGAGCAGTTCCTCCTGCTCGGAGATCGAGAGCACGACGTTCTTCAGCGAGATGATCTCGTTGATGATGTCGCGGATTTCCTCGCGCGCCGATTCACCGTCGAGCTTGGCCAGCTGAGAGAGGTCGATCGCTTCGATGAGAGCACCGAAGATCATGCTCTTCATCTGGTAGTATTCGTCGGATTTTTGCGCCTCGACCGGCGCAGGCGGCGGCAGACGCCGCGCCTCGGCGGCGGCGGGACGCGATTCGATCGGGCGCACCGACGAGAGTGGCGCTGCGTTCGGCTGAGACGTCGGAGCCGGGGCAGTCGCCTGTCGCTTGCCGAACATCTTCAGGCCTTTCGACGCATCAGCTTGGCGACCAGGGGCTCGAACAGGCCGCGCTTGCCGCGCTTCTGCTCGCCGCGCCCGGTGAGAGCGGTTGCGATCTGGACGAAGGCCTCCGCCGCCTTCCCGCCCGACTGGACCTCGGCGATCATCTGACCGTTGTTGGCTGCCGTGCCAAAGAGCGGCGCATCGAAGGGGATGGAGCTCAACACCTCGATCCCGAGGGCTTTGGCGAACTCGCTAGCCTCGATCTCCGGCCGCTTGGGCAATCCGACCTGGTTCAGGATCAGGCGCGGCACGGAATCGTTCGGCCGGGCTGCACGCAGGAGGTCCACCAGATTCTTGGCGTTGCGCAACGAGGCAAGCTCGGGTGCGGCGACGACCGCCACCTCGTCAGCGCTGACGAGCGCGCGCTTCGCCCAGCCGGACCATAGATGCGGCACGTCCAGTACGATGCAAGGCACGCTTGCGCGCAGCAGGTCAAACAAGAGCTCGAACGCGTCGTCGCTAAGATCGATGGTCCGGTCCAGCATGGCCGGAGCTGCGAGCAGGGAAAGGTTATCGCTGCAGCGTGACAGAAGCCGGTCGAGCATGTTGGCGTCGAGCCGCTCCGGTGCGAACACGGCGTCGGCGATACCCTGCGGCGGGTCTTGATTGAAATCCAGTCCGGCCGTGCCGAAGGCGATGTCGAGATCGGCGATCACAGTCGAGGCGCCGAGATCGCGGGCAATCGCCCAGGCGACATTATGCGCGACGGTGGAGGCGCCGACCCCGCCCTTGGCGCCGACGATGGCCATGGTACGCCCGAGCGTTGCCGAACCTGATGCGGCATAGAGCTCGGACAAGGTGCGCAGCAGGTCGAGAACGCCGAACGGGGCGACCAGATAGTCGCTGACGCCGCGCCGGATCAGCTCGCGATAGAGTTGGATGTCGTTGACGTGCCCGATGACGACGACCTTGGTGCCCGGATCGCAGCTCCCGGCGAGCGCATCGAGATTCGCGATCAGCCCCGACGGCTCGCTGACCGTTTCCAGGACGATCACATTCGGTGTCGGGGCGCCTCGGAAAGCCTCGACCGCCGCGGCTGGCCCCCCCATCTGAATTCGGGCCTGGACCTTGTCCATTCGCCGGTCCGCGGCGACCGCCTGCATCGAGTCCGCGACCTCCCGCGTCTCGCAGAAGGCCTGCAAGGTGACGCGCGGCAGCGGGGCGACGATCTCCTCGCCGCCGGTGTCCGGCTCGAAACCCGGTATATTCGCCATCATTTGCCTCCGACGGCGTCGCTGATTTTGCTCTGCTCCTGGCGATACTGCGTCGAGGGATCCTTGCCCTCGCGCAGCTTCTTGATCGCCTCCATGCGCTTTTGCGTATCTAGGCGGCCTTCGCTGCGCGCACGCACCAGATCGAGCGGATCGGCGATCTGCGCCGCAAGATTGGCCTGGCTAGCGCAGCCGAAGTTCCAGTATGGCTCGTTCATCGCATCCGTCTTGTAGCTGGCGACGCCGAGGTCCGCTGGCCATTGTCCGCAGGAATGCGGCAATCCGGCCTGCAGCGAGGCGTATGTCAGGCGGATCGGCGAGGCGAGCTCGGGATCGGCGATCCGGTAGGTCCTGACCGAGAGCTGGCCGGGCGAGACGCCAGCGCGGGACAGCGAGCGGCGAATGCCTTCGAGCGTGTCATGGGTGGCGAGGTCGCGTCCGGTCCCTGTCGGCACCTCAGCCACAAGCCCCCCCTTGCCACCTCGATGATAGTCCGCGCCGAAGCGGGCAACGTCATCGGACTGGCGCGGATCCAGCCCACCACCCGCGCGGCCGACGAAGACGTCGAGCGATCGTGGCGCATCGCGCAGCACGATCGGATGGCGCTCGCGAATGTCGACGGGGATGCCGGAGGTCGAGATATCGCCCTTGGCGCAGGCCCCGAGCAGGAGCGCAACGCCCAGCGCAGCCGGTAGTGCAGCCCGGCCTGCGTGGTACGGCTTGCTAGTCACGGTCACGGTTGCCATTTTTGTCGGAGCCTCATCCTCAGTCGGCAATAAAACCGACACGGCCCTTGTAGGCCTGCGGGACCGGCCCGCCGCTTGTCGACCCGTAGATCTTGTTCAACCGCCCCATCAGGATGGTCTGGGCGTCGTGTGCCTCGACGAAGCCGTCATCCGGCCGCTGCAGAGCGTTGGGGCCGACCGGTTTCACGATGTACGGGGTCACCGCGATCATCAGCTCGGTCTCCTCGCGCTGGTAGTCTCGCGAGCGGAACAGCGTGCCGATGATCGGAATATTCATCAGCCCAGGCATGCCGTTGATCGCCTGGCGCGAGACGCGCTGGATCAGGCCAGCTGTCGCCAATGTGCCGCCGGAGGGCAACTCGACCGTCGTATCCGACTTGCGGACCCGGAAGCCGGGCGCGTTGACGGCCGTCGTCTCGGTGGGGTTGAGGCGCAGCTGGTTCTCGAAGTCGAGCTCGGTGACCTCGGTCGCGATGCGCATCGAAATCTTGCCTTCCGACATCACGATCGGCGTGAAGTTCAGGGAGACACCGACCGGCTTGTATTCGATGTTGAGAACGCAGCGGTTGGTGACGTCGCAGGAATAGCCTTTCGGAATCGGAATCTCGCCACCTGCGGTGAACTTGGCGCTTTCGCCCGAGATCGCTGTCACCGTCGGCTCGGCCATGACGCGCGAGAGGCCGGCGCGCTCGAGCGCCCGCAAGGTCACATTGGTCGAGTTGCCGATGCCGGCGCCGATCGCCGTGGCGGCCAGTTGCTGCGGCTGCAGCGAGAACGGAGTGTCGATGGTCGGCGTGATGCTGAACTTGCCGAGCTTCCATTCGCCGGTCGTGTTGATACCGAGCTGCTTGATCGCCTTCCGGGAGACCTCGGAGACCGTGACCTTGACCATCACCTGGTCGCGCCCGCGGATCGTCAGCGAGTTGATCACCGCACCTTTGGTAGCGTTCGCACCTTCGCCCGAGACACCGACGAAGGCATTGGCGATGTCCATGGCCTGCGTCGCCTCGGAGGCGCTCGCGACATTTCCGACCAGGAGGATCGAGTTCCCAGCCGGCTTGACCTGGATATCGGCGCCCGGCATCGCGGTTCGCAGCGTCTGACGCAGCACGTTCAGATCACGGCCGACCTCGATCTCCAGCGCCGTGATCTGCCGGCCTTCGGCATCCATCACGAACATCGAGGTCGAGCCGTCGGCCATGCCGATAACGAAGAGTTTCCGGGCGGAGCGCACCACCGCATTCGCCACCTTGGGATTGGCGACGAAGACCTCCTTGGCGTCGCGCGGCAGCTCGACGATCAGCGAACGGCCGATCGAGAGATCGAGCCGACGCGAGATCGCGTGCTCGCTCGCACCGACGTTCAGGACCGGCGCGGCGCCCTTGGTTTGTGCCAGAGTCGGCCCGATGGAGAGCGGCAAGACCAGGGGCAGGACCGCCAGCGGTAAGGCGAGGATATGCCGCGGGCATCGGCGCAGCGACGGAACGGGCTTCGGCATCGGGATCATGGCTTCACCGCCTTGGTGACGACGCCGTAGCGCACGAGCGTGAGACCTCCATCATCGACCGGAGTGCTCTTGTCGCCGGCATCCTGCAGGCTGCGCAGCGCCAGCGAGAGACTGGCGTTCTTCTGGGCCAGCGTCACGGCCTCGACCTGCTTCGGATCGAGCTCGAGCGTCGCGGTCTCGCCGACGACGACCTTCTCGCCGTTCTTCTCCTGGATGCTCTGGCCGATCGCCAGCACGCGGACATTGGCGATCAGGATTTCGCTGGTCGGCGGCGAGCCGTCCTTGGAATTGCTGTCGTCGCGGGTCGTACGGACCACGTCGACGCGGTCATTGGGCAGGATGAAGCCGCCGGCTGTGTTGGCTCCGCGATTGTCGGTGGTGATGGCGACCGCCCGCTTGCCCGGCGGCAGAATCGCCGAGAGGAAGCCGGAATCGGCCTTGAGTAGCTTTTCCCGGCGGATCGGCTCTGAGCTGTAGAGCGGAGCGCGGGCGATCTGGCCGACGAATTCACCTTCGCCATCTGGCAAATCCTGGCGCCGGATCACCGCCGGCGGCAGGCTCGTCAGTGGCCAGGCCAGCCATTTCAGGTCGCTGGCAGCGAGCTTGTTGCCAAGCGGAATGTCCACCGCCGTCACCAGCACCTCGACCGTCGGGGCGGGCTCGTATTTCGTCACCGAGGGCGTGTTGACCTTCGGCGGCCGACTGATCAGCAAGGCAGCGCCGAGGCCGGCGACGATCGCTACGGCGAGAATGATGATGCGGGCGGGACTCATGGCACACGATCCTTGGCCGGCATGAGCCGACCCTCAACCGGATCGTGGCCTTTGAATCGTCAACTTATGGTTAACCGGAGGTATCTTTTTGCGCGGATCAGGCGTTTCGAGGCCGGATTGGAGCGCTCAACCGCTGATGGCGATCCGCCAAATCGTTGTGTCGGGCAGGACCACCAGCGCAGCGGCAGCGAGCGCGATGCCATAGGGCACGCCCTTCTCAACACCGTGCAAGCGCTGCGCCCAGCTCCACCCCTTGGCCAGACCGGGCAGCGGGGCTTCACGCAGTTTGACGAGCACGACGGTCAATACGCCGCCCACGAGTGCCGCGACGAAGAGATAGGGTAGCAATTGCTCGAAGCCGAGCCAGAGCGCCGTCGCCGCCGCGAGCTTGGCATCGCCGCCGCCGATCCAGCCGGCCGCGAACAGGCCAAAGCAGATGAAGAGCATGAGGAGACTGGCGGCTAGGTTCCAGCCTACGGCACTCCAGCCAAAGCCGATCGCAGCCGCACACAGCCCGAACGTACCCACAAGCAGCAAGCAGAGCCAGTTCGGGATGGTCATGGTGACGAGATCGCTGGCAGCCGCATAAGCCATTGCGGCCGGAAACACGACAAGAATGGCAATCAGCGGCAGCGACATGGCGTCCATCCGGAAAGCAGCACGCCGGACGATAAGCCTTCGGCGTGACCAAAGCCTTACCAGCGTCGATGCCGGCCGGCCTGTCTGGCCGCAACGAAAAACGCCCCGGATTTACCGGGGCGTCTTGGCAATAGCCGAGCCTTACGGCCGCGGTCTCAGACGAGGCCCGCCAGGACCGCCTGGAACTTGGCGTTCAGCGCCGGGCCGATCGCGGTCCAGGTGCCGATGCAGACGACGGCGATGAGGGCGGCAATCAGGCCGTACTCGATGGCGGTCGCACCGGACTCGTCCTTGGCGAAGCGCGCAAACAGGTTCTTCATGGGTAGTCTCCTTTGCACCACGTTTGACTGCTGCCTTCGCTCTAAACGGCTTCGGTCAGCGACAGGAGTGACATTACGGGTCTCGCCTTGCCGATCAGTTAAAGCGACCGACTAATTCGCTGAATTTTACCGGTCTTCATTCGATGGTTAATAGGGATTTAGCACAAAATCGTAGTTAACTCTTGGTATAATATTTTCCTGACAGCCAGTTCATCTCAATAACTCCTGAAAACTGAGAAATATTACGCTGCGTCAATTGAAGCACCTTCGCCATACGCTTGCGTTTTTCACTGCACACGAACGAGCTTCGATGGCTGCCGTGCCCCTCTTGCGCCTCGCGCAGATCGCCATCTTAGTGAACCATTCATCATTTTCCGCTTTGCTCGGGCTGTTCGAAACTTTGGGGCGCGGACCATGTCCATTGCGATGCCGGAATCGCGACTCAGCAAAAGCTTACCGGTGCTCCTCTGCGCCGGGCTCGCGCTGGCCGGTGGGTTGGGCCTCTCACCCGACCTCGCACGCGCACAAGCCAGGCTCGTTACCGCTCCAGCCCCGGAAGTCCGTGGCGACGACACCCGAATCGACGCGGTCACGGTGACGGTCGACCACGCCAAGGTCTTGCGCCTCCCCGACAAGGCCCAGACGGTGATCGTCGGCAACCCGGCGATCGCCGATGTCACGGTTCAGCGCAACGGCGTCATGGTCGTCACCGGCAAGAGCTACGGCGTCACCAATCTGATCGCGCTCGATGCGACCGGCGCTCTGCTGGCGGAATCCACCTTGCGCGTCGGCGCCGCGCGCGATTCGATCCTGACCGTGCAGCGCGGCCTCGAGCGCGAGAGCTATTCCTGTACGCCGGCCTGCCAGCCAAGCGCTCAGCTCGGCGATTCCAAGAGCTTCTTCGATGGTACCAATGGCCAAAGCGGTGCACGCAACGCGGCTGCGTCGGGCGCAGAGAAGAAGTAAAGCTCCTCTTCCGCGCCCGGCGCCGAAAGCCTGATCAGATCGTCTGGTTGTAGGCGCCGACTTCGGGATTCTCGCGCAGCACGCCGTCGATCGCCTTGAACATCTCGCGCATGCGCGCTTCCGAGACCGGGCTCTCGCAGACCACGACGAGCTCGGGCTTGTTGGAGGAGGCACGGACCAGTCCCCAGGTGCCGTCCTCGTTGACGACACGCACGCCGTTTACGGTGATGACGTCGCGGATCGCCTGGCCAGCGATCTTATCGCCCGCCGCCTTCATCGCCTCGATGCGCTTGGTCACCTTGTCGCTGACGCCGTATTTGATCTCGTCGGCGCATTTGGCCGCCATGGTCGGCGTGCCCCAGGTCTTGGGCACGGCGGCATAGAGCTCGGCCATCGACTTATCCGGATTGCGGTCGAGCATGTCGATCACGGCGATCGCGGTGACGACACCGTCGTCATAGCCGCGGCCGACCGGCGCGTTGAAGAAGAAGTGGCCGGATTTCTCGAAGCCGGCGAGCGCGTTCAGGTCGCGGACGCGGCGCTTGATGTAGGAATGGCCGGTCTTCCAGTAGTCGGTCTTGACGCCGAGCCGCTGCAATTCGGGATCGGTCGAGAACAGGCCGGTCGACTTGACGTCGACGACGAACTGCGCGCCCGGGTTGAGCCTGCCGAGATCGCGCGCCAGCATCACACCGATCTTGTCGGCGAAGATCTCTTCGCCATGGTTGTCGACGACGCCGCAGCGGTCGCCATCGCCGTCGAAGCCGAGCGCGACATCGGCGCCGTGCTGCTTCACGGCATCGGCCATGGCATGCAGCATCTTCATGTCTTCGGGGTTGGGATTATAGCGCGGGAAGGTGTGGTCGAGCTCGGCATCCATCGGAATGACCTCGCAGCCCAGCGCTTCCAGGATCTGTGGCGCGAAGGCGCCTGCCGTGCCGTTGCCGCAGGCGGCGATGACCTTGAGCTTGCGCTTGATCTTCGGGCGGTTGGTCAGGTCGGCGATGTAGCGCGCCGGGAAGTCGGGCACGAATTGATAGGAGCCCCCGCCCGAGAGGTCGAAATCGCCTGCCAGCACGAGATCGCGCAACTGCCCCATCTCGTCCGGGCCGAAGGTGACCGGGCGCTGGGCGCCCATCTTGATGCCGGTCCAGCCATTGTCGTTATGCGATGCGGTGACCATGGCGACGCAGGGCACGTCGAGCTCGAACTGGGCGAAATAGGCCATGGGCGACATGGCGAGCCCGATATCGTGGACCTTGCAGCCGGCCGCCATCAGGCCGGTGACCAGCGCCATCTTGATCGAGGAGGAATAGCTGCGGAAATCATGAGCGGTGACGATCTCGGGCTTGACGCCCATGCGCTTGATCAGCGTGCCGAGCCCCATGCCGACAGCCTGCACGCCCATCAGGTTGAGCTCTTTCCCGAAGAACCAGCGCGCATCGTACTCGCGGAAGCCGGTCGGCTTCACCATCGGCAGCGATTCGTAGTCGAAGGTGTTCGGGAAGAGCTCGGGCAGGGGCTTCGGAAACATCGGGCCATCCATTTTCGAGGAGCGCCGGCCGTGAGGCCCGCGCGGAAACCATGCAGCTGACGCGTGCGGAACGGACAGGCCACAGGCTACATGAATGCAGCCTGAGCATGACAGGGCAAGGACGCAAGGCCGGCATAGCCGATCGGCATGAGGTTTGGAACCGACAGCCGGCTGCTCAGCCGCGCAGGACCATGCGGCCGCCCTGGACCTCATAGCCACGCAACCGGCGCAGGAAGGACGTGCCGAGCAGGCTGACCGACAGCGCGCCGGCGGGCAGTACGACGGCCTCGACATCGCGCACCGAGATATCGCCGAGCCGCACCTCGCGCAGCATTGTCCTCGCGCCCCGCACCACGCCGTTTGCGGTGCTGAGCCCCACCGAATAGTCCGCACGATCAGGCCTGATCCCAAGCGCTCGCGCATCGACCTCGGTCAGCACGATGATGCTCGCGCCGGTATCGACCATCATCTTCACACGGTAATTGTCGATCGACGGGTGAACGACATAGTGGCCGCGATAGTCGGCATGCACCGTCAAGACGCGCTCAGCGTTCGCCGGCGCACGCTCGCTCTGACCGGTATTGGCAAGGGCCGGCGCCTGCCGCGCCATCCGATCGAGGGTGCCGGCAGAGCCCAGCGCGAGCAGGCCGGCCAGCCCGCCAACGCCCAAGAACCAGACAATCGGCCGAGCCATGACCGGCTTCCCCTTCGCGTGTCCCTGTTGGCAACGCTGCAGGCGAAGGTGCTGACCAAGCGTAAATCCGTGACCCGAAACAGCCGCTACAAGCAGCGTTCCGCCACGCGGTTCGAAATCAGGCTTAGCTGAGGGTCAATCGAACCGACCGCATTCTACAGAAAGCTCTTGCCGACCAGCGCCTCGATTGCCGCGCGGCGCGGCACGCTCGGTTGGGCGCCTGCAACCGTGCAGGCGAGTGAGCCGGCGGCGAGCCCGCGCTGGAGTGCGCCGGAGAAGCCGAAACCGGCCTGCAGCGCCGCGGCGAAGGCGCCGACGAAACTGTCGCCGGCAGCGACCGTATCGACCGCTTCGACAGCCGGCGCCTCGAGCCTGCGCCGGACGCCGCCATGCCAGCCGACGGCACCGGCTGCGCCGAGGGTGACGATGCAGGCGATGCCGCGCTCGCCATCGATCCGTTGCGCGATCGCATCGGGGTCGGTCTCGTCCCAGCCGAGCGAGCGAGCCAGGATCAGGGCCTCATGCTCGTTGACGATCAGGATGTCCGTCAGCGCCAGCAGCTCCGGCGCCGGAGCCCCGGCGGGTGCGAGGTTGAGGATCACCCTGCCGCCGCCAGCGCGCACCGCCCGCGCGGCGCGTAAGCACTCACGCTCCGGAACCTCGCGCTGGAGCAGCAGGAGATCGCCCTCGCCCGGCTTCAACTCCTCGACGGTATCGGCCTTCGCCAGCGCATTGGCGCCGGCCGCAACAACGATCTGATTGGCACCGTCGGCATCGACGGCGATGAAGGCCGCGCCGGTTGGCGCCTTGGTCCGTGCGACGTGGCGCAGATCGACACCATCCTCGGCCAGGAGCCTGATGGCAATCTCAGCGAAGCCGTCGCGGCCGACCGCGCCGACCAGTGTCACGTCGGCGCCGGCACGGCGTGCCGCCAACGCCTGGTTGGCGCCCTTGCCGCCGGGATGCAGCGCATAGCCGGGTCCCAGCACGGTTTCGCCCGCACCCGGCAAGCGCTCGACCAGCGTCACCAGATCGACATTGAGCGAGCCAAAAATGATGATCATGCCTGCAGCCCGGCGGCGAGCCGGGTCACGCCGGCGACGAAGGCGTCCTCGGGCGAGGTCAGCGCATGATCGAGCCCGGCAGCTGCGAGCGCCCGGCCATAGCTCTGCGCCAGGACGCCATCGGCGACGAGATGGAGATTGGTGAGGCCGCCGAACAGCGCGCGTGCGCCTTCGATCTCCTGCGCCACCAGCAAGGCGGAGAGATAGGGCCCGACTGCGCCGCCAGTCATGTGTCCGCCAAGGACGTTACTGCGGGCATGGAAGGCGGCGTTGAGCAAGCCACCTGGCCGCTTGGCGGCGGCGAGGCCGCGCCGCGCGCCCTCAGCAGCATCGTCATCAACCGGTTCGCTCGCCAATCGCGACAGGATCGAATGCTCGCGCAGCAGACCGTAGACCTCGCCGGTCATGAAGCTGGCGAAGCGGGTGATGCGACCGCCCTTGATCTCGGCCCATTTCGAATGGGTACCAGGCAGGCAGGCGACCCCGTCAGTCAGCCCGAGGCCGACGATCAGAGTCTCCTCGCCGCGCATCACGTCGAAGGCGCCCTCGTCGCAGGACAAGCCAGGCAGGATGGTCGCCTGCGTACCGTCGTCGAGCGTGACGGCAAGGCCCGCGGCCGCGATCGCCTCGGGGCTCGCCGGGCAGGCGACATAGGGCGCTTCGACCCAACCATTGCGGCTGCCGACCATGCCGGCGAGCAGCACCGTCGCATCCGGGCGCGCCTGACGGAATTCGCCGGCGATCTCGGCGAAGGCAGTCGGGAAGCCGCCAGCCGGCACCGACTGGATGCCGCGATCGGCGCTGCGTTTGCCCAGCACCGCGCCATCCTCGCCGATGAGGAAGGCGCGGGCACGCGTCGTGCCCCAGTCGAGCGCGATCAGGGGGATGGGCATGGCAGGCTCCGGCGAGATGCGTGCCTCATCCGATATCCCGGTCGAGGCGAAGCGAAAGGGCGGGGAATCTCTCTGGCCAGCAAGGTCCGGTCAAGCCCGGTGGCGGCTGATCCGCCACCCTGGCGAATCCAGCCCTTGACGACGTCGCCAACGAGCGCAATCGAGGCGAAGATGAATGAGTTCGGCCTTCCTGCGCAGATATGGCGCTTGCGGATGCTGCGACGCCCTGATCGCCTTAAAGGACA
The DNA here is from genome assembly GCF_964254315.1 of Allobosea sp. LjRoot90. Lineage (NCBI taxonomy): Bacteria > Pseudomonadati > Pseudomonadota > Alphaproteobacteria > Hyphomicrobiales > Alloboseaceae > Allobosea > Allobosea sp. LjRoot90. The sequence goes on from NZ_CAXUTF020000006.1 coordinate 220,878, forward strand.
CCGCAATGCTGATTCTCTCGGCCGGCCGCTACTGCGCCCGCATCGCACCGGAAGCCGGCGGAACGATCGCGGCCCTCGACTGGCAGAGCCCGGACGGCGGAACGCAACCGCTCCTGCATGCCCCGGCCGGGCTCACGCCGCAGACCGAAACGCCGAACAAATTCGGCGCCTGGGCGATGCTGCCCTTCGCCAACCGTGCCTTCGACAGCCTGGTCGACGACGGTCATACCCGGTTCACCGTGCCGTCCAACAACCCGGCCGGCACGATCCATGGCTTCGGCTGGCAGTCAGCCTGGCAGGTGGAGGAGCAGGGCAGCGGCCATACCGTGCTGGTGCACCGCCGCAATACCGGCTCCGATCCCTATCGCTACCTGGCGAAACAGGAGATTCGGCTCGACGAGAGCGGTATGACCGTCGTTCTGTCGCTGACCAACGAGGCCGACCAGGCCCTACCTTTCGGCATGGGCCTGCATCCCTGGTTTCCCTGCGCCGCCGATACGCGGCTCGGTATGACCGCGACCGGCGCGCTGATCTTCGGCGACCTGTTCCGCGCCACGGGGACGCAAGCCTTCGCCGATGGCGGCCCCTATGCCGATAGCCCGGTCTTCGCCATCGGAGCCGAGACCGCCTGGAGCTTTCTAGGCTGGGACGGCACGGCCCGGATCGAGACACCGTCCAGCGGCCTCGCCATCACGATCACCGCGAGCGAGAGCCTGCGCTGCCCTGTCGTCTGGGCGCCGGCCGGGGCCGATTTCCTCTGCGTCGAACCGCAGAGCCACGCCTCCGGCGCACCGAGCGAAAAGATCGTGCGCGAGGTCTCGCCGCTCGCCCGACTTCAGCCGGGCGAAACGCTCAAGGGCTGGGTGCGGATCGCGGCGGACGCGATCTGAGTGTCTTTCCGGGGCGTTGCGAAGCAACGAGCCCGGAACCCAGAACCGATAGCCGTTCTCGGGGGGCTCGGGACGCAGTAGACCTTCCGACTATGACATCGGTTCTGGGTTCCGGGCTCAGGCCTGCGGCCTGCCCCGGAAAGACAGCATATCCTCCTTGAGGGAAGCTAGCGCCAGCCCGGCCCCGTCACCGGCTGGAAGCCGATTGCGCCAGCAGGTATCGCCGGCCTGAGCAGCATCTGCTCGCGTGCCTCGCCCCAGGCCGGAGCCTGGCGCTGCTGCTTGGCGGTGAGAACGGCCTTCTGCGTCTTGATCTTGGCCTTGGCGATCTTGTGCTTGGACTCCGTCGAAGCCTTGGCGAAGCGCGAGAGGTTGTCAGGCGCAGCACCGTTCAGCGCGATACGGGTGCTGCCGGCGCCGTGCTTCTTGACCAGCGCGAAGAGCTTGGCCGCGTTGGCGGGATGCAGGCGGATGCAGCCATGCGAGGCCGGGCGGCCGAGCGCGCCGACAGCGTTGGTGCCGTGGATGGCATAGCCACCGCGGAAGAACACCGAATAGGGCATCGCGCCACCATATTTGCGGGAATACCAGCTGCGCTCGAGCCGCGTCGGCCGATAGACGCCGTTGGGCGAGCGGAAGCCCTTGCGGCCGGACGAGATCGCCCAATTGTAGACCTCGCCATCGCTGGTGGCGACGCTCATGCGCTGGGCGACGATGTCGACGCGGACGTCGAGCTTGGCCTCAGCCGAGGCAAGACCGGCGAATGACGCGCATAGAAAAGCCAGAATGCCGAGAAGGCGATACATGACGCGACTCCTGAACGACGCAACCTGAAGAAAACGGCTCTTTGGTTGCTGCTGCAGGGACGCTTGCGCTCTGCGAGGGCAGCTCCGGCCTTGCCGTAAAGGAATCCCGAGGGGCCGGCGCTTGTAAAGCGCAAACCGCTAAAATGGTTTCCAACTGCCGGCCGCAACGCATCCGGCTCGCTAGTCGAAGAACACCTTCCAGGCCAGGAGCGCCGCAATCAGCCAGAGCGCCCAATTGCCCCAGCGATTGCGCGCCGCTTCCGCCCGGCCGATCGCCTGGACACTGGCCTCGTCGAGCGAGAAGCCGTGGCGCGAGGAATCCTCGAGTTGGCCGAGTACGCGCTCGGCCCGGCCGACTGTCTCCGGCAGGTTGGCGAGGCTGGCGGCAAGGGTGCGCACGCTGCGGCCGGCATCCTCGAGCTTGCCGATGGGTCCCAGATTGCGGGTCAGCCAGTCGCGCACCACCGGCTCGGCCGTGGTCCACATGTCGAGATGGGGGTCGAGCGTACGGGCGACGCCTTCGACCACCACCATGGTCTTCTGCAGCATGACGAGCTCGGTGCGCGTCACCATGTCGAACAGGCCGGTGATCTCGAACAGGAGCGTCAGCACCTTCGCCATCGAGATCTCGTCGGCGCGCTTGTCGTGGATCGGCTCGCCGACGGCGCGGATCGCCTGGGCGAAATCGTCGATCGAATGATGGGCCGGGACATAGCCGGCCTCGAAATGCACCTCGGCGACGCGCCGGTAATCGCGGGTGATGAAGCCGAACAGGATTTCGGCGAGGAAACGCCGCTCCTTGTGGCCGAGCCGGCCCATGATGCCGCCATCGACCGCGACGAGCCGGCCTTGCGCATCGACGAACAGGTTTCCGGGATGCATGTCGGCGTGGAAGAAGCCGTCGCGGATCGCATGCTTCAGGAAGGACTGGATGACGTTGCGACCAAGTGCCTGCAGGTCGTGGCCGGCAGCGCGCAGCGCCTCGACATCGGAGAGGCGGATGCCGTCGATCCATTCGTCGACCAGCATCTCGCGCGCGGTCAGCTGCCAGTCCGGCGCCGGGACGCGAAAATCGGCGTCCTCCTTGGTGTTCTCGATGAACTCCGACAGCGCCGCGGCCTCCAGCCGCAGGTCCATCTCCATGGTGACGGAACGCGCCAATGTCTCGACGATGGCGACGAAGCGCAGGCGGCGCGCCTCGGGCGAACGCGCTTCCGCCAATTGCGCGCCGAAGCGCATGGAAGCGAGGTCGCGATGGAAGCGGTCGCGGATCCCGGGCCGGAGAATCTTGACCGCGACCTCGGAGCCGTCGTTGAGGCGCGCGCGGTGGACCTGCGCGATCGAGGCGGCTGCAACCGGCTCGCTGAAGTCGACGAAGATCGCCTCGACCGGCTTGCCGTGGGCCGTCTCGATCGCGGCGCGCGCCTGCGCCATCGGGAAGGGCGCCATCCGGTCCTGCAGCGCCGAGAGGTCCTCGGCGATCTTCATGCCGACGACGTCGGGCCGGGTCGCGAGGAACTGGCCGAACTTGACATAGGACGGGCCGAGCCGCGTCAGCGCCGCGGCGAGGCGGGTCGCGGAGGAGCCGGCGCCGCGGCGCTCGATTAGCCGGCCGAGCGCGATCAGGGCCCGCGCCGCCGGCGGCAGCACAGACGGATCGACCAATGCAAGCGCGCCCTCGCGCGCCAGCACGAAGCCGACCCGCGCCGAGCGGGCGAGATGGGCGAGGGCGGAGATCATGCGGGGGTGCGGCGGGTCGGCATCGCTGACGTCGTCACAGCTTCCAGCCGGAATGCAGCGCCACGACGCCGCCGGTCATCGGCGTGAAGCTGGCGCGGCGGAAGCCCGCCTCGGCGATCATGTTGGCGAAGATTTGCGGGCGCGGGAACTTGCGGATCGACTCGACGAGATACTGGTAGGGCTCGGCCTCGCCCGTCACCATCCTGCCCATCGGCGGGATGACGTTGAAGGAATAGGCCTCGTAGATCTTGTCGAGCAGCGGCACGTCGACATGGGAGAATTCGAGGCAGAGGAAGCGGCCGCCGCGCTTCAGCACGCGATAGGCCTCGGCCAGCGCCTTCTCGATGCGCGGCACGTTCCTGATGCCGAAGGCGATCGTATAGGCGTCGAAGGACGCGTCCGGCAGCGCCAGTTCCTCGGCATTGCCCTGGACGAAACGGATGCGGTCATCGTCCGGAAAGCGCTTCTGAGCGCGCTCGCGGCCGACGGCCAGCATCTCGGCATTGATGTCGAGCACGGTGACCTCAGTCTGCGGCCCGCCCTCCTCCAGCACCTTGAAGGCGACGTCGCCGGTGCCGCCGGCAACGTCGAGATGCTGAAAGGGCCGATCGCGCGGCGGCTTCAGCGCCGTGAGCAGCGCCTCTTTCCAGGCGCGGTGCAGGCCAGCCGACATCAGGTCGTTCATCAGGTCATAGCGGCCGGCGACCTTGTGGAAGACGTCGTCGACCTTGGCCTGCTTCTCGCCGAGCGGCACGCTCTCGAAGCCGAAATGGGTGGTGTCGGAGGCTGCTGTCACGGTTGGGCCGCTCTTGTGTTCGGGTGAGGCGATGAATAGCGAAAGGCTGGGCCGTTGTCGCGGGCCCTCTCGACGCATGCTGAAGAGCCGATGCCATGCCTGAACTTCCCGAGGTCGAAACCGTCAGGCGCGGGCTGGAGCCCGCCATGCTCGGCGAGCGCTTCGCCCGGGTCGAGCAGAATCGGCCCGATCTGCGCTTTCCGCTGCCCGAGCGCTTCGCCGAGCGGCTGACCGGACGGCGGATCGAGGCGCTGTCGCGGCGGGCGAAGTACCTGATCGCCGATCTCGACGACGGAGAGGCGCTCGTCATGCATCTCGGCATGAGCGGGCGCTTCATCGTCGAAGCCCCCGGCACACCGCCGACAGAGCCCGGCGCCTATTACAACGAGATCGGCCGGCACCTCATTCACGACCATGTCGTCTTCCATCTCGGCTCGGGCGCGCGGGTCACCTACAACGATGTCCGCCGCTTCGGCTTCATGGACCTCGTGCCGCGAGCCGGACTGGAAACGTCGAAGCATTTCGCCGGGATGGGCATCGAGCCGCTCGGCAACGAGCTCTCCGGTGAGCTGCTGGCGAAGCTGTTCTCAGGGAAGGTCGCGCCGCTGAAGGCGGCGCTGCTCGACCAGCGCCTGGTCGCCGGTCTCGGCAATATCTATGTCTGCGAAGCCTTGTTCCGCGCCGGGCTGCATCCGGAAGCCGAGGCCGGCTCGCTGGCGACACCGAGCGGCAAGCCGCGCGAGAAGGCGCATCTCCTGGCGCAAATCATTCGCGATGTGCTGGAGGAGGCGATCGCCGCCGGCGGCTCGACCTTGCGCGACTTCGCCCATGCCGACGGCTCGCTCGGCTATTTCCAGCACCGCTTCAAGGTCTATGACCGCGAAGGCGATCCTTGCGTCACGCCGGACTGCGGGCATCTGGTCAAGCGGCTCGTCCAGTCCGGCCGCTCGACCTTCTATTGCGAGAGCTGCCAGAAGCGCGGCTGAGCGCTTCTGCGAGGATCGACATGCCCGACGCCGATCGCCCAGCCGGCAAGATCATCCTCCTCAACGGCGCCTCGAGCAGCGGCAAGTCCTCGCTGGCGCGCGCCGTCCAGGCTCGGATCGAGGAGCCGTTCTGGCACATCTCGATCGACCATCTGCGCGACGCGGGTGTTTTGCCGACCGCGCGCATCCGCAGCGGCGAGTTCCAGTGGGCCGCGATGCGCGACGCCTTCTTCGAGGGCTTCGAGCAGTCGTTGCTCGCCTATCTCCGCTGCGGCAACAACCTGATCGTCGAGCACATCATGGAAAGCCGCGACTGGCTGTTGCGGCTGGTACGCCTGCTCGCGGATGAAGATGTCTTCTTCGTCGGCCTGCATTGCGATCTCGCCGAGCTGGAACGCCGCGAGATCGCGCGCGGCGACCGGAAGGTCGGCGACGCCCGGCGCGACTACCACCAGATCCACGGCTATTGCCTCTACGATGCCGAGCTGGATTCGGCGGCCCCGCCCGAGGTCAATGCTGACAGGTTGATCGCCACCTGGCGCTCGCGCACGGTGCCTTCGGCGTTCCAGCGCCTTCTCGCGCAGGCCGGGCCGGCGCGCTGACGGCTCGCGGATCATGCCGTTTCGATGAAGCGCGCGAGGTTCTCCAGCGTCGAGCGCAGCCCGGCATCGTGATCCTCCTTGCCGATGCCGGCCGGTACGTTCTCGCAGAGGATCGTCACCTCGGTCCCATCGCGGACCTCCTTGAAGCGCCAGCTCATCGTCATCGTGCCGGCAAAGGCCGGATCGTCCGAGACGAAGCCGACCTCCCAGACGATGCGCTCGCCCGGCACCAGCGCGACGAAACGGCCCTCGACGATATCGCAGTCGGCGCTGGCCTTGCCGGGCGCCCTGGCCGGGTCGTCATAGGTCAGGACCATGCGGTAGCTGCCGCCTGGATGTGGCTCGAAGCGCTCGATCTTCGCCCGCATCCCCTTCGGCGGCAGCCATCGGCCAAGCGCGGCAGGGTCGACGAAGGCGTTATAGATCGCGCCCGGCGAAGCCTTGATCAGCCGCGAGGCCATGTCAGTTCTGGTTTCGCCGGTCATGCGCACCTCCCTGCTCGGCAACCATGAATCATCAACGCACGAAGCGGCGCCAAGGGGCCAGCAGCAGCGTCAGCTAGCCTCGCACAACGCTTCTGAACGCGGCCGAAAGCGCGGCAAGCGCATCGCGCGTTCGGTCGCCCTTGGCCCTTGTGTGAAGCAGGATAGGCAAGCGCGGCAGATCGGGCAGCCCGAGTCTCGGCCCGACATCGACGGCACCGAATGGCAGCATGCGCGGCGCCAAAGCTGCGACCCCGAGCCCGGCCGTGACAGCCGCCACGACCGCCGTGACACCACCGCCGACGAAGATCTCCGTCCAGGGCACGCCTGCCGCATCGAGGAGTTGCCCCGCAAGAGTGCGAACGCCGCAGGGTTCCGCCATCGTGGCAAGGGGCAGGGGCTCGCCCGCGCGATGCTGCCAGCCCGGCGCCGCGAACCAGCCGAATTTTTCGTCCGTAAGCAGCTCTCCATCGCTGCGCCCGGCATGCAGGCGCACGATCACCGTGTCGAGCTCGCGCCGATCGAAGCTTTGGAGCAGGTCGCCCGAGGTTCCGATCCGGATTTCGATCACCAGCTCCGGGTCGTGCGCGTTCATGCGTGCGATCAGCGCCGGGAGCTCCGGCCCTGCGACGTGGTCGCTGATGCCGATGGTCAGGCGCTCCCGGGCCGAGACGAAGGCCGTGAGCGCGCGATCGTGCACCTCCAGGAGCTCACGGGCGTGGTCGAGGAAGGCTGCGCCGCGCGCTGAAAGCTCGACATGCCGCGGCGTCCGCTCGACGAGCCGGCACCCCAGCCGCTCTTCGAGGCGCTTCAGCTTCAAGCTGACGGCAGCCTGCGTCGTCCGCATCGCCTCGGCCGCGCGCGTGAAGCTGCCGAGATCGGCGATGCGGACGAAAGCCTGGACGGAATCGAGGTCGAGGGGAGGCTTCGTCATTTCCATTCGTTATAGCTGACATCAATTTCAATAGCATATCAAAATAATCGGGCGCCGTTTAGGGTCAAGCCTGCCCGAGCGCTCTCGCCGATAGCCTCTCCTGACGGCCCTTGCCGATCATGGATCGGGCAACAGGAGTTTCCGATGACGACGATAACCAAGGAGCCGACGTTGCACGATCGCCAGCAGAAGACATCATCCGCCGAGCCGGCAGTCGGTCACTCGTCCGTTGTAGAATTGACCGAAGCGATCCGGAAATACTTCGACCTCATGTATGACTGCGATACGTCGCGTTTCGATCAGACCTTCGCGCCGACTGTACAGCTGCACGGATTTCGCGATGGCCGGATGATGGCGTGGCCCACGCAGATCTACCGTGACATTCTCGACAAGCGTCAATCGCCGAAGTCGGTGAATTCCGCGCGCAAGGATGAGATTCTGCTCATCGACTTTGCTTCCACGACCCAGGCCATGACGAAGGTGCGATTGAAGGTCAACACGATGGTGTTCGTGGATCATCTGACCTGGCATCGGATCGATGGCACATGGCTGATCACGTCAAAAGGATTTCACGTCGAATCCCAGGACGGTCCTCCGATTTAGCTGTCGTTCTGGTGCGCCGGTTCGCAGCGGCGAGCGCGCAATCGTGCATCTCCCCAAGCCGCTTGCGCCGACGTTCGCATCGCGCCGTGCGCTTGCGCGCATGGACCGCGCCCCCAGGCGCCGCTATTCGTGGCCAAGATACAGCGCATCCGGGAGGCCGCCATGGCTTATGAGACCATTCTCGTCGAGGTGAAGGGCAAGGTCGGCATCATCACGCTGAACCGGCCGCAGGCCCTGAACGCGCTGAACGTCCAGCTGATCGCCGACATCAACGCGGCGCTCGACGGCTTCGAGCGGGATGACGGCATCGGCTGCATCGTCATGACCGGCTCGGAGAAGGCCTTCGCCGCCGGCGCCGACATCAAGCAGATGCAGGAGCGCAGCTATCCCGGCACCTATCTCGACGACAAGTTCGCCGACTGGGACCGGATCGGCCAGCGCCGCAAGCCGATTATCGCCGCGGTCGCGGGCTTTGCGCTCGGCGGCGGCTGCGAGCTCGCCATGATGGCGGACTTCATCATCGCCGCCGACAACGCCAAGTTCGGCCAGCCCGAGATCAATCTCGCCGTCATCCCCGGCGCCGGCGGCACCCAGCGTCTGACCCATGCGATCGGCAAGGCCAAGGCGATGGATCTGTGCCTGACCGGCCGGCTGATGGACGCGACCGAGGCCGAGCGCGCCGGGCTCGTCGCCCGCATCGTCCCGCTCGCCGATCTGATGACCGAGGCGCTGAAGGCGGCCGAGCAGATCGCGGCCAAGTCGCTGCCCTCGCTCCTGAGCGCCAAGGAATCGGTCAACCGCGCCTTCGAGACGACGCTCGCGGAAGGGCTGCGCTTCGAGCGCCGCGTCTTCTCGGCGCTGTTCGGCACCCACGACCAGAAGGAAGGCATGGCCGCCTTCATCGAGAAGCGGAAGCCCGAATTCAAGAACCGCTGAGGCCGGGAGACCCCGGTCGATCAACGCGGTGCATGGCCGGGGTCACGTTCTTTCACTTGAAAGGCGCCCGGTGCTGCTGACACGATGCGTGCTGATCGCAAGCACGCAGGATTCGTCATGACCGCCGCTGCCCGCTCCCTCACCGACGGCATCGCGCTGCCGACCTATGCCGATGTCGAGGCGGCGGCGAAGCGCATCGCCGGCGTCGCCCACCGCACGCCAGCGCTGACCTCGCGCACGGCAAACGAACGCACCGGCGCCAATCTCGTCTTCAAGGCCGAGAACCTGCAGCGCATGGGCGCCTTCAAATTCCGCGGCGCCTTCAATGCGATTTCCGCCCTGAGCCCGGACCAGAAGCGCGCTGGTGTCGTCACCTTCTCATCGGGCAATCATGCCCAGGCGATCGCGCTCTCGGGCAAGCTGATCGGCGTGCCGACGGTGATCCTGATGCCGCAGGACGCACCGGCCGCCAAGGTCGCGGCGACGCGCGGCTATGGTGCCGAGGTCGTGCTCTTCGATCGCTATAGCCAGGATCGCGACGCGCTCGGCCGCGAGCTGGCGCAGGGCCGCGGGCTGACGCTGATCCCGCCCTATGACCATCCGGACGTGATCGCCGGCCAGGGCACCGCGACCAAGGAGCTGATCGAGGAGGCTGGCCCGCTCGACATGCTGCTGGTCCCGCTCGGTGGCGGCGGCCTGATCTCCGGCGCGCTGCTTGCAGCGAAGGCGCTCAACCCCGGCTGCAAGGTCTATGGCGTCGAGCCAGAGGCCGGCAATGACGGCCAGCAATCGCTGCGCAAGGGCGAGATCGTCAGGATCGACGTGCCCAAGACCATCGCCGACGGCGCGCAGACCGCCTTTCTCGGCAACTATACCTTCCCGATCATCCGCGACCTCGTCGAGGATATCGTCACCGTGCCGGACGCGGCACTCGTCGCGGCAATGCGCTTCTTCGCCGAGCGGATGAAGCTCGTGGTCGAGCCGACCGGCTGCCTCGCCGCGGCCGCGGCCTTCACGGGGGTGGTTCCGGTCGAAGGCAAGCGCGTCGGCGTCATCATCAGCGGCGGCAATGTCGATCTCGCCAGCTTCGCGCGCTTCGTCGGCGAAGGCGCATGAGCCCGATCGAGACGATCCTCTCGCCGCAGGTTCCGGCGCCGGCGGGGCATTATTCGCAAGCGGTCGCCTACAAGGATCTGGTCTTCGTCTCCGGCCAGCTCGCACCGCGCCCCGACGGCAGCCATACCGCCGGCGAACCTTTCGCCGTGCAGGCGCGGCAGGCGCTCGACAATCTCTTCGCCGTGCTCGACGCCGCCGGCTGCGGCCCAGCCGATGTGTTGAAAGTCACCGCCTATCTGGTCGGTGCCACGCATTGGCCGCAGTTCAACGCGGTCTATGCCGAGGCCTTCGGGCCGCATCGGCCGGCACGCGCCGTCGTTCCGGTACCGGAACTGCACCATGGCTATCTCATCGAGATCGAGGCCGTGGCTGTCCGCCGCAAGGCGGGTTGAAAGCGTCGGCGATTCCACCGTTGACGCCGCACGCAGCAGGAACTATAGGGTCGGGCCTCGCGGCGGTCTTGCTCCGGCAGGACCGTCGCTCGCATTTTCAACCGAAGGTTCGTGGTCGTGCCAGCCGGCGATAGCCAGGCGCTCACCGCGATGAGGACGAGGACAGACCATGGCCAACACGACTTCGGCCAAGAAGGCCGCGCGCAAGATCGTGCGGCGCACCGAAGTGAACAAGGCGCGCCGCAGCCGCGTGCGCACCTTCCTGCGTAAGGTCGAGGAGGCGATCGCCTCCGGCGACAAGACCGCCGCCGCAGCGGCGCTGCAGGCCGCCCAGCCGGAGTTGATGCGGGCCGCGCAGAAGGGCGTGGTTCACAAGAACACCGCTTCGCGCAAGGTTTCGCGTCTGGCTCACCGCGTGGGCGCGCTCGCTTCCTGATCACCGTTCAGCAGAACGGATTTCATGGTGTTTACAACCCGGCCGAAAGGCCGGGTTTTTTGTTTGCCGACCTACCGCCTGAGGCGGGCCCCGATGCTGCGGCGCAACACCCGCTGTCAACGCGGATTCCGCAATCTTTCCACTACTTTACCAGCTTGACTTCGAGGCGGTTTTAGAGGTCGCAAACCACCCCGTTTCGAGCTTTTGACCGCACAAAATTCCTCCATATTTTTCATGACCTTAGTGGGCAAAGCAATTCGCCTTGAGGAATCACCCTCCCCCGGAAGGGGTAGACCACCCCCTTCAAAAAAAAAGATTCAGAGCCGGCACGAGACTCTCCCGGTAAAGAAAAGCTTAACTTCCCCAACTGATTGCGAGGCACTTACCGATAGGTCAGGGAGGGGGCCATTAGCCCTCAATCCGTGAAGCCGGCTGAGGGGGATATTGCCCCCGTTCGACGCCGCCCTGTAAGGTCCTTTCATCGCCGGGCGGACAGCGATGTTTGACCGGCTCTCCACAGAATTGTTGATGGTTTTGGCTTACAACCAGGCGGGGTTGGAAGAATGAGCTTTTATGTCTCAAAGATTTAAATGCCTTGAAATGAAGCGCCGCTGCGGCTGACCTTTTCAGAGCGCGCAGCACTACCCAGAAAAGCGTTGGGATGACCTCGCTTCGTGGCGTTTTTCGCCGACGAAGAGAGCGACGTTTTTTCTAAAAACCGAAAATATTGCACAGCCAACCCCAGAACGGGGTGGTCAAGTGCGTGGCACTGAAACGGGGCAATTGGAATGTTCGAGCGGATGGAGACTGGCAACTTGACTGAGGCAACCACCACCACGGTGCTGACGGGACTTGTCCTGAGCGAACCGACGGGTGCTGCCGGGATCAAGGACCGGTGGGACAGGGTCCGCCGGCGTCTGCGCGCCGAGCTCGGCGAAGACGTGTTCTCCAGCTGGTTCGCCCGCGTCGAGATCGGTGCGATCGTCGATGGCGTCGTCCATCTCACCGTTCCCACCCGCTTCCTGAAGAGCTGGCTCGAAGCGCACTATGCCGAGCGCCTGCGGGCGCATTGCATGGCGGAGCTCGATGCCCTCAATGGGATCGCCCTCTCGGTGCGCCAGGTGGCGCGGGATAGCGCTGAGCCCTGCCGGGACACCTCGGCACAGCGGGGACGCACGGTTCAGCCCCGCACTGCGGCTCCCCTCACCGAGATTGCTCCCGCCTCGGCGACCCATCAGTCCGGCGAGCGCGATGCCATGGACGCCTGTGGCACGCTGCTCGACCGGCGCATGAGCTTCCAGAGCTTCGTCGTCGGCAAGTCGAACGCGCTCGCCTTCGCCGCGGCCGAGCGGATCTCGGCGGCGCCGGCCGGCTCGACGCCCTATAACCCGCTCTACCTCCATGCCGGCGTCGGCCTCGGCAAGACGCATCTGATCCAGGCGGTCGCCCAGGATGCACGCCAGCATGGCAAGCGCGTCGCCTATTTCACCGCCGACCGCTTCATGTACGGCTTCGTCGCCGCGCTGAAGTCACAGACGGCGCTCGCCTTCAAGGAGAAGCTGCGCGGCATCGACCTCTTGATCGTCGATGACGTCCAGTTCATCCAGGGCCGCTCGATCCAGCAGGAGTTCGGCCACACGATCAACGCGCTGATCGACGCCGGTAAGCAGATCGTCGTCGCCGCCGACCGGCTGCCCAGCGACCTCGAGGCGCTCGACGAGCGCATCCGCTCGCGGCTCGCTGGCGGGCTTGTCGTCGAGATCGGCGAGCTCGACGAAGCGCTGCGGGTCAAGATCCTGACGATCCGCCTCGACGGGCTGAAGGCCGCCCATCCGAGCTTCCACGTCAACCCGGACGTGATCGCCTATGTCGCCCGGGCGGTCGCCACCAATGGCCGCGACCTCGACGGCGCCGCCAACCGCATCCTGGCCCATGCCACGCTGACCGGCGCGACGGTGACGATGGAGACCGCCGAGGCGGCAATCCGCGATCTGGTGCGGACGCGCGAGCCGCGCCGCGTCAAGATCGAGGACATCCAGAAACTGGTCGCGACCCGCTACAATGTCAGCCGCGCCGACATCCTGTCGGAGCGCCGCACGGCGGCGGTGGTCAAGCCGCGCCAGATCGCGATGTATCTCGCCAAGGCGCTGACGCCGCGCTCCCTGCCCGAGATCGGCCGCCGCTTCGGCGGGCGCGACCACACCACCGTGCTGCACGCCGTGCGCAAGATCGAGAAGGCGATCGTCGAGGACCGGCTGCTGCATGACGAGGTCGACCTGCTGAAGCGCATGCTGCAGGAGTGAGCCTGTCTCTCTCGTGTTAGCTGTGATTGCGGGCATTCCCGCCCTTGCGCGGGAACCGGCCCTCCGGCAATGTCGCGGGCCATTCTCTCGCCCGCGCCCCTTGCCGCGCGGGCGCCAGCACGCCAGAAGACGCCCATGAAGGTTACGGTCGAACGCTCCACGCTCCTGAAGTCGCTCGGGCATGTCCATCGTGTGGTCGAGCGGCGCAACACGATCCCGATTCTGTCCAACCTCTTGCTGCGCGGCAGTGAGGACGGGCTGAAGCTGAAGGCGACCGATCTCGACATCGAGGTCGTCGAGACGGTGCCGGCCGACGTGATCGAGCCCGGCGCAACCACGGTGCCGGCGCACACGCTCTACGACATTGTCCGCAAGCTTCCGGATGGCTCTCAGGTCTCGCTGGAGACCACCGGCGAGACCGGCCAGATGCTGCTGCGCTCGGGCCGCTCGCGCTTCACCCTGCAGACGCTGCCCGAAAGCGACTTCCCCGACATCACTGCCGGCGAGATGGCGCATCGTTTCGTGCTGCCGGCCGGCGAGCTCAAGCGCCTGATCGACAAGACTCAGTTCGCGATCTCGACCGAGGAGACGCGCTACTATCTCAACGGCATCTATCTGCACGCGATCGATGTCGACGGGCGCCCCGTCCTGCGCGCGGTCGCGACCGACGGCCATCGCCTTGCCCGTGTCGACACCCCCGCCCCGCAAGGCTCGCTCGGCATGCCGGGCGTGATCGTTCCGCGCAAGGCCGTGTCCGAGATCCAGAAGCTGCTGGAGGATGGCGAGAGCGAGGTCCAGGTCGAGCTCTCGGCCACGAAGATCCGTGTCGCCACCGCGGAGGTCGTGCTGACCTCGAAGCTGATCGACGGCACCTTCCCCGACTATCAGCGCGTCATTCCATCCGGGAACGACAAGCTGCTCACTGTCGACAGGGGCGATTTCGCGGCCTCCGTCGATCGCGTCTCGACGATCTCGTCCGAGCGTGGCCGCGCCGTGAAGCTCTCCATGGCCGATGGCCGCATGACGCTCTCGGTGACCAACCCCGATTCCGGCTCGGCGACTGAGGAGATCGAGGTCGATTACGATGCCGGCCCGCTCGATATCGGCTTCAACGCGCGCTATCTGATGGACATCGCCGCCCAGCTCGACGGCGACACCGCGCTGCTCAAGCTCGCCGATCCGGGCTCGCCGACGGTAATCCAGGACCGCGAAGGCGCTTCGGCCCTCTATGTGCTGATGCCGATGCGGGTCTGACTCGTTTGCCGTCTTGACCGCGGTCGCCCACCTCACTTTGCAGAATTTCCGTTCCTATCCGGCCCTCGATCTCGCGATCGAGGGCCGGCTCGTTGCGCTGTGCGGCGAGAACGGCGCCGGCAAGACCAATCTCCTCGAAGCGCTCTCGCTGTTCGCCCCCGGCCGCGGCCTGAGGCGCTCCGACCTTTCGGAGATGGCACGCCAGCCCGGCGATGGCGGCTTTGCCGTCTCGATCGGGCTCGCCGATGACGGGGCAAGGCTCGGGATCGGACTGGAGCCGCCGGATGCCGAGGGGCGGCGGGCGCGGCTCGCCCGCATCGACGGTGTCTCGGCCGGCTCGGCGCTCGCCTTCAGCGACTATCTGCGCCTGGTCTGGCTGACGCCAGATCTCGACGGGCTGTTCCGAGGCTCGGCCGGCGAGCGCCGCCGCTTCCTCGACCGGCTGGTGCTGGCGGTCGATCCCGGCCATGGCACGCGCTCGAACGCGCTCGAAAAGGCGCTGCGCTCGCGCAACCGCATCCTCGAGGAGAGCCCGCACCAGCAGCGCTGGCTCGACGCCGTCGAGCGCGAGATCGCCGAACTCGGCGTCGCCGTCGCCGCCGCCCGGGCCGAGACGGTGGCGCGGCTCTCCGCCATCATCGCCCAGAACCACGATGACACCTCGCCTTTCCCACAGGCCGAGATTGCTCTGGAGGGGGAGATCGACGCCCTGGTCGCGAGTCTGCCGGCGCTCGATGCCGAGGACAGCTATCGCGAATTACTGGCTGGGATGCGCCTGCGCGACAAGGCGGCCGGGCGCACGCTCACCGGGCCGCAGGCCTCCGACCTCGCGGTGCGCCATGCGGCCAAGGACATCCCAGCCGGACAGGGCTCGACCGGCGAGCAGAAAGCACTGCTGATCGGGCTCGTGCTCGCCCATGCCCGCCTCGTCGCGACGATGAGCGAGCTGCCGCCACTCGTCCTGCTCGACGAGGTCGCTGCCCATCTCGACCCGCGCCGGCGTGCGGCGCTCTACGGAACTCTCGCCGAGCTCGGCTGCCAAGTCTGGATGACCGGTGCCGACCCCGCCCTGTTCAGCGATCTTCCTGACGGGGCGCAACGCTTCCTGGTCACGCCCGGCGAGGTCCGGGCGGTTCCGTGAACGGCAGCGATCGGTCAGGCCGACTGATCGGCGTGATCACGCATCACGATGGGACGCAGGCAAAGCTTGCTGCTAGCCTGCGCTGAACAAGCTGGTTCAGGGAGCAGTGCCGATGGATCTCGCCGGACTTCTGGTTTTCGCCGGTGTCTATTTTCTCGCCGTCGCCTCGCCCGGCCCCGGCATTGCCGCGATCGTGGCCCGCTCGCTGTCGACCGGGTTCCGGCGGGCCGTACCCTTCGTCCTCGGCATCGCAGCCGGCGACCTGGTCTGGCTGACCTTCTCGGTGCTCGGCCTGTCCGTGCTGATGCAGAACTTCCACGGCCTGTTCCTCGTGATCAAATATGCCGGCTGCGCCTATCTGATCTATCTCGCCTGGAAGCTCTGGACCGCGCCGGTGAAGAGCCTCGAAGACCAGCCGGCGATGCGTGGCGAAGGCATCCGCCTCTTCCTCGGCGGCGTCGCGCTGACGCTCGGCAATCCCAAGGTGATGATGTTCTTCGTCTCGATCCTGCCGCTGATCGTCGACCTCCAGGCGATCACGCCGCTCGCCTTCGTCGAAGTGGCGGTGCTGACCATGCTGATCATCAATACCACCCTGCTCGGCTATGCCTTCGCCGCCGACCGGGCGCGGCGGCTGGTGGCGAGCCCACGCACCATGCGCCGGATCAACCGCGTCACCGGCGGCGTGATGGCGGGTGCGGCGGCCGCGATCGCGGCGCGTGGCTGAAATGGCAGACGAAACCACTGTGCCGGGCGCCATCGCGCTCGGGGACTGGACCGAGACACCCGGCGAATGGCATGGCGAGGTCCAGGGCTTCGGCGGCGAGGTCTCGCTGATCTTCGTTCGGGCCGAGCCCGGCAAGGGACCGCGGCTGCACAGCCATCCCTATCCCGAAACCTTCATCGTGCGCGCCGGCCGGGCGCTCTACACGATCGGCGATCAGGAGATCGAAGCGGGCCCCGGGCAGATCCTGGTCGTGCCGGCCGGCGCGCCGCATAAATTCCGCAGCCTCGGGCCGGACACACTCGAATCCATCGACATCCACGCCAGCGAGCGCTTCGCCACCGACTGGCTGGAATAGCCCCTCAGCGTCCGCCGGCGGCTGCGATCAGCTTCGCGACTTCGCTCTGACCGCGCTTGCGGGCGTGCTGAAGCGGGGTGACGCCATCGCGGTCGGCGAGGTTGGGACTGGCACCGGCATCGAGCACGAGCCTCGCCACCTGCTGATGGCGCGGCCCGCCATCGCCGAGGATCACGATCTCCAGAAGACAGGTCCAGCCGAGATTGTTGACGTGGTTCACGTCGATGCCGCTGGTCAGCAGCAACTTCACCGTCTCGACATGGGCGCGCTCGCAGGCGGGGATCAGCGCATTGCCGCCATAGCGGTTACGGAGCGACAGGTCGGGCTTGAGCGGCAGCATCGCCGCGATGATCTCGGTGCGGCCACTGGCGCCGGCGAGCAGCCAGGGCGTGTCCTGCTTCGCGGCCTGGGCGTTGGGGCTCGCTCCCGCGGCGAGCAATGCCTTGGCGATAGCGACATGATTGCCGGCGACGGCGAGCAGGAGCGGCGTCTGCCTCTGGCCGTCGCGCTGTTCGAGATCGGCGCCGGCTGTGATCAGGCGGTTCACCGCCGCAAGATCGCCACGACCGGCCGCTCCGAGCAGCTCGGTCTGTGCTTCGCTTACCCCCGTCATCAGCAGCACTCCCGCCAGGATCGCGGCGGTGCGCAGCAACCGCCTCATCGCCCACCATCGAGCAGGCGCCCGACCACCTTGGCGGTATAATCGACCATCGGCACGATCCGGGCATAGTTCAATCGCGTCGGGCCGATGATGCCAACGACGCCGACGATGCGCTGGCCGACATCGCGGAAGGGCGCGGCGATGATCGACGAACCCGACATCGAGAACAGGTTGTTCTCCGAGCCGATGAAGATGCGCACGCCGTCGCCGGCCTCGGCGCGCGAGAGCAGGTCGATCAATTCGGTCTGCGTCTCCAGATCGGCGAAGAGCAGGCGGATGCGCTCGAGATCCTCCTGCGCCTTCAAATCCTCGAGCAGATTGGCCTGGCCGCGCACGATCAGGTGGCGGTCGCTGGAGGGGCCGGAGCTCGTCGCGATGCCCGTCTCGACCAGCCGGGCGGTCAGTTCGTCGAGCTCGCGCTCCATCTGCGAGCGGCTGTCGGCGATCTCGCGGCGCAGTTCATCCAGCGTCTTGCCGACAATGCGGGCATTGAGGAAATTGCCGGCCTCGACCAGCGCCGAAGCCGGCAGGCCCGGCGGCAGCGCCAGGATGCGGTTCTCGACCGTACCATCATCGGCGACGAGGACGACGAGCGCGCGGCCAGCATCGAGCCGGACGAACTCGATATGGCGCAGCCGGGCATTGGCCTTGGTGGTGACGACGACGCCGGCGCCGCGCGACAGCCCAGAAAGCAGTGCGGAAGCCTCGGTCAGCGTCTGGTCGAGCGAGCGGTTGCTGGCGGCTGCCCTGATCTGCGCCTCGATGCGGGACCGTTCGTCCGAGGTGAGATTGCCCACCTCCATCATGCCGTCGACGAAGAAGCGCAGGCCCCGCTCGGTCGGCAAACGCCCGGCCGAGGTATGCGGCGCATAGATCAGTCCGGCCATTTCGAGGTCAGTCATGACATTGCGCACCGTCGCCGGCGACAGCGCGATCGGCAGCAGGCGGGCGATGTTGCGCGAGCCGACCGGCTCGCCGGTGGTCAGATAGCCGTCGACGATCTGCCGAAAGATCTCGCGCGAGCGCTGGTCGATCTCGACCAGGCCGCCGGGCGAATCCGGGCGAGTATGGGCGCTCATCGCCTCGTGAACAACCTGGTGACCATGGCCCATTGTCCCCGTCGCGGGCAGCCGGATCAAGCCCTCATGACCGGCTCGCCTTGCCGCTCTCCGGTTAAACGCCTACAAGCCGCGAATTCAGAAGACAGGATGGCACGATGAGACCCTCGAAGCGCGCAGCCGACGAGATGCGCAAGGTCACGCTGGAACGTGGCGTTGTCCGCTATGCGGAAGGGTCGTGCATGGTGAGCTTCGGCGAGACCAAGGTGCTTTGCGCCGCCACCGTCGAGGAAAAGGGGCCGCCCTGGCTGCGCGGCACCGGCAAGGGCTGGGTCACCGCCGAATATTCGATGCTGCCGCGCGCCACGCATGAGCGCACCCGCCGCGAGGTCACCTCAGGCAAGCCTTCGGGCCGGACGCAGGAGATCCAGCGGCTGGTCGGGCGCAGCTTGCGCGCCGTGGTCGACCTGACCGCGATCGGCGAGCGCCAGATCGTCGTCGACTGCGACGTGCTCCAGGCCGATGGCGGCACCCGCACCGCCTCGATCACCGGCGCCTGGGTCGCGCTGCACGATGCGCTGAAATGGATGGAAGGCCGCGGCATGCTGAAAGGCGCCAATCCGCTGAAGGATCACGTCGCGGCTGTCTCCTGCGGCATCGTCGCCGGCAACCCGGTGATCGATCTCGATTATGTCGAGGATTCCGGCGCGCAGACGGACGCGAACTTCGTCATCACCGGCGCGGGCGGCCTGGTCGAGGTGCAAGGCACCGCCGAGGGCGCGCCCTTCAGCGAGGACGAGTTGATGGCGCTGCTCAAGCTCGCCAAGGGCGGCATCGGCAAGCTGGTGACCCTGCAGAAGGCAACGGTGGCGTAGGTAGGGCGAGGCATGAACTGGATGGAGATCGGGCTCGGGATAGCAATCGCCTTGGCGGTGCTGCTCGTCGTGATCGCCATCAGCGTTCGACCAAGCAAGAAGATCAACCGCGAGCAATCATCCGGCTCACCCGACCGGGCCTATGAGCCACCGCGCGATGACGGCGGAGGACACCCAGTATGAGCTCAATGGCAATGCCTCGCCGCCTCCTCACCGGCAAGGTCGTGATCGCGACCCATAACCAGGGCAAATTGCGCGAGATGCGCGAGCTTCTGGCGCCCTATGGCGTCGAACTGGTCTCGGCCGGCGAGCTTGGCTTGCCCGAGCCCGAGGAGAACGGCCACATGTTCGCCGAGAACGCCGCGATCAAGGCTATCGCGGCAGCAAGTGCTTCCGGATTGCCGGCGCTCGCCGACGATTCCGGCGTCTGCATTGATGCGCTCGACGGCGCGCCCGGCCTATTCTCGGCCAATTGGGCCGGGCCGGGCAAGGATTTCGCCCCGGCGCTGGCCCGCGTCCAAGTGGAACTGGCCAAGCGCGGCGCGACCACGCCGGAACAGCGCAAGGCGCATTTCGTCTCGGCGCTGGTGATCGCCTGGCCGGACGGCCATCAGGAGCTGTTCGAGGGCCGCGTCTTCGGCGAGATTGTCGACTCCCCGCGCGGACTTTCCGGCTTCGGCTACGACCCGATCTTCCAGCCGGCCGGCCATGCCAAGACCTTTGGCGAGATGGCCGCAGAAGAGAAGCACGGCATCCCGCAGGACGGCTCGCCCGGCCTGTCGCACCGGGCCCGCGCCTTCCACGTGCTGGCCGCCGCCTGCCTGAGGACGCCCGCTTGACGGCCGCAGCCGCCTTGACGGGGCGGCCTCGCGTGCCGCCGCATCCGACCGCGGCTGCCGGCTTCGCCGTCTATGTGCATTGGCCGTTCTGCCTGGCCAAATGCCCCTATTGCGACTTCAACTCCCATGTCCGGCACCAGCCGCCGGACCAGGCGCGCTACATCGCCGCCTTCCGCCGCGAGATCGCCCAGCGCGCCGCGCTCGCGCCGGGGCGCACGGTCTCCTCGATCTTCTTCGGCGGCGGCACGCCCTCGCTGATGGAGGGCGCTACGGTCGGTGCCATCCTCGATGCGATCGGCGAGCACTGGGCCGTCGCCTCTGACTGCGAGGTATCGCTGGAGGCCAATCCGACCAGCGTCGAAGCCGGCCGCTTCCGCGATTTCCGGGCGGCCGGCGTCAACCGCGTCTCGCTCGGCGTGCAGGCGCTGAACGATGCCGACCTGAAAGCGCTCGGCCGGATGCATTCGGCGCAGGAAGCGCTCGATGCAGTCGCGATCGCGCGCCGCTATTTCGAGCGCTACTCCTTCGACCTGATCTATGCCCGCTCGCCGAACCAGACACCGGCGCTGTGGCAGGCCGAGCTCGAACTCGCGATCAGCCATGCCGCCGAGCATCTCTCGCTCTACCAGCTCACCATCGAGCCCGGCACGGCCTTCGATCAGCTCTTCCGCGCCGGCAAGCTCGCCATTCCCGATCCCGATGCCGGTGCGGCGCTCTACGAGCTGACGCAGGAGATCACCGCCAAGCACGGCCTGCCGGTCTACGAGATCTCGAACCATGCCCGGCCGGGCGCGGAATGCCGGCACAATCTGGTTTACTGGCACTATGGCGAATATGCCGGCATCGGACCGGGCGCTCATGGCCGACTGGTGACTGCCGATGGCCGCTATGCCCAATCGACCGAAAAGCGTCCCGAGACCTGGCTGGAGCGGATCGAGGCCGGCACCGACGCGCTGGTTGAGAACGAGCGTCTTTCGACCGAGGCGCAGGGCGATGAGTACCTGCTGATGGGCCTTCGACTGGTCGAAGGCATCGATCTCGACGTGTTCGAGGGGCTGGCTGGCCGCAAGCTCAACGGAAACCGGATCGGCAGCCTGATTGCCGAGGGCTTCCTCACCCGCAAGCCGAATGGCCGCCTCGCCGCGACGCCAGAAGGCGCGCTGCTGCTCGACGCGCTCGTCGCCGATCTGGCGGCCTGAGGACAGATCGCGGCGCCGTTCGCACAACTCGATATCATTAAACCGATTTAAGTCGATGAGAAGCCCTGTTGGAACAGGGCTCACCATGACGAAGCAGCCACCTTCCGCCACGTCACCGCCGCAATCGGCGCCCCCGATGTCACCCGCAAGGACGGGACAGTCCGGCTCAGGGAGGTCAAGATGCAGCAGAGCAAGATCGACGAAACGCGCCCGGCGCTGTCGCGCCGCCGCTTGTTGCAGGTCGCGGGAGCAGGCGCGCTTGCCGCAACTGCCGATACGGCCCTGGCACAGGCCCCGGCCGCAAGACCCGGGCCGCCGAGCACGATCACCACACCGCCGCGCGATTTCAGCCGCGGCGGCGCCCCGACCACCTATTTCTGGGATCCCGACGTCATCGCCGTCGATCCGGCTTTCGAAGGGCTGGCCCAACCGAATGCGCCGGTCCAGCGGCTCTGGACCGGCGCGCTCTGGGCGGAAGGGCCGGCCTGGAATGCACAGGGTCGCTACCTTGTCTGGAGCGACATCCCGAACAACCGGCAATTGCGCTGGCTGGAAGACGATGGCCGCGTCAGCGTCTTCCGCACCCCCTCGGGCAACAGCAATGGCAACAGCTTCGACTTCCAGGGCCGGCAGCTCTCCTGCGAGCATCTGAACCGCCGCGTCGTGCGTTACGAGCTCGACGGCTCGGTGACGATCCTCGCCGACAAGTTCGACGGCAAGCGGCTGAACTCGCCCAATGACGTGGTTCAGCATCCCGACGGCAGCTACTGGTTCACCGACCCGCCCTATGGTGGCCAGCTCTATGAGGGCGCGCCCGACGCGGCCGGCGGGCCGAGCAATGCAGCCGGCAAGCTCAATCCCCGCCTCGGCCAGCCGCCCGAGATCGGTTCCTACAAGCGCGAACTGCCGACTAACTGCTACCGCATCGATCCGAGCGGCCGGGTCGACCTCGTCGTCACCGAGCAACAGGTGCCCGACCCGAACGGCCTGTGCTTCTCGCCCGACTTCAAGAAGCTCTACGTCGCCTCGACCGGCAAGGGCCCGGGCGATACCGGCCCCGGCGGCAAGGGCGATATCCATGTCTTCGATGTCGGTACCGACAACAAGCTCTCGAACGGCAAGCTGTTCTCGGACTGCATGGTCGACGGGGTGAAATGCGGGCCGGACGGGCTGCGCTGCGACGTGCAGGGCAACCTCTGGGCCTCATCCAATGCCGGCCGTTCGGTCGGCTACAATGGCGTGCTCTGCTTCAGCCCCGAGGGCAAGCTGATCGGCCGCATTCGCCTGCCGGAGGTCTGCGGCAATGTCTGCTTCGGCGGGCCGAAGCGCAACCGGCTGTTCATGGCGGCGAGCCAGTCGATTTACGCAGTCTATCTCGGCACGCAAGGCGCCGGGCCGGCATAAAGCGCCGGCTCAGGCCTCGTCCTGCTTGGGCCGATCCTGCTCCGCAGGGTCGGCTTCGGCTTGCGGCTTCGGCTGGTCGGCATAGAGCTTGGGCAAGTAGGTCTCGTACCAGGCCTTCAGCTCGACCAGCGCCGGATGCTCCAGATTGCGGCGCAGATAGGCTTCGATCCGCGGCAGGTGCCTGAGATAGCCCGGCTTGCCGTCGCGCCGGTCGAGCCTGGCGAAAATGCCCGCGATCTTGGTGTTGCGTTGCGCACCGAGGATCGCATAGGCGCGGGCAAAGCCCGGCAGGTCGAACCCGGGATCGGTGCCGCGCCGCGCCCCGGCATAGGCAGCGAGCAGGCGCAGTTCCAGCGCCGCCGGCACGTCGACCCGGGCATCCTGCCCGAGCGCGACGAGGTCATAACCGGGGTGACCGAGCACCGCGTCCTGGAAATCGATCAGGCCGAGCCTGGCATGGCCGACACGATCCGGCAGCCAGAGCAGGTTGGGCGAGTGATAGTCGCGCAGCGTCCAGGTCGCCTGCGTCTCGAAGAGCTCGTCGAACAGTTTTTCCCAGATGCGGCTGAACTCGGCCCGCGTCACCGCGGGCAAAGTCACGCCGGCGATGTGCGGGGCATACCAGTCGAGCACCAGCTCGGTCTCGATGGCGAGCGCCTCGCGATCATAGTCCGGCAGGACATGATCGCGCCCTTCGGCCACCGGCAGGATGGTCGGCAAGGCGTGCCGGTGCAGCTCGGCGAGCAAGCGGGCCGCGGCCTCATAGCGCTCGGGAATCGGGCCATCCGTGCCGACGACCGGCTCGGAGCCGAGATCCTCGATCAGCAGGAGGCCGGTGACGAGGTCCTGCGCCAGGATCGCCGGCGCGGAGAGCCCGAGCGAGCGTAGCCCCTTGTCCATGGCGACAAAGGCGTCGACGGATTCGGCTAGATGGGCGATGGCGCTGTAGGGCTTGCCCTGGCGGATCGCCGGCCCGTCGGCCCGCGGCGGCGAGATCATCAGGATCGCGGTCTCGCCCGAGGGCCTGATCAGGCGCTCATAGGCGCGGCTGGAAGCATCGCCGAGCATGAATTCGCGCCGCGCATCGCTCCAGCCGGCCTCGTCGATCAGCTGCCGCGCGCCGATCGCAAGCGCCAGCCGTTGCCGCCAGAGCACGCCGCCGGAGAGCGTCGCGACCCGGCCCTGTTCGGGGTTCTCAGGATCGACCTCGAGCACGATATCGAGCCGCCGGCCAGCCGGCAGACGCGTGCCGGCCCGGTCCGGCCATTCGACGATAGTAATCGCGAGATCCAGGTCCTCGACCAGGCCGATATCGTCGAGCTCGTCGGGATTGCGGACGCGGTAGAGATCGGCGTGCAGCAGAAGCCCGCGCGGGCTGTCATAGCTCTGCACCAGGGTGAAGGTCGGGCTCGGCGCTTCCAAAGCGGGATCATCGGTGAGGCGGCGCAGCATGGCGCGTGCCAATAGCGACTTGCCGGCGCCGAGATGGCCTGAAAGAGCGACGATGTCGCCGGTCTTGAGAATGTCGGCGATGTCCTGCGCCAGCCGCACCGTCGCGGCCTCGGTCGACAGGACAACGACATGGCTGCCCGTCCGCGCGGCTTCGTCGCTCATTCCGCCGCGTCCGAGATGCGCATGCCTTCAGGCGGAAAGACGGCGGTGACCCGCGTGCCCTGGCCGAGGGCGGAGTCGAGTTCGACACGGCCGCCATGCAATTCGACGATCGAGCGTACCATCGACAGGCCGAGCCCTACGCCGCGATGGCGCGAGCCGAGCGAATGGCTCTCGAACCGGTCGAACACCTTCTCCTTGACCTCGTCCGGGATGCCGCGGCCCTCGTCGGCGACGGTGATGCGGATCTCGCCGCCGATCCGGCCGGCGCTGACGCGGATGGTCTGGCCGGGTTGGGAAAAGCCGATCGCGTTCGAGAGCAGGTTGAACAGGATCTGGCGCAGACGCTTGGGATCGGCGCGCAGCGGGCCGGTCTGGGGGGCGATCTCGACCTGGAGTCTGAGCTTGCTGTCGGTGAGGCGGTCCTGCAGGCCGGTCGCGGCCTGGGCGATGCTCTTGGCGACGTCGACCTCCTCGAGATCGAGCGCGAGCGCACCATTGTCGATCGAGGCAAGGTCGAGAATATCGTTGATAATGGCGAGCAGCGCGCCGGAGGAGCGAACGATGTGACCGGAATAGTCGCGCTGCTTGTCGTTCAGCGGGCCGACCGTCTCCTCGCCGAGCAGTTGTGCGAAGCCGATGATGTTGGTCAGCGGCGAGCGCAATTCGTAGGAGACGTGATGGACGAACTCCTCGCGCAGCCGCGAGGCACGCTCCAAGGCGTCGTTGCGCTCGGTCAGCGCCCGCTCGACGTTCACGCCGGCGGTGACGTCGGCGAAGGTGATCAGCGTTGCGCCATCCGGCAGCGGCGCGGCCGTGCAATCGAGCACCATGCCGTCGCGGCGCTCCATATGGCAGCGATAATCCTCGCGCGCATCGCGAACGCCGGCAACCGCACTGCGTATCTCAGTCCAGACCGCATCCTCCGGGAAGAGCGGCCGGCTCAGGGCCACGACCTCGTCGATATGCGGCGCAGCAGCGACGCGCTCGGGCGAGAGCTTCCAGAGCTGGGCGAAGGCCGGGTTGGAGAGCTTGAGGCGGCCATCCGAGCCGAACACGGCGACGCCTTCGCGCAAGGAATCGAGCGTCTCGCGCTGGGTGCGCGAGAGCGCGTTGAAGCGCGATTCAAGCGTGAAACGCTCGGTCTCGTCGTCGAAGAGATAAGTGACGCCGCCCTGGGGATTCGGGCTGGCAACGACATGGATGGTGCGTCCGTCAGGCAGGTACCACCAATCCTCGCTGGCGCGCGTCGCGGTATAGGCGGCGTGCACCGAGGCCTTCCAGGTGCGATAGTCGCCGAGTTCGGGCAGGCGGCGCTCGGTGCGCAGCCGATCGAGGATCTCGCCGTCGCCCGGCACACTGTCGAGGAAGCCCGGATCGAGCGACCAGAGCGCCTCGTAGCCGCTATTGCGATAGACCAGCCGCTGCGACGCGTCGAAGACGGCGACGCCGGTCTTCAGCCGGTCGAGGGTGCGCACATGCGCGTCCATCTGGCGCTGCAGATCGGCGCGGACCGCCTCCAGCTCGCTCATGTCGGTGGCGATGCCGGCATAGCCCGAAGGCGTCGGCGTTTCCAGGATATCGACGATCCGGCGCTGGCCCGCCATGACGACGGGTGCGCGCAGCTGGAAGACGCGGCCGTCCTTGCGGGCTTTCGTGGCCGCCTCGCGCTCGCTGCGATCGAAGAGCTCGAGCCCGGCCTTGACCGCCTGCTGGCCGTCTGCGGCCTCGACCGCCCGAGCGTAGGCCCCGTTGACCCAGGTCAGGCGGCCGTCGGTGGCCCGCGTCCAGACCGGCTGCGGCACACCGGCGAGCAGCGTCGTCAGCGCGGCATGGTCACTGGCGAGTTTGCCGAGTTCATCCTCCAGTGCCAGCGCCCGGGCGCGCTCGCCGTCGACCTCGCGCAGCCGGATCACGGCGCGGCCGACGACGGGCCGGCCCTCGGCGTCGACATAGCGTCCGGCCTTGGCCTTGAAGGTGAAGGCGAAGGCTTCGCCATGCTCCTTGAGAGCTTCCGTCGCAAGTTCGAGCCGCTTCGCATCGGCCGGCGGAGCCCAGCTGCCATAGGCCAGCGCCGGCGTCGAGGCGCCGATGCCGAGGAAGCCGCTATCGCCCTCGACCACCGGACTCGCCTTCGGTCCGTTCCAGCTCAGCACGACCTGACGATCCGCCGCGAGCAAGGCGCCGAGGCGCTCCTGATGGCCGCGCGTCGCCTCGAGGCCGGCGGCGAGCTCGCCTTCCCGCCGGGTCCAGCGCGAGCGCTCGCGGACATAAAGGATCGAAGTCGTGGTGGCGAAGACGACGAGCCCTACGAAGATGAGCGAGAGACCGCCGGCATTGAGCCAATCGGCCCGCAATGGGATAAGCGCTTCGACCTGAGCGAATGCGGGGGCCGGCGCTACGCCGGCAAGCCCGGGCAGGAGAAAGCGGACCGCTCCGGTCATCTCCTGTCCGACCTGCCTTACCCGTCTCATTCCCGCGTCCGTCCTGTCCTAAGGCCAGCCTGTGGCCGCAATTGGCGAGGTGCCGTCGGCATGGCAGCCGACCATGGCTCCCCTTGAAGGATCCACGCCCGCAACCTGCGCAAAGCCACCGCTGCACGAAACCGGACGCCGCGTGCAAAGCCTGCCGACAGCCCGAATCAGTGCCACTGTAATCACCGCAGGACTCCGTCAGGAAGTGCTTAATCGATAGTAAAGGCCGAATGGCGACGGCTGAGCCGGGCGTGTTCTGGCGACAAACAACAAGTTGATACTGGCTAATAGCGAACGTCTATTAGTAGTAGCGGAGGCGCCCTGTTGTGCTTCGAATACGACAAAGCCCGGCACGGGGCCGGGCTTTCTCATCATTGCGACCGCCGCCCGAGCGCGGGTTAGGCGCGATATGGCGTCGTCGGCCGGCTGCGGCCGACCAGAACGCGGATCAGTAGCGGTAGAGTTCCGGCTTGAACGGGCCGGTCGGCGCGAGGCCAAGATACTTCGCCTGCGCATCGTTCAGCACGGTCAGCTTGGCGCCGACCTTGGCGAGATGCAGCGCCGCGACCTTCTCGTCGAGATGCTTGGGCAGCGTGTAGACCTTGTTCTCGTACTTGGCGTGGTGGTTCCAGAGTTCGATCTGGGCCAGCGTCTGGTTCGAGAACGAGCAGGACATCACGAAGGACGGGTGACCGGTGGCGTTGCCGAGATTCACCAGGCGGCCTTCCGAGAGCAGGATGATGCGCTTGCCGTCGGGGAACTCGACCTCGTCGACCTGCGGCTTGACGTTGTCCCACTTGAAGTTCTTCAGGCCGGCGACCTGAATCTCCGAGTCGAAATGGCCGATATTGCAGACGATGGCGCGGTGCTTCATCGCGCGCATGTGATCGACGGTGATGACGTCGAGATTGCCGGTGGCGGTGACGAAGATGTCGGCGCGCGGAGCGGCGTCCTCCATGGTGACGACCTCATAACCCTCCATCGCCGCCTGCAGCGCGCAGATCGGGTCAATTTCGGTGACCATGACGCGGCAGCCGGCCTGGCGCAGCGAGGCGGCCGAGCCCTTGCCGACATCGCCGTAGCCGGCGACGAGCGCGACCTTGCCCGACATCATCACGTCGGTGCCGCGGCGGATGGCGTCGACCAGCGATTCACGGCAGCCATAGAGGTTGTCGAACTTCGACTTGGTGACGGAGTCGTTGACGTTGATCGCCGGGAAGGGCAGGCGGCCGGCCTTGGCGAGATCGTAGAGGCGATGCACGCCGGTGGTGGTCTCCTCGGAGACACCCTTGATCGCGGCGCGGGTCTTGGTGAACCAGCCCGGATTGGCCTTGAGCTCGCGCTTGATCAGCTTGAAGAAGATCGTCTCTTCCTCATTGCCCGGCTTGTCGAGGAATTCGGCCTTGCCGGCCTCGGCCTCGGCGCCGAGGATGACCAGCATGGTCAGGTCGCCGCCATCGTCGAGGATCATGTTCGGCGTGCCGCCGTCACCCCAGGTCGCGGTGCGCAGAACGTATTCCCAGTACTCCTCCAGCGTCTCGCCCTTGATGGCGAAGACCGGCACGCCGGACGCGGCGATCGCGGCGGCGGCGTGATCCTGGGTCGAGAAGATGTTGCAGGAGGACCAGCGGACATCGGCGCCAAGCTCGGTCAGCGTCTCGATCAGCACGGCGGTCTGGATGGTCATGTGCAGGCAGCCGGCGATGCGGGCGCCCTTCAGCGGGTTCTTGCCCTTGTGCTCGGCGCGGATCGCCATCAGGCCCGGCATCTCGTCCTGGGCCATGTTGATTTCCTTGCGGCCGTAGTCCGCGAGGCTGATGTCCTTGACGACGTAATCCTGCTTCGACACGGGGGCGCTCCAATCGATCGTGCTTTGAATGACGGCGGCTCTCTAGCAGGGTGCCCACCAGAAGGCAATCAAAGATATAAAGATGTCTTTATGTGCGCTCTGCAGGGCACGGAAGGGGGTGCTCCAAGCCGCGCGCCAGAACGCGCTACGGCCACCAGCTCCGATCCCGCATAGCGCGCAGTGAGAGGCGGTCCGTCAGAAGCGCGAAGAAGAACCAAACTAGCGCGAGAACGACGGCAATTCCCTTGGCGTAAACCAGCAACGCCTGAGCGACCGACCACACGAGAGGCCTATTCGCCCTCACCGAACCTGTCGGCGACGAGCGTCCCCAGCGCCTGGAGCGCGTCCTTCGCATCAGCGCCCTTGGCGACCACGGTAATGGTCGAGCCGATACCGGCCCCCAGCGTCAGGATACCCATGATCGACGTGGCGCCGACAGTCTCGCCACAGCGGCTGACGGTGATGTCGGCGTCAAACTGGCTGGCACACTGCACGAACTTGGCCGTGGCGCGGGCGTGCAGGCCCTTCTTGTTGATGATCTGGAATTCGCCATAGACGGCACCGGCCGGAATCTCGACCTCGGAGCAGTCGCAATCCTCGTCGCGAATGTCTTCTTCGCGGATGTCCTGCACGCCGGACCTCATTTGCCCGCGAGTACGCGACTGGCGACCGTGATGTACTTGCGGCCGGCATCCTGCGCGCTGCTGACAGCTTCGTCGAGGGTCTTTTCCTCGCGCACGCTGGCGAGCTTGATCAGCATCGGCAGGTTGACGCCGGCAACGACATCGATCCGGCCCGGCTCCATCACCGAGATGGCGAGGTTGGAGGGCGTACCGCCGAACATATCGGTTAGGACGATGACGCCCTTGCCGTTCTCGACCTGCTCCACCGCCGCGATGATGTCACGCCTGCGGCCCTCCATATCGTCATCGGGGGCGATGGCGATGGTGGCAAGATTGGCCTGAGGGCCGACGACATGTTCGAGCGCGGCGCGGAATTCCGTCGCCAAGTGCCCATGCGTGACAAGCACGAGTCCGATCATTCAGTACCACCGGAGAGCGCCCAACGGCGCCCGGACAAGGTCGCGGTTTATGCGGCAGGTGCGAAAGATAGGCAAGGCTTGTCTCGAACTCCTCGAAACCAATTCACCCCGGACCGGCAAAGAGCGCAAGCGCCGCGAGCACTAGACGTTCGTCGCCAACCCTCGGAAGCAGGCAAAGCCGTGGCAGGGTAACGCCAGCAATGGTCTCGACCAGCGCCTCGGGTTCCGGCATGCGCTCGGGCTCAGCGCCACAATCGATCACAAAGCGGATCACCGCACCGGCGAGATGCGGTTCCGGGGTCAACCCGAGGCCGCGCCGCTCGACCAGCCCCTCGATCGGCGATACCGGCGCGGCGATGACGCGGCCGGCGCGGACGACGATTTCGGTGCGGTCATCGGCGACCAGCCGAGCGAAGCGACCCTGGAGCTGCGCCAGGCTGATGAGCGCCAGCGCCAGACTCGACTTGCCGGCGCCGGATGGGCCGCGGATCAGGACACCGACCTCGCCGATGACGACAGCGCTGGCATGCAGGCGAATCGAAGGCGAAGCGCTCATGCCGGCTGCGCCGCCGCCGGGAGGCGCACGATGAAGCGGGCGCCGAGCCGTTTGTCCTCGCCCTCGGACTGCTCGGAGGCATAGCGGTTCTCGGCCCGGATCGTGCCGCGATGGGCTTCGACGATCTGACGCGAGATCGAGAGGCCGAGCCCGGAATTCTGGCCAAAGCCGCTCTCCGGCCGGTCGGTGTAGAAGCGCTCGAAGATCCGCTCCAGCGCATGCGGCGGAATGCCTGGGCCATCATCCTCAACCGTGATCAGCACATCGCCGGCGACGCGCGACAGCTTGACCCTGACCGGCTTGTCCGCCGGCGAGAAGGAGCAGGCGTTCTCGATCAGATTGACGATGACCTGGCCGAGCCGGGAATCGTGGCCGAGCACATAAAAAGGGTCGGCGCCCGGCCGCTGGCCGCGCCGGTCGACCGAGAGCTCGACGACCGGTTGGCCTTCCCGGCTGATCTGGTTCTGGACCGAGACGACCGCTTCGACGAGCTGAGCGACATCCAGCGGAGCCGTGTCGTCGCGTGCGAGCTCGGCATCGAGGCGCGAAGCCTCCGAGATGTCGGTGATCAACCGATCCAGCCGTTTCACGTCGTGGCGAATCACCGCGAGCAGGCGGCTGCGCGAATCGTCGTTCTTCGCCAACGGCAAGGTCTCGACCGCGCTACGCAGCGAGGTCAGCGGGTTCTTGAGCTCATGTGCGACGTCGGCGGCGAAGCGCTCGATCGCCTCCATGCGATTGTACAGTGCCTGGGTCATCTCGCGGAACGAACCTGAGAGGTGGCCGATCTCGTCATGGCGGCTGGAGAAGTCCGGGACTTCCTCGCGCGACTTGACGCCGCGGCGGACGCGTTGGGCCGCATCGGCCAGCTTGCGGATCGGCTCGGCGATGGTACCGGCGAGCAGCACCGAAAGCACGATCATCACGCTGGAGGCGACTGCAAAGACCTGGAAGATGGCGTAGCGCTCGGAGGCGATGACGGCATCGATGTCGCCGCCCTGGGTCGAGAGCAGCAATGCGCCGCGCACCGCCCGGAAGCGCTGCACCGGCACGGCGACCGAGACGATCGTTTCGCCACGGGTGTTGACCCGCACCACGCTCGCCGGCGAGCCGGCAAGGGCCCGGGCGACCTCCGTATAGGATCTGCCATTGGCGTTGGCGAAATCGTCATAGGCCGGCACGTCGGCGCGACCGAGCCGATTGCGGAACAGATTCCAGGTGCGCTCGAGCAGCGGCGGCTCGTCGCTCTCGCCGATGCGCGGCAGGTCGAGCCGCAGGATGTCGCCACGCGAATAAAGGTTGCGCGAATCGAGCGTCAGCATCCCGTCCTTGTCGTAGATGCGGGCGCGGGTCTTGGTCGGCGTCACCAGTCGGCGCAGGAGCGGGGCGACCTTTTCCGGATTGATCGAGAAATCCAGCGGATCCTCGGCGATGGCCCCGCTCTCACCGGCCTGCATCTGCAGGAGCTTATCCGGGTCGATCGCGATCGTGTCGGTCTCGACCGTGGCGGAGGCGGCGATGGCACCGGCGATGATCTCACCTTGCGTCAGCAGGCTCTGCACGCGCGCCTCGATCAGGCCCTCGCGGAACTGGTTGAGATAGAGGAACCCGACGAGCAGAGCGACGAGGCCGGCGAGATTCAGGACGACGATGCGCCGGGTCAGGCTCGAGGCGGCCCGGCCGGAGATGGCGCGCCAGACACGGCGACCGAACAGCGCGGCGCGGCGGCGCAGCGTCAGCCCCGTCCGCGGCCCGCCGGCGCGAGCCCCTTCCTGTTCGATCGTAGCCATGAACGGCTCATACTCTGTCCCGGCGCCCGCGCAAACGCGGTCATGGGCCGCGCCGGGGGCGCTTCTCAATTCTCCTTGAAGCGGTAGCCGACGCCATAGAGCGTCTCGATCATGTCGAACTCGACATCGACCTGGTTGAACTTCTTGCGCAGGCGCTTGATGTGGCTGTCGATGGTGCGATCGTCGACATAGACCTCGTCGTCATAAGCCGCGTCCATCAGCGCGTTGCGACTCTTGACCACGCCCGGTCGCTGCGCCAGCGACTGCAGGATCAGGAACTCGGTGACAGTGAGCGTCACCGGTTCGCCCTTCCAGGTGCAGGTGTGCCGTTCGGGATCCATCCGCAGCAGGCCGCGCTCCAGCGCCTTGGCGTCCTCGGTGCGCGGTGCCGCGCTCGCATCCTTGGCGCCGGCGCGGCGCAGGATCGCTTTGACGCGCTCGACCAGCAGCCGCTGCGAGAAGGGTTTGCGGATGAAGTCGTCGGCGCCCATCTTCAGACCGAAGAGCTCGTCGATCTCCTCGTCCTTGGAGGTCAGGAAGATCACCGGCAGGTCAGATTTCTGGCGCAGACGGCGCAGCAGCTCCATCCCGTCCATGCGCGGCATCTTGATGTCGAAGATGGCGAGGTCAGGTGGATTCTGCTTCAGCCCGTCGAGGGCCGAGGCACCATCCGTATAAGTCTGGATACGATAGCCCTCGGCTTCCAATGCGATCGAAACCGAGGTCAGGATGTTGCGGTCGTCGTCGACCAGCGCAATGGTTGGCATAAGCTTTTCCAGCTCTTTGTGTTCTGGCGTTGCAATCAAAGGGTCCACTCTCGCGCGAGAGCGGCCAAAGCAAGGCTGCAATCTAGCCAAGCCAAGGCGGTTTCGCTACGTCTCGCCTTCGAAAACACTTAAGACAGCGAAAAGTGCCATGGTGACCGATCCGATCAGGCCGACCGATGCCAGCGCGCGCGGACTCGCACGAGGGCTGCTGCGCAGCGCGCGCTCGGCTTCCCTGGCGACGCTGACGCCGGACGGACACCCCTTCGCCAGCCTGACCAGCCTCGCGACTGATATCGACGGGACGCCGCTGATCCTGGTCTCCTCGCTGTCGGGGCACACGGGCAACCTCATCGCCGATCCACGCTGCTCGCTCCTGATCGCGCCCGGCGGCAAGGGCGATCCGCTCGCCCATGCCCGGATCACGCTCATCGCCACGGCCGAGACGATCGACCGCGAGAGCGAGTTCGGCCAGCGCGTGCGGCGCCGCTTCCTGGCGCGCCAGCCGAAAGCCTCGCTCTATGTCGATTTTCCCGACTTCTCCTTCTTCGCGCTCAAACTCCAGCGCGCGAGCCTCAATGGCGGCTTCGGTCGCGCCTATGAGCTCGAGGCCGGCGACGTGCTCAGCGATTGCTCGCAGGCTGGGGCACTGATCGAAGCGGAGGAAGGCGCGGTCGACCATATGAACGAGGACCATGCCGACGCCATCCAGCTCTACGCGACGAACCTGCTCGGCGGTGAGGACGGCGCCTGGCGCCTTTCCGGGCTCGACCCTGACGGCGCCGATCTGATGCTCGGGGACAGAGCGCTGCGCCTTGCCTTCGACGAGCCGGTGACAACACCGGACGCGCTTCGCAACACCCTGGTCGCGCTCGCTGGAAAGGCGCGCAGCGCCGCGTGAGCGACGTCATTCACCACAGCTGAATTTTTAAACGATTTAGATCTGGTATCCTCATTGGCGGGTTATCGTCATGACTTGAGCCGGCGGCGTCATCCGCCTAAAGAGCCCTCCACTTCACCGGCCCATCGGGCCCATAGTGGGGCTTGCCCCCACTCCAATCACGGCGCCGGCATCGTCAGGCGGCGGCTT
This sequence comes from Allobosea sp. LjRoot90, assembly GCF_964254315.1. Taxonomy (NCBI): domain Bacteria; kingdom Pseudomonadati; phylum Pseudomonadota; class Alphaproteobacteria; order Hyphomicrobiales; family Alloboseaceae; genus Allobosea; species Allobosea sp. LjRoot90. Next base: position 254,589 of record NZ_CAXUTF020000006.1, read on the forward strand.
CTCGGCAGGAGGAATTGCCAGTGGAGACCATCGGTCACGTCAACCCGAACAGCGGCGCCGACAAGTTCGGCTTCCGCGGGCTCAAGGCCGTCTACTGGAATTTTGAGGCCGCGCGCCTCTATGAGGAATCGCTGCGGCGTGGCGAATCGCAGCTCGCCCGCGGCGGCGCGCTCTGCGCCGATACCGGCACGCATACCGGCCGCTCGCCCAAGGACAAGTTCGTCGTCAAGGACGCACTGACCGAAAAGACCGTCTGGTGGGAGAACAACGGCGCGATCTCCTCGGAGCAGTTCGAGACCCTGCTCGGCGACTTCATCAAGCACGCCGAGGGCAAGGAGCTGTTCGCGCAGGACCTCTATGGCGGCGCCGATCCGGCCCACCGGGTGAAGGCACGGGTCTTCACCGAACTTGCCTGGCACTCGCTTTTCATCCGCAACCTCTTGATCCGGCCCGAGGCGAGCGAGATCGCCGCCTACGTTCCCGAGCTGACGATCGTCGACCTGCCGAGCTTCAAGGCCGATCCGAAACGCCATGGCTGCCGCAGCGAGACGGTCATTGCGATCGATTTCTCCCGCAAGATCGTGCTGATCGGCGGCTCCGCCTATGCCGGCGAAATGAAGAAGTCGGTCTTCACCTATCTGAACTACACGCTGCCGGCCAAGGGCGTGGTGCCGATGCACTGCTCGGCCAATGTCGGCAGCAAGAATGACCCGGCGATCTTCTTCGGCCTGTCCGGCACTGGCAAGACAACACTCTCGGCCGATCCCGACCGCACCCTGATCGGCGACGACGAGCATGGCTGGTCGAAGGACGGCATCTTCAACTTCGAGGGCGGCTGCTACGCCAAGACGATCCGGCTCTCGGCCGAGGCCGAGCCGCAGATCTTCGCGGCATCGCAGCGCTTCGGCACGGTACTCGAGAACATCGTCATGGACCCGATCTCGCGCGAGGTCGATTTCGACGACGAAAGCAAGACCGAGAACACCCGCTCGGCTTATCCGCTCGACGCCATCCCGAACGCCTCGCGCTCGGGCCGCGCCGGCACGCCGAAGAACATCGTGATGCTGACGGCCGACGCCTTCGGCGTGATGCCGCCGATCGCCAAGCTGACCCCGGCCGAGGCGATGTACCACTTCCTCTCCGGCTACACCGCCAAGGTCGCGGGCACCGAGCGCGGCCTCGTCGGCGTCCAGCCGGAATTCTCGACCTGCTTTGGCTCGCCTTTCCTGCCGCGCCACCCGTCGGAATACGCCAACCTGCTGCGCGACTTCATCGCCAAGCATCATGTCGATTGCTGGCTGGTCAACACCGGCTGGACCGGTGGCGGCTACGGCACTGGCCGGCGCATGCCGATCCGCGTGACGCGCCGCCTTTTGACCGCGGCGCTCGACGGCTCGCTCAACCGCGCCGATTTCCGCCGCGACCCTTATTTCGGCTTCGCGGTGCCGACCTCGGTGCCCGGCGTCGAGCCCCACATCCTGTATCCCGTGAAGACCTGGCAGGACAAAGCCGCCTTCGCCGAAACGGCAAAGAAGCTCATCGGCATGTTCGCCGAGAACTTCGCGAAGTTCGAGAACCATGTCGACGATGCGGTGAAGGCTGCGGCGCCGACGAGCTCGCTCGCGGCTTGAGCGCAATCGGCGCGGAAGCGTGCTATGGGAGGCGGCGATGCGCCGCCTCCTGATCGTTTTGCTCCAGCTTCTCCTGACCCTCGTCGTTCTCGGCGCCGCCAGCTGGAGCGCCGGGCTGCTCGCCTTCCGGCTATCGGGAGCGATCGGCATCGCTGCTGCGATCGGCTTTGGCCTCGCTGGGCTCGCCGGCGCCATCGGGCTCTGGACCGGCGCACCGCGCCTGCCGCTCGCTTTTGCCGTCCTCTTCGTCAGTCTGCTCGGCTGGTGGGGCAGTCTCAAGCCCTCGCATGATCGGAACTGGATCCCGGAGCTGGCGCATCTGCCGCAGATCGCACGCGACGGCGATCGTCTGACCGTGACCAACCTCCGCGATTTCCGCTGGCGCACCGAGGCCGACTACGACCAGCGCTGGGAGACGCGCAGCTACGATCTGAGCAGGATCGAGGGCGTCGATCTTTTCCTGTCCTACTGGTCGGGCGAAGCGATCGCCCATCTGCTCGTCAGCTTCACCTTTGCGGACACAAGCCCGCTCACCTTCTCGATCGAGGTGCGGCGCGAGAAGGGCGAGGAATGGTCCTCTCTCGCCGGTTTCTTCCGGGTCTACGAGATGGCCTATGTCGCGACGGACGAGCGCGATGTCGTCGGCCTTCGCACCCATGCGCGAGGCGAGGATGTCCGGATGTTCCGGCTGCGCATCTCGCCGGAGCGGGCGCGTGACGTGCTGCTCGCTTATGTCGCGGACGTGAACCGGCTGGCGCGCGAGCCGCGCTGGTACAACACGATCACCACGAACTGTACGACGGTGGTCTACCGGCTGGTCGGCTCGGTCGCGCCGGGCTGGCAGTTTTCGCTGCCGCTCGACCCGCGCGTCGTGCTGTCCGGCTATCTGCCGGGCTATCTGCGCGACATCGGAGCGATCGGGCAGGATCTGCCGCTGGATCAGCTGGTGCAGCAGGGCAAGATCAGCGCAAAGGCGCGAGCCGTGTCGCTCGACAGCCCGGACTTCTCCCGCGTCATCCGCGAGGGCGTGCCGACCGCGCGAAACTGAGCCTCACGCTCTCAGCAAACGATCGGCCGATGTTCGCGGAATGCGGCGGCGAGCGTACGCAGGGCCGCGCGCGATCTGGCGTCGGTCAGGGTCGAGACCATGACGATCTCCGATGTCGGCAAATCCGGCAGGCCGAAACGGCGGCTGACCTCGACCGTGCCGGCGGGAGCGAGCCGGCAGGAGAAGGCCGAGACGGCAAGGCCCGCTGCGACGGCCGCATCGACCGCGATCGAACCGCCGCCGATGAAGACCTCAACCCAGGGGATGCCGGAAGCATCGAGCGCCTTGGTGGCGATGTCGCGCACGCCGCAGGAGGCCGAGAGCGTCGCAAGCCGCAGCGGCTCGCCCTGACGGTACTCGAAATCCGGCGCCGCGAACCAGCCGAACAGCTCCGGCGCCAGAACCTCGGCCGGGCGGCGATCATCGTCCCGGCGGACGATCGCCGCATCGAGCTCGCCCTTGTCGAAGGCCTCAAGCAGGGGCCGCGAATGGCCCAGCTGCACCTCGATCATCAGGCCGGGGTCATGCGCGTTGAGCCTCGCCAGCAGCGTCGGCACTTCCGGCCCGAAGACATGAGCGGCGATGCCGAGACCGAAACGGCGGCGCGCATTGCACAGCGCCGACAGCGCACGGTCATGCGCAGCGAGGAAGGCGCGGGCTTCGTCGAGGAACATCGCGCCCTGTGCGGACAGGCGCACGAGCCGCGGCGTGCGTTCGATCAACCGGTGGCCGAGACGCTCTTCAAGTCGCTTCAGCCTGAGGCTGATGGCAGCCTGGTGGCAGCCGAGCGCCACAGCGGCGCGGGTAAAGCTGCGCAGTTCCGCAATCGTAACGAAAGCTCTGACGGCATCGACATCAAGTGTCATAGTACCAGCCATATCAATTTATCATCGCTGAAATAGCAAGGCATTCGGTTCTGTAATCGCGTGGTGCCCGCTAACTTGCCCGCGACTCGCCGCAGGGCCACTCGCGCGCCCGCCGACAGGAAAGATCCGACACGATGGACGTCACTCAAACGGTGCCGATGTCGCGCGCGCGCGGCATCCCGGCCCTCATCGTCGCCTGCCTGATGGCGCTGATGTTCGGCCTCGAGATCTCCAGCGTGCCGGCGATCCTGCCGACGCTCGAAAGGGCTTTACCGGCCACTTTCAAGGAGATGCAGTGGATCATGAACGCCTATACCATCGCGGTGACGGGCGTGCTGATGGCGGCCGGCACGCTGGCCGATCGCTATGGGCGCAAGCGGGTCTTCCTGATTGCGATCATGGCGTTTGCCGTCGCGTCGCTGGCCTGCGGTCTCGCACCCAACGCAACGGTGCTGATCGTCGCCCGCATATTTCAGGGCCTGAGCGGCGGGGCGGGTCTCATCTGCAGCGTCGCTATCCTGTCGCAGCAGTTTCGCGAGCCGGCCGAACGGGCGATGGCCTTCAGCGTCTGGGGCGTCGTTTTCGGCATCGGCCTCGGCTTCGGACCAATCATCGGCAGTGCCATCGTCGCACTCTCGGGCTGGCAATGGGTCTTCCTCGTCCATGCACCTATTGCTGTCGGGACGGCGCTTCTGGCTCTGGGTTCCGTATCGGAATCACGCGACCCCGCGGCGGAGCGGCTCGATATCGGCGGCATCACGACGCTGTCACTGTCGGTGTTCTGCCTCGCCTATTTCATCACGCAGGGGCCCGATCTCGGCTTCGCCAGCCCGCAGGCCCTGACCGTTCTCGCCATCGCGGTGGCGAGCTTCGTCGCCTTCCTCCTCGTCGAACGGACGGTCAGCCGCCCGATGATCGACGTCTCGGTCTTCAAGATCCGCGCCTTCTCCGGCGCGATCATCAGCGCGGCGGCAATGAACGTCAGCTATTGGCCTTTCATGATCTATCTGCCGATCTGGTTTGAGGCCGGGCTCGGCTATGACGGCCTCACCGCAGGTCTGGTGCTGCTCGCCTATACGCTGCCCACTTTGGCCGTGCCGCCACTGGCCGAGCAGCTGGCGCGGCGCTATCGGGCGGGGGTCGTCATCCCCGCAGGGCTCTTCACCATCGGGCTCGGCTTCATCGCGATGAAGCTCGGCACCTCCGTCGCCGCGCCGAGCTGGCTGACCATGCTGCCGGGCTGCCTCCTCTCCGGCGTCGGCATCGGCCTCGCCAACACCCCGGTGACCAACACCTCGACCGCCGCCGTGCCGGCCGAGCGTGCCGGCATGGCCTCGGGCATCGATCTCAGTGCCCGCATGATCTCGCTCGCCATCAACATCGCGCTGATGGGCTTCATCCTCGTCGAAGGCGTGCGTGCTTCGCTTGCGACCAAGGTTGCGGCCGGCACCGATGCCACGGCCTTGCGCAGCCTGGCGGAGAAGCTGGCCGCCGGCGCGCCCATTTCCGCCGAGACCGGCCTGTCGGCAACGCTGGCGCGCCAGGCGCTTGCTGACGGCTTCGGGGCGGTCATGCTCTATGGCGGGATCGGCGTGTGGCTGCTCGCAGCAGCGAGCCTCGTGGTCTTCGCGCGGCCGTCAGCGCCCAAGAACGCGGTGTCCTGCCAAGCGCAATGAGAGTGGGCGATCAGCCATAGCCGTGCAGGCTCGCACCATGGCGTTTGAGCCAGGCTTCCGCCTGATCGGTGCCTGGGCAGAGCTTGTGCGTCAGCGCCCAGAAACGATGCGAGTGGTTCATCTCCTTGAGATGCGCGACCTCATGGGCAGCGAGATAATCGAGCACCGACGCAGGGGCGATGATCAGCCGCCAGGAGAAGCTGAGATGCCCTTTCGAGGAACATGAGCCCCAGCGGCTGGTGGTATCGCGCAGCGTGATCTTGCGCGCGGGTATGCCGAGCATGGCGGTATGGGTGCGCACCGCCTTCTCCAGGTCGGCCAGTGCCTCGCGACGCAGGAAATCCTTGACCCGGCGCGCGACATGGCTGGCTTCGCCGCAGACCGCGATGATCGGCTCGCCCTCGGCCGAGAGCGTGGCGCGGGTCAGCCCGCGCACCCTGGTCCAGTGCACGATGCGGTGCGGCACGCCGCGCAGCGGCACGACGGCGCCGGGCTCGAACGGCACGCCCTGCGGCCGCTTGGCGAGACGCGCCGCGATCCAGCCGCCGTGATTCTCCGCGAAAATGCGCCCCGTCGCGAAATCGACACGTTCGGGGAGCGTCAGCGTGATCTCGCCGGTCGCCTGCGAGACACGCAGCGTCAATCGCCGCGCCGTCGAGCGCCGCCTGACGGTGACCGGATAGAGCAGGCCGGCATGGGCGACCTCGATCCGGTCGGGATCGGGCTTGCGCCTGAACAGGGAAAACCGCATCCCGACGATTGTGCGGGATTCGCAGCGGGAGCGGAAGAGGGCGAGCTAGCTCAGCTCGCGACCTTCAGCGCCTTGCGCGCCGCCGCCGCCGTCTCGCTGCGGCGCTCACTGGCTGCCTTCATGTCGAGGGTGAGCATGAAGTCTGAGATGCGCGGGGCGATCTCGGAGCGGAAGCGCGAGCCGTTGAAGACGCCGTAATGGCCGACGCCCTTCTGGAGGTACTCGACCCGCATATCGTCCGGGATGTTGACGCAGAGATCATGGGCAGCCTTGGTCTGGCCGACGCCGGAGATGTCGTCGTTCTCGCCCTCGACCGTCATCAGTGCGACACCGCGGATCGCCTTGAGGTCGACCGGATTGCCGCGATGCATCATCTCGCCCTTCGGCAAGGCATGCTTCACGAACACCGTATCGACGGTCTGCAGGTAGAACTCGGCGGTCAGGTCCATCACCGCCATGTACTCGTCGTAGAAGTCGCGATGCTTCTCGGCCGAGTCGCCATCGCCGGCGACGAGATGCTTGTACATGTCGTAATGGGCGGTCAGGTGCTTGTCGAAGTTCATCGCCATGAAGCCCGAGAGCTGCAGGAAGCCGGGATAAACCTCGCGGAAAGCGCCGAGATGCGGGAAGGGCACGCGGGTGATGCAGTTGCGGCGGAACCAGTCGGTGCCACGCTCCATGGCGAGCTGATTGACAGCGGTCGGCGAGCGGCGGGTGTCGATCGGCCCGCCCATCAGCGTCATCGAGCGCGGCGAGGAGGGATCGCCCTCGGCCTCCATGCGCGCGATCGCAGCGAGCACCGGGACCGAAGGCTGGCAGACGGCCATGACATGGGTGTCAGGGCCGAGCTTCTGCAGCATGGCGATGACGTAATCTATATAATCATCGAGATCGAAGCTGCCGGCCGCGAGCGGCACGAGGCGGGCGTCGATCCAGTCGGTGATGTAGACTTCATGGTCGGGCAGCATGGTCTCGACCGTGCCGCGCAGCAGCGTGGCGTAGTGACCGGACATCGGCGCGACCAGCAGCACCTTGGGCTGCGGCTTGCGGCGCGTGCCGACCTGTCGGTCGAAATAGATCAAATTGCAGAAGGGACGCTGCCAGGCGATCCGCTCCTCGACCGCGACCTTGACGCCGTTCATCGTGGTGGTGTCGAGCCCGAAGGCCGGCTTGCCATAACGGCGCGTGGTGCGCTCGAACAGTTCGCAAGAGGCGGCGACCGAGCGGCCGAACGGGGTATAGGTCAGCGGGTTCGCCGGGTTCTTGAAGGCGAGCTGCATGGCGTCGGACAAAGCCCGCGCCGGGCTGACCATCATGTGAACCGCTTCATAGGCGTGGTAGGCGAACGACATGGCGTCCCTTTCGCGCTTTCGCAGCGCCGCATCCCACGATGCAGTGCAGCAAGGCAACGCAGCCTAAGTATAATTTGTTCTCATTCAATCGTTCAAAGGGCTAAGATTTCCTTGTGATGCCGATTAGCCACAGCTTATTCCTCCTCGGCCCGCTCCCGCCTTGCGAAGATTGCGCGCCGTGACGATAACCGACTTCATCTCATCGCCCCCCGGATCCACGCCGCGTCATTTGCGGCTCGACACGCTGGTGCGGCTGCGCTGGCTCGCCATCGCCGGCCAGAGCGTCGCCGTCGCCGGTGTCCATTTCGGGCTCGGCTTTGCCCTGCCCTTCGGCTGGTGCTTCCTGGTCATCGCGGTCTCGGCCTGGCTCAACATCGCGCTGCGCATCCGCTTCCCGCTCAGCCACCGCCTGCACCAAAGCGCGGCGACGGCGCTGCTCGGCTTCGATATTCTCCAGCTCGCAGCGCTGCTCTATCTCACCGGCGGCCTGCAGAACCCGTTCGCAATTCTGTTCCTGGCGCCGGTGATGATCTCGGCGACGGCGTTGCCGCCGCGGCACACGCTGGCGCTCGGCCTGCTCGCCGCCGGGCTCGCCACGCTGCTCACCGTCCTGCACTGGCCCCTACCCTGGGCCGGGACGGGGCGGCCGGTACTGCCGCCGCAATACCAGGCCGGCAACTGGATCGCGCTGCTGCTCGGGCTCGGCTTCACCGGCATTTATGCCTGGCGTGTCGCCAAAGAGGCGCGTGACCTCTCGGAAGCGCTGGCCGCGACGGAGCTGGTGCTGGCGCGCGAGCAGCATCTCTCCCAGCTCGACGGGCTCGCCGCTGCGGCTGCGCACGAGCTCGGCACGCCGCTCGCCACCATCGCTCTCGTCGCCCGCGAGCTCTCCCGGCTTGCCCCGCCCGAGGGCGAGATGGCGGAGGACATCACATTGCTGCGCGAGCAGGTCGAGCGCTGCCGCGGCATTTTGGGCAAGCTCGCCTCGCTTCAGGACGACGATGCCGGCCCGCTCGACCAGCTCTCGCTCAGCCTCCTGATTGAGGAAGCGGCCGGGCCGCAGCGGCCCTTCGGGGTGCCCTTCGAGATCGCGCTCGTCGGCGACAAGCCGGAGCCGGTCTGCCGACGCAACCCCGGCATGAACTACGGACTAGGCAACATCGTCGACAACGCAGTCGATTTTGCCCGCTCCAAGGTGACGATCACCGCACAGTGGACGGAAGGCGCCGTCCTCCTGACGATCGCCGATGACGGGCCGGGCTTCACGCCCGAGGTGCTGATGCGGGCCGGCGACCCCTATCTCTCGCGCTCGCATGCCAAGGAATCGCGCGCCGGCGGCGGCCTCGGGCTTGGCCTGTTCATCGCCAAGACGCTGCTGGAGCGCAGTGGCGCGACGCTCGAATTCTCCAATCTGCCGCTGCCGGCGACGGGCGCCAGCGTCCGGATTACCTGGCTGCGCGCGGTTTTCGAGCGCGACGACCGCCCGGCTGCACCTTCAAACCCGGAGCTTTTGACCCCATATGCGACAGAATGAGGCGTTGCGGCGTTTCAACGCGTCGCGCAATCGGTACAATGGATAGTGAACCGGGCAGGTCCGCCCGGAGGAGATGATGGCGATGGACACGGCGCCGACGACAGGCGAGCTCACCGACAATGCCGGCAGGGACATGTCCCTCCTGCTTGTCGACGACGACAAGCCGTTCCTGAACCGCCTCGCTCGCGCCATGGAAGGACGGGGCTATTCGGTACGGATCGCCGAATCAGTTGAGGCCGGGCTCGCGGCCGTCGAGGAGGAAGCACCGGCCTTCGCCGTGATTGATCTGCGCCTCGGCGACGGCAATGGGCTCGATGTGATCGCCCGCCTCAAGGAGAAACGCCCGGATGCACGCGGCGTCGTCCTGACCGGCTACGGCAATATCGCGACCGCGGTGAGCGCAGTGAAGCTGGGTGCCTTCGACTTTCTGGCGAAGCCCGCCGATGCCGACGAGATCCATTCGGCGCTGGCCGCCGGGCCGAATGCGCGCCCGGTGCCGCCGGAGAACCCGATGTCGGCCGATCGGGTCCGCTGGGAGCATATCCAGCGCGTCTACGAATTGTGCAGCCGCAACGTCTCCGAGACGGCGCGCCGGCTCGGCATGCATCGCCGTACCCTCCAGCGCATCCTGGCCAAGCGCGCCCCGCGATGAGCGGAATTCCGCTGCCAAAGCGGATTTCGGAAGAGCTGATCGCGGAGCTGGTCGAGACCTTCTACGGCCGCGTCCGCCAGGACCCGCTGATCGGCCCGATCTTCCTCGCCAAGCTCGGCGAGGACTGGGCGCCGCATCTCGCCAAGCTGCGCGACTTCTGGTCTTCGGTAACGCTGATGAGCGGGCGCTATCGTGGCAAGCCGCAACAGGTCCATATGCCGCTCCCGCTCGAGATGCAGCATTTCGAGCGCTGGCTTTCGCTGTTCGAGGCGACGGTTGCCGAACTCTGCACCGGCCCGGCCAAATTCCTGTTCATCGACCGCGCCCATCGCATCGCCGACAGCCTGCAGATCAGCCTGAACATCGGCCCGAAGGCACTCAATTTGCCGCAACGGGCGGTCGGCTAGGTTCCAGGATCTTCCAGCAGCGCCAGGCGCACCGCCGCCAGCCTGGCGAAGGCGATGGTCAGCATCTTCCGGCGTGCCGGCGCCAATTGATGGCGCGGCGGCTCGCGCAGCATCTCGCCGCCGAAGGCGTCGGCGACGATCAGGCCGACATCCTCCGGGAGGATCTCCAGCGGAAATTCGGGCGCGACCGCGAAGAGGAAGCCGTCGCAGTAATCGCGATAATCAGGCCATTTTCCGTCGACCCGGTAGTCTTCGATCCCGGACTTGACCTCGACGACCAGCAACTCGCCGGAGGGCGATAGGGCGACGATATCGCCGCGCCTGCCGTTGGCGAAGGTCATCTCCTTGACGATGGCGTAGCCGCGCTCGCGCAGATGACGCGAGGCGCCACGGCAGACAGCGCGAGTGATATCCGGCCGGGCGGGCGGCGGATTGAGGACGGAATCGGCGACGATCATACCCTTCATGTTCTCTTTTTGTGCTCGCCGATGCAAGAGCTGCTTGCAGCAAGGCCCGGTATGGCTATGGTCCGCGCGCCTTGGAACACTTAGCTCCCCTCCTGCTGATTGCCTTCGCCGCCGGCCTCGCCTTCGTGCTGTGCCTGGTCCTGCGCCCCCTGATGATGCGCTATGCGCTGGCACGGCCGAATGCACGCTCCAGCCACCGTACACCGACGCCGCAAGGCGGCGGCATTGCCGTGCTGGCCGGTGCTTTCCTGGCATTGAGCCTAGCGCTGGCCCTCATCCCGATGGAGGCAAACGCGAAGCAGGGTCTCGTCCTGGTGATGGCTGCGGCTGCGCTGCTGGCGCTCGTCGGCGCCTGGGACGATATCAGGCCGCTCTCGCCCGGCTTGCGCCTGCCGCTGCAGGTCTTCTGCGTCGGCATCGTCGTGTTCTACGCCGCGCCTGAGATGCGCCTGCTGCCGGAGGCGCTGCCGCTCTGGGCCGAACGCGGCCTTGCCCTGATCGCCGGCGTCTGGTTCGTCAATCTCGTCAACTTCATCGACGGAATCGACTGGATCACGCTTGCGGGGCTGGTGCCGCTGACCGGTGCGCTCGCGCTCGCGGGGAGTCATGGCGTCATCGACCCCGCCACCGGCCTCCTCGCCGCGGCGCTGTTCGGCGGGCTCCTCGGCTTCGCCCCGTTCAACAAGCCGGTGGCACGGATCTTCCTCGGCGATGTCGGCTCACTGCCGCTCGGCTTGCTCGGGGCCTATCTGCTTTACCGCTTGGCGGGCACCGGCGCGCTGACGGCAGCGCTGATCCTGCCGCTCTATCACGTCATGGACTCGACCATCACGCTCTTCCGCCGCCTCGTGCGCAGCGAGAAAGTCTGGCAGGCGCACCGCTCGCATTTCTACCAGCAGGCGACCGATAACGGCTTTAAGGTCATCGAGATCGTCGTGCAGGTCGCCTTGCTCAATCTTTGCCTGATCGCGCTCGCGGCGGTCAGCATCGCCCTGCCTGCGTTCTGGGCTCAGCTCGGCTGCCTGCTGGCCGCATTGACGCTGACCAGCGCTCTTCTGCGTCGCTTCTCCCGCAAACGGGCGCGGCCGTGAGCGGCGAACGCGTCCTGCTCACCGGGTCCAGCGGCTTCGTCGGCCGGCATTTGCTTCACGACCTCATCGCCCGCGGCTACCGCCTGCGGACAGCAGGCAGAAGCGCGGTCTCCGCCATTTCCGGTGTCGAACAGGTCGCGATCGGCGATCTCGGCACGCCGATCGACTGGCGGCCGCTGCTCAATGGCGTCGATCTCGTCGTCCACAGCGCCGGATTAGCCCATGCCGACGGCGAGGTCCCCGAAGAGCGCTACCGAGCCGTCAATACCGATGCGACGCTGGCGCTGGCGCTGGCCGCGCAGGTGGCCGGGGTCCGGCGCTTCGTCTTTCTGTCCTCGATCCGGGCGCAGAGCGGGCCGATCAGCGATCAGCCGCTGAACGAGGCTGATCCGCCCGCACCGACCGACGCCTATGGCCGGTCCAAGCTCGCGGCCGAAGAGGAGCTCGCCGGGCTCGATCTCGACTGGGTCGCGCTACGGCCGGTGCTGGTCTACGGGCTGGGCGTGAAGGCCAACATGGCAGCGCTGCTGAAGCTGGCGCGATTACCCCTGCCGCTGCCGCTCGGCGCATTGTCGGCGAAGCGCTCGCTGCTCGCGATCGAGAATCTCGCCGAGGCCGTCGCTTTCAGCCTGAGCGAGACTTGCCCGGTAAGGCGCAGCTACATCGTCGCTGATCCCGAGCCTCTATCAGTCGCTGAGATGCTCGCCGCGATGCGGGCTGGCCTCGGGCGTGGGCCGGGGTTGATCCCGGTTCCATTCCTCCTGCTCGCACTGGCTGCACGACTCGCCGGACGCCCCGCTGCCTATGAGCGTCTGGCGAACGGGCTCGTCGCCTCGCCCGGCGCCCTGCTCAGCGCTGGCTGGCAACCGCCTGCGGAGACGAAGGCTGCTCTGGCACGATTGGCGGCGAGCCCGACTGACGCTGGCTGAAGTCCGGAATCGCCGCTTCCAGTACTGCCTCGGCGCCGAGCCGGTCCTGCGCCGCGAGCGCCCGCTCCAGTTCGCCCAGCCAGCCCTGCAGGCGGGCGCGGCCGGCGAAGATGGGCTTGGCCGCCATGACGCCGTCGAGCCCGGTCTCGGCCATCGGCTCATCCTTGGCGAAGAGAATCTCGTTCAGGCGCTCGCCCGGCCGGACACCGGTGATCGCGACCTCGATATCGACACCGGGCTCATAGCCGGCGAGGCGGATCATGCGCTGCGCGAGGTCGATGATCTTGAGCGGCTGGCCCATCTTCAGGACGTAGACGGCGGCGCGCTCATCCTGCGCCTCGTGCTCGGGCGCGTGCGAGGCAGCGGTCAACACCAGGTCGCAGGCCTCGCGAATGGTCATGAAGTAGCGGATCATGTCCGGGCTGGTCACGGTGACCGGCCCGCCGCGCTCGATCTGCGCCTTGAACTTCGGCACCACCGAGCCGACCGAGCCGAGCACGTTGCCGAAGCGGACCGCAACCAGGCGCGTGCCGCGATTGCCGGCGGCGAACTCGGCGTCACATGCCTGGGCATACATCTCGGCGAAACGCTTGGTCGCGCCGAGCATCGAAACCGGCTCGATCGCCTTGTCGGTCGAGATCATCACGAAGATGCCGGCGCCGGCGGCGATCGCAGCCTCGATGGCAACGACCGAGCCAAAGATATTGGTCTTGATGCCTTCGCCCCAGTCGGCCTCGAGATAGGGCACGTGCTTCAGCGCGGCGGCATGGATGACGATGTCGGGCGCGAACGCCTTGAAGAGCGGGCCGATGCGGGCTTCGTCGCGGACATCGGCAAGCGCGCCGGTGACCCGCATCGGCAGGTCCTGCGCCAGCAGCGCCTCGGTAACGTGGAACAGCGCCGGTTCGGAATTCTCGATGACGAGCAGCTCCGTCGCACCGAAGGCGGCGCAACGCAGGCAAATCTCGGAGCCGATCGAACCGCCGCCACCGGTGACGATGACGCGCTTGCCCTTGAGGAAGCCCTCGAGCCGCTCGCGGTCGATCTTGACCGAGGGGCGTACCAACAGGTCCTCGATCTCGAGCGGTGCCAGCTCGCTGCCGCGCAAGCCTTCGCCGAGTGTATCGAGACGCGAGATCGGGATGGCGAGTTTGCGCGTCTTAGCGAGCCACTTGTCCGGCTCGGCCTCCGGTGCCAGGGCGCTCGGCGTCGCGACGATGCGGCGGAACGGCTCGCCGCGCTCGCTGGCGTCGATCGCGACCGTCTCCATCTGCGAGAGCAGGCCGAGCACCGGAATGCCCCGGATGGATTGCCCGAGGTCGTCGCTCCGCGGCGACAGGATGCCGGCCGGGCGCATCTTGCCCATGGTACCCGATTCCATAGCGCGGATCACCATCTCGATGTCGACGCCACGGCCGAGCAGCAGGGCCGGCAGCGTCGCTTCGCGCGCCGCCTGGTGCTTGGAACGGGAGTATTTGAAGTAGCGATAGGCCAGGCGCGGGCCGCCGAGCAGCGCGATCTGCATCAGCCAGTAGAGGACGATGGTGATCTTGCCGAAGAAGAAATAGCCATAGAAATTCGGCGAGACGAGGACGTAGTCGACCACCAGCAAGGTCAGGGTCAGCACCGTGACCGCCCGGACGATGTTCGACAGGTCCGGCAGCGAGGCGAAGCGCCATTTCGAGCGATAGAGCTGGAAGAACCAGTAGACCGCGCCCGCATAGGCGACGAAGAAGGGCAGGATCGTCGGCAATTGCCGCATCCGCTCGTCGAACAGCCAGCCCTCGAAGCGCACGGCGAAGACGAAGACGATCGCGAGCGCGGTCATTGCCAGGTCATGGACGATGACGGCGAGCTTCTTGGCGCTCTGTTTGGTGAGGATCAGCATGTGCGGCGGGGTATCCCGCTCCCTCGCCGCCTTGTCAACGCAGGCCGGACCGGTCGGTCAGGCTCTCGGACGCCCGGCACCCAGCCCTGCAAGGATGAAGTCGATCATCTCTTCGATGCTCGGACCCGGCAATTCGGCACACTGGCCGAGCAGAAGCGGGTGACAGAAGCGCAACATCGCCATGCGCACGCAATGGGTCGCCGTGATCGGATCGCGGGCGCTGAACTCGCCCTTGGCGATGCCGTCGGCGACGACGGCGCGCAGGATCGCGTCATAGCGCTCGATATGGCCACGGATAACGTCCCAGCTCTCCTCCATGGCGCAGGCGACCATCTCGTGCAGGCGGTGATTGTCGAGATAACGGGCCGCGTTGATGCGGCAGGTCGCAGCGAGAATGTCGCGCAAACGCTCGGCGGCAGAACGCTTTTCAGCTGCGATCGCAGCGACGGTCGCCTCGAGCTCGGTCATCGAGCGCTCGGCGACCGCTTCGTTGATCGCCTTCTTGGAGTCGAAGAAACGATAGACATTCGCCGGGCTCATGCGCAGCGACTTCGCGATGTCGGCGACGGTGGTCTTCTGGTAGCCGATCTGGCGGAAGAACCGCTCGGCGACGTCGATGATCTCGTGCCGTGTATCGCGCTCTATTGTGCTCATGCCAGGGGCAACTTCCCGGTCTGGTGACTTGTTCCCATAGGCCGTCTGCGGACGCCATTGTTGAGTATGACGAAATTCGTCAGTCGTCAACAAATTGAACCGCAAAGCTTTATTTGTGTGCTCCTGACAATTTTTCGCCAGACGGCCTCCAAATATCAGGATCGCGACCGCGCCAGTTCGAGCAGCGCGGCGGTGTCGAGATGGCGTTCCAGATGCTCTGCCAACCGGTCGAGCGCCGCCTCCACCGCAGGCTCATAGGCCTCTCCGGCCGCAAGCGGTTTTCCCGCCAGATTTTCGAGCCAGGCACGGCGCAGCGGATCCGATGTCAGGACGCCATGGAGATAGGTCCCGACCACCCGGCCGTCGGCACTGCGGGCACCTTCCGGCCGCCCTTCGACCCTAAATGGCGCCCGTGCCCGGTCCGGCCCGTCGCTGGCGCCGAGATGGATTTCGTAGGCGCGGCCAATGGCACCGCTGCCGGGATGTTCGACCGCGACCTCCCGCACGGTCTTGTCGGGCGTCAGCTCGGTCTCGATGTCGAGCAGGCCGAGGCCGGGAGCCGAACCGGCCGGCCCTTCCAGGCCGAGCGGATCGCGCACGACCGTGCCGAGCATCTGGTAGCCGCCGCACAGGCCGAGTACATGGCCGCCGCGCCGACGATGAGCGATGATGTCGATGTCCCAGCCCTCCTCCCGCAGCCGGGCGAGATCGCGCAGCGTCGTCTTTGAGCCCGGGAGGATCACCAGGGCGGCATCGCCCGGCAGCGGCGTGCCAGGGCCGACGAAGACAAGCTCGACGCCGGGCTCGAGCTTCAGCGGGTCGAGATCGTCGAAATTGGCGATGCCGGGCAGGACCGGAACCACGATCTTCAGCGCACCGGCACGCACCGGCGCGCCCTGCATCAAATCGAGCCCATCCTCGGCCGGCAGGCGGACGGCGTCGGCGAACCATGGCACGACGCCGAAGCTCGGCCAGCCCGTCGCCTTGGCGATCGTGTCGAGTGCCGGCGTGAACAATCCGACATCGCCGCGAAAGCGATTGATCGCGAAGCCGCGGATCATCGCCCGATCGTCGGCATCGAGCACAGCATGGGTGCCGATCAGGCTGGCGATGACGCCCCCGCGGTCGATGTCGCCGATCAGCACGGCCGGAACACCTGTCGCACGCGCGAAACCGAGATTGGCGATGTCGCGGGCACGCAGATTGGTTTCCGCCGGCGAGCCCGCCCCCTCGACCAGGATCAGGTCGGCGCCGTCGCTCAGGCGCGCGAAGCTCTCCAGCACCTTCGGCATGAAGTCGCCGCGCCGGCTGAAATCGCCCGAGGCGAGATGGCCGGCGACCCGGCCCTGCAGGATGATCTGGCTGCCGCGCTCGCTCTCGGGTTTGAGCAGCACCGGATTCATGTCGACATCAGGCACGATCCGGGCGGCACGTGCCTGGAGGGCCTGGGCCCGCCCGATCTCGCCCTGGGCGGTCGCGGCGGCATTGTTCGACATGTTCTGCGGCTTGAAGGGGCGAACCTTCAGGCCGCGATCGGCGAAGAGCCGACACAGGCCAGCGACGAGCAGCGATTTGCCGACATTGGAACCGGTGCCGAGCAGCATCAGCGCAGGGGTTGGGCGGGAGGAACACATGGGTCCTGCCTAGCGCGCTTCCGGTCCCCGAAAAAGCTCACCGATCCACGTCAGCGTCCCACTGCTCCAAAGGGGCGAAGAAGCAGCAGAAGCTGGCGTGAACCGGCTGAGGGGTAGAGAATACTGACTGCTGACGAATGTCAATATTCATCACTCCGCAGATTCTATCGCTTTTCGGAGACGATGCGCGCGGCCGTTGCGCGTGCTATGGCGGCTTCCCACCGTTCCTGAGCCAGCCGAAGCGCCGCGATGAATCCGATCTTCTCCGCCCTTCCGACGACGATCTTCGAAACAATGTCTCGGCTCGCGCGCGAGCACCAGGCCGTCAATCTCGGCCAGGGCTTTCCCGACGATCCCGGCCCGGAGGATGTGCGCCGCAAGGCGGCCGAGGCGGTGATCGACGGCTGGAACCAGTATCCGCCGATGATGGGCCTGCCTGAGCTGCGCCAGGCGACAGCCACCCATTTTCGCCATTGGCAGGGCCTCGCGCTCGATCCTGAAGCGGAGGTGATGGTGACCTCCGGCGCGACCGAGGCGATCGCCGGCGCGCTGATGGCGCTCATCTCGCCCGGCGACGAGGTCGTACTGTTCGAGCCGATGTATGACGCCTATCTGCCAATGGTGCGCCGCGCCGGCGGCATCCCGAAATTCGTGACGCTGACGCCGCCCGAATTCGGCCTCAGCGAGGAGGCGCTGGCGCGCGCCTTCTCGCCAAAGACCAGGGCTGTGCTGTTCAACAATCCGCTCAACCCGACAGCGACCAATTTCAGCGAGGCCGATCTCGACCTGCTGGCGTCGTTCTGCGTCCGGCACGATGCGGTCGCGATCTGCGACGATGTCTGGGAGCATGTCGTTTTCGACGGTCACCGCCACGCGCCGCTGATGAGCCGGCCCGGCATGCGCGAGCGCACGGTCAAGATTTCCTCGGCCGGCAAGATCTTCTCGCTGACCGGCTGGAAGGTCGGGATGGTGATGGCAGCGCCGGAGCTGATGCGCGTGCTGGCCAAGGCACACCAGTACATCACCTTCACGACGCCGCCGAACTTGCAGGCGGCCGTCGCCTATGGCCTCGGCAAGGACGACGCCTATTTCGAGGGGATGCGCGCCGACTTCCAGCGCTCGCGCGACCGCTTCGCCGGCGGGCTGCGCGATCTCGGCTTCAGCGTGCTGCCGAGCGCCGGCACCTATTTCCTCAATGTCGACATCGGTCCGCTCGGCGAGAGTGACGACGTCGCTTTCTGCCAGCGGCTCGTAAGCGAACATGGCGTCGCGGCGATTCCCGTCAGCGCCTTCTATGCCGAGGGCGCCGTGCGCAATGTCGTGCGCTTCTGCTTCGCCAAGCACGACGCGACGCTGGACAAGGCACTGGAGCGGCTCGCCGCGCTGCGGATCCGGGCCTGATCAGGCCTTCCGGAGGGTCTCGACCAAGGCCGCGGCCCGCAGCAGCTTCGGTTCGCGCCGCTTGGCTTCGGCTGCGAGGCCATGGCCTCGCAGCGTCTCGATCGCCATGACGAGTTCCGCAGTCGCTTTTTCGGCCTCGGCGCGGTCGCGCGTGCGATCGGCGAGTTCCAGCCGCGCCTCGGCTCGGCTGGCCGCGCTCTGCGCCCAGAGTGAGGGTACGATCTCGCGGCGCCGAACCTCCAGCGCCGCGTCGAAGGCGGCGATCGCCTCCTCCAACACGACCGGCTCGCGATAATACGTCGCCAGGCCGGCCAGCGCGGCGCCGATCCGATCCTGGACCTCGGCCCAATCGAGCGGAACGCTCTCACGGGGACGGTCCTCGAGCACCAGCTTGAAGCAGTTCACGGCCGCTTCGAATGCGGCCACACCACTGGCGCGCAGGCCGAGCGCGACATGCGCCTTGCCAAGCTCCCATTGCAACCTGGCCCATTCATGCGGCATGTCGGCACGCGCCATGCCGGAGAGGCCCGCACGGAACGCTGCGACGCTCTCGTCCAGCAGCGCCGCATCGTCCTCGGCCTCGCCAAGGCGGGCCAGCGCTTCGCCGAGCCTGGTCTGCAGCGCAGCCCAGAGGCGCGGCCCCTTGGCTCGGGTCAAATCCTCGAGGGTGGTGCGATAGATCTCGGCCACCTGCCTGAGGAGCGCACCACCGCCATCGAAATGCGAGAGACCCGTCAGCGAGCGCGCCAGCCTGAGCTGCGTCTCGGCCCAGGGCACGGTCTGGTCGAAATTGTCGAGCTTGCCGAGCATGCCGCGCAATTGCTCGATCGCAGCGACGAAAGCCGATCTGTCGGAAAAGTCGGCGCCCTTGCGAGCCAGCGCATCGGCCTGCATCCAGGCATAGCCGCGACCGCTCTCGGCATCGGCCGACGCCGCGATCAGCGCAGCCTCCGCGAAGCGCTCCGCCGCCTCGCCATAGGCCTTCGGATTGAGCTGCAGCATCGCGGCAGCGGCGCGATCGGCGCGGCCAGCAGCGGCGGCCAGAAGCCGCTCCTTCGACATCTTGTCGAGCGCGACCGTACCGTCGAGGTTTCGCTGCTCCGCCTGAGCCAGGATGCGATCCATGTCCGCAAGGCGCCCATCGGCCAGCAGACGCGCTGCCTCCGCGCGCAGGCGGTCGAGCTCCGGGTCGACGTCGGACGGCTTCAGCAGGCGGGCATGCAGAGCCTTGTAGTCTCCGGCTTTGCGGAGGAGGTCGTGTTCGATTCGGCTGAAATCGGGCTTGCCCGATGTTCCCATCGAGGCGAGGACGCCGAGCAGCAGCGCGGGGGGGACACCCTCGCGCTGCGTGACCCGTGCCAGGATGGTGGCGAGTTCCGGATTCATTTGATCAGGATCGTCACCCCTGTGCGACTGCGGTCAGATCGCGGCGATGACCGCGATCTCGACCGTGTATTGCGGGCCGGCGAGCTTGGCCTCGACCGTGGCGCGGCCCGGCGTATTGCCCGCCGAGACCCAGGAATCCCAGACCGCGTTCATCTCGGCGAAGGTCGAGATGTCGGAGAGCCAGATGTTGACCATCAGCAGCTTCGACTTGTCGGTGCCGGCCTCGGCAAGGAGCCCGTCGATGATCGAAAGGATGTCCTTGGTCTGCTCGCCGACGCTCTTGCCGGCCGCCGCAGCGGCGACCTGACCGGCGAGATAGACCGTGTTGCCATGCACGACGGCCTTCGACATGCGGGGGCCGGGGGCAATGCGCTTGATGCTCATGATCTGGTCTCCATCAGAATGGGCCTTGCTGGTAGCCCGGGAGGCGAAAGCGCGCAAATGCTTATGACGCAGCCGCCCAGCCGGCCCAGAGCAGGGCATAGCGAGCTGCTTTGCCGACAAACACCAGCAGTATGAAACGCGCGAGCGGGTAATTCAGCGATCCCGCGACGAAGGTCAGCGGGTCGCCGCCGATCGGTAGCCAGGCGAAAAGCAGCGAAGGCCAGCCGAAACGGGCGAACCAGCCCTGCGCCTTGGCGAAGCGCACCGGATCGGGCCGCAGCCGCGCCGGCAGGCGCTCGACGCCATCAGTCGCGATCAGTCGGCCGAGCCACCAGTTGACGACCGATCCGGCCGTGTTGGCGAGCGAGGCGACGATGAAGAGAAGTGTCGAATCCACGGTCTTCGCCGCCAATAGCCCGACAAAGACGACCTCCGACTGCGCCGGCAGCAGCGTCGCCGCGACGAAGGCGGCGCCAGCCATCAGGCCGAGGGCAGAAAGATCAAGTTGCTCCAGCACCGCCAGAAGTTCCTATCGCGCCGAACGAACTGGCCGGGGCATCAGTTCAGCATCGCAGCAAGGGCATTGACGGTATTGGCGTTGCGCAGCGTGCCGATGCCGAGTTTTTTGGTCGTCAGATGCGAGAGCAGCCTCGCCTCACTCGGTTTACCGCCGAAATCGATCCATAAATCGCCGTCCGCGAGGGCGAGCGCAATGCCGGGCGTAGCGATCTTGCCGAGCATGGCCAAGGTGTCCGGGCCGAGCGGCTTTCGCATGACACGGATGCCGATATCGGCGCCGTTCCCATCCGGAAAGGGATTTTGAGCGGCGACCCGCCGCCAGCCCTGCGCCGTGCGCAGGATGATATCGACATGCTTGCCGAACCGGGCGCGGAAAGCCGCTTCCAACCGGCTCTCGATCGCCGCGAGGGGTGCATCGTCGGCTTCGAAGATCAGATTGCCGGTGGCGACCCAGGTGCGCGGCTCGCCAAAGCCGAGCTCCGCCGCCATAGCCTTCAGATCCGCCATCACCAGGCGCTTGCCGGGGCCGAGCACGATCGAGTGCAGGAGGGCGACATAGGTCGTCATTGCGGTTTTCAGAACCGGCGGTTTCACGCCCGCGCTACAGCCGCCGCAGCGCGACCTGCTGGATGCGATGGCTGGCGCCCTTGGTCAGGATCAGGCCGGCGCGCTGGCGGGTCGGCACGATGTTCTCGCGCAGATTCGGCAGATTGATGCCGGTCCAGAGGTTCTCGGCGATCGAGAGCGCCTCCTCCTCGCCGATCTCGGCATATTTGCGGAAGAAGGAGCGCGGATCGCGGAAGGCCGTCTGGCGGAGCGTCATGAAGCGGTTGACGTACCAGCGGTGCAGGTCGTTCTCGTCGGCGTCGAGATAGACCGAGAAGTCGAAGAAGTCCGAGACGAACGGGATGATCGTGCCGTCCCTCGGCAGGCGGCTCGCCTGCAGTACGTTGAGCCCTTCGAGGATCAGGATGTCCGGCCGCTCGACCGTGACCTGCTCGCCCGGCATGACGTCGTAGATCAGATGCGAGTAGACCGGGGCGCTGACAGCGCGCTTGCCGGCCTTCACATCGGAGAGGAAGCGCAGGATCGCGGCGCTGTCATAGCTCTCGGGGAAGCCTTTGCGCTGCATCAGGCCGCGGCGCTCGAGCTCGGCATTGGGCAGGAGGAAGCCGTCGGTGGTGACGAGCTCGACCTTGGGCGTATTTGGCCAGCGCGAAAGCAGCGCCTTCAGCACGCGGGCCGTGGTCGACTTGCCGACTGCGACCGAGCCGGCGACGCCGATGACATAGGGGACCTTGACCTCGGCCTCGGCTATCAGGAAGCGCTGGGTCGCCTTGAACAGGCCCTGCGTCGCGGCAACATAGAGCGAGAGCAGGCGCGAGAGCGGCAGGTAGATCGCGACGATCTCGTCGAGCGAGATCGGATCGTTGATCGATTGCAGCTTGGTCAGGTCGTCGACCGAGAGCGTCAGCGGCGCATCAGCGCGCAGATGCGCCCACTCGTCGCGCGAAAACGTGCGATAGGGCGAGACGAGGTCAGGGGCGGATGGCGCCGCGAGCGGACGCTGGTCCATGATGCCCCCCGTATTCCAGGCTTCGAGGTTCAACGCGACACTCGCCTCGACTTCTAAAAGCTGGGCATGTTCCGCAAAAGTGGTGTCCACTTTTGCGGAACATGCCCTAACGGGGCCGCGCCGCCTTTTCGGCCAGGCCGGAGCGCACGGTACGCGCCTCAAGCTGGCTCAAGACGTCCCGCAATGCAACATCGCGGGACTTCAGCACGACCAAAAGATGATAGATCAGATCGGCGCTCTCGGCGATCAGCTCGTCACGATCGCCTTTCACGGCGGCGATCACGGTCTCGACCGCTTCCTCGCCAAGCTTCTTGGCTGCGCGCTCGGGACCGGCGGCGAGGAGCTTCGCCGTCCAGGATTCCTCCGGCGAGGCGCTGCCGCGCTCGGCGACGATGCGTTCGAGATCGGTCAGCGAGAAAGCTGTCATCGCGTCAATCCAGCCGCATCGCCAGCCCAGCGGCGGCCATATGCGCCTTGGCCTGCGGGATGGTGAAGGTGCCGAAATGGAAGATCGAGGCGGCGAGCACGGCCGAGGCGCGGCCCTCGCGCACGCCCTCGACGAGATGGTCGAGCGTGCCGACGCCGCCCGAGGCGACCACCGGGATCGAGACCGCATCGGCGACGCGGCGGGTGAGATCCAGATCGAAGCCGGTCTTGGCGCCGTCGCGATCCATTGACGTCAGCAGAATCTCGCCGGCACCCAATGAAGCGACCTCGCGGGCATAGGCGACAGCATCGAGCCCGGTCGGGTTGCGCCCGCCATGGGTGAAGACTTCCCAGCGATCGGGCGAAACCTGCTTGGCATCGATCGCGACGACGATGCATTGCGCGCCGTATTTCTGTGCGGCTTCGCGCACGAACTCGCGGCGCTTCACGGCCTCGGTCATGATCGAGACCTTGTCGGCCCCAGCCAGCAGCAGCTGCCTGATGTCCTCGACCGAGCGCACACCACCACCGACCGTGAGCGGCATGAAGCAGGCTTCGGCGGTGCGCGTGACCACGTCGAACAGGATGCCGCGGTCCTCGCTGCTGGCGGTGATGTCGAGGAAGCAGAGCTCGTCGGCCCCGGCCGCGTCATAGGCCTTGGCCGCCTCGACCGGATCACCGGCATCGACGAGATCGAGGAACTGCACGCCCTTGACGACACGGCCGTCCTTGACGTCGAGGCAGGGGATGATGCGGGTCTTCAGGGTCATCGGCGGGCCTGCCCGGGCGGAACGACAAAACAATCGGGCGCATATAGCGCTGCCGCTGCACTGCACGCAAACCCAGCGCGTGCCGGCCGGATTGATCACCGCCACGATCCCTGCTCTCTTGCGCGCCATAAGCAAAACCGAGGGGGATTTCCATGACGATCACATCGTCCTTCAAGGCCCTGAAGCTCGCGGCGCTGAGCGCCGCTGCCGGGCTCGGCCTCAGCGCCGCCGCACTGGCGCAGGCCCCGGCCAGCCAGCTCGAGGCGATCCAGAGCCGCGGCGCCCTGCAGGTCTGCACCACCGGCGACTACAAGCCGTTCACGCTGGCCAAAGACGGCAGCTATGAGGGCATCGACATCGAGCTCGCGAAATCGCTGGCGAAGGCCATCGGCGTCGAGGCCAAGTTCGTGCAGACGAAATGGGCCGAGCTGATGAACGATTTCACCGCCGGCAAATGCGACATCGCCATGGGCGGCATCTCGGTGACGCTCGACCGGCAGAAGCGCGCTTTCTTCTCCGCGCCCTACCTGATCAACGGCAAGGCGCCAATCGCGCGTTGCGCCGACGTCTCCAAGTTCCAGACCGTCGCCGATATCGACAAGCCCGAGACCCGGGTGATCGTCAATCCGGGCGGCACCAACGAGCGCTTCGTGCGCGCCAACTTCAAGCAGGCCAAGATCGAGATCTTCCCCGACAATGTCACGATCTGGGACCAGATCCTCGCCGGCAAGGCCGACATCATGGTGGCCGAGTCGATCGAGACCAAGGTCCAGGAGAAAATCAGGCCGGGCCTGTGCGCCATCAACCCCGATGCTCCCCTGCAATATGGCGAGATGGGCTATCTGCTGCCGCGCGGCGACGTCGTCTTCAAGGCCTTCGTCGACCAGTGGCTGCATCTCGCCAAGGCGACCGGCGAGTTCGCGAAGATCTACGACCAGTTCGTCCGCTGATCCGTCAGGCCGGCTACGCCGGAACACATCCTGCCCATGCGAGGATTGCGACAATGTGCGATCATTGTGTCACGGCCGCCGGCAAGGCCGGGCTCTCGCGCCGCAAGCTGTTTGCAGCCGGCGCCGGCTTGGCCTTGGCTGGCGCGCTGTCCACGTCCCTGCGAGCGCAATCGGCGGCCGTTAGCGGCGACGAGGCGCTCAAGCGGCTGGTGGAGGGCAATGCCCGCTATGTCGCGGGCAATCTGAACGAGCGCGATTTCTCGGCCGGCCGGGCGGCGCGCGCCGCCTCGCAAGCTCCCTTCGCCTCGATCCTGAGCTGCGCCGATTCGCGCATCGCGCCCGAACTCGCCTTCGACCAGGGGCCGGGTCAGCTCTTCGTCACCCGCGTCGCCGGCAATTTCGTCAACCAGTACGGGCTGGCGAGCCTCGAATACGGCGCGCAGGTGCTGGGCTCGCAGCTCATCCTGGTGCTCGGCCACACCAATTGCGGCGCCGTGTCGGCCACGATCGACGTAATCAAGAATGGCACCAAGCTACCGGGCCACCTGCCCTCGCTGGTCAACGCCATCCGCCCGGCCGTACTCGCCGCGCAAAAAGAGAAACCGGAGAACCTGCTCGAAGCGGCCACCATCGCCAATGTCAGGCTGAACGTCGAGAAGCTGAAGCGGGCGACGCCGATCCTGTCGCAACGCCTCGCGCAGAAGCAGCTCACCGTGGTCGGCGGCGTCTACGATCTGGTGACGGGCAAGGTGACGCTGGTCTGAGCGGACCTACTGGTGTTCAGCGAGCTGGCGCCGCCGCGACCCGCGCCAGCGCCGCCGCCGGGTCGATGCGCCCATCATAGAGGGCGCGGCCGGTGATCGCGCCTTCGAGGATCGCGGCGTCGGGCGCCATGAGCCGCTCGATATCGGCCATGGAGGCCAGCCCGCCGGAGGCGATCACCGGAATCGTCAGCGCATGGGCCAGCGCGATCGTGCCATCCCAGTTGATGCCCTGGAGCATGCCGTCGCGGGCGATGTCGGTGTAGACGATCGCGGCGACGCCGGCGTCCTCGAAGCGGCGGCCGAGATCGTCGGCGGCCAGCGCCGAGGTCTCGGCCCAGCCCTCGACCGCGACGAAGCCATCGCGCGCGTCGATGCCGACCGCGACCTTGCCCGGAAAGGCCCTGGCCGCCTCGCGCACGAAGCCAGGATCGCGCACCGCCGCCGTGCCGATGATGACGCGGGCGACGCCCTTGGCGAGCCAGCCCTCGACCGTCCTGATGTCGCGGATGCCGCCGCCGAGCTGCACCGGGAAGGAGACACGCGCCAGGATCGCCTCGACGGCAGCCGCATTCATCGGCTTGCCGGCGAAGGCGCCGTCGAGATCGACGACGTGCAGCCACTGGAAGCCTTGGCGCTCGAAGGTCGCGGCCTGGGCGGCGGGATCGTCGTTGAAGACCGTCGCCTGGCCCATGTCGCCCTGCTTCAGCCGGACGCACTGGCCTTCCTTAAGGTCGATCGCGGGAAAGAGGATCAAGGCTTCCACCTCAGGAAATTGCCGATCAGCTTCAGGCCGAGCTTCTGGCTCTTCTCCGGGTGGAACTGCGTACCGGCGATATTGCCCTTTGCCACGATCGCGGTGACCGGACCGCCATAATCGGTCAGCGCCAGAACCTCCTGCGGGTTCTCGGCTGTGAGCGCATAGGAATGGACGAAATAGGCATGCCAGCCGGACGGGCCGGTCTCGATACCTTCGAGCAGCGGGTGCTCGTCCTGCGGATGCAGCGTGTTCCAGCCCATATGCGGGATCTTCAGAGCATCGTCCTGCGGCCGGATCAGCGCGACATCGCCGGCGATCCAGCCAAGGCCTTGCGTGGTGACGTATTCGAGGCCGCGGCTCGCCATCAATTGCATGCCGACGCAGATGCCGAGGAAGGGCCGGCCCTTGGTCCGTACCGTCTCCTCGAGCGCCTCGACCATGCCGGGGACGGCATCGAGCCCGCGCCGGCAATCGGCGAAGGCGCCGACGCCGGGCAGCACGATACGATCGGCGGCGCGAACCTCGGCCGGGTCGCTGGTGACGCGGATGGTCGAGGGAATGCCGGATTCAGTGGCGGCGCGTTCGAAGGCCTTGGCGGCCGAGTGCAGATTGCCCGAGCCGTAATCGACGATGGCGACGGTCTGGCTCATCGTCCGTTCGCCTCGGGGAAGAGGCCGATCACCGGCGCCGGGCCGGCTGCGAAGCGAGCAGGGGCGGGAGCCGACGGCGCCTCGACAACACGCGATGATGTGACAGCCGGCAGCGCCCGCTCGAAAAAGCGACGCTCGGCGCTGGAGAGATCGGGCGCCTCGACCACGTCGACCAGCCGCCAGCCCTTGCGCAGCAGCTTGCGCGCGATCAGGTTCTGGCCCTCGAGACCGAGGAAAACCGCGAGGGCGGTATGCGAGAGCATCACCGCGAGAAAGGAAAAGCCCATCTGGCGCTGGAGATAGATCAATCCACCCCAGACCAGCGCGTAGATGATGAAGGCGAGCCAGAGCCGTTTGAACAGCAGCCAGACTCCGCCGAAGATCAAGGCGGGCCAGGTGAAGCTCTCCGGCAGGAGGCGGGCCTGCTCGATCTCCTCGCGCAAGCCTCCCGCGTCCGGCGGCGGGATCAGAGCCTGATAGAACGCCATCGCAGCGATCCCTTACAATGCGCCCTTGGTCGAGGGCACACGGCCGCCCTCGCGCGGATCGACCTCGATCGCCTGGCGCAGCGCCCGCGCCAGGCCCTTGAAGCAGCTCTCGGCGATATGGTGGGCGTTGTCGCCATAGAGCGTCTCGACATGCAGCGTGATGCCCGCACTCATGGCGAAGGCCTGGAAGAACTCGCGCACCAGCTCGGTGTCGAAGGTGCCGATCTTCTCCGCCTTGAACTCCGTGCGGAAGACCAGGAAGGGCCGGCCGGAGACGTCGAGCGCGACGCGGGTCAGCGTCTCGTCCATCGGCAGATGCACGTCGGCATAGCGGCGGATGCCCTTCTTGTCGCCGAGCGCCTGCTTCAAGGCCTCGCCGAGCGCGATGCCGGCATCCTCGACCGAATGATGGTCGTCGATATGGGTGTCGCCCTTCACGGTGACCGTGGTGTCGATCAGCGAATGGCGGGCGAAGAGATCGAGCATATGATCGAAGAAGCCGACCCCGGTCGAAATCTCGGCCTTGCCCGTGCCGTCGAGCACGAGCTTGACCGCGATATCGGTTTCATTGGTGCGGCGCTTCACTTCGCCAGAACGCATGATCGTCTCTGTCGCTCGCGGAATTTCGCGTCGCTTTAGCAGGCGACCGGCCGGAAGGCCATGGCGATCGAGGGGGTTCTGGGTTCGGCCGGCCGGCCTCGTCGCCCCGGTGCTAGGCGGATCTGCTGACAGAAGGCGACGGCCGGGTCCGCTACGAGCGGCGCGCCGAGGCAAGGAGAGTTTCGATGACACAGACTGACAAAGCGGGCCAACTCGCCGCTCTTCACGTCAAAGGCCAACCGCTGGTCCTCTACAATATCTGGGATGCCGGCAGCGCCCGCTCGGCCGCCAAGGCCGGCAGCAAGGCGATCGCCACCGGGAGCTGGTCGATGGCGGCGGCCCATGGCTTCGACGACGGCGAGGCGATCCCGCTCGACTTCATCGAGACGATCGTTGGCCGCATCGCGTCCGTCGTTCCACTGCCGCTTACCGTCGATTTCGAAGGTGGCTACGCGCAAGACCCCGACGGTGTCGCGAAAAATGCCGCACGGATCATCGCCGCCGGCGCGGTCGGTCTGAACTTCGAGGACCAGATCGTCGGGACTGGCGCGCTCTACGCCATCGCCGACCAGGTGCAGCGGATCAAAGCGATCCGGAGCGTGGCGGATAATCTCGGCATCGCCGTGTTCATCAACGCCAGGACGGATCTTTTCCTGCTGGAGGCCGACAAGACGCGCCACCCGGAGCTGATCGATGCGGCGATCGAGCGGGCACTGGCCTATCAGCAGGCCGGCTGCAGCGGCTTCTTCATTCCCGGACTGCTCGACGAGAGCGGCATCGCAACGATCTGCAATGCACTGACGCTTCCCGTGAACGTGATGGTTATGGGCGGCGCTCCCGATCGCGAGACCCTGATCGGGCTCGGCGTGTCACGCATCAGCTACGGCCCAGGACCCTATCTGACGGCGCAGGCCCGTTTCGTCGAGCAGTGCGCCGCCAGCCTGGCCGTCGCCTGACGGCGGCGGCCCGAAGCGCGCCAAAAACGCCTGCGCCCGCGGCATCGCGTCGTGGAGGAACTGGCCGGGCTCGCGCAGCCACAGCCCGTCATAGACCTTCGACTTCGCCTCGCTGATCAGGACATCCTGCGGCAAGGGCACGAGCGTGCCGTTCCAGCCCGGCCACCAGAGCCGGCCTTTGGCCCAATGATGGGCGATCAGGGCCTCCTCGCAGCGATAGCCGTGGAAATCGAAGGCGGTCTTGCCGTCCGTGACGAAGACATGGTTGCCGGTGAAGCCCTGCGCCGGCCTGATCCAGACGGCATGGAAACCATACTTCGGATAGGCTTCCAGGAAGGCGTAGGCGAGGATGTGGCAGGCGCCGCAGGCGAAGAAGACCCGCTCGGACAGATTCCAGCGTTTGACCGGGTCGCTCTTGATACCGGGCTTCAGCCTGAACATGTTGGCGGTTCCTGACTGCCATTGATCGAGATCGAATCGCGATGTCCGAGACTAGCAATGCCCCCGTCATGCACGCGACCACCATCCTCATGGTGCGCAAGGGCGGCCGTGTCGTGATCGGCGGCGACGGCCAGGTCTCGCTCGGCCCGACGATCATGAAGGGCAACGCGAAGAAGGTGCGCCGCCTCGCCAAGGGCGCGGTGATCGCCGGTTTCGCCGGCGCCACCGCCGATGCCTTCACCCTGTTCGAACGGCTGGAAGCCAAGCTGGAGCAGTTCCCGACGCAGCTGCTGCGCGCCTGCGTCGAGCTCGCCAAGGACTGGCGCACCGACCGCTATCTGCGCCGACTCGAAGCGATGCTGCTCGTCGCCGACAAGGAGGTCTCGCTGCTGATCTCCGGCACCGGCGACGTGCTCGAGCCGGAAGCTTCCGAGCATGGCTCGGTGATGGCGATCGGCTCAGGCGGTAATTACGCGCTAGCCGCGGCCCGTGCTTTGGTCGACGTCGAGGCCGATGCCGAGACGATCGTGCGGAAAGCGATGAAGATCGCCGGCGACATCTGCGTCTACACCAACCACTCGCTCGTCATCGAGAGCCTGGAGAGCGCATG
This sequence comes from Allobosea sp. LjRoot90, assembly GCF_964254315.1. Classification (NCBI taxonomy): domain Bacteria; kingdom Pseudomonadati; phylum Pseudomonadota; class Alphaproteobacteria; order Hyphomicrobiales; family Alloboseaceae; genus Allobosea; species Allobosea sp. LjRoot90. The sequence continues at coordinate 283,847 of NZ_CAXUTF020000006.1, forward strand.
AACTTCGTCGCCGACGGCTGTGCCTTCGCGCCCGCGACGCCCGACGATTTCCCGCTGCTGGCGCGCTGGCTCGAACAGGACCATGTCCGGCGCTGGTGGGGCGATCCCGACGAGGAACTCGCCGAGATCGCACGCATCTTCGGCGATCCGAGCATGGAGGCGCTGATCGTCAGCCATGACGGGCGCCCCTTCGCCCACCAGCAGAGCTGGGATCCCTCGCTCTGGCCGGACTATCCGCTGCAGGACCAACCGGCGGGCACGCGCGGCATCGACCAGTTCATCGGCGAGCCCGACATGCTCGGCCAGGGCCATGGCACGCGCTTCATCAGCGCCTTCGCCCGGCACCTGCTCGCGCAGGGTGCGCCGCGGGTGGTGATCGATCCCGACCCGGAGAATCTCGCCGCGATCCGCGCCTATGAGAAGGCCGGCTTCACGGCCCTCGACATTCGCGAGACCGGCGACGGCCCCGCGCTGATCATGATCCAGGAACCTGTTTGATGACGTCGTTTTCCCCCCGCGAGATCGTCTCCGAGCTCGACCGATTCATCGTCGGCCAGAATGACGCCAAGCGCGCCGTTGCGATCGCCTTGCGCAATCGCTGGCGCCGCCAGCAGCTCGAAGGCCCGCTGCGCGAGGAGGTCGCGCCCAAGAACATCCTGATGATCGGGCCGACCGGCTGCGGCAAGACCGAGATCGCCCGCCGCCTCGCCAAGCTGGCGAATGCGCCCTTCCTCAAGGTCGAGGCGACCAAGTTCACCGAGGTCGGCTATGTCGGCCGCGACGTCGAATCGATCGTGCGCGATCTGGTCGAGGTTGCGATCGGGCTGGTCCGCGAGAGCCGGCGCAAGGACGTCCAGGCCAAGGCGCATGTCGCCGCCGAGGAGCGCGTGCTCGACGCGTTGGTCGGACCGACGGCGAGCGCGACCACGCGCGACGCCTTCCGCCGCAAGCTGCGCGCCAACGAGCTCGACGACAAGGAGATCGAGATCGAGGTCGCCTCGGGCGGCGGCGCCCAGCCGATGTTCGAGGTGCCCGGCATGCCCGGCGCCTCAATCGGCGCGATCAACCTCTCCGACATGTTCGGCAAGGCCTTCGGCCAGAAGGGCAAGCCCCGGCGCGTCCAGGTCAAGGACGCCTATGGCCCCCTGCTCGCCGAGGAGAGCGACAAGCTGATCGACCAGGACGCGATCATCCAGGCGGCGATCCGCGAGGTCGAGAACAGCGGCATCGTCTTCCTCGACGAGATCGACAAGATCTGCGCCCGCGAGGGCCGCGGCGGCGCCGACGTCTCGCGCGAGGGCGTGCAGCGTGACCTCCTGCCACTGATCGAAGGCACGACGGTCGCCACCAAGCACGGGCCAGTAAAGAGCGACCACATCCTCTTTATCGCGTCTGGCGCCTTCCATGTCTCGAAGCCGTCAGACCTGCTGCCGGAACTGCAGGGCCGCCTGCCGATCCGGGTCGAGCTCTCGCCGCTCGACGTCGAGGATTTCAAGCGCATCCTGACCGAGACCGAGGCCAGCCTGATCAAGCAGTCGGTGGCGATGCTGGCGACCGAGCAGGTCACGATCGAGTTCACACCCGACGCGATCGCGGCGATCGCCCGCATCGCGGTCGAGGTCAATTCGAGCGTCGAGAATATCGGCGCGCGAAGGCTCCAGACCGTGATCGAGCGTATCCTCGATGAGATTTCCTTCACCGCCACCGATCGTGGCGGGGAGAGCGTGACAATCGATGCCGCTTATGTCGAAGCGCGCATCGGCGACCTGGCGAGAAATGCGGATTTGAGCCGGTTCATTCTCTAGCGCAAGGCGGTGACGCTGCTGGATTTTGTCTTCATTCTTGTTCATATTGAAGACAAGGAGCGAGCCCATGCCGCGCACAACCACGATGACCGTCCGGCTCAGCGGCCCATTGAGCGACTTCGTCGCCGAGAATGTCGGGCCGGACGGCGACTATGAGAATGTCAGCGAATATGTCCGCGACCTGATCCGTCGCGACAAGGAGCAGGCGGAGCGCGTGGCCTTCGAACGGCTGAAGGCCGAACTGCAGCACGCCTTCGCCGCCCCCGATTCCGCCTACCGGCCGCTCACTGCGGCCGAAGTGATCGCGCGCAACCAAGCCTGACAGGCCATGGCCGCGATCCGCATCCAGGAAGCGGCTTCGTACCGCCTCGACGAGATTTATCGCTACGCGCGCGAGCGTTGGGGCAAGGACCAGGCGCAGCGTTATATCGAAGGCCTGTTCGAGACTTTCGGCCGCATCGAGACACATGCGGTGATGTCGCGTCCGGTTCCAGCCGAATTCGGCGTCGATGGCTTCATGGTGCGCCATGAGCGGCATGTCATCTATTGGCGCCGGCTGGCGAATGGCGACATCGGCATCGTTACGATCCTGCATCAGCGCATGCACCAGATCGACCGCCTGCGCGAGGACATTGGGCTGTGACCGGGGACAAGCGGTCATGAGCGGCACATCCCCCCAGCCACCTTCCCGCCTCGCCCGCGATTCCCTCATCGTCGGTGCAGCGACGATCCTGTCACGCCTGCTCGGTTTCGCCCGTGACGTACTGATCGCGCGTCTGCTCGGCGCCGGGCCGTTGGCGGATGCTTTCCTGGCTGCGCTGAGGCTACCGAACCTCGTCCGGCGCGTGCTCGGCGAAGGCGGGCTGAACGCGCCCTTCGTGCCGCTCTATCTCGCCATCAAGGCCGAACGCGGCGACGAGGACGCGAAGCGCTTTGCCGGCACGGCGATAAGCCAGCTCGGGCTTTTGCTGATCGGTTTCGTCGTTCTGGCCGAGATGTTCGCGCCCTGGGTCGTGCTCGGGCTGGCCGGCGGCTTTGCGGACGAGCCGCAGATGCTGGCGCTCGCCGCCTTCTACACGCGGCTGATGCTGCCTTTCGTACTGCTGACCACGCTCGCAGCCCTGCTCGCTGCGCTGCTCAATGCCGAAGGGCGCTTCACCGTCGCAGCGCTGGCGCCGGCGCTGATGAACGCGATCCTGCTCGCGGCGTTGCTCATCGAACTGCTCCGAGGCAGCGACAGTCATACCAGCGCTACGCTGCTCGCCGCCTGCCTAAGCCTCACCGGCCTCGCCCATCTGGCGATGGTCTTACTGCGCTTGCGCGGCATCGGCCTGCCGCGCCCCAGTCTGCGCTGGTCGCCGGACATGACGCGGCTGGTCAGGACCGGCGGGGCCACGCTGCTTGCCGCTTCCGCCGCACAGCTTGTCCTGCTGGTTTCGACGCAGATCGCCTCGACCGAGCCCGGCTCCGTATCGGCCTTGTACTACGCCGACCGCGTCTTCCAGCTACCGCTCTCCTTCTTCGGCGTCGCCATGGGCACGGTCGTGCTCTCGGCCATGGCGGGCGAGCAATCACAGGCAGATCACGACGCCCTGCTTGGCCGGGCGCTGGCATTGGGTCTGGCGCTCGCCATTCCGGCTGCGGCCGCCCTGTTCGTGCTGGCCGAGCCGATCGTCTCGGTGCTGTTCGAGAACGGGCAGTTCGGCGTGGCCGATCGCGGGCGCACGGCCGCGGCGCTGGCAGCCTTCGCCTGCGGGCTGCCCTTCGCGCTCGCCGCCAAGGTTTTCGGGCAGGTTTATTTCGCGCGTCGACAGCCGCGTTTGCCTGTGATCGCCGGCCTTGCAGCGGTCCTCGTCGCGGCGTTGGTCGGGTTCTTCCTGCTCGGCTCGCGCAATGCGGCGATGATCGGCGCCTTGGCAGCAAGCCTCGCCTTTATCGTCCAGACGGGTTTGATGGGAGTGCATCTCCTACGAACCGGGCTGTGGCGCCCGCGCTGGACGGATGCCAGGGCGATCCTTGCGATCCTGGTGGCAGCAGCGCTCATGGTGCTTGTGCTGAGCGTCGCGATCGAACCGCTCCTTCCCGCTCTGAACCCGGGTGAGCCAGCATTGCGGCGTGCCCGCGCGCTGGCGGTGCTATGCGGCGCTGGCGCCGCGGTCTACGCCGTCGCCGGCTTCCTGTTCGGCGCCTTCGACGCGGTCCTGCCGCCGAAGCTCTTGCGCCTTCGCGGCGCTTCCGTCAGAACGCCGCGTTCCTGAGCGGGTCGACCACCGACTCAAGAGCCCGTTCCGATCGGCTTGCACCGCAAGCTGATCGGTAAAACGGTCTCTGTCTAAAAATGAGAGACGGATTCACCGATCAGGTTGAAACAACCTGATCGGATCCGGCTCTAAGATTTTTTCGCCCTGACGACGGAGCGCCCCATGGCCGCTTTCTCTCCCCGCGTCTTCTCCGGCATGCAGCCGACCTCGACGCTCCATCTCGGCAATTATCTCGGGGCGCTGGTCAACTGGGTCGCGATGCAGAAGACCCATGACTGCATCTATTGCGTCGTCGACATGCACGCGATCACGCAGGGCTTCGACGTCTGGGGCGGCCCCGCCGAACTGACCCGCGCCACGCGCGAGGTCGCGGCCGCCTATATCGCCGCCGGCGTCGACCCGAAGAAGAGCATCATCTTCAACCAGAGCCAGGTCGCCGGCCATGCCGAACTCACCTGGGTGTTCAACACGGTCGCCCGGCTCGGCTGGCTCAACCGCATGACCCAGTTCAAGGAGAAGGCCGGCAAGGACCGGGAGAACGCCTCGATCGGGCTCTACGACTATCCCGTGCTGATGGCGGCCGACATCCTGCTCTACAAGGCGACGCATGTCCCGGTCGGCGAGGATCAGAAGCAGCATCTCGAGCTCACCCGCGACATCGCCCAAAAGTTCAACAACGACTTCGCCGAGCAGATCGGCAAGCTCGGGCTCGGCACCGGCGAGCTCGGCTTCTTCCCGCTGCCCGAGCCGATGATCCAGGGCCCAGCGCCGCGGGTGATGAGCCTGCGCGACGGCACCAAGAAGATGTCGAAGTCAGACCCGTCCGATTATTCGCGCATCAACCTGACCGACGACGCCGACATGATCGCCCAGAAGATCCGCAAGGCGAAGACCGATCCCGAGGCGCTGCCCTCGGAAGAGAAGGGGCTGGAAGGCCGGTCCGAGGCCGAAAACCTGGTCGGCATCTATGCCGGCCTCGCCGAGCAAACCAAGGCGCAGGTTCTGGCCGAGTTCGGCGGCAGCCAGTTCTCCGGCTTCAAGGCGGCTCTGGTCGAGCTCGCCGTCGCCAAGCTCGCGCCGATCGCCGAGGAGATGCGCCGCCTGCTCGCCGATCCCAGCCATATCGACGACATTCTCAGCGACGGTGCCGACAGCGCCGCAGCGATCGCCGCGCCGATCATGCGCGACGTCAAGGACATCACCGGCTTCGTGCGCCGGCGCTGATCCGGCAGGCGCCGTGGGGAGGCTTGCGCTGACCTTGCGACGCCTGTCACCATGAGACGTCCTGAAATCGGCGGGCATGTTCCGCAAAAGTGGGGACCACTTTTGCGATGAGAACATGCCCTGACCCTAGAGTGGGCGCGAATTCTGATCGACCGACCGACACCGGTCGATCGGAAAGCGCGCCGAGGCGATAGCAATGGTCAAGAGACGGCGGTCCTATGAGACGGGCCATCGCCCGAAATTCCTCGCTGTCGTCGACGACAGTCCGGAATGTTCCAAGGCGGTGCGCTTTGCGGCGCGGCGCTGCGCCCGCCTCGGCGCGTCGATCGTGTTGCTCGGCGTGGTGACCCCGCCGGCGGACGAGACCTGGCTCGGCGTCGGCGATATGGTGCAGGCCGACGCGGAGGCCGAGGCGGAGGAATTGATCGAGGTGGCGGCCGCCGCCGTGCGCTCGCTGGCCGGGCTGGAGCCTGAAAAAGTCGTGCGTACCGGCATCAAGGCCGACGAGATGGTCAAGCTGATCGAGGCGGACGAAGACATCTCGCTGCTGGTGCTGGCCGCCGGCATCGGCCGCGACGGGCCCGGCCCACTGGTCAGCGCGCTCGCCGGCAAGGGCGCCGGCAGCTTCCCGATCCCGGTCGCGATCGTGCCCGGCCACCTCGCCGACGAGGAGATCGACGCACTGGCCTGATCCATATGCGGCAGCTGGAATGATTCCGGCTGCGGGCTTATATCGAGGTCAGGAACGGCGGCCTTGACCCGCCGGCGCCGGAGACAAAGACATGTTCATCCAGACCGAAGCGACACCCAACCCCGCCACCTTGAAATTCCTGCCCGGCCGCAGCGTCTCGCCGCAAGGCCCGGTCGAATTGCGCGACCCGGCCCTCGCCGAGCGCTCGCCGCTCGCCACGCGCCTGTTCGGCGTGAAGGGCGTCTCCGCCGTGTTCTTCGGCTCGGACTTCATCACCGTGACCAAGGCCGAGGGCGAGTGGCCGCATCTCAAGCCCGCCATCCTCGGCGCGATCATGGAACATTACATGTCGGGCGCGCCGCTGATGAGCGAGGGCGCCCCGACCGACGAACTCGCCGAGAGCGAGGAGGAATTCTTCGCCGACGAGGACGCCGCGACCGTCGAGACGATCAAGGAGCTGCTCGAGACCCGCATCCGTCCGGCAGTTGCCGGCGATGGCGGCGACATCACCTTCCGCGGCTACAAGGACGGCACCGTCTACCTCGTCATGAAAGGCTCGTGCTCGGGCTGCCCCTCCTCGACCGCGACGCTGAAGCACGGCATCCAGAACCTGCTGCGCCATTTCCTGCCGCAGGTGCGCGAGGTCGAGGCGGTTTGATCGTCGTCCGATTCAGGGCATGACTCCGGCTAGTCGCCGCACCGCAATCGACCGGACCCAGCCCTGATGCGCATCCTCGCGATAGACACTGCGCTCGGCGCCTGCTCGGCCTGCGTCCTCGACGCCGGCGAGCTCGTTCCGGTCGCGATCGAGCAGACCGCGATGGAGCGCGGCCATGCCGAGGCGCTGATGCCGATGATCGAGCGCGTGATGGGCAAGACGGAAGGCGGCTTCTCCTCGCTCGACCGCGTTGCCGTGACCATCGGCCCCGGCAGCTATACCGGCCTGCGCGTCGGCATCAGCGCGGCCCGGGCGATCGCGCTCGCCGCCGGCATCCCCGCTGTCGGCATCTCGACGCTGGCTGCCAGCGCAGCGCCCTTCATCGGCCGCGAGGGCGGACGCGTCGTTGCCGCTGCGGTCGATGCCCGGCACGGCCAGGTCTGGTTCCAGGCGCTGAATGCGCACGGCAAGCAGCTGGTTTCGATTCGCCAGGTCAACCATCGCGATGCTGCCCGCGCCATCGGGGCGGGTCCGGTCTCGCTGGTCGGCTCGGCCGCGCTCGCCGTCGCCAACGAGGCCTGGGCGATCGGGCTCGACGCGCTCGTCGTCGACGATGCCAAGGCGCCGGACGTGATCTGGGTGGCCCGGCTCGGGCTGATCGCCGATCCCGAGAGCGCGCCGCCACGCCCGCTCTACCTCAAGGCGCCGGAAACGACGCCGCAGGATCGCGCTCGGCTGCCGCGGCGTTAGACCACGATGGGCTGGCTCCAATCCCTGTTTAGGCGCCGGTCGGCAACGGGCCGAACCGGGCCGCTCGACGTCCGCCATGCCGGGCAAATCGCGGCCCTGCACCACGAGGGCGGCTTCGCGCGGCTCTGGGACCCCAGTGAATGCGCGGCGCTGCTGGCCGATCGCGCGGTCGTCAGCGAAGGTGTCTTCATCGGCAGCGCCAGCGAGCCATGCGGCTTCGTGATGTCGCGCATGGCAGCCGACGAAGCCGAGGTTCTCAGCATCGTCGTCGGCGGCTCGAGGCGCCGGAGCGGGCTCGGGCAGGCGCTGCTCGCTGCCCATCTGGCGCAGCTGGCGGCGCGTGGTGCGGCGCGGCTCTTCCTCGAGGTCGAGGAGGGTAATGCGCCTGCGATCGCCCTCTATCGCCGGCTCGGCTTCGAGACCGTCGGACGACGCGAGGGCTATTACCCAAAGCCGGATGGCAGCCGAGCCGCGGCGCTGGTGATGCGGCGCGATCTCGGTTGAGCCTCCACGCGCCGGCGGCATAGACGGCCGTCAGAGGTCCGACTATAGCCGAAGTCGCAGAAGCGGGGCGCCAACGCAGAGAATGAACGGCTCAGCATGAAAGGCCTCCGTCCCGGCGCCATGGTTCGGCTCGCGCTGCTCGTCCTCGGCACGCTCATCCTGATCCCGCCGCAGCTCGTCGCGATGCGCCTCGGGCGGCCGTTCTATTTCACCCGCTTGTTCCAGAAATTGGGCTGCCGCTGCTTCGGCGTGCGTATCAGCACGCGCGGTGCAGCTCCGCCGGCCGGGCAAGGCGGGTTGATCGTCGCCAACCACACCTCCTGGCTCGACATCCCCGTCATCGGCACGACCGGTCCGCTCTCCTTCGTCGCCAAGGCCGAGGTCGCGACCTGGCCGGTAGTCGGCTGGCTCTCGACGCTGCAGCGCACCGTCTTCATCGACCGGATGCGCCGCGGCGCCACTGCCGGCGTCGCCAGCGAGATGGGCCGCCGCCTGCAGGACGGGCAGTGTGTAGTGCTTTTCGCCGAAGGCACCACCGGCGACGGGACACGCGTCCTGCCGCTTCGCTCCTCGCTGCTCGGGGCCGCTCACGAAGCCGTGCGCGGGGCTGACGAGGCCGAGACCACGGTCTATCCGCTCTGCGTCACTTATACGGGTTTCCACGGACTGCGCGGCGGGCGGGCCGAGCGCTCGGCGCTATCCTGGTACGGCGACACCGAACTCGCGCCGCATTTCCAGGCGATGATCAATTCCGGCGCCATCGATGTCGAGCTTTCCTGGGGCGAACCGATCCGCATGGGCCGCAAGCTCTCGCGCAAGGAGGCGACGCGCCTCGCCGAGATCGCGATCCGGCGGGCGCGGCAGGACGCCGTCACCGGCCGGTCACGCGGCTGAGCCAGATTCGCTTCGCGTTGGACGGCAGCGGCCCGGATATTGCGTGCCTGCCATCGGAAGCGATATGATTCCCATTCGGTGGGTGATCGGGATAAGGAGACGCGGTTGAGGCCGGATCAGCGTTGATGAAGAAAGTCCACATCAAGTCCTATGGCTGCCAGATGAACGTCTATGACGGCCAGCGCATGGCCGACGTCCTCGGCCAGGAGGGCTATGTCGAGACTGCGACGCCTGACGACGCCGACCTCATCCTGCTCAACACCTGCCATATCCGCGAGCGCGCCGCGCACAAGGTCTATACCGAACTCGGCAAGCTGCGCGACCTGAAGCGCGAGCGGAAGGCGCAAGGGCGCGAAACCACGCTCGTCGTCGCCGGCTGCGTCGCGCAGGCGGAAGGCGCCGAAATCCAGCGGCGGCAGCCTGCTGTCGACCTCGTCATCGGCCCACAGACCTATCACCGCCTGCCGGAGCTGCTCGCGCAGGCAAGGCATGGCCGCGTCGTCGACACCGAATTGCCGCCGGAGGACAAGTTCGGTCATCTGCCGGCACCGAAGCCGGCGGCGATCCTGGCGCGTGGCATCTCGGCCTTCGTCACCGTGCAGGAAGGCTGCGACAAGTTCTGCGCCTTCTGCGTCGTGCCCTATACGCGCGGCGCCGAATTCTCCCGTCCGGTCACGCAGGTGATCGCCGAGGTCGAGCGGCTGGCGCAAGCCGGTGTGCAGGACGTCTCGCTGCTCGGCCAGAACGTCAACGCCTATCATGGCGAGGGGCCGGATGGCGGGGTCTGGACCCTGGCGCGACTGATGCGCCGCATCGCCGAGGTGCCGGGGATCGCGCGCATCCGCTACACGACGAGCCATCCGCGCGACATGGACGACGAGTTGATCGCCAGCCATCGCGACCTGCCGCAGGTCATGCCGTTCCTGCACCTGCCGGTTCAGGCGGGCTCGGACCGGATCCTCGCGGCAATGAACCGCAAGCACACGGCCGACGAGTACCGCCGGCTGATCGACAGGATTCGCACGGCACGGCCGGATATCGCGCTTTCCTCCGACTTCATCGTCGGCTTCCCCGGCGAGAGCGATGCGGATTTCGAGGAGACGCTGCGGCTGATCGCCGATGTGCGCTTCGCCTCGGCTTATTCGTTCAAGTACTCGCCGCGCCCCGGCACGCCGGCGGCCGAGCTCGCCGAGCAGGTCCCGCTCGCGGTGATGGACGAGCGGCTGCAGCGGCTGCAGGGCCTGGTTGAGGAGCATCGGCAGGCGTTCAACCGCGCCATGGTCGGCCGCAGCGTCGAGATCCTGATCGAGCGTGCCGGCCGGCATCCCGGCCAGCTCGCCGGCAAGACGCCCTATATGCAGGCGGTCCAGATCGAGAGCGCGACGCACCGGATCGGTGAGCGCGTCCTGGTCGAGATCGAGCGCGCCGGATCGAACTCGCTGTTCGGCCGCGCTGTCGAGCGGCCGAATCTGGCTGCCTGACGAGAGTTGGTGCGTAGCGTGCGATGGTGTCGGCGTTGCGGTGATGGTTAGAGCCCGTTGGGTCTCTATCTAAAAGTGAGAGACGGATTCCCCGACCGGGTTGAAACAACCTGATCGGATCCGGCTCTGGTGACTGCGCCTGTCCGACTCATTCCGAATGGAGACAACGGTTTTGGCCCAGGCCGATCAATTCAATCCGAGAGCCGAGCGTGCCGCGCGCCGCGAGGAGGCTCCGACGCGCGAGGGCCTGCCCGGCGCGGAGGTCGAACTCACCTTCGACGACAACCAGATCGCTGGACTGGTCTTCGGCCAGTACGACCAGAATCTGGCGCATCTGGAGCGCCGCCTCGGCATCGTCGTCAGCCCGAACGGCAACCACGTCACCATCAAGGGCCCGCGCGAGACCGCCGATCAGGCGAGCCGCGTGCTGCGGACTCTCTATGCCCGCGCCAAGACTGGCGCTGCGGTCAATCTCGGCGAAGTCGATGGCGCGATCGAGGAGAGCAATGTGCAGCGCTCGCTCTTTCCCTCCGATAATGCCGGAAAGGCTGCCTTCGACGCGGTGGTGACACGCAAGCGCGGCCCGGTCCGGGCCCGCAACGCGGCGCAGGATGCCTATCTGCGCCAGCTCAAGCGCCACGAGCTCGTGCTCGCCGAGGGCCCAGCCGGCACCGGCAAGACCTGGCTTGCGGTCGGCCACGCGGTCTCGCTGATCGAGCAGGGCGTGGTCGAGCGCATGGTGCTGTCGAGGCCGGCCGTCGAGGCCGGTGAGCGTCTCGGCTTCCTGCCCGGCGACATGCGCGAGAAGGTCGATCCCTATCTGCGGCCGATCTACGACGCACTCAACGACTTCATGGAGCCGCGCCATGTCGAGCGCGCCCTGCAGACGGGCATGATCGAGATCGCCCCGCTCGCCTTCATGCGCGGGCGCACGCTGACCAACGCCGTGGTCCTGCTCGACGAGGCGCAGAACGCCACCTCGGTGCAGATGAAGATGTTCCTCACCCGCCTGGGCGAGGGCTCGCGCATGATCATCACCGGCGATCCGTCGCAGGTCGACCTGCCGCCGGGCCAGCGCTCGGGCCTGGTCGAAGCGGTCCGGCTCCTGTCCGGCGTCGAGGGTGTCGGCCACGCCCGCTTCGAGCAGGGCGACGTGGTGCGTCACGAGCTCGTGCGCCGCATCGTCATGGCCTATGAGGACGCCTCCCGAAAGGAGCGCGACGAGCGCGAAGCCCGCCTCGCTGCCTTGCCGCCCGCACCGGATGGGGCCGTCGAGGGCGATGCCGAGGGGCTGAAGCGCATGCTGTCGCGGGAGCGGCCGCGATGAACGATCGACCTCGATCGCGGCGCTCGGCGCCGCGAACCGGGACATCGGAGCCCGCCATCGGCGGGCCTTCGCTCGACATTCGAATCCAATCGCGGCGCTGGCGCGAGATCGCGGACTTGCGGCCCCGGATCGTAGCCGCCGTCGAAGCCGGGCTGGCGCTGGCCCCGGTCAAGCCCCTGCCGGAGGCAGAGCTCAGCCTGCTCCTGACCGACGACAAGCGCATCCGCATCGTCAACCGCGACTGGCGCGGCTTCGACAAGGCGACCAATGTCCTGTCCTTCCCGGCCGCGCCGCCGGAGAAGATCGCGGCGAGCCCCGTCATCGGCGACATCGTACTCGCTTTCGAGACGGTCGCCCGCGAGGCGGAGGCCGAGGAGAAGTCCTTCGGCGACCATCTCAGCCATCTCGTGATCCACGGCCTTCTGCACCTCGTCGGCGAAGACCATGAGACCGAGGACCAGGCCGAGCGCATGGAAGCGCTCGAGACATCTGCCCTTGCGCGGCTCGGTATTGCAGATCCCTATGCCGGTTCGGACCCCGAACCGATACAGCCCCACCCGACGACCGATAAAAACACGAGCACCCAGCCTGCGTCATGAGCGACGACCCCCGATCTTCTTCATCGTCGGAACCGACTGGCCGCGGCCTGTCGCACTGGCTCGGCCAGTTTCTCGACAAGCTCGGCCTGCGCCAGGGCGGCTCGATCCGCGAGGACATCACCGAGGCGCTGGCGCAAAACAGCGGCCAGATCACCGACCTGTCCCCGCAAGAGCGGGCGATGCTGTCGAATGTGCTGAGCCTGCGCGAGCGCCGCGTCGCCGACGTGATGGTGCCGCGCGCTGACATCATCGCCGTCTCGTCGGAGGCGACGCTCGGCGACCTGCTCGCGCTGTTCCGCACCGCCGGCCATTCGCGCCTGCCGGTCTATGGCGAGACGCTCGACGACCCGCGCGGGATGATCCACATCCGCGACTTCCTCGACTTCATCGCCGCGCGCGCCAAGCCGGGCCGACGGGCCCGCGGCGAGGCGGAGGTCAGTGCCGGACCGAGTCTGGGGGCCATCGACCTGTCGATGACGCTGGCCCAGGCCAAGATCCTGCGGCCGGTGCTCTATGTGCCGCCCTCGATGCCGGCGGTCGATCTCCTGGTCAGGATGCAGGCGACGCGCACGCATATCGCCCTGGTGATCGACGAATATGGCGGCACCGACGGGCTGATCTCGATCGAGGATCTGGTCGAGATCGTCGTCGGCGACATCGAGGACGAACATGATCTCGACGAAGCCCCGGCGATCGCGCCCGCCGGCGAGAACCGTTTCATCGCCGACGCCCGCGCCACGCTCGACGAGCTGAAACAGGCGACGGGGATCGATCTGTCGAGCGCGGCGGTCGCCGAGGAGGTCGACACGCTCGGCGGGCTGATCGTGACCCTGGCCGGCCGCGTGCCGGTGCGCGGAGAATTGATCCAGGGGCCGGAGGATCTCGAATTCGAGGTGCTCGATGCCGATCCGCGCCGGGTCAAGCGCCTGCGCATCCATCGCCGCGACCAGGTCTCGACTGAAGCACCAGCGGCGCCGGACGCCGCATGACGAGCATGGCGGCGCTGGCCGACCGCGTCATCCTCGCCTGGGGCTGGCCGCGCAGACTGATCGCGCTCCTTTGCGGCGCCTGCGGGGCCCTGGCGCTGGCGCCGGTCGACCTCTGGCCGCTGATGGTCGTGCCGATGACAGCCGCAGTCTGGCTGATCGATGGCTCCGTCGCCGAAAGCCGACGCGGCCGCCTCTGGGCGGCTGCGACAGCAGGCTGGTGGTGGGGTTTCGGCTACCACCTCGCCGGCCTGTGGTGGCTGGGCGCCGCCTTCCTGGTCGAGGCCGACAAGTTCGCCTGGGCAATGCCGCTCGGTGTCGTCGCACTGCCGGCCTTCCTGGCGCTCTTTCCGGCCGCCGGTTTCGTGCTGGCGCGTGCACTCTGGCCCACTGGCGCCGGCCGCATCCTGGTGCTGGCTGCTGCGCTGGCGCTGAGCGAATGGTTGCGCGGCCACATCCTCACCGGCTTCCCCTGGAACGTCTACGGCATGATGCTGGCCGGGCCCGCCTGGCTCGCCCAGAGCGCCAGCCTGATCGGGCTCTACGGGCTGACGGCGCTCGCGGTCGCGATCGGCGCGGCGCCGGCAATACTCGGGACAGGCGAGGAGGGCGTGGCGCGCTGGCGAACTCCGATGTTGGCGGTGCTGGCGCTTGCCGCCATGGCCGGCTTCGGCGCCTGGCGGGTTCCCGGCGAGCCGGTCGCGGCGGTCAGCGGCGTGAAACTGCGCCTGATGCAGCCGAACCTGCCGCAGGACGCGAAATTCAGCCCGCGCAACAGCGAGATGATCCTGTCGCATTATCTTTCGTTGAGCGACCGCGCGACCAGCCCGGCGACGACGGGCGTGCAGGACGCGACGCATCTGATCTGGCCGGAATCAGCCTTCCCTTTCCTGCTCGGGCGCACGCCGCAGGCGCTGGCACGGATCGCCGCCCTGTTGCCGCCGAACACGACGCTGATCACGGGAGCAGCCCGCGCCGGCGAGACCTTGCCCGGCGAGAGCCGGCCGCCGATCTACAATTCAATCCAGGTGGTGAACGACGAGGGCGTGATCACCGGCAGCTACGACAAGGTGCATCTCGTGCCCTTTGGCGAATATCTGCCACCCTTTCTCGAGCGACTGATCCGCACTGTGGGCCTGTCGGAGTTCGTCTCGGTCCCCGGCGGCTTTGCGTCCGGCAGCCGGCGCACGCCCTTGCAGATCCGCGGTCTGCCACCCGCCGCGGCGCTGATCTGCTACGAGGTGATCTTTCCCGGCGAGGCGATGCCGAGCGGCCCGCGACCAGGCTTCATCCTCAACCTGACCAATGATGGCTGGTTCGGGCAGACGAGCGGACCTTATCAGCACCTCGCGCAGGCGCGCTTGCGCGCCATTGAGGAGGGGCTGCCGCTGGTGCGCGTCGCCAATACCGGAATCTCGGCAGTGGTCGATCATTATGGCCGGATTCGCGCGGCCCTGCCGCTCGGCGAGACGGGCGTTCTCGACACCTCCCTGCCGCGGGCAGGACCGGCCACGCCCTATTCCCGGTTCGGAGATGTTTTCTTTGCAGGTGTAGTTGCCAGCTTATTGCTCGCTGGAGTATTAATGCGGCGACGGTGATCCCATTTGGAACTTTCTCACGGGAAGGCCGCCGACAGGTCTGAACGAAGAATAGCAAAAGGGGCCGGCCAAAATGCTGATGAAGAAAGTACCCAACCCAATCGATCGCCATGTCGGCAGCCGCGTCCGCATGCGTCGCATGCTTGCCGGCGTCAGCCAGGAACGGCTCGGGGAAGCGCTCGGCCTGACCTTCCAGCAGGTGCAGAAATACGAGAAGGGCACCAACCGGATCAGTGCCAGCCGCCTGCAGCAGATCTCGAAGATGCTGGGCGTTCCCGTAGCATTCTTCTTCGACGGGGCTCCGAACGACGACACGATCGAAAGCGGCTTTGCCGATGCGTCGGCCACGACCTATGTCGCCGATTTCCTCGCCACCAGCGAGGGCGTGCAGCTGACCAAGGCGTTCGTGCGCATCAAAAGCCCGCGCGTGCGCCGCCGCCTCGTCGACCTGGTCGAGTCGCTCGGCGACGCACCCCCCGAGACCATCGAGCAATAGCGCTCGATCACCCGGGCGGAGCCACGGCCGGGAAACTGACCCGGCCAGGCTGATGAAATATGGCCGGCGCCCCGCCCACGCGAACGTTGCCGACCAGCGTCAGTGCAGAGCCGGTGCCTTCTCCTGTGTCAGGACGAGCGTGCTCCGGTTGATCCGCTGCAGCTGTGGACTGGGATTCACCAGCAGGAAATCCCGGAGCTTCACCTGATCCGGCTCCGACATGGAGAGGATCTGGACCGCGAGCCAGAGCTCGTCGGGCAGGTCCATGCGGTATGCGACGTCCACCAGCTCCTGATGCACCGGTTGATTGCGCAGCAGGTTGGTGAGCAGTCCGAGCGCGTATTCGATCTTGGCGCGACTGCTGTCGGCATCGTGTTGACTAGCCATGCGGAATCCTCCGCTCGCCCGGAGCCCGCTTTGCCTCGCGGCGCGGCTGGATGACCGGTGCAGCAATATCTTTGAAGGCGAGGGTGCGACGGTAAGCCTCTTCGCTCACAGTAATGATCGTGCCGACGCAGCTCATGCCGTCGATCATCGCCGGCAAGCCGAGCGGCCGGACTTCCCAGCCCAGCTCCAGGAAGCGCGGCATCCACCAGGTCTCCATCACCACCGTGATCGCGGCGATGTCGTTGGCCAGGCAATGCTCGAACACCCCAGCCAGAACGGTGTGCAGAACCTTGCTGCCGCCGCCGCGCCGTTCCGGCACGACGAAGATGCGCGTCCACTCGACGATATCGCTACCGCGTTGGAGCCCGCGCACATCGGCTAGAAACGGGAACACATCCGCCATCAGATGCGGGGACAGCGTCGGAACGAGCCGCGTGCCGCCGATCACGCGCCCGTTCTCGAGCGCGAGCAGATAAGTCGCATCCTCAGTGTCGAACTGGTCGACCTCCCGACCATCGGGTCGCTCGAGCGCCATCCATTTGCGCTCACCAACATAAATCTGGTGCCGAATCCTGAAATGCTGCTCGATTTCGGCCCCGTAGAGATGCCGATTGCCGGCATCGACAATATGGATCATCGCCGCCTCCCCTCCCTTGAAGGAGCGCAGGCTGCCGCCTTTCTCTCAGGCTGGGTATTCCGGAATTCCGGAAGAATGCGGCCGGACTCAGCTCAAATGCTGATTTCGCCCCGGCGATAGGCTTCGATGACCGTGCGCGTGCGTCCGCGCACGCCCAACTTCCTGGCAGCATTCTCGAAATGTGCTTCCGCGGTCCCCGCCGAAACGCCGAGACGCTCCGCGACGCCCTCGGTCGTCTTGCCGGTCGCGAACCAGGTCAGGACCTCACGTTCGCGGACGGTCAGGACATGATCGAGGCGCGGCGGCCGCAAGCAATCCGCCGCCTTGCCGTGCGCGTAGATCGACATCAGATGAATGGCCGAGCGCGCCTGCCGCGACAGGTCCGGCCGATCACCCGCCATGGTGACGACCGCCTGGAAGCCTGATTCGCCATGGATCGGCACGCAGAACCCTTCGATCATGTTGAAGTCGCGGGCCCGATGCATCACCTCTCGTTGACGGTCAGAGGCGTCCCCGTCTCGGTAAACATCCGCCCAGGCGAACGGGTCGATGGTCTTCTTGCAGTGGGCCGCGATCGGATCCCAGTCGGAGAACGACCTCTCCAGATAGAGCTCGAACCAGCCCGGCGGCCAGCCGTTCAATAGGACGAGCGGATCGATGCGGTCCCCGACCTCCGGCAGGCCAGTGATCAGAAAGGCATGGAAACCGTAGCTCGCGAGCTTGTCGCGCAAGGCGGCGATCACCGCCGTGGGATCGGCGAGGGCATTCAGATCGTCGATGAAATCGAGCGCGTCCCGTCCCGCGTTGAAATGCCGTCCCGACATGTCCCGCCTTCCCTGACGAGTCAGTTTCGGCCTAGAGCGGCCAAGAATCAACGCATACCAACGAATACCCGTCTATTTCCTGCAAGCAGCGGCGGTAGACGCGAAGTCGGAAGTGCGGTTGACTGCGAAATGAGGTGAGCGGCCCATGCTGAAGAAACTCCCGAACCCGATCGATCGCTATGTCGGCAGCCGCGTGCGCATGCAGCGCATGATGGCGGGTATCAGCCAGGAGAAACTCGGCGACGCGCTCGGCCTGACCTTTCAGCAGATCCAGAAATACGAGAAGGGCACCAATAGAATCAGCGCCAGCCGGTTACAGCAGATCGCCAAGATGCTGGGCGTGCCGGTTGCTTTCTTTTTCGAAGGTGCCCCGGCTGGAGAGGCGGTTGCAGGCGGTTTCGCCGACGCCGCGGCCACTGCCTATGTCGCCGACTTCCTCTCGACGAGCGAGGGCGTTCAACTGTCGAAGGCGTTCGTGCGCATCAAGAACCCGCGCATACGTCGACGGGTCATCGACCTTGTCGAAGCTCTGGCGCATGACTCCGGGGAAATTGCCTGATTCCGCAGTTTTTTGTTCGCCTCGACGAACGAAATGTCGATGAAAAGAATTTCTTGCCTTGACGGCGAACCTTTCCGCTGCAAAAGACGCTGCGCTTTTTTATTTGCACCCGGCTATCCGCCGGCGCCGCATCGCAGCTTGGGAAGGATCCCCCGACCGTGTCCCGCCAGAACTATCTCTTCACCAGCGAATCCGTCTCCGAAGGCCATCCGGACAAGGTCTGCGACCGGATCTCCGACGAGATCGTCGATCTGTTCTTCAAGGAAGCGATCAAGGCGGGTCATGATCCGGCGCAGGTGCGCGTCGCTGCCGAGACGCTGGCGACCACCAACCGCATCGTGATCGCCGGCGAGGTCCGCACCCATCTCGACGAGAAGCAGATCAAGTCGAAGGTGAAGTCGGCCGCGCGCAAGGCGGTCCGCAACATCGGCTACGAGCAGGACGGCTTCCACTGGAAGAAGGCGAAGATCGACGTGCTGCTGCACCCGCAGTCGGCCGACATCGCCCAGGGCGTCGACGAGGCCAGCAACAAGGACGTCGGCGCCGGCGACCAGGGCATCATGTTCGGCTATGCCTGCCGCGAAACCCCCGAGCTGCTGCCGGCCCCGATCTACTACGCCCACAAGATCCTCGAGGTCCTCGCCAAGGCCCGCCATGCCGGCGAGGGCGCGGCTGCCAAGCTCGGCCCCGACGCCAAGAGCCAGGTCACGGTCAAGTACGAGAACGGCAAGCCGGTCGGCGTCACCCAGATCGTGCTCTCGACCCAGCACCTCGACGAGAAGCTCTCCTCGGCCGATGTCCGCAAGATCGTCGAGCCTTATATCCGCCAGACCCTGCCCGATGGCTGGATCTCGAAGGATACCGTCTGGCACGTCAACCCGACCGGCAAGTTCGTGATCGGCGGTCCTGACGGCGACGCCGGCCTGACCGGCCGCAAGATCATCGTCGACACCTATGGCGGCGCGGCTCCCCATGGCGGCGGCGCCTTCTCCGGCAAGGATCCGACCAAGGTCGACCGTTCGGCCGCCTATGCGGCGCGCTATCTCGCCAAGAACGTCGTCGCGGCCAAGCTCGCCGACCGCTGCACGATCCAGCTCGCCTATGCGATCGGCGTCGCCGAGCCGCTGTCGATCTATGTCGACCTGCATGGCACCGGCAAGGTCGAGGAGGCCAAGCTCGAAGCCGTGCTCGGCAAGGTCATGGACCTGACGCCGCGCGGCATCCGCACCCATCTTGCCCTCAACAAGCCGATCTACGCCAAGTCGGCGGCCTACGGCCATTTCGGCCGCAAGGCTGGCCGCGACGGCAGCTTCTCCTGGGAGAAGACCGATCTGGTCGATGCGCTGAAGAAGGCTGTCGCCTGATTCACGCCATTTGCGCGGAACCGAAGGCCGGGGCTCTACCCCGGCCTTTTTCCTTTGACGGCGCGCTGCTTTGATTTGCGCGAATTCTTATCGCTCGGCTGATAACAGCCGTACGGAAAAGCGCGCTAAGGCCTTCTCATGACAGACCAGCACGATTCAGAACGGGCCTTCTTCGGCCGGCGCAAGGGCAAGGGGCTGCGTCAGGGCCAGGCGGAGCGCATCGCCGAGACTTTGCCGGCGCTCCGCCTGCCCGAAGGGCCGATTCCGGACCTGAAAACGCTCTTCCCCGTTTCGGTCGAAGCAATCAGGCTCGAGATCGGCTTCGGCGGCGGCGAGCACCTCCTGTCGCGCATGCGGGAGAGCCCCCAGATCGGCTTCATCGGCGTCGAGCCCTTCGTCAACGGCATGGCCAAGTTCCTGGCCGTGATCGAACAGGAGGGCCTGCGCAACATCCGACTCTGGGACGGCGATGCCGCGCTGCTCCTGCCGCTGCTGCCGGCCGGGAGCATCGACGCAGCTGATCTGCTCTATCCGGACCCCTGGCCGAAGCGTCGTCAGCGCAAGCGCCGCTTCGTCTCCGAACGGACGCTCGCGCTGCTCGCCAGGGTGCTGCGGCCGGGTGGCCGCTTCCGCTTCGCCAGCGATATCGACGACTATGTCGGCTGGACGCTGGCGCGCCTCCTCGCTTCGCCCGATTTTGACTGGGTCGACGAGAGCGCCGAGGACTGGCGCCGGCCCTATCCCGGCTGGGTCCGCACGCGCTACGAAGCCAAGGCGGTCAACGCCGGGCGGGTGCCGAGCTATCTGACTGCGCACCGTCGCGCATCCTGAGGAAGCCGAGCACACGCTGCGCCGTCGTCGGCGTGAGGTTGCGGAAGCTCTGGCGGGCTCGCTCCAGCAGTGCCGCCGACTTGCCATCGCTCTTGCGCAGGCCGATCAGCGCCCTGGTTGTCTCCCAGGACCAACCCATGCCGCGCGCCACCAACAGAACCGCGTCGCGATCCGGGCCGAACACGATCTGCTCGGTCGCCGGCAAGGTCAGACGAGCCAGGGTGGCGACGCCGCAGATGGCATGCTCCACCGCGCCGGACGTCGCATATTGTGCGATCACGGATTCATCGAGCTTGGCGGCCTCGTCGAGGGCCTTGACGTCAGCCAGCGCCTTTCCGAAGCGGCCGAGCTCGTCGCCAATGGTCGCCTGGACCGAGACGGCCTCGGCACCACGTTCGACCGCGCTCGCGACCACTCCTGCCAGAGCCGGCTCGAGCGAGGCTTCAAGGCGGCGGCGGACCGAGCTCTTGGCCGCAGACATCAATTGTTCGGCGAGATCGGCCGGAATGTCGGCGCGGGCGCCGAGCGTCGCCTGCAAGGCATCGTCCTGAGCGGCGCGCATCACGAGAACGCCCATGCCGTGCCGCGAGAAGCGGGCGGTCTGGTTGGCGGCGACGGCATGCGTCACGACACGCCCGCCACGCAGGATCAGGAAATCGGTGACCGGCTCGCCGAGATCGGGGCGCTCGGTGATGGCGAGCATGTGGTCGCGCCCCTTGGCTGCCGCGATGGCGACGAGATCATGGTCGCTGAGGCGGGGCGAGCCGACGAGAACCGGCCGGGCAACCGCGATCTCGTCGAGCGCGAGCTGGCGCACGACGCCGCTCGGCGCATTGGGGACGGGCGCCAACCGCTCGGCCAGCTCGATACGCGCCCGCATTTCGATCGCGCGGGCCAGCCGGCCGATGACCACGTCGAAGACACCGACCTGGTCCTCGCCCATGCCCTTGGCCGTGCTGAGGAAGAGGTCCGTCAACCGGGCCAGGATCGCCGCGCGCTCACCGCTCGAGCCGCGCCCCATCGTCATCTCGAGATCGCGCAGCAACGCACCGACAGAACTCATCACGCAACCTCGCGACACACCTTTCAGCTATTGTAGCAACCAAGAATGACCAGCGGGTTAGCGGGATCGCCGCAATCGCGGAGGCGCTTGCAAGATCGCCGAAACAGGACTAGATAGCGGCCAACAGCTCTGGTTTCGGTGTAAGCCGGCGATCAAGAGCGGGCCCGCCGGCCCGCTCTTTTTTGTTGGCCGAACCCTATCTCGAGCCCTTGCAATCGCAGGAGACGGGCGAGCCATCGGAATGGGCGGGCAGAACGTTCAGGATCAGGAAGCACGGATCGTCGTCGAGAGCGGCGTTGCCGCGCGCGTCGCCGCGATCATCGAGCCGGCGATCATGGATCTCGGCTACCGGCTGGTGCGCGTGCGCATCAGTGCCCAGAACGGCTGCACCGTCCAGATCATGGCCGAGCTGCCAGACGGCACGATGAACGTCGAAGGCTGCGAGGCCGTGAGCCAGGCGGTTTCCCCGGCGCTCGACGTCGACGATCCGATCCAGGCGGCATATCATCTCGAGGTCTCGTCGCCGGGCATCGACCGCCCGCTGGTCAGGCCCGGCGATTTCGAACGCTGGGCCGGCCATCTGACGAAGATCGAGACGAGCGAGCCCCATGCCGGCCGCAAGCGCTTTCGTGGCATCCTGCGTGGTGCCAGTGGCACCGATGCCCTGCTGACGCGCGACGATGCCAAGACGGAGGAGGAGCGCGACGTCGCGATCCCGATGCGGCTGATCGTCGAGGCGCGTCTGATGCTGACCGACGCGCTCGTCACCGAGTCGCTCAGGCGCGGCAAGTCCGGCCTGGCGCCGCACATGCCGCCTGCCGACGAGATCGCCCAGCCCGTACCCGGGCGCGGCAAGTCGCTCGGTCCCCGCGATCCCAAGGCCCGCAAGCCGGGCAAGGGCCGCAAGGGACCGGTGCAGAACACACAGGAAGAGGAGTGAGCGCCATGGCTGTCAGCGCCAACCGGCTCGAGCTGTTGCAGATCGCCGAAGCGGTCGCCCGCGAGAAGTCGATCGACCGCCAGATCGTGATCGACGCGATGCAGGACGCGATCGCCAAGGCGGCGCGCTCACGCTACGGCGCCGAGACCGACGTCCATGCCGAAATCAACACGAAATCGGGCGAGCTCCGGCTGGCGCGCCATCTCCAGGTCGTCGATCTCGTCGAGAACGGCGCCGTCGAGATCACGGTCGACGAAGCCAAGCGCCACAACCCGGCCGCCCAGGTCGGCGATGTCATCGCCGATCCGCTGCCGCCTTTCGATTTCGGCCGCATCGCCGCCCAGTCGGCCAAGCAGGTCATCGTGCAGAAGGTGCGCGAAGCCGAGCGCGACCGGCAGTATGACGAGTACAAGGATCGCATCGGCGAGATCGTCAACGGCGCGGTCAAGCGCGTCGAATACGGCAATGTCTTCGTCGATCTCGGCCGCGGCGAGGCGATCATCCGCCGCGACGAGATGATCCCGCGCGAGACCTTCAAGGTCGGCGACCGCGCCCGCGCCTATGTCTACGACGTGCGCCGCGAGCCGCGCGGCCCGCAGATCTTCCTGTCGCGCACCCATCCGCAGTTCATGGCCAAGCTGTTTGGCCAGGAAGTGCCGGAGATTTATGACGGCATCGTCGAAGTGAAGGCCGTCGCCCGCGATCCGGGCTCGCGCGCCAAGATCGCGGTGATCAGCCGCGATTCCTCGATCGATCCGGTCGGCGCCTGCGTCGGCATGCGCGGCTCGCGCGTGCAGGCCGTGGTCGGCGAGCTGCAGGGCGAGAAGATCGACATCATCCCGTGGTCGCCGGATGTCGCGACCTTCGTCGTCAACGCGCTGCAGCCGGCAGAAGTCGCCAAGGTCGTGCTCGACGAGGAAGCCGACAAGATCGAGGTCGTGGTGCCGGACGAGCAGCTCTCGCTCGCCATCGGCCGCCGCGGCCAGAATGTCCGCCTCGCCTCGCAGCTCACCGGCTGGGATATCGACATCCTGACCGAGGCCGAGGAATCGGAGCGCCGCCAGAAGGAGTTCGTGCAGCGCACCGAGCTGTTCATGAACGCGCTCAACGTCGATGAGACGGTCGGCCAGCTGCTCGCCTCGGAAGGCTTCCGCTCGGTCGAGGAGGTCGCCTATGTCGAGCCGACCGAGCTGTCCTCGATCGAGGGCTTCGACGAGGATACCGCTGCCGAGATCCAGAACCGCGCCCAGGAGTATCTCGCTGCGATCGAGGCTGAGTTCGACGAGAAGCGCAAGGCGCTCGGCGTCGAAGACGAGCTGCGTGAAATCGAGGGCGTCACCACCGCGATGATGGTGGCGCTCGGCGAGAACGAGGTGAAGAGCATCGAGGATCTCGCCGGCTGCGCCACCGACGACCTTGTCGGCTGGACCGAGCGCAAGGAGGGCGAGAACACCCGCCATGCCGGCTATCTCGACGGTTTCGACCTGTCGCGGCAGGACGCCGAGGCGATCGTGATGGCGGCCCGCATCAAGGCGGGCTGGGTCGAGGCGCCGGAGCCCGACGCTGAAACCGACGCTGAAACCGAGGAGTCGCAGGCCTGAGCCGGAGCGACATCGAGATGAGCCAGCGCGGCCTGCGCGAGGGTCCGGAACGGACCTGCGCGGTGACGCGACAGGCGCGGGCGCCGGAGGATCTGATCCGTTTCGTGGTCGGCCCCGGCGACGTGCTGGTGCCGGACATCAGGCGCAAGTTGCCGGGACGCGGCGTCTGGGTTTCTCTCAGCGCTGCGGCGGTCGGCGAAGCGGTGAAGCGGCGTGCCTTCGAGCGCTCGCTGAAGGTGAAGGTTGTGGTTTCGCCTGATCTCGCCGCCGAGGTCGATGCCCTGCTGGTCAGGGATGCGATCCAGGCGCTGGCCATGGCGAACAAGGCGGGACTGGTCTCGACCGGCTTCGCCAAGGTCGAGGCGAAGGCAGGAGCCGGGCGCACTGCCGCGGTGATCGCCGCCAGCGACGGCGCTGAGGACGGCAGACGCAAGATCGGCCAAGCGCTCCGACGGGCGTCGACGCCGAAAGAGATACCGGTCGTGGCGATTTTTGCCGCAGCCGAACTGGAACTGGCGCTCGGGCGTGAGCATGTGATACATGCAGCGCTTGCTCCGGGTCCGGCGACTGAGGGTTTCCTCGCGCGCTGGCGTCGGCTCGTCCGGTTTCGGACGAACGATGCTGGCGAAACAGCGTTTATGGACCCGACTGAATCCGACGCACGTGACCAGACGAAGACCGAACCGGTAGGACCGAACGCGGAATGAGTGATACCAAGACCCCCGGCGACAAGACCCTGAGCGTGACGCCTCCCAAGACGTTGTCGCTGAAGCGGCCTGTCGAACAGAGCACGGTCCGGCAGAGCTTCTCGCATGGGCGCTCGAAGCAGGTCGTCGTCGAAGTCAAGCGCCGCGCCGCCGGCCACGAGCCCGCGCCGGCTCCCGTAGCACGCGCGCCCCAGCCGCCCCAGGCTCCGGCTCCTACACGGCCGCAGCCGCCTCAGGCAGCGCCGCAGGTCAACCGGCCGGCCAGCGGCATGCTGCTGCGCACGCTCTCGGACGACGAGAAGGATGCGCGCCAGCGCGCCCTCTCCGATGCGCGCGCCAGCGAGGCCGAAGCCCGCTCCCACGCTGAGGAGGAAGCGCGCCAGCGCGCCGCCCGCGAACAGCGTGAGCGCGCCGAGCGCGAAGCCGCCCAGGCCCGCCAGCGCGAGGAAGAAGACCGCCGCCGGCAGGAAGACGATCACAAGCGTCGGGCCGAAAGCGCAGCCCGCCAGCGCATGAACGAGGAATCTGCGCCGCCGCGGCCCGCACCGGTGCGCGACGCCACGCAGACTGCCGCTCCCTCCGCCCCGACCTACGCACAGACGCCGCGCCCCGCTCCGTCGGGCCCGCGTGAATCGCGCGAATTCGGTGGGCCGCGCCCACCGATGCGCGATGTCGGCGCAAGGCCGCCGAGCCTCGATGTCCGCCGTCCGCGCGCCGACACGCCGCGGCCGCCGCGCCCCGACGCCAATGCGACGGCCGAGCCGCTCGTCGCGCGGCCCGCTCGGCAGGCGCCCTCTTCAGCAGGCGCACCGCGCAGCCGTCCCGATGACGGCGAGGCGCGTCCCGCTTTCCGCCGTCCCGGTGGCGCTCCCGGCGCGCCGCGAGGCGCACCGGCTCCGGCGCCCAAGACCCCGAAGGTCGGCGAGAAGCCGCGCGGCCGCCTGACGCTGTCGACCGCGACCGGCGGAGACGATGAGCGGACCCGCTCGCTCGCCTCCTTCCGCCGCCGCGTGCAGCGCATGACGGGCCACCGTGCTTCGGACGTCGCCAAGGAACGCGTGATGCGTGAGGTGATTATCCCGGAGACGATCACCATCCAGGAACTCGCCAACCGCATGACCGAGCGGGGCGTCGATGTCATCCGCCTGCTGATGAAGCAGGGCGCGATGCACAAGATCACCGATGTGATCGACGCCGACACCGCCCAGCTCGTGGCCGAGGAAATGGGTCACACCGTCAAGCGCGTCGCCGAATCCGACGTCGAGGAAGGCCTGTTCGACACGCCGGACACCGACGAGACCCTGGTTTCGCGCCCTGCGGTCGTGACCATCATGGGCCATGTCGACCACGGCAAGACCTCGCTGCTCGACGCGATCCGGCAGACCCATGTCGTCACCGGTGAAGCCGGTGGCATCACCCAGCATATCGGCGCCTATCAGGTGACGACGCCGGCAGGCGCGAAGGTGACCTTCATCGACACCCCGGGCCACGCCGCCTTCACGGCGATGCGCGCCCGCGGCGCCAAGGTGACAGACGTCGTCGTGCTGGTCGTCGCGGCCGATGACGGCGTCATGCCGCAGACGGTCGAGGCCATCAACCACGCCAAGGCGGCCAAGGTGCCGCTGATCGTGGCGATCAACAAGATCGACAAGGCGGACGCCAACCCGGACCGCGTGCGCTCCGAGCTGCTGCAATACGAGATCCAGGTCGAGACGCTCGGCGGCGAGACGCTGGAGATCGAGGTTTCGGCCAAGACCGGCAAGAATCTCGACAAGCTGCTCGAGGCGATCGCCCTGCAGGCCGAGCTGCTCGACCTGAAGTCCAATCCCGAGCGTGCCGCCGAAGGCACCGTGATCGAGGCCAAGCTCGACCGTGGCCGTGGCCCGGTCGCGACCGTGCTGGTCCAGCGCGGCACATTGCGCACCGGCGACATCATCGTCGCCGGCTCGGAATGGGGCCGCGTCCGCGCCCTGATCGGCGATACAGGCGCCCACATCAAGGAGGCGCTGCCGTCGCTCCCGGTCGAGGTGCTCGGCTTCAACGGCACGCCCGAGGCCGGCGACCGCGTTGCGGTCGTCGAATCCGAGGCGCGCGCCCGCGAGATCACCGACTATCGTGAGCGCCAGAAGCGCGACCGTATCGCCGCACGCGGCGGCGGATCGGCCGCCGGCCGCTCGCTCGCCGAGATGATGCGCGACCTCAAGGAAGGCGCTGGCCGCAAGGAATTCCCGCTCGTCGTCAAGGGCGACGTGCAGGGTTCGGTCGAGGCCATCGTCGGCACGCTCGAAAAGGTCGGCAATGATGAGGTCCGCGCCCGCGTGCTCTCGTCCGGCGTCGGCGGGATCACGGAATCCGATGTCACGCTCGCCCAGGCTTCGGGCGCCGCCGTGATCGGCTTCAACGTGCGTGCCCATAAGGAAGCGCGCGAGGCGGCTGAACGGGCCGGCGTCGAAATCCGCTACTACAACATCATCTACAATCTCGTGGATGACGTGAAGGCGGCGATGTCGGGCCTGCTGGCCCCGACCCTGCGCGAAACCATGCTCGGCAATGCTCAGATCCTCGAGATCTTCGCGGTCTCGAAGGTCGGCAAGATCGCCGGCTGCCGTGTTACCGACGGCACGATCGAGCGCGGCGCCAATGTCCGCCTGATCCGCGACAATGTCGTGGTTCACGAGGGCAAGCTCGCCCAGCTCAAGCGCTTCAAGGACGACGCCAAGGAAGTGGTGGCGGGCCAGGAGTGCGGCATGTCCTTCGAGAACTATCAGGACATGCGCGCCGGCGACGTGATCGAGTGCTATCGCGTCGAGGAGATCAAGCGGACGCTCTGATCGGCCCGCTTGCTCCCCGGGATATTCCAGATGGCCGGGCTTTCGCCCGGCCATGACGTTTAAAACCCGTCCGTCCGGTCCGACCCCGGAGAACGAGAACCATGGCAAAAAAACCCAACTCACAGGGCTCCGGCCCCTCGCAGCGCCAACTCCGCGTCGGCGAGCTCATCCGCCATGCGCTCGCCGAGATGCTGGCGCGCGGCGAGATTCATGACGACGTCCTGGCCAAGTACGTCATCACCGTGCCCGAGGTCCGGCTCTCGCCCGATCTCAAGCTCGCGACCTGCTACATTATGCCGCTCGGCGGCCAGGACGTCGCCCCGGTGCTGAAGGCGCTGAGCGGCCATACGCGCTATATCCGCGGCGAGATCGCCCAGCGCGTGAACCTGAAATACGCGCCGAATGTCCGCTTCCTGCGGGATGAGAGCTTCGCCGAGGCCGAGCGTGTCGACGCGCTGCTCTATTCCGAGAAGGTACGCCAGGACCTCCTGAAGCAGCCGCTGCGGATTCAGCAGGACGATCAGAACGATGACTGAGGCCACGAGCCAACCCGCGGCGGAGGAGCCGCAGCAGGCGCCCTCGCCGCGCCCAAAGAAGCGCGACGTGCATGGCTGGGTGGTGCTCGACAAGCCGCTTGGCATGACCTCGACCCATGCCGTCGCCGTGGTCAAGCGCGCCTTCTGCGCCAAGAAGGCCGGCCATGCCGGCACCCTCGATCCGCTCGCGTCTGGCCTCCTGCCGATCGCGCTCGGCGAAGCGACCAAGACCGTGCCCTTCGTCATGGATGGCCGCAAGGCTTACGAGTTCACGGTGGCCTGGGGCTCGCAGACCGATACCGACGATACCGAGGGCAAGGTCGTCGCGACCTCGGAGCAGCGTCCCGACGAAACCGCGATCGCGGCCCTGCTGCCGCGCTTCACCGGAACGATCCAGCAGGTGCCGCCGAAGTTCTCGGCGATCAAGATCGCCGGGGAGCGCGCCTACGATCTCGCCCGCGACGGCGAGGAGGTGACGCTGCAGGCACGCCCGGTCGAGATCACCGCGCTGCGCATCGTCCGGCACGACGGCCCGACCACCACCTTCGAGGCCGAATGCGGCAAGGGCACCTATGTCCGCGCCATCGCCCGCGATCTCGGTCTGGCGCTCGGTTGCCTCGGCCATGTCGCGCATCTGCGTCGCACCCGCGTCGGGCCGTTCTCGATAGCGGATGCGGCAACCGTCGAGGCGCTGCGCGATGGCGACAACGCCACACAGGCGCTGCTGCCGGTCTCGGCGGCGCTGGCATTGATCCCCGAGATCGTCGTGCACCGCGACGCCGCGCTCAGGCTCAAGCGCGGCCAGAGCGTGCTGCTGCGCGGTCGCGACGCGCCGCTGGAAGCGGAGGCGGTCTATGCGGTGAGTGGCGGCGTCTTGATCGCCACTGGCTCGATTGCGCAGGGCGAATTCGTCCCGCATCGCGTCTTCAACCTGTAGGCGAGCCCGTTTCTGGATTGCACGCAGTCGTCCGAAAACTGCTCGGAAACAGCGCCAAAATCGCCGGAAATCGGCTGTTTTCCGGCAGAAATAGCCCCCTTTAAAACGAAATTTACCAGTTTAGCGACCTCCTTGAGTGCCAGTCTGCCCCGGCAACCCAAGGAGCCACTCGTGAAGAAGCTCGCCTCGCTCTGGCTACCAATCTCGAACCGGCTCGCCATCCTCGGGGTTGTCATTATCGCCGCCGCCGTGGCTGCGTCGGTCGTCCTGTCGATCCGCGCCGCCGACAGCGCGATGCGCGAACGGGCTCAGGCCAGCCTGATCGTCAACAGCAACCTGCTGCGCGATGTCCTGACCTCCAAGGGCGAAGCGCGGCTCGATGGCGACAAGCTCTATTTCGGCTCCGAATTGGTGAACGGCAACTTCGCCGCGGTCGACAAGGTCAAGGCGCTCTCCGGCGGGACGGCGACCGTGTTCATGGGCGACACGCGCGTCTCGACCAATGTGCAGAAGCCGGATGGCTCGCGCGCGGTCGGCACCAAGCTGGCACAGGGCCCGGCCTACGATGCCGTCTTCAAGGAGCGCCGGACTTACTCGGGCGCCGCCGATATCCTCGGCATTCCCTATTTCACCATCTACGAACCGATCATCCAGACGTCGAACAACGCGGTGATCGGCATTCTCTATGTCGGCATCAAGCAATCGGACTTCCTCACCGTCATCGACGAGATGATCCGCAACAACGTCGCCGCAGGCCTTGTGATCGCTGCGATCGGTGGAGCGTTGCTGTTCTGGCTGACGCGCCGGATGTTGAGGCCTCTCGGCCAGCTCAAGGAAACGATGCTGAAGCTGGCTGCTGGCGACCTCGCCAGCGAGCCGCCGAAGCTTCGCAGCGGTGACGAGGTCGCGGCCATGGCCGATGCGGTCGCCATCCTGCGCCAGGCCGCGATCGAGAAGGCGCGGCTGGAAACCGAAGCGACGGAGCAATCGGAGCGCAGCGATTCCGAGCGCCGCAGCAATCAGGCCGAGCGCGAGCGCGCGGCGGAGCAGCAGCGCGACCATGCACGACAGCAGGAGGCGATCGTCCGTGCCCTCGCCTCTGGGCTGGAGCGGCTTGCCCAGGCCGACCTGACCTGCCGGATCGAGGACGTCTTCCCGGCGGAGTACGAGCAGCTGCGCGCCGATTTCAACGAGGCCGTCGATCGCCTTGCGGTGACGGTCTCGACGATTCAGGCGACCTCGGCCGAGGTCGGCATGGCAGCGCGCGAGATCAACACCGGTGCTGACGATCTGTCGAAGCGCACCGAGGAGCAGGCCTCGTCGCTGGAAGAGACAGCGGCAACGACCGAAGAGCTGGCAGCCTCGGTGAAGGCTTCGGCGCAAGGCGCGCGCCAGGCGGCGGCGATCGCCGAGGAGGCGATGAAGGCGGCGCAGGATGGCGGCGCCATCGCCGGCGAGGCGGTCGCGGCCATGGCCCGCATCGAGCAGGCCTCGAAGAAGATCTCCGACATCATCCGGGTGATCGACGACATCGCCTTCCAGACCAATCTGCTGGCGCTGAACGCCGCGGTCGAGGCCGCCCGTGCCGGCGATGCGGGCAAAGGCTTTGCCGTCGTTGCGAGCGAAGTTCGCACCCTGGCGCAGCGCTCGAGCGAGGCGGCCAAGGACATTTCCGGTTTGATCTCCTCCTCGAACAGCGAGGTCGAGACCGGCGTCAAGCTGGTGCGCCGGGCCGGCGACTCGCTGGAGAAGATCCTGTCGGCCTCGCAGAAGGTCACCGGTACGATCCAGGAGATCTCGGCGGCCTCGGCCGAGCAGGCTCATGGCATCGACGAGATGAGCCAGGCGGTCGCCCATCTCGACGAGATGACGCAGGCGAATGCCGCGCTGGCCGAACAGAGCGCCGCCTCGGCCGGGGCGCTGTCGGGCCGCATCAGCGAGCTCAACACGCTGGTGGCCAGCTTCCGGACAGGGAGCAACGCTAGCATCGCCACGGCCACTGGATCGGCCTCTGCCGGCCCCGTGGCGCGGCCGGCGGCCACCCGCGTAGCCAGGCCCAGCGCTAGACCGACCGTGCCGGAATCCGAGCCGCAGCGGCTGCGCCAGCTCGCCGAGGCCGCCTTCGCCCAGAGCAAAGCCGCCGCGCCGCGCCGCGAGCCGCGCCCCGCAGCCCCGGCTCAACCCCGCAAGGCCGCCAACGGCCGCGCCGGGGACGATGGCTGGGAGGAGTTCTGAGGAGCCGAATGCCTTGCCACGATGAATGAAGCGCAGCCGACCCGATGCGATCCGGCGCAGACCGGGACCGGGCCGGCGGCACGAGAGATAAAGCTCTGGGGGATATTATGAAGAAGCTCGGCTCCAACCTGTCGATCCGACAGATCCTGATCGGCGTCATCAGCGCCATGGCCTTGCTGGCGGCCGGTTTGGCCCTGCAATCGATCTGGTCGGCCTATGGCCGCTACACCAACTCGCAGCAGGTCGTCGGGCTCGCCGGGTTGAACAAGAACCTGTTCGATGCGCTCGGCGCCTTCCGGCTCGAGCGAGCGGCGATGCAGAGTTCCGTGATCCTGCCGAGCGACAAGGCCCAGGATTCGATCAAGACCTACCAGATGCGGCGCAAGACCGTCGATGACGCCATCGCGCAGGCGAATCTCGTGCTCGATGCCGCGAAGCGGCCGGCGCTGACGCCGGTGCGGGCCGAGCTCGCTTCCGTCTACGACGAGAACCGCAAGATCCGCGAGACCGTCGACAACGCGGTCAAGCTCCCGGTCGAAAGCCGCGACAAGCAGCTCGCGGCGCAGGTCCTCGCGACCGGCGAAAAGCTGCTGCAGAGCCTCGACAAGGCGTCACTGGCCGTCGACAGCGAAATCCGCGTCCTGAACCCGAGCCTGACCGAACTCGTCGCGGCGCGCGCGCTCGCCTGGAGCGCCCGTACCTATGCCGGCACCGCCGGGATCATGATCAGCACGATCGCAGCGCAGGCCCGATCGTTCGACGCCAAGGAGAGCATCGCCCTGATGAGCGCCGATGCCGGCGCGCTCGCCACCTGGCGCTCGCTGCGCGACATCGTCGACACGGCCCAGGCCGACCCCGCCATCAAGGCGGCGATCGCCAAGGCGCAGGCGACCTATTACGCCGGGTCGGTCAAGGAGATGCGCGAAGCGCTGGTGCAGCGCGTCACGAGCGGCGGCAAGCCCGAGGTCAGCGTCGACCAATGGCGCGCCCAGATCGTGCCGGCGCTCGAGACCATCGCCAGTGTCGCCAATGTCGCCATCGACCAGGCCATCCTGGCAGCGGACGCGGCGGCGCAGACGGCGTTCACCAACCTGATCGCCTATGCCGCCCTGCTCGGCCTTTGCCTGCTGCTCGCGATCACCGGCTTCGTCGTCGTACGTTCGCGCGTCACCGGGCCGCTCGGCGCGATGACGGCGGCGATGACGCAGCTCGCCGAAGGCAATCTCGCTGCGACCCTGCCGGCGATCAGAAACCGCGACGAGATGGGAGCGATGGCCTCGGCGTTGTCGGTGTTCCGCGACAACCTGACCAAGATGCGCGAGCTTGAGCAGCAGGAGCAGGCACAGGCGGCCGAACGCCTGGCGCGGGCGGAATCGATGGCCTCGGTCGTCTCGGATGTCGGTGCAGTTGTTTCGGCTGCTGCGGCGGGTGATTTTTCGGCGCGCCTGGCGCTGGAGCATGCCGATGTGGAGATGGGCAAGCTCGTCTCCGGCATCAACGAGATCAACCGCGTCGTCGACGCGGCGACGACGGAGTTCGCGCAGGCGCTGCAGGCGATCGCCTCGGGCGACCTGACGCACCGGGTCGAGAGCGCCTATCGCGGCCGCTTCGCCGAATTGAAGGAGGCGATCAACGAGACCGCCGACCGGCTGTCCTCGACGCTGCGGACGATCCAGGTGACGGTGGGCGATGTCGGCCTCTCCGCCCGCGAGATCTCGACCGGCGCCGACGACCTGTCGAAGCGGACCGAGGACCAGGCCTCGTCGCTGGAGGAGAGCGCCGCGACCACCGAGGAGCTCGCGGCCTCGGTCAAGGCCGCCGCCCAGGCCTCGCAGCAGGGCGTCGTGCTCGCCGGCGAGGCGATGGCGGTGGCGCAGGCTGGCGGCGGCATCGTCACCGACGCAGTCGCGGCGATGGCGCGGATCGAGGACGCCTCCAAGAAGATCTCGGACATCATCCGGGTGATCGACGACATCGCCTTCCAGACCAATCTGCTGGCCTTGAACGCCGCCGTCGAGGCGGCCCGCGCCGGCGACGCCGGCAAGGGCTTCGCCGTCGTTGCATCGGAGGTCCGCACCCTGGCGCAGCGCTCGTCCGCAGCGGCGAAGGACATCTCCGGCCTGATCTCGTCCTCGAATGCCGAGGTCGGCGAGGGCGTCAAGCTCGTGCGCCAGGCCGGCGACGCGCTGACTCGCATCGTCGAGGCCTCGCAGCGGGTGCAGGCCACGGTCTCGGAGGTCGCGGCGGCTTCCGCCGAGCAGGCCAACGGCATCGAGGAGATGAGCCAGACCGTCGCCCATATGGACGAGATGACCCAGCAGAACGCGGCGCTCGCCGAAGAGAGCGCCGCTTCCGCCGGCATGCTCTCGGGCAAGATCGGCGAGCTCGGCACGCTGGTCGCCGCCTTCCGCACCGGCGAGGGCGGGCCTACCGGCGCCCGGGCCGCACCGGTCGCGAGCCCCGCCGCCTTCGCCTCGCCGCGCCTGCGCGCCGCCGACAACGCCGCGATCGCGGCCGGCAACGGCTCCGAGCCCGAGCGCCTGCGCAAGCTCGCCGAGGCCGCCTTCGAGCAGCAGAAGGCGGCGCCGAGGCGCGAGCCGCGCGCGCCAGCCCCTGCGCCGGCCCGCAAAGCCGCCAATTCGCGCGCCGGCGACGCCGGCTGGGAAGAGTTCTAAGGGCTGTTAAGCCGGCCGCTCAGCCGCTGAAGACAGCTTCGCCGCCGCGCAGACGGGCGACATCGCGCAGCGGCGGGGCGCCGAACAGCCGGCTGTATTCGCGGCTGAACTGCGAGGGGCTCTCATAGCCGACCTCGAACCCGGCCGAGGCCGCGTCCTGCGCATTGGCCAGGATCAGCCGGCGGGCTTCCTGCAAGCGTAGCTGTTTCTGGTACTGCAGCGGGCTCATCGCCGTCACCGCCTTGAAATGCTGATGCAGCGCGGAGGGGCTCATCCGTGCCTCCGTCGCAACGATCTCGATGCTGAACGGCTTGCGGTAATTGCGCTTGATCCAGCCGATGGCGCGATTGACTTGCTGCAATTTGCTCTCCGCCACCGCGATCTGGCGCAGGCGCGCCGCCTGCTCGCCGGTCAGCAGGCGGTAGAGGATCTCGCGCTCGGCCAGCGGCGCGAGCATCGGAACGTCAGCAGGCGCGGCCAGCAAGCCGGTCAGCCGGATCACGGCATCGAGCAGGGCCGGCGTCATCGGGCTGACCGTCATACCCGGACCGGGCGACAGCTCCCGCTCGGCGAAAGGCGCAGATTCCAGCATGAGCGCACTGATGGCGAGCGGATCGAGCTCGAGTTTGACGCAGAGATAGGGTTTTTCCGGCGTCGCCTCGATCACCTGGCCGATGACCGGCAGATCGAGCGAGACGACGAGGCAGTGGGCCGCATCGTAGCGATAGATCCGGTCACCGAGGATCACCTGCTTGGCGCCCTGCGCGATGATGCAGAGCGCCGGCTCGTGCAGGCCATGCATCGGCTCGCTCGGCTGCGAGAGACGGACCACCTTCAATCGCGAGATCGTCGTCATGTGAACGCCATCGGTCGGCGCGAAACGCGCGATCAGTGCGGCGAGCTCCTCGACCTGACGCATGCGAGAATCCTCTTTCACCGGCGACGGGCAGCCGCCTCGGCTTCGGACTTTCATATAAGGAAGTGGCAGGGTTTTGCGATGGCCTAGCCTCATCGCTGGAGGATCAGGCAATGATCGCGGCGGATCGATCTACCGCGTCTCGCCGCCGCCGGTGCATTGTCCGAGCATACCGGCAGCGTTGGTGAACAACGGACCCAAGGGGCGAATGCTCCGGCGTCCTGTGCCGGTCACTACTGACATGTTCCTGTCAGAGGCGGCGCTATCTGCACCGCCCAACACCCTGAACAAAAGGAGGACATCATGCCCTTCAGCCAGGTCATTCAATCGCTCGGCGCGATCGCGTCGATCATCGCGCCGGCCAAGCCGGTGGTTCGTCCGCTCGAGATCGATCTCGAGCTCCCGGAGCCATTGACCAAAGCCGAGCTCGCCGTGCTCGGTCGCTGGATCAGCGAAGATGGCGCCATCCGGCTCGATCTTCGCCCCAATGGCCGCTTCGGCAAGCAGCGCGATCAGGCGCCTAGCCATGCCGGCCGCTACGAGGTCGATGCGTCGCTGCTCTATTTCGAGAGCGATGCCGGCCATGTCTGGAGCGGCGAACTCCGCCGCGGCCAGCTCGCTTTCGGCGAGAAGCGCTTTCGCCGCACCATGCAGCTCGATCCGACCAGATTGATTCAATCTGGCCGGTGAAGCCCCTGGCGTTGGGGCAGGACCAAGCGTCCTGCCTCAATAGCCGACAGTAAAGCGCTGGCGCGCATGCGCCGGCGTCTCCAGCTCGTCGACCAATGCGACGGCATAGTCCTCGGCCGAGATCCGGCTCTGACCCTTGCCGTCGACCAGGAGCTGATCCTTGCCGAGGCGGAACTGGCCGGTGCGCTCGCCCGGCTCGATCAAGGCGGAGGGCGAGAGGAAGGTCCAGTCGAGGCCGCTCTCGCCCTTCAGCAGATCGAGGAAGGCACCGCCCTTCCTGGCTTCATCGAGATAAATCGCGGGGAATTCCGGCGTATCGAACAGCTTCACGCCGGGCGCGACCTCCAGGCTGCCGGCGCCGCCGACAACGAGATAGCGCTTCACGCCGGACTGCTTCACCGCTGCGAGCAGCGTCGCCGGATCGCTCGCGGAGAAGTGCACGGCGCTGATCACCGCATCATGGCCGGCGAGGAGGGTCGCGAGCCCGTCCTTGTCGTAGACATCGCCAGCCTTCGCGGTGACGCCAGCGCCCTGCGGCACCTTTTCCGGATTGCGGACGATGGCGGTGACCTGATGGCCGCGGCTGGTCAGCTCGGCGAGCAGGCGCGAACCGATGAAACCGGTCGCGCCGATGAGAGCAATCTTCATGACGAATGTCCTTAGGTATCCAACGGGAACCAACATCCCAATGGACACCAGATGGCGTATGTGCGATTTTTGCTCAAGAAGGCACTTTCACGCCACAAGGTCACCTGCCGGAAACCTGCCATGCTGCACCGCCCTGACGCATTCGACGCCCGCTGCCCGACAAGGCAGGTGCTCGACCGAATCGGCGACAAATGGGCGGTGCTGGTGCTGATCCTGCTCGAGCGGGAGACGCTGCGCTTCAATGTACTGCGCCGCAAGATCGAGAACATCTCGCAGAAGATGCTGTCGCAGACGCTGAAGAGCCTTGAGCGCGACGGCCTGATCACCCGCCGCGCCTTCCCGACCGTACCTGTCACGGTCGAATACTCGCTGACACCGCTCGGACACACGCTCGCCGGCACGGTCGCGGCACTGACGCAATGGGCCGAAGCCCATATCGGCGAGGTCGAAGAGGCACAGCGCCGTTATGACCGCGGCGAGATCGCCGCCTGATCAACGCTTGAGAGACCGCTTAGGTTTGAAGAACGCGGCCCAAGCGTCGTCCGGTGGGCCGTTCTTCGTGACCTCCGGCGCCTTGAAGGCATCGGGCGCCAGCCCCTTCTCCAGCATTTCCCAAGCGACCGGCATGGCGACGGCGGCGCCGGGGCGGGCTCTTGTCGAGAACGGCGCGATCGCGGTCGAGCCGCGGCTATTGCGGAGATAGTCGATGAAGATGCGGCCCTTGCGCGCCTTCTTCGACAAGGTCGCGGTGTAGAGCTTGGGTTCGGCCTGTTCCATCGCCTTGGCGAAATCGCGGGCAAAGCCCTTGACCTCGTCCCAGTCCGCCTTGGGCTTCAGCGGCATCATGACGTGGAAGCCCTTGCCGCCCGAGGTCTTGAGAAAGCTCTCGAAGCCAAGCTCATCCAGGCGCTGGCGCACGGTCAGCGCCGCCTCGCGCACCCGCTCCATCGGCACGCCCTGGTCGGGGTCGAGATCGAAGATGATCTGGTCGGGCGTATCGACCGCATCGACTTTCGCGCCCCAGACATGGATCTCGACCGTGCCGAGCTGGACCAGCGCGGCGAGGCCATCGAAATCGCGGATGAAGAGCAGCTCCTCGCCATCCTTGTCCTTCACCCGCGAGACGGATTTGTGCAGACCGGCGCCGGCATGCTTCTGGAAGAAGACCTGGCCGCCGACGCCGTCGGGCGCACGCAGCAGGCTGAGCGGACGCTCGACCACGAAGGGCGCCATGCGCTCCCAGACGCTGGCGTAATAGTCGAGCAGATCCTGCTTGGTGAAGCCGATATCGGGCCAGAGCGGCTTGTCGGGATTGCTCAGCGTCACGGCGGTCTCCGGAACGGACGCGCGCTTGTCTGCGGGCTTTGCTGCTCGTGACGTCTGCGCCCCGGCCTTGACCGGCTTCTCCTCGATCACCTCCTGCGCCGGCTTGTCCTCGCGCAGGCCGAGAAATGCCGAATGCCGCAGGGTTTTCGAGGCTGTCCATGAGCCGAAGGCGATCTCGGCGACGAGACTGGGCTTGACCCAGACGATACCACGCTCGCGCCCGGCTTTGCCCGAAAAGGGCGAAGCTTCCGCGGCGATGGCATCGAGCTTTTTCTTCAGTGCAGCGGCCGAGCTGCGGGTGAAGCCGGTACCGACCCGGCCGGCGGGCTTGAGCTCGTCATCCTCGTGATAGCCGAGGGCGAGCGAGCCGAGCTGGTTGCGCGAGGCCTTCGACGGCACATAGCCGGCAATGACGAACTCCTGGCGCTGCGTGCATTTCGACTTGATCCAGTCGCGCCCGCGGCCGCTGCGGTAGGGCGCCTCGGCACGCTTGGAAATCACGCCCTCCAGCCCCATGCGGCAGGCATGACGCAGCATGGTCTGGCCCGGCTCGACGAAATGCTCGGAATAACGCAGCGGCGACTCCGGCCCGGCAGCCTGCAGCAGCTCCTGCAATCGCTCCTTGCGGGCGAGAAGCGGCTCGCCCTTCAAATTCTCGCCGTCGAGATGGAGCAGGTCGAAGGCGAAGAAGACGAGGCTCGCGGTCTCGCCGTCCGATAAGGCTGCCTGGAGGGCGGAGAAGGAGGAGATGCCGTTTTCTCCCAGCGCCACGACCTCGCCGTCGATCAGCGCGGTCTCGCAGGGCAGCTCCGCGAGAGCATCGGCGATCCCGCTGCCGAAGCGCTCCGTCCAATCGAGCCCGGTCCGCGTGAGCAACTTGACCTTTCCGGCAGAGATCCTGCCCTGCAACCGGTAACCGTCGAATTTGACCTCGTGCAGCCAGGCCTCGCCCGTCGGCGGCTTATCCTGCAACGTCGCCAGACAAGGCTCGACGAAGCGCGGCAGCGGCTCCCCTTCGGTCTTTGCCGGGCGCCCGGCCGGATTGGCTTTTGCCGTCTTCGCTTTTGTTGTCTTCGCTTTTGTTGTTCTGGGCTCGGCAATTTTGGGCTTGCGCCCTATCGCGGGCTTTTCATCGGTCGACCGGATGTCGGCATTGCGATCCTTGCCGACGTCCTCGACACTCTTGCCGGATGCCACCGAATCCGGCGCGGTCTCCAGAATGTCCTCGTCGTCACGGGCGCAATCGTCGTCGACCTTGATCAGCAGCCAGTTGTCGCGCTTCTCGCCACGGCGGGGCTTCAAGCGTACCAGATGCCAGCGGCCGGCCAGCTTGTGACCTTCGAGCGTGAAGGCGAGGTGGCCCTTCTCCATGCCGCGGACGGGATCGCCTTCCGGGATCCATTTGCCCTCGTCCCAGACAATGACAGAGCCAGCGCCATA
Organism: Allobosea sp. LjRoot90; assembly: GCF_964254315.1. NCBI lineage: Bacteria > Pseudomonadati > Pseudomonadota > Alphaproteobacteria > Hyphomicrobiales > Alloboseaceae > Allobosea > Allobosea sp. LjRoot90. Next base: position 322,268 of record NZ_CAXUTF020000006.1, read on the forward strand.
CTCGCCCTCCGGAATCGTCCCTTCGAACGAGCCGTATTCGAGCGGATGGTCCTCGACATGGACAGCGAGGCGCTTCTCTTCCGGATCGAGGCTCGGCCCGCGCGTCACGGCCCAGGACCAGAGCACACCGTGATGCTCGAGCCTGAGATCGTAATGCAGGCGGCGGGCGGCGTGCTTGTGGATCACGAAGGCACCGCCGGCCTGAGCTGCCTTTCGGCGGCCGGCGGCACCTTTCGGCTCGCGGGTGCGGGAGAAATCGCGCTTCGAACGATAGAGGTCGAGATTGGCCATGGCGCCCTCCGACGCGCGTCAGGCGCTCTTCCTGGCCTTGCCGGCAGCGGGCTTTTTAGTGGACTTGCCTGCAGCCGATGGCTTCTTGGCGGGAGCCCCTGACTTGGCGGGCGGGCGGCCCTCCTCACCGAGGCTCTTCTTTAGCGCATCGAACAGGTTGACGACATTGGCGGGACGCTCGGCCGGCTTCGCGACCGGCGGCTTCTTGCCCTTGCGCTTGGCCTCGATCAGTTCGAGCAAAGCTTCTTCATAACGATCCTCGAAGCCGCTCGGATCGAACTTCGCCTGCTTCTTCTCGATGATGTGGGTGGCAAGATCGACCAGCTCCTCGTCGAGCTTGCCCTTGCGCAGGCCGTCGAAAATCTCGTCCGGCTGGCGCACGGTCTTGTCGTAGCGCAGCGTGGTCAGGAGCAGGCCCTTGTCGAAAGGCTCGATCATCACCGGCCGCTCGCGGCGATAGAGCACGATGCGGGCGATGCCGGCCTTCTTCTGCTTCGCCATCGCCTCGCGGATCACGGCGAAGGCTTCTTCCGAGACTTCGTCGGACGGGCTGAGGTAATAGGGCTGGTCGAAATAGATCTGCGGGATCGCAGCATGATCGACGAACTGCTCGATCGAGAGCGTATGCGAGCTCTCGATCTGGACCGCGTCGATCTCGTCCTCCTCGATGAGGAGGTACTCGTCACCGCCGATCTCGTAGCCCTTGACCTCGTCGTCGGAATCGACCGGCTTGCCGCTGACGCTGTCGATGTACTGACGGCGCACCGTATTGCCGGTCTTGCGGTTGATGACGCGGAAGGAGACCTTCTCGCTATGGTCGGTCGCCGAGGTCAGCTCGACGGCGCAGGAGACCAGCGAGAGCTTGAGATAGCCCTTCCAGGCCGGGCGGGGCGCCATCAGGCCGCCCTCAGTGCCGGGCGGGCCGGAAAGGCCGGCGGCAGGCCGCGCAGCCAAGCCTCGGCCCGGACGATCTCGTCACGGGTCACGACCGGCACCGGATCGGACAGGATCGCCAGCAGCACCTCGCGGTCGAGCTGGCCGTTGGCGATCACGTCGGCAAGCGCGTCGCGGGTTTCGCGCTCAGCCCAGAGCTGGGCGCCAAGTGCGGCGATAAGACGGTCCTTCGGCATGGCTGGCATGATACTCGACCCCGGTTTGGAGACCTGCGGCGAGTCAACCTGTGGAGCCGGCAGAGGTTCCGGCGGGCGGTGCTCGCAGTCAGCGAGCTGGCTCGTCGTCCATCAGCACTTCCTCGGGCGGAACCGGATCGGGCGCGCCCTCAGCCAGATATCGCGCCAGGATCGCCGATAGGCTCAACGGCGTCAGCGGTTCGCGGACGTTGCCCAACTCGGCAATCGGCCACCAGCGGTGCTCGACGACATTCTGCGCCTCGACCTGGTCGGCCATGACCGGATCGAAGCGAGCGACCTCGACGATGCGATACTCCTCGCGCTGCGATATCCGTCGGGTGCCCCAATCGAAGGTATGGTGGCGGCGCCAGACCAGCGCACCGATCCGGAATTCGACCAGCCCGAGTTCTTCGCGGAGCTCGCGCCTCAGGCCGTCCTCGATCGTCTCGCCGTGATTGAGCCCGCCGCCCGGCGCGATCCAGAAGCATCTCGCCTCTCCCGGCGGCCGCAGGCGGAAGAGCAAGGTCTCCCGTTCCGGCGTGAGAATGAGTGCGCGCACGGCCCGTCTTTCCTCGAGCTGCTGCATGCTCTTCTCCCCGCCACGACGCTGCACGCTAGCCTTTCCGCCAGTTTCGTGTATATGCCCGGGCAACCGGCCCGATGGCCGGCTGCGCATCCCTTCCGTGATGAGGCGGATGCGGGCTTCGGACCTTGCTGGACGACATCCCGGCCTGGCCCGCCAGATCAACACCGAACCAAAGGACATGACGATGTCGATTACTGCCGAGCGCAAGACCGCGCTCATGAAGGAACATGCCACCAAGCCGAACGACACCGGCTCGCCGGAAGTCCAGGTCGCGATCCTGACGGAGCGCATCAACAACCTGACCGGCCACTTCAAGTCGCATACCAAGGACAACCATTCGCGCCGCGGTCTGCTCAAGATGGTGTCGCAGCGCCGTTCGCTGCTCGACTACCTCAAGGGCAGGGAAGAAGCGCGCTACAAGACACTGATCGAGAAGCTCGGCATCCGCCGCTGATCGAGACCGAATCCCGCCCGGTGCCTCGCTGCTCCGGGCGGTTCTGCTAGAGGCCGAATGATCGGCCCCATCCCGGGAGCGCCGCAATGACGCGACGTTCCCCATTCAGTGCGGCGACCGCATGGGGCGGCCCACCGCATGATCCGCCGGCGTCAGCGACGTCCATGGCAGGATCGCCGAGCGCCCGGGCGCCGCTTCTTTCGAGCATATCCCGGACGTTCCGCCGTCTTGCCCATGGGCTCGAGCGACGCCGGACGGATCGCATCCGACCGAAAGACATATCCATGTTCGATGTTCAAACCGAAGAACTGATCTGGGGCGGCCGCAAGCTCGTCCTCGAAACCGGCAAGATCGCCCGGCAGGCCGACGCCGCCGTGCTCGCCACCTATGGCGAGACCGTGGTGCTCGCGACCGTCGTCTCCGCCAAGACGCCCAAGGCTGGGATCGACTTCTTCCCGCTGACCGTGAATTACCAGGAAAAGACCTTCGCCGCCGGCCGCATCCCCGGCGGCTATTTCAAGCGCGAAGGACGCCCGACCGAGAAGGAGACACTGGTCTCCCGCCTGATCGATCGGCCGATCCGCCCGCTCTTCGTAGAGGGCTACCGCAACGAGACGCAGGTCGTCTGCACCGTGCTGCAGCATGACCTCGAGAACGATCCCGACATCGTCGCGATGGTCGCCGCCTCCGCTGCGCTGACGCTGTCCGGCGTGCCCTTCATGGGCCCGGTCGGCGCTGCCCGCGTCGGCTATTTCGACGGCGCCTACAAGCTCAACCCGCTGGTCGACGAGATCAAGGAATCGCAGCTCGACCTCGTCGTCGCCGGCACGCCCGACGCCGTCCTGATGGTCGAGTCGGAGGCCAAGCAGCTCTCCGAGGAGATCATGCTCGGCGCCGTGATGTTCGGCCACAAGCACTTCCAGCCGGTGATCGACGCCATCATCCGCCTGGCCGAGAAGGCCGCCAAGGAGCCGCGCGACTACACCCCGGCCGACAACTCCGTCGTGCTCGAGGCCGTGCTCAAGCTGGTCGATGCGGATATCCGCGCCGCCTACAAGATCACCACCAAGGCCGAGCGCTACAAGGCGCTGGACGCCGCCAAAGCCAAGGTCGCTTCGCTGATCTCGGACACGCCGGACGGCAAGACGACCTTCACCAAGGAGCAGGTCGGCGGCCAGTTCAAGGAAGCCCAGGCCAAGGTCGTGCGCTGGACCATCCTCGACGACGGTGTCCGCATCGACGGCCGCGATCTCAAGACGGTCCGCAAGATCGTCTCGGAAGCCGGCATCCTGCCGCGCACCCACGGTTCGGCGCTGTTCACCCGCGGCGAGACCCAGGCGCTGGTCGTGACCACGCTGGGCACCGGCGACGACGAGCAGTACATCGACTCGCTGGAAGGCACCTACAAGGAGACCTTCCTGCTGCACTACAACTTCCCTCCCTATTCGGTTGGTGAAGCTGGCCGCATGGGTTCGCCCGGCCGTCGCGAGATCGGCCATGGCAAGCTCGCCTGGCGCGCCATCCGTCCGATGCTGCCGGCGAAGTCGGAATTCCCCTACACGATCCGCGTCGTCTCGGAGATCACCGAGTCGAACGGCTCCTCCTCGATGGCCACCGTCTGCGGCACCTCGCTGGCGCTGATGGATGCCGGCGTGCCGCTGAAGGCGCCGGTCGCGGGCATCGCCATGGGCCTGATCCTGGAAGGCGAGCGCTTCGCGGTGCTTTCCGACATCCTCGGCGACGAGGACCATCTCGGCGACATGGACTTCAAGGTGGCCGGCACGTCCGAGGGCATCACCTCGCTGCAGATGGACATCAAGATCGCCGGCATCACCGAGGAGATCATGAAGGTCGCTCTCGACCAGGCCAAGGGCGGCCGCGACCACATCCTCGTCGAGATGAACAAGGCACTCTCGGTGGCCCGTGGCCAGCTCGGCGAGTATGCCCCGCGCATCGAGACGATGAAGATCCCGGTCGACAAGATCCGCGAAGTCATCGGCTCCGGCGGCAAGGTCATCCGCGAGATCGTCGAGAAGACCGGCGCCAAGGTCAACATCGAGGACGATGGCACCATCAAGATCGCCTCGGCCGACGGCAAGTCGATCGAAGCGGCGATCAAGTGGATCAAGTCGATCGTCTCCGAGGCCGAGCCGGGCATGATCTATGACGGCACCGTCGTGAAGGTCATGGAGTTCGGCGCGTTCGTGAACTTCTTCGGCGCCAAGGACGGCCTCGTCCATATCTCCGAGCTGGCCCCCAACCGGGTCCAGAAGGTTTCGGACGTCGTCAAGGAAGGCGAGAAGGTCAAGGTCAAGTTCCTCGGCATGGACGAGCGCGGCAAGGTTCGCCTGTCAATGAAGGTCGTCGACCAGACCACCGGCGAGGACATCACCGAGAAGCTCAAGGCCGAGCGCGACGCCGAGAAGTCCCGCGAGCGCCAGGGCGCCGAAAACTGAGGCGCCCGAAACGCTGAGCGTTTCACGTGAATCAGACGCCCCGCATCGCAGGATGCGGGGCGTTTCTTTTTGAGCGGTCCCTCTGGTGCAGTGCAGCTAAACAGAATAGTCTAGACTTATTGACATCCGGAGACTGGCATGACCGCGCACTGCATCACTTCGCTCGATCAGCTCGCCGCGCTCTACCCGAACCCGATCGCGCCGGCTTCGGTGATCAAGGAGATCGATCACATTGATGCCAACTACGGCGCGCTCATCGCAGCCTCGCCGTTTTTCGTGCTCGCGACCAACGGTCCTGATGGCCTGGATTGCTCGCCGCGCGGGGATCTGCCGGGCTTCGTTGCGGTCAGCGACGCCAAAACGCTGCTGATTCCAGACCGAAGAGGCAATAACCGCCTTGATTCATTGAAGAATCTTCTGTCTGACAATCGAATCGGAATGCTCTTTCTGATCCCCGGATACGGCGAAACCCTGCGCGTCAACGGTACCGCCGTGCTGTCGACCGAGCCGGAGCTGTGCGCGCGCTTCGAGATGGCCGGAAAGCTGCCGGCCTGCGTGATCGTCGTCACTGTCGAGGCGGCCTATTTCCAGTGCTCGCGGGCGGTGGTGCGCGCGGATCTCTGGAACCCGGCGACACAGGTCGACAAGCGGACACTGCCAAGCGCGGGGACGATCCTGCGGGAGATTTCGTCTCGGGCAGCGGCGGAGGCGTTCGACGGCGAGGCCTATGACAAGGCGCTGCCCGAGCGGGTCAAGGCGACGCTGTACTAGCCGAGCGCGAGTCATCCCGGGCGGAGCAAGCGATTAGATGCTCACCCGTCGCCGCGAAGCGCGGGAACCCTCTCCTGTAAGGAGAGGGTAGGGTGAGGTGTAGGCCGCTTGACCAGAGCCGCGGACGCTAACCGCAAGGTCAGGCTCCGGCCAACGTTTCCAGTCCGAACACCTTGTAACTTTTCCTCTGCCTCTGCTGGTAAGGTTCCGGCTGCGGTGGCGGGCGCAAGACCGGGAACACCGAGGGCGTCT